>NZ_AP043760.1:0-1662849 GCF_055392745.1 Thioreductor micantisoli
AATAAGAGGAGTTTGTATTATATTATGTTAAGTAAAACATCTATTAAAAAAGAGTCATTATAATTGTTTAGCAGGGGCTTACTTTTCCACCTCCGTAGGAGGCAGTATCATCAGCGCAGAAAGGCTTAACTACTTGGTTCGAAATGGAACAAGGTGTAACCCTAACGCTATACCCACTAAACAAATATAATGACTCTTGAGTCAAATTGTTTAATTGTATATAAATTAGTTGATAAAAGTCTTGTCTGAATTAAAAAGTCAAACGGTCTATTAGTATTGGTCAGCTAAATGCATTACTGCAATTACACATCCAACCTATCAAGCATGTAGTCTTCATGCGACCTTCAGGGAAAGTTAATCTTGGAGTTGGCTTCGTGCTTAGATGCTTTCAGCTCTTATCACATCCGAATATAGCTACCCAGCGATGCCCTTGGCAGGACAACTGGTACACCAGAGATTCGTCCATCCCGGTCCTCTCGTACTAGGGACAGCTCTCCTCAACTTTCCTACGCCCACGGCAGATAGGGACCGAACTGTCTCACGACGTTCTGAACCCAGCTCGCGTACCGCTTTAAATGGCGAACAGCCATACCCTTGGGACCTGCTCCAGCCCCAGGATGCGATGAGCCGACATCGAGGTGCCAAACCTCCCCGTCGATATGAGCTCTTGGGGGAGATCAGCCTGTTATCCCCGGGGTACCTTTTATCCTTTGAGCGATGGTCCTTCCACACAGAACCACCGGATCACTAAGACCGACTTTCGTCTCTGCTCGAAATGTCTCTCTCGCAGTCAGGCTGGCTTATGCCTTTATACTCTACAACCGATTTCCATCCGGTTTGAGCCAACCTTTGTAAGCCTCCGTTACTCTTTAGGAGGCGACCGCCCCAGTCAAACTACCCACCAGACAATGTCCTCCTTGCTGTAAACAAGCGAGTTAGCAACCAAAATACCTAAGGGTGGTATCTCAAGGGTAGCTCAGATAGAACTGGCGTCCTATCTTCAAAGCCTCCCACCTATCCTGCACATAGATATCCCGATTGCAATGTCAAGCTGTAGTAAAGGTCCACGGGGTCTTTCCGTCTTGCCGCGGGTAGGAGGAATTTTCACCTCCACTACAATTTCACTGGATCCCTGGTCGAGACAGCTCCCAACTCGTTACGCCATTCATGCAGGTCGGTATTTAACCGACAAGGAATTTCGCTACCTTAGGACCGTTATAGTTACGGCCGCCGTTTACTGGGGCTTCAGTTCACTGCTTCGCTTGCGCTAACAGATCCCTTTAACCTTCCAGCACCGGGCAGGCGTCACACCCTATACATCCTCTTGCGAGTTAGCAGAGTGCTGTGTTTTTGCTAAACAGTCGGCAGGGACTTTTCACTGCGACCCACTACTCTCATAGTGGGCACACCTTATACCGAAGATACGGTGCTAGTTTGCAGAGTTCCTTAACCAGGGTTCTTCCACGCGTCTTAGAATACTCATCTCACCCACCTGTGTCGGTTTACGGTACGGGCCACTAATAATTCAAACGGTTTAGAGACTTTTCTTGGCACGACGGCATCATACTCACTTTCGCTCCTCCGAAGAAGATTGAAAGCCTATCAGGTATCGTTGTATTGTATAGCGGATTTGCCTACTATACCAACTACTCCCTTCGGTTACCTATTCCATCAGATAACAGTACTTAGCCCTATGCGTCCTCCCATCACCTCATTATTAGTGGGTACTGGAATATTAACCAGTTTTCCATCGATTACGCCTTTCGGCCTCACCTTAGGTCCCGACTAACCCTACACTGACGAGCATAGTGTAGGAATCCTTGGGTTTTCGACGAAGGAGATTCTCACTCCTTTTATCGCTACTCATGCCTGCATGCTCACTTCTTGCCGCTCCACTACTCCTTACCGGTATAGCTTCATCGCTGACAAGAACGCTCTCCTACCACTCCTGACCAGCAGGAATCTACAATTTCGGTGGATAACTTTAGCCCCGTTATATTTTCGGCGCTTTTCCGCTCGACCAGTGAGCTGTTACGCTTTCTTTAAAGGATGGCTGCTTCTAAGCCAACCTCCTGGTTGTCTAAGCAGAAAAACCTCCTTTTCCACTTAGTTATCACTTTGGGACCTTAATTGGTAGTCTGGGTTGTTCCCCTCTTGACATAGGATTTTATCACCCTACGCCTCACTGCCAAGATTCCACCATAAGTATTCGAAGTTTGACAGGGTTTGGTACAACTGTAGGTCGCCCTAGCCCTATCAGAGCTCTACCCCTTATGGCTACGTCTTGACGCTGCACCTAAATGCATTTCGGAGAGAACCAGCTATCACTGAGTTTGATTGGCCTTTCACCCCTATCCACAAGTCATCCGAAAGTTTTTCAACACTTACCGGTTCGGTCCTCCACGGGCTTTTACACCCGCTTCAACCTGCTCATGGATAGATCACTCAGCTTCGGGTCTACAGCATCTGACTAATCGCCCTATTCAGACTCGCTTTCGCTTCGGCTTCGCATTCGCTTAACCTCGCCAGACACCATAACTCGCAGGCTCATTATGCAAAAGGCAGTCCATCACCGTTGATAAACAATACGGCTCTGAATGATTGTAGGCATATGGTTTCAGGTTCTATTTCACTCCCCTCACTGGGGTTCTTTTCACCTTTCCCTCACGGTACTGGTTCACTATCGGTCTAACAAGTAGTATTTAGCCTTGGAGGGTGGTCCCCCCATGTTCAGTCAGAATTTCACGTGTTCCGACTTACTCACTAGGATATTATTTAGTCTCACATTTCATATTTCACTTACAGGACTATCACCTTTTATAGTTTAGCTTCCCAGCTAATTCAGTTATATAATATGCTACATAATATCGGGCTAATCCGATTTCGCTCGCCGCTACTTTCGGAATCTCGTTTGATTTCTCTTCCTCTGGCTACTGAGATGTTTCACTTCACCAGGTTAACTCCCTTGCGGGTGACTAATGTCTCCATTAGCCGGGTTTCCCCATTCGGACATCTACGTATCAAAGCTCTTTGGCAGCTCCACGTAGCTTTTCGCAGCCTAACACGTCCTTCATCGCCTCTGTTAGCCTAGGCATTCACCATACGCCCTTTATAACTTCTTAATTCTTTATTTGACAAGACTTTTAACAACTAATTTTCAATTAACTTTTTAAGAGTTTTTCGCTCTTAAATTAAATAACCGCAGTTATCTAATTTAAAAGTGGTGGAGAATAGCGGGATCGAACCGCTGACCTCCTGCGTGCAAGGCAGGCGCTCTCCCAGCTGAGCTAATTCCCCACTCTGGTGGGACTACCAGGACTTGAACCTGGGACCTCACCCTTATCAGGGGTGCACTCTAACCAGCTGAGCTATAGTCCCAAATGTACCCATGATAAGCTTTAAGCTTAAAACATATAATTAAGTAACAAACTATTTTCCTTTGAGTGTCAAAGTTTTATTTATTGTCGATTTGAATAGTTTTCTCTATATCTCGAAAGAAGAGAAATAAATCTCTTCTTCTTTCCTCTAGAAAGGAGGTGATCCAACCGCAGGTTCTCCTACGGTTACCTTGTTACGACTTCACCCCAGTTGCTGAGCCCACCGTAGAGGGTAGCCAATTTGGCATCCCCGCTTTGGGTGAACTCAACTCCCATGGTGTGACGGGCGGTGAGTACAAGACCCGGGAACGTATTCACCGTGGCATGGCTGATCCACGATTACTAGCGATTCCAACTTCATGTAGTCGAGTTGCAGACTACAATCCGAACTGGGATTAGGTTTAGAGATTTGCTCCACCTCGCGGTATTGCGTCTCTTTATCCTAACCATTGTAGCACGTGTGTCGCCCTAGGCATAAGGGCCATGATGACTTGACGTCGTCCCCACCTTCCTCCTGGTTACCCAGGCAGTCTTGTTAGAGTGCTCAGCCGAACTGTTAGCAACTAACAACAGGGGTTGCGCTCGTTGCGGGACTTAACCCAACATCTCACGACACGAGCTGACGACAGCCGTGCAGCACCTGTCACCAAGTTCCTGCAAGCAGGCACTCTCTCATCTCTGAAAGATTCTTGGGATGTCAAGCCTAGGTAAGGTTCTTCGCGTATCTTCGAATTAAACCACATGCTCCACCGCTTGTTCGGGTCCCCGTCTATTCCTTTGAGTTTTAATCTTGCGACCGTACTCCCCAGGCGGGACACTTATCGCGTTAGCTGCGTCACTGCTTTATAGCAACGACTAGTGTCCATCGTTTAGGGCGTGGACTACCAGGGTATCTAATCCTGTTTGCTCCCCACGCTTTCGCGCATCAGCGTCAATATTGTTCCAGTAAGTCGCCTTCGCTTTCGGTATTCCTCCTGATCTCTACGGATTTCACCCCTACACCAGGAATTCCACTTACCTCTCCCAAATTCTAGGTCTGCAGTTTTAGAAGCAGTTCCACAGTTAAGCTGGGGGATTTCACTTCTAACTTACAAACCAGCCTACGCGCTCTTTACGCCCAGTGATTCCGAGTAACGCTTGCACCCTCCGTATTACCGCGGCTGCTGGCACGGAGTTAGCCGGTGCTTATTCATATAGTACCGTCATTATCTTCCTATATAAAAGGAGTTTACAGACCGAAATCCGTCATCCTCCACGCGGCATTGCTGCATCAGAGTTTCCTCCATTGTGCAATATTCCCCACTGCTGCCTCCCGTAGGAGTCTGGACCGTGTCTCAGTTCCAGTGTGACTGATCATCCTCTCAGACCAGTTACGCGTCTTAGCCTTGGTAGGCTCTTACCCTACCAACTAGCTGATACGTCGCAGTCTCATCTCACAGCACTAAAGCTTTCCCCCGTGGGGTATATCCGGTATTAGCAATCGTTTCCAATTGTTATCCCAGACTGTGAGGCAGATAACTACGTGTTACTCACCCGTGCGCCACTTAGCTGACAATCTAACCGAAGTTAGATCCGTTCTCGTTCGACTTGCATGTGTTAGGCATGCCGCCAGCGTTCACTCTGAGCCAGGATCAAACTCTCCATAAAAAGTTTAATCCTTTGAATCACTCAAAGAAATTTTCGTTTGTTACTTATCTATATGTTTTCATTAATTCTTTCAATTTCTCTCAACCGCTTATTGCGTTTGTGGACTGGAATTATAGTAAATTATAATCCCTTTGTCAAGTCTTTTTTCTCTTTTCTTTTCAAATTTAATGAAGTTTCTTAATAAAATATATGAAAAGCCTTAATCTAGGGAAATTATAAAAAGCTCAAATATCTTTCAATATTATCAGATGCAACTGTAACTACATTTCCTTTTAACTTTTTAGCAGCTATTATATTCGCAGCTGTACTGATTCCTCCTGTTATTCCAATGTCAGGAAGATGTTTTGTAAACTCTATAACTTCATCATCATCTACTAAAATAACATCATCAATATAATTCATATCTATATTTGCAGGAATAAAACCTGCACCTATTCCTTGAATCTTATGTGATTTTAAATTATTGTTTTTATTAAACATCTTATTATATAAAGGAGATGAGTTTTTACTTTCAACTGCTACTATTTTAATTCCATAAGGTTTTAACCTTTTTGCCATTCCCATGAGCGTACCACCGCTTCCAACACCTGCTACAAAATAATTAATTTTTGGAACTTGTGCTAAAATCTCTGGTGCAGTCGTTTGGATATGTGCAATTTCATTCATTGGGTTGTTAAACTGATTTGTTAAATATAGACTGTTTTTTTTAGCATATTCTTTTGCTTCATTTATAGCATCACTCATATTTCCATCTACCAAAATTAAATTAGCGCCATAAAGTTTTATTATTTTTTGTCTTTCTATAGAAAAAAAAGATGGCATAAAAATAGTTGATTTAATATTAAAGTATTTTCCATAATAAGCTAATGCTATTCCTGTATTTCCACTTGTAGCTTCAACAATTTCTGTGTAACCTTTATTATAAGCGTCACTCAGCATATAAACTGCAGGTCTATCTTTAATACTTCCTGCTGGATTTTTATATTCAAGTTTTACATAAATATTGTTTAATTTTTTTATTGGAGTATTGAAAGAGTGCATAATCTCTCCTTTTTAGAAGAGATTATACTAAAATTATAGAGATTTTTTAAGTATAGAGTTAATTCTATCAATAAATTCTTTTGGATTAGATAGCTCTAAACCAAGTGTAAGTTTTGCTTCATCAACCAAAACTTTTAAAACTTCTTCTTTATAATTTTCATTTAGTTTTTTGATAATATCACTATTTGGATTCAATTCTAAAACTGGTTTTACTTTTGGTGCTTCCATTCCCATTTGTCTCATCATCATTTCCATTTGAGGATTATGGTCTTCATCAAATACTAAAACAGCTGGAGTTTCTTTTAGTCTATCTGTTACTTTTACTTCTTTTACCTCATCACCTAAGCTAACTTTCACTTTTGCAACTAAATCTTTGTATTCATCACTTAAATCTTTTACTTCTTCTTTATTAAGTGGTTTAAATTCATACTCTTTATATTTAGTTACCATTGGAAAAACTAATTCATCAATTTCATCACTTAATAATAAAACTTCTTTATCTTGATTTTCTAAAAGTGGTGAATTTTTAAGTAACTCTTTATTTTTCCCAACTAAATAATAGATTACCTTTTCATCTTTATTTGCTTGGATATATTCATCTAAACTAATAAATTCTCTTTTGTTTGTATCAAATTTAGAAAGTTCTAATATTTTTTCTTGATGTTCATAATCCCCTAAACCTTCTTTCATCACTTTACCAAATTCATTCCAGAAAGTTTTATATTTTTCATCATCAAGTTTAGAAATCATTTTGAAAATATTTTTTATACTTGTTTTTTTAATTTTAGCTAAAATTGGATTACTTTGAAGTATTTCTCTACTTACATTTAATGGTAAATCTTCACTATCAATAATTCCTCTAACAAATCTTAAATAAGTTGGTAATAACTCTTTATCATCATCTGTAATAAACACTCTTTTGATATACAATTTTACTCCACTTTGATAATCTACTCTATATAAATCAAGTGGTGCTTTACTTGGTAAATAAAATAAAGTTGTATATTCAATAGTTCCTTCTGCTTTTGTATGTATCCATTTCAATGGTTTTTCATTTGAATGAGCCATTGTTTCATAAAAAGATGCATAATCTTCATCACTTAATTCTTTTTTAGGTTTAGTCCATAATGCGGTTGCACTATTTACTTGAGCTACCTCTTTTTCAGTTTTACCATCTTCAAGATATTTAGTTTTTTCCATATAGATTGGATAAGGAATGTGATTTGAATACTTTTTGATGATATTATCTATTTTATTTTCATCTAAAAATTCTTCACTATCTTCTCTTATAAATAGAGTAATTTCAGTTCCATAATTTTCTTTTTTGGCTTTAGTTATTTCAAATTCACCATTTCCTTCACTAATCCATTTATAAGCCTCATTTTCACCAGCTTTTTTTGTAATTACTTCAACTTTTTTTGCCACTATAAATGCACTATAAAACCCAACTCCAAATTGACCAATTAAATTATTATCAACTTTTTCTTCTTTTTCAATTTGTTCTAAAAATGCTTTTGTTCCACTTTTTGCAATTGTTCCAAGATTTTCAACCAAATCAGTTTCATTCATACCAATACCAGTATCGCTAATTTTAATAGTTTTATTTTCATTATCGATTTTAACATCAATTCTTGGATCAAATTTAAGTGATTTTAGCTTATCGTCTGTTAATGTTAAATATTTTAATTTATCAATAGCATCACTTGAATTTGAGATAAGTTCTCTTAAAAAGATTTCCTTATTTGAATATAGTGAATGAATCATTAAATGTAATAATTGTTTTATTTCTGTTTTAAACTCTTGTTTAGCCATATAATTCTCCTTGAATTTTTTGTTAATTATAACAAGTTTAGTATATTATTGTCAAGTTTTCTTATTTATTTAATTAAACTTTATAAAAAAGTAATTAAATAAACAAAACAACTGCTAATTTTAACAAAAAAAAGCGTTAAAAAAAGTGTGCTTCAACCCCAAAGGGCGCTTGCGCTCTCTTTTTAGCTTTTTGTAATGTTAAAAAATTTGCATTATTGTTGAGTATTTTAGATTACTATTTATTTATTAAAATTTATGAAACTATACTTAAAAGCATTTTCTCAATCTCGTCATAAGAATATATTTCTTCAGCACCTTGTACCATAAAACCTTTCATCTTTTCTATTTTAGATACTGCTTCGTCAAGTTCAGCATCAACTCCTTTTGTATAAGCACCAATTCTAATCAAAACTTCATTTTCTTTATAAAGTGCATACAATTTTTTAAATTTCATCACAGCTTTTTTATGTTCATCACTAATGACATCCCCCATAACTCTACTTGCACTGTTTAAAATATTAATTGGAGGATAAATACCCATATCTGTAAGCTCTCTACTTAAAATTATATGTCCATCCAAAATTGATCTACTTTGATCAGCTATGGGGTCAGACGACATATCATCACCATCAACTAAAACAGTAAAAAATGCTGTAATTGCACCTTTACCATCCTCTTTTCCGGCTCTTTCCATAAGTTGTGGAAGTAACATAAGCGAACTTGGTGGATACCCTTTACTTGTAGGTGGCTCACCCATTGCAAGACCTATTTCTCTTTGTGCCATTGCAAATCTTGTAATACTATCCATCATAAATAAAACATCCATTCCTTTATCTTTGAAATATTCAGCAACTGCCATTGCAGAAAAAGCGCCATATTTTCTCATTAAAGCAGAATCATCACTTGTAGCGACTATCATTACCGTATTTTCTAAATTGCCACCTAAATTTTTTTCTATAAATTCTGGTATTTCTCTTCCTCTTTCTCCAATTAATGCAATTACTTTAATAGGTGAAGTACTTCCTCTAACAATCATACTCATGAGAGTTGATTTTCCAACTCCACTTCCGGCAAAAATGCCAAGTTTTTGTCCTTTTCCACAAGTTAATATACCATCAATAGTTTTCACTCCTGTTGGAAAAACATCGTGAATTAGCCCTCTTTTAAGAGGTGAAATTGGTTTTGACATAATTGGATATTTCGTATCTGTTTCGATAACTCCTTTACCATCAATTGGCTTCATAAAAGGATCAACCACTCTTCCTAAAAGTCCATCTCCTACTGGAATTTGCATACCATCTTCATCTATATAAACTTTATCATTAATTTTAAGCCCTTCCAAAAATCCAAAAGGAGTAATAGTAAAACTACTTCTATCCAAACTTGTTACCATTCCAAGAGTTGTAATATTTCCCTCTATTTTCACAATATCACCTATACTTGGAGTAATTCCAATAGCTATTAAGTTAGTAGGATTAATTTTAGTAACAACTCCAAATGGTTTTGAAAGTTGAGTTCGCTTTATTCTATTTTTTAATGATTTTAATGGCAAATTTTCATCCCTTAAATTTGTAATTTACTATTTTTTTTGATATTATACCTAATTAAAAACTAAATAAAGGTAAGAGATGACAACAGAAAGAATTAATAAAGCAAATGCTTTAATTAAAATCGAACTTGATAACTCAATTATAGATGTACAAAAAGAAAAAGTAGCTAAAAAACTTGCTAAACAAGTAAAAGTAGATGGATTTAGAAAAGGAAAAGTTCCTGTAGCAATCGTTAAAAAAATGTATGCTGAACAAATTGAAAAAGATGCCATCGATGAATTAATCAAAAAAGAATATCAAGAAGCACTTACGCAATTAGATATTAAACAAGAAGATATTATGGGTGAACCGATTTTCACTAAATTTGATAGAGGTGAAGAAAAAACTGATATTGAAATCAAAATTTCTTCAAAACCAGAAGTTGCAATCGAAAATTATGAAGATTTAATCCCAGAAGTTGAACTTCCAAAAATTAGTGATACAGATGTTGATGCTAAAATTGCTAATTATGCAAAAGAATCAAGTGAACCTGTAAAAATTGATAAAGATACTGTAGAAAAAGGTGATATTGCTGTAGTTGATTTCATCGGATATATTGATGATAAAGAAATGGAAAATGGTGAAGCAAATGATTATCCACTAGAAGTAGGAAGTAATACATTCATTCCTGGATTTGAAGATCAATTAATTGGTATGAAAGTTGGAGAAGAAAAAGAGATTAAAGTTACATTCCCAGCAGAATATCAAGCAAAAGAATTAGCTGGAAAAGAAGCGACTTTCAAAGTAACTCTTAAAGAAATTAGAGCAAAACAAGTTCCTGAAATTGATGATGAATTAGCCAAAAAACTTCTTCAAAAAGATGATGCAACAGTTGATACTCTAAAAGAAGAAATTAAAAAAGAACTTTTAATGACTAAAAAAGCTGAAGTATTTGCTCCTAAAAAAGAAGAATTAGTAGAAAAATTACTTAAAGCTGTAGAATTTGATTTACCAGATTCAATAATTGAAAAAGAAGCTGAACTTGTAATTAATGAAAAAGCTTCAAAAATGAAACCAGAAGAAATCCAAGCTCTTACTTCAAACGAAGAAAAATTAAATGAATTAAGAGAAGAATCTAAAAAAGAAGCAGCCGAAAAAGTAAAATTAACTTTTATAGTTGATGAATTAGCTAAAAAAGAAAATGTAAACGTTGATGATAATCAAGTTTTACAAGTTATCTATTTTGAAGCACTTAGAGCTGGTCAAGATGCACAAAAAGTATTAGAATATTATAAAGAAAACAATCTTTTAGCTGCTGTAAAAATGAGTATGGTAGAAGAACAACTTTTAGCAACTTTATTAGATAAAAAAGCTAAATAATCTTTTCCCTTTGGGGAGATTATAAATGTTAAACTATTTTAATATTTATAATTTGTAACAAATTAATTTAAAGGACATAAATGTTAATACCTACAGTCATAGAAAAAACAGGAAGAGGAGAAAGAGCCTATGATATATACTCTAGACTCCTAAAAGATAGAATTATTATGCTTCACGGAGAAGTTAATGATCAAAGTGCTAGTTTAATAGTCTCACAATTTTTATTTTTAGAAGCAGAAGACCCAGAAAAAGACATCTATCTTTATATAAATTCACCAGGTGGAGTTGTAACTGCTGGTATGAGTATTTATGATACTATGAATTATATAAAACCAGATGTTGTAACTATTTGTATGGGACAAGCTGCAAGTATGGGTTCATTCCTATTAAGTAGTGGTGAAAAAGGAAAAAGATATGCCTTGCCACATGCAAGAATTATGATCCATCAACCATTAGGTGGTGCGCAGGGTCAGGCAACAGATATTGAAATTCATACTAGAGAAATATTAAGAATCAAAAAAGAATTAAACGAAATTTTAGCTAAAAACTCAGGAAAAACTCTTAAAAAAATTCAAGCTGATACTGAAAGAGATAATTTTATGAGTGCAGCAGAAGCAGTGGAATATGGATTAATTGACAAGGTATTAACTAAAAAAGATTAAAAATGATACAAAAAAAAGATATAAAACTAACAGCAGATTTAGAGGAAGCTTCGACAGAACTTGAATTATTTGCTAAAAAAGTATTAGATAAGTTGATAGAAGAAAATATCTATCCAATTCCATACTATTATAATATCTATTTTTTCAATATGATTGAAGAAGAAAATTATGAATTTAAAAAATCTGTAATGGAAATAATTGAACTTGAAAGTAGTAATGAGTTAGAAGAAGATTTAAAATTTGAGCAACAATTAAAAAAATCTTTTCAATATTCTAAAAAAATAGTAAAAGATACTTCTATGATTTATAAACTATCATCACTTCTAAAAGATAAAAATAATTATTTTTTAAAAGAAGTAGATAGTGCAGCATCTCCACAAGTATTTAAAAATATATTATTAAATAGTAAAAAAAATATAGATATAATAAACAAAAAAATTTCTCAATCTTTACAAGAAATTAAAGAAATTTATGCACAAAACTTATCTACTTTAAAAGAAATTGAAAAAGAGTCTATATTTGACTCTTTATATGGAATTTACAATAATAAATATTTTTTTAGTGAAGTTGAAAAAGAGATAAAGCAAATTAAATCATTAAAACATATAAGCTCAATTATTATTTTAAAAGCAAAAGACAGTGTTATAAATAAATTAAAAAGTGATAAATCTAAAATTGTTGTAAATAAAATGATAGCAAAAATTTTACTTAAAACTTCAAGAAGAACTGATATAGTAGCCCACTTAGGTGATGGTAAATTTGCAATGCTTTTAAAACATACAGACAGAATTGGGGCAATAAGAACAAGCGAAAGACTTGCTGATATGATTAGTAATTCTTCTATGTTTATTGAAGATGATGAACTTGAAATTCAGATTGTTATTGGTATAAGTGAATTAACAATCAATAGCGATAAAATGGAAAGTATTATAAATTGTATTTACAATAAATTAGAAGAAGCAGAAGCAGAAGACGTTTTATATAAAATATGTGAAGGAAAATAATTGGAAATTGTAACTTATCCAAACAAAATTTTAAAACAAATTTCAAAACCAGTAGAAAGATTTGATAATGAGCTCCATAAACTTCTTGATGATATGTATCAAATTATGGTTAGTAATCAAGGTGTTGGACTTGCAGCTATTCAAGTAGCAGTTCCTTTAAGAGCCGTGATTATTGATATAGGTAATGAAGAAGGAAAGCAAGGAGAAGAAAGTAAAATAGAAGTAATAAACCCTGAATTTTTACTTTGGGATGGCTCTCAAAAAGATACAGAAGGGTGTCTGAGTGTACCTGATTATTTTGATGATGTTGAAAGATATGCAAATGTAAAAGTAAAATTTTATGATAGATTTGGTAATGTTCATATTCAAGATGCTGAAGGGCTTTTAAGCGTAGCTTTTCAACACGAAACTGACCATTTAGATGGACATCTATTTGTAGAAAAATTAGACTACATAAAAAGAAAAAAGTTTGAGAAAGAGTGGAAAAAGAAACTAAAACAAAAAAAATAAATTCTGCTATTTTTGATTTAATCACAAAAGAAGTGGAAGTTGAAACTACCTTTATAAAAGCTTTACCTGGATTTAGTATAGTTGGACTTGCAAGTAATGCTGTTCAAGAAAGTAAAGAAAGAATCAAAGCAGCCTTACTTAACAACGACTTCGCTTTTCCTCCACTTAAAATAATAGTAAACCTTTCACCTGCAAATTTACCAAAAAATTCAACTGTTTTAGATTTGCCAATTGCTCTTGGAATACTTTTGCAAAATAGTGAACTTGATTTGAGTGAATATTTGATTTTAGGAGAACTTGGACTTGATGGAGCAATCAAAGAAACTCCAGATATTTTCAGTATAGTTTTAGGTAGTAAATATAAAAAAATAATAACTGCAAAAAGTATAGCTGATAAACTTTCATTAATTCCAGGAATAGAAGTTTATGGATTTAATAATATAAATGAATTTTTCAATCTAAAACTAACTCCTACTAAACCAACCAATATAAATGCAAAATCTATAGAAATTAATGCTAAAAAATATTACTATTTAGATAAATTCAAGTTAGACTTCAAAGATGTAAAAGGCCAAAAAAATGCAAAAAGAGCTGCTTTAATAAGTGCATCTGGAATGCATAATATTTTGTTTGAAGGAAGTGCAGGAGTTGGTAAAAGTATGATAATTAATCGTCTTCGATATATTCTACCGCCGATGAGTTTAAAAGAAATTTTGGAAACTCAAAAAGTAAATGCACTTGAAAATAGAGAAATAGATTTTAAACCCATTCGCCCTTTTCGTATGCCACACCATTCAAGTAGCAAACCAGCTATTTTTGGAGGTGGATCAAGAGGAGCAAAAATGGGAGAAATTGCTTTAGCAAATCAC
Organism: Thioreductor micantisoli; assembly: GCF_055392745.1. NCBI lineage: Bacteria > Pseudomonadati > Campylobacterota > Thioreductoraceae > Thioreductor > Thioreductor micantisoli. The sequence continues at coordinate 13,832 of NZ_AP043760.1, forward strand.
GGAATTTTATTCTTCGATGAACTTCCATACTTTAATAAAGATGTTTTAGAGAACTTACGACTTCCATTGCAAGAAAGAAAAATTTTGATTTCAAGAGTAAATAATAAAATCGAATATAATATAAATATTCTTTTTGCAGGAGCTATGAATCCATGTCCTTGTGGAAATTTACTTAGTAAAAAAGAGTGCAGATGCAGCGAACTTGAAATAAAACGATACAAAAATAGAATAAGCGAGCCATTAATTGATAGAATTGATTTATATTTACAAATGACAGAAGATGACGATACTTCGGTAGTTTCATCAAAAGAGATGTTTAAAAAAGTTTTGATTGCTTTTGAGAGACAAATCAAAAGAGGTTATTTTAATGCAAGACTTCCTGAAAATTGGAAATTTAATATCGAAAAAGATGCCAGTGAAATTTTGGATAAAGCAATAACTAACTTTAACCTCTCAAAAAGAAGTGAATTTAAAATATTAAAAGTAGCTCAAACTATTGCTGATATAGAAAATTATGATAAAATAAACAAAAATGCTATTTTAGAAGCTTTAAATTATAGAAAAAGGACTTAAATGAAATATGGTGAAAAAGAGATAAAAGAATTTAGCATAGAAAATATGGAAATTTGGCCAAACAAACATAAAAAAGATTATCTAATCAAAATAACTTTGCCTGAATTTATGGCAAAATGTCCAAGAAGTGGTTATCCTGACTTTGCAACAATTTATGTAGAATACATCCCTAATGGATTTGTAGTAGAACTAAAAGCACTTAAACTATATATCAATAGTTTTATGTATAGATATATTTCTCACGAAGATAGTGCTAATGAAATTTATGACACAATTTACAACAAAATTAGCCCTAAAAAATTAAAAGTTACAGCAGATTTCAAACCAAGAGGTAATGTTCACACTGTTATTGAAATTGATAGTGAAATAGTTAAAAAAAATTGATATAATTTCAAAAAAATATAAAGAGAAAAAATGGAAAACAAACAACAAATGGTACCAGTACAATATATGTCTATGCCACAATGCGACGAAGATGAAATCGATTTAAGAGAATTATTTAAAACAATTTGGAAATATAAAAAATTTATAGCTATTTTTACAATAATAATAACAGTTTTAGCAGGAATTTATGCTTTTTCAAAAACTCCTATTTATGAAACAAAAGCAAATATTCAAGTAGGCTATATTAGCAATAATAATAATAATAATAATAAAATTTACTTATTAGAACCTCAAACTGTTAAAATTTATGTAAAAAATAATTTTGCCTCTTTTAATAATGACAAAACAACATATCCAAAAGTTGATATTGATATTTTAAAAGGAACAAGAGATATTTTAAATTTAAAAATTGATAATTTTTCTAATAAAGAAGGAATGGATTATTTAAATAAAATACTTAATTCCATACAAAAAAAAGAAAATAAAAAAATAAAAAACTATATAAAAAATATTAATTCACAAATTAATATATTAAAAAATTATTCAAAAGAATTAAAAAAACAAATAATTACTTTAAGAATACAATTGAAAAATGTAAAAGATCATAATATTTATAAAATAATTCTAGATAATATTAATGAAAATCAAAAAGATATAATTTCATCTAAATTACAAACATTAAATCTTCAAAATAAAATTTCTCCTATGAATATCAACAAAACTGAAATTATTGGAAAAATTGAACAACACGATTATCCAATAAAACCTAAAAAGAAATTAATAGTAATAGTTGCATTCGTTACCTCATTTATTTTAGCTATCTTTTTAGTATTCTTTATCGAATTTATTAAAGGATTTAAAGAAGAAGATGAAAATAAAGCATAACCTATTTTAGGTTTTGCTAAAGTTTATTAAATTTCTCTTTTATATTCACTAAATTTTAATTTCCAAACTTTCACCCCACAAAATCTATCGCCTTCAGGACAATATGGTCTAATACCTTCTTTGTATCTAACCGCACAAGGTGGTAAAAAGTTATCTGTATTTACTCCATTTTCTTCTAATTGTCTAATTTGTTCATACACAATATCAAAAATCTCTTGTTGTGCGTTATAGCATAATCTCATTTGCGCTTTATGTGTAAATTCATTAAAGTCATCTTTTTCTAAAATTTCAATATTATGTGCATTTGTAAGTGCATAAATAGCTTCTCCAAATTCTATATTCTTAGATTCTTCTTCAAAAAAGTAATAACTACAATTAATCGCTTTTTTATATTCATCTAATAAATTATCTTTTATAATTGGTGGAATATAATAATCTCTTCTATAAATATCTTTAACTGCTGGGCGAATTGCAGGGCTTCTTCTATGCCTTTGGTTTTGTGCATCAGCTGAAAAAGATAATTTGATATAAGAATTAAATCCTCCAAGCAGACTTTCATCTAAAAACAGATTAGATTCTCTTAAAACTCCTGCATAATTTGCATTCATTTCAAAATTGTGATTAACAATATCAAAGATTTTCACACTATTTTCACTTCTATATTTATCCATATTAATTTTTGGAAAAACTGCTTTTTGATTTTTTGCAAACTCAATTAATGGTTTCAAATTTGAATCAATTCTAAGCATCTCAATTTCTAGCTTATTAGCAAACTCTTTTGCTTCTATTTGACTTTCAGGTAAAAAATTAACTGCATTTAAATATCTAAGAGCAGTTACAACATTTATAGTGTGATAAAGATGCGCTTTCATTCCTACTGGAAGTAAATATCTCGCCATTTCTTGTGCTTTTTTCTTAGCACTATCTTGTTGAAATTTAGGAAGTTTATCTTTCATAATCGGTTCTAACTTTTTGCAAAATAGCTCATAATATTCAAACATTTTATTGTAATAACTATTCCACTTTTCTTGATTTGCTACTTTGGGTATATAAAAATTCTCTATTCTCATTTTTGCATATCTTTGAGATACTTGTTCACTATTATAAAACATATGAGAATGAAGTAATCTCCAAATAAGATGTCTGCTCATACCTTCAATCAAAATAGTGAAATGATAGTGTTGAAGTGTTGTATGATGCCCTGCTTTAAAAATAGAATTTAATAATTCACTCTTTTTATCCCAATTTTGTGCCATTTCAGGAGTTACAATACTTTTACCAACATAACAACTTCTTGCACTTCCTACTGCTATATCAGTTGGTTTATAATTTAAATCCAAAATTTTTATATTCATTTTTTACCTTTATAAGACAATTTTTCTCTTAATTCATTTCTAATTCATTTTTATTGATTATAATTCTACTGCCCGAATGAAAGATAGTTTTTTCATACTACGACTCCTTTTGAATAAAAAAATTATTGTTTTCATACGACACTCCTTTTTCCCCTTTTGGGGACATATAAAACAACACAACACAATTATATATATAATTTATTATACCATATATATAATTTTAAAAAACAATAAAACAATAAAACAATAATTCATTTTTAATTCATTTTAAACTATTATAATTATATTGAAGCAACTGATGAAGATAATTTTTTCATGACTCCTTTTTAATAAAAATTATTATTCTTCATCTTTTCTTACCTACTAAATATAATTCTAAATACTAACTTAAAACACTTAACAATAAAACAAATTTATTAACACTACAAAAAGCTAAAAAGTGTCAACGCAAGCGCCCTTCGGGTTTGAAGCACACTTTTTTTAACGCTTTTTTTCGTTAAAATTTGTAGTTGTTTCGTTTATTTAGTTAGTATTTAAACTCTTTGTGAATGACAGATTGCTATAGCCATAGCATCCGTAATATCAAGTGGCTTAATTTCACCTCTTATTCCCAAAATTCGTTTTACCATAAATGCGACTGATTCTTTACTTGCTTTTCCATTACCGGTAACTGCTTTTTTTACTTGCAAAGGTGTATATTCACTAAAATTACCATGTTTCTGAATAATTCTAAGACTTAGTGCCCCACGAAATTGAGCCAATTTTAAGACGGTTTTTGGATTATATGCAAAAAATATATCTTCTATTGCAACTTCATCAATATCATTATCTAAAACAGTATCAAGTCCTTCGATTAATTCTGCAATTTGATGTTGTAAGATTTTTTCTTTTATTTTTATAACTCCAGCATCAACTAATCTCACTCTATTTTTCTCTTTTTCAATTATTGCATATCCACATCTAATACTTCCAGGATCTATTCCTAATATTTTTATATTCACTCCTTTTTCACTATATTTTCACATTTAATTCACTAAAAAATTGTTTGATTTTATCCATATTTTTGGTATAATAAATCATTAATTGGTGTTATTTTCACCTTTATCACATACAAAGGGTAAAAAATTGATTTTTGATAAAATAAAATTTTCACTCAAAAACAGTGAAGATTCTGATATTTACAACAAATATATAAAAAATCTTAAATTAGATGAAAAAAATTCGACTTCAAATCATCTAATTATAGAAACTCCCAATATTTATATTGCTACATATGTAAAAAGATACTATACTCAAAAATTGATAAATATTTATCAAAAGTTAACTGAAATAATACCAGAAATTGAATTTATTACAAACCAAAATAGATCTATTAAAAATTCTTTTGAAGAATCAATCCAAAAAGAAATATCAAAATCAACAGCTACTTTAATACCAGAATTCACATTTGAGACATTTGTAATAGGTCCAAGTAATATGTTTGCATGCAATACTGCAAAAGCCATAGCCAAATCACCGGGGACTCTATATAATCCAATGTTTATCTATGGAGGAGTTGGGCTTGGTAAAACTCATTTACTCCATGCTATAGGAAATAGACTTAAAGATTCACTCCAAGTAACCTATGTTACAAGTGAACAATTTATGAATGATTTCACATATAATGTAAGAAACAAAACAATGGATAGCTTTCATAAAAAATATCGTGAGTGCGATCTACTTATAATTGATGATATCCAATTTTTTGAAGGAAGAGAAAAAACACAAGAAGAGTTTTTCCACACATTCAATGAATTGATAACACATAAAAAACAGATATGTGTAACAGCAGATAGGCATCCTAAAAATATTTTAGGTATAGATAAAAGATTATCTTCAAGGTTTGAGCAAGGAATTATCACAGAAATTCAACCACCAGAACTTGAAACTAAAATAGCAATCATTAGAAAAAAATGTGAATTAAACAGTATAAAACTTCCAGAAGATGTTATTACATTTATAGCAACTAGTTTAAATAATAATATTCGTGAAATTGAAGGAATGATAACACAAACATATGCAATGGCTAATGTTTTAGGTGAAGAAATTAATTTAGATTTTACAAAAGAAATTTTCAAAGATCAAATTGAAAATAAAGAAGTAGATTTAGATATAATATTAACATTAATTTCAAAAGAATTCAATTTAAAACCAAGTGAAGTAACAACAAAAAGTAGAAAACCAGCAATTGTCTTGGCTAAAAGAACAGGAATCTATTTAGCAAGAGAATTGACCCAAAAATCAACAACAAATATTGCTAAATTTTTTGGACTAAAAGACCATAGTGCTGTTAGTCATGCAATTAAAGCTTTTAATAAAAAAATAAAAGAAGATAAAGACTTTAAATTAAAACTAGAAGAATTAATTAATAAATTAAAGAGCTCATCGTGAATAATGTGAATATGTTTTCACCAAATATTAACATATATATACACCTTATTTTAGGTCTTTTTATTAGTTTTTCACTTATTCACATAGCCTACTACTATTACTATTAAATATATAAATAAAAGGAAAATGAAATGAAACTAAAATTTACAAAATCAATCATAGAAAATAATTTAGCTATAGCAATAAATTTTATAGAAAAAAAAGACAACTCTCAAATAACATCACACTTATTAATAATTGCTGAAGAACATTTATCAATAAAAGCAACTGATAAAGAATTTGGGGTAGAATTAAAAGATAAATCAACTGAGATTATAAAAAAAGGAAAAGCAACAATTAATGGAAAAAAATTTTACGAAATAATTAAAGCTTTAAATGATGATTTTATCTATTTAGAAATAGAAAACAATATAGCTACTATTACACAAAATAGTTCAATTTATAAATTACCTGTATTTGATGCAAATGAATTCCCTGAATTACCTACTGTAGAAGATTCAAAAGAAATTGTGATGGATCCTTTTATTTTTATGGATGGATTTAAAAAAATATTACCAGTTATAGATACAAATAATCCTAAATATGAATTAAATGGTGCATTACTTAATATAAATAATGAAACAATTGATTTAGTATCTACAGATACAAAAAGATTAGCAATTGTTTCAACAAAAAATAATAATTCAAAACAAATAGAGCTTATAATACCCAAAAAAGCTATTGCTGAGATTAGAAAACTATTTATTAATGATTTTAAACTATTTTTTGATGAAATTAATTTAATTATAAAATCTGAAAATATAAAATTTTTCACAAAACTTATAAATGGGAAATTTCCAAATTATCAAAGAATTATTCCTAATAGTTATAAAACAATTATAAAATTAAATAAAAGTGAATTTATAAAAAAAATAAAACAAATAACTGTAATTTCAAATGAAGTTAAATTCACAATTAATAATTCTATTTTAGAATTTAATTCTATTAGTGAAGAAACATTCGAAGCAAAAACAACTATGAATATTGAGAGTAGTTTAGAAAATTTTATTTTTGCTGCTAATTCAAGATTTATATTAGATTTTTTAAGTGTTATAGATAATGAAATATTTGAATTATGTCTAAATGAAGCAAATATACCGTTTACTTTAAAAGAAGGAGATTTCCAAACCATAATAATGCCACTTAGCATTTGAAATAAGTATATAAAAATTTGATATAATTACAAATATATTAAAAAAGGAAAATAATGTCAGAATATAGTGGAAAGAATATTAAAGTTTTAAAAGGCTTAGAAGCTGTTAGAAAACGACCTGGTATGTATATTGGTGATACTAATGAAAAAGGTCTTCATCATATGATTTATGAAGTAATAGATAATTCTATTGATGAAGCAATGGCTGGATTTTGTAATAAAATTGATATAAAAATAAACAAAGATGGAAGTGTTACTGTAATTGATAACGGAAGAGGGATTCCTGTTGATATTCATCCTACTGAAAAAATACCAGCAGCTACTGTTGTTTTAACTATTTTACATGCAGGTGGTAAATTTGATAGTGACACTTATAAAGTAAGTGGTGGACTTCATGGGGTTGGTGTGAGTGTTGTAAATGCTCTAAGTAAAAAACTTATAATGACTATTAAAAAAGATGGCGAAGTTTATGAACAAACTTTTGAAAAAGGAAAACCAGTAACTGAGCTAGAAGTTATTGGTACAACAAATAGAACAGGAACAAGTATTCAATTTTATGCAGATGATACTATTTTTGAAACTAATGAATTTAAAGATTCTATTTTAGTTAAAAGATTTGAAGAATTATCTTATTTGAATTCCCAAATCACAATTAATTATGAAAATGAAATAACAAAAGTTAAAAAAAGTTTTCACTCAGAGGGTGGAATCAAAGATTTTGTTTTAACTTTAAGCAAAAAAGAGAAAGTTAGTGATGTAATCTATTTCAAAGAAGAATCTGAGACTGAAGAAGATAGATTTGAAGCTGAAGTAGCTATATGTTATGATACAGGATATAGTGAAACTATGCTTAGTTTTGTAAATAATATTCATACTATTGATGGTGGAACACATGAAAGTGGATTTAAAGTAGGGCTAAGTAAAGCTATACTCAATTATATTAATAAAGAGATGAAACTTAAAGAAAATATCAAAATCTCTGGAGAAGATGTAAGAGAAGGTTTAAATGCTATTATTTCTGTAAAACTTGGTGACCCACAATTCGAAGGACAAACAAAAGGAAAACTTGGAAGTAGTTTTGTAAAGCCAGTAATTCAAAAAATAACTTATGAAGTTTTAAGTAGATATTTTGAAGAACATCCAAATGAAGCAAAAATTATAGCAAATAAAGCAATCGATGCGGCTCGTGGAAGATTAGCTGCTAAAAAGGCAAGAGAGCTTACAAGAAAACAATCAAAACTAAGTATTGGAACACTTCCAGGAAAATTAGCTGATTGTCAAAGTAAAGACCCTGAAATATCTGAACTTTATTTAGTCGAAGGTGATAGTGCAGGAGGAAGTGCAAAACAAGGAAGAGATAGAGTCTTTCAAGCAATCTTACCATTAAAAGGTAAAATTTTAAATACTCAAAAAGAGACAAATTTCACAAAAGTATTTTCAAGTGAAGAAATAAAAAATATAATTACAGCTCTTGGATGTGGAATAGCAGAAGAGTTTAATCCAGATAAGATTAGATATAAAAAAATTATTATAATGACGGATGCCGATGTTGATGGAAGTCATATTCAAACACTTATTATGACATTTTTCTATAAATATTTAAGAGAATTAATCCAAGAAGGATATATGTATATTGCTCAACCGCCACTTTATAGATATAAAAAAGGTAAAATTGAAAAATATTTAAAAGATGATAAAGAACTTAATGAATATCTAATCGAGCAAGGGATTGATTCACTTGATTTAGACATAGGAAGACCAGAACTTCTTGAGCTTCTTAAAAATATTGCTGAATATAAAATAGCCTTAAATCATTTACAAAAAAGATATTCACTTATTGAAGTGATTAGATTTTTGATAGAAGGTACGGGTGATTTAGAAGAATATTTGAAATCAATTGGATTTAATATTTTAAATAAAAAAGATGATAATTATTTCATACAAACAAATAGAGGTTTAGAAGAAATTATAATTAATGATGATTTAACTAATCACTATTTATTCAAAAGAGCTACTAAAGCTTATGAAAAAATATCAGGATATAAAAATTTAGTAGATGGAGATTTACTTGATTTACTTGAAACGGTTGAGAAAAAAGCAAGAAGTGGTGCAAACATCCAAAGATATAAAGGTTTAGGAGAAATGAATCCTGAACAATTATGGGAAACTACAATGAATCCTGAAAATAGAATTTTAGTTCGAGTAAATATTGAAGATATAGAAGAATCAAGTGAATATTTTGAACTATTTATGGGAAGTGAAGTTGAACCAAGAAGAAATTATATTCAAACACATGCCAAAGATGTAGAAAATTTAGATGTATAATAGTAGAGCTACTCTATTTAATACATAACTATAAAGATACCAAAATACGAAACAGAATGCTTCATTTGGTAATATAAAAAACTAATTATTTTGAAAAGATTTTATTTTTAAAATCTTTTAATTTCTCTTTAAGTTCATCAAAAAGTTTTTTAGCTTTGTTTTTACCTTTTATCTTTTTTGTTAAATTTTTCTATATTTTCTGGATTTATTTGTGTTATAAGTGAAGTTCCTAATAATAAAGATACTAACACAGTTAAAATTACTAATTTTTTCATAATTTATTTTTTTAGTAATTAAGTCTAAAAATGCATAAAAGAGATAAAATTTTATTATAATAAACAAAATTTATAAGTAGGAGAAAAAATGAGTAACAAATTTGATGAACTTAGTTTAACAGATAAGCTTGAAGAAATTCATCCGGTATTGAGCCAAAAAATTATGCCTCTTCTTGCAATGGATGGCGGTGGAATGGAAGTAATTGATGTAAAAGAAGCACCAAATGGTGATTTACAACTTTTTATAAGATATCAAGGAGCTTGTTCAACTTGTAGTAGTGGAAATGCCACACTATTTGCTATTGAAGAGACTTTAAGAAAAGAACTTGATACAGATAAAATAAGAGTATTTCAAGTATAAATAAAGAGGTAAAAATGAGGCCACTATTCAAAGAAGTTTATTCGCTTGATAAAAGATGTTATTCACTTGGAATGAGTGAAGATGTCTTAATGGAAAATGCTGCTTCTAAAATGTATGAAGAGATAAAAAATAGAAAATTAAAATCAGTTTTTATTATTTCAGGGCCTGGAAACAATGGTGCAGATGGAATAACTTTAGCTAGAATGCTTTTAGAAGAAGTTGATGTCTATCTGTTTTTACCTTTTGGTGCAAAAAGTAAAATGTCAAAATTGCAATTTAAAAGATATAAAAATTTTGGTGGAAAATATTCTGAATTTGAAATTGATAAATCAAAAATAAAAAAATATGATTGTTTTGTAGATGCTATTTTTGGAAGTGGATTAAAAAGAGAATTAGATAATAAAATAAATTCTATTATAAAAAATGTAAATAAAAAAGATGGATTTAAACTCTCTTGTGATATTCCAACTGGACTTGATGATAATGGAAATAAAAAGGGTGAAATTTTTAAAGCTGATGTAACGATTACAATGGGGGCTGAAAAATTATCTCTTTATAATGACACGGCAAAAGATTTCGTAGGAGAGATAAAAGTAGCAAATTTAGGAATAAGTTTTAAAAATTACATACAAAAAAGTAAATATTTTGTATTGGAAAAAAGTGATATGCTTTTACCTATTAGGAAGAAAAAAACTTCTCATAAAGGAACTTATGGACATTTAGGAGTGTTGGTAGGAGAAAAAGAGGGCGCAGGTATAATATCTGCACTTGCAGGAATTAATTTTGGTGCTGGGCTTGTAACAGCTGTTACAAAGGAAAAAATCCAGATTCCTTATGAAATTATGCATTCATATAGCTTAGGAAACTATTCTGCACTTGCTTTTGGTATGGGAATGGGTAACTTTTATGATGATGAGTTAGAAAGTATCTGTGAATTAGATATTCCAAAAGTAATTGATGCAGATATGTTTTATAAAAAAGAGATTCTTCATTGTTTGAAAAAAAATAGTGTTTTAACACCTCATCCAAAAGAGTTTTCCTCGCTTCTAAAAATATGTAAAATAGGTAAATATTCTACTTGCGAAATTCAAGAAAATAGATTTAAATTAGCTTTAGAATTTAGTCAAAAATATCCTAATGTTGTGTTATTATTCAAAGGAAGTAATACAATTATTGTGTATAAAAATCAACTTTATATAAATCCTTATGGAACTGGGGCACTTAGTAAAGGTGGTAGTGGAGATGTGTTATCTGGAATGATAGGAAGTCTTTTAGCACAAGGATATCATCCTTTAAAAGCTACCATTACTGCAAGCTTAGCTCATTCACTTGCGGGGGATATAAAACCTAATTATAATTTAACACCTCTAAAATTAATTGATAATTTTAAAGATTTATTAGACTAAAAAAGATTATCTTTTTAGGTCTAATAATGTTTGAAGCATTTGGTCTGATGTAGTAATTGTTTTTGAGTTTGCTTGGAAACCTCTTTGTATAACAATAAGTTCTGTTAAACTTTTACTTAAATCTACATTACTCATCTCTAATGCACCTGATTCAATACTTCCTCTACCTCCAGTTCCAGCAGTCCCTATGATAGGATCTCCTGAATTGGCACTTGCACTAAACAAGCTTCCACCTTCATGCATAAGACCTTCATTGTTTACAAATTTGGCCATTGCTACTTGTGCTAACGAATAACTTCTTCCATTTGTAAATACACCAATAACTGTTCCTGTTTGATCTATTGTTAAATCTTGAAGATCACCTCCTGGATAACCATCTTGAGTTTGCCCTGATGTTGCACTTGGTGAATCAAAACTTGTAAGACCTCCAAATCCATTTAAATCACCAAAATTAAGTTGAACTGCTTGTCCAGCATCACTACCATTATTTGGATTAAATATTAAACTTGGTGGATTAAAACTATTTAAACTTCCATCTGGATTAAATTTAACATATCCACTAGCTGGATTATCAAGTGTTGATGGACTTGGTACATCTGCATAAAAATTCCATACAGTTGGATCATTAGCACCAGTTGAAGTATGATTCTTTCTATAATGTATTGTTATTGTATGTTTACTTCCAAGAGTATCAAACATATCTAAACTTGTCGTATGAGTTGCAGCATTCATTACTTGTGAAAGTGCTGTTCCACCAGCTGAAAGTGTTCCATTTATAGAACTGAAAGCATCAGTGAATAATTGATTATCATGGTCTTCGTCAGGATAACCTTTGATTGCTATATTAAAAGAATTAGAAGAAGTGTTTTTAATACTTAATTTTCCATCTTTTAATGTAACTATACCACTATTACCTGATGTAGAATTAAGTGGATTTCCACTATCATCTACTGTTTGTTGCCATAAATTTTCTAAGTCTGAAATATCGTGAAAATAATAAATATCATTTTTCTTAAATTCATTTGTATCTGCGTTTGTTCCATTTAATCCTGATAAGATTTTACCTATTCTTCCTTCATCTGTTGTAGAATCAGAAGCAACTGCTCCTCCATTACTGTCTTGAACTGCTACATTAGTAATTACACTACCATCACTTTCGTGCATTTTACCATTAGAAAAAGTAATATTATCATCTTCATTCTTATCAGATAAATCTTTATTTAAAACACAACATAAATCAGCAATTGTTTGGAAATCTTTTCCATAAGTGTATGTGAAAGTGTCTCCTGCACTAGTATTAAATTTTACTTTTTGATTTACATTAAAAAAGGCTCTTTCATTATTTTCATCATAAGTCCAGTGCGTACCTTCGTTTGAATCAGATGTTACTGGATCTTTTGCATGGTAACTTCCTGAAGTCCCACCACAACCAGTATTTGCATTTATTGGCTGAGATGTGTATATGAATTTTCTATTTTCTCCTAACTGTTCTATATTACTAATAATTCCTTGTCCATCAGTTAAATGAAAAGCTTCACCATTTTGATTGAAAAGTTCACCAACATCATCTGAACCTATAAAAGCATTTTTTGTGTGTTTTATAGTTCCACTAGTTGTTGAAGCGCCATTTAGAGATTTTAGAATAGTAGATAATTTTGATGTATTTGATGAGGTATCAAATGTTACTGCATTATTTGGATCACTTATTCTTCCATTTCCGTTTAAAAAAACTTTATAATTTGTTTCACCTGTAGTGTCTTTGATGCTTGCATTAATTTCATCCATCAATTCTTTGACTGTTGTGAATTTCCCATCGGTATCTGAAGTGCTTTTTCCATAAGTTAATGTAACTGTATCTAGTGTTCCATCTTTTTTCTTTAAAACAAATTTAAAGTTATCAACATCTTCTGTCAAGTTTATCTTTTCTCCAATAGAATTATATGTTCCATTTAAATCATCTGTTGGAAGCAAAGTTGCATCAGTATTTGACATTTCTTTTATGGTATCACCACTATTAAGATTTGCTTTAATTGAAATTTTACTTGTAGCTTGAGCAGGAGTTGTAAGACCAGGTGGAATAGAAATAGGTTTTACCCCAGCACTTGAATCAATTTTATTATTTTTATCAGCCAACCATCCTTCTACTTTATAGCCGCTAGGATCTACAAAGTTCCCATCATTATCAAATGTAAAATCTCCTGAACGAGTATATTTGCTTGTTTTCCCATCATCTCCAGTTACTGCAAAAAATCCATCACCACTTAGTGCCATATCTGTCGATTTGTCAGTTTTTTGAATACTACCTTGTTTAAATATAGTTTCGACACTACTTACAGTTGAACCAAGTCCTACTTGAAGTGAATTTTTACCACCTAGTTCACCTTGTGGTGCAGTTGCAGATTTTTCTGTTTGACTTAGTAAATCTTGAAAGTTTGTTCTTGAATATTTAAAACCAGTGGTATTTACATTCGCAATATTATTACCTTCCACATCCATTGCAACTTGGTGGGCTTGTAATCCACTAACCCCACTCCATAAACTTCTCATCATAATAAACTCCTTAATTTACATTATAAATATATTAAGCAAAATATATTCCATTACCTTTTCATATCTATAGCTTTTTGAATCATTTGGTCAGATGTTGTTATTGATTTAGAATTTGAATCAAATGCTTTTTGCATAACAATAAGCTCTGTAAGAGCATTTGCCATTGAAACATTTGAATTTTCTAATGAATAATTTTTTATTTGTGCACCTGAGATGTAGTTTCCTTCACTGCTTTTATAAGTAAAAGCTTTACCAGAATTTGAAGTTTCTGTGAAATTTTGTTTACCTATATTATCAAGACCTTGTTCATTTTGAAAATGAAAAAGTGGAATTGCACCAATTACACCATCTTTTCCATTAGAAAAATTAGCAATAATTTCCCCATTTTGATCAATATCATATTTAGTTAAGTTTCCATTTAATAGTCCATCTTGTGAATATTGAAAACCTGTATTTTTTTTGTCAAAAGAAGTTAATCCTGCAAAATTACCACCAAAATTAATAGTTGAAGATGTGCCATTATTATCTATATTTATAGTTGTAGGTGATAATAGTCCACCATCTTTATCAAAAGTAAAATCTTGATTTTTTGTAGATACAACAGTTCCATCTGGCAGGGTTTCTGTGATAGTAGTATTCCAAGTGGTTGTATTATCATTTGTTTTTGTTTTTGTAAAATCAAATTTAAGATTATTTTTATTTCCCTCGGAATCTATAATATCTCCTGTAAAACCTTGATAATTGTGATTAAATACTAAAGAATTACTTGCAGTACGAGGATTAATCTGATTTCCTAATCTTCCTAAATTTTGAAAAAACATATCATTTGTATTGTTTGCTTTCAAAGATATAGTATTAATTGGGGTATCTGCATTATTTTGTATATATAATTTACCTTTTTCATCAACCCCTACTTTAGTAGTATTAGGATATACGTTATTTGCTAAATTTTGGATTTCACTGACAAAATCATTAATCGTAGTAAATTCACCTTTTGAAGTATCGGCTTTTGATTGGTATGTTAAGATCTCTGCACTTGCATTAGGGAAAAAATCTCCATTATTGTGTTTAATTATTAGTTTATTAGCTGATTTTATAGTAATTCCATTATCTGTTTTATCATAAAGAATATTGTTATCATCTAATTTTTGAGACAAGGCATTTATTATTGTATTTTTACTACTTCCATCAGGTAATGTTAGTTTTATATTCACTCCATTTACATCAAAATCAATATTTACATCTTTTCCATCGATGGGGTCATTATTTATACAATTATCTATTTTTACAAGTCCTGATTCATATTTTATATTATTACCAAATCCAAATACTGAATTTTGTCCATTTTTAATATTCATATTATTTTGGTCAATATTATACAAAACTCCAAAATCACTATTTATGCTAGCAGGTTTTACATTATCTGTTACATTACCATTATTCAAATTTCCAGATAAAGAAAGTTTTGTAGAAGCTAGTGCTGGGAAAGTTATTGATTCTGGAGCTATTAAAGAAGTTAGAGAAGTTGTATTATTCAAAATATTTGAAGTGTCTATATTTGAATTAAAGTTCCATTTATCACCCTCTTTTGTTAAAGTCTTCGCATCAATACCTAAGACTTTTTCTCCATTAGCATTAACTAATGTTCCTGTATTATCTCTTACAAAATTTCCAGCTCTTGTATAAAAATTTTCTCCATTTTGACCTTGAACTCTAAAAAATCCTTTACCTTCTATAGCCATATCAAATATATTATCAGTATTTTGTAAACTTCCTTGTTTTGTATTCATAGTAGTTACAGCGTCAGCACCACCTAATCCAATATCACTTTGAACTACTGGTGAATCGATTGTCATACCAGTATAAGTGGATGTATTTCCTGAAGAAAATAGTGTTTTAAAATCTACATTTTGAGATTTAAAACCAGTTGTATTTATATTGGCAATATTATCACCCCATACATCTATACCAGATTGATATGTTTTAACTCCATTTACCCCATTATAAAAAGATATATTCATATTTTACTCCGATACTTCTTTTATAGAAGAAAGTGGAACATAATTATCTGCCATTTTCACTAATGTTTTACCATTATCAAACTGAACAGAAGTGATTGGATAATATCCTAATTTTGTTGATTCTTGTTTATTATCAGTAGTTGTATAATCTGCAACTATTGAATATTCACCGTCATCTACTGGTTGTCCATTATTATCTTTTTGATCCCATGAAAAATCTTGAAGTCCTTTTTGTCCATTTTTTACATTTATACTTTTAACAATATTTCCATTTCTGTCTAATATTTTCACATTAGCTTCACTGAAATCATCTTTGAAATATAGTTTAAAAGGAATTTGTTGATTTGAATCTTTTGCATCACTTATAGTTACTTTATCTTGACCATTATTAGCTATTTTTCCTATCATTCCAATAGAAGAATATTGAGCACTTGAATCCATTCTGTCTATTAATTTTTGTAAATCATTTTTTAAATCAGTATTACTTTGAAGTTGTGTCATTTGAGAAGTTTGCTCAAGCATTTTATCTGTATCCATAGGTTTAGTAGGATCTTGATATTGAAGTTGTTTTATAAAAAGTTTCATAAAATCATCTGAAGTTAATTGAGCATTAGGATTTGACGCTACTTGGTCATTTGAAATTGTTTTAGTTACATTAGTTGTACTTGTAACATCCATTATATATCCTTTTTTAGGATATTAAGCAATTATTATTCCAAATGGAATAATTTTTTATTTATGCATATTTATATTTTGCTTCAATTTCAATATCTGAAAAATCTATATCATTACTATTATTTTTATAACTTTTTTTAGCTTGATTTTGTCTTCTCTCTTTTTCTTGATTAGAATTAAAATTCATATCTATATTACTAAACCCTATATTAGCTAAAGCTTGTCTAAATTCTGCTTGATTATTTTGAAATAGAATTACATTACTTTGATCTGTATTCATATGTAATGTAATATTATTTCCTCTTTGGATTATACTTACTTCTACTTTTCCTAAATTTTTAGGATTTAGTTCTATATTTACTTTTGAAATAGGTGGTTTGTAGTTTTTAATAGCTTCGTCTAAATTGTTTTTAAAATGATTAATTGTATCTTTTGCTAAAACTTGTTTTGCTTTTATTTCATTGATATTCACATCGGAATTAATTTGTGTATTTGTATCTATTGACTTTTTTTGTGAATTATGTAAAATAGTTTTTTCTACTTTTTCTTTTGCATTATTATTTAGTAAAGAGTTTAAATTTATTTGTTTTGTGGTATTTGTTTTTATATTATTGCTATGATTATTTAATTGAAGTGTTTTATCTATTGTGTGATTATTTTTAGTTACTTTGTTTGTAGAAGTTTTTAACTCATTATTTAGTTTTAATTTTTTATCTATAATTGAATTGTTTTGAATTGTTTTATTTATAGAAGTTTTTATATTATTATTTGTGTTTTTATTGTTTTTATTGTTTTTTATATTATCTTGTATAATATTTTTTATAGATATTTGTTTGTCACTATTTTTTGAGTTTGTTTTAATATTAGCTTTATGAGGGATAACTATTTTAGGTGTAGTATTTGTGATCTCTTTTTTTGTAGAAATTATTTGAGATGTTGATATCTTAGATTGTTTTTGTTTATTATCAAGTAATTTAGGACTTTCTTTTAAATTTTCAGTTATTTTAAATGTTAATTTTTTAATGTTTAACTCTTTTTTATTTGCAAATTTAATTAAATCAGTAATATTGTCAATTTTTTTAAATTGATTTATTTCAGTTTTAGTTAAAAGTATATTTTGTTGTTTTAAATTGGTTGTAATTATGTTTTTAATCTCTTTTACTATATCTTGATTAAAATTTATTTTATTTAAAACATTATTCAGATTTGGGATTTCATTTAAAATATTTTTATCTTTATTTAACAATAAATCTTTTAAAAGCTCTTGTATATCTTTTGTAATATCATCTTTTTCATTTTTAGAATTACTATTTTTAGTTTCTATATTATTTGCTTGTTTAGTTTTTATATCTTTTAATAATAAGTCTAAAAAGTTGATATTTTTTTTATCTTTAGAATTACTATCTTTAGTTTCTATATTATTTGCCTGTTTAGTTTTTATATTTTCTTTTGGTATTTCAATAGCCACTGTTTTCATATATATATCCTAAATATTGAATTATTAAAATTTATAAGCAATAATTATTCCCTTAAAATTTGCTATAATTAAAAAAAAGGTTATATTATGATAATAAATAAGCCAATAGATATGCATTTACATGTTCGTCAAGGTGATATGCTTAAAAAAGTCTTACCTGAGACTGTGCATCAATTTGCAGGTGCAGTGATTATGCCAAATACTATTCCTCCTGTAACTACACTTGATGGAGTTTTAAAATATAAAGAAGAGATTCAAAAAGTTAGTGGTGAAGATTTTACTCCTTTAATGGATGTTTTTTTACAAAACTTTACAGAAGAAGAGATTCAAAAGCTAAAAAATAATATTTTCGCTATGAAGTTTTATCCAGATGGAATCACTACAAATAGTGAAAGTGGAATTAATTCAATTGAAGATATTTATCCTACATTAGAGCTTTTAGCAAAATATAATATTCCTTTATCAATTCACGGTGAAACAAATGGAAGTATGCTAAATAGAGAAAGAGAATTTGCTCCTACTTATGAAAAATTAGCAAAAGATTTACCAAATTTAACCGTTATTATGGAGCATATATCTACAAAAGAGTTAGCTGAACTTGCTACAAAATATGACAATCTAAAAGCAACAGTAACAGTTCATCATCTACTACTTACATTAGATGATTTATGTGGAGGTGCTTTGAATGTTCATAATTTTTGTAAACCAACAGTAAAATTAGCAAGCGATAGAGACGCTTTACAAGAATTAGTAAGAAGTGGACATAAAAATGTAATGTTTGGAAGTGATTCAGCTCCACATCCACTTAAAAACAAATTCAAAGGTGCAGCTGGAATATTTTCTGCCCCTGTGATTTTGCCGGCACTTGCAGAGTTTTTTGAAGGAAACGAAGCAAAACTTCAAAGATTTATAAGTGATAATGCAATTAATAATTTTAATTTAAATGTAGTAAATAAAGATGTTGAATTGGTAGAAGAAGAGTGGGTAGCACCAAAAATGGTGGGTGAAGTTGTGCCTATGTTTGCTGGTAAAAGATTTAATTGGAGAGTGAAGTGAAGATACTTTTTTCTCCAAGTGAAGGAAAAACTACAAAACAAGAGTTTGAGCCGATAACTAAAGATAGCTTTATTTTTCCAGAGTTGTATGAAAAAAGAGAATTAGTTTTAAAAGAATATGATAAATATATTCACTCTTTAAGTGATGAAGAATTAAATCAATTTTTTGGTATAAAAAATGGTTGTGAATATGTTGTGAATATTTTTGAAGAACCTACTTGTAAGGCGATTGAAAGATATAATGGTGTTGCTTATGATTATTTAGAATATTCTTTGTTAGATGAAACTTCACAAAAATATATTGATGAAAATACTCTTATTTTTTCCAATTTATTTGGTGTGATTAAAGCAGATTCTTTATTGCCATTTTATAGAATGAAGCAAGCTAGAAATTTACCTAATATTGAAATAGATAAATATTACAAAAGAGAGTTTTCTGAAAAATTAGATGAGTATTTGTCTGATGAGGTTGTTTTGGATTTAAGAGCAGGACATTATGATAAATTTTATAAACCACAAAAATATATAACTATGAAATTTATAAAAAATGGAAAAGTTGTAAGTCATTGGGCAAAAGCTTATAGAGGTATAGTTTTGAAAGAAATGGCAAAAAATAAAATTAAAACTGGGCAAGAGTTACTTAATTTACAAATTAATAAATTAACTTTAACAGAAATTCAAGAAACTAAAAATAAAAAGACTATTATTTATGAAATAAAGGAATAAAATGGCTGAATTAAAATATTTATTAGATGGTGTTAGACTTCACGCGCAAGAGCTTTTTTATAAGATTACAAATAAACTGAATGATAAATATTATCTCTCTTTTTCAAATATTCCTGATGGCTTAAAAGCTGAAAAAATTTTAAAGAAAAATAAAACTAAGTTTAAATCAATTACAGTTCCAGATGATATTTTTGAAGCTTGTGGAGTAGCAATTGTAACGAATGAGTATGAAGATATAGCAAAAATTTTAAAAGATAATAATATTGAAGTAGAAGTTTTTATATATGAGGAGAATAAATCGGTCAAAATTTATGGTAATTTACAAAAAGAGGGTTGTGAATTGTAAAATATGTTACTATTAGTAACTTTTAAATAATAATTTTTTTCTTTTAGAAACTTTTTTCTTTATCTTAGTTATAATTAAGAAAAAAAGGAATCAAAATGGATAGAAGTAAAAGTATAGAGTTATTAAATAAAGCAGTAGGAGATGAATTGAGTGCGGTTCATCAATATATGTATTTTCATTTTATTTTGGATGATTTAGGGTATGATTTATTGGCTAATATTTTCAAAAGAACAGCAATTGAAGAGATGATGCATATTGAAAGATTTGCTGAAAGAATTCTGTTTTTAAGTGGTGATATAGAGATGAAAGCTTCACTTGAAGTAGTAAAAGAAAAAGATCCTGAAAAGATGCTAAAATGGGCGATGGATAGCGAAGAAGGTGCAATCGTTGATTATAATAAATGGGCAATGGAATGTGCAAATGCAAGTGATTCTATGAGTAAACAACTTTTTGAATCAATTATTGCAGATGAAGAAAGACATTTTGATCAATATGATACGGAATATCAAAATCTTAAAAAATTCGGAGATAGATATTTAGCTCAACAAGCTATGGAAAGAAGTAAAACTGTTGGTGGGATGATGCCACCAGCAAATTAATTCATCCTTTTGGATGAATTAATTATTTTCACAATTACACTCTTTTTCTCTAAGTTGTCCACAAGCAGCTGAGATATCCATGCCTTTACTTTCACGAATAGTACAAATAACACCTTTTTTGGTAAGTATATCTCTAAAATTTTCCATTTTTTGTTTAGTTGGTCTTTTATAATTTGTTCCAGGATATGGATTAAAATATATTAAATTTACTTTAGCTCTAATTCCATTTAATAATTTAACAAGTTTAGTGGCACTTTTTTCATCATCATTAATTCCATCAATAACTAAATATTCAAATAATACTTTTTTTCTTTTATCAATTGGAAATTTTTTCACAGCTTGAATAACTGAATGAATATTGTAAGCTTTATTCATTGGTATTAATTCTTCTCTTAATTTATCATCTACAGCATGTAAAGATATTGCCAAATTGATTCCTAGATCTTCAGTTGCCAATTTTTCTATTTTAGGAGCAATTCCACTCGTAGAAAGAGTTTGACGACGAGGTGCAATGTGAAGGGCATTTTCATTTGAAATAATTTTGATAGCTTTTACCATATTATTATAGTTATCAAGAGGTTCTCCCATTCCCATATAAACTACATTCAGAGTTTTTTGATTATTGAAATTTTTAACTTTTTTCATCAGCCATACTTGTGCTACAATTTCAGCTGGTGTTAAATTTCTAACAAATCCACCTTTTGCAGTTAAACAAAAACTACATCCAACTTTACATCCAACTTGACAACTAACACAAACAGTGTATCTATCTTCACTGATTATATTTCCTTCATCATCACTTTCTTCTTCTTTCATTTTCAATAAAACAGTTTCAACTGTGTGTCCATCTTTTAGTCCAAGTAAAAATTTTTCAGTCCCATCAGTTGCAATTTCTCTATTTATAATGGTTAATGGATTGATAATATATTCATTTTTCAACTCTTCTTTTAAAGTCTTTGGTAAATTTTTCATATCATCAAAATTTTCAATATATTTATCATAAATCCAATTGAAAATCTGTTTTTTTCTAAATTTTGGTTCAATCTCAAGCTCATCTGGTAAATAACTCATTATTTCTTTCATTTAATATATCCTTTTTCTTTTAAATAATTAATTAGTCTATTTTTAGCTTCTTTTATATTTTGTAAATATTGTTCGTGGGCATTTTCTTCGCAATAATTTGTAATTACAAAAATACCTTTTACTGGAATACTAAATTCTTTTGCAATTTTTACTACACTATAAAATTCCATATTTTCAACCTCAAATCTAAGTTTATCAAAAGCAAGGGCAGATAATTCATCAGTTGTGATATAATTTGAAGAATTAACTACTGTTTCACGTGAAACACTTGCTGTTATAAAATTATCAATTGGTGTATAAGATTTTTTTTGTAAAAAAGATATTTCCATTTGAGCAGCAGTTGAAGAAGTAATTATGTCGAAAATTTTATGTTTATTTGAATTGTAACTCCCGGCACTTCCAATAAAAATTAGTGATTTTGGCCTATCAAGTAAACATAAAGTAGTTAAATTGATTGCACTTTCAATAAGTCCAATTCCAATAGGATGAGCAAAAGAGAAAATTTCCTCTTTTCCAGCAGATAAAATCATACAATACCTTTTTTAATGGTATTATACTATTTTTTTAGATGAGATAATGCTCTACTTAATAATTCTGCGTGATAAACTTCTTGTCTTGAGATAAATAGTAAAAAGTTTGACAAATCATTATTTCCAATCTTTTCAGCTAATATTAAGCACTCTTTTTCAGCTCCTATTTCTTCTTCAATATTTTCTTTTAAAAATTTAACAACCTCTACATTTCTATATTTTTCTTTATCTATACTTCTTACAAAGTTTAAAGTACCAAGTTCTACTGCATATTTTGCAAATCTTTTTAGATGATAAATAGAATCACTTGCTAAATCAGCAAAACAATTTACTGCTTCTATATTGTCAGTTATGTGAGCTTTTAGATATGAATAGATAGTAATTAATTCATATTCTTTAAATGTTTCTCCTATTAAAAAGAAATTAAATGCATTAGCCTGAATAGGTGTTATTTCTATATTTTTTAGTGTTTTGTGTTCATCAAATGCTGTTATTTTTTCATCATCATTCATATTTTTTAAGATACTCAAGAAATACTCTTCATCATTTTTAAATCTTGCAATAGTTGGCGTGTCAACTCCATTACTATTTTTACATTTGATAGATTCTTTAATTTTTGTTATTATTTTTTCTCTTAATTCTTTTGTAGAAGTTACTTTTAAATCTCTTAAATTATCTATATCCATATCAAATTTAATATTATTCTTAACCATATCATTCATTGCCCACATCATATGTTTATATTCAATTAACCCAAAATCTTCATATATTTCTGCTATTTCTCTATTTGGGTGCATAAAAGATGCATACAATAAACTTAAATAATTTATTTGTTTAGTTTTTACCATTTTTATTCCTTCTTTTTTATTTATTTTATCATAAAATTTGAAAAAAATATAAAATAAGATAAAATTTGTATTAAATTGAGTAGAATTGTTACGACTTATATAAAATATGTCGTAGTAAATATACTTATTGACTTAATATATTAAAAATATTCTGACTAAATAAATGAAATGACTACAAATTTTAATGAAAAAAAGTGTTAAAAAAGTGCACTCAACCTGAATGGAACTTGTGTTTGAACTTTTTAAATTTTTGGAGTGTTAAGAAATTTGTTCTATTGTTGAATGTTTTAGGTTAGTATCTAAATATATAATCAAGTTTATTTAATCATTTTCTACAACTTCTACCAATGCATTAAAAAGAGTTATTACATCATTATCTGCTTTTTTTAAGTGATTCACACAATTTTTTGCCATATGCCATATAATTTTATATCCTATTTCTGGATTTTGATCCATAAAATTTTTGAGATCATCTCTTGTTACTTCTAAAATTATAGAATCTTCAATAGTTTTAATTGTAGAAGTTATTTTTCCTTCATCAATTAAATTTATTTCACCAAAAAACTCATCTCCACCTGCATCTATTATAGTTACAATATAATCTTCATTATATATATTTTCTTTTGATATAGAAACTTTTCCTCCTATAAGTAAAAATGCACTATTTCCAATTTCACCTTCTTTTATTAAAATTGTATTTACTGGAATTTCTTTTCTTTTAAAAATTTGTGTAAATTTTTGTGCTTCTTCTTTGTTTAATTCTTTAAATAGAGGATGATTATACATTATTTTCCTTTTCTATTATTATAAGTGCTGTATGATTTTGTATTATATAATCATTATTAGGGGTTAAAATTACTTTATTAAGTTGTATATCTTTTAATTTATGTATTTTATCATATAATTTATCTATATTAGGAGACTCTTCAGCTTCTTTAATATACTCTTTTTTTAGTTGTTTTAAGTTACCATAATTTTCTATTATTCCAATAAGAAGTGAATTATTTTGTAACATTTCATCAAAAATTTCTTTGTAAGTTACTGATGTTTTACTAGAATGAATAATTTTAAAATTTTTATCTTTAATTAAATTACCAACTACTTTTGAAATACCAGGGTCAGTAATTGCTTTTGATAAAAGGTCTTTATTATACTCTTCATTTAAAATAATTTCATCGCATTCTATTCTTTCTAAATATTTTTCAAATTTTGGATTTATTATTTCTGCAATTAAATAAATGTTTTTATTAAATGATTTTAATAAAATAGAAGTTGCTAATACTTTTGAATCGCTATTTTCATTATGTTCAGCAATTATAATAGCTTTACTAGCTTTGTTGGCTTTTGCTTTTAATAAAACTTCATCTTCACTAAAATCACCTTTTACAAATTTTATATGTTTTATTTTTTCAAGTACCATTTCTATTCCTGGTGTTAATTCGTCATTTATTATGACGATACCTTCTACATTTAATCTATTGTTTGACTCTAAAAATCTATTTAGTAGTATTTTGAATTGAGGTTTGTATCCACAAATTATTAAATGATTATTTAATTTATCCACACTTTCCCACTCCCTTATTTTAAATATAGTTTTTTGAATTAGTCGATTTGTTACAATCGCTGTAAAAAGTGAAACAGCTATTGTCGATAAAATGATTAAAATTATAGTGACAGCTTTTGTTAATGTTGTATGAGGAGTTATATCTCCATATCCAACAGTTGATGCTGTTATTACTGCCCAATAAAAAGTTTCAAAATAGCCTTTGAAACTTGAATCTAACTCAGGAAATATATAAGAAATACTTAATATAAAAAAAATAAAAAATAAAAAATAAAAAATCCAAGCTTTTATCTCTTTCATCGTTTTACATTATAAGTTATAAATTTATTCAAACTTAAATTTCCTTTTTATATTTTAATTCCACACTTAATAATTATCGCTATTTTTATTAAATTTTATAATTACTTGTATTGTTTCTCGTGAAACATTATTTATTATATTTAATTATACCAAAAATATTTAAAAATGATAATTAAATAAATAGATATATTTAAGCAGAACTATTTTGATATAATATGAGTATAAAAATTATAAATAATAAGGAAATATTTAAATGCAAATACTTATAACAGGTGGAGCAGGATATATAGCAAGTCATACATTGATAGAATTAGCAAAAGCTAATTATAACTTTATAGTTTATGATAATCTTTCTAATTCATCTTCCAAGTCTCTAAAAAGAGTATCTGAAATTATAAATAAAGATATAACTTTTGTTGAAGGTGATATAAGAGATAAGTCCAAACTTCAGGAAGTTTTTTCAAAATATAATATAGATTCTGTAATTCATTTTGCAGGGCTTAAAGCAGTAGGGGAGTCAGTAGAAAAACCTCTTAAATATTATGATAATAATGTATGTGGAACTTTAAGATTATTAGAAGTTATGAGAGAAAATAGTTGTAAAAAAATAGTATTTAGTTCTTCTGCCACTGTTTATGGAGATCCAAGTATTACGCCTATTACAGAAAAATTTCCAGTAGGAAGTACGACAAATCCTTATGGAACAAGTAAATATATGATAGAGAGAATTTTAGAAGATTTATATATCTCTGATAACTCTTTTAAAATAGCAATACTTAGATATTTTAATCCAGTTGGAGCATATGAAGATGGAACTATTGGTGAAAATCCAAATGGAATACCAAATAATTTAATGCCTTTTATAACACAAGTAGCAGTTGGTAAAAGAGAATATTTAAATGTTTTTGGAAATGATTATGATACTTACGATGGTACAGGAGTAAGAGATTATATTCATGTAATGGATTTAGCTAATGCTCATGTAAAAGCGATTGAATATCTAAATAAAATAGGTCAAATAGAGCCACTTATTGTAAATGTTGGAACTGGAAAAGGGTATAGTGTTTTAGATGTTGTAAAAGCATTTGAAAAAGTAAGTGGTAAAAAGATACCATATAAAATTGTAGATAGACGAGCTGGAGATGTAGCTAAAGTTTATGCAGATCCAACTTTTGCTAAGAAAATTATTAATTGGCAGGCAACGAGAGATTTAAACAAAATGTGTGAAGATAGTTGGAGATGGCAAAGTAAAAATCCTAATGGATATGGAGAATAAATTTATTTATTCCACACTCCTGCTATTTTATCATTACATTTAGGACAAGTTCCTTTATCTGTAATTTCGTTTTTAATTACTTCATATCTATGTCTTATAACTATTTCATATCCACATTTTGGACAATATGTAATGTCAGGTACATCTATATTTCCAAAATATATATAATTAAGTCCATATTTTTTACCCATATCATATGCTCTTTTTAATGTTTCTATTTGAGTTGCCTTTTTATCAAGCATTTTATAATCAGGATGAAAAGCGCTTAAATGCCATGGAATATTTTTATCAACATTTGCTATAAATTTAGCCATATTTTCTAACTCTTCATCGGAGTCATTAACTCCATCAATAAGTAGGGTTGTGATCTCTATCCATATACTTTTATCGTGCATTCTTTGAATGGTATTTAAAACTGCATCTAAATTACCTTTTAAAACTTTTTTGTAATACTCTTTATTGAAGCTTTTTAGATCAATATTTGCAGCATCTAGCCAATTCATATCTTCAATCTCTTCAATAGATTCAAAACCATCTGTTACAAATATATTTTTTGCCCCTTTAAGTTCTACTAATTTACCAATATCTTTGGCATAAGGATAAAAAATCG
Source organism: Thioreductor micantisoli (assembly GCF_055392745.1). NCBI lineage: Bacteria > Pseudomonadati > Campylobacterota > Thioreductoraceae > Thioreductor > Thioreductor micantisoli. Next base: position 40,678 of record NZ_AP043760.1, read on the forward strand.
ATGGTTCATTGTATGTATAAGCTACTCCGTCACATTGATATTCTGTTACTAAATTTGCCATATTCTCAGGTGTAACTACGACATTTTCATCAATTTTATTTGTTTGTGAAATTTGCCAGTTTTGGCAAAATGGACATCTAAAATTACATCCGACAGTTCCAATTGATAAAATATTACTTCCTGGTAAAAAGTGGTAAAGCGGTTTTTTTTCGACTGGGTCTATATTTAAAGCGCTTGGATGATTGTAAACTAAATTTTTAAGTTCACTGTTTTTATTTTTATTTACTCCACAAATTCCAGTTTGCCCCTCTTTTAATTTACAATAATGTCTGCATAACAAACATTGTATAGTGTCTTCATTTAATGTTTTGTAATATTGCATAACTTCCCCCTAATATTAAGATTATAATTAAATTAAAAGTAGCAAAATATTTAAAATTTTGTTTACTACCAATAAAATAACTATAAATAAGTTTTGCTATTTGATTTGTAACTGTTGCTATTAATATACCATAAATAGCAATATTTTGTAATAAAGTTCCATTTTGGGCATATTTGCTTAATGTAATTGTAATAGCATCTACATCAGTAATTCCGGCAATAAATGAAACTATTAAAGTTCCACTATCTCCGAAATAAGTATGAGCAACTTTTACACCTGCAAAAATTAGACCAAAAATTAGTCCATATTTTAAACTTTCCCATAATTCAAGTGGATTTTTATATTCTATTTGAGTATTAGTATAAGTATTCAAATTATCTTTTATTAAATAATAAATGTATATAAAACCTCCAATAGATGCTAATAGAAAAGGAATTACAAGTTTATGCATAATAGATATATTAAATAAAGCAGTCCAAATGAATACTCTTAAAAGCATAATAGTGTTTGCCAAATTGATAGCTATTGCTGTATGTTTTGAAACGGAAGGTTCTATTTTAGATTTTTGTGAAAAGGTTATTGTTGTTGCTGTGCTCGAAGCAAGTCCACCTATAATTCCAGTTAAATATATTCCTTTATTTCCCCAGAGTTTATTTAAAATATATCCTAAAAATGAAAGGCCACTTAGTAAAATTACAAATAGCCATAATTGATAAGGATTTATTAATTGCCATTTATCTATATATCTGTTTGGTAAAATCGGCAAAACTATAAATGTAATTAATAAAAATGTCACTACAGCATTTAAATCAATTTTAGATATATATTTTTCATATGTTGTAAGAGTTGATTTTAAATTTAATAAAAATACTACTAAAACAGATGTATAAATTGCAAATTCTATATTTTTATTTATCATTATTCCAAGAAGATAAGTAGCTATAAGACTTACTTCTGTTGTTATTCCTCTTCTTTTATTGTTATTATTTAAATTATTAAGATAGTAGCCAATTCCTATAATAAAAATAAGTCCATAGATAATATTTATATTTAAATATGTGGAAAGATAACCAATTAATGCAACTATAGCAAAAGTTCTAGCCCCTGCTAAATCTGTTTGATTTTTGTATAAATTATTGAGCTCTCTTTGTAAACCTATTATAAATCCTATAATTATAGGAATTAATATTTTTATATATTCATTTTGAAGATAGTTCATTTATTACTCCTACTGATAAATTTTGTTTATTATAATAAAATTTTCTCTCTTTTATGAATTTTTAATTAAATATATAAATTTTCTCTCTTTATAAGAAGGAATATTCATCTCCTGCCTATATTTTACAATAGTTCTTCTTTTCATATCAATATTATATCTTTTAATAATATTATTAAGAATTTCTTTATCATTTAAGGGTTTGTTATTATCTTCATTTTCTATTAGTTTTTTAATAAATTCTTTTATTTCAACAGTTGAAATATTATTAATATTGTTTACAAAAAAATCTTTAAACGCGAATACACCCCACTCTGTTTGTATATATTTGTTTTTTATAGCTCTTGAAATAGTTGATTCATTAAAACCCAACTCATTTGCAATATCTTTTAATCTTAATGGTTTTAAATTTCCACCTACAAAAAAATTGTATTGTTTTTCAGTAATAATTAAGGTTATATTGTAAAGTGTTTTTTTTCTAAGTTCCAACATATTTACAAGTTCTTTTGCTTCTTTAAATTTTTTCTTTAAAAAATTATTTGAATTATCTATAAGATTTATTTTTATATTTAATTTTTCTTTTTCGAAAAATACATGAATATCTGGAGAAATATGCCCTTTATTTTTTTTAAATTCAATTGCTGGAGGATATTTTAAATATTTTAAATATTTTTTTGCTTCATTAAAACGAGGATAATTAATAAATTTTTCTAATGATTTAAGTTCATTAATCATATTATTTAATAATATACTTAATTCATCATCCAAATCATAATTATGAATTTGAAATAAAAATGATTCTTTTAAATCTTTAGCCCCTATACCATTTGGTTCTAAATATTTGAAACGTTGTCTAATCGATTCTACAAATGTAGAAGTAACATTACAAATATTAGCAATCTCTTCAATATTACCATCAAAATAGCCTTCTTCATTGATATTTAAAATAATTTTCTTTGCAATTTTTTGTGATTTATCTGTTGGAAATAAAGGGGGAATATTTTGTTCTTCTAATGTTTCATATAAAGTTTTTTGGGTAACACTCATAGCCTCTATTATGTCGCTTGAAGAATTTGAAACACGATTTTGATATTCGAGATATGCATTATTAGAAAGATTTGATGAAGTTTTATTTGATATTTCAATACAAGGATTTTCATAAGATATTGTTCTTATATATTCATCTAATTCTGAAACTGAGCATTCTAAAATAGGTAGCCATATTTTCATAGATAAACGCGGAATTTGTTTTTGATATAAATTTTGTTTAAATTTCATAAAATTGCCCTTATAATAAGTTATATAATTATATATGCAATTTTTATTCCACATAAAATAAATTATCCGATTCTATATGAATCGGATAAAAATTAATATTTAATACGAACTACTCCATTTGGTTTAACAATTTTCATTTGACATGCAAGTCTAGCTTTAGGACTATTTTCATTTAATGTTTTCATAACACCTTTTTCTTTTTCGTTCATTTCACTCAAATATTCCATTCCACTTTCAATATATACAATACATGTTCCACATTCACCATCTCTACATCCAAAAGGTAAAGCAGAACCAGATGCCTCTACAATATCTTGAATAGTTTTACCAGGTTTTACATTTATCGCTAAAAAATCATTTATAATCTCTACTCTTGTTGTCATATTTTTTCCTTTTTTATTTAAATGGTTTTATAAGCATATCAGTTTGAATTACACATTGACATGCAAGTCTAACAGGTGTTTGTCTATTATACTGCTGAGCAATTTCAGCCTCTTTTTTTGATATTGCACCCATCTCTACTAAAGTACTAAGTTCTTTATCTTCCATATATATTGGCGTTGCTTCACTATAACCTTCTTCATCAGGTCTTAACACATCTTTTGTTTTTAATTCTTCGATTTTAACTATACAACTACCACATGTACCATCTTCACATTCACTTGGTATTTTAATTCCATTTTGTTTTGCTACTCTTAATAAAAGATCTCCTTTTTTTGCAAAAACTCTTTTATTCATTCCCTCGCCAAATCCACAAAAAATTACACTTACCATTTATTCTCCTTTATTTTTTTTTAACAAATTCAAAACTAAGTAACCCTGCTTTGAATTTGTTTTTCGGCTTCTTTTTTTGCACGATGTTCTCGAATCCATTTTAATTCTTCTTCCATTTCATCATAGAATTCATCATTTTCCACTGTTTCTAATTCTTCTTCACGACATCCGAAAATAACTCCTTTTTCTATAAAATGGACTTCATAAATTCTAATTACTTGTAAAAAATCTCCAATAGTTTTAATATATCCTTCTTCTCCATGTTCGATTAAAATTGCATTTTTTTCATTAAAAGGATTTGTTCCATCATTTTTTATAGGAACTTTTATTCTAACTTTTTGACCTATTTTAAATATAGGAAGTATTTCATCTTTTGTTGAAGATGAAATTAATTCTTCTTGTTCAATTGTATATTTTTTCATAGTTTTACTCCTTTAGGGTATTACAGCTATTTGCACCCATACAAGTTCTGCAAGGAGAAGGAGGTCTGCTAAATGTATCCCATATTTCTGCAGCGCTAGGAGAATAACCATTTTCAAAATTTTTATAAATATTAAAAAAAGCAAATTTATAATAATCTAATTTTTCTTGCTCATTTTTAAATTTTTCCTTTTTTCCTTTTTTCAGTATTTCAGCATATTTTTTTAAAATATGAAATCTTTTAACACTTACAATCTCTCTATCATATTCTATATCAAAAAAATCAAAATATTCTTCTATAGTTTCAAATTTTTCAAATTTATTCATAACTGCTCCTTAAAGATTCATCTCTTTTTTTATTTGTTTAGCCCATTCAATTACTCTTTTTTCTGTAAGTTCAGGTTGATTGATATCATCAATAGCCAAACCACAAAACTTTCCATTTATAATTGCTTTTGAATATTGAAAATCATATCCATTAATTGGCCAATAACCATACTCAGTATCTGTTCCTAATTTATTAAAAATAGTTTTCATTTTCCCAAGTGCTGTTACAAACTCTTCCCCATGTTCTTTTTGATCTCCTGCTCCAAAAAAAGCTATTTTTTTACCGCTTAAATTTGGCAGTTCATTTTCAAGTTCAAACAAAGGATCAACCCAATCCCTTTGGGGATCACCTTGTCCCCATGTCGAAGAGCCTAAAAGCAATATATCATATTCTTTAAACTGTTCAATGCCATCAAAATCTTCTTCCATATTTATAAGTTCACAATTTTCAAAAAATTCTTCTAGCATTTCAGCTGTATTTTGAGTAATTCCTCCACTACTTCCTACAAATATTCCTATTTTTGCCATTTTTATTCCTTACAAGGTTTGTATTGTAAATATACAGTATGAGCTTTATTTAATAATTTCTCACCATCTTCATATAATTTATCAAGAGTTCTATAACTAAAACGATGAGCATCTTTAAAATATTTATCAACAAGAACAATTTTATCAGCTATAACAATACAACGACCAAATCCTTCATGGCTCATTTCCATAACTACATTACACATAACGCCAGTTTTTCTTTCAAACTGTAATGCAATGGCTTTAAAAATCATTTTTATTTCATTTATCCAAATTTCATCAATATCTGCAATAATTGGTATTTTTTTAAGTTCTTCTTTAGTTTTTATATATTTTTTTGTTAAAAGTTCTTCATCACTTATTTTAGACCAGCTTCCAAACTGATCCGAAGCCCTAAGCTGTCTTATTAGCTCTTTTTTAAAATCCTCTTTGTTTATAACTATTTTATTCATTTTTATCCTTTATTCGCTTTTCCATCTATCAAGTCTTACATCTTCTAATTCTATATTCATAATTTTTCTAATCCATGGTGGTGGATTATTATTTATCATATATGTAAATTGACTTAATAGTTCTTCAATAGAATCAATATATTTTACTTTTACAGGAGTTATACCAGAAGAAATGACTTTTGCCGCATCTCCTCCTATAATGTTTTTACAATATATTATATTAACTCCTTTCAATGAAGAAATTATATATTTTATTTTTTCTCCTTCTGGAAGATTTGAAGTATCTATTTCAATAATTTTTTTTATTGTACATTTATCCTTTGAAATATCATATACAATGAATTTTTTTGCTTTTGAAAAACTTCGATCTACAGTATTATCATCATCTGTTGCAAAAGCAACTTTTAAAGTGTTATTATTAGCTTCATTAGATGTAACATTAATGTTTGTTGTTTTAGCCATAAACTTACTCCTTATTTAATAAATTAGCCACTTCAAATAAAAAATATGCACCACCTTCATAAAGTTGGTCATTTTTTAGTTGATTTCCAAATTCTTCATAATTTGGGAATCCTCTTACTATTAAGTGTGCTTTACTTTCAATAGAGTGCAATATCCGTTCCCCATGAGAATTTGCAATTAATACATCACATTCTGTTAAAAATTTAGTAGCATCTTCAAAATCTCCTACGAAAATATTTTCAGCATCAATGTTTTTTAATATTTCAGATGTAGTAGTGGCTATTACAGCCTTTATTTTAGCACCAACACTTCCAAATAATTCACATATACCAGCACACATATCAGGTTCACCAATTATTACAAAAGTTTTATTACCAATTACAAAATGAGTATCTAACATTGCATCTTGCAACCTACCTCTCCATCTTTTTATGGAAGAAATAGGATTAATTTGTTGTAAACCCATCAAAAATGTTACAAAATTGTCAGTTTCATTTAATCCCATTAAAGAATTAAAATGTTTATGTATTATTTTTGGATTTTTTTCCAAAAGAGTTTCGGCTGCAATTTTCATGGATTCTCCAATTGTTACCACATAAGCAGAATCTCCTAAATTTTTAATATCTTCTAAACTGATTGCCCCATTGCCAAGTTTTCCCTGTCCTTCGCTTAAACACCCATCAAGTGATGTTGAAATATCAGGAAGTGCATATGTTTCAAAACCAAAACTTTCACAAAAATTTTTTATTTTTTCAATTTCAATAGGTTGAATGTTTACATTTGGCAAAAGTAACAATTTTGTATTATTTATTTTATTAGAAGGATTTGTAAACTGTTCAATAAGTGCTTTTACAGTTAAAGCCCATCCACTTTCCATCCCTCCTTCAAAATCAGGTGTATGGACATAACAATACGGAATATTTATAAAATCTTTAGCACTTTTTATATCATCACCCTTTGTTTCTGTAAGTCCTGTAGTATGTAATCCTATAATTTCTGGTTCAAAGTTATTTTTTTTAATAATATTTTCTACCGATTTTATAATAGTCTCATATCCACCCTCAAGAACAGCTGTAATATCACTCACTGATGTATTGTACATAGCAATTGGTTCATTATAATGGCTTGTAAAAAAAACTTTTGTAAAAGAAGCACAACCTTTTGAGCCATGCATTAAAGGAAGAGAATTTTTAATTCCCATAAAAGCTAAAGCAGCTCCCATAGGCTGAGAATGTTTAATTGGGTTAATTTGAAGTGGTTTTTTTAATGTATTCATATTTTCACCTCCCAAGGTGCATTTTTTGCATAATTGCTAAACACAGGATTATCCAAAACATTATCCAAATCTTTTGCAAAATTTAAAAGCCCATTGTATCCTCCGTAAATTTTCTTTTTTTCTTGATTTACATTAATATAAGGTATTCCTTTTTTAAATGCAGTGTATAAACTTCTACCACCACCTAATAAAATATCTGCGCCTTTTTCTTCTACTATTTTTATCTGCTCTGATGCAGGGGATTTCATTAAAATAATATCTTCTCCCAAAATTTCTTTTGCTTTTGTTATGTCTCCCTCCACAGACTTTGCAACAGAAGTTGCTATAACTTTAATTCCCAAATCCTGTAATGCAGAAGCTATTGACCATGCTTTGTTTCCTCCTGTATTTAATACAGCTTTTTTACCTTTAAATTTTTCAATATATGGTTTTAATTTCTTCTCTATTTTAATTTCTTCTTCTTTTGTTATTTCAACGGCCTTTTCAACAAGTTCAGCATTTCCCAAAGCTTTGGCTATCTCAATAATAGAAGCTGATGTTTGACTTTTACCTGTAAAAAGAAGCAGAAATCCATGGGATATTGTATTTTTCTTTCATTTTTCTGCAAAGTGTTATTAAAGATTTTGAACAGTTTATAACATTAAGTTTTGCACGGTGGGCTGTTTTTATTTTTGCGATTCTACCATCACCACTCAAAGTACTAAGAACTCTTATACCAATTTTTTCCAAAATAGGGGTAATTTGCCACAAATCACCTGTAACATTATAATTTCCTATAATATTAATATCATAAGGCGTTGTAAAATCTGGCTCTTTTGTGCCTATTAGATGTTCTAACACATCTTCTCCGGCAAGCCTTGAGCCAAGATTTTTACTACCTACAAAACCAGGTGCATGCACAGGGACTATAGGAATATTATATTTTTCACTGTTTATTTTACATATTGAATCAATATCATCCCCTATAAGAGCTGTTACACAGGTTGAATAAACAAAAATAGCCTCTGGAGTATATTTTCCCATTATATATTCAATCGATTTTTTAAGGCGTTTATTACCTCCAAAAATTATATCATTTGTTGTAATACCTGTTGTAAATCCCATATATGTAAAATTTGCTTTTTCATATGAGCTTGGAGTTAGTCTTGTTTCCCATGAAGCACCAAGGCATGTTTGAGGACCATGTACTAAATGAATAGCATCAGCAAAAGGAAATAGTGAAATTTGTGCACCTTCAAAAGCACATCCTCCTGCACCAAGACCAGGTTTTGTTATATTACAACCTTGTTTTTTATTTTTTGAATGTTCACAAGCACTTTCATTTAACAATTCTTTTATTTTTTTTCTTCCAAGCATATTAACTCCTTAGTAGTTGTATAATTAGAAATATGCATTTTTTATTCTATATTCTATATTTGTATTGAAATAAATTAAATAAGAAGTTAAAAAAAATAAAAAAATTTCCCAAAAAGGGAAGATTATCTTATTAAATCGAAAAAATAATCTGTTGTTGCAATACCTTTTGTCTCTTCATCAAGTCTATCAAGAACGCCATTTACTATCCAAGTTAATAAATTTAACGCACCATCATATCCGCTCATAGAATATCTGTGTAAATGATGTCTGTCAAATATAGGAAACCCTATACGAATAAGAGGTGTTCCAGTATCTCTATAAAGCTCTTTTCCATAAGAATTACCAATCATAAAATCAACTGGTTCAGTAAAAAGTAAACTTCTCATATGCCATAAATCTTTTCCAGCCCATACATGTAAATCATCTTTTGCCTTAGATGTGTCAAGTAATGCTCTCATTTCTTCTTCCCATCCTTTAGGAGCATTGTTACATAATACATGTGTTGGTTCAGCACCCATTTCTAGTAAAAAGCTAACTGTACCAAGTAAAAAGTCAGGATCACCCCAAATAGCAATTTTTTTACCATGCATATATGGATAACTATCCTGCATAGCATCTACAAGTCTTCCTCTTTGAAGTTTCAAAGATTCAGGAACCTCTTTTCCTGTAAGCTCAGATATTTTCATTATAAAATCATCTGTTCCTTTTAATCCTATAGGATTTGCAAAAACTTTTTCTTGTTTCCATATTTTCGAAAGTTTCATCGTTTTTTTAGTGGCATATTTTTGCAATGAAATTGTTGCTTTTGAATTGGCACAATCTTTTGTATCATCAAGTTTTGTACCACCTGCAAACATTTTATAATTCCCAGATGGCGTATCAAATTGATCAGAATGATCACCCAAAATAAGATAATCATATCCAAACTCTTCAAGGATATTTTTGATGGATCTAATACTTCCTACATAAGATTCAAATCCAGGAATAATATTTATTCTCTCTTTTTTATTTACTTTATCAACATTTCCTTCTGTAAGCTGACCCAAAATACCATGCATCATATTATCATATCCGGTAATATGACTACCAGTAAATGATGGAGTATGAGCATAAGGTATTGGCATATCTTTTGGAATATATTCTCCACCATCTTCTTGTTTTGCTCCATCAATAAAAGATTTTAAATCATCCCCAATTACTTCTGCCATACATGTTGTTGATACAGCAATCATATCAGGTTTATAAAGGGCACAACAGTTTTTAAGCCCATCTTTCATATTAGCTAAACCTCCAAAAACCGCTGCATCTTCTGTCATAGAATCACTAACACATGGTGTTGGTTCTTTGAAATGTCTTGTAAAATATGACCTAAAATATGAAACACATCCATGACTTCCGTGAACATATGGCATTGTGTTTTCAAATCCTAGTGCTGCCATTACAGCTCCCAATGGTTGACATGCTTTTGCAGGATTAATTGTAATAGCTTCTCTTGCAAAGTTTTTTTCTCTATATTCCCAAGTTTTTGTCCATTCGGAAATTTCTTTTAATTTTTCAGGATTAGTTGCTCCTGCAATACTTTCAAACTCTTTTTTATTTTTTAAAAGTTCTTGGTATTCAGGTTTTAAAAATAGCTTCTGTCCATCTACTATATTTTCTACATTTTGCATTTTTCTTCTCCTTTATTTTCCCATGGTGCATCATTTATTTTCCAAACAGGAGAATTAATAGCAAGGTCCATATCTGCTGCAAAAATAGCAAAACCATCATATCCGTGATAAGGACCACTATAATCCCATGAGTGCATTTGTCTATATGGAAGCCCCATTTTTTGGAATACATATTTTTCTTTAATACCAGAACCTACAAGATCTGGATGTAATTTTTTAGCAAAAGCTTCAAATTCATATTCATTTACATCATCATAAATAATAGTAGCATGACCAATATCTTTTTTTGTTTTTTCATAATCATCATCATGACCAAACTCATAACCGGTTCCTATAACTTCCATTCCCAAATCTTCATAGGCACCTATTGTATGCCTTGGTCTAAGACCTCCTACAAAAAGCATTACCTTTTTACCTTCAAGTCTTGGTTTGTATTTTGCTATAACAGCATCTGCCATAGAACGATATTTTTCAATAACTTTTTCAGCATTTTCCTGAATTTTTTCATCAAAAAATGAAGCTACTTCTCTAATAGATTTTTCTATATTTGTTGGACCAAAGAAATTAAATTCAATCCAAGGGATTCCATATTCTCTTTCTACATGTCTTGCAATATAATTCATAGAACGATAACAATGCAAAAGATTTAATTTAACTTTAGATGTTTGTGCCATCTCTTTTAAAGTTGCATCTCCTGTCCATTGAGAAACAACTCTAAGACCCATATCTTCAAGTAAAATTCTGCTTGACCATGCATCACCACCAACATTATAATCTCCAAGAATTGCTACATCATAAGGACCAGGCTCTATTTCTTTTCCATATGCTGGAATTTCAGGATCAATCACATAATCTCTCATAACATCATTTGCAATATGATGTCCTAATGATTGAGAAACACCCCTAAATCCTTCACAGCTTGTAGGGACAATAACTTTGCCTGATTTTTTAGAATAAACTTTTGATGTTGATTGTATATCATCACCTATTAAACCTACTGGGCATTCGGATTGAACAGTAATACCTCTATTGAGAGGGAAAAGTTCATCAATTTCTTCAAAACATTTCATAAGTTTTTTATCACCGCCCAAAACAATGTCTTTTTCTTGAAAATCAGAAGTAAAATCCATTGTTGCAAATGTATCGACCCCTGTTGTACCTATATAATAGTTTCTTCTACCTGCACGGGAGTATTGGCCGCAACCTATAGGACCATGTGAAATATGAATCATATCTTTAACTGGCCCCCATACAACACCTTTACTTCCAGCATAAGCACAACCTCTTTGACTCATAACACCCGGAACTGTTTTTTTATTACTTCTTACATTTCCTGCTGTTTTTTGACTTTCATCTTCTGGAGTTGCAACACCTAAATGCCTTGAACGGTTTTTTGCCGCTTTTTTAGGATATACACTTAACACCTCTTCTACTATAGATTTTTGTTTATCTTTTAATGTGTCTAAACCCATATGTTCTCCTTTTAATGTTTTATATATTTTTATTTAAGCAACTTCAATACGAAAAAGAGCCATAGAGTCAAATTTTTTACAAAGTTTCATAGTCTCATTATCACTATCAAGTCTTTTTGAAAGTTCAGAAATTTGATAACGATTTGTATAAATCATATAATTTGTCTCTGCAGTTTTTGCATAATGAGCTAATGCTTTAAACATAAAAGTATCTTTGTTTGTATAAGTTAATTCTTTTTTTTGGCCATATTCTTCCATTGTAAGTTTTATTTCATTTACATCACTGAAATCAACACCTGAGTTATCTAATTTTTCAATAACTTTTTCATCTGGAACATTATTTCCCATTTCTGCTGGGAAGTAAAAACCTAAAATAAACATAATAATTCTCCTTTTTTTTCTTTTTTTCATTATGAGATTTTGTAAAGAATTATTTCTTTACAAAATTTTGACTTAAGCCTCAGCTGATTGACCAATTTCATCTTCTAATACTTCTTCTTCTAAACCAAATTCCATTAATAAGTCTTCCAAATCATCCATTTCAAGAGGAGTTGGAATAACTTTTAAATCATTTTTAATAATTTTTCTTGCAAGTTCTTTATATTCTAATGCTTGATCAGATGAAGGGCTATATTCAACAACAGTCATTCTTCTAAGTTCAGCATGTTGAACAATATTATTTCTTGGAACAAAATGTATCATGTGAGTACCAAGTTTACGAGCAAGTGCCCATGCAAGGTCATATTCTCTATCAGTCATTCTTGCATTACAAATAAGTCCCGCAAGTCTAACTCCACCAGTGTTTGCATACTTTAAAATACCTTTTGAAATATTGTTTGCAGCATACATAGCCATCATTTCACCAGACATAACTATATAAATTTCTTGTGCTTTACCCTCACGAATAGGCATAGCAAATCCACCACAAACAACATCTCCTAAAACATCATAAGATACAAAATCTAAACCATCTTTCTCATAAGCACCTTCTTCTTCAAGAAAATTAATTGCGGTAATAACACCTCTTCCTGCACAACCAACACCAGGTTCCGGTCCACCTGATTCAGCACAATCTATCCAACCACCTGGTGTATCTGGAGTAAACATTCCAGCCCCATATTTTAATGCATCTTCAAGTTCTAAATCTTCAACAGTTCCTAATTCAGCAGCCATTGATAAAATAGTATTTTGTGCTTTTTCATGTAAAATAAGTCTTGTAGAATCAGCTTTTGGATCACAACCAACTATCATTATATTTTTATCAAAATAATGAGCCATAGAAGCTAATGTATTTTGAGAAGTAGTAGATTTACCAATTCCACCTTTTCCATAAAATGCAATTTGTCTTAATTCAGCCATTTTTTTCTCCTTAATTTTTAATCTCATTTAACTATAGTGCATAATGTATTCCATCTTTTTATGCTAAAAAATTAAAAAACAAACAAAATATTTATAAAAGATAATAAAATAAAAACAATTTTGTAGAAAAAGGGAGAAAGGATTAAGGTTTGTAATGAAAAATTTTTAGGTTAGTTTGGTAAAAACCTCTTTTTATATAAAATATATGTGCATTTTCATTATTAATATCTGCTGCAAGTTGTATTCGCTTATATCCAAGTTGTTGGGCAATAGAGCGAATTTTATTTAATAATCTACTTCCTATTCCCATATTATGGTAATCTTTTTTTATAATTAAATCTTCAATCTGTCCTATATAATTACCTTCTGCACTTGAAATAAGCCTTTGCATTGTAACCATTCCAACAACTTTATCATTATGTTTCGCAACTAACAAAACATTACTTTTTTGTTCTAACAATTTTGTAATACCTGTTAGCTGTTTATTAAAATCTGCCTCGAAATCTTTTTCTATTGAAAAAAGTTCATCTATTAAATGAGCCATTTGGGGAAGATCAAATTCTTTAGCCTCTTCAACAATAATTCCTTTTTTCATTTTAATATCACAAATTTTAGGATGTAAAACATTAATTACTCTTTTTGCATGCTCTTTAAGAGGATTTCCTTCAATATATAAAATTTTTAAATTATTTAAATTTGCTAAATTATCTGGTAAATCTTTTATATTGTTATCATCAATATTTAATTCTTCAAGTTTGCTATATTGTATAATTTCTTCAGGGATTTGAATAATTTCATTTGATGTATAACATAAATTTTTAATTTCTATGGATTTAAACATTAAAAATTCTTTTATCCCACATCCTTCAGCCGAAAAAACTTTTAAATATGGTGCAAAATCATCACTTAAAGAAATTTTTTGTATAGGATTATTATCAATTGTTAAGTTTTCTAAATCCTGCATTTCTTTTAATCTTAATTCCATAATTTGATTATCGCTTAAATCTAATTCTTCCAAAGAAAGTTTATAGATTTCTTTAGAAATTTTGTTTATTTGATTATCTTGAACATCTAAGACATTTAAAGAGATTAAATATGAGATATTGTCTGGAATTTCTTCAATTAAATTTGAAGAAATATTAAATCTTTCTACATTACAAAGAGTTTTACAAAGCGAAGAAATATCTTTTATAAAATTATTGGATATATTTAAAACTCTTAAATTATTATTAAATGCTATACTCTTAAATTCATTAAGCTTATTTAAACTTAAATTTAAAACTCTTAAATTTAGACATTTAGGGATAATATCACTTTTTTCTATTAAATTACTACTAGCATTTAAAGAACTTAAATTTAAATGTTCTAAAACTTCAGGTAATATTTTAAAATAATTTTTGCTAATATTTAAATTTATAAGTTTTTTTAAATTTTTAATATTTTCAGGTAAAAACTCTAATAAGTTATTACTTAAATCTAATGTAATCAGATTTTCAAGTATTCCTATATGTTCAGGAATTTCTTTTATTTGTTTTGAATTTAGATTTATTCTTTTTATATCTAGAGGATTATTAATATTTTTATCTATTGCTTCATATTTAATAAGCCAATTTTTGAGTTCATACCAATCATTATTCATTTTATTCTCCTTGGGCTATTTTTCTTATTCTTTCCAGTCTTTTTTCTATCAACATTTCAATTTCTTCTAAATCATATTTTCCAAATTGTTTCATATCATATAATTTCTTCAATGCCTCTCTACAGCAACATCTGTTACATTCTGTTACCAGTTTTTTTGCTTTTTTAAAAGGCAAAGAAGTATTTTCAAAAATTTCAATTGCTTGGGATACATTTTTTTCACCACATTCACAAATTTCCATTTGTAAAATTTCTTCTTTTGTTCTCATTTTCCTAGCTCTTTTCTTAATTCTTTTTTATCCATATTTATCATAATAATATTTTTTTTATAAACATATATATTTTTTATAATAATCAATAAGTTCATTAGTATTTAAGACTTTTTTTCTTTTAGTAACTATCTTTCTTATTTTTGGGACTAAATTTCTCAAAACATCTCTTTTTGCTTCTATACCGACAGCTTTTAAGTGATATAGAAGTGTAGAAGAGCCTGAATGTTTACCTATAGGAAATTCTCTTTTTGCACCGACTTCCTCAGCTTCAAAAGGTTCATAAGCTTTTTTGTTTTTTATCACACCATCGGCATGTATTCCACTTTCATGAAAAAAAAGTCTTTCCCCAATTATTGGCGTATTTGGTGCAATTTCAATATTGGCAGCTTTACTTACGATATCACTTAATTCTCTAATAGATTTAGAATCTATATCTATTTTTTTTGCATATAAATGTTTTAAAGACATTAAAATTTGTTCAAATGAGGCATTTCCTGCTCTTTCTCCTAAACCTATAACCGTTGTATTTGCACTTATGGCACCAGCTTCAAAACCACTTAAAGCATTTGCATTAGCTAATCCAAAATCATTATGTGTATGCATTTCTATTGGTAAAAGATTTAATGAAGAGAGTTTTTTAATGATATTATAAGTTTTTAAAGGAGTTAATATTCCTACAGTATCACAATATCTAAATCTATCGGCTCCGAGTTCATGGCCTAGTTTCATAATTTCGGTTATAAATTCAATATTAGCTCTTGATGAATTTTCTGCTCCTATACATACAAAAAGTCCCTCTTTTTTTGCCTCGCTTATTGTTTTTTTAAGATTATTTAATAATTTATTTTTATTTCCTTTAAATTTAATATCTATTAATAAATCAGATACTGGAATAGATAAATCAACAGCTTTTACACCACATTTAATAGATGCTTCTAAATCTTTCATTGTAGCTCTATTCCATGTCATCATACGAACCCCTAATCCTAAAGAAAGCAACTCTTTTATATCTTTTTTTTCTTGATTTCCCATAGCAGGAATACCTATTTCAAGCTCATTAGCACCACTTTTAACAAGCATTTTTGCAATTGTGATTTTTTCTTTTGTATTAAAAGCAACATAAGGAGCCTGCTCTCCATCTCTCAATGTTGTATCATTTATAATCATTAGTTTACCTCCATTTCTTCAACCTCTTCAACTAAATTAAAGTATTTTCTTGTGGCTTTTAAAACCGATATTTTTATAGGCTCAAAAGCAAAATTGTCATCTACTGTAATTCCAGCTTCTTTTAAATCATTTTTAGGTATTTGACCTATTTTTGCTGTTAAAAGTAATTCACAGTCTTTTAGTATATTTGTTATTTCATTCATAGGATTATTAAATTCAGTAGCTTCTGAATATGCACTATTTATTTTTCTGTGTTGTATAAATGTAACTCCATTATCTCCTGCTTTATAAATCAAAAATTCTTTAGTAGAGCCAAAATGTTGATTAATTATACCTTCTCCAGCAGTTGTAACTGCAACTAAAATAGTTTTATTGTCTGAGCTTAAATTTTTTTCTATCTGCTCCATTTTTTTATTAGCACTTTCTAAAATTTTTCTCCACTCTTCTATTTTTTGATGAGCCTCTTTTCTATTTTCAATATTGTAATGTTTTTCAAGTTCTTCAAAATTCTTATTTACAAATACATCTTTTGTAAATTCAGCGCCTCTGTCTTCTCCTATTAGCCCCACAGCATCAGCTCTACATTGTCTGCAGTGTTTCATTAATTTTACATCTACGCCACAGGCCTTTTGAGTTTCCATAACTTGTTGTGGAGTTGCGCTAGGAACTCCTTCTAATCCAAATTTAGTCCCAAATTCAGGTTCAGAAATAAGTGGCATAATATTGTGCAAAAATACACCAAGTTCTTTTAATTTTTTACCAACTTTAGGTAAATGTTTATCATTTATTCTAGGAATTAAAACAGAATTAGCTTTAATTAAAATTCCTTTTTCAACGCATTTTTTAATACCTTCAAGCTGTCTTTGAAGTAAAATTTTTGCTGCTTCTTTACCAAAATATCTTTTGTGGTTATAATAAATCCAAGAATATATTTTTGAGCCTATTTCACCAGTTTCATCAACACTGTTTATTGTAACTGTTACATGATCAACTCCATATTTTACAAGCTCATCCACATAATTTGGAAGAACTAATCCATTTGTTGAAAGACACAGTTTAAGATCAGGTGTTTTTTCTCTAGCAAGTCTTAAAGTTTCAAATGTTTTTTTTGGATTTGCCAATGCATCACCAGGACCTGCAATACCTAAAACACTGAGGCGTTTAACCTCTCCTCCTACATAAAGTACTTTTTTTATTGCTTCTTCTGGGGTCATTCTTTCACTTGTAACTCCAGGACGGCTTTCATTAGAGCAATCATATTTTCTATTACAGTAATTACACTGAATATTACATGCAGGTGCTACCGCCGCATGAATACGCGCATAATGATGATGTGCATCTTCACAATAACAAGGGTGATTATTTATTTTTTCTTTTATATTCTCAGGTACAAATTTATTGTTTATTGAATTCATTTTATTTCCTTTATTAAAAACTATTTTATTGTTTATATGCAATATTTATTCTATATAAATTTTTTTATAGAATAAATATTGCATACTTATTATAAAAAAGGAGATGTTTTGAAAATTAAATATAAAAATAAATTTTATTCTTTAGAAGAGATACCACTTGATATTGGATATAAAGCTGAAGCAGTAACTTTATATGATAAAAACTCAATAACAATTAAAATACCACAAAAATGCAAAAATACTCAGCTTATTATTACTTTACCTTTTATGGATAATAATTTATTGAAAGAAATTATTAATATTGATAAAACTATAGAAGATTTAAATATTCATACATATTTAGTTTTAACAACAGATGAAGAACTTCCTATATTTGAAAATATATTATCTTTAACAGATAGAGAAAGAGAATTAGCTGATATGTATGGTTTATCCCTTAAAGGAGGTATTCTTGAAAAAAAACTTACAAAAGCTCTTATATTAATATCAAAAGATGGAGCTATCTATTATGATGAATATCCAAAAGATATTTATCAAGAATTTAATTTAGAAAAATTAAAAAGAAAAATATTATCTTCAAAAGATATTTATAATAAAAAAGGATGTGAAATATGAATAAATTAATTGAAAAAATAAAAGAAGAAATAAAAAATCAAACAACAATTCCTTATTTAGGTATAGGAATTTTTAAAAATGTTAAAACTAAAGAAGGTGAACAGATACCTTATGATTTTGATTCACTTATTTTAAAAATGAATAACAATAGGCCCATGAGTCCAAGACTTATGTATGAATTCTCAAGAGCCGCTATGCATTTAGAACAAAGAAGAGGTTATGAATATATACAACAGCTTACAAATTTTATATATACCAAATCGTTTGAACCAACTAAGTTACATAAAGAAATTATAAATTTAAATCCGAAATATATAATAGATACGAATAGAGACTTAAAATTTCAAGAAATTCTTTCAAATACACCTTATACTCTTATTGTAGGAAAAGCAAGGATTTTAAATAATGATTATAGATTTGAAATTTACAAATGGGAAGTAAAAACAAAAAAATATATAAAAAGTACTCAAGAAGAGTTGAAAAATGCTACAAAAATTCTTTTTAAGCCTATGGGTTCGCCTCTTCCAAATCCAAGTTTTATTGTTTCAGATGCAGATTATGTAGATTGGTTTACTGAAGCTATGGGCGGATTTGCAGTTCCATCATTTCTAAAAAAATACAGAAAAAGTAAAAAATATCTATTTTTAGGTACTAATTTTTCAACAGATACAGACAGAATGATGGCAAATGAGTTAACTTTGGATTTAGAAGGCGGATATTATGTAAAAGAATCCCCACTGACAAAAAAAGAGGAAAATTTTCTAAAAAAACATAATTTAACCCATATTCCAATATCTCTGGAAGAATTCAACAAATATTTTATAGAAGCATTATAAAAGGTTTAAGATGGATAATGAAAAAATATGTTCATTTTGCGGGAGAAAACAAAATGAAGTTAAAAAAATGTTTTTTATAGAAAAAACAAATGTTTGTAGTGAATGTATAACAACTTATTATAAAATTTTAAAAAGAGAGGCATATTTTGAAAAGCGTAAACAAAATGAATTTAAATTATTAAAACCTGAAAAAATTGTAGAACATCTAGATAAATATATTATAGGCCAAGAGAATGCAAAAAAAGTTTTAGCAGTTGCTTTATATAATCATTATAAAAGAATTGAAAATCCAATATATAATGGTATAGAACTTGAAAAAAGTAATATTATATTGATAGGTCCTACTGGGAGTGGTAAAACACTTCTTGCAAAAACACTTGCTAAAGTTATAAATGTTCCATTTGCAATAGCAGATGCTACTGCTTTAACAGAAGCTGGATATGTAGGAGAAGATGTTGAAAGTATTTTATCAAGACTTCTAATAGCAGCAAGTTACGATATAAAATTAGCTCAAAAAGGAATTATTTATATTGATGAAATAGATAAATTAGCAAAAAAAGGAGAAAGTGCTACTATAGGAAGAGATGTTTCAGGCGAAGGAGTTCAACAAGGGCTTTTAAAAGTATTAGAAGGTTCAGATGTGTATGTGCCAGTAAAAGGTAATAGAAAAAATTCTACAACAGAGACTGTTTTAATGAACACTTCTCAAATTTTATTTATATGTGGAGGAGCATTTATTAATTTAATTACAAATAGTAATAAAAAAAATAATCATAAAATTGGATTTGGAATAAAAAAATCTACCTTAGCTAAAACAGTTGAAGAAAAAATTCAACAAAAAGATTTGATACGTTATGGTATGATACCTGAATTTACGGGAAGAATTCCTGTGATTACTCAATTAAAAGAACTAAAAAAAGAGCAAATGATAAAGATATTAATTGAACCTAAAAATGCAATAATCAAACAGTATCAAGCTTTTTTTGAAATGGATGGAATTGAGCTTGTTGTTGAAGATGACGCCATTGAAGTAATTGCAGAAAAATCTATTTCTACTGGGACAGGTGCTAGAGGACTTAGAGGAATAATAGAAGAAATAATGCTTCCTATTTTATATGCTACACCTACAAAAGAAAACTTACAAACATGTATAATTACAAAAGATTTTGTTACAGGGGAAAGTAAAGAGGCTATTTATATTTTTAAAAAAAGTGAACAATTAAATTAAATATTTTTTTTATCTTTAAATTTTAGGAATCTTTTTGAACTTCTTTACCTATTCCTCTTAATTCTAAAGAAATATCTTTTCTATATTTTTTTTCTCTTAAACTAGGTGTT
The DNA here is from genome assembly GCF_055392745.1 of Thioreductor micantisoli. NCBI lineage: Bacteria > Pseudomonadati > Campylobacterota > Thioreductoraceae > Thioreductor > Thioreductor micantisoli. Next base: position 60,931 of record NZ_AP043760.1, read on the forward strand.
TTAAGTTTACCACCTTTTGTAGTACTTATTTTATATTTATTATTATTTAAAAAATGACTTTCAAATTCTTTAGTATAAGAATAGTCCCAAGTTATTGTCCCAGTTGATGGGCAAATTGCTGCACATTGAGGATCTTCATACACACCAACACATTCTATACATTTTTCGGGTTGAATATAATAACGTTTCTTTCCTGTAGGATTTTAAAAATCACTAACAATTGCATTTACTGGACAAACTTGTAAACATGCATCACAATTTACACAACTTTTTTCTATAATTACAGCCATTTTTTCTCCTTAATTATAAAGTTTTAGTGTTTTTCCAACACTTATATATTCTTTTCTTTGATCAATGGTAATATTTTCCCTGTAAGGTTTTGGTGAAACTTTGGGAGACATAAGTCCTTTTTTCTTGTGTACCCTTATTACATAATTGTCATTGTTTACAAAATAGTCATTAAATTCTTCTATATAAGGAAAATCCCATAAGATACAATTTTCAATAGGACAAATATCTGCACATTTAGGAACTGCTGAATTGACACATTCAATACATTTTTCTGGTTTTACATAAGTATGCTCTGCAAATTCCAAAGGCGAATTATCTACACTTACTATTGCTGTTGCAGGACATTCGTCTATACACGCCTCACAGTTTGTACACAAATCAGTAATCATTACCGCCATTTTGACTCCTTTTATATATCCTCAAAAGCCATATCGGAGGATTATTTTTTAACATATTCTGAATTTTTTCAATTACATCTCTAATATCTTCATTTTCTTTTACTTTTACAGGGAAAACATTAAAAGAGTTAGCTATTTTAGAAGCACCAGGGCCAATTTGCACACAGTATAATAAATCACACTCTTTTAATTTTCCAAATTTAAATAAAAGTTTTTCATTCTCTTTTTCAGGCTCGTTTACAGATTCTATTTTTTTAATAAATTTACTTTTATTTTTATCTATTTCATAAATATAAAAAAATTTACACCAACCAAAATGCTCGTTAATTTTTTCCCCGTTATTAGATGCAAAAGCTATAACCATATTTTAAGCTTTAAAAAATTTTAAAACCGCAGAGTGTGCTTTTCTCTCTTCTACCGATACAGATTCAATAAAAGGTTTTTCTTTTATTGAAGGAAGCATTAAACCTTTTTTCTTATGAACTCTTATTTTATAAACGCCTTCATTGTTACCTTTTCCATAATATTCACTAAATTCTTTTATATATGGCAAATCCCATACAATACATCCTTCTGTAGGACATGCTTCAACACATCTAGGTACATCTGCGTGACCAACACATTCAACGCAGTTTTCAGGTTTTACATAAAAATGTTCCCCCATATATGGATTTCTATCTTTTGAATCATCTAAGATTGCCGCAACAGGGCACGCTTCTGCACAATCTCCACAGTTTATGCAAGCTTCCGTTATCATAACAGCCATTTTTACTCCTTTATTGATATTTAAAAAACATTATGCAATTTTTATTCTAAAATAAATATAAAATAATATTTTTATCAATTAATTGTTCAAAATATTTTATTATCATATCTGCGGTAGTAGTTTTACCAAATGAACAGCCTGAGCATGCCCCTATATAATGGAGCCAAATTTCTGGAATTTTCCCTGGAATATATTCAATAAGTTCAATTCCACCACCATCTTTTTGTAATATAGGAATAATTTCATTTTTCAACAAATCAATAATTTTTTCTTTTTGTTCATTTTCATCCAATTTTCTAAATTTTTCATTCAAATCAGTGTCTAAATTTTTATTACTAACATATGTTATAATCTGTTGTGCCTGTGGATGACCATTGTATGCAGCTTTTATAAAATATTTCATTGCTTTACTTATATCTTTTTGTTTATAAAAAAGTGCTAATTTAAACTGTGAATTTTTTTCATTCAACTTTGCCGCTTTTTCGTAATATTCAACAAATTTTTTGTTATTTTCTTTTTCATAAATATTTGCTAAATAAAAAATCCCTTTTGATTCGTTAAATTCAGCCGCTTTTTTAAAATATTCTTTTGCTTTTTCAATATCCTTTTTACATCCTAATCCTTTTAGATAAAATATTCCTAAATTAACCAATGATTTTGGATTGTAGGATTCTAGAAAATATTCTATTGCTTTATTATAATTTTTTGTTTCATATTCCTTAATACCTTTTTTAAACATTTTCATAGTAGTCCTTTTCCAATTTTATATGCAATTTATATTCTAAATTTTTAAAACAAGCTGAGCCAAAAAAATTGTAATTACCAAAGACATTGGATAAACAGCTGTATAAGCTATAGAAGGATAATCCGATTTTGAAACAGAATTTACAACGCTCAATGTAGGAGTTGATGTCATTCCTCCAGATAAAACACCTAAAATGTTTAAAAAATTCATTTTTAAAAAAATTCTACATATAAAAGCAACAAAAAAAAGTGAAAATGTAATGGAAAACAACCCAATATATATCGGTAAAAATCCGTTTTTGGAAAGTTCTTCCAAAAGATATTTTCCGGCATTTGTTCCGATAGCTACCATAAATATTAACTGTCCGGAAGTTTTCAATAGACTATTTGAATTAGGGGAAAGTTGAAAAACAATATTTCCTATTCTTCCTATTCTCCCTAGAATTAAAGCCGTAATTAATATACCTCCTACAAAACTAAGTTTAATCTCTCCTATAAACGGTAAATATAAAGGTATACTCCCCAAAGCTATGCCAAAAATTATACCTAAGGATATAGATAAAAAATCTGCTGCAGGATATTTTAAGAGATTATTTCCTATAAGTTTTGTAATTCTTTGTCCATATTCCTCAGGAGCAACTACATAAAGTTTATCGCCAAGCATTAATGTTAATGACGGATGAGGTTTTATATCTATCCCTGCTCTTCCTACTTTTGTTACAACAGCTCTAAGGGATTTTAATTCTTTTATACTTCCTATTTTTTTACCAATAATATTTTTGGATGTTAGAAGTAATTTAAAAATTTTCATATCATCGTGAAATTTATAAGCATCTCCTATTTCATTTCCAAGTATAATACGTAAAGATTCTAGTTGTTCTTTGCTGCCAGAAGCCCTTACTATATTGTTATAATGTAGATAGATATCTTTTTTTTCTTCTAAATCTTCTAAATTTTGCGATTCAACTCTTTCTATAATAGTTGATGTTATTTTTTCTACTTGGGATTTTTTAATAGGTCGTTTTTTAAAATTTTCATTTGTAATTTTGAAATTTTTTGTAAGAATTAAAGGACTTTTTTCTTTTTTTTCTTTTTCATAATTTTCAACTTCTTTATTTAAATCCACTCTAAATATAACAGGTAACATTCTTATAAAAAATATAGTAACAAAAATACTAAAAGGATAAACAGCTCCAAATATAATAGAAATTATAGGATCGTTTTTTACTTCAAGTGCACTTGCAAGTGAAGGAATATTAGTTAGTGAACCTGTAAGAATTCCATCTATAACACTTTTTTTTAAATTAAAATAATTACCTAGAAAATATATACATATAAAAATACTAAGTAATAAAATAACAGCAATAATATTTAATTTAATTCCTTCACTTTTGATTATTTCAAAAAAACCAGGGCCTGATTGAAGACCTACAGCGTAAATAAAAATAGCCAAACCGAAAAGCTTAAAATTATCAGAAATAATCATACCAAAATGCCCAGCAATTAATGCAACTAGGAAAATAGCAGTAATGTCTAAAGAAAAACCATTAATTTTTATATTTCCTATAATATATCCAATAGAGATGATAAAAAAAAGATAAAATATTTCACTGTTTATCATTGTATGCCTTAAGTTTTTAATTTCGTTTTTCTTTCTAATATGTATATGCAATTTTTATTCTACGCTTAAATAAGTGTTAAATAATTATATATATCATTAAGAAAAAACTTTATATAATTTTTTACTTAATATATTTAGTGAAGAATTTAAAAATTTCTTAAATTGATTGTTTTTTAATCAAAAAAAATCTATTTTTTTTACTTTTTTTTGTTATTTTATTAAACATATTATTTTTTAATAATAATAAAGGAAAACTAATGCCTAATAATAATTTTTTGGAAAAATGTAAAGAATGTAAGGCTTTACATTCATATGAACAAATGAAACAGTTGTATGAAATAGCAAATCTTTTAAATAGTTATGAAGATATGGAAAAAAGCATTGAAAAAAGTATGAAATTACTAAAAAACGAGCAATATTTTGAAAGATGCTCCCTTTTTATTTATGAAAGTGAAACAAATTATCTCTCATTATTTACATCAGTAGGACTTACTCCTCAACAGAAAAAATTAGCTGTATATAAACTAGGAGAAGGAGCTACTGGACTTGCTGCTAAAGCAAAAGAACCTATTGTTATAGAAAATATTCACAATAATATTATTTATTTAAATAAAATGGGGACAAGAAACACATCTATTATTTCATATGTAGCTGTCCCAATTATTAGACAAAATAGAATATTGGGTGTTGTTTCAGTTAATTTAGTTAAAAAAAGTAAAATCAATTTTGAAGAAATTATAACAATGATGACAATATTTGGTTCTTTATCAATCAGTGCAATAAATTATAGAAAAAAAATTGAAAAAGAAAAAGAAAACTTAAAAGAGCTTAATGTATATTATAAAAAAGAAGTATTTAAAGAATATCAATTCGAAAATATAATAGCTAAAAGCACAAAAATGAAAAAGATTTTTAATTTAGTTGAAAAAATAGCCCCAAGTGATGCTACAGTACTTATTAGGGGTGAAACTGGAACAGGAAAAGAACTTATTGCAACAGCAGTTCATAATTTAAGTAAAAGAAAAAATGGGCCATTAATAAAATTAAATTGTGCTGCAATTAGTGAAACACTTCTGGAATCAGAACTTTTTGGTCATGAAAAAGGAGCTTTTACCGATGCAAAAGAATCTAAAAAAGGACGATTTGAACTCGCTAATAAAGGAACATTGTTTCTTGATGAAATAGGAGACATATCACCAAATATGCAAGTTAAATTATTAAGAGTATTACAAGAACAAGAATTTGAGCGAGTAGGGGGAGTTAAAACAATAAAAACTGATGTAAGATTGATAGCAGCAACAAACAGAAATTTAGAAAAAATGGTTGAAAATAATGAATTTAGAAAAGATTTATATTACAGATTAAATGTAATACCTATTAATCTCCCACCTTTAAGAGAAAGATATGAAGATGTATCTTTACTTATAAATTATTATTTAAATAAAAATATGAAAGAAAATAATAAAAATATGTTTTTTAGTAAAGAAGCTATGGAATTACTTCTTCAATATCCATGGCCAGGAAATATACGTGAGCTTCAGAATATTATGGAAAGAATTACACTTATTTGTTATAATGGTGAAATTAAACCTGAAATGCTTGATTCTATACTTCCATATGATTTTCAAAAACTTTATCTAAAAGAAAATAAAATTAAAAATTTAGAACAACCTAAACAAAAACAAAAAATTTCTACAAAAAAAGAATTACAAGAAATGGAAAAAGAAGCTATAATAGAAGCGCTAACTAAAAGTAATGGAGTTCAAACAAAAGCAGCGAAACTCCTTGGAATTACTACAAGACAAATAGGATATAAAATACAAAAATATAATCTCAAATTATAAGAAGTTTTTTAATTTCTTCTTATTAATTTTGCGTTTACCTGATCTGGTAATTTTTTTGGCATAGGTTTTATAAACCATATATTTCCATTTTTAAGTTGGATTTCACCTCCCCATTTTTCATCACTGTCAAATTCTATTTTTTCAATTGTTTCTTCTATGTCTTTTTTTACAACATAAAATAAAACTTCACCTTCACTGTTTTCTCTCAACATTATTTTAGCCATGTCTTAACCTTTCTATTGATTTTTTAATTATTTTTTTTAGACTATATGCATAATCTTTTTTAAAATTTATTTCTGAAAAGATTTTGAAATAATCTTTTGAATATCTAACAATATTTGTATTTAAATAATCATAATTTTGATCAATAAAATTATAATCATTTCTATAATGAACGCCTCTACTTTCTTCTCTGTTTAGGGCACTATATATCATTAATTCTGCAATTGTTAAAGAATTGAAAAATTCCAAAATTAACGATAATTCCACATTATTATCTTTTTCTTTATTGATACAACAAATTCCTAATTTTAATTCTCTTAAATACCGAACATAATCATGGGCTTTAAGAAGTGATTTTTCAGAACGAAAAGGACCGATGTTAAAAAAAAGAACTTCACCTAAGTTATTTTTTAATGAATTAATATTATATAAATTTTCACCATTTAAAATATAATCTATATTTTTTTCATCTTTTTCAAGATTAATAAAATTGATAGGTTTAAAATTTTCATTTTTTGCATATAATGCTGCCTCTTTTCCTGAAATTTTGCCAAAATAAGAAGCTTCAAGAAGTGAATTTCCTCCTAGCCTATTAGCTCCATGAATACCACTCATTGAGCATTCCCCACATGCATACACTCCATCCATAGTTGTTGAAGTATCATCTCTTATATAAATTCCTCCAATAGTATAATGAGCTGAAGGAGCTATTTCTAGAAGCTCTTTTTTTATATCAATATGTGCACTTCCCATAGCTATTTTATATGTTGCAGGGAGTTTTTCATCTATAATTTTTGTAGATAAATGTCTAAAATCAAGATATACTCTATGACCAATTTGAATATGTTTTAATATATCTCTTGATAAAACATCTCTCGTTGCTAATTCTTTCGTAAAGCGTTTTCCTGTTTCATCAATCAAGTAAGCGCCTTCAGCTCTTGCTGCTTCTGATATTAAAGAACCACTTCTTTTTAAAGCAGTTGGATGAAATTGTACAAATTCCATATTTGAAATTTTAATACCAGCTCTAAATGCAGCTGCAATTAAATCTCCTGAACTTTCTTGTGAATTAGTAGTATATCCTTTAAAAATACCAGCATACCCACCACCTGCTAATATTAATGCTTTACATCCTAAAGCAGTAACTTTTGAGTCAGCCTTTTTTAATAAAGAAATTCCTGATATTTTACCTTTACAAGGTATTAGATTAAGTAAATAATGATTTGTATAAAATTCAATACCTTCTTTTCTACAAGATTGCAATAATGACATTACTATAGCCGAACCTGTTCTGTCAGCAATATGGCATGTTCTTTTTTTACTACTGCCTCCCAGAGTTCTTTGAGATATTTTATTATCATTAGTCATATCAAATTTTACCCCCATTTCTATAAATTCTTTTATAATATTAGGGGCATCTTCACACATTTTTTTAACCATCTTATTTTTTGATAATTTTTTGGAAGCTTTTATAGTATCTTGAGCATGAAGTTTAGGAGAATCACCATTATTAGTATATATTGCAGCATTAATTCCACCTGAAGCTACTGCTGAATTTGACCTTAATAAAGAACTTTTAGTAACTACTGCAACTTTTAAACCCTCTTTTTTTGCATTAAGAGCTGCGGATAAACCTGCAATTCCACTTCCTACTACAATTACATCATATAGCATATTATTCTCCTACCAATAGATTTAACATATTTTCTTTTTTTGCCAAAGGTATATATGATAATATAAGATTATCTTTTATATGCTCTGGATTAACTGATCCAAATAAAGTAGTTAAACTACCGTTTGACCTTGCAAACTGAAGTGCTGTTATAATATTATTTAATTCCAAAGTATTAGTTAATTTTTTTATTTTTTTATTAAATTTACTTTTAAATAAATTCATTTGTAAAAGAGAAGAAGAATTTATTATATTTATTCCATATTTCTTAGCAACTTGATGTAAAGTATAATATTTTCCGTCTTCATCCATTTGATTTACATAATTAAACATATGGGGTTTAGCAATATTAAAAGGTGTTTGAATATATTTAAAATGATGTTTTTCCCCTCCAACGGATTTTGCTATATCAATCATTTCTTTGAGATTCAAATATTCAAGATGATTTTCTTCATATAAAAAAGCATTCCAAGATGCTATTCCATAATATTTAATTTTCTTTTTTTCCACCATTTGTTCAAAAAATTTAAAAGATTCTTTAATTCTTTCTATTACAATATCTCTTTTTACATATCCTAACTGAAATTCTGGATTATGTAAAAAGAAAATATCTATTCCTTCAATATTTAAATTTTTTAAAGAATTATTTAAACTCCATTCTAAAAACTTTGGATTCATACAGTGTTGATCTGCGACTATTTCTTCTTTTTTCGCCAAATAGTTTTTTATTATATTTTTATATATCCATTCATATGGATTATTGGGAAAAGGAAATTCTAAAGGTATAAATCCAGCTTTTGAAGAAATAACAAAATTTTCTCGAATAATTTCTCCATTTTTTATCATTTCGTTTAAAGCTTTTCCTATTTCTTTCTCACTTTCTTGATATCTATACACACTTGCAGTATCTATAAAATTTATACCATTTTGTAAAGCAGTTTTAGTAGATTTATAAAAATTTATTTGGGAAAGATAATTTTCTTCTTTATAAGGTTCTTTTCTAAAAGTTCCTAATCCTATTGATGAAACAAAAAAATCACCATTAAAATTATAAAAATCTTTTGAATATTTAGGAAATTTTTTAATATAAGAAAAAGTTCCTTCTACTGTAGCAAAATTCATTTTTTAATACCTTTATTTATAATTATTTACAATATATAATATGCAATTTTTATTCTATAAAGATACTTATGAGTTTAAAAAGATTAAATGTAGTTTATGGATAATGCTAAAAAATCACTAATTTTAGATAAGTTTTTATTCCCAAAATATACAATAATAATTGTAAGGAGTAATATAAGTTATAAAATATAATTTATTTCAGGATGGTTTTGTAATTTTTTGTAAAACTCATTTCTCTCATCTTCACTATTTACCATTACCTTTGCTTTTTGTGAATGAAAACTTTTATGACTTTTTGAATGTTTATGATCAAAATGAGTTGGTAAACACTCTTTTATAGCACTATGCAATTTATCTTTATCTTTTCCAAATACACAAAATTCCCATGTACAAGGATATTCTATTTTTGCTTCTTTTTTTTCCATAATCTATTCCTTTATTTATAAGATGGTTATATAATATAATATTTTTGAAGATTTGTCAAGTTTATTTAGTCTAAGCATATCAACTTAGACTAAATTGTTTTTATTGAAAAAATACAGTTGGGACAATTGTAGGATATTTTTTCATTTTTCTAAAGATATGTTTTCTTATAACACCTCTAACTTCATTTTCAAATACTCTATTTTTTTCAAATACATATGGTTTTGCATGTTTTAAAAATTCCACTAAAATACCTTCCATTTCTCTAGCAAATGAGGCATCTTCTCTATCACTTACAAGACCATAACTTGTAACTTTTGGTTTACCAATCAATTTTTTATTTTCTGAATCAACTTGTGCGATTATCATTACAATTCCATCATTTGCTAGTTTTTGTCTATCAACTACGATATCATCTGTAATTTCTTTATTTATTTGATTATCTATAAATATTTTACCTGTTTTGACAGTTTTAACTTTTCTAACTCTTTTTTGAGTTATTTCCATTTGGTCACCATCTTGCATAATAAAAATATTTCTATCATTAATTCCTATACTTTCAGCAGTTTTTTTATGTCTTAATAAATGATTATATTCTCCATGCACTGGCAAGAAAAACTTAGGTTGAACAAGTCTTAGCATAAGTTTTTGTTCTTCTTGTGCGGCATGTCCACTTACATGAATTTCACTAAAATCTTGATATGCTACTTTGGCACCTTTTTTCATTAAATAGTTGATTAGTTCACTAACTCCTGGTTCATTTCCTGGAATTGCTCTTGCACTAAGAACTATTTGATCACCTTCTTTTAATTTAACATGTCTATGTTCATCAATTGCCATTCTGTATAATGCACTCATACTTTCACCTTGGCTTCCAGTTGTTACAATTAAAACTTCATTATCTGGGTATCTTCCAATTTCATGTGCATCAATAAATATATTTTTAGGAAGTTTTATGTAACCTAAATTCATAGCTACATCAAGATTTTTTTCCATACTTCTACCAATTATACATACTTTTCTACCATGTTTTACTCCATAATCTATTGCTTGATAAACTCTATGGATGTTTGAAGAGAATGTTGACATAATAACTCTACCCTTACTTTCTGTAAAAAGTCTATCAAATGTTGGTCCTACTACACTCTCACTTGGAGTAATTCCTGGTTTATAAGAATTTGTAGAATCACTAAACATTGCTAAAACACCTTTTTCACCATAATATGCAATTCTTTGCAAGTCGGCTGGATAACCATCTATTGGTGAATGGTCGATTTTAAAATCGGCTGTATGGAAAATTGTTCCTGCTGGTGTTTGAATAGCAATTGAACTTGCATCGATGATTGAATGAGTCATATGAATCCATTCAACTATAAAATCACCTATTTTAATCTGTTTTCTTTTTTTTATACTTCTAAAATATGAAGTATATTCAAGCATTTTATGTTCTTTAAATTTATTTTCTATCATTGAAAGTGGAAGTGAAGTCCCATAAATTGGTACTTGTAATTCTTTAAATAAATATGGAACTGCACCAATATGATCTTCATGTCCATGAGTAATAATTAAACCTTTAAGTTTGTGTTTTATTTCTCTAAGATATGTAAAATCTGGAATTAATATATCAACTCCATGCATATCTTCTGTTGGGAAACTCATTCCACAATCGAAGATTATTGCGCTATCTTCTGTTTCAAAAACAGCACAGTTTCCTCCAATTTCATCAAGTCCTCCAAGTGGAGTAAATCTAACCCATCCCTTTTTTTCTTTATCAAGTTTTTGATCTGTATTTAATCTTGCAGCTTGAACTTTTTCATTTTCATTAAAAGCTTGTTTTAAATCTTTAAACCATACAAAATTTTTAGGATTTGGTTGTTTTCTTTGATAAGATTTATTATAAGTTTTTGTATTTTTAGTTTCTTTAGTTTCGTTTGAACTATTTTCTACTACTTTTTCCGTTTGTTGTTGTGGTGTCATTTTCGTTTTCTCCTTTTAATTCAGAAAAAACTTCATAAAACAGTTTGTCACTTACTTGATGTGGCCGAATATTTTCTTTTAAATTTATTTTATTAAATATAGTTTTTATAAATTCTTTATCATATTTTTGAGATAAATTTTTTAGGAGTGTTTTTCGCGGTTGGCTAAAAGCAATTTTTAGAAATTTTGCATAATCTTGATCATATTTTAATCTATTTTTTTTAAACAAAATTACTGATGACATCACTTTTGGTGCAGGGTTAAATGCAGTAGGAGGAATCTCAAATTTTATTTCTACTTCTGCTACTGAGTGTGCAATTATACTAAGCCCACTATGAATTTTTTCCCCACACTCGGCACTAAATTTTTGTGCTACTTCTTTTTGGATTAAAACCAAAATATTCTCACAATTTTCGTCATTTAGCGCTTTTAAAATGATATTTGTCGCTACATAATAAGGTAAATTAGCGATTAAGTTATATTTTTTTTCTCTTAATCTCCCCGTTTGCCAACTATCTAATACATCTCCACAGACAAGTTCTAAATTATCGAACTTGTCTTTTAATATTTTACATAAATCTTCGTCAATCTCATAAGCTACTAAGCTGTTTTTTTGAAGTAACTTTTCTGTTAAATCACCCAATCCAGGACCAATTTCGACAATTATATTGTCATTATTGGGCATCGATTCGATGATTTTATTTATATAGCTTTTATCTTGTAAAAAATTTTGTCCGAATTTCTTTTTTGCTTGTATTATAACATATCCTTTCGTTTTTTGGTAGAATTATAATATAAATTCATAAAAAAGGTAAAAAATTGAATTATTTAGCAAAAAGAATTATCCCTTGTTTAGATGTAAAAGATGGAAGAGTTGTTAAGGGTGTGAATTTTGTGGGTCTGCGTGATGCAGGCGATCCTGTAGAAGCAGCGGTCAGATATAATGAAGAAGGAGCAGATGAACTTACATTTTTGGATATTACTGCTTCAAATGAGGAGAGAGATACAATTGTTGATATTGTAAAAAATGTAGCAAAAGAAGTTTTTATCCCTTTAACTGTAGGAGGTGGAATTAGAAAACTTGATGATATTTATAAATTACTAAATGTTGGATGTGATAAAGTTTCTATCAATTCAAGTGCAGTAAAAAATCCTGATTTTATTAATGAAGGTGCTAAAAGATTTGGAAGTCAATGTATTGTTGTTGCTATTGATGTAAAACAAGTGAGAGCAAATAAATGGAATGTTTTTGTAAAAGGTGGTAGAGAAGATACTGGACTTGATGCAATTGCTTGGGCAAAAGAGGTAGTTGATAGAGGGGCAGGGGAAATTCTTCTCACAAGTATGGATACTGATGGAACAAAAGCAGGATTTGATATAAATATAACTAAAACTATTTCTGAATTAGTAAATGTGCCAGTAATTGCAAGTGGAGGTGCTGGAAAAATGGAACATTTCAAAGAAGTATTCCAAAATAGTGCTGACGCAGCCTTAGCCGCTTCTATTTTTCATTTTAAAGAAATTGATATTATGGATTTAAAACATTATTTAAATAATGAAAATATTACGGTTAGATTATGAATGAGATAGATTTTAAAGTTATTGAAGCATATTTAATAGATGGGTGGAGTCACAGAAAGATTCAATCTAAAATTTTTGAAATAGAAGCACCTTCAAGAGGCGGTGGTTTTGAAGCCATGAAAATTTTACATAGATTTGGTATAATTGCTAAATTCAAAGCTATTTTAGCTGGTCAAAAATTAAATAGAAAGTTATTCCAAGAATCACAAAATATAGAAATATACTTGGACAGAGTTAAGAAATATAAATGAATCATAAAAAAATAAATATTTATCAAGGAATTGCAACTATTATAGTAACACTTCTTGGAAGTGGTGTTTTCATAGTTCCAGCTCTTAGTGCAACATACAGTGGATGGTTTTCCTTGCTTTTATGGTTTTTAATGGCAATTTTAATTTTGCCTGTTGCATTTGTTTTTGGTAAACTTGGTAAAATTTATCCAAATGCTGGTGGAAGTGCTTATTTTGTAGAAAAAGCTTTTGGTAAAACTTTTGGAAAAATTACTTCCTTGCTTTATTTATCTATCATTCCTATAGGCCCTCCTGTAGTAATTATTACCGGAGCTGCATATTTAGCTGAAGCTTTTAATACTACAAATTTAATACCTTTTATTATTTTTATGAGTTTAATTATATTTTTATTAAATCTCATATCCTTTCGTATATCATCAAATATTAATATTTTCATAACTGTAACAATTGTTTTACTTGTTTCACTGTTTTTCATTATTTCTTTATTTCAGAATTTTAGTATCTCAAGTCATACATTAAATTTTATAAAAACAATGGGTATAATCTTTTGGTGTTTTGTAGGAATTGAAGCAATAACTCATCTTTCTCACGAATTTAAAAATGAAAACGATTTTTTCAAAGCTATATTAATAGCAATTTTTATCGTAACTTTTATGTATATGGCAGCAACATTTGCAGTTTTGGTATTTGGTGCTTATGGAGATGAATATAAAAATTTAAGCTCTTTTACTTTTATAGCATCTAAAATTTTACCTTTTGCTAAAATTATAATTGGAATAATTGCATTTTTAATATGTCTTATGGCGGTTAATTTATACATTGCTTCACTGACTAGACTTGCAACTACTTTTAATATTAATTTTAAAGTTGCACTTAGTATTATTGTTTTAACGATTTTGGGAGTAAGTTTATTAAAAGTTATATTTAATTTCAAAATTGATTTATTGATTATATATGCTAATGGAGTATTTGTTTTGGTTTATTTACTTGTAAGTTTAAGTGCCTTAAAACTTCTTGAAAATAAAAAAACAGCTTTTTTTGCTGTTTTAAATATGTTATTTGTAATTTTTATAATAGGTTTTGATATGGTTTATGCGTTTGGAATTTTGATTTTTCTTTATATATTTTTGAAATATAAAAGTAAATTTAGCATATAATGAAGAAAATAAGTGTTAAACTAATATATGATATAATATAAACAAGTAACCTCTCAAAAACAAAGGATGTATAATGAAAAAAGTAATTATTATTTTTTTTGTAGTTTTTTCATTTGCTTTTAAAGTTGAATTTAATAATCAATATCAAACTTATATAATTCCAAATAAACAAGCTATTTTAATTACAAAAGTTTTTCCAATTAATTATAGCAATAAAGTTATAACTAAAAAAGGAATAGTTTTATTAAATTATCAAAAAGCAGATGATTTTGTAAGAAATAGTCTCTATTTACCCCAAGGTGCTAATGTAAAAGATATAAATATTGCTATTTTTGATATTGATAAAGTAAGATTTAATATTATTCAAATGCTACAAAAAAAATATAAAACTTGCCAAATCAAAAAAATAGAATTTTTAGATAATACTCTTCAAAAAGTCTATTTTAAACCTACTACTATAAATTTAAAATATAAAACCATATTAAATTGTAAATAGTTTTTCCTTTTTAAAAGGAAAAGACTTACATAAAATCTATTGAAAAAAAGTTATATTTTATATATAATTTTATTCCAAAAACAAGTTGGGCAAACCAACGAGATCTTTTAAAGGAAAATTAATGGAAAGAATTAGACTTAAACTACAGGCTTACGAACATAGAGTATTAGATAAATCAGTAGCGATTATTATCGAAGCGATTAAAAGAACTGGAGCTGAAATCAAAGGTCCAATTCCATTACCTACAAAAATCAAGAGATACACGGTATTGAGATCACCTCATGTTAATAAAGATTCTAGAGAACAATTTGAAATAAGAATTCATAGAAGAATGATTGACGTTGTAGCAGCAAGCGGAGATACAGTTGACCAACTTATGAAACTTGAACTTGCACCAGAGGTGGATGTAGAAGTTAGAGCTTTAAATAAGTAAGGAGAAATGATGGAATTTATAGTTGAAAAAATTGGAATGAGTAGAACAATCTCAGTTCCAAGTACATCAGTTACTCTATTAAAAGTAAAAGATATCAAAGTAGTAGAAGTTAAAGATGATAAATCTTTAGTTGCTTACTCAGATGGTAAAAAATTTAATAAAGCAATTGAAGGTATGCAAAAAAAATATAATTTAAGTAAAGAATTTAATAGATTTGCTGAAATTGAAACAGCAAATAAAGAAGCTGGAGATTTAGATGTAACTCCAATTGCAACAGGAAAAACTGCAAAAGTTACATTTACTTCAAAAGGTAGAGGATTCAGTGGTGTTATTAAAAGACACGGATTTGCTGGAGGTCCAGGAGGTCATGGTTCAAGATTCCATAGAGCGCCAGGTTCAATCGGTAACTGTGAATGGCCTGGACGTGTTCAACCCGGACAAAAAATGCCAGGACAATATGGAAATACTACTAAAACTGTTAAAAATGAAATTTTAGAATTTAATGCAGATAGTGGAATTATTGTAGTAAAAGGAAGCGTTCCAGGTGCCAATGGGGCATTAGGAAGAGTAAGGATAGAAAAATGAGTATTGAAAAAGTAACAACATTACCAGAAGATTTTCAAGGTATTAATTCTCACAACCTTTACCTTTATGCAAAAGCATATTTAGCTAATTTAAGAGCAGGAACTGCTCATGCAAAAACAAGAGCAGAAGTTAGCGGTGGTGGAAGAAAACCTTTTAGACAAAAAGGTACAGGTAGAGCTAGACAAGGTAGTACAAGATCACCTATTCATGTTGGTGGTGGTGTAGCTCACGGACCAAGAAATGAAAGAAATTGGTCTCAAAAAATTAATAAAAAACAAAAAAAAGTTGCTTTAAAATATGCTTTAAATGAAAAAGCTGAAAGTGAAGCACTATTTGTAGTTAATTCAATTAAAATTGAATCAGGAAAAACAAAAGATGCAATTGCGTTTTTAAACCAAATAAATGCAAGAGACTATTTAGTAGTAGTTGATACATTAGATGAAAAAACATTTTTAGCATTTAGAAATGTTACAAATGCTTATGTTATTGAAGCAAGTGAATTAAATGCTTACGATACAGCAAGTTTTTACTCAATAGTAATCGAAAAATCAGCTTTTGACAAAGTTATAAAAGGCTAAAAAATGGCAGATATTACAGATATTAAATCAATCGTATATACAGAAAAAGCTCTAAATTTACAAGAGCAAGGTGTGTTAGTAGTTCAAACTGCACCAAAAGTGACTAAAAATCAAATTAAAGAGATTTTTAAAGATTATTTCGGAATCAAAGTTTTAGGTATTAATTCTTTAAGACAAACTGGTAAAGCTAAAAGATTTAAAGGAATTGCCGGAAAAAGAAATGACTATAAAAAATTCTATGTAAGTATCCCAGAAGATGCTAAAATAGAAAGTTTAAGCGTATAAGGATAAAAAATGGCAATAAAATCATATAGACCATATACACCTTCAAGAAGATTTATGTCAACACTTGATAATAGTGATATTACAAGTAAACCGACAGTAAAAAGCTTATTAAAAAAACTTCCAGCAACAGCAGGAAGAAATAATAATGGTAGAATTACTTCAAGACATAGAGAAGGTGGGGCAAAAAAACTTTACAGAATTATTGATTTCAAAAGAAACAAATTTGGAATTGAAGGTGTAATTTCAACAATCGAATATGACCCATATAGAAATTGTAGAATTTGTCTTGTAACTTACAAAGATGGAGAAAAAAGATATATTATTCAACCAGAAGGACTTAAAGTTGGTGATGTAGTACAATCTGCAGAAGCTGGACTTGATGTTAAACCTGGAAATGCAATGAAAATCAAAAACATCCCAGTTGGGACAGTTATTCACGCTCTTGAAATGAAACCTGGAAAAGGTGCTCAAATCGTAAGAAGTGCTGGAAATTCAGCTCAAATTATGGGTAGAGAAGGTAAATATGTAATCGTTAGATTACCATCTGGTGAAATGAGATATATTCTTGGTGAGTGTATGGCAACAGTTGGTACTGTTGGTAATGCTGATATTCAAAATGTTACTATTGGTAAAGCTGGTAGAAGCAGACATTTAGGTAAAAGACCACAAACTAGAGGTATCGCAATGAACCCAGTAGATCATCCACATGGTGGGGGTGAAGGTAGAAGTAAAGGTAACATTCCTGTAACACCTTGGGGTAAACCAACTAAGGGTTATAGAACTAGAAAAAATAAACAATCTGATAAATATATTATCTCAAGAAGAAAAAAATAAGGACGGGAAATGGCTAGAAGTTTAAAAAAAGGTCCTTTTGTTGATGCTCACTTAGAGAAAAAAGTTGAGACAGCAAAACAAGAAAAAAACCCAAAACCTATTAAGACATGGTCAAGAAGAAGTACTATTACTCCTGATATGATTGGTTTAACAATTAATGTACATAATGGAAGAGATTTTATTCCTGTATATGTTACAGAAAGACATGTTGGATTTAAACTTGGTGAATTTGCACCAACAAGAACTTTCAAAGGACACAAAGGTAGTGTTCAGAAAAAAATTGGTAAATAAGGATAATTTATGAGTACAGCAAAATTAAAATTCATCAGATTATCATCATTAAAAGCTAGATTAGTAGCGAAAGAAATTCAAGGTATGAATGCAGAATTAGCTTTAGCTAAAATGGAATTTATGCCAAACAAAGCTGCTAGACTTATCGCAAAAGTTGTTGCAAGTGCAATTGCTAATGGTGGTTATGATGCAAATGAGGTAGTTATCTCATCTGTTAGAATTGACAAAGGGCCAGTTTTAAAAAGATTTAAAGCAAGAGCAAGAGGTATGGGGACAAGAATAATTAAACCAACATCTCATATTTTCGTAGAAGTTACAAAGGAACAATAATGGGTCAAAAAACGAATCCTATCGGACTAAGACTTGGTATTAACAGAAACTGGAGAAGTAGATGGTTTACTGACGAAAAAGTTATGCCAGCTAATGTTAAAGAAGATTATGAATTAAGAAAATTCTTAAAGAAAAAACTTTATTATGCAGGGATTAGTGATATTTTAATTGAAAGAACAGGAAATAAAGTAAGAATTACAATTTTTGCTGCAAAACCTGGAATTATTATTGGTAAACAAGGTAGTGAAGTTGAAAAACTTAAAATTGAACTTGTTAACTATACTGATAAAGAATTAGTATTAAATATTAAAGAAGAAAGAAAGCCTCAACTTTCAGCACAACTTGCAGCAGAATCTGTAGCGACTCAACTTGAAAAAAGGGTTGCATTTAGAAGAGCTATGAAAAAAGTTATGCAATTAGCTTTAAAATCTGGAGCAAAAGGAATTAAAGTTCAAGTTGCAGGAAGATTAGCTGGAGCTGAAATGGCAAGAACTGAATGGTATCTTGAAGGAAGAGTTCCTCTTCATACTTTAAGAGCAAAAATCGATTATGGTTTTGCTGAAGCTTTAACAACTTATGGAATTATTGGTTGTAAAGTTTGGATATTCAAAGGTGAAGTTCTTTCTAAATCGCCATTAGAAGAAAAATCTGAAAGACCTCAAAGAAGAAAACCAAGAGGTAAAGGAAGAAAACATGTTAATGCCAAAAAGAACTAAATATAGAAAACAAATGAAAGGTAGAAACAGAGGTAAAGCTCAAAGAGGAAATAGCCTTGCGTTTGGAACTGTTGGATTAAAAGCGACTGAACTTGGAAGAATTAATTCAAGACAAATTGAAGCTTGTAGGGTTACAATAAGTAGAACAATGAACAGAACTGGTAAAATTTGGATTAGAGTATTCCCTGACAAACCATTAACTTCAAGACCTGTTGGAGTGAGAATGGGGAAAGGTAAAGGTAGTGTAGAAGAATGGGTTATGAATATTCAACCTGGAAGAGTTCTATTCGAAATTACTGGTGTTAGCGATGAAATAGCTAAAAAAGCTATGAAAAATGCATCACAAAAATTACCATTTAAAGTAAAAATGGTTACAGTGGAGAGTGAAAATGAAATATACTGAGTTACAAGATAAAACATTAGAAGAATTAAATAAACTTCTAAAAGACAAAAAAGTTGAACTTTTTGAAAACAGAATGAAATTAAGAACTATGCAATTGCAAGATAGTTCTGTTATTAGAAAAATCAAAAAAAATATAGCTAGAATTAAAACCGCTATATCAATAAAAGGTTGATACATGGCTAAAAAAACTATCCAAGGAAAAGTTGTAGCTAAAAGTGGTGATAAAACTGCAAGAGTTCTTGTAGAAAGAAGAGTTCTTCACCCAAAATATAGAAAAATTGTTAAAAAATTTAAAAACTATTTAATTCATGATGAAAATAATCAATTAAATATTGGAGATTCCGTTGTTGCTGAGGAATGCAGACCTCTATCAAAAACAAAAACTTTTGAACTAAAAAGTGTTATCTCTAAAGCAGGAGAATAATTATGATACAACCATTCACAAGACTACAGATTGCCGACAATAGTGGGGCAAAAGAAATTATGTGTATTAAAGTATTAGGTGGTAGTAAAAGAAGATATGCAACTTTAGGTGATGTTATTGTTGCTTCTGTAAAAAAAGCTACTCCTAATGGAAAAGTAAAAAAAGGTGAAGTAGTAAAAGCTGTAATCGTGAGAACTAAAAAAGAAGTTCAAAGAGAAAATGGATCTTTAATTAGATTTGATGAAAATGCGGCTGTTATTCTTGATGCAAAAAAAGAACCAATTGGAACAAGAATTTTTGGACCTGTTGGAAGAGAAGTTAGATATGCTAACTTTATGAAAATAGTTTCACTTGCACCGGAGGTATTATAATGGCAAAATTTAATATAAAAAAAGGTGATAATGTAAAAGTTATTGCTGGAGACGACAAAGGTAAAACTGCAGAAGTTTTACAAGTATTAAGAAAAGAAGAAAAAGTTTTAGTTAAAGGTGTAAACCTTGTAAAAAAAGCTGTAAAACCAACAGAAGAGAATCCAAAAGGTGGTCATGAATTTGTTGAAAGACCAATTCATATCTCTAATGTAAAAAAAGTAGAAGGCTAAGAAAATGAGTTTAAAAGAATTATATACAAACGAAATTAGACCGAAATTAGCTGAAGAATTTGATATTAAAAATCCTATGCTAATTCCAGCACTTGAAAAAATTTCAATTAGTGTTGGTCTAGGAGAAGGTGGTAAAGACAAAAAGTATATTGAAAATGTAGTTAATACTATTAGTTTAATTGCAGGGCAACATGCTGTTGTTACAAAAGCTAAAAAATCTATTGCTGGATTTAAACTTAGAGAAGGTATGGAAGTTGGTGTAAAAGTTACACTTAGAAAAGATAGAATGTATAACTTCCTAAAAAAACTTATTTCTATTGCACTTCCAAGAGTTAGAGACTTTAAAGGTGTGAATAGAAACGGTTTTGACGGAAGAGGAAATTTTAGTTTTGGTTTAACTGAACAATTAATTTTCCCAGAAGTTAAATATGATGAAATTATTAAAGTTCATGGTATGAATATTACTCTTACTACAACAGGTGAAAGTGATAAAGAAGCTTTAAGAATGCTTGAAATGTTTGGTTTCCCATTCACAAAAGGAAGAAACAATGGCTAAAAAAAGTATGATTGCAAAACAACAAAGAAAACCTAAATTTAAAGTAAGAGCTTACACAAGATGTTCTATCTGTGGAAGACCTCACTCTGTTTATAAAGATTTTGGAATTTGTAGAATTTGTTTAAGAAAAATGGCTAACGAGGGATTACTTCCTGGTGTTAGAAAAGCAAGCTGGTAAAAGGATACGACTATGATGAGTGATATTATTGCAGATGGATTAACAAGAATCAGAAATGCCGCTGCTAGAAAACTTGATACAACAACTTTGCTTTATTCTAAACTTATGGCTAATGTTTTAGAAGTATTCAAAACAAAAGGATACATCGAAAGCTATAAAGTTGAAGATAAAGATAAAAAACAATCAATTGTTGTTGTTTTAAAATATGATGAAAACGGAAATTCTGTTATAAATGAAATTAAAAAACTTTCAAAACCTGGAAGAAGAGATTATAAAGGGTTTAAAGAAGCTAAATCTTTTAAAAACGGATATGGAACAATTGTTGTTTCTACAAGTAAAGGTGTGATTGCTAATGATGAAGCTTACAAAAACAAAGTAGGCGGAGAAGTAATCTGCAGTATTTGGTAAAAAGGAAAAATAAATGAGTAGAATTGGAAAATTACCTATAGCTTTACCTGCTGGAATTGAGGCAAAGTTAGAAGGAACAAAACTAATTATCAAAAATTCAAAAGAAACAAAAGAATTAGAAACTTTTGCTAGAGTAGCTATTGAAATTAAAGATAATAGTATTGTAATGAGTAGAATTGGTGAAGATAAATCATCAAGTGCATTCTGGGGAACATATAGAGCGTTAGCAAATAATATGGTTCTAGGTTTAAGTACTGGATTTACAAAACAACTTATATTCAACGGTGTTGGATATAGAGCTGCTGTAAAAGGTAAAGTTTTAGAACTTAATCTTGGTTTTTCACATCCAATTAATTTTGAAATTCCAGCTGAAATTACTATCACAGTTGAAAAAAACACTATCACAATCAAAGGTAGTGACAAACAATTAGTTGGTCAAGTTGCGGCTGAAATCAGAGGTTATAGACCACCTGAACCTTACAAAGGTAAAGGAATTAAATATGCAGATGAGCATATTATAAGAAAAGCCGGAAAAACAGCTAAGAAATAAGGTGTGATGAATGAATAGAGCAAAAGTATTGGCTAAAAAAAGCCTTAAAAGACAAAAAAGAAAATTAAGAATTAGAGGAAAAATCTCTGGAACAGCAGATTTTCCAAGAGTAAGTGTATTTAAATCAAATAAATTCATTTCTGCTCAAGCTATTGATGATGTAAAAGGTAATACATTAGCTCATGTTGATGGTAGTGCTTTAAAAATTGCATCAAATAAAGAAGGTGCAGTAAAAGCAGCTGAAGTTTTCGCAACTCAATTAAAAGAAGCGAAAATTGAACAAGTAAAATTTGATAAAAATGGTTATCAATACCACGGTGTTGTTAAAGCATTCGCTGATGCTTTAAGAGACAGCGGTATTAAACTATAAGGTGTGATGATGGCTATAAACATTAAAGATATAAACAAAGAAGATTTTGAAGAAGTTGTAGTTGACGTAGGTAGAATTACAAAAGTTGTAAAAGGTGGTAGAAGATTTAGATTCAACGCTCTTGTAGTTGTTGGAAATAAAAATGGAATTGTTGGAATTGGAACAGGAAAAGCAAAAGAAGTTCCTGATGCAATTAAAAAAGCTGTTGATGATGCACTTAAATCACTTGTTGATATAAGTGGTGCAATTAATGGTACAACAATTAATCACGATGTTCAAGTTAAATATAATTCAAGTGTAATTTTACTTAAACCAGCAAGTGAAGGGACAGGAACAATCGCAGGCGGTGCGGTTAGACCAGTATTAGAACTTGCAGGAGTTAAAGATATTCTTACAAAATCATTAGGTTCAAATGAACCACATAACTTAGTACATGCAGCAATTAATGCATTAACTAAAATTAAAACTAAAAAATAAGGGTTGAAAATGGCATTACATAATTTACAACCAGCAGAGGGTTCTACTCACCCAACTAAAAGAATTGGTAGAGGTCAAGGTAGTGGAACTGGTAAAACATCTGCGAGAGGACAAAAAGGTGCTAAATCTAGAACCGGATATTCAAGAAAAATTGGATTTGAAGGTGGACAACAACCACTTCAAAGAAGATTACCAAAAGTTGGATTTACTTCAAGAGTAGTTAAACCTTTAGCTATAAACGTAGTAAAATATCCAGCTATCAAAGAATTAAAAGAAATTACAATAGAAACACTAAAACCTGTAGTAAACTTTAGTAAAAGTGTAACAAAAGTTAAACTTATCGGAAGTGAAGCTAAAACTTTAACAGATAAAATTAAAGACAGCAATATTACAACTTCTGGAAAGTAATATGAATCCTATAGCAAAAAAAATCCTAATTACTCTTGGATTTTTGCTAGTATATAGGATTCTTGCCTATGTACCAGTGCCAGGAGTAAATATTAGTGTAGTTAAAGATTTCTTTACTTCTCACAGTGGTGATGCTCTTGGTATGCTAAATATGTTTAGTGGGAATGCTGTGAGCAGATTATCTATCATTTCTCTAGGTATTATGCCTTACATTACAGCTTCAATTATTATGGAATTATTAGCAGCTACTTTCCCAAATCTTGGTAAACTTAAAAAAGAAGAGATGGAAAAATATATGCAAGTTATCAGATATACAACTGTTGCTATTACATTAGTCCAAGCAATTGGTGTTAGTGTAGGTTTGCAAAGTATGACTGGTAAACATGGTGAAAGTGCTATTATGATTGATAGTAATACTTTTATTTTAATTTCAGCATTTAGTATGTTAGCTGGTACTATGACACTTATGTGGATAGGTGAGCAAATCACTCAAAAAGGTGTAGGAAACGGTATTAGTTTAATTATTTTTGCTGGTATTGTTTCACGTATTCCAACAGCAATTGCAGGGACATTTGAAAGTGTAAATACAGGGGAACTTAATGTAATAGTTTTACTTGCAATTATTGCAATTATGATTGCTACAATAGGTGCTATTATTTATGTGGAATTGGGTGAGAGAAGAGTGCCAGTTTCATATCAAAGAAAAGTACTTATGCAAAATAGTAAAAAAAGAATAATGAACTATATTCCTATTAAAGTGAATTTAAGTGGAGTTATTCCTCCAATTTTTGCAAGTGCAGTTTTGATGTTTCCAACAACTGTATTGCAAGCAGCAACGAATCCAATATTAGTTGCAATTAAAGATTTTTTAAATCCAAATGGATTATTTTTTAACTTTTTAATGTTTTTATTTGTAATATTTTTTGCATATTTTTATGCATCAATTACATTTAATTCAAAAGATATTTCAGAAAATCTAAAAAAACAAGGTGGTTTTATTCCAGGTATTAGACCAGGGAAACATACTGCAGAATTTTTAAATGAAGTAGCGAGTAGATTAACATTTTGGGGTGCAATATATCTTGGGATTATTGCCGTTGTTCCTTGGTTACTTGTAAAATCAATGGGAGTGCCTTTCTATTTTGGTGGAACAGCAGTTTTAATTGTAGTTCAAGTAGCAATTGATACAATGAGAAAAATTCAAGCTCAAATGATGATGCAAAAATATGATACTCTTTCAGCTACTGGACTTTAATCTTTTCTTTTCCCTTTCGGGAAACAATCAACAAATTACAAATATATTTACAAATTATGTTAAAATACGAAATATTTAAATAAGGAATAATAAAATGGCAATATCTTTACGAAAAAAGAGTGAAATTGAAGAAATTAAAAAATCTGCCGAGTTGGTTGCAAAAGCATTAGAACTTTCAAGAAGTATGGCCAAAGTAGGTGCAACTGGATTAGAAGTTGATAAAGCAGTAGAAGATTTAATAGTTGCTAATGGAGGAAGACCATCTTTTAAAGGTTTATATGGATTTCCAAATAGTGTATGTGTAAGTGTGAATGAAGTTATTATTCATGGAATTCCTAATGATATTCCTTTTAAAGAGGGTGATGTAGTTGGATTTGATATTGGTGTTGAGCTGAATGGTTGGTTTGGTGACGCGGCTATTACAGTTGGAATTGGAGAAATTAGTGATAAAGATCAAGAATTAATCGATGTAAGTCGTGATACACTTTATAAAATGATTGATTCAATTAAAGTGGGTATGAGATTTAAACAACTTAGTAAAATTGCCGAAGATTATACGATATCAAGAGGATATGTTCCATTAAGAAATTATTCAGGACATGGAATTGGAAGAAAACCACATGAAGAACCTCAAATTTTACATTATTTAGAAGGTAAACCAAATCAAGGTGATAAGATTAAAAATGGAATGGTATTTTGTTTTGAGCCTATGATTTGTCAGGAAACAGGAGAAAATGACACTATTGAAGATGGATGGGGAGTAGTGAGTTTAGATGGTAAAAGAGGAAGCCATTATGAGCATCAAATAGCAATGGTAGATAATAAACCAGTAATATTAACACAAACACAAGGAGAATAGATGGCGAAAGATGATGTTTTAGAGGTAGATGGAACTGTTACAGATGTATTACCAAATGCAACATTTAAAGTTACACTTGATACAGGGCATAAGCTTTTATGTCATATTTCAGGTAAGATTAGAATGCATTATATTAGAATAGTTGCGAGCGATAAAGTAAAAGTAGAGTTAAATCCTTATTCGTTAGATAAAGGTAGAATTACATATAGATACTAAGGAGAAATTGTGAAAAAAATAATTTTAGCATTATTAGTTGTGAGTGGTTTATTTGCTTTAACAACTGATCAAAAGCTTGATTTAATTTTAAATAAATTAAATAATATTGATACGAAAGTAAATAAAGTTGATAATAAAGTAAATATTCTTAATAAAAGAGTAAATAAAGTTGAAATAAAAGTTAACAAAACTCAAAAAGCTCAAAAAGAAATTTCAATTAAACAAAAAGTCATTTCTAAAAAGGTTACAGAAGTAAAAGCAAAATCTTGTGATAATATTAAAGTTATGGATTTTGATTATAAACCTGTAACTATTGGACTTGATGAAGGCTTTAAATTAGGATTTAAGCTAAAAAATAAGTATAAAAAAACTATAAAAGCTGTAAATATTTTAATAAATTTTAGAGATGCTGATGATAATAATTTGTTAGCAGAATCTTTAATTAAAAGTAATCTTGATATTAAACCAGGAAGTGTTAAATATGTAACAGATTTATATGATTCTACTGTAATGGGCAATGAATTAGCAAAATATTTACCAACAACTCCTAAAAAAGATATACATTTAGAAGTAAAACCTCTTTATATTAAATTTACTGATGGTTCTGTAGTTAGATGTAATAGATGGTGATTAAGTAATAATTATTTACTTATCATCTCTTCTATTTTTTCTTTAATTTTTATTTCTGCTAAATCTTTAGTTAAATAATTAAAATCTGTTTTATCAATTAATTTTATTTTTGTTCTTGTAACTGCTACATAATATAGATTAAGTTCATCTATTTGAGATTGCTCTTTGCAGTTATTTAGAAAAAATTTTAAATATCCTTCATTTGGCTTTTTTAAATTTTCAGTATCTTTAAACCATCTAGCTATACTTGAATAACAAGGAAAATCATCACATATAGTAACTTTATCAAATTCCAATCCTTTTGCAGTGTGTGCAGTTGTCAAAAAAAGATTTGAGTCTGAAGTTTTATAATATTTTTGTGCTTGTTTATAAATTTGCTCTAAATTATCTATTTTTGCTACTTTTACAGCTGTTAATAATTCTATATCTTCATCAGCTATTTCTTCTATATAATTTAAAATATCAGATTTATATTGTTCTTTTTTCCTTTTTGATAATGTTTTAAATTCTCTATCAAATGATTTAAGATAATTAAATTCTTTATCTAAATTTCCTCTATTTTCTAGTTTATTTAGATTCAAAGCAAGTCCAAAAATAGCAGAAGGTGCACGAATAGTTTTAAACTTTTTTTTATCTTCCAATAGGTATTTCATTTGTAAAATAAGTTCTGCATTTGTTCTAGAAATAATAGCTGTTGTTTTAATCTCTCTGTTTTTTCCTAAACCTTTAAGATTAGCTTTTTCATTTTTAAATATTTGTAAAAAATTAGTGGCTTTAAAGGCAATCTTTTCATCAAATCTAAAAGAGTGTGTCAAAAAAGCAATTTTTGCTTTAATTTTATTTATAGCATTTACACTTCCTCTAAATGAGTAAATTTGTTGGTGCCTATCTCCCACTATTATTTTTTGTTTAGCTGGTAAATTATAAAAGATAGACAAAGTTACATCATTAGTATCTTGTGCTTCATCAAGCAAAATCATATCGTATTCATTAAATGTAATATTTTGAGATATTAAATCTAATTGAAACTTTTTAAGATAAAAAGAGTGATTAACTGATAGTTTCTTATTTAACATATCTTCAAATATAGTTTTTGCTAATTTTTTTTCATTTGTCATATTTTCTTCATTAAAACCACTACTTGCAGAATTACAAAAATTTTCAAATATTGTTTTTGCATTATATGCTGTTGTGTAATCAACATTATAAATTTGAGTAATTTCCATTGTGGAATAATTTTGTTTAAGTGTATATCCATATCTGTGAATAACATAATTATAAGCAAGTGAATGAGTAGTTTTTACCCATGTATTTGTGCCTTTAAATCTCTCAAAAGCTTCATTTGCAATAGCTTTATTGAAGGCAAGGTATAATTTTCTTCCTTGATTTTGTTTAGCTATTTCATAAAGTAATGTAGTTTTACCAGTTCCTGCAAAAGCTATTATTTTTAATAATTTTTCTCCACTTTTAATAATATCTAATATATTCTTTTGTTCATTTGTAAGTTTCATTTAGCTCTTTTGTTTTTAAGCGAATTATAATATAATTATACTCTTAAAAAAATATAATAAAGGACAAATAAATGAAAAAAAAATTATTTAACTACAATTGTCCTATACACAAAGGTTCAACAAGTTCAATTATCAATGGTTGCACTGAAGGTATAATCAATTTAAACAAATTAAGTTATAAATGGGCTTATAATTTATGGGAAATGACACTTGCAAATACTTGGTTTCCAAAAGAGGTGGATTTGACAGAAGATGCAAGACAATACAGAAACTTATTACCTAGTGAAAAAAGAATGTATGATAAAATACTCAGTCAATTAATTTTTATGGATTCAATCCAAACAAATAATTCAGTGGATAATGTAAATCCTTGGATTACTGCACCTGAAGTTAATATGTGTTTAGTTCGTCAAGCGTTTGAAGAAGCTCTTCACTCTCAAAGTTACGCTGTTATGGTGGATAGTATTAGTATGAATACTGATGAAATTTATGAAATGTGGCGAACAGATAAGCAATTAAAAGGTAAAAATGAATTTATAGGTAATGTTTATGAAACTTATGGACAAAAAGCGATAGATGGAGATGATGAAGCAAAAATTTATATGATAGTAGCTAATCAATGTTTAGAAGGAATTTATTTTTATAGTGGATTTGCCGGATTTTATGTTTTGGCAAGAGCTGGAAAAATGCTTGGATCTGCTCAAATGATTAGATTTATCCAAAGAGATGAGATTACACATCTCCAACTTTTTGCAAATATTTATAAAGAGATCCAAAAAGAAAATCCTAATCTTTTTACAGATAAAGTTATTCAAAATGTTAGAAATATGTTTTATCAAGCTTATGAGCTTGAAAGAGATTGGGGATATTATATTACAAATGAGCAAATCTTAGGATTTAGTAATAAATTAATTGATAATTTTATTAAATATCTTACAAATCAAAGACTTCATGCCATAGGTCTTGAAGTATTATTCCCTGAAATTGGTGATAAAAATCCACTTTCTTGGTTTGATAGTTTTAGTAGTTTTAATGAACAAAAAACTAACTTTTTTGAAGCAAATGTAGCTAATTATTCAAAAGGAAGTTTAGATTTTGATGATTTCTAAAAGCATTCCAATTAGTGAAATTTTTTATTCAATTCAAGGAGAAGGTAAGTATAGTGGCCATCCTTCTTTATTTATTAGAGTTGGAGGTTGTAATCTAACTTGTCCTGGATTTTCCTCTCATGGATGTGATAGCTTCTATGCTGTGGATAAAAAATATAAATCATCTTGGAATATGATGAGTATAAATGAATTAACTCAAGAAATAGAAAAACATTATCCTTGTGATATTGTTTTAACAGGAGGAGAACCTACTTTATATTATCAAAAACTTTATCCAATAATTGAAAAATTTGGAAATATAACAATAGAAACAAATTCTACTATTGATATAGATTTTGATAAATATCCAACTTTCAAAGATGTAACTTTTGCGATGAGTGTAAAACTCTCAAATAGTGGAGAAAAATATTCTAAAAGAGTAAATAAAAAAGCAATAAAAAATATAGCTAATAATGCAAAAAAAAGCTTTTTTAAATTTGTAATTAATTCTGATGTTCATTTGGAAATAGAAGATATTACAAAAGAAATCAATTTACCAATTTACTGTATGCCTCTTGGTGAAACAAAAGAAGAATTAGAAAAAAATGCTATATTTACTTTTGAATTTTGCCTAAAACATAACTATTTTTATAGTGATAGAATACATATTAGACTTTTTAGTAAAAAAAGAGGGGTGTAATACTAATTTGTATTAATATTTCCTACTTTTTTTATAAATAAAATTCCAATGCTTGAAGAAATTAGACTTATTATAAAAAATAAAAATGCAACTACCACACCAGTTGCAGGATTTAGATGTAATAATTCAAGTCCATATAAAAAAGTAAGCTCTCTTAGTCCCACTCCTCCTATTGATATAGGAATACTGCTAACAACAGATGATATTAAAAATAGAATAGAAAAATCGATTAAATGCACTTTAATTCCAAAAGAAAATAGTATAAAAATAAAGCTTAATACTTGTAAAGATTGGATTATTATTGAATAATTTAAGTTTTTACAAAAAGAGGGCTTGAATTCTATAAAAAATATTTTATGTATAAAATATAGGGCAAATGGAGATATGATTAAAAGGAATACTCCAAAAGCTAAAAATGAAGTGAATGAGCTAAAAAATAGCAATATTGACATTAAAATAAATATTGCAAAAAGTCCAGAAACTCTATCTATCAGAAGAGATTTGATTATAAGTTTATATCCTTTGTTAAATGATTTCTCAAATTTATAAGCTTTATAAGCATCTCCTCCAATTCCTCCTGGAAGCAGGGTATTATAAAACATTCCTACATAATAAAGCATTAATTGATATTTAAAAGTTGGAGTAATGTTAATATTTGCTAAATAAGTGTGAATTCTTTTTGCAGATATTATTTGAGATAAATTAAATATTATAAAAGCTACTAAAAGCCAAAAAGGCTCTTTTAATTCTATTTTTTTTAGCTCATCTATATTTAATTTATGAAAAATTATCCAAAATGCAAATAGAATAAAAGCTATTTTTATAACTAATTTAATTTTGTTCTTCATTATTCTCTTTTGAAATTATTTCTTTAATCACATAAGGTTTTTTATTTTGTGCTTCATAATAAGTTCTAGTTAGTAATTCTGCTATAAATCCTGTTGTAATTAATTGAATACCACCAATTATAAGCATAGTTCCAAGTGTAAGAAGAGGTCTTCCACCTATACTTTGGCCAAAAAGTTTAATAATTAAAAGATAAAAATCTATTAACATACCAGAACTAAACATTATAAATCCAACGCTTCCAAAAAAGTGCATTGGTTTTTGACTAAATCTTTGCATAAATACTAAATACATTAAATCACTAATAACCTTGAAAGTTCTATTGAATCCATATTTACTGCTTCCAAATTGTCTTTCGTGATGTTTTACCGGAATTTCTGTGATTTTTGCCCCATACATTTTGGCTAAAATTGGTATAAATCTATGAAGTTCTCCATAAAGTTGTAAATTTTTAGCTACATCTTTTTTGAATACTTTTAAAGTGCAACCATAATCAGTAATATGAACTCCTGTAACTTTTCTAATGATTTTGTTTGCAATTTTACTAAGGAATTTTCTTACAGGTTCATCTTGTCTTTTTGCTCTAATTCCCGCAACTACATCATAACCTTCATTTAATTTTTCTATCATCATTGGGATATCACTTGGATCGTTTTGTAAATCTCCATCCATTGTTACTATTAAATCACCCTTGGCTACTTCTATACCAGCTGCCATTGCTGGAGTTTGTCCATAATTTCTATTGAAAATAACTAGTTTTGTTTTATCATTCATATGTTTTTTTATTTCATCAACTGTATTATCTGTGCTTCCATCATCTACTAAAATAAGTTCATAAGTGAAATTTTGCAAAGCTTCATCTACTTCTTTTATTAAATATTTTATATTTTCTTCTTCGTTCATCAAAGAAACTACTACTGAAATTTGCATTTAATTCCTTTTTTTTTGATATTATATCATTTATGAAAAGAATTATTAAATTTTTATTTTTAATCCTATGGATTATTTTATCTTTTGTTGTTGCGTGGCTTGCCATCATTAGAATTGGTGGGAATTTTCATCAAGTAGCACCAGGAGTATATAGAAGTGCTCAGTTGTATGAATATAATTTTAAAAAATTTTATCAAAAATATCATTTTAAAACTATACTTAATTTAATAGGCAAAAAAAAAGATAAAAAGTGGTATCGATATGAAATAAAATTTTGTAAAGAATATAATATCACACATATTGATTTTGCTATGAATGATAAAGAAAAACAGAGTATAAAAAGAATGAAAAAGCTTATTTCTAGTATTAAAAATTCTCAAAAGCCTCTTTTAATTCATTGTAGAAGTGGTGCTGATAGAACAGGTTTAGCAAGTAGTTTATATTTGTATAGTTTAGGCGATAAAAATAATAGTATGCTTAGTCTTAAATATGGACATTTTCCATATTTAGGTTCTCCTACAAAAGCTATGGATGAAAGTTATAATGAATATATTAAAAAACAACTAACTAAATAAAGAAGAGAATTTACTTTATTTATTATTTCTTTTCTCCTAATGCAATTAAACCATTTTTATAAATAACTTTATATCCTTTTATATCTTTTGCTTTTAATAAAGCTATTTCACCTTTTTTAGGATCTTCTTTTGGTGTAATTTTATTGAAATAGACACTAAATGATGGCAAATCTGTCTTTAAATATACTTTTTGAATATGATGTTTTTTTGCAAATATAGCAGCCTCTTTTACTGGCAGTGCTCTTGCATGAGAATAGATCCAACCTACATAATTTAAAACAAAAATCGTGCTAAATCCTAAAATTAATACTTTTGTATCTTTATTTGTTTTAAGAAGAGTTAAAATTAAAATAGCTCCCATTAAAATAAAATATAAATAATTAAAATATGGCATCATAGCTTTTGTGGCTAAAACTACATCTATATTATGGATGTTAGGCAAAATAAAAGGAAGTGCAATTAATAAAATTACAAATAGAGCGAGTGGTAAACTTAAATAAAATGTTTTAACTCTATCATAAATTAAAGCCATAAAAATAAACATAGGAGTATATCCGTAAATTATATAATGAGGAAGTTTTGTTCCTGAAAAAGAGAAAAATATAAATACAAATAAAAACCAAATAGAACCAAACAGAAAAAAATCATCTTTTTTGCTAAGAAATTCTCTAAATTTAATAAAATATCCAATCATTAAAGTAGTCCAAGGTAAAAATCCAATTAAAAGAACAGGAATATAATAAAAATAGTTTCCTTTATGATGTTCCATTGGTGAACTAAATCTTTCTAAATTGTGTTTTAAAATAAACCCATCAATAAATTTATCACCTTGTCTGATATATTCCATAACATACCAAGGAAGTGCAATTATCAAAAATATAGCAATACCTTTTGGATTGAAAATTGATTTGAAAAAAAACTTTAAATCTTTTTTTATTAGCATATAAATAAATGTTACAACCAAAGGAATCATTATAGCAACTGGCCCTTTTGTAAGAGTTCCAAATCCTATAAAAGCAAATGCAAAAAGTAGATATTTTTCTTCTCTTTTTTTAAGATACAAATAGATACTAAACATTGAATAAGCAATCCACATATTTAACATACTATCAGCAATTGCAGCCTTTGCAATAAGCCCTATTTGCAAGGTAGTTACCATAAAAAAAGCGCTTAAAAGGGCAACTTTTTCATCATATATTTTTTTAGTAAAGTAGTAAATCCCACCTACCCAAAATGTAGCAGCAATAGCGCTTGGAAGTCTAAAAGCAAATTCATTAAGGCCAAATATTTTGATACTTAAAAGTTGCATCCAATAAATAAAAATAGGTTTATCAAATCTTAAATTACCATCTAAAAATGTTGTAATATAGTTGTGATTATGTAGCATTTCTCTTGTAGCTTCACTAAAAGCACCTTCATCTAAATTAAATAAAGGAGTAATTCCAAGTAGAATAAAAAAGTTTAATAATAAAGCTAATAAAAGATAGTTTTTGTTTATTTTATCCATTCAATTCCTTTTTTGAGTGGTATTGTAGCATAAATTGTTTTGTATTATTTATCCATTTTACGAGCATATTTTATAAAAAGTCTTTTTGTATCTAAAAATTCAGGAATAGGAGTTTTATTTAATAAAAACTGTGATAAAAATTTAGCAGAATATACATAATTACTAAAACCTCTTCCACCACCACCATTAATGATATAAAGATTACCAATATAAATAACTTCTTTTGGAATCCTACCTTTTTTTATTTGGGGATATTTTTCAAGAGTTTTATCTGTATCTATAATTTGACCAATAATTGGGAAATAGTCGATACTTCCAGCTCTCATTCCAGCTTTCATAGAGTAAATTGAATATTTAGGAAGTTTTACAATTTCTTGTGCTTTATTTATTAAAATATTAGCATTTTCCGCGTTAGGTTCTTTTTCACTCCATCTTCGCTCATGTGTTGCACCAATTTTAACTATTCCATCAAAATTTGTAGAAACTGAACAGTTTTTATGGTAATGATGTTTTGTAGAAAGCGAGGTCTTAATCTCTATTCTTTCTCCCCAAACTGGACGAATTTTAATATAAGGAATATTGATAATTTCTTCCCAGCCAGTAGCTAAAATAAGGTTTTTTGCTTCTATAGAATCATTCAGTATAAAATTTTTTTCTTTTTTTATTGAAGTGATTTCGATTTGTTTAAATTCTACATTTTCAATCAATTTTTCACAAGTTTTTTGACTTCTCTATTGCACCGCCATTTTCAAAAAAAAAGCCACCTTTTTTTTCTTCATAAGGCAAAGTAAAAGTTTTTTTATATTCTTGAAATTTTGGAATATCTTTTTCATCTCGTGGGAGGATTAAAACGCCAGATTTATTTGTTTTGATTTCTAATTTTTCATAAAAATCAAAAGCATAAAGTAGGGCATCATTTACAAATTTGGTGTATTTTGTATTAAATCCAACTTTTGGGAAAAGAAAAGCACCTGCAGCATTACTCGCTTTTTGACAAAGACCAGCTTTATCTACAATTAATACTTTTTTATCTTGTAAAAAGTGAGCTATGCTGCATCCTGCAATACCAGCTCCAACAATTACATAATCATAAATCTCCATTCTTTAAAGCCTTTGAATAAATTAAATATCTTTTTGTAACTCTTTTCAAATAATTTTTTGGTTCATCATATTTTAAATTAGCTAATAGATAATTATAAACTTCATGTGAGCTCATAGAATTAATTTTATAGGAAGCTTTAATGATATTATAATCTCCTCTGTTTCTTCTACATACTGTTACACCCTTTGAGTTTTTTTCATGTGAATTAAAAGCGCAAGCTACATTTCCGGCCCCCGTATTATAAGCAGCAACCGAACAATAAAATCTACTTACTGGATTTTTAATTTTTCTCATATAACCATAATAAATCTTATTTAAATAAGCACTTCCTATTAAAATGTTATTATGTGAATTGTATAAATATCCTGGAGTTAAGATTTTTTTATCACCATATAACATTTTGTAAGCATCAGCACCTGCAGTTGTAGGAACTATTTGCATAAGTCCAAAAGCTGGGACATAACTTCTTGCCATAGGATTGAAAGCACTTTCTGTATGAATTATAGAGTATATAAAAGGTGCTTGTATTTTGAATTGATTTGATCTTTTTAAGACATCTACTTTAAATCTTCTAGCTTTGTTTAAAAAAGCTTCTGAAGGCAATTTGATTTTAATTGTATAAACAAAATTATTTTTAATTTTTGATGGTTTTTTGATTATTCTAGCATTTTTCGTTTTATTTATAGCATAATTGACTGCTTTTTTAATTGTTGGAGGTTTTTTAAAAATCATATCACCGACTATCGGTTCATTCGATGGAGTTCCCTTTTCTACTACATTTTGTAATTTTGGATTAGTTGAAAGTTTTTCATCTACTTTTTTTAAAACAGGATTGTTATTAACAGCTTCTTTTGTAGTTTCTGTTGTTAAATTATATAGAGATTTAGCCATAGCTTCTTTAGCAGCTTTTTCATTTTTACTAATAACATTAATTTCTATATAATTATTATTATAATCAATTTTTTTTCTTATTTTTTTATCTTTTGAATATTCTACAAATATTTTTTTTGAACTAAGTTCAGGATTTTTCCAATATTTAGAAATCTCTTTTTTATATTCAATAAAGCCTTTACTTAAGTTATCTATATATTCTTTATAGCCTTCATTTAACTCTTTTTTATAATTATTAAATTGATGATTTGTTTGATTTTGAAAATCTTGAAAATCTTTTATTTCATTATTTTGATTTAAGGCAAATAATGAAGTAACTAGTAATAAATATGATAAGGTTTTTTTCATTTTAATCCTTTATCTGTTTCCATTAAAATGTATAAAAAATTATTATTTGGATTTTTACAACTTTTAATAATTTTTGAACTAACTTTTTGACCATTTACTGTTTGAAATGAAATAGAATTAACAGAATGATTACCTGCTTTATTGTTTAAAGTAGAATTACTAATAGTCTCTAAATTTACAATAGTATTTAGCTGAGCTGCTATTTCTGAAATCGCTTTAGAAATAGCTGATTTTCTTTGAGCTGATTCTCCATAAAAATTAGGAGGGGCTATCCCAATACCATAAATTTTACCTTTTTTTACAGGAATATTTAAAATCCAACTTGGCTTATTTAGACATATTCCATTATTTTTATTGTTATTCAAAGAAATAGTAGAACATCCTACCATTATCAAGGTAGATAATGATAAAATAATACTACTATATTTTAATTTCATTATTTAGAACCAAATTCTTTTTCTACTGCTGCATCTAACTCTTGGTCTGCTTTTTTAGCTTTGAATTCTTGCCATAATGCTTTATCATTTTTAAAAGATGTTTTAGCTGCATTTTTTACTTGCTCAGCTACTGCTTTTGAATCAGGCATTCCAACTAATATAAATAGTGTCCCTTTTGTTGGTGAAACCCAAGTTTTCATAATTTTTGAACCACTTAAAGTAGCCTCGGCAACTTGTTTTGAAACATTTTGAGTTGCTTTATCTGCTGTTTGAGCATCTCCTACCCCAGTACTTGCTTGGAATTGTTTAAACATGTTTTTTACTTTTACTTTAAGTTGTCTTGTTAGTGCATCTCTTGCAGCTGCCGTAGCTTCTGTTCTTTGGAAAGAGATTCCTAATGGATTTTTTTCAGAACTTCCTACACCAAAAAGTCCACCTTCCATCATAGCTCCACCATCACATACCCAACTAGGTGCTTTAGCCCCTTCTATTGTACATTGTTGAATATCTTGAGCTGGAGCTGGTTGATTTTTATTACATCCAGCCATAAACCCTGCTATCGCTAATGCTAATATTGAACTTGTTACTAATTTTTTCATTTTTCATCCTTTTTTAGATTATTTTGGATAATGATAGCACATAAAAACTTAAATATTACTTAATGATTTTGTTTGTAGTTATGAAGACTCTTCCCAGATACTTGCGGCACATCTATCTAAAAGGTGCTCTGCTGTATTCCTACCCTGAAGCGTTGCTTTTTAAACGGATTGCACAAGTCTGAAAAGAGCAGTAAAAAAACAGATAATTTTCTTAATGCTCTTTTTGGAAATTTGATGGCGGAAAGGGCGGGATTTGAACCCGCGGTACCCTTACGAGTACGACGCCTTAGCAGGGCGTTGGTTTAAGCCACTCACCCACCTTTCCACGGTGTAGTCAAATTGGAGTGGAATTATAATAAGTTTTTATTTTTTTGTCAAGAAATCAAGAAAGCGTTTGTTTTTTAAATCCACTTTTTCTTTTTTAGCCATATAAAAATACCACTAGCAACTAATATATTTACAATAGTTACTATAAAGTATCCATATTTGTTATGAAGTTCAGGCATATTATCAAAGTTCATACCATAATTACCTACTATAAATGTTAATGGTAAAAATATAAGTGAAATAGCTGCTAGTCTTTGCATAGCTTGGTTCATTCTATTAGATAAAATCCCCATATGAACATTTAATAAATATCCAGTTCTATCAAGCAAGGCTTTTGATTCATTTATCAAGAATTTAGCATGTTCTTTTAGATCAGCAAATTCATATTTTAATAATTTTTTCGTTTTTAATGGTAAATCGTGATAGATTTTATTAATTACATCTGTTTCTTGAATAAATAATTTTGCAATTCTATTTAGTGTTCTTCTAGTGTTATAGATATTTTTTTGAATATTTTCTTCATCTACTTCATCAATTAAAATATCATCTTCCAAACTTTCCAAACTTTCATCAATTACATCAATCATAAGCATTGCATTATCTACTAAAATATCTAAAACTTTATAAATTGCTGAATTAATTCCATCAGTAGTTTTTATTCTTTTTTGAAATTTTTTTGAAATTTCTATTAGAACATCGGTATCATCACTTAAAAATATAAGTTTATTTTCCATTTTTAAAATAGATATGTTTTCTTCATCAGAAAGTAAAAATTCATCTTCTTGAAAGAAGATATATTTAACTGTAATTAACTTTATATCTCCCCAATCATCATATCCTACACTTTGGTCTTCGTTTGAAATATCTTCAAAAAAGTGTTCTGGTAAGTTTTTGGATTTTAGCCATTCTAAAAGCTGTTTGTTCTCAGCTGAGGTGAAAATAATTTGTTTTTCATCATCGTTAATTTTAATAATTTCGCTTTTATTAAAGTGACCATTTTCAAAAATAAACATTTTCTACCTCCTTTTTTGATAGAATTATATCTAAAAAAAGGTTTTTATTTTGATTTTATCAATAGAAAGTAGTTGTGATGATAGTAGTATTGCTATAACTGATATAAAAAATAAGAAATTATTGTTTCACAAAAAAATTTCACAAGAATTAATTCATTCTCAATATGGAGGAGTAGTACCTGAGCTTGCAAGTAGATTACATTTAGAAGCACTTCCTAGAATTTTAGCCCAAACAAAAGAGTTTTTTCCTAAATTAAAAGCCATAGCTGTTACTGCGTCTCCGGGATTAAGCGTAACTTTGAATGAAGGTGTAATGATGGCAAAAGCTTTAAGTATATCTTTAGATATTCCATTGATTGGAGTAAATCATTTAATAGGGCATATTTATTCTGTTTTTATTGATAAAGATGTAACTAGCGATATTATGATTTTACTTGTAAGTGGGGGGCATACTAAAATCTTGAATATGCAAAATGGATATCAAAATATAACAGAACTTGCTACAACTATTGATGATAGTTTTGGAGAAAGTTTTGATAAAGTTTCTAAAATGCTTGGACTTGGATATCCAGGTGGTCCTGTTATTGAAGAATTAGCTAAAAATGGAAAGCCTATTATTGATTTCCCAATTCCACTTAGACAATCTCCTGAAATTAAATTTAGCTATTCTGGACTTAAAAATGCAGTTCGTCTTGCTATTTTAGAAAATAAATATTCAAAAGAAGATATTGCAGCATCTTTTCAAAAAGCAGCAATTGAACATCTCACAATGAAACTAAAAAAACTTTTTAAAACAAAAACTCCTAATAATTTTGCAATTGTTGGAGGTGCTAGTGCGAATTTGGCTTTGAGAGAAGAGATAGAAAAAATGGGTAAAAAATATAAATTTAATGTTATTTATCCTGAACTTAAATACTGCTCTGATAATGCAGCTATGATAGGAAGAGTTGCAGTTGATATGTATGAAAATGAAGATTTTGTAAATTATAATGATTTAAAAGTTCAGCCAAGAGTGGAATTTAAAAAAGAAGTTTTATGAAAAGTTATTTGATTCCAGAATGGGAAGAACAAAGTTTTATACAGTTAGTTTTACCGCATAAAAATACAGATTGGAGTTGTTGTTTAGAAGAAGTTTTAAATATATTTAAAAAGATAGCTTTTGCAATTGCCAAATATGAAAAAGTAATGATTTGCTATGAAGATGTTCTAAGTTTAGAAGGATTTGAGCATCCAAATTTCAAATATAGAAAAATTCAAAATAATGATACTTGGGCTAGAGATTTTGGAGCTATTTCTATTAGAAAAAATGGTAAAGCAAAAAAACTTGATTTTGTATTTAATGGTTGGGGACTTAAATTTCCAAGTAATTTAGATAATAATATTTCAAGAGCTATTTTTGATGATATGAAAAGTTATAATTTCGTATTAGAAGGTGGAAGTATTGATACAAATGGGGAAGTATTACTTACTAATACTCAATGTTTACTTGAAAAAAATAGAAATTATCCTATGAGTAAAAAAGAGATTGAAAAGTTCCTCAAAAAAACATTAAAAGTAAAAAAAGTACTTTGGTTAAATTATGGGTTTTTAGCAGGTGATGATACAGATTCTCACATAGATACACTTGCAAGATTTGTAAATAAAGACACAATTGTTTATGCTAAATGTTATGACAAAAATGATATTCATTATGAAGAACTTAAAAAAATGGAAAAAGAGCTTAAAAAAACTAAATTTAATTTAACCCCTTTGCCACTTCCAAATCCAATATATTTTGAAAATGAGAGAGTTCCAGCAACTTATGTGAATTTTTTGATTATAAACAGAGCAGTTTTAGTTCCTATTTATAATGATAAACAAGATAAAAAAGTGATAAAAATATTTAAAAAGCTTTTTCCAAATAGGGAAATTATTCCAATTAATTCAAATCCACTCATTAAACAACATGGAAGTATTCATTGTGTTACAAAAGAGTATTTTGATTGAAAATTTGATATTATTATGAAAAAAAAGGATGTTTGTATTATGAAAAAATTATCAATGATTAGTGTTGTTATGG
The DNA here is from genome assembly GCF_055392745.1 of Thioreductor micantisoli. NCBI lineage: Bacteria > Pseudomonadati > Campylobacterota > Thioreductoraceae > Thioreductor > Thioreductor micantisoli. Next base: position 100,816 of record NZ_AP043760.1, read on the forward strand.
CATCAGTTTTATTTATAGGATGTGGTGGAAGTAATATTAGTATTTCTGATTATTCTAATATAATAAAACAATCTAATACAATTCCAGATGTATGTAAAAAAGAGTATGAAACTTTAAAAACTATACCGAGAGTTGCAGTTGTAAGATTCACAAATAGTAAAGATAGCTATGATAATATAGCAAAAATGGTTGATCCAAAAATTGATAAAGAGATAGTTTCTGTGCTTGAAGGAAGTTTAATTCAAATGGGTGGTGTGTATGTTTATTCTAGAGATCGTTTAAATGAACTTATGAAAGAGCAGAAATTACAACAATCTGGTCTTTTTAATGAAAAAACATTAGTTAAAGTCGGGCAATTAACAGGTATAAAATATATTATTACGGGTTCAATAGATTCAGAAATACAAAAGTTTAAAGATGATGCAAAATCAGATACAGAAAATAAGGGAAAAAATGATAAACAACAAAGTTTTGGAAGTATGCTACTTTCGAAAGCTTCAAAGTTAACATCAAGTGTTACCAGTGGAACGAAAGTAACCTCAAGAGCAACTATTAAAATAATTGATATTACAACTGGTCAAATTGTTTTTTCTAAACAAATTGAAGAAACTAAAAATATAGGGATGATAAAAAATCCTACATATAGCCAATCAATTAGTGCTATTGAAGATAATTTAAGAGAAGGTTTAAAAAATGTAAAATCTGATTTATCTAAATTTTTTGCACCAAGTGGATATATTTTACAAATAAGAAGTGATAAAGAGCATAAAAATTTCATTGCTCAAATTACTTTAGGAAGTAGTAAAGGTATCAAAGCAGGACAAACATTTCAAGTTTATCAGTTTGAGAAAGTAACAGATCCTGTAACTAATAAAACTATTTGTGATAAATATAAAATTAATGTAAAATTAGTGGTCTCTAAAAATCAAATAGGAGTAAATAGTTCTTGGACAAAAGCAAATGGTGATGATACTCTAAAATTGAGCGCAGGACAAATAGTAAAAAGAGATGTCCTTGGAAATAGTTTATTTTAAAGGTTTAAAATGAAAAAACGAATTATAGTTTTTTTTGCTTTATTAATTTTAATAGGATGTATCGTATATATAACAAATATCTATTTCCAACCTTCTAAGAAGCAAAAAATAGATGTTCAAAACAATATAAGTTCTATTGATAAAGATAAAAAAGTAGATATTTCAAAAGTATCATATAGTATGCTTAAAATTAGTGATAAAATTCCTGATTGGTTCTATTTGGCACCTAAAAGTGATGAATATTTTTATGGAGCTGGTGAAGGAAGAGATCCAAACGAAGCAAAAAATTCGGCTTTAAATTATATTGCAAGTGAAATCCAAACAACTGTTTCAAGCGAGTTTTCTAAAACTTCTGCTTATTCAAAAAGTGACTCTTCTACTGATTTTTATGAAAAAACTAGAAAAAATATAAATGTAAATGTTTCTAAAATAAGTTTTAGTAATATTCAAATTGTAAAAACTGTAAAAGTTGATAATGAAATTTATATTTTACTTAGAATCAATAAACAAGAACTTTTTAGAAATTTAAAAAATAAATTTGAAATGTTAGATGCTAAAATTGATTCTGAAATTAAGGCAAGTCAAAAATACTCTTTATTAGATCAAAAAATTATTATAAATAAATTAATTCCAAAAATAGCAGATGCTCTTAATGAGGCAACTATTTTATCTGTTTTAAATCCAAATTTTGACATAAAACCTTATGTGCAAAAGTATAATAGCTATATAGAAAAAAAAAGTGAAATTTATCATAAATTAACATTTAAAGTTTTAAGTAATAATTTTTTTGCAGAAAAATTAATAGAAGTTATGAATGAAAACAATTATAAAGTTGGAAATAGTTCTAATGTAAAAATAAGAGTTATTCCAAATATTAGATATTCAACTCCTATGGATATGAGTGTTGCAAGAGTAACTGTAACTATCCAAATAATAGCAAAAAATAAAATCTTCAAATCAACTTCGCTTGAAGTAAAAGGTATATCTGATACCAAATCTCAAGCTGTTGTAAAAGCTGCTACTCAATTTAAAAATCAACTAGAAGAAAAAGGAATCAATAAACTACTCGGATTTGAATAATCCTTTTCTTCTTTTTTGGTATAATACTCTTAAAAAACTTATTAAAGGTAAATTATGGCAATGACTATTACAGAAAAAATATTTGCACAACATATTGGCAGAGTTGTAAAAGCTGGAGAAATTATTAGATGTGATGTTGATATGACTATCGGAAATGACATTACTACGCCTATTTCAATTAAAGCATTCAAAGAAAGTGGGGCTAAACAATTAGCAAAACCAGATAATTTTGCCCTTGTTTTGGACCATTTTATTCCTGCAAAAGATATTGCAAGTGCAAATCAAGCAAAAATTAATAGAGATTTTGCTTATGAATACGATTTAAAGAATTTTTTTGATGAAAAAAGAATGGGAATTGAGCATAGAGTTTTACCAGAACATGGACTTATTTTACCAGGTGATGTAATTATTGGTGCGGATTCTCATACTTGTACTCACGGTGCATTAGGGGCTTTCTCAACAGGTATGGGCTCAACTGATATAGCTTTTAGTATGATTACGGGAACAAGTTGGTTTAAAGTGCCAGAAAGTATAAAAGTAGTTTTTACGGGTAAAAGAAGTAAGCATGTTTATGGAAAAGATTTAATATTAGAGCTTATTAGAAGAATTGGAGTTGATGGAGCTTTATATAAAGCACTTGAATTTACAGGTGATACGATTGAAAATCTTCCAATGGATGATAGAATGAGTTTATGTAATATGGCTATCGAAGCTGGGGCAAAAAATGGAATTGTTGCTTATGATGATATTACAAAAGCATTTTTAGATGAGGTTGAAGCGATTAATCCATTACGAGGAGAGAGAGTTATTCATCAAAGTGATGCTGACGCTTCTTATTCACAAATAGTTGAAATTGATGTTAGTAAACTAGAACCTGTAATAGCTTATCCATTTTTACCAAGTAATGGAAAAAGTATGAGTCAAGCAGTGAAAGATGATATAGAAATAGATCAAGTATTTGTGGGAAGCTGTACAAATGGAACATTAACTGATTTAAGAATTGCCGCAAATATTTTAAAAGGTAAAAAAGTAGCTAGAAAAGTGAGAATGATAGTAACTCCAGCAACTCAAAGAATCCTTAAAGCAGCAGAAAAAGAAGGCCTTATAGATATTCTAATTGACGCTGGTGCAGTAGTTAGCAATCCAACTTGTGGAGCTTGTCTTGGTGGATATATGGGGGTTTTAGGTGATGGTGAGAGATGTGTTTCTACAACAAATAGAAATTTTAGAGGTAGAATGGGGGCAAGAACAAGTGAAGTTTATCTTGCGAACTCAGCAGTAGCCGCAGCAAGTGCCATAGCAGGAAAAATAGCAGACCCAAGAGAATTATAAGGATAAATTATGTTAGATATCGGTTTTAGTGAGCTTTTAGTTGTAATTGTTTTGGCAGTTTTGGTTTTAGGACCGGATAAATTACCAGAAGCTATGAAAGATTTTGCTCGTTTCATCAAAAAAATGAAAAAAATGTGGACTGATGCTACGGCCGATATTACACGAGAGCTTGAAATGGAAGACATGAAAGAAGAAGTTACAAAATATAAAGAAGAGCTTAAAAAACTTCAAAATGAAACAAAAATAGATAATCCATTAGATACATTAAATAGTAGGGATATGAAGGATTTGTTAAAATGAAACTTGCAACACCTTTAAAATCAAATAGAATTAAAATTATGCTTTTAGGAAGTGGAGAACTTGGTCGAGAAGTGGCAATAGAAGCCCTTAGATTAGGTTGTGAAGTAGTTGCAGTAGATAGATATGCAAATGCTCCAGCGATGCTTGTAGCTCAAAACTCTTATGTAGTTGATATGACTAACAAAGATGCACTTTTAGAGATTATTAGAAGAGAAAATCCAACTTTTGTTTTACCAGAAATTGAAGCTTTAAGTATTGAAGCACTTTTTGAAGCTGAAAAAGAGGGATATCATATAATTCCAAATGCTGAGGCTGTAAATAAAACAATGCATAGAAAAAATATTAGAGTTTTTGCAGCTGAGGAGCTTGGATTAAAAACTAGTAAATATGAATTTGTTACAACTTTCGAAGGTCTTGAAAAAGCAGTAGAAAAAATTGGGATTCCTTGTGTTGTAAAACCTGTGATGAGTAGCTCAGGACATGGGCAAAGTATTATAAAAAATAGAAATGAAATCAAAAAAGCGTGGGATTTTGCACAAAGTGATGCGAGAGGAAGTGCAGATGAATTAATTGTAGAAGAATTTGTGAATTTTGATTATGAGATTACTTTACTTACTGCAAGAAATGAAAAAGAGACAATTTTTTGCCCACCAGTTGGTCATATTCAAAAAGATGGAGATTATATTTATTCTTGGCAAGAGATGAAAATGAGTGAAATAGCACTTAACAAAGCAAAAGAGATGGCAAAAAAAATCACTGATGGACTTGGTGGAAGAGGAATTTTTGGTGTTGAAATGTTTGTAGCTGGTGATGAGGTATATTTCTCAGAAGTAAGTCCACGACCACACGATACTGGAATGGTTACAATGATTACTCAAAGTCAAAGTGAATTTGCACTTCATATTCGAGCAGTTTTAGGACTTCCATTAGGATTTGAATTTTATGGAGAGGGAACAAGTGCAGCGTTTAAAGCTGATAAAGATAGTTATGCTCCAACTTTTGAAATTCCAGATGAATTATATTCTACTAATTCAAGATTTATAGCTTTTGGAAAACCTGAGAGCCATAAAGGTAGAAGAATGGGAGTTTTACTTGTAAGTGGTGAAAATTCATTTGAAAAAGCAAAAGAGATGATAAAAAAGGTTAAATTAGTTTAACTTTTTTGAATCCTTCTCATAGGAATAAAAAATGACATATTTAACTATTAAAAAAAGACTAATACTACCAATATTAACTATATTGATATTTATTTCTACTCCTTTATACAAAAATATTTCAGAAAAATATATAAATGATACTTTATCAGATGCAGTAGTAACTTATGCGACTTTAAGAGGAATAAACGCTGGTGTTTCAGTGATTCAAGAAAGTAGTGTAAGTCTTGGAGTAGGGGTAGAAGGAAATATTGCAATAGGGCAGACATTAGATCCAATTAATGATGCAGTTGAGAGATTTTCAGATATGCTTACACTTTCATTATGGGTACTTGGTAGTGAAAAAGCTATATTTGAATTATCACGAAGTAAGATTATTTATATTTTTTTAGTACTCGCAATAATTGGTGCTATTTTCATAAAAAATGATTTTTTCAATAAAATATTAATTATTCTTATTGTAATGAGACTATTTATTCCTTTTAGTGCAATAATTTCAAATTATACAAATCAAGATATATTTGCTTCTAAAATAGCAAAAGATTTAAAAATTTTAAATTACACGAAAAATAAACAAGTAAATATAGAAATGACAAGTGATAGTAGCTTATGGGGATATGTAAAAAATAGTGCTTCTAATGTATCTAAATCATTTCATGATTTTAAGGATACAATGCAATTTTATATCAAAAATTCAAAAGCTATAATAACAGCTTTAGTTGATTTATCTATTTTGTATTTTAGTAAGTTTTTATTAAATTTAATTTTATTACCAATGGTTTTTGTTTATATAATTAAAAATATAGAAATAAAAATATAATTGTTCATTAGCAATATTTAGTTAGTGCCTAAATTCTATATATTTTAATATAAAGTATAGTTTCTATAAAATAATCATAATTTGATTTTGTTATAGACTTTTATCTTATATTTAGTTATTTGAAATAATCTATTTTTAAAAAGATTTATTGATATAAATTTTAAAACTATATAAAATAAAAAGTGTTTGATTTGTTAAAATAAAGTGGTGCGGACGAGAGGACTTGAACCTCCACATCATAGATACTAGATCCTAAGTCTAGCGCGTCTGCCAGTTCCGCCACGTCCGCATAATTATTGTTTTTTTGTAGTCTCTAAAAAGTGGTGCGCCCTACAGGATTCGAACCTGTGGCCTACGGCTTAGAAGGCCGTTGCTCTATCCAGCTGAGCTAAGAGCGCATAATGTTTGAAATGAGAATTTAACTTACCAAAATAAGCTAAAGTTTCACTTCACAAGTGAAGTAAGTTGTGGTGCACCTGATAGGAATCGAACCTACAACCTACGGATCCGAAGTCCGTTGCTCTATCCAGTTGAGCCACAGATGCTTAACTAGATAAAACAATTTTAACAATGGGGTGGATAACCGGATTCGAACCGGCGGCCCCCAGTGCCACAAACTGGTGTTCTAACCAACTGAACTATATCCACCAAAATAGATAGTTTCTAACTATTTTGCTAAATAAGTGGTCGGGGTGAAAGGACTCGAACCTTCGGCCCCCTGGTCCCAAACCAGGTGCGCTAACCAAACTGCGCTACACCCCGACAAGTGTTAAATTGGACTGAAATTATATACTAAAATCCTTCGTATGTCAAGTAAAAATTTAAAATTTCAATAAAAGATATATTATTAAAATTATCAATTGACTAAAAACACTCCACAAGAAAGCAAATTCTTAACACTTCAAAAAGCTAAAAAGTGTAAACGCAAACGCCTTTCGTGCCTAGTATACTTTTTTTAACGAATTTTTGTTAAAATTTGCAATTGTTTCGCTTTATTCAATCAATTGTTAAATATAAATTTGTTCTCTAATTACAGTTTCATCTCTTTTAGCACCTGTTGCAATATATTTGATCGGGCAAGAAATTAATTTTTCAAGAGCTAAGATATATTCTTGTGCATTTTTAGGAAGTTCTTCAAATTCTGTAACTCCTGCACTTTTATCCCATCCAGCAAATGTTTCATAAATTGGTTTTAATCCATCTAAATTAGTTGGAAAATAGTTGATTTCTTCTCCATTATTATTTTCATAAGCTATACAAACTTTTACTTCTTTTAATCCATCTAAAACATCAAGTTTCATAAGAGCTACTTCATCACAACTATTTAATGTAATAGCATATTTTCCTGCAACCGCGTCAAACCAACCGCATCTTCTTGGTCTTCCTGTAGTTGTTCCAAATTCAAACCCTTTTTCTCTTAGATATTCTCCATTTTTACCAAAATCTTCTGTTGGAAACGGTCCATTTCCAACTCTTGTAGTATAAGCTTTTGCAATACCAGTTACTTTTCTAAGTTGTTTAGGTGGGATTGCACTACCAGTTAAAGCACCACTTGCTATTGTGTTTGAAGAAGTAACATACGGATAAGTTCCATGGTCAATATCAAGAAGTGTAGCTTGTGCTCCTTCAAGTAGGATATTTTTATCCATATTATCCCATAAAAATTTTGTAGTATCAGTGATTAAAAAACCTAATTTATTTTGATAACCTTGAAGTTCGATTTTCATTTCATTTTGAGTTGGAATATGAATTCCTAAATATTCAAAATAACCTTTGTTCATTTCAAAATAGTCTGTAAGTTTTTCAAGTGCTTTATCAATATCTAATAAATCTCCAATTCTAAGGGCAGTTCTTGTAACTTTATCTGCATAAGCTGGGCCTATACCTCTACCAGTTGTTCCGATAGCATTTTTACCTCTAAGTTTTTCTCTTGCTTGGTCAATTTGTGCGTGATAATCTAAAAGCATTGTAGCTTTATCAGAAATAAAAAGTCTTCCTTTCATTTCTCCAAATTTTTCCATTTCTTCTATAATTTCAGCAGGAGAAACTACAACACCATTTGCGATTACATTGACAGCATTTTGATTTAAAATACCACTTGGCATTAAATGAAGTGCATATTTTTTATCACCAATTACAACTGTATGCCCTGCATTATGTCCACCTTGACTTCTAACTACGATATCATAGTTTTTTGCTACCAAATCAACAATTTTACCTTTTCCTTCGTCTCCCCATTGAAGACCTACGATTAAATCCGCTGCCATTATTGTCCTTTTATTTCAATTACATTGTCAGTATAGATGCTAAATCCTGTAATTTTTATATGGTTTACTTCATATTCTCCACCCATACTTAGTAAGGTATTATCTGTAAAAAATCTATAAAATACTCCATTATAATAGTTAAAATCTGCATAAAAAAGTGGAGAAATAACTACATCAATAGTTAAGTTTGAAATTAATTCTTTTATTTTTTGAAGTTCGTTTTTGATAGGTTCTGGGTATATTGATAAATCTTCTAAATCCTCTTTTTTGTTAATATAAGCAAGTTTTTTAAGCCAATCTATTTTGCTAAATACTTCAAGATTTTCTTTTTTTAAATCTTCATCACTTATATTTGTAAGCTCTTTTACAAGTTTTACTATTTTTATATTTGAAATTTGTAGAACTGGAGATAGTGAAAGTTTATCCATTAAAAGTTTATTTAATTTAATAGTTTCATCAAGCTTTCCATTAATCATTTCACAACCAATTTGATTGATTTCTATACTTGGATATCTAAAAACTGGTTGAATATAAAACCATTTTTTTGAATCAGATTTTAATCTTTTCAAAACTAATCTAATTACATCGATACTTGAATCACCTCTTAAAGCCATATTTCTGTTTTTTACATCTCTTAATTTGATGAGTTCTTTATCTTTTAGGGCTTCAAGTTGGTGATATGAAAAAAATGGAGTAACAATTTCATTGAAAAAATTGTTTTCAAAAACTTCTGCACTTACATTTTCTATTTCTCTTTTAAGTTTTGCAGTTTTACCAAAATAGAGATTACCTCCATTTGGTATATCGTGGCTATAAATCATTTAATTTTCTCACTAAATATTTTTGCAGCAGTCCCATCAAATTTTCTAATATTAAGTTCATCTAATGTCATTTCGATTGAATTTACAATCCATAACATTTTGTAATCTTCAATTAGTCCCATATTATTAATTCTAAAAATTTTACCTTTTAAATGGTCTTGACCACCAGCCATATTTACTTCAAATTTGTTTTTCATTATACTTCTAATTTCTTCAGCTTGTTCTGAATATACAGTTGCCATACTTTTTGCCGGAACAGATGGGTAAATATTTAATCCAATTGCTTTTAGTGATTCTAATAAAGCATTATGTCTTTTTGCAGTTTTTGCATATAAATTATCAAGTCCAATCTCATTTGTAACTTTTTCTAATACTGCTTTAAGAGCGATTATTAAAGTTGTAGCAGGTGTGAAAGAAGTTGAAAATTCTCTTTGTTTTTTAATTTCATTTGCTAAATTAAAGTAATAACCTTTTCCACTTCCAATTCTTTTCACGGCTGCCTCGCTAAATCCAATCATTGCAAGCCCTGGTGGAAGCATCGGTGCTTTTTGACTTCCAGTAATTAATACATCAATGTTTGTAGTATCGATTTTTTCAACTCCAACTGCTGTAATTCCATCTGCAACTACTATAATATCTGGATTTACTTTTTTAATTTGGGCTGCTATTTCTTCAACTGGGTGTCTTAAACCACCAGCACTTTCACTAACTTGGATGTAAAAACTATCAATTTCACTATCTGCTTTAATTGCAGCGATAACATCTTCTGCATTTGCTGGAGTATTCCATTCATAGCAAAGTTGTGAAAATTCAATATTGTGAGCTTTTGCAATTTTTCCCCATCTTTCCCCAAATTTACCAGCATTAATTGTAAGTGCTTTTTTCTTAGTAATATTTGTAAGAGCGGCTTCCATTGCACCACTTCCACTACTTGCTAAAAATACTGCATCAGGTAAATTTACTAAATTTTTAAATAGAGATAAAGTTTCTTTCATGATTTCTTTAAATTCAGGAGTTCTGTGATGAATAGTTTCACCTAAAACTGCTTCTTGAGCAAAAAATGGAACTTCTACTGGTCCTGGAGTTGCTAATATCATAATAATTCCTTTTAAAAGTTTTTAATAATTATATCAAAAATTTATATTAGATAATAAATACAGTTATTAATTATAATATAAAAGTAGTTAAATAAGAACTGTGTTATGTTAGATATTATTTGTTAAATTTCTTTTTTTTTATTATAATAATATTATAATTGCTAATATCATATTGTTTTATCTATATTTAAAGGGAAAAAAGATGAGTGAATACCATCACCACCATCATGATGTAAGTGGTAAAAATATTTTTATTACTATCGTTTTAAACATTATCATTACGCTTTCACAAATTGTGGGAGGAATAATGTCAGGATCATTAGCACTTTTGAGTGATGCAATGCATAACTTCAGTGATGTATTGGCACTTTTGATCGCTTACTTTGCAAACCGTTTGGCTGCCCGTCCAAATAATGAGTCAAAGACATTCGGTTATAAACGCGCAGAGATCCTAGCGGCACTTTTCAATGCTTCGGTACTTATCGGAATTGCCATATTTCTTATTATTGAAGCTTTTCACAAGTTCTATCATCCCGAACCGATCAATTCTGTCTGGGTTATAAGGCTGGGAGCATTGAGTATTGTACTAAATGTGGCGAGTGTCTTGCTTGTTAAAGATGATGCCCATAACAATATGAATATAAAAGCGGCTTATCTACATCTTTTAACAGATGTAATGACAAGTGTAGCTGTTGTCGGTGGTGGTCTTTTAATGTACTACTTTGGACTTTTTTGGATCGATCCTGTGGTTTCTGCTTTAATCGCACTCTATCTTATATGGGCATCTTTTGGTCTTGTGCGTGAGAGCAGTGCCATACTTATGCAGTTCACGCCAAAAGGGATCGATATAGAAGAGATCGTCAGTGCTATTGAAGAAGATCCTGAGATTAAAAATGCACATCATATCCATGTATGGAAACTCGATGACAATCACATCCATTTAGAAGCACATTTGGACTTTAACGAAGATGTGCCGCTTTCAGTTTCCAATGCTGTCATTGATAGACTTGAGAAAAAACTACATGACAGTTTTGATATAGAACATGCAACGTTTCAGTGTGAATATGGCCGAGAAGATAATAAAGAGTTAATTGTTTAAAGAAAAAAGTTGTACTATATTACTATATAAAGTGTAATTCCATAACTATTATATTTCTATTTTGATAATGAAGTGTTATATAATTTTTATATCAAAAATTTATACAATGGTATAACTATAAAACTAAGTAAAATTCCAACTCCTAGAGCAGAGACTGCCAAATCTTCTCTAAGTCTTGCTTCTATTGCCAAAACGGAAGCCATAACCATCGGTGGCATCGCTGATTCTATGAAAGCAACACTTAAAGCCGGGGCGTGAATATTTAAAAATAGATTTATAAAAATATAGATAGTTAATGGAACTAAAAACATTTTTATAAGTAGAGCAAGACTCGCAAGTTTGAAGTTTTTTTTCACATCTAAAAAACTAAATTTCATACCAACTGCTAACATTACTAAAAAAATTAAAGAATCTCCAAAAGGTTTGAGAAAATCGATATTTATATTAAAATTTCTTAAAAATAGGGCAAAAATCAGGGCAATAAAAGGAGGAAATTTAATAATATCAATTATCATTTTTTTGATGTTTATCTCTTTTTCACTTCCATAGGCTACGAAGAGACTACCAAAAATTACAAGTCCAAAAAATGTAATTTCATCAAAAAATATTGCCCAAATTAGGTTTTTTTCTCCAAACATACTTACAACCATAGGAAAACCTAAAAATGAAGTGTTTCCAAGGGTTGTGACTAATAAAAAAGAGGCAGTAGTTTTTTTATCAAATTTAAAAAGTTTAGAAGTAGCAAATCCTAAACTCATACCAACAAGCATAGTTAAAAGTCCAATTCCAAAAACTTGCCAAATTTGAGTTGAATATTCTAAATGATAGATTTTATAGATGATTAAAGCAGGGAAAGAGATATAAATAACTACATCAATTAATGCTTTTGAATAGTCAGCTTTTAAAACTTTAAAAAGATAACCACTCAAAAAAATTAAAAAAATAGAAAAAAGCAAAGAAATCCTTAAATCTCTTTGGCTATTTGTTGGGCGTCAAATCCAAAATGTTTATAAACATCTGCACCTTTCCCACTTGCACCAAATGTATGCATATTAATAACTTTATCAGCATATTTATACCATTCGTAAGCAGTTGCAGCTTCAATTGCTACTGTTTTAGTGTTTAGTTTGATTACTTGATTTTTATACTCTTCATCTTGCGCGTCAAATAGTTCAAAACACGGCACACTAACTACATTACATGGTTTATCAAGTAGCTTTTTCACTTCCATTGCAAGGCTTACTTCACTACCCGTCGCAATTAATGTAATTTGGGCATTTTCATCTTCACTTAAAATATATCCACCTTTATCTACATTTTCACACTCTGTAAATATTTCAATTCCTTGTCTAGTTAAAGCAAAAGCACATGGTGCATTTTCTAATTTTAGTGCAGTTTTCCAACAAGCTATATTTTCATTGGCATCAGCAGGTCTGAAAGTATAACTATTTGGAATACTTCTTAGAGTTGCAATTTGTTCTATTGGTTGGTGAGTTGGTCCATCTTCTCCTAAGAAAATTGTATCATGAGTGAAGATCCAGTAGTTTTTATGACCACTTAGAGCTGCTATTCTGTAAGCTGGTTTTAAATAATCACTAAAAATTAAGAAAGTTGCTACATAAGGCGCTAATCCGTAAGCTGCAAAAGCATTGCTTATTGCACCCATTGCGTGTTCTCTGATTCCAAAGTGCATATTTCTACCAACTGGGAAATCTTCTTCATCATTTAGGTGAGTATTGTTTGATGGAGCCAAATCAGCACTTCCACCTATGAAACTTGGAACTCCCGCGGCAATTGCATTTAAGATTTTTCCATTACTTGCACGAGTTGCTAGTTTTTCACCTTTATTAAATTTAGGAAATTCAATTTTTGAATAATCTTTATTAAAGAAAGCTTCTATTTCTTGGATATTAGCATTTTTGTTAAATTCAGCCTCTGCTAATTCACCTTTTTCAATCATACATCTAAATCTAACTAAAACATCTTCATCGATATTGAATTTTGCTTCACTAAATCCAGCTGCTTTTTTACTTTCGCTAATTACATCATCTCCAAGAGGTGAACCGTGAGTTTTGTGACTACCTTCAAGTCCTACGGCACCTCTAGCTATAATTGTTTTTGCCATAATCAGAGTTGGTTTTGTAGCGTTTTTAGCTATTTTAAGAGCTGAATCTATTTCATCATAATTATGTCCATTAATTTGTAATACATTAAATCCTTGTGATTTAAATCTTTTTTTCACATCTTCATTAAAAGCAATTTTTACATTTCCTTCGATTGAAATTGAGTTGTCATCATAAATAATCACTAAATCATTTAATTTATGAATTCCAGCTAAACTGCAAGCTTCATAGCTGATTCCTTCTTCTAAATCTCCATCTCCACAAAGACAATAAACTTTGTGAGTTATTTCTGGGAATTTTTTTGCGATGAATTTTTTTGCCATTGCAAAACCAACTGCATTTGCAACACCTTGACCAAGAGGTCCTGTTGTTACTTCAACTCCTGGAGTATGTCCAAATTCGGGATGACCTGGAGTTTTGCTACCAAGTTGTCTAAACTCTTTTAAATCTTCTAAACTTACATCAAATCCCCATAAATGAAGCATACTATATACTAAAGCACTTGCATGTCCCCCTGAAAAAACTAATCTATCTCTATTTATAAACTTAGGATTTTTTGGATTTAATGTAAGGTATTCACTCAAAACTGTCATAACATCTGCAAGTCCCAACGGAGCTCCTGGGTGACCTGAATTTGCTTGTTGGACCATATCTGCTGCCAAAAATCTAATAGTATCTGCCATTTTTTTTCTCATTGTTTATGCCTTTTTAAATATTTTGTTATAAGTGGTCTTAAATTTTGTTTTAGTTTTTTATCAAACGATTCAAACTCTTTTTCTAGTTTTTCAGCTAATTTATCGGCTTCTTTTATACTTTTTTCAAGTCCTATTAGATTCACAAATGAATTTTTGTCACTATCATTGTGTGTATCTTTGCCAGCTTCTTCACTACTTTTTGTTTCATCTAAAATGTCATCTTGGATTTGAAATAGTAATCCCAAATCAATTCCGAAATTATATAATTTTTTTTGGAGTTTTTTATCTAAATTTACAATAATTGCACCCATTTTCAGACTTGCTGCGATAAGTTTGGCAGTTTTATGAATATGTAAAAATTTAACTTCATCTAAATTTAGTGGTTTGTTCTCAAAATAACAATCAATTGCTTGACCTAATACCATTCCATTTAATCCGCCGTTTTGTGATAATTCTTTAGTTAATTCTACTTTTATATCATTATGAAGTGGTGAAATAGCAATTAATTCAAAAGCATAAGTATTTAATCCGTCTCCTACCAAAATAGCCGTAACTTCATCAAAAGTTTTATGTAGAGTTGGATGACCTCTTCGTAAATTTGCATTATCCATTGCTGGTAAGTCATCGTGAATAAGTGAATAAGTGTGTAAAGATTCAAGTGCTAATGCTGGATAATAAGCACTTTCAAGTAAAAGTGGATTATAACTTTCCACTACTTTTAAAAGTAACATTGGTCTAAATCTTTTTCCACCGGCTATTAGCATCTCATTTGTTGCTTTTTCAAAATAGGGATGAAAAGAGGGGTTTTTTATTAAATTATTTTGTAAGAATTTTTCAAATTCTATCATTGTATCAACCTTTTAGTTTCATTTAAAATATAATAACTTCCTTTTGTTTTACCTATTTTTTCTAAAATATCTTTTTTTACTAAATTTGATAAAATTTCTCTTGCTCTTCTTTCTTTTAAATTTAATAATTCTTCTACTTCATCTACATTTATTTTTTTATTTTTTATTATAAAAGTAATTATTTTTTCTTCTTGCTCATTAGTATATAGTTTTAATAATTTTTCGGTGCTATTCGGCATTTTTTCGGTGCTATTCGGTATTTTATGTGGCCTATGAAATACAATATTTACAAAATTACTACTTTCATTTATTTCAAATTCTATATTTTTATTTTTACATAACTTTTTTATTTTAGTTATTCCACTTCCCCAAGTTTCTACATATTTAAGCTCTCTAAAAAGATTTGCTAAAATTTTATTTCGAATCTCACTTCTTCCACTCATAACTTCCTCAAGTATTAGTCCATTTGGAAACCCACCAGGAGAAGTAATTTCGATTATATCATCATAAACTGCAACTTTTATATCACTATTTCTCAAATAATTTCTATGAATTATTGCATTAATTAATGCTTCTCTAAGTGCAAGCAGAGGTATTTCAAGTTCTTCTTGAAGTTGTAAGCCAACAACTTCTGCATTTAAATTTAGATGATTTTGTAAAAATTTTATACTATTTTCTAAATTACTAAACAAATCATCATTAAATTCTTTTTTATCTATAAAAATTTCTTTTGTAACTCCTCTAAATCTTGCACATTTTATTTGAGTATTATCAAAACTTCCAAGTGCTATTAATAACGCATTTGTTGGTAAATTTTTACCATTTATATCTTTTATAAGTTTTAGATTTTTAGATTTTTCATAATTACAAGGTTTATTTATTTTTTTAAATTCGTTATAAATAATATTGAGATTAAGGGTTTCAAATTCAAATTCAAAATTTTCTTCCTCATCAAAACTTTTATTGAATCTTTGTCTTTGAAGTTCTGTTATAACTGTTCTTGATATTTTTTCATTTGATGGAAGCTTTTCTTTTAATTCAAGGCGTTTATTTTCACCTTTTTTTATTTCATCAAATATCATTATTTACCTTTATAATTAGCCTTCCATGTGATGCCATTAATATTAAATGTAATTGTAACATTTTTTGAAATTGATTTAATATTTTTTAAGGAATTTACAGGTTTATTGTTAAGTTTTATAATTTTTGTTCCAATTGAAAGATAGTGTTTATCTGCCCAGCTGTTTGGAATTATTTGGGTAATAGTTAAATTATCATCAACTATAACTCCCAAAAATTTAAAAATGTTTTTATTTGATATATGGGGTTTGCTTGTAATAAAGTTTTTAATTCTATTGGTAGTTAAAAACCCACCATTTACTCCAACTCCAATAGGATTACAAAAGATATCACTCATAATTGAAGCAGGCAAAGTTTTTGTAGAAAATTTAGCAGGACTGTCTGCTTTTGGATATTCTGCAAAATTACCAGAATAAATCATTCCTTTTTTTATAGAAGCAAGCCATACACCTAAGTGAGAGTTTTTGAAATGTAAATAGTGTTTATTGTTTGTTTTTATTAGATATATTCCATATTTTGTATCATATTTAATAAATTTTTTTGGTTTAGTTGATGTTATGGAGTAGTGTTTTGAGATTGGAATAACTGAATAGCTTTTATATTTTTTATAACACAATGAAAAATCTGGATAGGTTAATGAATATCCCAATAATGGGATAACTATAAATAGCTTTTTCATTGTCCGCTAAGACCGCTAAACATATTCATTGCTTGAGATTTTTTATCTTCTACTGCCATTTTGATAGCATCATTAATTGCAGCCATTAGTAGAATCTGAAGTGAAGATTTGTCATCTAACAAAGAATCATCAATATTCATATCTATTACTTCAAAATCTGAATTTACACTAACTTCTATCATTCCCCCGCCACTTGACGCGGTATAAGTTTTGTCTGAAGTTTGTTTCATTCCATTTTGCAATTGTTGCATCATTGCATTTAAATCTAAATTTTTAAACATTTTAGCTCCTTATAAATTTGATAATTGTTCAATTATATTGTTATCATCATCTACGATTACGATTGATGGATTAAAGTTATTAGCTTCATTTTCATCCATATTTGCATAAGCAATAATGATAATTTTATCACCTTTATGCACTTTTCTAGCAGCTGCACCATTTAAACAGATATCTTTTTTACCTTTTTTACCTTTTAATACATAAGTAGAAAATCTCTCACCATTATTGATATTTACGATATCCACTTTTTGTCCAACTCTCAGTTTAGCTGCCTCAATAAGTTCTTCATCTATTGTAATTGAACCTATATATTCTAAATTAGCATCAGTAACTGTGGCTCGATGGATTTTGCTATATAGCATAGGTATTGTCATATTTTTTCCTTCTATTTTGTTTTTATATAAAAATTTATTAGAAATTCAATACTTTTTTATATTATAATAACAAAAAATTAAAAAAGTTACAAGGTTTAAAATGGAATTTATTGCCCAAGATGAGAAAAGCAAAAAAATTAAAAAATTGGCATTTATGCTTAAAGAATTAGATGTTAATATATATATCTATGGCGAATCTGGGACAGGTAAAACTTTTTTAGCAAATTTTATAGCAAATCAAGATGACTTAATTATAGAAAAGTTTGATGAATTAAAAGAGTTTATTAAAACAAATAAAAGAATTGTAGCTGTAGGGACGATTGCTTTGAATGAAAATATAAAAGAGAAATATGATATTACAGCTGAAATATTTTTGGATAATTTAGATAAACGCATGGAAGATGTAAAAGAATTTACAAAATATTTTACAAACGAAGTAAAAAAAAGTTTAAAAATAGAAAAGGAAGCTGAGGTAAATATTGATATAAGAGAGAATCTAAATTCACTAAAAAAATCTATTTATAAATCATTTTTGCAAGATAAAATAACTAAAACTAAATTAGTTAAATATATTGAAGAATTTTTTAGTGAAAATGAAATGAGTTATGATGAAGCGTCAAAAATATTTGATAAAGGCTTATTTCAAGCTTTTATGAAGAAATATCATTCAAAATTACAAATGGCTAAAGCTCTTAAAATTAATAGAGGAACATTAGCTAAAAAATGGAGTCAATGTGAAATTTGATATATGGGTTCAAAAAGACATAAATCCTTTTATTGTCTTTAATGAGAAAGGGAGAATAAAATATTTAAATAATGAGGCAGAATATTTTTTATCTTTTGTAAATGAAAAAGAAATTTTTGAATTTGCTATAAATAATTTAAAAGATAAGTTTGTTACTATAAATGGGCATTTTAAATTTAATAAATTTGAGTTTATAAGTGCTAGTATAGGATATGAAGAAAATGAAATAGGGATTAAATTTTATAAAAGCTTGCTTCCTGTTAAAAAAATTAAAATAGAAGGTTTAACAAAAATAAATATTTTTTTCATTTTAGATTTTTGTAGAAATTATGTTTTTTTAGATACAAAAGTAGAGTTTGAAGATTTGTTTGATGTAGATATTCCTGAATTTTTTGCAGATAAAAAGTCTTTAATAGATGAAATAAATTCGGTTTTATCAAAATTTAACAATGAGAAAAAATTAAAAGTTATAGTTAAATTTATGCTTGGAGAAAAAATGAAAGTAGCCAATAAACAATATTCTGTTATTGGAATTAAAATAAAATCAACAAACAAAACAGAAGAACTTTTAATACCTTTTATAAAAAAAATATAAAAATATTTAAAAAATTTTTTTTTATTCCGATATAGTTTACAAGGATGACAAGGATGTCACCAAAAAAACCATATAAAAGGATTTAAAATGGGATTTAGAATAAATACAAATGTTTCAGCATTAAATGCACATGCTGCAGCACAATTGAACAACAGAGAGTTAAGTAGCTCACTTGAAAAATTATCAAGTGGTCTTAGAATTAACAAAGCAGCAGATGATGCTGCAGGAATGGCAATTGCAGATAATTTAAGGAGTCAAGCAGATGGGCTTGGACAATCTATTAAAAATGCAAATAATGGTATTGGGATTATCCAAACAGCAGATAAAGCTATGGATGAACAAGTAAAAATACTTGATACAATCAAAACAAAAGCAACACAAGCTGCGCAAGATGGACAAACTACAGATACAAGAAAAGCACTTCAAAATGATATTACAAAATTAATGGGAGAGCTTGATAATATTGCAGGAACAACTTCATTTAATGGACAAAATTTATTGTCAGGGAAATTTACAAATAAAGAGTTTCAAATAGGAGCATATTCAAATACAGTAGTAAAAGCAAGTATTGGAGCTACAAGTAGTGATAAGATTGGTGCTACAAGATTTGAAACAGGAGCTATTGTTAAAGCTTCAAATGGTGGATCTGCACTTAAAGATGTTTCAATGAAGTTTTTATCAGTAGATGGTAAAAATAATGTACAATTGGAATCAGTAAGTATTTCAACAAGCGCAGGGACAGGAATAGGAGTATTGGCAGAAACAATCAATAAGAATTCAGATGCAACAGGAGTTAGAGCTTCTTGGCAAGTAGAAGGTGAAGGATCAAGCGCTATAACATCTGGGACATTACAAGGTCTAAAAATAAATGGTGTAGCAGTAGGAGATATTACAGTTGCAGCAAATGATAAAGATGGGAATCTAGTAAATGCTATTAATTCAGTAAAAGAAAGTACAGGAGTTGAAGCAAGTGTAGATGAATCTGGAAAATTAGTTTTAAATTCAACTGATGGTAGAGCAATAGATATAAGTACTGCATCGGCTGGAGCAACAGTTTTAGGAAGTGGAGATTTTTCAGCTGTTTCAGCAGGAGCAGGAAAAGATGTAATTGTAGGGAGACTTAGTCTTACAAGACTTGATGCAAGAGATATTCAAGTGACTGGAACTAATATTGCAACAGTTGGAATGAGTGGAGGTGCGGCAGTAGCACAAGCTACAATTAACTTAAGAACAATAAAAGGTAGTTTTAGTGCAGATCAAGCGAGTGCAATGGGTGCAAATGCAAATGCAGCAATGGTTACAAAAAATGCAAATGGATTAAGCTCAGGTGTAACAACACTAAAAGGTGCAATGGCTGTCATGGATATAGCAGAAAGTGCACAAAAAATGCTTGATAAGATTAGAGGTGGTTTAGGATCAACTCAAAATCAATTAACATCAACAATAAACAATATTTCAGTTACACAAGTAAATGTAAAAGCAGCTGAAAGTCAAATCAGAGATGTTGATTTTGCAAGTGAAAGTGCGAACTTTAATAAACATAATTTATTAGCACAATCAGGAAGTTATGCAATGAGTCAAGCTAATGCTGTTCAACAAAATGTAATGAGATTACTTCAATAATCATTAAAGTGGTGTAAACTGCGATTTACGTTTTTATAAATAATTGAGAGGTTGCTATGATTTTGTAGCAATCTCTTATTTTTATTTCATTCTTATTTTTTCTTCAAACAATCGACTATAAAATCTTCTTTAATTTATTTAAATACTATTTTTGGAATAGCTTTTGCTTTTAGTAATTTCAAAAGCAAGAAATTGCTGAATTTAAGGAGAAAGTTATGGGATTTAGAATAAATACAAATGTTTCAGCATTAAATGCACATGCTTCAGCACTAGCTAATAATCGTGCTCTTAGTAATTCACTTGAAAAATTATCAAGTGGTCTTAGAATTAACAAAGCAGCAGATGATGCTGCAGGAATGGCAATTGCAGATAATTTAAGGAGTCAAGCAGATGGGCTTGGACAAGCTATTAAAAATGCAAATAATGGTATTGGGATTATCCAAACAGCAGATAAAGCTATGGATGAACAAGTAAAAATACTTGATACAATCAAAACAAAAGCAATACAAGCCGCGCAAGATGGACAAACTACAGATACAAGAAAAGCACTTCAAAATGATATTACAAAATTAATGGGAGAGCTTGATAATATTGCAGGAACAACTTCATTTAATGGGAAAAATTTATTGTCAGGGCAATTTACAAACAAAGAATTTCAAATAGGAGCATATTCAAATACAGTAGTAAAAGCAAGTATTGGAGCTACAAGTAGTGATAAGATTGGTGCTACAAGATTTGAAACAGGAGCTATTGTTAAAGCTTCAAATGGTGGATCTGCACTTCAAAATGTACAACTTACTTTTAAAGCTCCAAATGGAGTAAATGATGTAAGCTTAGAATCAGTAAGTATTTCAACAAGCGCAGGGACAGGAATAGGAGTATTGGCAGAAACAATCAATAAGAATTCAGATGCAACAGGAGTTAGAGCTTCTTGGCAAGTAGAAGGTGAAGGATCAAGCGCTATAACATCTGGGACATTACAAGGTCTAAAAATAAATGGTGTAGCAGTAGGAGATATTACAGTTGCAGCAAATGATAAAAATGGAAATCTAGTAAATGCTATTAATTCAGTAAAAGAAAGTACAGGAGTTGAAGCAAGTGTAGATGAATCTGGAAAATTAGTTTTAAATTCAACTGATGGTAGAGCAATAGATATAAGTACTGCATCGGCTGGAGCAACAGTTTTAGGAAGTGGAGATTTTTCAGCTGTTTCAGCAGGAGCAGGAAAAGATGTAGTGGTTGGGAGACTTACACTTACAAGACTTGATGCAAGAGATATTCAAGTAGCTGGAACTAGTCTTTCATCAATTGGAATGAGTGCAGGTGCGGCAGTAGCACAAGCTACAATTAACTTAAGAGCGATAAAAGGTAGTTTTAGTGCAGATCAAGCGAGTGCAATGGGTGCAAATGCAAATGCAGCAATGGTTACAAAAAATGCAAATGGATTAAGCTCAGGTGTAACAACACTAAAAGGTGCAATGGCTGTCATGGATATAGCAGAAAGTGCACAAAAAATGCTTGATAAGATTAGAGGTGGTTTAGGATCAACTCAAAATCAATTAACATCAACAATAAATAATATTTCAGTTACACAAGTAAATGTAAAAGCAGCTGAGAGTCAAATCAGAGATGTTGATTTTGCAAGTGAAAGTGCGAACTTTAATAAACATAATTTATTAGCACAATCAGGAAGTTATGCAATGAGTCAAGCTAATGCTGTTCAACAAAATGTAATGAAGTTACTTCAATAAACAAAGAGGATTAATCCTCTTTGAAGTTTTGATACTCTTTTTTAATATATTTTAATTCTTTTTTCATATTATAAATTACTGTGTCTATGGCACCTGCTAATGTAAATAGCCACTCTTTATGTTTCATAATCCAATCTACTATTTGAGCTTGTTTTTCTTCTTTTGTATAAACTTTTTTTACTTGGATTTTTGCTAAATCAAGTTCATAATTCACAATAAATGACTGAGTTATATCTAAAAATAGTTTTTGAAATTTTTTATTGTTAAAAATATTTTTTAATTTATCAATTTCATCAGATAATTTATAAAGTTTTTTAAAGTTTATTTTTTCTAATTGATTAGTTTTATTTAGATATACTAAATTATCCCAAGTTTTAGCTACTTTTACATAAAGTTTTTCGATTTTTTCTTGATTCTTTTTACCAAAAATGATGGCATCTTCAATTTTTTTAATTACTTTAGTAAAATTTTTATCAATATTTGATTTTGGTGGTAATTTTAATTTAATTTCTTTTTTAGTTTGTTTTAAATCTTTAGTTATTTCTCTAAAAGGAATTTCTTTTGCCCCTTCAATTCTTGCTCCACCTTCTGTGCAATTAAATGTGAGCATTTTATCTTTTGCATCATAAATTGCTTTTTCAAAATTGTTTTTAAACCAAGTCCATACTTTATTTGTTCTTACAATACCATCTCCACCATATTTTGTAACATACAAGTCATTTTCTGTTTGTTTTACTTCATCAACGCCTAAGACATGTCCTTTTGCATGAGATACTCCATCACCATAAGCTAGGTCTTGACCTATTAAAATTGTTATAGGATAATTCATTATATAAGCTAATTCATAAGCCATATTTGCCGAACTCATTCCTACACCTACATATCCAAATTCTGGCATATTAAAATATCTATTAAATGGGAAAGGTCTCATAGTTATAACTTTTTTACCTTTAATCTCTTTTACTGTTTTTTTATGAGTGAGTGAAGCTATTACAAAAATAATATCTTTCATAAATTCATTACTTGTATTTTTGAAAAATTTTGATGTTAATTCTACTCTTTCTAATACTGTTACAATATCTGGTTTTATATTATGTTTTTCTAAAATAGGTAAAGAAGCATCTACTGAAATAATTGTTACTTTATCTTGAATTTCTTTTAAAATAGGTAATTGTTTTGTAAGAGATGGGCCGGTTGCTACAATAACAGCAATATCTGAATTTTTTTTGTTTATTAAATGTTTAAATTTGTAATTTTTTATCATTTCTGGAATATTGTGTAAATGGTGGTTGATTCCAATTAAAGAATCTGTTGCATCATTTCCGTGACTAATAATAATCTGTTTTATAGCTCTTATATTTAAATCATTTATTTTAAATATTTCTTCAGTATATTTAGCATAATAAGGTGTTAATATGTTTAAATCATATAATTTTAGATAAAACCTAAAATTCCAGTTTTCTAAAATATTTAAAGCTTGGGGGAAAAAATAATCTTCGCTCAAAAATAAAACAATTTTTCCTTTTTCAATCTCTTCAGATAAATCTAATATATTTAATGTAATATATATTATTTCTATATCTGGTTCGTAAACAATTACCCTTTCAAGAAGTTTATTAGTTAATATCATTTTGTAAAAAATACCATTTCCTAATCCAAAAAAATATAATATAGGATATTTTCCAAATTTCTCAATCTCTTTTATTTTTTTTTCAGTATCTTTTAAAGGGTTGTCATAAATTGGTTTAAATGTTTTTTTATTTATATAATTTATTTGAGCAGGATCATTTTCTCCTTGATAAATTTCATAATTTAGATTATTTGGATTTATTTGTAAAAGTTTATTTGCTAAATTTGGTTTATTCTTTTTTAGTACATTTATATTTTTCTCAAAAGTTGTCATTACTTACCTTTTTTATTTTTATATCGTCATAATTTGATATAATTTTACCTTAATAAATATTAAATATTACCGATGTATGTAGTTAGGCAAGTATAATTTATAGAAGGTATTTTATGGAAATTAACACAAAAGAAGAATTAAATAATTTAGTTATAAAATTGATTGAAGATAAAAATATAAAAATTAGTGATAAAAAAGAATTCTTTAATCTTATAAAAGATAAAATTAAAGAACTGTTTTTAAAAGAAGGAGATATTCCTCCTAGTTTTTATATCAAACTTTATAATATTTTTTATGATGAAAGTTTAGAGATTAGTAATGATGAATTTTTTGAGCAAAATATAAAAGTTTTAAATGATTATTATGATTCTTCTTCAGATGTAGAAAAATATTTATTGAATAATGTGTTGTTTATATTACAATTTTTTGAAGTAGGCACAGATGCTGCCAGCGAATATATCAAAAGAGGTTTAGTCTTACATACTCATAAACTGATGGATAATCAAGAAGGTAAATATTTCATAAATTTTTTTCAAGATAAAAATATAAAGATTAGTGATGAAATAATAATAAATAGTATAAGAGAATTTATTCAGATAGATAAATTTTTTAATTTAGATAAAATTTCTAAGAGAGCTATATTTGCAAATTCATTAACTATATTATGGAATATTCCAGTTATGTATAATAATAAAATATGGCTTACTATTTTTGATGATTTAGTAAAATTATTAGATGAATGTATCAAACAAAATATGATAGAAGAACAAATGTATATTCATTTTTTTACTTATCATATTTATGGAAATAATATTCAGACAATTAAAGAATGGGAAGTTTTCAATCAAAGAGTAGAAAAACCTGCAAGCAAATTTTATAAAAAATGGGGAGAAGCTCAAAAACTAAAACCTTGTAAAAATGAAATTTCAAATAGTAAGAAAAAAATAGGATTTTTATTTGATAGGATGGTGTTAAATTCTCCTTTTATGGTGGAATATTCTTTATTTAAAGCATTATTAGATAATGAAGAATTTAATAAAGAGTATGAAATTTTCGTTTATTCTATGAATTATCTTGATAAAGATATGGAAAATCAAAATATTATTAATTCATTAAAATCTTTAGGGATTAAGTTTTATTCACCAGTTGATTATTTTATAAAAGATGGACTTTATTATTCACATTTAACAAAAGCTTTGGTTTTAAGAGATAAAATTATAAAAGATGAAATTGATTATTTAGTAAGTGGATTTGGATATGATATTCCAAATTTTATTTTTTCTAATCGCTCAGCACCAAAACAACTATTTTGGTCTCATGGAAACTGCACAAGTGAAGTTGAAAATATTGACATTAGAATTTCTCATTTCGAGCAAGAGTGTAAAAATCATAAATGGAAAGTTTTTAATGTTCCTATGGCAGAAGAGTTTTTAGTAGGTTCTAATGAAGATAAAATAAGAGGAGAGCTTCTAAAAAAATCATTGATTGAAGGCTTTGGAGAAGATACTGTAATATTAGGAACGATTGGAAGACTTGTAAAACTAGAATCCGAAGAGTATATTAAAACTTTGTCAGAAATTATGGAACAAAATCCAAATACAATATATTTAGCTTGTGGAGATGGTCATAAAAAAAATGTAGAAAAACTAATGCTTAAATATAATATTGATTTAAAAAGAGTAGTTTTTACAGGACAAGTCAATTCTCATATGTATGGATGGGTTATTGATGTGTGGCCTGATAGTTTTCCTTTAGAACAGGGACAAAGTAAAAATGAATTTATGGCTAAAGAAGGTTGTGTTATTTTTTATAATGATTCTTCTAATTTAAGTAAAGGTGTTTACGATTATTTTTATAATTATTTTACATCTAAACTAGATTTTATTCCATTAGGTACATATCCGAAAGAATATATCCAGAAAGTAAATAGTGTGATAAAAAACCATAAATTAAGAAAAGATGTTGGAAATATACAATATGAATCAAGAATTAATAAAAAAGTTAATTTGGACAAAATATTTAATATATTAAAATGAAAAGTATAATTTTAACTCCAAAAGAAGTAGAAGAATTATGTATTTGGCCTGCAAATCCAAAGAGATATACGGATTATGCAGAAATGTCTTATTCTCAAGGTTATTGGCTTAAAAAATTGTTTTATTATCCACATATTTTTGATTTATATATAACTTTACAACATGGTATATATCGGGATAATGAATTATATTATCCTTTATATAATCCTGATGTAAATGATGTTTTACAGGATACTGATTATTTTTTTAGTTTTAATAAAAGAAATAATAAATATAAACATAATATAGTTGTTGGTAGTCCTTTTATATTATTTAAAGAAAGATTTAATATTAAACAAGATAAAAATGCTAGTGGTACATTGATCTTTCCATCTCATTCGATATCAAAAGATGATGAAGATGATATATGGTCAAAAAGTAAAATTGAGAAATATATAAACGAACTAAAAAAATTACCTAAAAGATTTCATCCTATTGTACTATGCTTTTATTTTAGGGATGTTCATAAAGGATATCATAAAATATTTTATGAAAATGGATTTAATATAACAACTGTTGGACATGGTTCAAGATATGATTTTATTCCAAGATTTTATAATATTTTAAAAAAATTTAAATATGTATCCTCAAATCGAATGGGTTCTTATGTATTTTATGCATTGGATTTAGGAATTCCTTTTTTTTTATATGGAGGAAAAGGTGTTGTTCTTATAAAAAATGATTTAGACAAAATGTTTTTAAACTTAAATGAGTCTATTACATTAGAACAAAAAGATTTACTTAAAAGGTATTTTGGTGTACTTTCTGATAGAGAAAACAAATTTTTAGTTACGGCTATTTTGTATAAAGAATGGTTTAAACATCAATACAAGTTTATAAAAAGAAAATTTTCTAAATTTTTTTTAGAATATATTTTTCGGTCAAAAAAATATTTATATTTAGGTGATATCGAAGGACATAAAAAAAGATATATTGAATATTTATATCAAAAAAAAGGTGATATACTAATAATAAATTCTAAAGAACAGTTTAAAAATTTAAAAAAATTTGAAAATAGGTTAAATTTAATATATGTAAATATAAATTTAAATAATAATGAAGAAGATGAATTGTTTTTGAAGGAATTATTTGAATTTTTATTTAAAAATACGAGTAAAAATGGTGTTATTGTTATGAACTATAATAAAGCTATTATAAAAAAGGTATTGGTATATTATTTTGAAAATCACTATAAAATGTCATTAGTCTTTGAACATTTAATAGTAATAAAAAAGGTTAATTAATGTTAGTTTCAGTAATTATGGATAATTATAATTATAGATCTTTTATAAAAGAAGCTATTGAAAGTGTATTAAATCAAACATATACTAATTTTGAATTAATTATAGTAGATGATGGAAGTAGTGATAACTCAAAAAAAATTATTGAAGAGTATGCAAAAAAAGACAATAGAATTAAACCAATTTTTAAACAAAATGGTGGCCAAGCAAGTGCGTTAAATGTAGGTTTTAATAATAGTAAAGGAGAAGTTTTAACTTTTATAGATAGTGATGATGTTTTTAAAAAAAATAAATTGAGTGAAATAATAAATGCTTATAGAAATGGTTATGAATATATAATCAATGATTATGAAGTAATAGGAAATAAAAAATTTTATAAAAATTATTTTCCTTATGGTGGGTATAATCTTTTTTTAGTGTATTATGTAACATATTTTACTGGTAGTTCGACTTCTAATATATCATTATCAAGAGATTTAGCAAATAAAATTTTTCCTATAAAATATGAAAAATTTTTTAAAATAAGAGCTGATGATTATATTGTATTTAGTGCAGGTATGTTGTCTAATATATATTTTATCAATAAAAAACTAAGTAAATATAGGATTCATGGTGAAAATTTATTTGCTTGCAATAAAGATAAATACACATATGATTATAAGTATTATAGAGAAATTATATTATATAAAATAAAAAAAGAGTTAATTAATAAGCTTGATATTGATAAAAGATTTTTTGAGAATCCTTATAATCTATTTTTAGAATTTACTACGAAAACTTATATTGATAAATTTATATTAAAAAAATATTTAGAAGTTTTATTTTTTGAGATGAAATCTCCTATAATGAAAAAAATAGAAATTACGAAAAAAATTTTAACTTTTTATTTAAATAATAAAACAGTTTTAAAATAACAAGATATTGAAATTTATATTAGATTTATTCATTTACAAGGTTTATTACTTATATCTATAAATAGATAGTTATTTTGATATAATTAAACTATTGTTTTGCAATATCATAATGAAATATTAAAGTTTAAAATGACACTTTAAATTCAGTATGGAATTTTATAAAAAATATTAAAGAAATAGATTATGCAGTATTTGGAGGCCAACTAGATGAGAAAACCTTATTTTATATCTGAAGTTTCAAGTAACCATTCACAAGATATTGAAAGAGCAAAGGAGTTTATAAAAGTTTCAAAAGAAATAGGATGTGATGCCGTTAAATTTCAACTATTTAAAATTGATAAATTATTTGCACCTGAAATATTAGCAAAAAGTGAAGAGCATAGAAAAAGAAAAAATTGGGAATTACCAATTTTATTTTTTGAAGAATTAAGTAATTATGCTCATAAAATAGGTATAGATTTTACATGTACTCCTTTTTATCTTGAAGCGGTAAAAGAGTTAGAATCTTATGTAGATTTTTACAAAATAGCTTCATATGAATTATTATGGGATGATTTAATTATAGAATGTGCTAAAACTTGCAAAGATTTGGTACTTTCTACTGGGATGGCTAATTTATGTGAGATTGAACATGCAGTTGAAGTTTTTAAAAACAATAGCAATTCGAAATTAACTCTTTTGCATGCAGTATCAGGATATCCAACACCAATAAATGAAGCAAATGTATCTGCAATTCATACTTTAAGAGAAGCTTTTAAATGTGATGTTGGTTTATCTGATCATTCTGTATCTTCAGCAGTATTATATAGAGCTATACATAAATATGATGCAACAATAGTAGAGTTTCATTTAGATTTAGATGGAAAAGGTGAAGAGTATGCATCAGGGCATTGTTGGTTGCCAGATCAGATACAAAATACTATCGAATTAATAAATGATGGTTTTTTAGCAGATGGAAATGGCATAAAAAAACCAGAACCAAGTGAATTTGCTGATCGTGATTGGAGAAGGGATCCAAGTGATGGACTAAGACCACTTAAAAAAATTAGAGAGAATTTTTAATGAATAGAGTAGCAATTATACAAGCAAGAATGGGATCAACTAGATTACCTGGAAAAGTTTTATTAAAAATTATGGATAAACCAATGTTATGGTATCTTGTAGAAAGAGTAAAAAGAGCTAAAAATGTAGATAATGTTGTTGTTGCAACATCTGATAAACATCAAGATAAAGAGATAGTAGAATTTTGCAAAAAGTATAACATTAACTATTTTCAAGGTAGTGAGAATGATGTACTTGATAGATTTTATAGTGCTGCAAAAAAGTATAATGCAGATATAATATATCGTATAACAGGAGATTGCCCGTTAGTAGACCCTATTTTGATAAATCAACTATATGATTTGTATCAAAAAGGAAATTTTGATCATGTGGGAATTGCAGCAGGTGCAGGAGCTATAAAAGAAGAAAAAAGATTTCCAAATGGATTAGATGCAGAATGCTTTAGTTTTAAAGTATTAGAACGAGCATATAATAATGCTACTAAATTATCAGATAGAGAACATGTAACACCATATATTTGGAGAAATAGGGATATTTTTAAAATAGGATCTTTAAAAAGTGATAAAGATTATTCATATATAAGATTGACAGTAGATAATAAAGAAGATTTTGTGATTATAAAAAAAATATATGAAACATTATATCTATTAAAAAATGATTTTACTATTGGAGATGTATTGAACTTTTTTAAACAAAATCAAGAATTATTTAAACAAAATTCACATTTTATTGGAAAAGAAGGCTATGAAGAACTATGGGAAAATTAAATACATTATTTACTCAAAAAATGCTAAAAAGAAGTTACCTTTCTTGGAATCAGTTTAAACCATCTTTTGCTCACACTTCTGAGATAGTTCAAGAATATCTTAAAAATATGAAAGAAGTTATTGATGAATTATCTTTGATAAAAGATAATAAAGAGGAAACATTAAAACAATTAGTATCTCATTTAGCAAGAAGAGGATTTTATAGGTTAACATCATGAAAAAAATTTTAATTAAAGTTGATGCTTCAAAACAAATAGGTCTTGGACATTTAACAAGATGTTTAGCATTGGCTAATGATTTTAGAAATGAGGGGTATAAAGTTTATTTTGTGATAAATGAAAATAGGATAGTCATAGATAAAGTTAAAAAACAAAAATTTGAATTTTTATATAATTCTCAATTCTCAATTCTCAATGTTCAATTTGATATATTTATTGGTGATGTTAGAGATGGATTATCAAAAGAAACTATTAAAAAATTAAAAGAAAAAGGAATTTTAACAGTAGCTATAGATTCACCAAATGAATATGCAAAAGAGTGTGATTTATGTTTTTATCCTCCACATGCAAAAATAGACAAAAAAAAATATAAAGGTAAACTTTATCAAGGTTTTGAATATGTTATTTTAAGAAAAGAGTTTTATAAAAAATATGAAAAAGTTAAAAATGAAATTCCAAATATTTTAGTAATGATGGGTGGAACAGATGTACATAATTTAACTTTATCAGCAGTAAAGCAGTTACTGTTATTAAAACAAAAGTTTAATATATCTGTTATTATAAAAAAAAATCATCAGGATTATAATATTCTTAAAAATATAAATCCTAAAGTTAAAGTTTATTCAGATATAAAAAATATGGCAAAGTTTTTAACAAAAATTGATTTTGGAATTATTTCTTTTGGTATAAGTGCTTATGAATTACTTGCTATGCAAATACCAGCTATTCATATATGTTTAGATGAAGATCATTGGAGTGCTAGTGAATATTTTGAAAAAAATAAATATGCTAAAAAATATAAAAAGGAAAATATCAAAGAGATAACATATTTAGATTTATATAAACAAATAAAGTTTTCATTGCAAAATAATAAAATTATTGATGTTATATTAAATCATAATAAATATTTTATTAGTATTGGAGCAGGAAATGCACAAGTTCCTCTAATAAAGAAGATAAAAAAATTTGGTTATAAAGTTATTTCAACAGATTTAGATGATAATGCAAAAGGAAAAGAGATTAGCAATATATTTTTCAACATTAGTACTTATAATGCCAATGAGACTATAAAAAAGTTAAAAAATAAGAAAATAAATATAGTTGGTATTCTTACCAGAGCTACTGGGGAACCAACTGTCACTGTTGCGAAAACAGCAAATATATTTAAATTAAGAGCATTAGATATAGAAAATACTACTATATTTTCTAATAAATCATTGCTAATGAAAAAACTCAATAGTTTAAATATTCCTTCACCTAAGACTATTACAGTAAAAAATGATAATATTGATCATATAAAAATAAATTTTCCAGTTTTTGTAAAGCCTGCTAAAACAGTTGTATCACATATTGCTATGAATCTATGCAGTAATAAAAGTGAATTAAAAAAAGCTCTAAATATAGCTAAAAAAGTATCTGAAACTAAAGAGGTAAATATAGAAGAATATTTAAGGGGAAGAGATATAGTTTCAATTGACTTTGTATATGATAAAGAGATAATACATATTGCAACTATAGGAGAAATTTCATCAGGTAAACCTCATTTTGATGGTATAGGATGGTATGTAGTCTCAAATAATTATGAAAAATTAGCTAAACAGACATTTAAAATAATGAAAGAAAAATTGAATATACAAAATGGTTTTTTACAAACTGCTATGAAAATAGATATAAATAGAAAAATAGCTAAAATATATGAAGTTCATACTGAAATAGGAGGAGATAAAGTTAATGACATTTTTATACCATATCTGTATGATTATAATATATTTGAAGAAAATATAAGTTTTGCAGTTAATAAAAAGCCTAAAACACTACATACTAAACCAAAAATTGCCATTATGATATTTGAAAAAAAAGCAAAACAATATAAAATAAATTTAAATAACTATGAATTATATAAAAATGTATATATGAAGCAATTTGATAATTTTATAAGTTTAGATATAGAATTAAACAGATTACAAAAGAATGGTATATGTATAGATAATCAACAAGGACAACAAGTATGAAAAAAGTATTATTTTTAGGACTTAATTTTAATCAAGTGTCTTATATAAATGAAATAAAACAAATGGGATTTTACATAATTGGAACTGATTTAAATGAAAAAGCTCCAGGAGTTAAACTTGTAAATAAATTTTATAAATATGGATATAATGATTATGATGCATTAATTGAAATTGGAAAAAAAGAAAATTTTACTTCCAAAGACAAAGTATTTACAGCATCATTACAATTTGCACACTTAGGTGCTGCTTATTTTGCAAAAAAATTTAATATAAACTATCCAAGCTTTAATGATATAAAAATTTGTTTAGATAAGTCATTATTTTATACTTATTTTGAAAAAAATTATATTAATATACCAAAAACATGGTATATTAAAACAAAAAAAGAATTAGATAGTATTTTAAAAACTCAATTATATAATAGTAATTTTTATCTAAAATCTGATAATAGTAAAAATCCAAATTATATTTATAAATTTATGAAAAAAAATTATCATAATATAGATATTAATTGGAAAACAGATAGATATTTCCAAAAATATTATATTTTACAAGAAGAGTTTTTTGGAGAACATATTAGATTAAATATATTTGGTGATAAATTTACGATATATTCTTTTGATGTAAATAAGATAAATGATGATAATGATTATCAAATAAATTTAGTTAAAAATTCAAAAGTGTTAAATAAACTAAAAAATTTAATAGAAAAACTAAATATGCAAAATTGGTTAATTAAATTTGATGTAATAATTAATAAAAACTTTGAATATGTAGCTCTGGATATAGGTATGGATCCCCCTTATAGAATGTTAAAAGATTATCAACAGCATAATTTAAATTTTAAAAAAAGTTATTGTCAATTGTATTTAAATGAGAAAAATATATTTGAAAAATATGATGGAACAATTAGATGATAGATTTGTTTTTTATTAAAACATTAAATATTGATTATTTAAATAGAACATTAAGGTCTTTTTATGAAACAGTAGATATTGTTGATATAAAATATTTTAATATACATATAATTAATGAACTTGATACAAGAGAGGAAACTTTAAATCATGTACTTACAAAAAGAGATTCTAATAATGACTTATTGATAATTGCAGATGATATAATTTTAATAAAAAATTGGTATAAACATTTAAAAGAGAATTTAAATAAAGGTGATATTATAGGCTTTTCTATGATTAATCCTAAAAAAAATAAACTCCATAATAGTGGATTTGATTTTATTAAGGTTAATGGAAAATTAACATATAGGCCATATATGTATAATGAAAATATAGATATTAAATTAAAATCTTATAGGAAATGTGATACTATTGTTGGATGTGCTATGTATATCAAAAAGCGAGTATTGGGTACAATAAAACATTTTCCAGTAGATGGTTATAATCGATGGGGAGAATTGCTTTTTTGTGCTATTGCAAAGAAATATTCTTTTAAGGTGATAGTTTTAGGGCATAAATTATATCATTATAGTATATCAAGCAAACAAAAAAAGGATAAACAATTAAGTTCTATAAGTTGGTTAATAGAAAAAAAATTATGGGATAAAGTAGTAAATAAATACTTAAGTAACATAGATAATGTTCCTATTTATAATAATACTATTTCAGATTCTTTAAGACAATTATTACAACAATATAATAAAATATTAATATATGGCTGTGGTACTGTTGCAAATATAATTTTAAAAAATATAAATTTAGAAAATATTGATGTAGCAAGTGGTTTAAGTGAAGAAATCAGATTGGTTTTTAATAATAAAACTATATTAGATATAAAAAAAGTCGATTTTAAATCATATGATAAAATTATTATCAGCGCAATAGGTTATGAAGAAGAAATAAAAAAGCAATATTTTTCAAAATGTGAAAATATTATTTTTTTGTCAAGAGAAGAAAAAGATAATATAATAGAAATAGGAGTAAATTAATGTATGCAACGGCAATTATAGCTAAAATTATAAAGAAAAAAAGTGGGAGATTGTATGTTTATCCAGGTGGAACAATTGCACCTCTTCTTCATGAGTGTAAAAGAGTTAATATAGATTTAATTGTAGCTAAAAATGAACAAGGTGCAGGGTATATGGCATTAGCTGAAGCATTATTATTGAGTAAACCGTCTTTTGTAACGGTTACAAGTGGACCAGGAGCTACAAATGTTATTACAGTTATAGCAGATGCATATTATGATAGTATTCCTTTGATTGTTTTAACGGGACAAGTTGGAACTTCTGATCTCAATAGAAGTAATAAAATAAGACAAAGAGGATTTCAAGAGGTTCCTATTATAAATATGGTAAAAGATATTACAAAAAAAACTTTTCAACCTAAAAATATTGAAGAATTATCAGATGTTATTCATCAAGCTTATATTATTTCCAATTCAAATAGAAAAGGACCAGTTCTTATTGATTTACCAATGGATATTCAACTTCAAAAGATTGATGATAATAAATTAAATAGTTTATTTGATTTGTCTAAACTTGATGTTAACAATTATAAATATAATATAGATAATGATTTGATAGATAAAAGTATAGATATCATTAATAATTCAAAAAAGCCTGTAATCTTAGTTGGTGGTGGTGCACAAGAAAACTGGAAAGAAGTGAGAAGTTTTGTAAAAAGCATTGATATTCCTGTAATCTCCAGTTTAAGAGGACTAGGAGTAATAGATGATATGACTTTATCTGGTTGGATTGGACATACAGGAACACCTTGGGCAAATAAAATATTATATGAAGCTGATACTGTTATTGTGTTTGGAAGTAGATTAGATATTAGACAAACTGGTTCAGAAACTCATGTATTAGATAAAAAAAATATTATTCATCTTGATATAGATATGAATGAATTACAAAAATGTAGAATAAAAAATACTTTAAAGATCAATTTGCCTATTATTGAATATATAAATTTAATTTCATCAAAAATAAAAAAATTACCACTTGAAAATTGGAAAAGAATGATAAAGCAGATAAAGAATAATAATACTTTAAATGATATTGGTAATGAAAACGGTATCAATCCACAAGAAATTTTGGAATTGATTGATAAAATTACTAATAATAAGAAGACATATATTACAACGGGAGTTGGTTCTCATCAACATTGGGTAGCAAGATACATTAAATTTAATAATGAAAGGAAAAGATTATTTACTTCTGCGGGTCATGGAACAATGGGATTTGGATTACCTGTATCCATAGGATTAAAAAATTTAGAAAGAGATGCGCAAGTTATATGCATAGATGGTGATGGATCATTTCAAATGAATATTCAAGAATTGGCTTTAATTAATGAATTGAAGTTAAATCTAAAAATTTTGGTTTTAGATAATAGGAGATTAGGAATTGTATCACAATTTCAAAATATAACATTTAAAGATGATCCAACCACTGGAGATTTTAAAAATCCTGATTTTTTAAAAATTGCTAATGCTTATGGTATAGATGCTTATTATATGGATGAGTTGGATGAAAATATTATATCAAAGTGGATTTTTTCTAATAAGGCTTCGTTATTGCAAGTAAAGATTAAACATGATGCGGTAGTGTCACCTATGTTACTTGGTGGACAAAAATTAAATGAGATGTGGTATTATGAAAAGTAAATTAGTATTTGTT
The DNA here is from genome assembly GCF_055392745.1 of Thioreductor micantisoli. Taxonomy (NCBI): domain Bacteria; kingdom Pseudomonadati; phylum Campylobacterota; family Thioreductoraceae; genus Thioreductor; species Thioreductor micantisoli. Next base: position 136,447 of record NZ_AP043760.1, read on the forward strand.
ACTGGTGCAAGTAGAGGGATAGGAAAGACTATTGCTGATTGTTTTTATGAGCAAAATTATAATGTTGTTTATGGATATAACAACACTATCCCTAAAGAAATGAATGATAAATTTTGTGTTAAAATTGATATATCAAATAGAAAATTGGTTAAAGAGGCAATTAGTAAAATCGAACATTATTTTGGACAAACAATAGATATTGTTGTAAATAATGCAGCTATTGCACAAGAAAAGCCATTTTTAGAAATTAAGGATGAGGATTGGTTTAATATGTTAAATATTAATCTTCAAGGTGCTTTTAGAATTACTCAAGAAGTATTACCTGATATGATAAAGAAACGATGGGGTAGGATTATAAATATTACATCTATTGGAGGGCAATGGGGAGGTTTTAATCAAGTGCATTACGCTGCTTCAAAAGCTGCTTTGATTAATTTAACTCAATCTATAGCTAAGATATATTCAAAATATAATATAACTTCAAATGCAATAGCAATAGGCTTAGTTGAGACTGATATGAGTAAAATGGAACTTCAAACTGAAGCTGGTAAAGAAAAAGTTAAAAATATTCCAATAGGTCGTGTTGGAACAAAAGAAGAGATAGCAAAAATTGCTTTGTTTTTAGCCTCAAATGATGCTTCTTATATAACAGGGCAAACTATTAATACAAATGGAGGTATGTATTTTGGATAAAACTTTATTAATACTTGGAGCTGGAATTGACCAAATTCCTGGAATATTAAAATCCAAGGAAATGGGGATTTATACTATTGTTTTAGATGGTAATCCAAATGCTGAAGGTAAAAAATATTCGGATGAATTTTATATGGTTAGTATAAAGCATTTTGAGCAAATTGAAGATTTTATAAAAAATAAATTATCAAAAAAAGTTGATGGAGTTATAGCTTTTGGAGTTGATATTGCTTCAATAATAGCAAAAACAGCTGATATTTTAGGTGTAAATTATATTATTCCATATAATAGTGCAAAATTAAGTGAGGATAAATTTTTAGCTAAAGAATTTATGAAAAAATACAATATAGCAATTCCTGATTATAAAATGGTAAAAAATGTTGTAGAAATTAAAGAATTTATTGCTAATTATGGTTTGCCTGTAGTAATCAAACCTGTAGATAATTCAGCAGCTCGTGGTATAAGTTATGTAGATAAGATGAATAATCTTGAACAGTATTATAATTATGCACTTGAATTTAGCAAACAAAAAAAAGTTCAAGTTGAAAATTATTTAAATGGTCCACAAATCAGTACTGAATCTTTTGTAATAGATGGTGAAATTTATAATATTGGATTTGCAGATAGGAATTATATAGATATGGATAAATTTTTACCAAATATTATAGAAAATGGTGGAGATTTGCCATCAATTTTTATGAAAGAGAAATATAAAATTGAATTGACGAATTATCTTAAAGTAATTTCAAAAAGATTAAATATAAAAAATGGTATAATAAAGGGTGATATTGTTATACATAATAATAAGGTTTATATTATAGAGTTTGCACTAAGACTTTCTGGTGGTAATTTTTCAACCGTAGAAATACCGAAAAATACAGGAATTGATTTTATAAAAATTGCTATAAAACTTCATATGAATATGAAAATTAATAGAGAAGAATTAATTCAAACTAAAAATAATTATGTTAGTTTAAGATATAAATTTGTTGAAGATGGTAAAAGGGGGATAGTCAAAAAAATTAATTTCCCCCAAAAGGATAATAATATGATATTATCAAATTTTCATGTTAAAGTAGGGGATAAGGTGAGTAGTAAAACAACTGATCATGCTAAAAGATTAGGTTTTGCTATTGCTAAAGGGAATAACAGAGAAGATGCAATTTTTAATGCACAAAATTATTTAGATAATGTGGAGATAGTTTTTGAATAGTAAAATATTTTACAAAATATATCATGGAAATTTAGCTTTTTCATCTATAGAAGAGGAGGATTTACCAAAGGTTATTGATGAAACTTATTTTCCTTTATTAAATCTTGTTGAAAAAGAAAATTTAAAAATTGGTTTAGAACTGAATGCTTATAGCTTAGAAAAAATTCAAGAATTAAAACCACATTGGATAGAAAAATTTAAAAATCTTTATAAAAAAGGTTTAATTGAATTAATTGGTAGTGGATATATGCAAATTATTGGTCCAATAGTTCCTTATAAGATAAATATTAAAAATCAAAAAATAGGATTAGAAGTATATAAAAAGATATTAGATATAACGCCTACAATTGCATATATAAATGAACAGGTTTTTTCAAAATCTATGATAGATATGTATAGTGAAGTTGGATATAAAGCTATTGTAATGGAATGGAATAATGCTTATTCAATCCATCCAAGAGGATTTTGGAAAAAAGAGTATGCTTTTAGGCCTGTAATTGCTAAAGGATTAAATAGTAGTTTGCCTATTTTATGGACAGATACTATTTTATTTCAACAGTTTCAAAAAGTTGTACATCAGGAGTATTGTATTGATGAATATATAGATACTTTAAAAAGGTATATAGATTTAGGATATAAAGCTTTGCCAATATATAGTTCTGATTTAGAAATTTTTAATTTTCGTCCAAGAAGGTTTGAAGCTGAGGTAAGAATAAAAATAGATGAATGGGAAATGATTGTTAAAATTATTAAAAAATTAAAAAATTTTGGTAAATTTTATTTACCTTCAGAGGTTATAAATAATATTTTGGATGAAAACATAGAATTAGACTTAACGACATTTGCAAATCCAATAATTGTAAAAAAACAATCTAAATATTCATTAAGCCGTTGGGTAGCCTGTGGTAGAGGAGCAAATTATATTAATACATTGTGTTATAATTATTATATAAAAAAAGGGATAGATAAAAAATTATTGCAATATTGGGGAAGTGATTATAGAACACATACAACTTTAAAAAAATGGGAAAAAGCTATAAAATTTTTGGAAAGCAAATTAGTAAAAGAAAATAAAAATTATCAAATATTAAATAATGATGTAAAATTAATTGAAAAAAATAAAAAATTAATATTTGAAAAAAATGGATATAAAATAATTTTTGATAAACAAAAAGGGCTTACACTAGATAAAATTTATAAAAAAAATAAAAAATTACAATTTGGAACAGTAAAACACGGTGAATTGGATTATATTACTCATGGTGCAGATTTTTACACAGGGACTACTACTATAGAATCAGCAGATATGCAAAAACTTGCAGATTTACCACAAGTAGAAAAATATAGCTTTAATAAAATTTATAAAAATAAATACAAATTATCTACAATAATAAAAATGAAAGATATAGCTATTGAATATAAAAGTTGGATAATAGATTTAAATGCATGTAAACTTATTTTAGATATAAAACTTAAGTTGAATCATTTTATAAATGGAAGTATAAGGTTAGGAACATTAACATTACTGCCACAAGATAAAAAAAGTAACTTTTGGTACGAATGTAAAAATGGTGGTAAAGAGTATGAGAAATTTTATATAAATGATAAAATTAAAATAGAACATTCACAAGCAAGATCATTAATCCAAAGTAGTAGTGGTGGAATAGGTGTTACGGATGGTATATTAAGATTTGGAATAAATGAAAACATAATTTGTGAACTTAAAATAGATAGAGAAGTTTCATATCCTTTTGTAATGCTTCAAAATAGTTATGATCATGATAAATATCTAACAAGAGTATTTTTTGGAGTTCAAGAGTTAGATAATACTTTGAAAGTGAGTAAGAATAAAGTGTTTAGATTGAGGTATGGTGTAAAAATATGATATATAATATTTTTGAAAGTTTTTAAAGGACTTAAATGAATTTTAAATTTGATGTAATAATAAATAAAGAAAAGGAATACAAATGAGAGTAGAAGAAGCAAAACAAATTTATTTATATAAAAATAGGCAAAATGAAAAACAAATATTAACAAAAGAAAAAGCTATTACAAAAAGAGGTGTTGTATGGCTTGGACAAACTTGTAATTTAGATTGTTATTTTTGTTATTTTAGAGATAAAATTGATAACAAAGAACATCCAGAACACCAATTTATGAGTTTAGAAAAAGCAAAAAAAATAATGCATACATTAAGATATGTTTATGTAAATAATGCAGTTGATATTCAAGGTGGAGAGCCTACAATCTATCCTGATATTTGTGAACTTATAAGTTATTGCAAAGAGATAGGATTAGAACCTACTTTGATTACAAATGCTATTGTTTTAGCAGATATTGATATGGCTAAAAAATTTAAAGATGCTGGAGTTAAAGATTTTTTAGTTAGTATTCACGCTATTGGAGAGACTTATGATAGAATAGTTGGATTGAAAAATGGTAGTGTTAAACAGATGAAAGCTATTTATAATCTTCAAAAATTAGAAATTCCTTTTAGACTTAATTGCACTATGACAAAAGAAGCAGGAAATCAATTGGTAGATATAGCTCAATTGGCAATAGAAACAGGAAGTAGTGTTGTTAATTTTATTGCTTTTAATCCTTTTGCGGATCAGCAAGGGAAAAGAAATTTAATAGATGTACCTAAATATAGTGATTTAAAAGAAAATTTACAAAAAGCAATTGATTTATTAGAAGAAAATGATATTGAAGTTAATGTAAGATATTTTCCTATTTGTATGTTGAATGAAAAGTATAGAAAAAATATTTATAATTTTCAACAACTTTCATATGATCATCACGAATGGGATTTTAATTCCTGGACATGGACAACAAGATTTAATCAAAAATCAAATTCAGATGAGTTAGACAAGCCAATCCCTATTTTACTTTATAATTTAAATAAATATAATGGTGTAGATTTTAGTGAGTGGAGTAAGTATGAAACAAAAAAACATTATTACAGAGATGTAAGTGATTATGAAATATTTGAATTAATGTTAAAGCTATTTAGTGCCGATGTACCAAAAGAACTTTTATATAAAAATAATGCAAAATTAAGAGCAGAGAAACATACAAATTATAAAAAATGTGAAACTTGCCAAAATTGTGATATAAAAGATATATGTGATGGATTTCATGGAGATTATGCAGAAGTCTTTGGAATGGATGAAGCAAAAGCTATTAAAATAGGAAAAGAGATAACTGATTCTAAATTCTATATTAAAGAACAATTAAAGGTTATAAATTGAAAAAAATATTAATTGCAGGTGGTGCTGGATTTATAGGTAGTCATTTATGTAAAAAATTATTGAATGATGGAAATGAAGTAATTTGTGTAGATAATTTACTTACAGGACAAACAAAAAATATTATTTCTCATAAAAATTATAAATTTATTAATCATGATATAACAAAACCATTAGATATAAAAGTTGATGAAATATATAATTTAGCTTGCCCTGCTTCTCCTAAACAATATTTTAAATATCCTATTTATACAACAAAAATTTCAGTTTTAGGAACTCTTAATCTTTTAGAATTAGCAGAAAAATATAATTCCAAAATACTCCAAGCTTCCACAAGTGAAGTTTATGGAGATCCTTTAATTCATCCTCAAATAGAGGAGTATTTTGGAAATGTAAATACAATTGGTATTAGGTCGTGTTATGATGAGGGAAAAAGATGTGCTGAAACTTTTTGTAGTGATTTTAAAAGAGAGAAAAATATTGATATAAAAATAGTTAGAATCTTTAATACTTATGGCCCAAATATGAGAGTTGATGATGGTAGAGTAATAAGTAATTTTATAATTCAAGCTTTGAAAAATGAAGATATTACAATCTATGGAGATGGAAAACAAACAAGAAGTTTATGTTATGTTGATGATTTGGTAAATGGGTTAATTAAAATGATGAATTCTGAGTGTTTTGGTCCTATCAATTTAGGAAATCCTGAGGAATATTCAATATTGGAAGTTGCTAATAAAATTATTAAATTAATTGATTCTAAAAGTCAATTAAAATTTTTAGATGCAATTGAAGATGATCCAAAAGTTAGAAAACCAGATATTAAAAAAGCTAAAAATTTATTAAATTGGTCTCCTACGATATCTTTTGATGAAGGTTTAAAAAAAACCATTAAATATTTTAAAACTGAAATATGAATATTTTATTTGATTTAGATATGGGAAAATGGACTCTTTTTTTATACCTATTATTAAAAAATTACAAAATATAGATATAAATGTAGTAATAACATCAAGAAGTGGAAAGGGTTATACAGAGCTTAATGATATTTTAGATTTATATGAAATGGATTATATTTCTATTGGTGAATTTGGTGGGGATAATTTAGAAAGTAAATTAAAAGCAAGTATTGATAGGCAAATAAAATTAATTGAAATAATTAAAAAATATAGAATAAAAAAAGTTGTGAGTGGAAGTGTGGTCGATGTTAGTAGAGTTGGCTTTGGACTTGGACTCGAAGTTATAAATTTTTATGATATGCCTATTAAAGGGCATGTTAACAATTTAAAATTAGCTCTTCCACAAATTAAACTTTCGATTCCATTATCTACAAAAGTATTTAAACCTTTTGTTGTACCTGATGAAGTTTATTTAAGATTAGGTTTAGAAAAAGAGCAAATTATTGAATATAATTTTATAGACCCATTTATTTGGCTTAAAGATTTTAAATATGATGAGAATTATGTAAATAATTTTTATCAAAAATATAATATTATTAGAAATAAATTCTCTATTGTAATAAGAGAAGAAGAATACAAGTCAAGTTATGTAGATAAAAAGTATCCTTTTTTATATGAAGCTATACCAGAAATTTATAAAAAGTTTAATGTAAATATTATTATTATTCCAAGATATGAAAGTAAGTATTTAAAAAAAGAGTTTCCTTTTGCTTATGTTATAGATGAAAAAATAAAACTTCAACATTTATTAAAAGATGTTGATCTATTTATTGGTGGTGGAGGGACAATAAATACAGAAAGCTGTTTTTTAGGAACTCAAACAATTTCAACTAGAAGCTTTATAAGTCATTATGATAAATGGCAAATAGATAATAATTTAATGTTTTGGACAAATAATAAAGAAGAATTAATGAATTTGATAAAAAAAGCTATTGAATTTAAATTAAAACCAAATATAAAAATTTTAGAAACTTTAGATGTAAATGTAGATTTATTAGTAAATTATATAATGCAGTAGAGCATTTTAGAAATTGTGTAAAATATGTTAAAATATCGATAATAAGTGAAAAATAATGAAGAATAAAGAAATTTAAAAAATCATAAAGGTGTAAATAGCTATGTTTAACAATAAATCAATATTAATAACAGGTGGGACAGGAAGTTTTGGTAAAAAATATACAGAAATTTTACTAAAAAATTATAATCCTAAAAAGATAATAATTTATAGTCGAGATGAACTTAAACAATATGAAATGGCTCAAAAATTCAATCAAAAATGTATGAGATATTTCATCGGAGATGTGAGAGATAAAGATAGACTAATTAAAGCAATGAATGGGGTGGATTATGTGATTCACGCAGCAGCTATAAAGCAAGTCCCTATTGCAGAATATAATCCTATGGAATGTATAAAAACGAACATAAATGGGGCAAGTAATGTAATTGACGTGGCACTTGAATGTGGAGTGAAAAAGGTTATTGCTCTTTCTACTGACAAAGCATCTGCTCCAATTAATCTGTATGGTGCAACAAAATTAGCAAGTGATAAACTTTTTGTAGCGGCAAATAATATAGCAGGAGATAAAGAGACACGATTTTCAGTAGTTAGATATGGAAATGTAATAGGAAGTAGAGGAAGTGTAGTTCCATTTTTTGCAAAACTTATTAAAGAAGGTTCAGCTACTTTGCCAATTACAGACTTTAAAATGACACGATTTTTAATCACACTTTCTGAGGGTGTGAATTTTGTGCTTAAAAACTTTGAAAGAATGCAAGGTGGAGAAATTTTCATCCCTAAAATTCCATCTATGAAAATGATAAATTTAGCTTTGGCTCTTTGTCCTGAATGTAAACTTGAAGAAATAGGAATTCGCCCAGGTGAAAAACTGCACGAAGTGATGATAACGAGTGATGATAGAGTGATAGAATTTAAAGACCATTTCGTAATCAAGCCAACTATTCAATTTAGTAAAATTTCTGATTTTACAACTAATGCTATTCAGGAAAAAGGGAAACAATTAGACATTGGATTTGAATATAATTCATCAAATAATAGTGAATGGCTTACAAAAGAGCAGTTTTTAAAGTTGGCTAAGGAATTTTTATGATTCCTTATGGAAAACAAACAATTGATGAAGAAGATATAAATGCTGTAGTTGAAACTCTTAAAAGTGATTATTTAACAACTGGACCAAAGGTAAAAGAATTTGAAAAAGAGTTAGCTCAAAAATTAAATTTTAAATTTGTAGTAGTTGTAAGTAGTGGAACAGCTGCTCTTCATTTAGCATCGATTTGTTTACTAAATCAAGGTGATAAAGTTATTACCACTCCCAATTCTTTTTTATCTACAAGTAATTCTATTTTGTATCAAAAAGCGAAACCAGTTTTTGTGGATATTTCTGAAAATGGATTAATTGATTTAGATTTGGTAGAACAAAAATTACAAAAAGAAAATATTCAAGCATTATATTTAGTTTCTTTTTCAGGTCATCCTATTGATGATAAAAAGGTCAAATATTTAAAAGAAAAATATGGAGTAAAAGTTTTATATGATAATGCTCATTTTATAGGGAAAGATAAAGAAGTTTGTGATATTGCGACTTACTCTTTTCATCCAGTAAAACATATTACCACATTTGAAGGTGGTGCAATAGCTACCAACAGTGAAAAAATTTATAAAAAATTATTAATGCTTAGAAATCACGGAATGTATAAAGATAATTCAATGTATCCGTGGGAATATAAAATGGTAGAGCTTGGATATAATTATAGATTAACTGATGTAGCTTGTGCCATGGGACTTAGTCAGCTTAAAAAACTTGATTATTTTCAAAATAGAAGACATGAAATAGTAAAATATTATCACAAAAATTTACCTAAATTTATTACTCCACTTTACGATTATAATGAAAATTCATCTTATCATTTATTTGTAGTTCGATATTCTTTTAAAGATTTTGAGCAAAAGGCTAAATTTTTTAATGAAATGAGAAAAAAGGGAATAGCTTTACAATATCATTATATTCCTATCAATTCACAACCTTTTTATCAAAAGAAAGGATATAAATTTAGTAAAAAAGAGTTTCCTAAAATGAATAAATATTATTTAGAAGCTTTTAGTTTACCTATTTATCCAAGTTTAATTCAAAAAGAGCAAAACTATGTAATTGAAAGTTTGGTAGAAGTTTTGAATTCAATTTGAAACTTCCTTGACATAGATTTTAAAAAGTAGTATAATTGCATTCCACAAACATTGGGGTATCGCCAAGTGGTAAGGCACATGGTTTTGATCCATGCATCCGGAGGTTCGAATCCTTCTACCCCAGCCACTTATTCTGTCGCGGGATAGAGCAGTCAGGTAGCTCGTCGGGCTCATAACCCGAAGGTCGGAGGTTCAAATCCTTCTCCCGCAACCAATCAATTTACACTACAAAATAAAAATCCATAAAAACTTGATATAATTTTATAAAAATTTGGAGCATATAATGAATTTATGCGTAATACCAGCTCGTGGTGGAAGTAAAAGAATCCCTAAAAAAAATATAAAATCTTTTTGTGGTAAGCCTCTTATTGCTTACTCAATACAAACTGCAATTAATTCTAAACTTTTTGATAAAGTCGTTGTTTCTACAGATAGTGAAGAGATAGCTAAAGTTGCTAAAAAACAGGGTGCAGAAATTTTGTATCGGCCAAAAGAGTTAGCAAATGATTATGCTAGAAGTGATGAAGTATTTACTCACGCAATAAACGAACTTAATAAAGAGAATAAATATCAATATGCTTGTATGATTTACGCAACTGCTCCATTTTTACAGATAGAATATTTAAAAAAGGGTTTTGAAAAATTAAAAAATAGTGATGCTTGTTATTCATTTAGTGCCACCTCTTTTGAATATCCTATTTGGAGAAGTTTTAAAATTAAAGAGGATAAATGTGAAATGTTTTGGCCAGAAAATTATCCTAAAAGAAGTCAAGATTTAGAAGAAGCTTATCATGATGCAGGGCAGTTTTATTGGAAAAAGATAGATTGTAAAAGTAATGAAATATTGTTTTCTAAAAACTCTATTCCTATTATAATTCCAAGATATTTAGTGCAAGATATCGACACAATGGAAGATTTTATCCGAGCTGAAAATATGTATAAAGCTGTTTGTGATGCGAATATTTAGAGTTGATTATTCAAGTGAGATAGGTTATGGACATCTTAAAAGAAGTTTAGTTTATGCTAAAAATTTTAAAGATGTTGTTTATATCTCAAAAGCAACAAAGAATTTAACACCTTATAAATTTTATCATATTAAAAATGAAGAAGAATTTTTTAATTTTGTGAAAAGATTGTTTCCAAAAGAAGTTATTGTAGACAATTACAATTTTACAATTGAGTATCAAAAAAAGTTTAAAAAAGTATTTCCAAATATAAAACTTGCTATTTTTGATGATACTTATAAAGAGTGTTTTTGTGATAAAATAATTAATCACAATTTAGGTGTGAATAAGTATAAATATAACAATCCAAATATTGTGAAAATAATACCTCCTTTGATAGATGAAAAGTTTATTAAATTAAAAAACAGACGATTTAAAAAAGAAGGAATTTTTATAAGTTTTGGTGGAACTGATGCAAATGGTATTGGAATAAAGGTTCTAAAACTTTTAAAAGATAAAAAAATTAATTTTTATACTACAAGTGCAAATAAAAATTTAAAAAAATTAAAAATATTTTCAAAATTACACAAAAATATAAAACTTTTTATAGATAAAGATGTTGCAATGGGTATGGCAAAAAGTGAATTTGGTATAATTACTCCAAGTGTGATAAGTTACGAAGCGTTGTATTTAAAATTGCCGTTTATTGCAATTCAAGTTGCCGACAATCAAAAAGAAATAGCAAAATATTTAAGAAAAAAGAGAATAAAAGTATTAAAACAATCTAAAATAAGAGAATTAATAAAGGAAGATAAATGAAAAAAATTTTATTTTCAGGTGCTGGTGGTTCTATTTTCCCTTATATGTTTGAAGCATTGGAAAAAAAATATGAAGTATATGTAATGGATGCTGACGAAAAAGTTAAATATATGTATCCAAATAAAAGAGTATACATAGTTCCTAAAGTTAATGATGTAAATTTCGAAAATAAAATTAGTAAAATAATTTTAGATAATAATATAGATTTTTATGTGCCACTTATTGATGAAGAAATAATTAAAGCTATTAAAATCGCAAGAAAATTAGGTATAAAAGTTTTATCTCCTTCTGAAAATTTTGTAAAGTTATGTTTAAATAAATATCATTTAATGAAGGTTTTAGCTGAAAAAGATATATCAACTATTAAAACTAGATGTATGCATTTATATAAAGATGAGTTTAATTATCCTATATTTCTAAAGCCAAATATTGGTAGAGGAAGTAGAGGAATAAGAAAAATAAATAATAAAGCAGAAAAAGAAGCTTACTTCATTTTAGAACAATATAAAAAGAATGAAGTGCTTGCTCAGCCTTATATAGAAGGGGACGAGTATACTGTTAGCGTAACGGTTAATAATTTAAATAAAATTATTTCAATTGTACCTAAATTAGTTTTTATTAAAGAAGGAATAACAAAATATGCTCAGAGTAGAAAAAATGATTTAATTATTGAAAAATGTAAAGAAATTGTAGAAGAATTAAAGCCATATGGTTCATTTAATGTTCAATTGAAACTTATAAACAATGAAATATTTATATTTGAAATAAACCCTAGATTTTCAACTACATTAGTATTAAGCGTAGCAAGTGGGGTTAATGAAATTGATTTGGTAATTCAAAATTATGATAAAAATAATGTTGAATATATAGATAATTTTAATGAAGTAAAGTTAATTAGAAGATGGGAAAATTTATTTTATGAGTAAAACATTAGTTGTTGGAGGGAATGGATATATCGGTAGACATTTAAAAAAAATATTTCCAGAATTTATTTATGTTGGAAGAGAAGAATTTGATTTGAATGATTCTAGTAAATTAAAAAAATTTCTTTCTAAATTAGATATTGATAGATGTATAATTTTGTCAGCAGTTATTAAATATGAAAAAATAGTAAATTTTACTACTGAACCACTGAAAACTAATTTAGTTGGATTAAATAATTTATTATCTCTTTTAGATGATAAAGTTAAAGTTATATATTTTAGTTCAATGACTGTATATGATAAAGGAGCTATTTCTCCAGTAAAAGAAGATTCTAACTTGCTTCCATTACATACATATGGCCTCTCTAAAGTATATGCAGAACAACTTGTAAAATTTTATAATTTTAAATCAATAATTATTCGTATTCCCGGAATATATGGTGGAGATAGAAAAAGTGGGCTTATTTACAATATAATTAAAAATATGAAAAAAAATTTAGATGTAGAAATAAATACTACTAATATAGAATATTGGGAAACTATGCATATTGATGATATGTTAGATATGTTTTCTAAATTATTAAAAAAGTATAAATATAAAACAAAATCTGAAATATATAATATTTCATATGGAGAACCAACGGATATATTAGAAACAGTTTATTTTATTAAAAAAATATTAAATTCCAAATCTAATGTTAATATAAATAAACATTATAAAGATTTTTATTTATCTAATAAGAAAATAGTTTCCTTTATTGGTCCTCCTCTTATGAATTTTAAAGAACGATTAGAAGTATATGTTGAAGAAATAGATAAGAAAAAGGAATATATTTAATGAAATTTGTCGTAGGAGATATACATGGTGAAATTTCAAAACTAAAAAATCTTATATATAATATTTTTGTAATAGATAAATATCCTAATTTTATATTTATTGGTGATTATATAAATAAAGGTGAAAATTCTAAAAAAGTATTAGATTATTTGGTTGAATTTAAAAATGAATTTACAGATACAATTTTTCTGATGGGTAATCATGAATATTATTATATTCAATATGTAAAAAAAGGTATATGTAAAGACAAACTGATAAAGTATGGAGTAGAAACAACATTTAAAGATTTTAATATGAGTTTTGATAATATTAAAGAAAAGCTATATTTACCATATAGGGCTATATTTGATAATTTAAAATTATTTTATGAAACAGATGAATATTTTATTTCTCATGCAGGTATTTCATTGGACAGTGTTGATAAAGATTTTAATATTTTATCAGCAGATAAGTTTTTATTTAATAGATATGAGTTTTTTAATTATAAAAAGAAAATTCATAATAAAATTAGTATATTTGGACATACTGGTTTTAATTATCCTTATTATGATGGTTATAAAATAGGTATTGATACAGCGGCAGTATATACAAAAGAGAACAGATTAACAGCATATTGTTTGGAAGAAAATTTTTTCATTAATCATAAAAATGAAAAATTATATTTAAAAGATATGAAGTTAGATAGAACACCTTGGATAAATAGAAAAGAACCTTATAGAATGGAGAAAAAAAATGAATAAAAAAATATTAATAGTTGCAGCACATCCAGATGATGAAGTTTTGGGCTGTTTTGGTACAGTGGCTAGACTGATTAAAGAAGGTTATGAAGCTTATACTCTTATTTTAGGAGAAGGTAAAACAAGTAGAGATGAAAAAAGAGTTGTAGAGAATAAAAAAGATGAAATTAATATTTTAAATAATGAAATAAGAAAAGCTAATGATATTATAGGAATTAAAAAAGTTTTTTTAGAAATATTTCCAGATAATAGATTTGATAGTGTTGATTTACTTGATATTATTAAAGCTATTTCAAAAGTAAAAGATGAAATTAAACCGGATATAATATTTACACACTATGAAAAAGATTTAAATATAGACCATCAAATAACATATAAAGCAGTAATAACTGCTACAAGACCTGTGGAAAAAGAGTCTGTAAAAGAAATTTACAGTTTTGAAATACTTTCTTCCACTGAATGGAATTATCCTTTATCTTTTTCTCCAGATATTTTCTTTGATATAAGTAATACTATTGATTTAAAAATAAGTGCTATGAAGGAATATAATTCTGAATTATGTCAATATCCTCATCCCAGAAGTTTAGAAGGTATAGAATTAAATGCTAAGTATTGGGGAATGAGAGTAGGGAAAAAAGTGGTTGAAGCATTTAAATGTGTAAGGGCAATAAAATAAATGAAAGAGTTTACAAAATTAAATTATGAAGAAAAATTAATGATTTTAAAGTGGAGAAATCATCCTGAAACTTCTAAATTTATGATAAATGAAAAAATTGAATTAAATGAACATCTTAATTTTATAAATTCTTTAAAAACTAATAAAACTAAAAAATATTTTTTAGTTGATGATATTGGTGTGATTTATTTTATTAACATTACAGATGAAAAAGCAGATATTGGGCTTTATAAAAATCCAAGTAAACAAAAAGTAGGTAGTAAATTGATGAATGAAATTATAAATTATGGATTTAATAAATTAAATCTAAAAAAACTTATATTGTATGTCTATGAAAATAATTTAAAAGCAATAAATTTATATAAAAAATTTAATTTTAAAGAAATAGATACAAAAGATAATCTAATAAAAATGGAGCTAATAAATGAAAATAGGTAATTTTGATACAGAAAAAAAAGTTTTTATAATTGCAGAACTTAGTGCAAATCACGCAGGTGATATAAATATAGCAAAAGAGACTATTAAAAAAGCAAAAGAAGTTGGAGCAGATGCTATTAAACTTCAAACATTTACTGCAGATGAACATACTTTAGATTGTAATAAAAATGATTTTATTATAAAAGGTGGAACACTTTGGGATAATAAAAAATTATTTGATTTATATAATGAAGTACATACTCCATGGGAATGGCATGAAAAATTATTTTCTTATGCAAAAAAAATAGGGATTCAAATTTTTTCTGCTCCAGTTAGTAAAAAGTCTGTAAATTTTTTAGAACAATTTAATCCATCAGCTTACAAAATAGCATCATTTGAAATTACAGATTATGAACTTATTCGTTATACTGCATCAAAACAAAAACCAATAATTATTTCCACTGGAATTGCAACTATTAATGAAATTCAAGATGCAGTAGATATTTGTAAAAAAGAGGGTAATAAAAATATAATTTTACTTAAATGTACTTCTTCTTATCCTGCAGCACTTGAAGAAGCGAATATCAAAACAATTCCAAATATGAAAGAGACTTTTGGAGTAGAAATAGGATTTAGTGACCATACCTTGGGTGTAACTGCCCCGATTGTAGCTGTTAGTTTAGGGGCGAGAGTTATAGAAAAACATTTTATTTTGGATAAAAATTTACCATCGGCTGATAAAGATTTTTCACTTAATCCAACTGAATTTGCCCAAATGGTAAAAGCTGTAAGAGATACTGAAAAACTACTTGGAAAAGTGGATTATTCTATGAATGAAAAAAAGAAAAAAAATAGACAATTTTCTAGAAGTTTATATGTGGTAAAAGATATAAAAAAAGGTGAAAAATTTACAAATGAAAATGTAAAATCTATTCGCCCTGGATTTGGACTTCATCCAAAATATTTACCTGAAATTTTAGGTAAAAAAGCAAATTGTGATATAGCGAGAGGTGAAAGAATGAAATGGGAGTATCTGTGAATTTATTTGAGGATGAATGGGGAGGGGGTATGGCTGTTTGGCTTGCTATTCATATATTTTGAACAAATTCTTTAATTTTTTTAACGGCTATTTTTAATTCTTCGATATTTTTTGTATAAGCAATTCTCACAAAATTATCAGTATTATTTGAGCCAAAATCTATACCAGGAGTAATTGCGATTTGTTTTTTTTCAAGTAATTTTTTACAAAATTCTAAGGAACTCATTTTATATCTACTTATATCACACCATAAATAAAATGCTCCATCTACAGCACTTATATCAAAAATATCTTTTAATTTATCGAATAAAAAGTCTCTTCTTTGTTTGAATATATTTTTTGTTTGTTCTAAATATTCGTAATCAAAAGCTTCTAACGCTGCATATTGAGACAAAGTAGGGGCTGAAATTAGTATGTTTTGAGCTATTATTTCAGTTTGTCTAATTAATTTATCAGGAACAATAATCCAACCAAGTCTAAATCCAGGCATACAAAAAAATTTACTAAATCCATTAATTACTATTGCGTTATCATTAAATTTTAAAGCAGTTGTATATTCTTTGTCATAAACAAGTCCGTGATATAACTCATCTGATATTAGTAGTTTATTGTTTTTTCTACAAAAAGAAGCTAAATTTTTTAGATTTTCATTATCATAAATAGTTCCTGTTGGATTATTTACAGCTGAGATTAATAGTGTATCAAAATCTATATTTTCAAGGTGTTTAGGAGTTATTTGGTAATTTGTACTTTTATCTACATTTATTTTTATAATTTTTTTATTTTCTAATTCTCCAAAATTATCATAACAAGGATAACTTGGGTCAGCTATTGCTATTTTTGTAGCAAAATAGTAAGCCATCAAAAATGCAGTAGATGTTCCAGTGGTTACAATGATTCTATCTGGATTTACATCAACATCATAAAATTTTTTATAGTGAAGTGAGATTTTTTGTCTTAATTCATATAAGCCTTTTGATTCAGTATAAAAAAATTTATTATTTGAAATAGCTTTTTGTGCAGCATCTATAACTTTTGGTGAAGGAAGTATATCAGGTTCGCCTATTTCGAGGTGTATAGCATTTGGATATTTTTGTGCTTCTTTAACTATATCCATTACGATAAAAGGTTTCATTATTAGAACTTAAAAGGAAAAAGAGGATTAAATCCCAGCTTCTTCTCTTCTTTGTAAATAATCCCAATATTCATCAGTATGTTTTTGCCAAGCATCAAGTAAATATTCATTACCTTTTTTGAATAGGTGAGAGAATCTTCCTTGAGCTCCTAAATAGTCTCTTACTGGAATTTTATTTTTAGGTCTATAAGTAATTGTTAATTTTTGTCCATTTTCAATTTCATATAATGGCCATACACAACTATCAGCTGCTAAGTCACTAATTAAAATAGTATCAGATGGGTCAAATTTCCATTCTGTTGTACATGGACTTAAAGTATTGATAAATACAGGTCCTTTTGTATCAAAACCTTTTGCTGCTTTTGTAGCTAAATCTTTCCATTTTGAAGGAAGTGCTGTAGCAACATAAGGACAACCATTATGAGACATAATCATTGTCAAATCTTTTTTCCAATTTTTCTCACCATAACTTTTTCTTCCTCTAGGACTTGTTGTTGTGTGAGCTCCCATAGGAGTTGCAGAACTTCTTTGAGCACCTGTATTCATATAACCTTCGTTATCAAGACATACATACATAAAGTCGTGTCCTCTTTCAGCTGCACCACTTAAAGATTGGAAACCGATATCATAAGTCCCACCATCTCCACCAAATGCTAAAAATTTAGCAGGTTTATCAACAGGAAGAGTTCCTTTGTTTTTTCTTGCTTTATACATAGCTTCTGCACCAGAGATTCCCGCTGCTGCATTTTCAAATCCGATGTGTAACCAACTAACATCCCAAGATGTGTACGGATAAATAGCTGAACAAACTTCTAAACAACCAGTTGCTGTAGAAACTACTATATCATCTTCAGTTGCATTAACTACTTCTCTAACGATAATTGAATGAGCACAACCAGGACAAAGTCTGTGTCCTCCTTGAAATCTATCAGGAGTTGTTGCAAATTCTTTTAAATTTCCTATATTTTTCATATTATTCTCCTACTTTAAAAAATGATAATTCTGGACCTCTAAGGTTGATGAATTTTTGAAGTGGAGTAACTCTTTTTCCAGCTTCAGCGTTCATTGCTAAGTCTTTGAATACTTCTAAATTGTGTTCAATAGTTGTATCTCTTCCACCAAGTCCATAAATATATCCAGTCATAATTGCATTTTTACCAAATGCATTTAATGCCCCTGCAACTTCATTATGTAAAGCACCAAGTGCTCCCATTGGACAATTTCTATCAAGTGCTGCAACTGCTTTTACATTTTTTAATGTATCAGCCATTTCTTTTATTGGGAAAGGTCTGAAACTTCTTGGACATACAACTCCCGCTTTGATTCCAGCTTTTCTTGCTTCATCAGCAGCAATTTTTGCAGTTTCATAGTTACTTCCCATTGCAACGATAGCAACTTCTGCATCTTCCATATTATGAGTTTCTACAAGTTTATATTCTCTTCCAGTTAATTCTTTAAATTCTGCAAATACTTTTTCTATTACTTTTGGAGAATCCATTAAAGCTTTGTGTTGTCTAGCTTTATGTTCAAAATGCCATTCTTCTTCTGTTTGAGCACCATAAGTTGTTGGATGTTCGAAATCTAACATTGGATTTCTTTGTTTGTAATCTCCAATAAATTTATAGGCAGTTTCATCATCAAGAGGGTAAACAATTTGTGCTGTATGAGATACTAAAAATCCATCTTGGTTAGTTGAGACAGGAAGTCTAACGGCTTCATCTTCTGCAACTTTAAATGCACATAATGTCATATCATAAGCTTCTTGTGGATTATTTGCCATTAAATGAATCCAACCCGCATCTCTACCAAGATATAAATCACCATGGTCTCCATGAATATTAAGTGGAGCAGCTAAAGCTCTGTTCGCAACAGTCATAACGATTGGTAATCTCATACCACTTGCTTGATATAAAACTTCTATCATCAAAGCATAACCTTGAGAAGAAGTTGCAGTTGCAACTCTACCACCAGCTGCACTTGCACCAACACAAGCACTCATTGCTGAATGTTCACTTTCAACCATTACAAATTCACCATCTACATATCCATCAGCTAAATAACTAGCATAATTTTGAACAATTGGAGTTGACGGTGTAATAGGATAAGCTGCTATTACATCTACTTGAGCTTGTCTTAAAGCGTGAGATGCTGCTGTATTTCCATCCCAAACTTCTTTTGTTTTTAATTCATATTTTTCAGCCATTATTTGTCCTTTTTCTCTTTTTTAGGCCAGTTAGCCAATGCTTCATTGTTATCTTCAAATTCTGGGAACATTAAAAGTGATTTAATAGGTGTAGGGCATACTTCTACACATATTCCACAACCTTTACAATGGTCATAATCAATTCCTGTGATTTTTGCTTGTTTTTTCCCTCTTTTGTTTTCTCCAACTTCAACTAAAAAACAACTATCAGGACATGCTACCCAACACATATCACAATCAATACATAAATTTCTATTAAAAACAGGTTTTTCAACTCTCCAATCAGCCACTTTATAAGTCATTGAATGGTCTCTTGAATAGTTTCCTTTTTCATCGAAACTTTTTAAAACTGAACCAATTTCAAATTCATCCCAATTTTCTAATCTTTCTGTAGGTGTTGCCATATTTTATCCTTTTATTTTACTTCTTCCATAGCTCTAGTCATAGCTTTAATGTTTCCATCTATAATTTTTTGAGGGAATTTAGCTAAAATTTGTTTCATTGTATCTAAAAAGCTTTCAGGTGTAACTACATTACTAACTTTAATAAATGCTGCAAGTATTGGAGTATTTGGCATAGCTCTACCAATATCTTCTTGAGAAATTTTAATTGCATCTACTACGAATAAATTTTTGCCTTTTAAATGTGAGGCTTGTGGCATAGCTAATAATTCATCTTTACTCATATGAGTTGTTACTATAAATTTTGTATTTTCATGTGTATCATTTAAGATTTCTGGATTAAATACAAGTGATGGGTCAATCACTAGAATATAATCTGGATTAATATTTTTAGCATGATCATTGATTGGTTCGTCTGAAATTTTATCAAATGCCATCATTGGAGCTCCTCTTTTTTCTGCTCCATAAACTGAATATGATTGAACATATTTATCTTGTTGGCTCATTACTTCTGCTAAAGCCTTTGCACCTGTTACAGCACCTTGTCCTGCACGAGAATGCCATCTTACATATAATTGCATATTTTCTCCTATCTTTTTTTTGGATTTTAACAGATAAATCTGCTAATGTCAAAAAACTTTTTATAAGTTAATATAAGTATATCTTAATTTTCTTTGTAGAAAGTTTAAAGCTTTTAGAAATTTTTAGAAGTAAGAAATAAAAGTTACTTTTTGTAACTTTTATTTGTAGGTGTTACTTAACTAAACCTATTAAGCTTTCACCAGCTTTTAGTTTTTGTCCTATAATTACTTTTATTGTAGTCTCTTTTGAAATATAAACATCGACTTGACTTCCGAATATAATCATTCCATATCTCCCTGATAACTCAATTTTACCAACACTAGCAAAATTTATAATTCTTCTTGTAATAAATCCAGCTATTTGATTTGTAACTACTGACATTTTATCATTTTCAAATAGAGTTCTGTTTTGTTCATTTAATTCACTTGCTTTTTCACTACTTAGTGCTAAAAATTCTCCATGAATATAATTTTTAGCTTTTAAATATCCATCAATTGGACTTCTTTGTATGTGATTATCAAATAGACCTAGTCTAATAGAGATTTTTATCATATTTTTGTTTGTAAAAAAAGGTTCTTTTGTTTCTTTTATTTCTATAATTTCTCCATCAGCAGGAGAGATAATTACATCTTCTCCTTTTTCTTCTGGGACTCTTTCTGGATTTAAGAAAAAGTATAGCATAAAAGCAAAAAGGGAAAAATATCCTATTTGCCAAATAATATCAAATCTAAATAGAAGTGAAATAATAAATATAACACCTGTTACAAAAACAAAAGGATATCCCTCACTTACAATAATTTCAGTTTTTTTCATTTTTTTCTTCTTTGTTTTCAAGTGTTCCAGCTTTAAACTCTTTAATTAATTCTCTTACTCGCTCTCCTGAAATAACTTCTTTTTCTTGTAAATCTTTTACCATATTTTCAATAACAGGAGAATATTCTTTAAGTTTAGATTTAACTTCTTTGTATCGTTCATCTAATAATTTTTTAATATAATTATCTGTTTTTTGAGACATTTCTTCACTATAATCTTTTTGGCTCATTCCACCACCAAGGAATTGATTGTTTTGTTTTTCAAGAACCATAAGTCCTGCTACATCAGTCATTCCATACATTCTAACCATACTTTTTATAATATCCGTAGCTCTTTCTAGATCATTACTTGCACCTGTTGAGATTTCTTTTATAAAAACTTCTTCAGAAGCACGACCACCAAGAAGTGTATCAACTTCAGCCATTAATTCGTGTTTTTGCATTAAATATTTGTTTTCTTCTGGCGTATTTAGTGTATATCCAAGTGCCGCCATTCCTCGTGGAACAACTGAAACTTTTTTCACTTTTTTAGCACCTTCTGTAACTTCTGCAATAAGTGCATGACCACTTTCATGATAGCATACGATTCTTTTTTCTTTTACATCAATTCTTCTACTTTTCTTCTCAAGTCCAGCTATTGCTCGCTCAATTGCTTCTAAAAAGTCAGATTGTTCTATCTCTTTTTTGTTGACTCTTCCAGCTAAAAGTGCTGCTTCATTTACAATATTCGCTAAATCAGCTCCAGCAAGTCCTGCTGTAAGTTTTGCAATATCTTCTAAAGATATATTTTTGGCAAGTTTATAACCTTTGATATGAACTTTTAATATCTCTATTCTTCCTTCATAATCAGGTTTATCAACTAAAACTTGTCTATCAAATCTTCCTGGTCTAAGAAGTGCAGGGTCTAAAACTTCTGGTCTATTTGTAGCTGCTAATACAATTACGGGTACACCACTTTCAAATCCATCCATTTCAGCCAAAAGTTGATTAAGTGTTTGTTCTCTTTCATCATTTCCACCCATCATGCCACCTGCTGCTCTACTTTTACCAATAGCATCAATTTCATCTATAAATATAATAGCAGGTGCTTCTTTTTTGGCTTCTGAAAATAAATCTCTAACTCTACTCGCACCAACTCCTACAAACATTTCAATAAAACTACTTCCACTAACAGCGAAAAATTTTACATTTGCTTCACCAGCTACGGCTTTTGCTAGAAGTGTTTTACCTGTCCCTGGAGGACCTACAAGTAAAACACCTTTTGGAATTTTAGCTCCTAAATCAAGATATCTTTTAGGCTCTTTTAGAAAATCAACTATTTCTTTTACTTCTTCTTTTGCTTCATCATTTCCAGCAACATCATCAAAAGTTACATTTGGTTTTTCACTTGAAATTAGCTTTTTAGCTCCTCCACCAAGTATTCCACCACCCATTGACTTTTGCATTCTATTTGCAAGAAACATCCAAATACCAAAAAATATAGCAATAGGAATAATCCAACCAAAAATTAAATTATTTATCCAAGTTGTGTCTTGAATAGCACCATATGGGATTTTATTTTTATCAAGTAAAGGTATAAGAGTTGTATCTCCATCAACTCTTTGGACAGTTAAAGTAGTTCCATCTTCTGTTTTGGCTTTAATTAAAGTTTTCCCAATTCCTACATAAGTAATTTTATCTGTTTTAATTAAATTTTTTAAATCTGAATAAGAGATAGTTACATTTTTTGTAAATTTACTACCTATTGTAGATGATTCTGCATTTCCCTCGGGAGCTATTACTTTAAATGCTAAAATTACAATAATTGCAAAAATTATAAATGTAATCAAAGGATTTTGATTAAAAAAATTATTTTTATTATTGTTCTGATTGTTATTTGCCATTTATATCCTTTCTAAAATTAGAGTTACCCATTCATTTTTTTCAATTGTATTTATAACTTTGAATGATTTTGAGTATTTATTTATTACTTTTTCTTTGTATTTATCAATAATTCCTGAAAGAATTAATCTATTTTTTGCAGTTTTTTCTATGTCTTTATAAATAAATATTAAAACATCTGTTATAATATTTGCAACTACTAAATCATACTTTTTATTTGTTTTATTTGCACTTCCTACCCATATATTATTGTATTTAGCATTGTTTAATTCATAATTTTCTTTTGCTGACTTAACTGCAAGTGGGTCCGTATCGCAAGCATCTACTACCCCGCCGAGTTTATTAGCTACAATTCCCAAAATTCCACTTCCACAGCCAATATCTAAAACTGAGCAGTTTTCTTTTACTTCTTGTTTTAGGGCTTTTACACAAGTAGAAGTTGTTTCGTGATGACCACTTCCAAAAGCAAGGGCCGGATTGATTACAATATTTATTTTATCTTCTTTTGGAGAATGCCAAGCTGGATGAATATAAAATTCATCTATTTCAACTGGTTTAACTGAATTTTGATAGTTTGCAATCCAATCTTGATTTTCTTTTGTTTTAACTTTTATATCCAAAGTTATTTTTGTATTAAAGATTTGTTCTAAAGAATGAACATAAATCTTTAATGATTTAATAAGTTTATCAAAATTTTTTTCACTTCGTAAAATAAGAGAATTATTAAGTTCTTCTATTCCATTATTAAAATTATCAAGCAAAAAACTCTCTATTTCATCTTTAAAAGATGATGGAGTTATGGTTAACTCATAGTAATTATTCTTCATTTTTACCTAAAACTCCTTCAAGTTTTTCTTTTAAAACTTGTGGTGTAAAAGGTTTGACAATATAGTTGTTAACGCCAGCTTTAAGGGCAATAATAACCTCTTTTTTACCACCTTCTGTTGTCACCATAATAATTGGTACTGTTTTATATTTGTCTTGGCCTCTAACTTTTTTAACAAATTCAAGTCCATTCATATTTGGCATATTCCAGTCAGTAATTATAACTCCAACATCTGGATTTTCTTGTAAAGTATCCCATGCTTCTTGACCATCAGCTCCTTGAACCACATCTTTATATCCAAGTCTTGATAATGTATTAACTATAATTCTTCTCATTGTTGAGCTATCATCTACCACTAAAATTTTCATTTATTCTCCTTACTTACTTTAAATACTTCTTTTAAATTTATTGTGCCTTCATAGAAAGCTTTACCAATAATTGTACCATAAATTTCATTTTTTATTAAGAGTTTTATATCGTTTATATCTTTTACTCCTCCACTTGCTATTACAGGAAGTTTTGAGGCTTTTCTTATTTCTTTTATAAATTCTATGTTTACACCGCTTAAAGTCCCATCTTTACTGATATCTGTAGCAATTATTGCTTCAACTCCTGCATTTGCAAATTCTCGTGCTAAATCAGTTGCTTTCATTTTACTAACTTCTGCCCAACCTTCAACAGCTACATATCCATCTTTAGCATCAATTCCTACTGCTATTGGATATTTACTCGCCATTTCTTTTACAAATGTAGGATTTTTAACTGCAATACTTCCTAATATTATTCTATCAACTCCTAAATCTAAATACATTTTGATAGTTTCTTCATCTCTGATTCCACCACCAAGTTCCATCTTTAAGTCGGTATTTTCTCTAATCTTTTTAATTTGTTCTAAATTTGCTGGTTCTCCTGCAAAAGCTCCATTTAAATCAACGACATGAAGCCATTTACTTCCAAGCTCTTCAAATTTTTTAGCAACTTGCCATGGCTCGTTACTATAAATTTTTGCACTATCCATAAGACCTTTTGTAAGTCTAACTGCTTTTCCATCTTTTAAATCAATTGCAGGTAATATAACCATTATTCTTCTCCTAATTTTTGTAAAAATTCTTTTAAATCATTTAATATTGGATGGTCAAAATTCCAAATATTTTTTTCTTTCATTGCATATTCAAAAATACAATATGTAGACTTTTGTCCTTTATGTTTACTAGATATACATGTATCATACATAATATAGTTATTAATCCAAAATTTGTTAAAAATTTTATCTGATACCTCTATCTCTTGTTGAGCTAAACAATCTTTCCACGAAAGTAAGCAGTCTGCATAAGTAGCATCTTTTGTTTTAATAGTTTTTAAAATATCTTCAAGTTCACCTTTATCATCTATATTTAAAATATAAGAGGTGAATTCAATATCTATATTATTTTTTTTTCCAAAAACTAAATTTATTTTTTTTTCTATTTCTATTTTTCTTTTGGCTATACCAACAGTATCTGCATCAAAAATAATACCAACTTTATTTATAGACTCTTTTTGTACTCTAGTACGAACAAATTTTAACTTTTGTTCTAGTTTATTTATACCATCTAAACATTCATACTCATTAATAGAACATATTGGCTGACCAACTTCTAATTGTAAATTCATATGATTTAAAAGAGCTTCAATAAAAAACTTATCACCTTCACTTTCAACAATTAAAAGATTATTCACCTCGAATCCTCTCATTATTAGATAAGCCATATTCTAATTGTTCACTATCAATTTGAGTCATAAATATATTATTTGTTTGTATATTTTTTGCCATTTCAAAATAATAGGTATTATTATCTTTTAACTTTAGTTGTACTCTATTAAATGATTCTATACATTCTTTTGAATGAGTTGTAGCGAAGACTTGCACATTTTGCTCTTTTGAAATGCTTAGGATGATTTCCCATAGTTTATCTAAATTACTATAGTGAATACCATTGTCTATTTCATCTATAAAAAGATAAGAGTTTCTACAAATAAAAAGTGAAAGAAGTATAGAAATATATTTATAGAGCCCGTCACCTAACTCATGTATATCAATAAAAGTTGAGTTATTGATAAAATTACATTTTGGCTCAGAATTTATAATTCTAAAACTTTTAATATTTGGGTCAATATTTTTGAGTAATTTATCAATATTTTTTTCCATTTCATTTTCAATAATTTTTCCGTAAGATTCTTCCAATTTATCATTAGTTATTGGATTATTTCCTAAGAAATATTTAGTTAAATTTATTTTATCTCTAACATTTAAATCATTTTTATTATACTCAAAATTTAGATTTTTAATGTTAGAATTTATATGTAAGCCATTAAACTGTACTATTCTTGCTTCAATTACTTTAGATATATAATGTGTTCCTTTTTCTAATAATAAATCTTGTAAAATGACTTGATTATATCTATTAAAAATAATATCACTTAATGCCATTGATGGATTATTATTAGATTTATAAGAATAAACATTCACATAAATTGCTTCCATAAAAGCTGTTTTTCCTACATTGTTTTTCCCACCAATAAGATTAACTAGACCAAAACCATCTGCTTTGAAATCTTTAAAACATTTAAAATTTTTAATTTCTATATTTTTAATAAAATGCTCACTCATTGGTTTTTCCTTTTATAAATTTACAAAATTTTTTAAAATTTTCAGTCCATTATTATGGCTTTTTTCAGGGTGTGGTTGGAACCCATAAATGTTATCTTTATTTACAGCACTTACAAATTTATAATCATAATCAGTATATCCAATCACATATTTATCATCACAAACTGCGTGAAGAGAATGTACAAAATATAAGTATGGATTTTCTAATCCTTCAAAAATTTTATTTTCTTTATTAAACATTTTATTCCAACCCATATGTGGTACTTTTAAAGTTGTTTTAAAATAATCAACTTCACCTTCAATTAAATTTAATCCTTTTGCTTCTCCAAATTCTTGTGATTTTTCAAATAAAAGTTGCATACCAAGGCAAATTCCTAGCATATATTTGCCACTTTTAGCAAAATCTAAAATAGCCTCTTTCATACCAGTTTCATTTAGATGTTCCATCGCATCGCCAAAAGCTCCAACACCAGGTAAAATAATTTTGTCAAAAGTTTTTACATCATCTGGATTTTGAATTACTTTTGCATTTGCATCAATTTTTTTTAAAGCATTTACAACACTTGCTAAATTTCCCATATTATAATCAATAATTCCTATCATTTTTCACATTTCTCCTCTATAATATCAGCTTGTGAAACTGATTTGATGTAGTAAGCAAGTCCAAAAATAAGAAATGTAACCGCTCCTATTAAAATACTTGCATAAATAATTTTATCTGGTGAAGTTAAGGCAAATTTAAATACTAACATTAAACTTTCAATTCCTAAGGCAATAATAATACTTCCTAAAAACTTTACCATAGTTTTATGAATTTGACTTGGATGCTCGTGTTCTTTTTTCTCTAAAACTTCTTCTTCAAAAATAGTTTTTACCAAATCAAAAATCGCAAGAGATAATGTTAATAAAATTGTCGAATTAAACATTTTTTTTGCATTATTACCAAAAAAATCAGTAATATGAAAAAAACTTGCTATTCCATTTGTAAATAAAATAAAAGCAATAGCAAACAAGGCTACTGAAAAACATGCATATATAGTTTGAGAAAAATTCATAAAAAATTTGGTTTGGTTTGTAGTTTGTATAGCTTTAAATAGATGTTCAAGTGTTAAGTCGATTACTATAATAAATTGAAGTTCATTTTTATCATTATAAATAGGCATTGATGCTGAAACTACAAGTTCCCCATTTAAACTAGAAGGATAAGGGTCTGTTAAGATACACTTTTTTTCTTTTACTGCTCTATAAAAAAATCCTCTATCATTTCGATTTATATTTTTACCTACTATATACTCTTCTGTTTTAGAAATATTATTTATTATTTGAGTTCCAGTGGCATCTAAAATATAAGCAGCGTCAATTTCCGGAACTTCATTTATTACTTTTTCTAAATTTTTTTCTAAAATATCTGCTGTAATTTCTGGCATTTTATTTGGAATATGTCTATGAAGCAAATAACAAAGGTATGTTCTGGCTGGTTTTCTAATACTATTAAATTTAGTTAAAATATTAAGCATTGCTAATCTCCTTTGTTATAAATTTCCTAAAAATTTTCGTATATGATTTTTTATCTTCTAATTTTTGGCTCATTTGATTTAAAATAGAATAATAATCACTTTTTAAAAGATTACCTTTTAATAATTCATATTTAAGCCAAAGCCAATAAGTATTTAGAGTATCACTTTCGCAATATTCTTCTATTTTTTGATGTTCTTCATCAAAGTAAAATTTATAAACTTCATCTCCATGCACATCATATTTACCAGGAAGGCCTGCCATTTGAGAAACAACATCAAGCTTAAGTCCTCTAGCTGCTCCAAAGTTTCCCAAAACTTCCATCAAATCAATATGGAAGTTTTCGCTATATCTACTTCTATAATTTTCCCATTTATTTGTATTATCAAAATATGCTGGTATTGAAATATTATATTTTAAAGCCCTTATCATAAGCATAGGCAAATCAAAGTTTCTGCCATTAAAACTAATAAGTTTTGGTTTTTTTGTGTTTATAAAATTTAAAAAATCATTAATTAATTCTTCTTCAGAGTTTCCTTTGAATGAACCAACTTTAATAAAATTTCCAAAATCATCACCAATTACAGCACTTATTGATACTACTTGATGAAATGGAAGTGGAAGAAATGAAGAACCTGTTTTTTCTTCTTGTGCAAAAAATGCTTCTTCACAGATTAAAATTTTATCCTCTTGAGTAATTTCAAAATTTTGCTTAACAAGTTCAATATCCGGCACAGTTTCACAATCAAATATACAAACCAAAATTTGCCTTTTTAATGAAATTATACCAAAAATATTTTAATAATTTTTAGCTTCTTTTAAAGCTTCAATTAATTCATCAATATTTTCATATGGTATGTGAGCTTTCCAATCTATATCGTTACCATTTAGGCTAATTGCGATACTCACTACTGGTTTTGAATTTTCTCCATAAGGTTCTTCAATCTTATTAACTTTTATTACACCATCTTTTGTATTTGCTAATGTAAACTTTTTAATT
Organism: Thioreductor micantisoli; assembly: GCF_055392745.1. Lineage (NCBI taxonomy): Bacteria > Pseudomonadati > Campylobacterota > Thioreductoraceae > Thioreductor > Thioreductor micantisoli. The sequence goes on from NZ_AP043760.1 coordinate 165,160, forward strand.
TCTTTTGCTGTTTTCATCTGTTCTCCTTTAAATATTTAATAAACTTATCGACCTCTTTTTGTAAATACTTTAGATCTTTTGAATTATCTATAACATAAGTTGCTTTTTGTTTTTTTTCTTCAATTGGAAGTTGAAAATTTATTAGTTTTTGTGCTTCTTCTTGTGAAATATTATTTCTTTGTATAAGTCTTTGTAATTGAACTTCATAAGGAGTATAAACAACAACTATATTTTTAAATTCATTATAATTTTTAGTTTCAAAATATAAAGGAATATCCAAAAAATATGGAATATTATATTTTTCTAGCTCATTTGATTTTTCTAAAATATTTTCTTTTATTTTAGGATGTAAAAATTGTTCAAGTTTTCTTTTTTTATTTTCATCATTAAAAACTATTTTTCCAAGCTCTTTTCTTTCATTTGTGCCAAACATTTTTTCAATTTCATTTGAATATTTTTTTAGTATTTCGTGAGCTACCTCGTCGGCATTAATTACAGAATATCCATACAATTTAAGCAAACTAGCTACGGTTGATTTTCCCGTAGCTATACTTCCTGTAAGAATTATTGCGTTCATTAAATTTTAATACTTGGTAAAATTTGTTTAAATATTTTTGTTGGATAATTAAATGCAGAAATATGCATATCTGTGTTGTAATATTCAGTATGTTCTATAAAGTCAGATTTATTTCTAACTATATCAGCTTGAGCTTGATATTTTTTGCTTGAAAATAGAATTGTTTTTATTTCATAATTTTCATCAAAAAACCAATAAGGTTGATTGATATACATAAGTTTTCCAGCCTCTTTAAATGTTTTTGTATCAGTTAAACTAACGCATGGTTGAACAGCTATTCCTTTTTCTGTCAAACTTCTATTCATATAAACACTACTAATTTCTTTAGTTGAAATTATAATATCAAATTCATTTTCACTCTCAGCCAAACCACTTTCATCGCTAGTTTCAGTAACTTTTATATTTTTGTGATAACTAAGCTCTTTTCTTATATCATCATTTGGGTTAATTAGGCATACATTTAAATCAATTTTATCATGTGAACACATTGGAACTTGAACTAACATTTCATTATAAATCATTATTTTCCTTTTTTCTAAAATTTTTATTTATAATAGCAAAAAAAATTAAATTTTGTGATAAAATTATATCGAAATTTAAAAAAGAGAGTTTTTCTCTTATTTTAAATTAAAAAATAAAGGAGATAATTATGAGTTTTGAATTAGATATTACAAAAAAATGTGGATGTTTTAAAAAAAGTGGTGTTGAATTTCCTAAAAGTTTTGAAACTAAAAAAGAAGTATTAAAAGAAGCAAAAGAATTAACAGAAGAATTTAATGAAACTTTTTGTCATAAACATGAGTTTTCAGTAGAAGAAGATGGTGATAAAGTTATTATTAAAGTAGTTGAGGCTTAATGCTTGTCCATTTATGTTGTGCAGTTGATGCGGGGTATTTTCTCAAAAAATTAAAAGAGGATTTCCCTGCTGAAACGATAGTGGGATTTTTTTATGACCCAAATATTCAGCCATACAATGAATACCTTTTAAGAATGCGAGATACCAAAAGAACTTGTAAAAAGCTTGGTATTGAAATGATTGAGGGGAATTATAATTATGAGTATTGGCTAAAAAGAGTATCTGGATATGAAAATGAACCAGAAAAGGGAGTTAGATGCAGTATCTGTTTTGATGTAAGTTTGGAAGAGAGTGCAAAAGTAGCTAAAAAATTTGGTCATAAAAAAATCTCAACTTCTCTTCTTATGTCTCCTATGAAATCACACGAGCAGTTGGCAAATGTGGGAAAAATGATAAAAAGAGTTTATGATATTGATTTTATAGTTAAAGAGTATGCAAAGGGTGGAGGTCATCAAAAACAGCAAGAAATGGCAAAAGAGAATCAAGTTTATAGACAAAATTATTGTGGATGTGTTTTTGGACTTTTACCTCAAAGGGCCGAAAAAGGTGAAAACAGACCAGATGAATTATATTCACCTATTACAAATCAAATTTTACCAGCGAGTATTGAAGAAAGATTAAAATTTTATGAAAAAAGAGATAAATTAGAAGAGCAAAATATAAAATTTAAAATAGTAAAAGAAAATTTTTTAAATTATAGATTATTAAGTGGAAAAGTTACTGTTAAAAAAGAAACTATTCCAAGTTATATTCTATTTTATTCATATTTAGAAAGGAAAAATGGCGGTAGAATTGAATTTACTCACAATGGTGTTTATCATTTGAATAGAATGCAAATTAAATTTATTACTTTAAAAAAATTTAATGAATTATTGAATAAAGAGTATAAAAATATTTATGAAATTTATAAAAATCCACCTACAATTGAAGAAGAAATTCAAATTAGAGAAAAACTAATAGAAATAAAATATAATTTAACGCCTTTAATTGTTTTAGAAAAAGTTCCACTTGATAAAAGAATAGATGTCGAAATAGACTCAAAAGTCTATCCTGACAATAAAGAAGTTATAAAAATTTAAATATTTATTTTATAAATTGATAACTTCATTTTTTTTTACTTTAAAATAATTTCTTAAAGTCATACAAATTAGCATAAATTTTGATAAAATTAGATTAAAAAATTAAAAGGAAAATTATGTTTGATGTTGTACAAATTCAAAAAATGTTGCCACATAGATATCCATTTTTATTAGTTGATAGAGTTACAAATATGAAAGAGGGTGAAAATATAGAAGCATATTTAAATATTTCTATTACAAATCAAGTATTTCAAGGACATTTTCCAAACCATCCAATTTATCCAGGTGTTTTGATTATTGAAGGATTAGCTCAAGCTGGTGGGGTTTTGGCTTTTCAATCAGTTCCAAAAGAAGAAGTAGAAGATAAAGTAGTATATTTTATGAGTATTGATAAAGCTAAATTTAGAAATCCAGTAAGACCAGGAGATAGATTAGTTTATAAATTATCAGTAATTAAACAAAGAGGTAAAATTTGGCAACTTGATGCAAAAGCTTATGTTGATGAAAATATTGTAGCTGAAGCTGAGCTTAAAGCTATGATAATGGATAAATAATGATTCATCAAACAGCAATTATCGAAGATGGAGCCAAAATTGGTGAAAATGTTGAGATTGGAGCATATGCTTATATTGGTAAAAATGTAACAATAGGTGATAATACAAAAATATCTCACCATGCAACTATTGAAGGCGTTACAACTATTGGAAAAGGTAATGAAATTTATCCTTATGCGACAGTTGGAACAGCTCCACAAGATTTAAAATATAATAAAGAAGATACTGAACTTATCATTGGAGATAATAATAAAATTAGAGAATTTACACTAATTAATACAGGAACAATTCAAGATAATGGTAAAACTATAATTGGTAGTAATAATTTGTTTATGGGGTATGTTCACATTGCTCATGATTGTATTATTGGTAATAATTGTATATTTGCAAATGCTGCAACTTTGGCTGGACATGTACATGTTGATGATGGTGCTGTAGTTGGTGGAATGACTCCTATTCATCAGTTTGTACATATTGGAGCACTTGCTATGATAGCAGGGGCTAGTGCGGTTAGTCAAGATGTCCCTCCTTTTTGTATGGTTGAAGGTAATCGTGCAAAATTAAGAGGTCTTAATTTAACTGGGCTAAGAAGAAAATTTGATAATAAAAATGATATCGATGAGGTTAAAAAAGTTTATAAAGAACTTTTTGAAAGTGGGAAACCTTTAAAAGAGAATGCTAAAAATTTACTTGAAAATAGTAAAAATCAATATGTAATAAAATTATTAGAATTTGTAGTAAATTCAAAAAGAGGAATAGCTTATGATAGAAAAATGTGATTTTTGTGGTGCGATTGAAACGGAAGATAATCCACTACTTGAAGGCGAAAAAGCCAAAATTTGTAAAAATTGTGTGATTAGTGCATATAAAATTGTAATGGGTGCTGTTGATGAAGTTGTAGAACATGATGTAAATTTACTTGCTCCAAAAGAATTAAAAGCAAAACTTGATGAATATGTAATTGGTCAAGATAGGGCTAAAAAAATAATTTCGGTTGCAGTTTATAATCATTATAAAAGATTATTTAAACAAGATGTAGTTGAAGATGATGATACAGAACTTCAAAAATCAAATATTTTAGTAATTGGACCAACAGGAAGTGGAAAAACTTTAATTGCTCAAACATTAGCTAAATTTTTAGATGTTCCTTTGGCAATAGCTGATGCAACTTCTTTAACAGAAGCTGGATATGTTGGTGAAGATGTAGAAAATGTACTCTTGAAACTTCTTCAAGCTGCTGATTTTGATGTCCAAAGAGCTGAAAAGGGAATTATATTTTTAGATGAAATTGATAAAATTTCAAGACTTGGAGAAAATAGAAGTATTACAAGAGATGTTTCAGGTGAAGGAGTTCAACAAGCACTTCTAAAAATTGTAGAAGGTGCTGTGGTAAATGTGCCTCCTCATGGTGGTAGAAAACACCCAGGTGCTGAATTTATTCAGGTAGATACAAGTAAAATTTTGTTTATTGCTGGTGGTGCTTTTGATGGTTTAGAAGGAATTATCAAAAAGAAATTAAAAAGTAATGTAATTGGTTTTGGGAATGAAAAAAAAGGCGAAATGAGCGAAGATAATATCTTAGAATTAGTGGAACCTGATGATCTGATTAAATATGGATTAATTCCAGAATTAATAGGAAGATTTCCAGTGCTTTCTACTCAAAAAGAGCTTACAAAAGATGATTTAATTAAAATCTTGACAGAACCTAAAAATGCACTTATAAAACAGTATAAAAAATTATTTGCTATTGATGAGGTAAAACTTACATTTGAAAAAGAGGCTTTAGAAGCAATAGCCAAGTTGGCACTTGAGAGAAAAACAGGAGCAAGAGGGCTTAGAGCAATTATAGAAGAGGCTATGGTTGATATTATGTTTGATTTACCAGAACTTAGCGGATATGAGGTTGTTATTACAAAAGATGTGATTTTAAATAAATCTGAACCAGTTTTAATTAAACAAATAAAAGGAAAATAATGGCAAATATTTTTGACAAAATTATAGGGATATTTTCAAGTGATTTAGCAATTGATTTAGGGACTGCAAATACTATTGTTTCTATAAAAGGGAAAGGAATAGCTATAAATGAGCCAAGTGTAGTGGCTCTTAAAACTACTCATAATGGTAAAAAGAAAATTTTAGCAGTTGGGAAAGAAGCCAAAGAAATGGTAGGAAAAACTCCTGAAAACATTACTGCTATTCGTCCAATGAAAGATGGAGTTATTGCAGATTTTGATGTTACACAAGAGATGATAAAATATTTTATTAAAAAAGTTCATAATAGAAGTACTTTTATTTCTCCAAGAATTATTATTTGTGTTCCTTATGGACTTACACAAGTGGAAAGAAAAGCTGTTAAAGAATCAGCCCTGAGTGCTGGTTCAAGAGAAGTATATCTTATAGAAGAACCTATGGCAGCAGCTATTGGAGCAGAACTTAATACTCAAGAAGCACAAGGAAATTTGGTAATTGATATTGGTGGTGGGACAACTGAAATAGGTGTTATTTCATTAGGTGGTTTAGTTGTGTCTAAATCAATTAGAGTTGCAGGTGATAAGTTTGATAAATCAATAGTTGATTATATAAATAAAACTTATTCTCTTCAAATTGGTGAAAGAGGCGCAGAAGAGATAAAAATGGAAATTGGAAGTGCATCTAAACTTGATGAAGAGCTGAAAATGTTTATCAAAGGAAAAGATAGAATTACAGGACTTTTAAATACAATAGAAATTTCAAGTGAAGATGTAAGAGAAGCTATAAAAGAGCCTGTTAAAGAAATAGGTGAAGCATTAAAACAAGTTTTAGAAGAAACACCAGCAGATTTAGCAGGTGATATTGTGGAAAATGGAGTTATTTTAACTGGTGGTGGAGCACTTCTTAGAGGACTTGATAAATATCTAAGAGACTTAGTGAAACTTCCAGTATATGTTGCAGAAGACCCACTTTTAGCAGTTGCAAGAGGAACTGGTAAAGCGTTGGAAAATATAGAAATACTTTCATCTGCCCTAAATGAATAAAAAAATTTTCTATACTATTATAGCTATTATTATAGCTATTTCTTTTTATTTAAAAAGTGAAATTAAAGAATCTGTTTTATTTAGTTTTAATTTTATCAAAGAAGAGATAATATCTTCTTATGATATTGTTAAATTTGAATTAAGTTCCTATTTTAATCAAGTGAAACAGATTCAAACTCTTACAAAAAACAATAAAATGTATAGAGATTATATAGAATCAATTTATCCAATTATTTCAAATTATAAAAAATTAAAAAATTTTCAAATAGTAAATAATCCCAAAATAGTTTTTGCCGAGACTATTTCTTATGCAAATCTTCCAGATATAACATCTATTTATGTGAATTACAGCGATAAAAAATTATCTCATCCAAAGGGAATTATTTACAATAAAGAAGTAGCTGGAATCGTAACTAAATCTTATAATAGTTACTCTTTAGCTTTACTTAATACAAATCCAAACACAAGTTATACTGTTTTTATTGGAAAAGATAAAATTCCAGGAATTGCTTTTGGTGGGGAAGAGTTAATTGTAAAATATATTCCAAATTATAAAAAAATAAATATTGGGGATTTAGTAGTTACAAGTGGATTAGATAGAATTTTTTATGAAGGTGTAAAAGTAGGGAAAATAACTTCTATAATACAAAGAAAATTGTATCAAGAAGCTATAATCAAACCTTTTTACAATCCATATTATCCCACTTTTTTTTATGTAGTTAATAATTAATTAAAAATTGTAATTATAACTTGCTAAATAAGTATTGCTATGAGCAGTTCCTGATGTATCCCCATCAAATTTAGTATAAGAATACTCAACTTTAACATTTGATTTTTTATCTATTTTATAACTTTCACTAATTTTTGCTCCTGCTTTTTGTACACCTGTTAGATTATTTACTATAAATCCACCATTAGCTACATCAAATACTCTTTTACCAATCCATCCACTAAGTTTAGTTGTAAAAGCACCTTTGTAATTTGATAAACTAAGTTCAATTGATGTGTAATTTGATTTTAAATTGTTTTTATCTTTATTGCTTGTTGGATGAATATAATCAACTTTTGCCCCAGCATAAAAACTTCCTGTTTTAGAATAATAGTTACCAAAATTAATTCCAGCTTTTGGAGAAATTTGACAAATTTTTGGAGAAGTTGAAAGATTGGAATAATCACTATAATATAGATTTACTCCTGCATTATATTTTAGTGTTTGATAATATAAAATTCCAGCTAAATAGATATTTGCTTTATCTGTAAGTTCATCATCACTTGAAATATGATGCATACCTACTTTATAATCTAAATTGTATCCTTGATAATAGTGAAAAATTCCTGTAAAATCATTTTGATTTAGAGTAGGTGTAGTATCTTTGTATTTTATTCTTGTATGTTCTGCGTCTAATTCTACTTTATAAGGTGATTCAAAAGCAGATAAATATACTCCACCTACATGCCCATTATCTTTTGTTGTGTCTCCTGAATAATTAATTGCACCTGCATATGGCAATACAGAATAATATGTTTGTGCCATTACTAAACTACCTAATCCAACCAATCCTACTAATACCAATTTTTTCATTTTAATCCTTTAATATATAGCCAATTTCTCGTCTGTTTTCAATCTTGAATCCAAGTTTTCTAAGATGAGTTATTTTTACTTTTAAAGTTCCTATGGTAATAGATAAAAGCTCTAATAACTCATCTTTATTTAAGTATTTGTTTTTGTTTTTAAAAAACAAAATTAACAACTCTTTTTCCAAAGTTGTTAACTCTATTTTTTTTTCATTTTTATAAATTACATTAGAATAAGAATGAAAATATATATTATTATATCTTATTATTTTAGATAAGTTATATATTTTTTTGATGTAATATTCTAGTTTAATTTTTATTTCTTCAATATAAGTGCAAGATTTTTTAAAAAAATCATCTGCAATTTTATATGCCTTTTTTTGTGAATTAAAGTCTTCAAAATTACTTAAAAATATCGAAATTGTTTTATCTCCTGATTCTTTTAACTCTTTTAAAATTGAATATCCTTCAAAATCAAAAATATAAAAATCATATTTATGTTTATAAGTTTTTTTATAAACTTCTTCTTCATTAAAACAAAACTCAAGTTCATAAGGAAGAAGCTTTAAATTTTCTATCCAATAAGAATTTGTTTCATAAATTAGTATTTTTATCATTTATTTAAATAAATTTTAGCAGCTACATTGTTTGGGTCTAAAATTAAGATAGACTCTTTATAAATTTTTTTAGCATAAGCTGGATTTTTAACTTCATAAATTTTAGCTAATTTTACAAGATAAGTTATATCAGTTGGATATATAGTTAACATTTTATCCACAAAAGTAAGTGCATCATCATATTTTTTTTGATTTATAAGTGAATCAATGATATATAAATTTGCATAATAATTATATAAATCAATTTTTAATATAGAATACCCTATATTAGTTACATTTTGATTGTCTCCTATTGTCAAATAAGCTCTCATAAGTCCAAGTTTTGGTTCAAATGAGTTTGGTAAAACAAGAGATGCTTTTTTGTAATAACTAATAGCATTTTTGTAGTTTTTATTCATATAAAAAAGATATCCAAGTCGTAAATTTAGAGTATAACCTTTGGGATATTTGTTATAAATAGGAATTAATGCTTTTATAGCATCTTTGTAATTCCCAGTTTTTTCATAATTATATGAGTTTTTGTATGCACTATTTATTTCTCCTGCCACTAAAAAAACAGCTAAAAAAAGTAATAATAATTTTTTCAATCAATTCTCCTTAAAGTAAAATCTTTAGTTTGGATTTGGGAAAATCCTTTTTTATACATATTTAATTTAATTGTACCAAATTGTGAAGATAAAGTTAAGCTATTGAAATTATAACTAAATTCTTTTTTATAAATAGATGGTTTAAATGCTGACATAAACTCAATTAAAGAACTTTTTACTTTATTATGAAGTAGATATATAGGTAAAACATCGATATATTTTATATTCTTAGCATTTATAAATGGGATTTTTGGTGCTAATTTGAATAGTTCTTTTAAATAACTACTGTTTCCTTCATAATTATAAAAATAAAATAGAGATGGTGTAGAATAAAAATATAATTTATTACTGTTTTTATCTGTAAAATAAAATTCTCCAAATGAATTCATATTTACTTTAAATTCGATTTCTTCATCTTTTTCATTTATGTATTTATAAACATCATCCAAAATAAAATTGAATCTAAGTTGCATTGATTTATCAATAATTAAAGATTTTATTGTTTCATCTTTTTTAGGTAGTGAATTGTAAAATAATTTATTTTCTTTTATATATTCACTAAATACAAAAGGAATAGTTTCACTTCCTAAAATTGCAAATTTTTGCAGTTGAATATGAATGTGAGGTTCAGGAGAATAGCCGCTATTTCCACATTTTGCTATGATTTGTCCTTGATGAACATAGTCTCCAACTTTTACATTTATTGAATATTGCATTAAGTGACTTATTTCTACAAAATACCCAGCATCGTTTTTGATAATTATATAATTTCCCCAATTATTAATTCTATCAACTTCGCCAATAATATTATCAGCTAAATCATCTCTTAAAGCAACTATATATCCATTTACAGGTGATAATAAACTTTCACCAAAAGAGTAGTAATCACTTGGATAAAGTCCTTCATCTTTGTAACTTTTATTATCTTTTTTGATTATAAAATCGTAAGCATATTTCCACTTACCTTTATGAGTCCATTCTCCATTGAAAGTTTGATAAACATACCACTCTCCACTAAAAGGTAAAGCTATTTTTATATCTTTACCAAATCTAAAAATATTGCTTAAATAGTAACTAAGTGATTTCTCAGGAGTTTTTTTGATGTTGTAATTAAATTCTTTATAATAGATTGATGATAAAACAAAAATAAACATCATTACAATCGTGTTAAAAGGAATTGTAAAAACTGGAATTGCATAATAATTGAAAAATACATTCATTGCATCTACAATTACAACACTCATAATAACACCTAAAAAGGCCAAAATATAATTTTTTAGAGTTGGGAGTAAAAATATCCCTCCAAGAGCAATTCCAACTAAAATATAGTTAAATGCATAAGGGTCGTTTAGAGCTTGTGTAAAACTACTAATCAAAAGTGAATGTATAAAAATTCCTAAATAAAAACTTATTATTCCCATAAAAAATGTAATTCTTGAAAAGTATAAAATTATCAAACTAATTATCAAACCAGCCAATACATTTGGCAAGAAAAAGATAGTCCCAAGGGATCTAAAAAATGGGTCAATTAATGAATATATATGAATGTCATATGCAATGTGTGAATTAATCAAATTTGAGTAAAGATATGAATATTTCAGACTTGCAAGATATGCAATTATTGTTATAATTGAAAAAGGAAGAGATAAAATCGGAATTTTATAAACTGAAAAAAGTCTATATAAAATAAATGATAGTAAAAATGTAAAGGAAGATAAAATAAGTATAAGAAAAAAACTTAGAAATGTTGGTGAAAAAATATATCCAATTCCCATACCAACTAATAAAGAGTTATAAAGATAAAAACCATTTTCTAATACTTCTTCTCTAAGTGTAATAAATTCTGCAAAAATAATAGTTATTAAAACTGCAAAAACTCCACTAATTCCTACACTTGGGATTAAAAAGCTAAGGGCAAAAAGGATTGCACCAGCAATTTTGTTATCCAAAAATATAAGTGCTGAATAGGGTTTAAAAATTAGTGTTGCTTTTTTTATCATTATTTATTTAACTCCAAATATTCTGGTAACTTTTCTTTGTAATTAATTGTGCTTAAATCATCATCATCTTTTATGATATGAACTTTACTGTCATTATCAATTAATACAACTTTTGGTCTGTATCTGATAAATTGCATTGCTTGAGTATAGTTATAAGCTCCAACTGGACTAACTGTCAAAATAGTTCCACGATCGAGTGCTGGAAGCATAATATTTTCATTTATAATATCAATATTCATACAAAGTGGGCCATTTAACATACTTGGTTCATTTATTCCTTCATATCTTTTATCAAGTTCGATATTGAAATTATACCAAGTTGCTGTATAAAGTAGATTTACCCCTGCATCTAAAATATAACCTTTTTTTCCATCGGGGAATCTTTTGTATCCCCAAACACTTGTTAGTAAATATCCCGCTTCATCGACTAAATGTCTTCCAGTTTCTAGATAAAGTTTTGGAAGTTTTTCACTTCTATTGTTTTCATAAATAGCACTTGTAATGGCTTCTGCATAATCATCAGCAGTTGGTACAATTACTTCTGGAGCTTGATAGATACCTTTTAAATGATTTTTACTTGCAAATCCTCCACCAATATCAATATATTCAATTTCATATTCAAAATCAGCTTCAATTTGTGCTTTTAATTGCATTAATTTGGCAGTTTCAAGCTTATAAGCATTTGCATCAAGCATAAAAGTTCCGATATGAGAATGAAGTCCGGTTAAATATAGTTTTTTATTTTTATGAATTCTTCTAACTGCTTCATAAGCCTCTCCACTTTCATAATTAAATCCAAATCTACTCCATTGTGGATAAATACCAGTATCCATATTTACTCTAATAGCTACTGGAATAGTAACACCCAATTCATCGGTTATATCTTCTAAATCATTTATTTCAAAAAGATTGTCGATGTGGATTTTTGCTCCTTCTTGAACTGCTATTTTTAGAGCTTCTTTTGGTTTATAAGGTCCGTTAAAAATAATATTTTTACCTTCTATTCCTAAATTTCTTGCTTTTTCATATTCAAATTCACTTACAACCTCAGCAATACTTCCAAGTTTATGAAAAATATTACAAATTGCATTTAAATAGTTTGTTTTATAACTCCACCCAAATTGAATATTTGGATATCTACTTGAAAAGGCGTTATATAAAGTATTATATTTATTCTCAATTTCTCTTTGTGAATAGACAAAAAGAGGGCTTCCATATTTTTCAGTCAATTCTTTAACACTAACACCTTCTATATTTTCTCTTATTTTTTGTGTTTTAAGAGGGCTTCCATATTTGCTACTCATTGCAAAATCAACTCTATTAATTGTAGGTTTTTGATAACTCATTTTATAACTCCTTTGTGCTTAATAATTTCATAAATTGTGTGTAATCTACTACCACTTCATCTGTAAATCTCATATACATTTTTCCGACCGGAAATTCTAAATTCTCTTCTACTTTTTCACCATTTGCTAATTTTACTACCATTTGGGGTAAATTTATTCCCACACTTGTTGCAAAATATACCCACGCTGGAAATCGTGGATTAATTTCAATCATATAAACTTCATCCCCGTTTGCCATACATTCAAGCTCAAATGGACCTCGCCATTTAGTTGCTTTTACAAACTTTTTAGCAGTTTCAATTAATTTTTGATTATCAATTGTAATTCCACTCCAAATTTTTCCTAGCGTTGTGGTTGTGAGTTTTTTCATAGAAACGGCACCTTTTAAATTCCCTTCTCCATCTGCAACTCCAACTAAATTTATTTCTTCACCAGTTACTGTTTCTTGAAGTAATACAGGAAATCCCCATTCGTTTGAGATAGTGTAAAAATGCTCAATTGCTTCTTCTATCGTGTGTGCTTTGTAAGCTTTATAATAGTTTCCTTTTACCATAAAAGGGAATTCTATTTCTTTTTCTCTTATTAAATCTGTCATTTCTTTGATAGATGATATTTCGAAAGTATCAGGATATTTTAAATTTAGCTCTTTTGAAAGTTTGGCAAGTTTGTTTTTGTTTCTAAGTTCAAAACTTTCTAAATTTGGTAAAAATGTTTTGATTCCTATTTTTTCAAGTTCATTTTGATATTTTATGTATAAAGGAAGTTCAGCATCCAAACAAGGTATAATTAAATCAATTTGCCCCTCTTTTTGAGTGATGTATTCTAGTCTGTTTTTTAACTCCTCAAATCCTAAAGCAGGATAAGGCATTAAATATTTAGTTTTAAAATTATCTAAATAGTTTGCTGGTTCGTTTGGGTCATAACTAAATCCAATTAATTCGTAAGTTTGTAATGATTTAGCCACTGGAAGTCCAGGAGCTGGATTGTCTGTTGCATTTAATCCACTTATTGCTATTTTCATACTTCAAATCCATAAATTTTAAGTTTGGCCAAAAAATCACTTACATCAATAAAAACTTCTTTTTCATCAATATTATATTTTTTAGATAATGTTTCAACGATAATATCTTTACCAAATCCATCTTTTAATAAAGCTAAAATCTCTTTTCCTATTTTATTTAATTGAAATGTAGCTCCAGTAGAGGGAATAAACCCCATATTATTTTCATCTAGAATCAAAGAATCAAGTTGCATAATTTCTCCTTTTTGTTTTGATGGAGGAATTATATTAAGCTAGGGTTAATAAAGAGTTAATAAAAATTTATACTTTCATATCAAGCAAAGTACCCATTATCTTATCTTCTGTTTTGATAACTGGCACTTGAGCTTCAAAACCTTCTTGAGTAGAAATCATATCTGTTATTTCTTTTGTTAAATCTGTAGGTTTATTTGTATCCCTGATATTCACTTTTAAATTATTTTCTATTTTTCCATCTTTTGCTGTAAAATTTTTACTATTCACATTTGCAATATTATTTGCAGTAATATTCATTAAACTTTGATGGGATATCATTGAATTACTATTTATATTCATTTTACTTCTCCTAATTCTTTAGTTTTATAAAAACTATATCCTTCATAATAATAACTCGCATCAATACCTTTCATAAAGACATCAGGATTATCAATTTTATCAGTTAATGCATTTTTTAGAAGTATTTTTATTTCTGTATCTTTTATAGGACTTCTTTGCATTGCCAAAAGATAATCATCTCTATCAATACTATTCCAATCAACAACTTTTTTAATAGAATTTTTCAACATTAAATCAAGCCAAATTCTCATACTTCTACCATTTCCTTCACGGAAAGGATGAGCCACATTCATTTCTACATATTTTTCAACTATTTTATCAAAAGAAGATTGAGGCATTTTTTCTATTTGTTTAATTGCTTCTTGTAAATATGTAACAGGTACAAATCTAAAATTACCTTTTGAGATATTAACATTTCTAATCTCTCCAGCAAAATCATAAATGTCACAAAACATCTCCTTATGAATAGTTGCTAAACTTTCGAAAGTCCCAGCTCTCAAAGTATCGAAAAACTCACTTTTAAATAGTTTTTTAGCTTTTAGTTTACTAAGTTTTTCTTCAACTTTAGCTAATTTTATCTCATTTTTAATATCAAGTTTATTTTTTAATATCACTAACTAATCCTTATTGCTAAGAAACTCTACAGCTTCTAAAACATTTTCTTTTACAATTTCACAGCATTTTTTCAAATCTTTTCTATCTCCATATCCGCTATGAACACCGATAGAATTAATTCCGGCTTCTTTTGCACTTATGCAATCTAAACAAGTATCGCCAATCATATAAATTTTTTTATTTTTAGTATCCAATTTTTCAATTGCTTTGAAAATAGGTTCAGGATGAGGTTTTGGATGAGTTACATCATCACGACCTATTAAAACGTCAAAATACTTCATCATTCCAAAATGTTCCATAAGTTCTCTTGAATATAATGAAGTCTTAGTCGTTACGATCCCTAAAGTAGCAATTTTACTGGCTTTTAGTATTGCTTCTTTTGCAAACGGAAGAAGAATTGTTTTTTGTTTGGAAATAGGGCGATAATGTTTTTTGTAAGTATCTACATAATCCCACTTTTTTTCTTCAGGTACTCCTAATTTTACAAACATAATATCAAGAGGAAGGCCGATGAAAGATTTTATCTTTTCATCACTTGGAACTCTTGTATTAAAAGCTTTAAAAGAAGCATAAAAGCTTTCTAAAATAGCTTCTGTTGAATCAATCAGTGTTCCGTCTAAATCAAATAAAATTATCATAGTGTTACTTGTCCTATTTCTTTGTATAATTCATAATAGCAGTTTACAAACTCTTTTACTTTTATCTCTTTTGGTAACTGTTTTCCATCTTTTTTTATAATAAATTTATCTAAAAATCCTTTTGGATCAACTTTTTTAAGATAATAATTCTCAGCTAAATCAAGATAAGTTTTTTTATACCAAGCTTTTAGTTTTTGATAATTTTCTGCATTTACATTTATTTTTAGTTTACCATCAAATTCTAAAACTCCACACTCAAAAAGTCCAGTTAGATGAATTAGTCCCTCACAATAATAAGGCAATACTTCTCCCACCTCCATCCAAGCAATTAGTCCAACTCCTCTTTTGATAGTATCATTTATAATGAGTTCTTTTAATTCTTTATCTTCATTCGTAAAGAAAGCCATAAGTCCACCAGTTGTAGCTTTAAACTCTTCTACATTTTTGAAACTTCCCGTTTCATTCATTACAGATTCACTATCAACATCAAGCCACAAAATATGACCAAATTCGTGACCAATAGTTGTAATATCATAAACTTTATGCCACAACTCACTATTTTCTAAAAATGCATATTGTTTATCCATAAATTCTTTACCAAAAACTTCATAACTTATTTTCATTTTTGGTTTTGCCTTAGCATCTTCTAAAATCTTATCTGCAAAAGCAAATATTTTTTTTCCTTTCAAGCTTGATGCTACCTCATCATTTGGAACAACTTGTGCAGAAAATAGTCCATTTAATTCTGCTCCATAAAATGTAGCTGGACGGCCTAAATAGAGTTGTGTTTCATCTATTTTTTGAAGTGCAAAATTTAGAGTTTTTTCATCTCTGTTTAATTTTTTATACATTTTAATTATATTTTGTTTTACTTCGCTTTTTCTGTTTGGATTGGTTACTCTGATGTCTAGTTCAAGTGCAACTGTTTTTCTGAAATGGTCTTCATAATATTCAAGAGGATGACCTACTTGAATAGGACTTTTTACATCCATCCACGCGATATCAACTTCACTCCATTTTTTTACTAAATTGTGTCTATCTTCGCATAAAAGAGCGTCATTTATTTTGTTTAGATAATTAATCCACTCTTTTTTATATTCATCTTCATAATTATTTAGTTTTATGATTAATTCTTGTAAATGTTTTGTAGCTAAATATATTTCACTTTTAAATATTTCTGGATAAGTTTTTACTTCATATTTATCGCCAACTTTCACTAAAACTGTATAACATCTATCTGCTTCTCCATTATGTCCTAAATCAAAAAGTTGTTTACTTCTGAGCATTTCAAATATTTTAGCTTCATCACCATTAAATTCAGTAAGTAAATCTTGATTGATTCCATTTATTATGGCATTTGTCCATTCTATTTGCCAATCACTAAATACAATTCCTACATTATGTATTCCTTTAAATAATTCATAATAAAAAGGAGTTAAATATTCTTTCATCTCTTCTATCATCTCTTTGTGACTTGTTAGCCAAAACTTTTTCACATAGTTATAGACTGTGATTTGTGCTTTTATAATTTCTTCATTTGAAAAATTTGCTTTTTTCATCATATTTAGAAGCGCATCTTCTCTTAAATTTACAAATCTTTGAGTGATAGAATGCATAGTTTCTTCATTTATTTCTAAATTTATCTCTTGCAAAATATCTTCAAAAAGCTTTTTATATTCTCCTAAATCATTATAAAGAGAATTTACTTTTTCATTTCTTTTAGTAACAATTTCATATATTTTTTCTAAATTCATTATTTACCTTTTTTTGTTAGATTATAACAAAAAGAAAATAAAAATTTGATATAATCTTAATATAATTTGAATATAAAGGATTTTAATGTTAAAAGAAAATGGACAAAAATATAAAATAGCAATAGCAGGTACTGGATATGTGGGGCTTAGTAATGGAACATTACTTGCGCAAAATAATGATGTTGTTGCACTTGATATTATCCCTGAAAAAGTAGAAATGTTACAAAAAGGTATTTCTCCAATAGAAGATAAAGAGATAGAAGAGTATTTACCAAAACTTGTAAAAGAAGGAAAATTCAAAGCTACTTTAGATAAGGAAAAAGCTTATAAAGATGCTGATTATGTAATAATAGCAACTCCAACTGATTATGACCCTGAAACTAACTATTTTAATACTAAAAGTATAGAATTTGTCATCAAAGATGTGTTATCAATCAATCCAAATACAACAATGGTAATAAAATCAACAATTCCTGTAGGTTATACTAAAAAATTAAGAGAAGAATTTAATACAGATAATATCATTTTTTCTCCAGAATTTTTAAGAGAAGGAAAAGCCCTGTATGATAATTTATATCCAAGTAGAATTGTAGTAGGAGAACAAAGCGAAAGAGCGGAAATATTTGCAGGGCTTTTAAAAGAAGGTGCTATTAAAGAAAATATAAATATTCTTTTTACAGATTCTACAGAAGCAGAAGCTATTAAACTTT
This sequence comes from Thioreductor micantisoli, assembly GCF_055392745.1. Classification (NCBI taxonomy): domain Bacteria; kingdom Pseudomonadati; phylum Campylobacterota; family Thioreductoraceae; genus Thioreductor; species Thioreductor micantisoli. The sequence continues at coordinate 182,676 of NZ_AP043760.1, forward strand.
TTGCAAATACATATTTAGCTATGAGAGTTTCATTTTTTAATGAACTTGACTCTTATGCACAAACTCACGGATTAAATTCTAAACAAATTATAGAAGGTATTGGACTTGATCCAAGAATAGGAACTCACTACAATAATCCAAGTTTTGGATATGGAGGATATTGCTTACCAAAAGATACTAAACAACTTTTAGCAAACTACAAAGATGTTCCAAATAATATAATGGAAGCTATCGTAAAATCAAATTCAACAAGAAAAGATTTTATAGCTGATTCTATTATCAAAAGAAATCCAAAAATAGTAGGAGTTTATAGACTAGTTATGAAGTCAGGAAGTGATAATTTCAGAAGTAGTGCTATCCAAGGTGTAATGAAAAGAATAAAAGCAAAAGGTATAGAAGTAGTTATCTACGAACCAGCATTAAAAGAAGATACATTTTTTCATTCAAGAGTTATAAAAGATTTAGATGAATTTAAGAAAATATCAGATGTAATTGTAGCAAATAGATTTAGTGATACTTTAAAAGATGTAAAAGAAAAAGTATATACAAGAGATATTTTTAATAGTGATAGTTAAGAAATAAGATGATAAATAAAAGGTAGGTTTATGAATAAATTAAAAGTAGTAGCTCTTGGAGCAAGTGCAGGAGGATATGAAGCATTACAGGAGTTTGTATCAAATATAGATACAAATATCAGTAATATAGTATATATTATTATTCAGCATCTTGACTTCTAATCATCCTACAATGTTAGGAGAGTTATTATCAAAATTTACTGAGCTACCTATCAAAATGATAGAAAATAATATGAAAATTTTACCCAAAACTATTTATATTTGCCCTCCAAATAATAATTTAACAATAAATGATAAAAAATATTTTGAATTACTAACTGTATCTAAAAATACATATCCAAAACCTTCAATTAATCTTTTTTTCACATCATTAGCAAAAGAGTTTGGTGAAAATGCTATAGCAATAATTTTGTCAGGAAGCGGAAGTGATGGAGCAAAAGGAATTGAATCTATTAAAAATGCAGGTGGAATTACAATGGTTCAAGATCCAAAAGAAGCAAAATTTGCTTCTATGCCTCAAGCATCGATCAAAACTGGATGTGTAGATGTTGTTTTTGAGATAAAAAAAATAATTAAAAAGTTATCTAAGATTTTAAATAATAAAAATACAATAATTAAAAATATTGCAATAAGTGATGTTGATGCTATTGTTGATATGCTTGAATATAATTTTAATATAGATTTTAGTGATTATAAAATAGAAACTCTTCGAAGAAGATTAGAAAGAAGAATGGTGATAAATGGGGTAGATAGTTTATCAAAATATATTAAAATTTTAAAAAACAATCCCAAAGAACTTAAATTGTTATATAAAGATTTAATTATAATTGTTACAGATTTTTTTAGAGATAAAAATGCATGGAAAAAATTAGAAGAATATCTTTGTAATTTAATAAAAAATAGTAAAGATAAAGAAATCAGAGTTTGGGTAGTTGGATGTGCATCAGGAAAAGAAGCTTATTCAATTGCGATAATATTACATAAAATTTTAAAAGCATTAAATATAAATAAAAAAATTATAATATTTGCAACAGATATAAGTGAAGATGCTATAAAAAAGGCAAGAAGTGGAATATATTCCAAAAGTGAAATAAAAAATATTAATAAAGAATATTTAGATACCTATTTTGAAGAAATAGATGATAAATATAAAATAGTTAAAGAAATTAGGGAATTTGTTGTTTTTTCAATTCATGATGTTATAAAAAATCCACCATTTTTAAAATTAGATTTGATAAGTTGTAGAAATTTATTAATTTATTTCAATTCAACATTGCAAAATAGAATTATAAAAATTTTTCATCATTCTTTAAAAGATGATGGAATATTGTTTTTAGGGAAAAGTGAAGCTATTAATAATTTACAAAAAATATTTATACCATTGGAAAGAACAGCAAAAATATTTAAAAAAGATACAAGTAAAGAAAAAGCTTCGATGGAAAGTTTAATATATTATCCTAAAAAATATTCTAACAAATTACATATAAAAGAAAAAACAAATGTTAAATTAAATAAAGAAGATATTATATATCAATCTATGGCAGATTCTTTAAAAAAAGAATTATTTAAAAATTTTATTATCATAAATAGAAATAATGATGTTTCTTTTATATCTGGGAATGCCCAAAAATATATAGATATTCATAGCGGGAGTTTTAATAGTGATATAACCTCATTAATCAAAGAAGATATGAAATTAGATTTGAGATATCTTATTTCCAAAGTAAGAAAAGAACATAGTTGTTTTGATAAAATAGTGAAATTATTTAAAACAAATAAAATAACTTATGTAAATATATTGGTCTTTCCATTAAAAAACATAGGTTATTTGATGGATTCTATAGCAGTAGTTTTTATTGAAATTGGGGATAATTTATATACGGAAGCTACTTTAAGCTCAAACAACAAAGATATTTCAATTTATATTAAAGAACTTGAATCTCAATTAATGCTAACAAAAGAACGTTTTCAAACAACAATAGAAGAACTTGAGATTTCAAACGAAGAACTTCAATCTACGACTGAGGAGTTACAATCCACAAATGAAGAGTTACAATCTACAAACGAAGAACTTAGAAATGTAAATAATGAGTTAAATTTAAAGACTGAGCTTTTAATAAATAAAACAAATGATTTAGAAAATATTTTTAGTCTTTTAGATTTTGCAGTAATTATAGTTAATAAAGATTTGAAAATTAAATTATTTACTCCCAAAACAAAAGAATTATTTGATATATCAGATAGTAATATAAATGAAAATATTTCATTATTAAAAAGTAAAATTAATTTTGGGGATTTAAAGGAAAAATTAAGTCAAGTCATTAATAATAAAGAAGAATTAAATTTTGAGATTATTTATAATGAAAAGATATATAAAGTAAGAATATTACCTTATATCGACAAAAATTCAGCTCAAAACGAGTGTAAAGGTGCTATATTTAAAGCTGTTGATATTACAGAATTTAAAAAACAAGAAAAATTATTAATCCAACAATCAAAATCTGCAGCTTTAGGGGAAATGATAGGGAATATAGCTCATCAATGGAGACAGCCATTAAATGCTTTAAATTTATATATTGCTGAGTGTACTATAGAATATGAAGAAGGGGAATTAAATAGTGAAAAGATTGAAGAATTTAGTAAAAAAACTAACTATTTAATTCAAAAGATGTCTCAAACCATAGATGATTTTAGAAATTTTTTAAAACCGGAAAAAATAAAAAAAGAGTTTTATCTAACAAAAGTAATAGAAGATAGTTTAAAAATAGTAGAGGGTAGTTTCAAAGCTCATGGAATAGATATAATAATTAATATTGATAATGATATTAAATTAAATGGTTATTCCAATGAATTAGCCCAGGTGTTAGTGAATATTTTTAATAACTCAAAAGATGCCTTTGTAGAAAGAAAAATAAGAGATCCTAAAATTATAATTGATGTAGAAGAAAATGAAGACAGTATAATATTAAGTATAAAAGATAATGGGGGTGGGGTTGATGAAAAAATTATCAATAAATTGACTGACCCATATTTTTCTACTAAATTTGCAGCACAAGGAACAGGATTGGGTCTTTATATGTCAAGACAGATTATTGAAAAATCATTTAATGGTCAATTTATTATAAAAAATTATTCTAATGGATTAGAAACTGATATTATTTTAAATAAAGAAGGATAAATTTATGTACGAAATATTAAACATAACTTTATTAATTAAATTTTTGGTAGTAGTGATTTTTGGATTTTTGACGGGATTGGAGCTTAGAGAATATTATGCACAAAAAGAAGACGTTTTTAGTGTAGGAACGACTAGAACCTTTACATTTATTGCTATGCTTGGATTTGTTTTACATTTGATGAATTTTCAAATCTATATGCTTGGACTTTTTGTTTTGAGTATTTTTTTGTCTATATTTTACATCCATAAATTAAAAATAGGTAAAAAAGGTATTCTTACTATTTTAATCTCACTTATTACTTATTCATTTTCCGGAATTGAAGAAAGATCAATCTATTATATCCCTTTGATTTATGTTTCTATCGTTTTTATTCTTTCTTCAAAACCAAAGATAAAAGAGCTCACACAAAAAATAAATAATGAAGAATTAGTTACACTTTCTAAATTTTTACTACTTTCAGTTGTTATTTTACCGATTTTACCAGATAAAAATGTAATTCCTTATGTGAGTGTATCTCCATTCAAAATTTGGCTGGCAGTGGTAGTTGTTAGCTCAATTAGTTATACAAGTTATATTTTACAAAAATATTTTTTACCTCGCACAGGAATAATGGTAACAGGGATTTTGGGTGGTATCTATTCTTCAACTGCTACAACTGTAGTTTTGGCCAAAAAAGGTGCTACGAATTTAGTTCAAGGTTCTATCATAGTAGCTACAGGGATTATGTATTTAAGACTTCTTGTAATTGTAGCTATTTTCAATTTTAGTTTATCAAAAAGTCTAGTTTTACCTTTTAGTAGTTTGTTTTTGGTAAGTTTAATAATATTCTATTTTTTAAGAGAAAATAGTGAAAATGTGAAATCCAATGTAGATTCCAATCCACTTGAACTTCAAGTAGCATTTATTTTTGCAGGACTTTTTATTGTTATGGCAGTAATTACAAAGGTAGTTATCTTTCACTTTGGAAACACAGGTCTTCAAGTACTTTCAGCAATAGTTGGATTTACAGATATTGACCCTTTTATTTTATCATTAATTCAAGGAAAATATGCAGTTACACAAAGTGATATAATTCAGGCTATTTTAATAGCAGCAGCGAGTAATAATGTTTTAAAAGCGTTGTATGCAGGGGTTTTTTCTAAATGGCAAATGAAAAAAGCAGTATTGAATCTACTATTTTTAGCAGTGTTGACACTTGGATGGGCAGTTTATTTTCATTAATTGTAATTATACAACTCTCTAAATATAAAAGCACTTACAATCTCTTCAATATTCATTTCTTGAAGAAATTTCTTCTATTTTGTCAACTTTTCCATTTGTTAGATAAATTTTTACAAATTATCATTTTACAATCTCTCCTTTGTATGCTGCAATTCCATAAGTTAAGTTTCCGATATGTGGGAATTCTTCTTGTGAAGTTAATACTTTTTGGACATATGCACTTCTACTTCCTACATGGCAATATAATATCCACGGTTCATCTTTATGTGGCATTACTTTTTCAAGTTCTGCATAGAAGTTACTTGTAGGTACTAAAAAGTCTGTATCTTTGATTCTACCCATTTGCCATTCAAATGGTTCTCTTATGTCTAAAAGTTTGAATTTAACCATACCTTGTTTTCTTGCTTTTAGAAGTAACTCCAATTCTTCACCTGTTAGTTGTTCTTTTGCTAAAGTTTCTTTTGCTTGGTTTTTATCAACTTTAACTATTTCTTCTACTTCTTGATGATCTTCATTTTGTGAGGTTTTATTTGCAAATTCTTCTGTACAGAAGATTCCACAGTGGCACATACCTTTATTTGGAATTTCATCATTAATTGCAGGTTTACAAGGGCAGATTCTATCTTCTTTTGTAAATTGAGGTACGAAGCAAGGACAATATCTTTTGCCATGAAGTAATTTATTGTTTGTAAGGCCTTTCATAACTCTTTCAACAACTGCTTCATCAGGATTTAATTTCCAATTAAATTGTTTAGTTACTTTATTTACAAATTCTTCTGTTCTTACGAATTCTTCTTGAAATTCTTTATCTTTGGAATTTAAATTAGTTGTCATTTATCTTCCTTTTTTATAAATATTCCACAGTGGCACATACCTTTATTTGTAACCTCATCATTAATTGCAGGTTTACAAGGACAAATTCTGTCATCTGTACTTTTATATTTTCCATCTTCTGTTTTATCTACCATAAAACAAGGACAAAATCTTTTTCCATATAAAACTTTATTTCTTGTTAATCCTAAAAGTACAGTATCTACAATCTCTTTATCAGGATTAAATGCCCAATTTCTACTTTCAACAACTTTTTTAGTAAATTCTTTTGTTTTTTCAAGTTCTGCTTTAAATTCAGGACTTTGCATATCTAATGGTTTTAACATAATTTTCCTTTTTTATTTTATTTTAGCATAATTTCTTAATTAAGACAATATTTGTATTTTATTATTTCTTTCCAAATCTATAAATAATTATAAGTACTATCCTAAAACACTCAACAATAAAACAAATTTTTTAACGCTTTTTTTCATTAAAATTTGTAGTTGTTTCATTTATTTAGTTAGTTAGTACTTTTTTCAATGTTTTAAGTTCTTATTTTTTCTTTTTAGGACGAAAAGCTATATCACTTTCTATGTAATCTCCACCAATCAAATCAATTGCATAAGGAATTGCTGGAAATACTGCCTCGAGGTTTTCTCTAATCGCTTTTGGGCTTCCGGGCAGATTTAAAATAAAGCTTTTTTTAGCAACTCCTGCGGTGCCTCTTGCCAAAATAGAAGTTGGCACATATTTTAAAGAGTGCATTCTCATAAGCTCTCCAAATCCAGGTAGTTCTTTGTCTAAAACTTCTTTGGTAGCTTCAGGAGTAACATCCCTTAGCGCGGGACCTGTTCCTCCGGTTGTTAAAATTAAAGCACATTCTTTATTAATTAATTCATTTAGAGTTTTTTTTATTTTATCATAATCATCTGGAATTAATCTATAAACAATTTCATACTCATTATTCACATTTTCACTTAAATAAGCTTCAAGTTCTTTTCCACTTTTGTCTTCATAAATTCCGGCACTTGCTCTATCGCTCATTGTAACTATCGCTATTTTCATAAAGTTCCTTTTTTTGATATAATATAATTATACTATAAATATGATACTAAAAATGGAGAAAATTATGGAATTTTTAAAAGATTTAAATCCTTCACAATATGAAGCTGCTACTCATATTGATGGAGCGATGTTGATTCTAGCAGGTGCTGGAAGTGGAAAAACAAAAACAATTACAGCAAGGCTTGCTTATTTATTATCTCTTGGGATTGACCCTCAAAATACACTTACTCTTACATTTACAAACAAAGCGGCAAGTGAAATGAGAGAAAGAGCTATGAGACTCATTAATGCGCCTTATCCTCCACTTTTATCCACTTTCCATAAATTTGGGCTTATTTTTCTTAAAATGAATATTCATCTTTTAGGTAGAAAAAATACATTTGTAATAATTGATACCGATGATAAAAAAAGAATAATCAAAAGTATTTCACAAGATTTGCCAGTTAATTTCGTAGCAAAAGAGATATCAAAATATAAAAATAATTTCCTAACTCCAAATGAAATACTCGCAATGGCAAAAGAAGAAAATTACAAAAAGCTTTCTCATATTTACGAGCATTATATTGCATATTTAGATAAAAATAATTTAGTTGATTTCGATGATTTACTTCTTTTAACATATAAAATTTTGGATGAATATGATGAGGTTGCTAAAAGTTATAGCCAAAAATATAAATATATTATGGTAGATGAATATCAAGATACAAATGACATTCAAATGCAAATATTAAAAAAGCTTTGTTTAACTCACAATAATATTTGTGTAGTAGGAGATGATGATCAGTCAATTTATGGATTTCGTGGGGCAAATATCAAAAACATACTTGAATTTGAAAAAGTTTTTGATGCTAAAATTGTAAAACTTGAAGAAAATTATCGATCAACGCCTGAGATTTTAGAACTTGCAAATAAACTAATTTCTTATAATAAAACAAGACACGATAAGATTTTAAAGCCAACACTTCCAAGTGGTAAAAAAGTAGAAATTTTACAAAATTATAATGAAATGGTAGAGAGTGAAACAATTGCTAAAAGAATCAGGAGTTTAATAGAAAGTGGAGTGAGCCCAGATAAAATAGCTATTCTTTATAGAGTAAATGCACTAAGTCGTGCTATTGAAGATGGACTTAGAAGTAATAATGTTGAATATAAATTAGTTGGTGGAATGAAGTTTTATGAAAGAGAAGAGATTAAAGACATTATCTCTTATTTGAGATTGTTAGTAAATCCAAATGATGATTATTCTTTCAAAAGGGTTGTGAATAAACCTCGTCGTGGGATTGGAAAAGCAAGTTTAGAAAAAATCGCAAATATGAAAGGTGATAAATCGTTTTTTGAATATGTAACAAGTGAAAATGTATCTTTTGTGACGAAAAAAGCATCAAAATCACTAAAAGAGTTTGTAGAAATGATAGAGAGACTAAAAATTAAACCAATTATGGATCTGTTTTTTAGTATTGAAGATGAAATAGAGTTATTGAAATTTTATAAAGATCCAGACAAGGTACTAAATTTACAAGAATTTTATGGACTTATAAGAGAACATGCCAAAAATGGATTAGAATTAGAAGAGATTTTAAATGAACTTTCTTTACAGTCAGATGCAGATAATATTGAAGATAAAGCTATAAATATTATGACTATTCACGCAAGCAAAGGACTTGAATTTGATCATCTTTTTGTAGTTGGACTTGAAGAAGGATTTTTCCCTTTGGGAGATGCAGACATCGAAGAAGAGAGAAGACTTGCTTATGTGGCAGTTACAAGAGCGAAAAAAGAGCTTGTTTTAAGTTATGCAAAAAGCAGATACAATAGAGGAAGCAGGGATTTTCTAAATAAAAGTAGATTCTTAACCGAAATGGAACTTGTAAAAGATAAAGCCGTTGTATCTCATAACAAAGAAACAAAAAAGAATGATTTGGTAAAACATAAAGTTTTTGGAATAGGAAAAGTTATAGGAAGTACGAAAGTCGGAAAACAATATAAATTAAAAATTAATTTTGGTGGAGATATTAGAGAAATACTGGATAATTTTGTGGAGAAAATATAGAATAAAAAGATTTATTAAATAAACGAAACAACTGTAAATTTTAACGAAAAAAAGTGTTAAAAAAAGTGTGCTTCAAACCCGAAGGGCGCTTGCGTTGACACTTTTTAGCTTTTTAGAGTGTTAAAAAATTTGCATTATTGTTGAGTGTTTTAGATCAATCTTTAAAAAAAAGGTAAATTATGGATAACAGACTTTTTGTAGTAAATAAACCGCTTTTTATTTCATCAAATCATTATTTAAGAAAAATAAAAAGGAAATATGGAGTAAAAAAAGCAGGTTTTAGCGGGACACTTGACCCTTTTGCAAAAGGATGTCTGATTGTGGCTTTTGGACAATACACGAAGCTTTTTAGATTTCTCAAAAAAACTCCCAAAACTTACAGAGCAACTCTATTTTTAGGAGCATATTCTCCAACATTTGATATAGAAAAGATAGAAAAAGTTGAAATTCCAGCTAAATTTGATGAAAAAAAAGTGATAGAAGTTGTAGAAAATTTCAAAGGTAAACAAACTCAAATACCACCAAAATATAGTGCTAAAAGAATAAATGGAATTCGAGCTTATGATTTGGCAAGAGCTGGTGAAGAAGTTAATATAAAAGAGATAAATATCGAAATTTTTGATATTAAAGTTACGAATTATTCACACCCATTTTTGAGTTTTGAAGCAAGTGTTAGTGAAGGAACTTATATCCGAAGTCTTGGAGTTGATATAGCTGCTAAACTTGGAGTTGAAGGAAGTTTGACATATTTAGAGAGAATAAATGAAGGTGAATTTTATTTTGAAGATGAAAAGGTACTTAATCCACTTGAATATTTGGACTTGGAAAAAAACGAATATGAAAATGAAGAAGATTTGTTTTTGGGTAGAAAACTAGATATAAATAAATTTAAAATTCAGCAAAAAGGTATATATTTGTTAGAATATGATAATTATTTTGCAGTTATCAAAATAGATGATGAGATTAAATATTTACTTAATAAGGTAGAAAAATGTTAGTAATTAAAAGAAAAGTTGGTGAAGAGCTAAAAGTTGGTGATGATATTTCTATAAAAATTATTTCTGTCGATAAAAATCAAGTAAAGATAGGTATTGATGCTCCAAGAGATGTATCGATACTCAGAATGGAGCTTGTAGAAGAGATTACAAATCAAAATAAATTAGCAAATCAAGATACAGATGAAAGTATAATTCATTCATTAAATTCTATCATAAAAGGAAATAAATGAGTTTAAAAGCAAAAAGTTATGCAAAAATAAATTTGTTTTTAAAAATAGAAGGTTATAAAGACGGGTATCATCAGTTAAATTCAAGATTTATGAAAGTAAAAAATGTTTATGATGAAATAGAGATAAAAGAGGCTGATAAATTTGATATTGTTGGAAATTTTGATTGTGCCGTGAGGGATAATACGATTTTCAAAGCCTATCTTCAATTAATTACAAATTTTCCCGAAATGAGAGATTATTTTATAGGAAAAGAGATAATTGTAACAAAAAACATCCCAGCAATGGCGGGTCTTGGAGGAGGAAGTAGTAACGCGGCTACTTTTTTGAATATGGTAAATGAAGATAGTGGATTAAATTTAAGTAAAGATGAATTAGCTAAAATCGGAGCAGAGATTGGAAGTGATGTTCCATTTTTTATTTATGATTTTGATGTGGCAAATGTGTATGGAAGAGGAGAAATTGTTATACCTTATGATGAAAAGCCAATTGAAGTGGAGATTGCTGTCCCACCTGTAGAATGTTCAACTCCTGAAGTTTTTAAAATGTATAGAGAAAAATATTTTAATCCTAAGAAAAGTAATTTTGATGAAATTTCTACGATAGAGCTTTTAGAAAACAAAAAAGCAGAAGATCTTAATGATCTTTTAAGACCTGCACTTGCTAGATATAGTGAACTTTTTAAATACAAAGATTATGGATATTTTAGCGGAAGCGGAAGCAGTTTTTTTAAAGTAAAATAAAAAATTTTACCTTCTTTTATTTTTATTTATTTTAGGTTTTGGCTTTTGTTTATTTAATATTTTATTTTTAATAGTTCGGCTTCCTCTTGCAAAATTTATTAAGTCATTTGTTTTTTGAATTTCGTCTGGAAGTTTATCAAATCCCATAAGCATAATTCTACTTGTAGTTTTTGCATCGCCCAAGGCTCTATGAAGAGTTTCTTTTGGTAAATTGAGTTCTTCTGTAAGATATTTTAGACCATATCTTGTGGCTTCAATAGTTTTTTTAGAAAGTGTAAGTGTACAAATTTCAGGATTTAATAAATCTCCAAGACCTTCTTTTTTAAGTTGAGCTTTTATATAATTAAAATCAAAATAGCTATCGTGTGCTACGAATATAGCATCTCCTATAAACTCTTTAAATTTCATCAAAACTTCTTTTTGAGTTTTTTCATTTTTTACCATTTTTTCAGTTATTCCGGTAATTCCTTGGATAAAAGGAGGGATGAATTTTGCACGGATTAATTCACTAAATGTTCCAATTACTTTTCCATTTTTGATTTTTACAGCACCGATTTCAATAATTTGTGAATTTTCGGGTTTACTTCCATTGGTTTCAATGTCAACTATACAATAAGTTGAATCCTTGAAATTGATAAAATTTGTAGCTGGGTAAAAAATACCATTTTGTTCTATAAGTGTTAAACCTTGTGCTTGAATAAATTCTAGTGCAGTATCGAAGTCTAAATCTGGATATATTTCGAATAATTTTTTCTTTAAAATAGAGCGTGTTATCCCTTTTTTAAGTAATTCTGTAAGTTGTTGTAGTTTCACTTGGTATCTTTCTGAATGAATTTTTCAGAATTATATCAAAAAAAGTAATAAAAATTTGTTATAATTGAGCTACAAAATAAAAATAGAGACAAAGTCTTAATAAAAAGGAAAAATATAATGATACTTGTTATGAAAGTTGGTACAAGTAAAGAAGATATCAACAAAACAATAAATCAAATCAAAGAATGGGGGCATGAAGTTAGCTTAGCTCCAGGAGAAAAACAAACAGTTATAGGAATTATTGGAGATAAAAGTGATTTAGGTGGAAGACCTTTATCAACACTTCCAGGAGTTTCTAAAGTGGTAGAAGTTTCAGCTGCTTATAAAAGAGCAAGTAGAGAATTTCATCCAGAGGATACAATCGTAGATGTAAATGGTGTAAAAATTGGTGGTGGAAATAGATGTGTAATTGCAGGTCCATGTAGTGTGGATAAGCTTGAAAACATTGTTTATTTAGCAAAAAAAGTAAAAGAAAGTGGAGCACAAATGCTTAGAGGTGGAGCATACAAACCAAGAACTTCTCCATATACTTTCCAAGGACATGAAGAAGCTGGACTAAAAATGATGGCCCAAGCGAGAGCTGAGACTGGACTTCCAATCGTAACAGAACTTATGAGTATAAATGATATTGATACAGTTTACAAATATGCAGATGTTATTCAAATAGGTGCTAGAAATTCTCAAAACTTTCCACTTCTTAAAGAAATCGGGAAACTTGATAAACCAGTAATTCTAAAAAACGGAATCGCAGGAACTATGAAAGAACATTTAATGAGTGCTGAGTATATTATGAGTGAAGGTAATGAAAATGTTATTTTATGTCTTAGAGGAACAAGAACTTACGAAACAGCAGTAAGAAATACAATTGATGTGACACTTGTTCCAGTTCTACAACAATTAACTCACCTTCCAGTAATTATTGACCCAAGTCATGCAGCTGGGAAAAGACCATTTGTATCATCTTTGGCATATGCAGGAATGGCAGTTGGAGCTGATGGACTAATCGTAGAAGTTCATAATTGTCCAAAAGAAGCATTAAGTGATGGAGACCAAGCATTGTTACCTAGAGATTTTGAATTTTTAATGAGAAAACTTGATAATTTAGTTGCGTGGAATCAAAAAGAATGGTTTGAATTTGATAAACAAAAAGAAACCGATTGTATAAAAGTGTAATACATAATATTTATTTATTTTAAATGTACTGACTAAATAAACGAGACAACTGCAAATTTTAACGAAAAAAAGTGTTAAAAAAAGTGTGCTTCAAACCCGAAGGGCGCTTGCGTTGACACTTTTTAACTTTTTGGAGTGTTAGAAAATTTGCTCTCTTGTTGAGAGTTTTAGTGCAGTGCCTTAATTTGTTTTTTTACCATATTTTTCTAAGAATTGTTCTAATCTATATTTAGCTCTATATTCTGGACTCATTAAATGAATTAAAATATCTCCCAAATCAATAACTGTCCAATCATCACTTTCTTCAATTGCTAAGAATTCTTCTTCTGGTTTAAGTTGAGATTTAAGCTCATTCAAAAGAGCAAATCCATGTTTTTCACCCATAGTTGTAGCAATTACAACTGCATCAGTAAAATAGTCACTTTTCTTTGTATCAAAACTTTCTATATCAACTGCTTTTTTATCATCTAAAATTTTAGTTATTTTTTTTATTCTTTCTTTCATTTATTTCCTTTATAATATGAAATTATTTCATCTGCTACTATTTTAGGCAGATAGTTTTTGTAATTTTCTGGATTTTGTCTAAACTGAGTTGAGCTTATTGGTATATTTAAATTTATAGTTTTATATTCATTGGAATTTTTATTATTTCTTGAAACTACTATAAAATCGACCAATTTTTTAAGTTCATCTATATTTTTCCATTTATTAAGAGTTGATAAATTATCAGCTCCTATTACAAAACTAATTTTATCATAATTTTTCAAAAAATGTTTAATTGTATCGATTGTATAGCAAGGTTTATTTTGTTTTATTTCATAATCATTAATTTCTACTTTTGGATTATTTATACTTTTTTTAATCCATTCAAGTCTTTTTTGTGCTGGTGCTGAAAATTTATTTTTTAGAGGATTTAAATAGTTCGGTAAAACTATTACTTTATCAAAACTTTTTACTAATTTATTGATGATTTTAATATGTCCTTTGTGGATAGGATCAAAACTTCCACCAAAAATTGCTATTTTCATTTTATCTCCTTGTAAGGCAAATATATCATTTGTTTTTTTATTTGTCAATAACTAAAATTTGATATAATTCACTTAAAAAAGGAAACTATTTTGATAACAGTGGCTATAAATGGGTTTGGCAGGATAGGTCGAACTATTGCAAAAGTTATTTTTTCTAGAAATGATATGAAATTGGTTGCGATTAATGACCTTGAAAATAAGCAAGATTTAGAATATCTTTTAAAATATGATTCTATACATGGATTTTGTGATTGTGATTTAAAAGATGTTCAAGTTTATAATGAAATTGATAATACTAAATTAAATTTTGGCGAAGTTGACACGGTTTTTGAATGTAGTGGAAGAAATTTAACTACTGAGAAAGTAGCTCATCATCTCGAAAAAGGAGCTAAAAAAGTAATAATTTCAGCTCCAAGCAAAGATGATACTCCTACTTTCGTTTTAGGTGTAAATAGCGATGAATACAAAGGTGAAAATATAATTTCCAATGCAAGTTGTACGACAAATTGCTTAGGTCCTATTGCAAAGATTTTAGAAAATAATTTTGGAATAAAAAAGGGTTTGATGACTACAATTCATAGTTATACAAATGACCAAAAAATTCTTGATGTAAAACATACAAGAGATATTAGAAGAGGGCGAGCAGCTGCTATTAATATGATTCCAACTTTCACAGGCGCGGCAAAAGCAATGAATAGAGTAATTCCTAGCTTAGAAGGAAAACTTCACGGCCAATCTGTTAGAGTGCCTATCCCTGATGTAAGTATTGTTGATTTTAATGCTGAGCTTAATAAAAATACGACTATAGAAGAATTAAAAGAGCTTTTTATCAATTATTCACAAAATGAATTTAAAGGGATCTTAGGATTAGATAGCCAAAAACTTGTAAGTAGTGATATTTTGGAAAATGCATATTCTTCAAATGTAATGCTTGATAAAATTTTAGTAGTTCAAGGAAATATGGTAAAAATAATGAGTTGGTATGATAATGAATGGGGTTATTCCAATAGAATGTGTGATATGGCTAAATATATTTTGAAATAAATTATGTTAAAATTACAAATATGAAAAAAAGGAGAGGTTTATGGCTGTAAAAGTAGCAATTAATGGCTTTGGTAGAATTGGAAGAAGTAGCGCAAGAATCATTGCAAATAGAGATGATGTAGAGTTAGTAGCAATTAATGATAGTGGAAGTGCTGAGCAATTAGCTTATTTACTGAAATATGATTCAGTTCATGGTAGATTTGAAAATGTAGAAATTATTGATGAAAAACATATTAAAATTGGAAATGATACAGTTACACTTTTTTCAGATAGAGATCCTTCAAAATTGGATTTTGCAAGTGTTGGTGCTGAAGTTGTGCTTGAATGTACAGGTAAATTCCTAACAAAAGATTCAACAAAGGTTCATATCGATAGAGGTGCGAAAGTCGTAGTAATGAGCGCACCTGCCAAAGATGATACAGCAACTTATGTGGTTGGTGTAAATGCTGATAAATATCAAGGTGAGCAAATTATATCAAATGCAAGTTGTACAACAAATTGTTTAGCACCTGTTTCAAAAGTTTTGGTTGATAATTTTGGAATTGAAAAAGGTTTAATGACTACAATTCATAGTTATACAAATGACCAAAAAATCCTTGATGTAAAACATCATAAAGATACTAGAAGAGGGCGAGCAGCAGCAATTAATATGATTCCTACAACTACGGGGGCAGCTAAAGCCATCGGAAAAGTTATTCCAGAATTACTTGAAAAACTTCACGGACAAGCTGTTAGAGTTCCTACTCCAAATGTTAGTTTGGTAGATTTAAATGTTGTAGTTTCTAAAAATACAACTATTGAAGAAGTGAATGAAGCACTAGTTAAAGCAAGCGAGAACGAACTAAAAGATATTTTAGCAATTGATAATGATAAATGTGTAAGTAGTGATTTTACTTCAAGTTTATATTCTTCAATTGTAGCTATTGATTTAACACAAGTTATTCAAGACAATATGGTAAAAGTTATGGCTTGGTATGATAATGAAATGGGATATTCAAATAGATTAGTTGATATGGCTGTAATTGCTGGAAATTACCATAAAGGAAAGTCATGAATGTAAATAGTGTAAAAGAGTTAAAAATTTCTAAAGGTGATAAAGTATTTGTTAGATGTGATTTTAATGTTCCACTTGATGAATTTGGAAATATCACAGATGATAGAAGAATTAGAGAAGCACTTCATACTATAAAATATCTTATTGATATTGAAGCAAAAATTGTTTTAGCTTCGCATTTAGGAAGACCAAAAGGTGAAGTAAATGAAAAATATTCACTAAAACCAGTAGCAAAAAGATTATCTCATCTACTTCATCAAGATGTTGTTTTAGCAAAAGATATAATTGGTGAAGATGCAAAAACAAAAGCCACTTCTCTAAAAAAGGGACAAATTTTATTACTTGAAAATTTGAGATTTGATCCAAGAGAGACTGAAAATAATTATGAATTTGCAAAAGAGTTAGCAAGTTTTGGTAAATTTTATGTAAATGATGCTTTTGGAGTAAGTCATAGGGCTCATGCGAGTGTTCATGCAATTACAAAAAATTTTGATGATAATCACAAAGCCGCAGGTTTTTTACTTTTAAAAGAGATTAATTTCTTCCATAAACTTCTTAAAAATCCAGCTCATCCTTTTATTGCAGTTGTGGGAGGAAGTAAAGTAAGTGGAAAATTACAAGCACTGATTAATCTTTTACCAAAAGTAGATAAAATGGTAATTGGTGGAGGTATGGCTTTTACATTTCTAAAAGCGCAAGGTTACGAAATAGGAAAATCACTTGTAGAAGATGAACTTATTGAAGAAGCAATTCATATTATGAATGAAGCAAAAAAACTTAAAGTTAAATTATATTTGCCAGTTGATATTGTTGCTGCCGATAAATTTGAAGAAAATGCAAAGGTTAAATATGTTACTTATCAAGAAATTCCAGATAATTGGATGGGACTTGATATAGGACCTGCAAGTGTTAGACTTTTTGCTGAGGTTATAGAAGATGCACAAACTCTTCTTTGGAATGGGCCAATGGGTGTATATGAAATGGAAAGATTTAGTGCGGGAAGTTTCCAAATTTCACACGAAATAGCTAGGACTCATGGAACAAAAGTAGTAGGTGGTGGAGATACTGCTGATTTAGTTCAAAGAGCCGGAGATGATGAGGGAATGACATTTATTTCAACTGGTGGAGGAGCAAGTTTAGAACTTCTTGAAGGTAAAAAATTGCCAGGAATTGAAGCATTGGAGTTAAAATGATAATAGCAAGTAATTTTAAAATGAATCACACAAGAAGAAGTACAAAAGCATTTTTGAAAAAATTAAAAGAAGTAAAAACTAATCACACTATTAGAGTTTTTCCTCCTGCTACTTCTTTGTTTGAATTTGATATAGTTGGGGCTCAAAATGGATATCCAGCAGTTAATGGCTCATTTACAGGAGAAATTGGATTAGAACAAATTCAAGAATTTAATATTGATAAGATATTAATAGGACACAGTGAAAGAAGAAATATTTTAGGAGAAAAGCAAGAATTTATTGCTAAAAAGTTTGAATTTTATAAAAATGAAAATTTTGAAATCACTTATTGTATTGGTGAGCCTTTGGAAATTAGACAAAAAGGTATAGATGAGGTTATAAAATATCTTAAAAATGAGTTAGTTGGAATTGATATGAATTATGATAAATTGATAATAGCATATGAACCGGTATGGGCTATAGGTACAGGTGTAAGTGCTACTATTAAAGAAATAGAAGAGACGCATAACAAGCTTAGAGAGTTTATACAAGCGCCACTTTTATATGGTGGAAGTGTAAAGCTTGATAATATCTCTGAAATTTGTGAGATTGAAAATGTGGATGGAGTATTGATTGGGACTGCAAGCTGGCAGGTAGAAAATTTTGTAAGAATGATAAATCAAGTAAAAGGATAAAAGATGTTGATGAAAGGTAAAAAAGGTTTAGTAATAGGTGTAGCAAACAATAAATCAATTGCTTATGGAGTTGCAAAAGCGTGTGCTGACCAAGGTGCTGATTTGATTTTGACTTATCAAAATGAAAAACTTCAAAGTAGAGTTCAAAAAGTTGCAGATGAATTAAATGTAAAAAACATCTATCCATTAGATGTTTCAAAAGAAGAAGAAATTATTGCATTAAGAGATAATATCGAAAAAGATTATGGAAAAATCGATTTCGTAGTTCACGCTGTAGCTTTTGCACCAAAAGAGGCACTTACAGGTAAATTTATAAATGTTACAAAAGATGCTTTTACAATAGCTATGCAAATTAGTGTATATTCATTTATTGAAGTAGCACAAAAATTTCAAACTATTCTAAATGATAATGCAAGTTTACTTACTTTAAGTTATTTAGGAGCCAAGAGATATATTCCTCATTACAATACAATGGGAGTAGCAAAAGCAGCTCTTGAAGCAAGTGTAAGATATATGGCTGTTGATTTTGGAGATAGAGGAATTAGAGTAAATGCTATTAGTGCAGGACCTATCAAAACTTTAGCAGCAAGTGGAATTGGTGATTTTAGAAAAATTTTAAATTATAATGAAGAAAATTCACCACTTAGAAAAAATGTAACTACTAGTGAAGTTGGAAATAGTGCAATGTATTTACTTAGTGATTTATCAAGTGCAGTTACAGGAGAAATTCATTATGTAGATAATGGATACAATGTAACAGGTATGCCAATAGTTGAATAAAAGTGCAAAAAGAGTGTTAGAAAAGTGTAAATTTTATTATTTGTATAAATTTTATACAAATAAATTTGCAAATTGTTATAATTTTTATGTATAATGACAATACGAACTTTAAATTAAAAAAAAGGAGACATGCAAATGTTAAAAAAATTAAGCTTAGCAGCGTTAGTTGCTATGGGGTCAATGAGTTTCGCAGGTGCTACAGATTTAAGTAGTGCAATCCAAGGTGTTCAATTAAATGGGTTCTTAAGAGTTAGAGCTTATGTTCATCAAGATAAAAAAGCTACTGGTAAAACTGATTATAATAGATGGAGAACAGATGCTAAATTAGTATTTGGTGTACCTGTTGCAGAAAACACAAAAATCGTGTGGAGAGTTAATGCAGAGCAAAATTTCGATACAAAAGCAACAGAAAATAATGCAACTTATGCAGGTGATAACTCAGGTTTAGCTGCATCTAGTAGAAATGTAACAAATTCACTTTTCTTTGTAAACTATGCAAAAGGTGCAATTGCAGCTAATGTTGGGATTATTCCATTAGGTTTCTTACCATTTGCTTCAAGTGATGCATGGTCAACTGCACATGGTGCTGGTGCTGATGCTACTTATACAATGAGTAATGTTACTTTAGCAGCTGCTTATGCAGATAAAATGTTTAATTCTGATGTTAGTGAAGATCAAGATGTTTATACATTAGGAGCTATCTATAAAAATAAAGATTTAGGAAATGCTCAATTATGGTATGCACAAGTAACAAATACACTTAAATATGATTTTGTATTGATGACTAATTTAAATGTTTTAAAAGATTATGGAATTGGTGTTAACTTTGATATAGCTCAATCTAAATTAAATGATGCTGTTAGTACAAATGCAAATAATCATAGATTTTATAATTTAGCTCTTACATCAAATATAGCTGGACTTAATGCTAAAGTTGGATATGCTGTAACTAATAATGCAGAAGGTGTAATCAATACAAGTTCTGATTCAGTAATTGGAGCTGTTCCTTGTGCATTAAGAGATAATGTTGCTAATATGACTGATGCAAAATCTTTATATGCAAAAGTAGGATATAATATTGATGAAGCTACAAATGTATTTGTTGCTTATAACCATATTAAAGAAATATCTCAAAATACAGCTTTAAGCTCAACTTTAGGTGATGAAGGTAATAGTAATGAATATGAAGTTGGTGCAAACTATAAAGTGAATAAAAAATTCGGAATATCTGGATATTATGATATTTTAAATATGAGTGATGATTTAGCAACTGATCAACAAGAAGCAAAAGTAGAATTTAAATACAGCTTCTAATCTCTTTTCCCTTTTTCCCTTTTTGGGAATTACTTCTAAACTTCTAAAAATATAAATTTCCTTTCATTTTTGGTATAATAAGTTAAAAATTTAAAGGTCTTAAATGATTTTAATGATTGATAATTATGATTCTTTTACTTATAATATAGTTCAATATTGCTTAGAACTTGGAGCTGATTTAAAAGTAATTAGAAATGATGAATTGACTTTGCAAGAAATAGAAGAGCTAAATCCAGAAAAAATAATAATTTCTCCAGGACCTGCAACTCCCAATGAAGCTGGAATTAGCTTAGAAGTAATAGAAAAATTCAAAGATAAAAAACCAATTTTTGGTATTTGTTTAGGTCATCAATCAATTGCTCAAGCTTTTGGTGGTGAAGTAATTAGAGCAAAAAATATGATGCATGGTAAAACTTCTCAAATAGATGTTATTAAACATAATAATATTTTTAAATCTTTACCTGATAATTTTAGGGCTACAAGATATCACTCTTTGACAGTAAATAAAGATAATTTACCTGACAGTATTGAAGTTTTGGCAAAAAGTCACGATGATGATGAAATTATGGCTATAAAAGTTAAAAATTTACCAATTTATGGAGTTCAATTTCATCCAGAGTCAATTATGAGTGAATTTGGATATGAAATTATAGATAACTTTTTGAAATTATGAGAATAAGAGTCTATTTTCTTTTTTATTATATTTTTCTATTTTGGTATGCAACTCATTTAAATATTGGAGATTTTGAAGTATCTTATTTGCAAAATAATAATTTAATAAATTATCTCTCAAACTTTTTTTTCTCTATTTTAGGCAAAAATAATTTTAGTTTAAGACTTCCAAGTCTTATTTTTTCATTTTTTTCAATACTTTTATATGCAAAAATAGCTAAACACTATTTTAAATCCACAAAAGAAATCAATTTTACTTTAATTATATTTTCTTTAATGCCAGGATTTATTATAGCTTCTCTTTTTTATAATAAATCAATTTATTTAATATTTTTAACTCTACTTTTTATTTATACTTTTTTGTATTATCGATTTTTTAGTTATATTTTATTAGCTTTATATACATTCTTAGATTATAGTTTTATTTCACTTTATTTTGGGCTTGTTTTTTATTCAATTTACAAAAAAGACACAAGGTTTTTAATTTATTCTTTATTGTTACTTATGATAAATGCAAACTATTTTCATTATGATATAAACGGCCACCCAAGTGGATATTTTTTAAATTTATTTATGGTTTATTTAGCTATTTTTTCACCATTTGTTTTTGTATATTTTTTGTATGCTGTTTTAAAAACTTTTAAAAAACCAAATTTATTATGGTTTATTTCTACATTTGCTCTTCTGTTTTCTATTATATTATCATTTAGACAAAAAATTAGAATTGATGATTATGCACCATTTGTGATTGTTTCAGTTATTTTTATGATAAAGGTTTTTTTAAATGATTATAGAGTTAGGCTTAAAATTTTTAGGAAACCATTTAAATTTTTATTAGTTTTTCTTTTTTTATCTTTAATGTTTTTTGATATATTGTTATTATCAAGTAGATATTTTATTAATGAAAAAATATTTTTCCAGTTTAATTACTCACAAAAAATAGCAAAATTTTTAAAAAAAGAGAATATAAATCATATTTATTGTAATGATAAAATCTTTTGTAAAAAATTATATTTTTATGGATTACAAAAAGGCAATATTTATTATATAAATTTTGATGAAAAAACTAAAAAAGTTTCTATTTTACACAATAAAATCAAATTATATGATAAATATGTTTCAAATCTCTACAAAAAATGATAAAATTTTAAAAACTTTTAAAAAGGAGAATTCATGGCTCAAAGAGCGATACGTGAATATGATGGAAAAGCAATATTCGCAAAACATTGGAATAAATATTTTAACGGTTTCCACTATGATTTTAAATCAGTATTAGTTACAAGTGGAGATGAATTAAGAGCAAAAGCAAAAGAACATGGATTTGAATGGTTAAATCAAGAGCCATTAGTAGCAAAACCAGATATGTTATTTGGTAAAAGAGGTAAAAATGACCTTGTTTTATTTAGAGTAAACAAACCAGGTGATGTTACACTTGAAGATGCTGCAAAATGGATTGATGAAAAATCAGCTCATGATGTTACACTTCTTTCAGGACAAACAGGAAGACTTACTCATTTTATAGTTGAACCATTTACTCCTCATACGCAAGAACAAGAATATTATATTTCAGCAACAACAGTTGGTGAAGATGATGTTTTATATCTTTCAGCAGAAGGTGGAATGGAAGTTGAAGAAAATTGGGATAAAGTAAATGAAATTCATATTCCTATTGATTTAAATGATAATGATATTGAAAAAGCAATCAAAGCAGATATTCCAGCAGATATTCCAGCAGATAAAGTAGAAGAATTTGCAGCATTTGCATTTGCATTTTATAAATTTTATAGAGATTTAAATTTTGCATATTTAGAAATTAATCCAATTGTTATGTTAGATAATAATAAAATGGCAATTTTAGATTTAGTTGCAAGACTTGATGATACAGCAGGATTTTTAATGGCCGATAAATGGGGAGATATTGAATATCCAACAGCATTTGGAATGGAAGATAAATCACCAGAAGAAGAAGCTATTGCGTTAGCAGATAGTAAATCAGGAGCAAGTTTAAAACTTACAATTCTTAATCCAATGGGAAGAATTTGGACAATGGTTGCTGGTGGTGGTGCGTCAGTTGTTTATGCAGATACAATTGCAGATTTTGCAGGAGTTAAAGATTTAGCAAACTATGGAGAATATTCAGGTGGGCCAACAACTGCTGAAACAGAATTTTATGCAGATACTATTTTTGATTTGATGACAAGACATCAAGACCCAAGAGGTAAAATATTAATTATTGGTGGTGCTATTGCAAACTTTACGGATATTGCAAAAACATTTACAGGAATTATTAATGCTTTTGAAAAATATGCAGATAAATTAAAAGAAAATAAAACAAAAATTTATGTAAGACGTGGTGGACCAAATTATGAAAAAGGTCTAAAAGATATCAAAGAAGCAGCGGATAGACTTGGACTTTATATTGAAGTTTATGGGCCAGAAACTCATGTTACTGATATTGTAAGAATGGCTTTAGCTGAAGATAAAGGAGATAAATAATGAATAAACTATTTACAAAAGATACACAATCAATTTTTTGGAATAATAATAAAACTGCTATCCAAAGAATGTTAGACTATGATTATGTTATCCAAAGAGAAACTCCATCAGTAGCAGCTATTGTAGCTCCTACTAGTAATAATAAATTTGAAAAATTCTTCTATGGACCAGATGAAGTTATGATTCCTGTTTATAAATCAACACCAGAAGCAGTAGAAAAACATAAAAATGCAGATGTTTTATTAAACTTTGGTTCTTTTAGAACAGCTTATGATGTTACTATGCAAGCGCTTGATCTTAAACAATTTAGATTAATTATGATTACAGCTGAAGGTATTCCAGAAAGAATGGCGAGAGTTATGAATCACAGAGCAAGAAAAGAAAATGTTACAATTATCGGACCTGCTACTGTTGGTGCTATTGCTCCAGGTGCTTTTAAAGTTGCAAATATTGGTGGGACAATTCAAAATATCATCAATTCAAAACTCCATAGACCAGGAAGTTGTGGGTTAGTAACAAGAAGTGGAGGTTTATTTAATGAACTTTCAAACATTATTTCACTAAACGCTGATGGAATTAGCGAAGGTGTTGCTATCGGTGGTGATAGATATGTTGGTTCAGTTTTCATCGACCATTTATTAAGAATGGAAAAAAATCCAGATGTAAAATATATGATTTTACTTGGAGAAGTTGGTGGAACTGAAGAATATAAAGTAATTGATGCTATTAAAGAAGGTAAAATTACAAAACCAGTTATTGCTTGGTGTATTGGAACAATTGCTAAACATTTTAGCTCAGGTGTGCAATTTGGTCATGCAGGTGCTAGTGCAAATGCCGAAAGGGAAACAGCAGCAGCTAAAAATGCAGCGATGAGAGAAGCTGGAATTTATGTGCCAGATAGTTTCAATGATTTACCAGCTACAATTAATAAAGTTTATACAAAACTTCTTAAAGATGGTGTTATTGGTGAAATTAAAGAACCAGTTGTTCCAACTATTCCTAAAAACAGAAGACCTAAAAACTTTATTTGTACAATTTCTGATGATAGAGGTGAAGAAGCAACTTATGCAGGATTCCCTATTAGTTCAGTAGCAACACCTGATACAGGTAAATCTATTGGTGATGTTATTTCATTATTATGGTTCAAAAAACAATATCCAAAATGGGCTACTGAATTTATCGAAACTGTAATGAAAACTGTTGCTGACCATGGTCCAGCAGTTAGTGGTGCTCACAATGCAAAAGTTACAGCAAGAGCTGGAAAAAGTGTTGTTGAAAGTTTAGTAACTGGTTTACTTACAATTGGACCAAGATTTGGTGGAGCAATTGATGGTGCTGCTAAATATTTCAAATATGCAGATGATAATAAATTAACTCCAGCAGAATTTTTAAATTATATGAAAAAACAAGGTATTCCAATTCCTGGTATTGGACATAGAATTAAATCACTTAGAAATCCTGATTTAAGAGTTGAAGGTCTTAAAAAATTTGCTCATGAATATTTCCCAGCAACTCCACTTTTGGATTATGCTCTTGAAGTTGAACAACTTACAACTTCTAAAAAAGATAATCTAATCTTAAATGTTGATGGAACTATTGGTATTTTAATGGTTGATATGTGGAGAGCTTTAGGTTACACAGAAGAAGAAATCGATGAATTTATCGAAAGTGGAACTTTAAATGCCTTCTTTATTGCTGGTAGAACACTTGGATTTATTGGTCATATTCTTGACGAAAAAAGACTTGCTATGCCAATGTATAGACATCCATGGGATGATATTCTTTATGATGTTACTGAGGCTGACGAAATAAAATAATTTCCAAACTTCTTAAACCTTTGGTATAATAAGGGAAAATTTTCCCTTACAAAGGTTATCATATGAAAAAACACTCTTTTACGATGATAGAATTAATTGTAGTTATTGTAGTTATCTCTATTTTAGTTATCAAAACTGATTTTACTTTATCAAATACTTCTCTAAATCAAGCCGCTGATCAAGTTATTAATCATATCAATTTAACCCGTCAATTAGCTCTAAAAGATAATAAATTTCAATATTATCCTATTGATAATTCTGCAAAGGAAGGGAATAGAACAAAATATTGGTTTAAGCAATGGTGGCAGATAAGATTTTCTAAATCAAGTGATGGATATTGGTATGAAATATTTACAGATTTACCAACTGATAATTCATATAATTTTGATCAACAAGGAAATTTACCATATTCTCCAAATACTTATTGGGATTTAACATTTGCTAAGAATAGTATAGATGGAAAGTATCTTATTGGGCATTGTGGTTTTGATAAGTATCCAGATTGTGTAGATACTGATAAAAAATTGAATTTAACGAGAACATATGGAATTCAAAAAATAATTTATGATAATTTTTATACTAAAAGTAATTATTCTCCAAGATTGTTGTTTGATAATTATGGTAAACCATATAGAAGAGAAGGTATTGCTGATGGAGATGCCAATGACACAAATCCTTATGATATTAATGCAAGAAAACCCTTAACAAATATTGCTAAAATTACTTTATGTAAAGATGATCAAAATATATCTATTTGTATAACTCCAAAAGTTGGATTTGCATATATATGTAAATAATCCCTAGAATAAGGCCTTTTTTATATTTTATTAAAAAACTTCATTAAATTTGAAAAGAAAAGAGAAAAAAGACTTGACAAAGGAGGGATAATTTACTATAATTCCAGTCCACAAACGCAATAAGCGGTTGAGAGAAATTGAAAGAATTAATGAAAACATATAGATAAGTAACAAACGAAAATTTCTTTGAGTGATTTAAAGGATTAAACTTTTTATGGAGAGTTTGATCCTGGCTCAGAGTGAACGCTGGCGGCATGCCTAACACATGCAAGTCGAACGAGAACGGATCTAACTTCGGTTAGATTGTCAGCTAAGTGGCGCACGGGTGAGTAACACGTAGTTATCTGCCTCACAGTCTGGGATAACAATTGGAAACGATTGCTAATACCGGATATACCCCACGGGGGAAAGCTTTAGTGCTGTGAGATGAGACTGCGACGTATCAGCTAGTTGGTAGGGTAAGAGCCTACCAAGGCTAAGACGCGTAACTGGTCTGAGAGGATGATCAGTCACACTGGAACTGAGACACGGTCCAGACTCCTACGGGAGGCAGCAGTGGGGAATATTGCACAATGGAGGAAACTCTGATGCAGCAATGCCGCGTGGAGGATGACGGATTTCGGTCTGTAAACTCCTTTTATATAGGAAGATAATGACGGTACTATATGAATAAGCACCGGCTAACTCCGTGCCAGCAGCCGCGGTAATACGGAGGGTGCAAGCGTTACTCGGAATCACTGGGCGTAAAGAGCGCGTAGGCTGGTTTGTAAGTTAGAAGTGAAATCCCCCAGCTCAACTGTGGAACTGCTTCTAAAACTGCAGACCTAGAATTTGGGAGAGGTAAGTGGAATTCCTGGTGTAGGGGTGAAATCCGTAGAGATCAGGAGGAATACCGAAAGCGAAGGCGACTTACTGGAACAATATTGACGCTGATGCGCGAAAGCGTGGGGAGCAAACAGGATTAGATACCCTGGTAGTCCACGCCCTAAACGATGGACACTAGTCGTTGCTATAAAGCAGTGACGCAGCTAACGCGATAAGTGTCCCGCCTGGGGAGTACGGTCGCAAGATTAAAACTCAAAGGAATAGACGGGGACCCGAACAAGCGGTGGAGCATGTGGTTTAATTCGAAGATACGCGAAGAACCTTACCTAGGCTTGACATCCCAAGAATCTTTCAGAGATGAGAGAGTGCCTGCTTGCAGGAACTTGGTGACAGGTGCTGCACGGCTGTCGTCAGCTCGTGTCGTGAGATGTTGGGTTAAGTCCCGCAACGAGCGCAACCCCTGTTGTTAGTTGCTAACAGTTCGGCTGAGCACTCTAACAAGACTGCCTGGGTAACCAGGAGGAAGGTGGGGACGACGTCAAGTCATCATGGCCCTTATGCCTAGGGCGACACACGTGCTACAATGGTTAGGATAAAGAGACGCAATACCGCGAGGTGGAGCAAATCTCTAAACCTAATCCCAGTTCGGATTGTAGTCTGCAACTCGACTACATGAAGTTGGAATCGCTAGTAATCGTGGATCAGCCATGCCACGGTGAATACGTTCCCGGGTCTTGTACTCACCGCCCGTCACACCATGGGAGTTGAGTTCACCCAAAGCGGGGATGCCAAATTGGCTACCCTCTACGGTGGGCTCAGCAACTGGGGTGAAGTCGTAACAAGGTAACCGTAGGAGAACCTGCGGTTGGATCACCTCCTTTCTAGAGGAAAGAAGAAGAGATTTATTTCTCTTCTTTCGAGATATAGAGAAAACTATTCAAATCGACAATAAATAAAACTTTGACACTCAAAGGAAAATAGTTTGTTACTTAATTATATGTTTTAAGCTTAAAGCTTATCATGGGTACATTTGGGACTATAGCTCAGCTGGTTAGAGTGCACCCCTGATAAGGGTGAGGTCCCAGGTTCAAGTCCTGGTAGTCCCACCAGAGTGGGGAATTAGCTCAGCTGGGAGAGCGCCTGCCTTGCACGCAGGAGGTCAGCGGTTCGATCCCGCTATTCTCCACCACTTTTAAATTAGATAACTGCGGTTATTTAATTTAAGAGCGAAAAACTCTTAAAAAGTTAATTGAAAATTAGTTGTTAAAAGTCTTGTCAAATAAAGAATTAAGAAGTTATAAAGGGCGTATGGTGAATGCCTAGGCTAACAGAGGCGATGAAGGACGTGTTAGGCTGCGAAAAGCTACGTGGAGCTGCCAAAGAGCTTTGATACGTAGATGTCCGAATGGGGAAACCCGGCTAATGGAGACATTAGTCACCCGCAAGGGAGTTAACCTGGTGAAGTGAAACATCTCAGTAGCCAGAGGAAGAGAAATCAAACGAGATTCCGAAAGTAGCGGCGAGCGAAATCGGATTAGCCCGATATTATGTAGCATATTATATAACTGAATTAGCTGGGAAGCTAAACTATAAAAGGTGATAGTCCTGTAAGTGAAATATGAAATGTGAGACTAAATAATATCCTAGTGAGTAAGTCGGAACACGTGAAATTCTGACTGAACATGGGGGGACCACCCTCCAAGGCTAAATACTACTGTTAGACCGATAGTGAACCAGTACCGTGAGGGAAAGGTGAAAAGAACCCCAGTGAGGGGAGTGAAATAGAACCTGAAACCATATGCCTACAATCATTCAGAGCCGTATTGTTTATCAACGGTGATGGACTGCCTTTTGCATAATGAGCCTGCGAGTTATGGTGTCTGGCGAGGTTAAGCGAATGCGAAGCCGAAGCGAAAGCGAGTCTGAATAGGGCGATTAGTCAGATGCTGTAGACCCGAAGCTGAGTGATCTATCCATGAGCAGGTTGAAGCGGGTGTAAAAGCCCGTGGAGGACCGAACCGGTAAGTGTTGAAAAACTTTCGGATGACTTGTGGATAGGGGTGAAAGGCCAATCAAACTCAGTGATAGCTGGTTCTCTCCGAAATGCATTTAGGTGCAGCGTCAAGACGTAGCCATAAGGGGTAGAGCTCTGATAGGGCTAGGGCGACCTACAGTTGTACCAAACCCTGTCAAACTTCGAATACTTATGGTGGAATCTTGGCAGTGAGGCGTAGGGTGATAAAATCCTATGTCAAGAGGGGAACAACCCAGACTACCAATTAAGGTCCCAAAGTGATAACTAAGTGGAAAAGGAGGTTTTTCTGCTTAGACAACCAGGAGGTTGGCTTAGAAGCAGCCATCCTTTAAAGAAAGCGTAACAGCTCACTGGTCGAGCGGAAAAGCGCCGAAAATATAACGGGGCTAAAGTTATCCACCGAAATTGTAGATTCCTGCTGGTCAGGAGTGGTAGGAGAGCGTTCTTGTCAGCGATGAAGCTATACCGGTAAGGAGTAGTGGAGCGGCAAGAAGTGAGCATGCAGGCATGAGTAGCGATAAAAGGAGTGAGAATCTCCTTCGTCGAAAACCCAAGGATTCCTACACTATGCTCGTCAGTGTAGGGTTAGTCGGGACCTAAGGTGAGGCCGAAAGGCGTAATCGATGGAAAACTGGTTAATATTCCAGTACCCACTAATAATGAGGTGATGGGAGGACGCATAGGGCTAAGTACTGTTATCTGATGGAATAGGTAACCGAAGGGAGTAGTTGGTATAGTAGGCAAATCCGCTATACAATACAACGATACCTGATAGGCTTTCAATCTTCTTCGGAGGAGCGAAAGTGAGTATGATGCCGTCGTGCCAAGAAAAGTCTCTAAACCGTTTGAATTATTAGTGGCCCGTACCGTAAACCGACACAGGTGGGTGAGATGAGTATTCTAAGACGCGTGGAAGAACCCTGGTTAAGGAACTCTGCAAACTAGCACCGTATCTTCGGTATAAGGTGTGCCCACTATGAGAGTAGTGGGTCGCAGTGAAAAGTCCCTGCCGACTGTTTAGCAAAAACACAGCACTCTGCTAACTCGCAAGAGGATGTATAGGGTGTGACGCCTGCCCGGTGCTGGAAGGTTAAAGGGATCTGTTAGCGCAAGCGAAGCAGTGAACTGAAGCCCCAGTAAACGGCGGCCGTAACTATAACGGTCCTAAGGTAGCGAAATTCCTTGTCGGTTAAATACCGACCTGCATGAATGGCGTAACGAGTTGGGAGCTGTCTCGACCAGGGATCCAGTGAAATTGTAGTGGAGGTGAAAATTCCTCCTACCCGCGGCAAGACGGAAAGACCCCGTGGACCTTTACTACAGCTTGACATTGCAATCGGGATATCTATGTGCAGGATAGGTGGGAGGCTTTGAAGGTAGGACGCCAGTTCTATCTGAGCTACCCTTGAGATACCACCCTTAGGTATTTTGGTTGCTAACTCGCTTGTTTACAGCAAGGAGGACATTGTCTGGTGGGTAGTTTGACTGGGGCGGTCGCCTCCTAAAGAGTAACGGAGGCTTACAAAGGTTGGCTCAAACCGGATGGAAATCGGTTGTAGAGTATAAAGGCATAAGCCAGCCTGACTGCGAGAGAGACATTTCGAGCAGAGACGAAAGTCGGTCTTAGTGATCCGGTGGTTCTGTGTGGAAGGACCATCGCTCAAAGGATAAAAGGTACCCCGGGGATAACAGGCTGATCTCCCCCAAGAGCTCATATCGACGGGGAGGTTTGGCACCTCGATGTCGGCTCATCGCATCCTGGGGCTGGAGCAGGTCCCAAGGGTATGGCTGTTCGCCATTTAAAGCGGTACGCGAGCTGGGTTCAGAACGTCGTGAGACAGTTCGGTCCCTATCTGCCGTGGGCGTAGGAAAGTTGAGGAGAGCTGTCCCTAGTACGAGAGGACCGGGATGGACGAATCTCTGGTGTACCAGTTGTCCTGCCAAGGGCATCGCTGGGTAGCTATATTCGGATGTGATAAGAGCTGAAAGCATCTAAGCACGAAGCCAACTCCAAGATTAACTTTCCCTGAAGGTCGCATGAAGACTACATGCTTGATAGGTTGGATGTGTAATTGCAGTAATGCATTTAGCTGACCAATACTAATAGACCGTTTGACTTTTTAATTCAGACAAGACTTTTATCAACTAATTTATGCAATTAAACAAATTGACTTAAGAGTCATTATATTTGTTTAGTGGGTATAGCGTTAGGGTTACACCTTGTTCCATTTCGAACCAAGTAGTTAAGCCTTTCTGCGCTGATGATACTGCCTCCTACGGAGGTGGAAAAGTAAGCCCCTGCTAAACAATTATAATGACTCTTCTTTTTTACCCTTTTTTACTTAACATAATATAATACAAACTCCTCTTATTTATTTTACTTATTGAATAAATTAGGTTTTTATTAAATACTTTTTTAAAAATAATAAATATATTTAGTCACTGACTTAATAAAATGAAATAATTGCAATTTTTAATGTAAAAAATCGTTAAAAAAAGTCTATTTAAATCCAGATGGTAAAAGTGTTTATACTTTTTAACTTTTTATAGGGGTAAAAATCCTATTTTTTTTGTTTTCTTGTAGGTCAGTACCAATAATTAATTATTAGTGATAGGAGTTTATTTTTCAAAAATTATTTACATTAATTTTAATTTCTCCCTCTTTTTGCTACAATTTCATAAAAAAGGTTTTATATGAAAATAGTTTTTATGGGAACTCCAGATTATGCTGAAATTATTTTAGAAAATTTAATAAAAAAATATGAAATAGTAGCAGTTTATACTCAACCAGATAAACCAGTAGGTAGAAAAAGAGTTTTAACTTCACCTCCGGTTAAAGTATTAGCTGAGAAATATAATATCCAAGTAATTCAACCAATTAATTTAAAAAAAGAAGCTGACACTATAAAAAGTTTAAATCCTGATTTTATAGTGGTGGCAGCATTTGGTCAAATTTTACCAAAAGATATTTTAGAAATTGCTCCTTGTATTAATTTACATGCTTCACTTTTACCAAAATATAGAGGTGCAAGTCCTATTCAAAGTGCTGTTTTAAATTCAGATAAGTTTACAGGTGTGACAGCTATGAAAATGGATGTAGGGCTTGATACAGGAGATATTTTAGGGTATGAATATTGTGAAGTAGCAAATAAAACAGCTCCTGAGCTTTTTGATGAATTAGCAAAAATGGCAGCTAATTTAACTCCATTTATAATTGATAATTATAAAAAAATAAAACCACTTAAGCAAATAGATGCAGTTTTTTCATATTCTCCAAAAATTAAAAAAGAAGATGGAAAAATTGATTTTAGAGATGCATTAGAAATTTATAGAGAATATTTAGCCTTTTATTATTGGCCTGGGATTTTTACAGATAAATTTAAAATTAAAAATATGAAGCTCATTGATACTGATTCTAAAAATAAAGCTGGTGAAATTTTGGAAATTACAAAAGAGAATATTATAGTTGGCTGTGAAAAAGGAAAAATTAAAATTTTTACTATTCAGCCTCATTCAAAAAAAGAGATGGATGTTATTAGTTATATAAATGGACAAAGGTTAAAAGTTGGAGATAATTTACTTTAATGAAATTGCATCAACTCAAAAATATTTACTTGAAAATTTAAAAAAAAATGTTTGTATTTGGAGTGAATATCAAACGGATGGAATTGGAAGTAGGGGAAACAGCTGGATTGGTGAGAGGGGAAATCTTTTCTTTTCTTGCGCCATTCATAAAAATAGTTTACCAAATGATCTGAAACTTCAATCTATTTCAATTTATTATATGTTTTTGTTAAAAGAAATTTTAAATAGTTATGGAAGTCAAATAAAATTTAAATGGCCTAATGATTTATATTTAGAAAAAAAAGTCTCAGGCTGTATAAGTAATATAAAAAATGATATAATTATAGTTGGAATTGGATTAAATACAAAAAAAAGTCAAAATTTTAATGCTCTTGATGTTAAAGTGAATAATAAAGAGGTTTTAACTAAATTTTTGGAGCAAATTCAAAAAAATATATTATGGAGTGAAATATATTCAAAATTAGAAAATGAATTTTATAATAATGATTTTGTAACGAATGATAATTTAGAATTAAAAAAAGCTAAATTAAATTATGATGGAAGTATAGAAATAAATAATGAAAGGATATATAGTTTAAGATGAAAGATGTTATTACAATAGCAAATCAGAAAGGAGGAGTTGGTAAAACGACAACTGCTGTAAATTTAGCAGCTTCTCTTGCAATTGCTGAAAAAAAAGTTTTACTTATAGATTTTGATCCACAAGCAAATGCTACAAGTTCATTGGGATTTTATAAAAGTGATTATGAATTTAATATTTATCATACATTAATTGGTGCAAAAAATATAGAAGATGTTATTTTAAAGACAACAATTAAAACATTGGATTTAATACCATCAAATATAGGCTTAGTTGCTATTGAAAAAGAACTTGATAATTTAAAAGATAGAGAGCTTACTTTAAAAAAAATATTAAAACCTATTACAAAAAAATATGATTATATAATTATAGATTCTCCTCCAACACTTGGAACTATTACAATTAATGCGTTATGTGCAAGTGATAGTATAATTATTCCTATTCAATGTGAATTTTTTGCATTAGAAGGGCTTGCCCAACTTTTAAATACTATAAAATTGGTAAAAAGAACAAAAAATCCAGAATTAAAAATAAAAGGTATTATTCCTACTATGTACACTTCACAAAACAATCTTGCAAAGCAGGTTTTATCTGATTTAGTGAGACATTTTGGCTCAAAAATGTTTGTGGATATAAATAGTGAGAAAAAAAGATATATAGTTATTCCAAGGAATGTTCGTTTAGCAGAAGCACCAAGTTTTGGAAAACCTGTTGCACTTTATGATATTAAAAGTAAAGGTGCTAAGGCTTATAATAAATTGGCTGAAAATATTTTAGGAGTTAAAAATGGCTAAAGGATTAGGGAGAGGACTCAGTGCAATTTTAAGTGATGTAGAAGAAAGTTATGTGAAAGATATATCAAAAAATTCTGAAATAGTTAAAGAAATTGAAATAGATAAAATAGTTCCTAACCCTTATCAGCCAAGAAAAATATTTAATGATGATTCATTAAAAGAATTGGCAAATTCTATTAAGACACAAGGACTCCTTCAACCTATTATTGTAACCATTGATGATGGAGAATATATTTTAGTTGCAGGTGAAAGACGGCTTAAAGCTACAAAACTTTTAAAAAAAACTAAAATAAAAGCACTTGTTATTAATTTTGATTTAAGTAAATTAAGGGAATTTGCCATTATTGAAAATCTTCAAAGAGAAGATTTGAATGTTTTAGATTTAGCTGAATCTATTTATGAATTAATTGAAGAGCATAATTATACGCATGAAGAAGTTGCAAAAATTTTATCAAAAAGTAGAAGTTATATTACAAATATTTTAAGAATGCTTAAATTATCAGAATATTCTAAAGAAAAGTTAAAAGAAGATAAAATTACATTTGGGCATGCTAAAAGTATAGTGTCTTTTGATGAAGATACTCAAAAAAAATTAGTAGATACTATTATCGGACAAAAATTAAGTAGTAGAGATGTAGAAAAATTAGTAAAATCATATAAGAATTTACCTAAAAAAGAGCAAACAGATGTAATGAATGATGATATTAATCTTGATGAGTTTGTAAAATTATTAAAAGAAAAATATGATTTAGATGTAAAGAGTAGAGGTAATAATTTGATAATAAATGTTACTTCTAAGAAAAATTTGAAAAAATTAAAGAAAATTTTTGATATTTAAGTTAAAATCAATAAAATTTTTGATAAAATTTGAAAAATCTATAAAGGAGTATAGATGTTAAACATTAGCCTGATTGTAATGTTAATAGAAGCTGGTATATTTTTTGTTACATTAATTTTGCTCAATATGTGGTTATTTCAACCACTTTTATCTTTTATGGATAGAAGAGAAGCAAAATTAAAAACTGAATTAAAAACCGCATCTAGTAACAGTGAGGAAGCACAAAAATATGAAGAAGAAATCGCTTCTATTATAGAAAAAGCTAGAGCTGAAGTTTCTAAAATGAAAAAAGAAGCCCTAGATAAAGCAAAAAAAGAAGCAACTAAATTAGTAGATAGTGAAGTTTCTAAAATTGAAGTTGCAAAAGCTACTTTTAATGAAGAATTAAATTTAAGAAAAGTAGAATTAGCTAAAATCTTAGAAGCAGAGTCAGTTACACTTAAAGATATGCTATCTAGAAAATTAAAAGGAATAGCATGAAAAAAGTTATTGTAATGTTAGGACTTGTTGCAGTTGGGCTTTTTGCTAACGAACATACTGTCCATGCAACAATTAGTGATAGTGATTTCATTCCAAGACTTGTTAATTTTATTATTTTCGCTGCTATTTTATGGTATTTGTTAGCAGATAAAATTAAATCTTTTTATGTTAATAGAACTAATTCAATAGCTAACCAATTTGAAGAAGTAGAAAACAAGTTAAAAGAAAGTAAGTTACAAAAAGAAGCTTTGAAAACTCAAGTAGAAGAAGCTCATAAAAAAGCTGAAGAGATTATCAAAACTGCGCAAAAAGAGATTGAAATTCTTAAAGCTCAAACATTAGCAACTGCTAAAAATGAAATGGCAATGTTAAATAAACAATTTGAGGATTTTAAAGTTTATGAAGAATCAAGAATTAAAAAAGAAGTAGTTGAATCATATTTGAAAGATTTAACTAAAGATATTCATCTTTCAAGTGAAGAAGTTGCAACTATTGTAACTAAAAAGGTTGGATAATGGGTATAAAAAAATATGTAAAAGCTTTAGAGCAAATAACTACAAAAGAACATTTAGAAACTATTTATTCTAAATTAACTCCATTAGTTAAATTAGCTAAAAGCGAAAAATATAATTTAATTATTACTTCACCTCTTGTAAGTAAGGATGAAAAAGTTAAATTTTTAGTTGACTTATTAGGGGTTAAAGACGAAAAAGTAATTAATTTACTTAAGCTTATAACTGAAAATGATAGATTAAAAGAACTTCCACACGCGGTAGTTTTATTAAAAGATATTATTGCAGAGATTACTGGAGATTACAAAGGTTTTGTATATTCAAAAGAGCCTTTAGCTGAAAGTAAAATATTAGAAATTGAATCTAAACTTTCAGAAAAATTTGGTAAAAATATAAAACTTACACAAGAAACAACTGATAGAAGTGGTGTGCAAGTTTATGTAGATTCATTGAACATAGAAATTGCTGTTTATGAAGATGACATAAAAGCAAAATTAATCGCAAACATAATTAGAGTAATCTAAAATAAATAAAGGAGTTTTGAGTGGCTGGATACACTGAAATAACATCAATTATCAAAGAAAGAATTGAGAATTTTAATTTAGAAATTGATGTAAATGAAGTTGGAAAAGTAATTTACAGTGCTGATGGTATAGCAAAAGTTTACGGTCTTACAAATGTAATGGCTGGAGAAATGGTTGAATTTGAAACAGGTGAAAAAGGTCTTGCACTTAACCTTGAAGCTGACAATGTTGGTGTTGTTGTTCTTGGAAAAGGAACAGAAATCACAGAAGGAAGCTCAGTTAAAAGACTTGGTAAACTTCTTACAGTTCCAGTTGGTGAAGCACTAGTTGGTAGAGTTGTTAATGCACTTGGTGAACCAATTGATGAAAAAGGTGAAATTGCTGCTACAGAATACAAATATGTAGAAGAAAAAGCGCCTGGAATTATGGATAGAAAATCTGTTCATGAACCTCTTCAAACTGGTATTAAAGCGATTGATGCACTTGTTCCAATCGGAAGAGGGCAAAGAGAGCTTATTATTGGGGATAGACAAACAGGTAAAACTACTGTTGCAATTGACTCAATTATCAACCAAAAAGGTCAAGATGTAGTTTGTATTTATGTGGCAATTGGTCAAAAACAATCAACTGTTGCAAATATTGTAAGAGTTCTTGAAGAACATGGAGCAATGGATTATACAATTGTTGTAAATGCAAGTGCTAGTGAAGCTGCATCTCTTAAATACTTAGCACCTTATACTGGTGTAACTATGGGAGAATATTTCAGAGATAACGGTAAACATGGTTTAATCATATATGATGATTTAACAAAACAAGCAGATGCTTACAGAGAAATGTCTTTAATTCTTAGAAGACCACCAGGAAGAGAAGCATACCCTGGAGATGTATTCTATCTACATTCAAGATTACTTGAAAGAGCAGCTAAATTATCTGATGAAAAAGGTGCAGGAAGTTTAACTGCATTACCAATTATCGAAACAAAAGCTGGAGATGTTAGTGCATATATCCCAACAAATGTAATTTCAATTACAGATGGTCAAATTTTCTTAGAAACTGGGCTATTTAATAAAGGTATTAGACCTGCAATTAATGTTGGTATTTCAGTTTCAAGAGTTGGTGGAGCTGCACAAATTAAAGCAATTAAACAAGTAGCTGGAACACTAAGACTTGATTTGGCACAATTTAGAGAGCTTGAAGCATTCTCTCAATTTGCAAGTGATTTAGATGAATCAACTAGAAATCAATTAGAAAGAGGTCAAAGAATGGTAGAAGTGTTAAAACAACCACCATATTCACCACTTCCAGTTGAAAAACAAGTTGTAATTATCTATGCTGGTGCAAATGGATATTTAGATGATATTCCGGCAACAAGTGTAGTTAAATTTGAAGCAGAACTTTATCCATTTATTGAAGCAAGATTTCCTGAAATCCTTGATGGAATCAGAGCAAAACAAAAAATTGATGATGAAATTGAAAATAAATTAAAAACTGCGTTAGAGGATTTCAAAAGTCAATTTAGCGTATAAGGTTTGAAAAATGGCTAATTTAAAAGAACTAAAAAACCAAATAAACAGTGTAAAAGGAACTCAAAAAACTACAAAAGCAATGAAATTAGTTTCAACTGCGAAACTAAAAAGAGCTGAGTTAGCTTTGAAGAATTCCCTAGTTTATGCTAATAAAGTAGAAGAATTAATTTCTTCTATTGCAGCAAAAGTAAATAGTATAAAAGATACTATAAATAATAGAGCATTTCACGATGTAGAAACTAAAAAAGTTGATATTATTTTTGTAACAGCAGATAAAGGTTTATGTGGTGGATTTAATCATCAAACTATTAAAACTGTATCGAATATGATAAAAGACTTTAAAGAAGAAAACATTAAAATAAGACTCAAAGGTATAGGAAGAAAAGGGATTGACTTTTTTAAATTCAATCATTTTGAACTTGCTGATGAAAAAATAGGTCTTAGTGCTACGCCAAATTATGAAGATGCAAGCAAATTCATACTTGGAAGCTATAATGATTTTATGAATGGTGAAACTGATAAAGTTATTATTGTGCATAATGGATATGTAAGTAAAATTGCACAAAAAATTAAAATAGATACTATTTTACCATTAGATAGAACAAAAGTTGAAGTAAATAAAAATGATATTTTAGAAATCGAACCAAAAGATGATGATGAAATAGTTTTAACTGAACTTGTTCAAAAGTATGTTGAATATTCACAATTTTTTGCACTTCTTGATTCACTTGCTGCTGAGCATAGTGCAAGAATGCAAGCAATGGATGCGGCTACTACAAATGCTGGTGAAAAAGTTAAGGAACTAACATTATCTTATAATAAAGCGAGACAAGAAGCAGTTACAACAGAGTTAATTGAAATTATTTCTGGTATGGAAGCGTTAAAATAATAAGGAGAAAGTTTATGAAAGGTAAAATTTTACAAATTTTAGGACCTGTTATTGATGTAGAATTTGAAGGACAAATTCCAGCAATCAATGATGCCCTAACAATTACAGCTATAATTAATGGTACAGAAAAAACTATTGTTTTGGAAGTTGCAGCTCAAATTGGTGATAATGTAGTAAGAACAATTGCAATGGACCAAACTGATGGTTTAGTAAGAAATATGCCAGTTGTTGCAACTGGTGGACCTATCAAAGTTCCAGTTGGTGAAGAAGTTCTTGGAAGAATTTTTGAAGTAACAGGGAAAGCTATTGATGGTGGAGCACCTATTAGCGATAATGCACCAAGATGGTCAATTCACAGAGATGCACCAGCTTTTAGTGAACAATCAACAAAAACAGAAATGTTTGAAACTGGTATTAAAGTTGTTGACTTGTTAGCACCATATTCAAAAGGTGGTAAAACTGGTCTATTTGGTGGGGCTGGTGTTGGTAAAACAGTTATTATTATGGAACTTATTCATAATGTTGCTTTCAAACATAGTGGATATTCAGTATTCGCGGGTGTTGGTGAAAGAACAAGAGAAGGTAATGACCTTTATAATGAAATGAAAGAATCAGGAGTACTTGATAAAGTTGCACTTTGTTATGGACAAATGAATGAATCACCAGGATGTAGAAATAGAGTTGCTTTGACTGGTCTTACAATGGCAGAATATTTCAGAGATGAAATGGGACTTGATGTTTTAATGTTTATTGATAATATCTTTAGATTTGCACAAGCTGGTTCTGAAATGTCAGCACTTTTAGGAAGAATTCCAAGTGCAGTGGGATATCAACCAACATTAGCAACAGAAATGGGAAGACTTCAAGAAAGAATTACATCAACTAAAAAAGGTTCAATTACTTCAATCCAAGCGGTATATGTTCCTGCGGATGACTTAACTGATCCAGCGCCTGCAAGTGTATTTGCTCACTTAGATGCAACAACAGTTCTTAACAGAAAAATCGCGGAAAAAGGTATTTATCCTGCAGTTGATCCATTAGATTCATCTTCAAGAATTCTTGATCCACAAATTTTAGGTGAAGAACATTATAATATAGCAAGAGGTGTTCAACAAACTCTTCAAAAATACAAAGATTTACAAGACATTATTGCAATTCTTGGTATGGATGAACTTAGTGAAGAAGATAAAGTTGTTGTTGAAAGAGCAAGAAAAATCGAAAGATTCTTATCTCAACCATTCTTTGTTGCAAAAGTATTTACTGGAGCTGATGGTAGATATGTGGAACTTAAAGATACAATTGCTGGATTCAAAGGTATTCTTGAAGGTAAATATGACCATCTTCCAGAAAAAGCATTTTATATGGTAGGTGATATTAACGAAGCTTTAGAAAAAGCAGAAAAAATGAAAAATAAATAAGGTGTTACTATGAAACTTGAAATCGTAGCTCCGTCAGGAAGAATTTTTGAAGGTGAAGTAAATTCAGTTACTTTACCTGGTAGTGATGGGGAAATGGGTGTTCTTGATGGTCACTCTTCTTTAGTTACTACTTTAAAAGCAGGAGTTATTGATATAAAAAAAGATTCTGGTGAAGAACTTGTAGATGTTAACTGGGGTTATGCTGATGTTAGCAATAAATCTGTAAATATTGTAGTTGATGAAGCTATTCCATTAGCAGCGTCAGAAGGACATGATATTGCAGATAATGTTGCTAAAGCTAAAAAACTTATGGCTGATTTCAGTGATTCAGCTCAAACATTAGCTTATGCACAAGGGAAAATCGAAAGTGTTGCCAGAAATCTTATCTAAATATCAATATTTAGCAAATCCGATTACATTAACAGTAATTGGATGGTTGCTTTTATATCTATTCTTAGTATTTTTTGTGTTCTTTTATAGATTATTTTCTTTAAATAGTTGGATAAAAAAAGAAAATGATAGTTTAAATACCTTAATTATGGGTGGAAATATTTCTAGTAATTCATCTTTAAATAGTTGCATACAAAGAAGTAATTCTAAAAAAGCTCATATATTAAATGCTTGTATTGAAGCATCTATAAAAGAGGGTAAAAAAGGTCTTTCATTTTTAGCAATTGTTTCATCAACTGCACCTTTTATAGGTCTGTTTGGAACAGTTGTTTCTATATTGGTTGCTTTTGGGCATATGGGAAATAATACTTCTTTATCATTAGTAGCTCCTGCTATTAGTGAGGCGTTAATTGCAACAGCGGTTGGTATTTTGGTTGCAATCCCTGCTTATTCATTTCATCAAATTTTAGTAAGTAGATTTGATGATTTAATATCTACTCTTAAAATGCAAAGGGATTTGATTACAACAGATGATTAAAAAACCTGATTTAAATATTACTCCATTTGTGGATATTATGCTTGTTTTACTTGCCATTTTGATGGTGAGTGTAACATCAACCACTTTCGAAGAAAAACAAGTCCAATTACCAGAAGGTAGCAAAACTCATTTATCCCAAAAAAAAGCTACAATTAATATTGTAATAAAAAAAGATGGAGAAGTTTTGGTTAATTCACAAGCATATAAACTTAAAAATTTTTTAGAGAACTTTAATTTACAATTTGGACAATATGATAAAAATTCTTTGGTTTATATTGCTGCTGATAAAAATATAAAATATGAACTTTTTATGAAAATTTATTCTGATGTAGTAAAAACAGGATTTACACAAATAGGATTACTTACTAAATGAGATTATTGCTTTCATTTTTGCTTTCATTATTTATTTATATTTTTTTAATTGGATTATTTATTTATTTTATGATTTCTACGAATAAACCCCAACAAATTGAACAAGTTTATATTCATCAAGCTATTATTAAAGATAATAAAAAACAAAATGTATCTAAAATAACAAAGTCTATAAAACCTGTAAAAAAAGAAGTAAAAAAAACAATAAAGAAAAAATCTATAAAAAAAACAGAAGATACTTTTTCAAAAGGTGGAAAAGATATAAAATTTGATGATATTTTTGCAAATACACCTGATAATATACCAACTAAAAAAATAGAGCATAAAAAACAAGAAAATATGACAAAAAAAAGAGGTCATACAAATTTTAGTAAATTGGTAAAAAAAGAACTTTCTAAATTAAGCTCAAGTGTAGCAGTTGTCTCAAACTCAGATAAAAAAAGTAGTAAGTATATTTCAAATGAATTTGGAAAAGTGTGGGCTAAAATTGATACACAAGATGGAAATTTTGTAACTTTAAGAGTAGATGTAGTAAATGGAAAACTAAATGTAGTTATAATCTCTACAAATTTAGATACAATTTTACTAAATAAATTTTTAAATAAATTAAAAAATATTGATATATCAAAAATTAAAGATTTTCATGGTAAAATCACATTTAATACTAAACTAAAAGGAAACTAGATGCGAATATTATTTCTATTAGTAGCATTTTTATATTTAAATGCAAGTGAGCTTCAGATAACAAAATATATAACAAATCAAAAACCAAAAATTTATGTGGAGTATGTGAATAGTAATCCAAAACTTATTCATATGTTGAAAATAGATACAACTATTATTTCTCATTATGATATGAAAATAGGAGAAAAAACTAAAAATTTAACAAATATAAATATTACAAAATATAAAGGTTATAATTATCTTTTAAGAATTGATTACCAAAATAAAACCTTAACAGCACTTTTATATAATTTAGTTAATAAAAAAACAGAATTATATAAAAGATACAAAATTCCAAATTTTAATTCATATCCTTTTATGATACATGCTTTGAGTTATGATATAAATTCTAAACTTGGATTTGAACCAATTTCTTGGATTAAGAAAAAAATAGTTTACTCTGTTAATATAGCTCCAAAAGAAAATGATATTTTTATAACTGATATTACACTTACATATAGAAAAAGATTAATCGCAGGAGGATTTAATATATTTCCCAAATGGGCAAACAAATCTCAAACAGAAATTTATTATACTAAATATTTAAGAGCTCCAACGCTTTTTAAATATAACATATATACAGGTAAAAAAACAAGAATTATGTCAAGCAATGGAATGCTTATAGTCTCTGATGTTGACTTTGATAATCATAAACTTTTACTTACATTAGCTCCAAATGATCAGCCAGATATTTATGAATATGATTCAAATTCTAGAGCGTTAAAAAAGCTTACTGATTATACAGGTATAGATGTAAATGGTCAGTTTTATGGAGATGATAATATATTGTTTATTTCAAATAGATTAGGAAATCCTAATGTTTATCAAAAAAATTTAGATAATGGTATTGTAAAAAAAGTCATATATTATTCTAAAAATCAAATTTCATTAGCTGCACATAATGATAATATCGTTATTAGCTCAAGAGAAACTAATAATGCATTTGGTAATAATACTTTTAATCTTTTACTCATCAATAAAAATAGTGATAGTGTAAAAAGACTAACTTTTGGTGGACAAAATATGCTACCTGTTTTTTCAAATGATGGAAGCACTCTGTTTTTTATAAAAGAGTATAATTTTAATTCAAAAATAGGTATTATTAGATTAAAAGAGAATAAAATTTTTTATTTTAGATTAAGTAAGATTATTCAATCATTTGATTGCTAATTGATAAAAAATTTTGATATAATATTCAGTATTAAATTTAAGGAGAAAAATATGAAGAAGAAATTATTGATAGGAGCTGCTTTATTAGCAATTCTTACAGGATGTGGACAACAACCAGAACTTAATGTAAATGCAGATCAAAATAACACAGCTCAGTCTCAACCTGTGCAAAATCAAGTAGAACAAAACAAACAAGCAACAGAAGAAGATTTAACAGATACAACAGCTGTAAATGTTACTGATGAAAGTAATGGTATAAGTAAAAATCAACAAGTAGCAGCAATTTTAAGTAAAAATGCAGTTCATTTTGATTTTGATAAATATAATATAAAAGCTGATCAAATGCCGATCGTAAAAGCAGTTGCCAATACTTTAAAAGATATAAAAAGTAACTATACTGTGAGAATAGAAGGTAATTGTGATGAGTGGGGAAGTGATGAATATAATTATGCCTTAGGTTTAAAAAGAGCAAAAGCAGTAAAAAGTGCTTTAGTTGATTTAGGTGTGGATGTGAATAAACTTACAATCATTAGTTATGGTAAAAGTAATCCTGTGTGTTCTGCTCACAATAAAGAATGTTGGGCAAAAAATAGAAGAGATAACTTTACTTTATTACCATAATAAAATATGAAAAAACTTACAATATTATTTTTATTAATTGCTTATTCAAATGCGGATGTTTCTGCATTTGAAGCTGGTAATTTAGACTCTTCAAATCCTTATGGACTTACACAAGATGAAAAATATATTTTACAAAATAAAAAAGAAATTTCTACATTAAAATCAATTATAAAATCTCAAACTAAAATTATAAATTTTCAAGAAAAAGATATTGATAATTTAAAAACTAAACTTTTTGAATATACACAAAAATTTGATAATTTAACACAAAAAATAGATGGTATTACTACTATTTTACCATCTTTTGCCCAGACGAGTGCAGAAGTTGATATGTTAAAAAAAGAAATTAATACAACTGATAGTAATGTTTCGGATTTAACTAATAATTTAAATGAGTTAAAATTAGTAGTTTCTCAAAATCAAGAAAT
This sequence comes from Thioreductor micantisoli, assembly GCF_055392745.1. Lineage (NCBI taxonomy): Bacteria > Pseudomonadati > Campylobacterota > Thioreductoraceae > Thioreductor > Thioreductor micantisoli. The sequence goes on from NZ_AP043760.1 coordinate 226,650, forward strand.
GGATAAAAACAATACTCAAAAAATCATTAATTTAATAGAGAATATTGCTAAAAGGTTGGATCAACAATCTTCAAAAGTAAAGAAAGTAAATAATAATAATTTTAAAAGGTGGTCATTAAATAAAGTTTTTAGTTCAGCATTAAATGATTATAGAAAAAATAGATTTTCAATTGCATATGATAAATTTTATTATTTATATCAAAAGAAATATAGATTATCTGAAACTCTGTTTTATTTAGGAGAGATTAATTATAAAAAAGCACATTATAAAAGTGCATTAACTTTCTATAAAAAATCAATTTCTTATATGAAAAAAACAACATATTTTACAGATGATTTACTTTATCATACTGGATATGCTTTTGAAAAACTTAAAAGTTATGATGCTGCTAAAAAAAGTTATTTAAAACTTATAAATGATTTTCCAAACTCAACACTCACAAAGTATGCAAAAAAAAGAGTTCAAAGTTTGGAGAAAATCAAATAACTTGTTATAATAAAAATTAATAAAAATTAAAGGATAAATATGAGTAATAAAGTCTATTCAGCAGAATATACAGTTAAGAATGAAAATGGTGAAGTAGTTGATACAAATGTAGGGGGAGAAGCATTAGAATTTATTTCTGGTAAAAATCAAATGATTCCTGGATTTGAAAAAGCAGTAGCTAATATGAAAGTTAATGAAGAAAAAACTTTAACTATCCCTAGTGCGGAAAGTTATGGAGAATATAGAGAAGATTTAACTCAAGTTGTTCCAATAGAACAATTCGAAGGGATTGAACTTAAAAATGGAATGACTCTTTATGGACAAGGACCTGATGGTCAAACAGTTGCTGTAACTGTTAAAGATTTTGATGATAAAAATGCTACAATTGATTATAATCATCCATTAGCTGGGCAAGATTTAACATTTACTATTAAATTATTAAATGAAAGAGATGCAACTGCTGATGAAGTTTTAGCAGGATGTGTTGGTGGTGCATGTGCAACTGAAGGTCAAGGTGAAGGTTGTGGATGTGGAACTGGATGTGGTTGCCACTAATTAACTAAACTTCTTTTTTCCCCTTTTTTTGGGAAATAATTTTCTACTTACTAATTTTTGAAACACTGACCTAAAACACTCAACAATAATACAAATTTTTAACATTCCAAAAAGCTAAAAAGTGTCAACGCAAGCGCCCTTTGGGTTTGAAGCACACTTTTTTTAACGCTTTTTTCCATTAAAATTTGTAGTTGTTTTGTTTATTTAGTCAGTGTCTTTTTTTTAAGTATCTAACAAATATTTTTAAATTTTGCTATAATTAAAATAAAAAAGGATAATTATGAAATTAGGATTTTTATTCCCAGGACAAGGTAGTCAATTTGTTGGAATGGCAAAAGATCTTTATGATAATTCAGATAAAGCAAAAGAGATGTTTAAGATAGCAAGTGATGCAATTGGTACTGATTTTACAAAATTAATGTTTGAAGAAAATGATAAACTTGGAGAAACTGAATATACACAACCTGCAATTTTACTCTATTCTGCTATTGCTTACGAACTTTTTGGTAAAAAAGAGGATTATACTTATGCCTTAGGTCATTCACTTGGAGAATTTACTGCACTTTACGCGGCTGGGGCATTAGAACTTGGTGATGCTATTAAGTTAGTTCATACAAGAGGGAAACTTATGAAAGAAGCTTTCAAAGAGACAGAAGGTTCTATGATGGTAGTTTTGGGACTTGACGATGAAACTATTGAAAATATCTGCAAAACAGAGAATAAAAGAGTATGGCCTGCAAACTATAATAGTGATGGACAATTAGTTTTAGCTGGGGCTAAAGAAGATTTAGCTGTTATGGAAGCAACTTTCAAAGATGCTGGAGCAAAAAGAGTTATGCTATTAAATATGAGTGTTGCGAGTCATTGTCCTATGCTTGAAAGTGCAGTTGAGCCACTTAAAGAGCTTTTAGAAAAATATTTAAAAGATGAATTTAAACCAGTTGTAAGCAATGTAACAGCAAAACCTTATACTACAAAAAAAGAGGCTATAGAGTTATTAGCAAATCAACTTACAAAACCAGTTTTATACAAACAATCAATCAAAAATATCGAAGAAGATGTAGATATGTTTATTGAATTTGGTGGAAAAGTTTTAATGGGAATCAACAGAAAAGTTACAAAAGTTAAAACTCAGCCAGTTACAGATATGAAAACATTAGAAAAAGCAAATAATTTATGAAAATAGAAGTTTTTCAAACAGCACCAAAACTAAGTAGAGCAAATTTAGAAGAGGTTATTGAACAAATTGAAGCAAGTGAGGCTGATTTAGTTTTATTTCCTGAACTTGCACTAAACGGATATAAAATAAAAGATGCTTTACTTGAAGATGCTTTTGAGATAGATGAATTAATTGATATTAAAAATTTAAGTTTAAATAAAGATATTTGTGTAGGTGTTGCTCTGAGAGTTGGGTATAAAATTTATAATGCAAGTATCTATTTTAGCAAAGGTGAAGCAATAATCTATAAAAAACAGCATCTTCCAACTTATGGAGTTTTTGAAGAAGCTAGATTCTTTTTTGCTGGAGATGAAAGTTTCTTGTTTGAAACAAAATTTGGAAAAACTACAATGTTTATTTGTGAAGATATGTTTAGTGGAGATACTCTAAATTTCCTTTCAAAAGAAAAACCTGATTTAGTTTTAGTTTTAGCTGCTTCTCCTGCAAGAGAATTTCAAAATAATTCTCTTTTGATTCAAGATAATTGGTATTCTATTTTGAAAACTTCATCTATTTTAAGTGGTGCTTATACTATTTTTAGCAATAGAGTAGGGTTCGAAGATGGACTTGGATTTTGGGGTGGAAGTGCTATAATTAATCCAAAAGGTGAAATCGAAAAAAGTGCAGAATTATTTGAAATAGATAAAATTGAAACTAAAATGAATAAAAAACTATCAACTACACAAAAATATTATTTAAGGAAAAATGAATGAGAATTGGAATTATGGGGGCTATGAGAGAAGAGATTGATCCTATTTTAGAGTTAGTAACTGAAATAGAAACAGAAATAGATTATGCAAATAATATCTATTATAAAGCAAAATATAATAATTATGAATTGATTATAGCTTATTCAAAAATAGGGAAAGTAAATTCAGCTTTAACTGCTGCTACTATGATAGAAAAATTTAATATTGATTTAATGTTTTTTAGTGGGGTTGCTGGTGCAATTAATGAAAATCTAAAAATTGGAGATTTAATTATTGCTACAAAACTATGTCAACACGATTTGGATATTACAGCGTTTGGTCATCCGTATGGATATGTCCCTGAGAGTAAAGTTTTTGTAGAGAGTGATGAAAGATTAAATAATATTGCTAAAAAAGTAGCTAAAAAACTTAATTTAAAACTTTTAGAGGGGATTATCGCAACAGGTGATCAGTTTATTGCAGATAATGAAAAAAAAGAGTGGATTAGAAAAACTTTTGATGCTGATGCTTTGGAAATGGAAGGAGCGAGTGTTGGTTTTGTATGTGATGCTTTAAATATCCCATTTTTTATCTTAAGAGCGATTAGCGATAGTGCCGATATGGACGCTGGATTTGATTTTGATAAATTTTTAGAAGGTAGTGCGAAAAATAGTGCTAAATTTTTGATTGAAATGTTAGAGGAACTAAAATGAAAAAAGTTTTAATTCCTTTTATTGGGCTTTTAGTCTTAATTGTATTAACTCCTTTTATTTTAGCTAAACTTATGAATTCTAATATTGATAAAAAGATTTCTCTTTTGCAAAAGCAAGGTTATCAAATAAAAGAAGTTAAAAAAGATATTGGATATTTATCTACAAAAAGAGAATTTTTAGTAACAATAAATGATAAACTTAAAAAGAGATATCATATTGATGATGTTGAAGCAGATGTAATTTTAACTTTCAAAAACCTACCAGTAACGACTGCGAATTTTGATGTAGAATATAAGAAACTAAAACTATTTAATCAAACAATTTTAAGTGGCTATAAATTTCATCTAAAAACAAAAGATTTAAAACATTTTACATTAGTGGGTGATGATTATAAAAAAGATGGATTAAATATTGTAGGATTAAATGGAAATGTAATTATAGATAAATTTATTACAAAAAATATAAATGTTAAAAACATTACTTATAAAGATAATTTAAAAATAGATAATTTAAAATTAAATTTTACTCTAAAAAGTTATAATCCTATTGATTTTGAGGGTGAATATAATTTAACAAAGTTTAAGCTTAAATATCAAAATATTGAAATAAAAGCTGAGAATGCAGGGGAAAAATTTAAAAATTCATTTTTTAAAGAGTATAAATTTATTGATAAATTTAATGCCGATAAATTTGGAATTTTAATTGATAAAAACAAATATGCAGTTGCGAAATGGAATGGTGATTTTAATGCAAGTTATGATAAAAATTTCACAAGATTCAATATAGATACAAATTTTGCTTTTGAACAAAGTGAATATCAAAATAAAATTTTAGGTGGTGCTGAATTTAATATTACTTCAAAAATAAAACGACCTGCAGATATTTTTGCCGATGTAACTATTAGAGTGGATAAAGATTTATTTGAAAGTATTACAAGTGATTTGAATCCAGCCGTTGTGAAAAAATATTTCAAAAACTATAAAACTCATTTTATTTTCAATAATGGAGAAATGAAACCTTATGAAAATTGAATATAGTAAAAAAATCTTAAAATATGTGGGTCGTGCGAATGGAGAGTATAAACTTTTTGGCGAAGGTGATAAAGTTTTAGTAGGGCTTAGCGGTGGAAAAGATAGTTATGTATTAATTCATATTTTAAATAGAATCAAACAAATTGCTCCTTTTGACTTTAAATTAACTGCCATTACGATTGATTCAATGACTGGGATTGATTATTCTGCCGTGGCTGAGCATTGCGAAAAGCACGGAATAGAGCATATTTGGTATAAAACTCCAATAATGGAAATTATGGAAGAGAATAAAAGAAAAAATTCATCGGCTTGTGGATTTTGTGCAAGAATGAGAAGAGGAAGTATCTATTCGAAGGCGATTGAGCTTGGATATAATAAAATTGCTTTGGGACACCATTTTGATGACGCGGTCGAGACATTTTTTATGGGAATGTTTTATAATGGAATGATGAGGTCGATGCCTCCAAAATATAAAGCTTATAATGGAATTGAAGTTATTAGACCTCTGATTCGTGTTCGTGAAAAACAGATTTTAGGAATGTTGGCTAAGAATGATTTTCCAATAATCGATGGGGAAGAAAGTTGTTTAGCATTTAAAGAGGGTGGAGAAAAACAACCTTATGTAAGAGAGCAAACAAGAGAATTTCTAAAAGAGTTAGAAGAGAAATATGATAGGCTTTATGTAAGTTTTGAAGCTGCATTTAAAAATCTATATCCCCAAACTTTTTTAGATAGTAAATTTTTAGAGGATTAGAAAATGAAAAAAAGAGTATTAGTAGGAATTAGTGGGGGAGTGGATAGCGCGGTAACTGTATATTTATTGCAAAAACGTGGGTTTGAAGTAATTGGACTTTATCTCAAGATGCATGAAGATGTTCCACACGATGAAAATTTATCAAAAATAGAAAAATTAGCAAAACTGTTTAATATTAAATATTTCGTAGAGGATATAACTGAAAGTTTTAAAAGAAAAGTTTATGATTATTTTGTAGAAAGTTACAAAAATGGGCTTACTCCAAATCCTTGTGCGATGTGTAATCGTGAAATAAAATTTGGTGAATTTATCCCTTTTATGGAGAAATATAAGTGTGAATATCTCGCAACTGGACATTATGTAAGATGTGACGGAGAATTTTTGTATAAAGCAAAAGATATTACGAAAGATCAAAGTTATTTTATGTTTGGAATTAAAAAAGAGATTTTAAAAAAGGCAATTTTTCCACTTGGAGATTGGACAAAAGAAGAGATAAAAGAAAAAGCCAAAGAAATTGGACTTGAAGTTTTAGCAAGTGCAAGAGAAAGTCAAGATATCTGTTTTATTCCTACAAATTATATAGATGTTTTAAGTAGTGAATTTAATACGAAATTAAATGGAAAAATTGTAAATACAAAAAGACAAATAATTGGTAATCACAAAGGCTATATGCACTATACGATTGGTCAGAGAAAAGGATTTACCCTTTTTAAATCTCATATACCTCAATATGTAATCGGAATAGATGCTGATAAAAATCAGATAATTGTAGGAGATAAACGACAATTAGAAAAAAATATGATATTTTTGAAGCAGTGTAATATGTTTATAGATGATAAAAATTTTGAATGTGAAGTGAAAGTAAGATATCGAAGTGATGCTGTAAAAGCAAAAGTTAAAATGGATGGAAGTAAAGCGACAGTTTTTTTAGAAAATTCTGTTAGTGGAGTAGCAAAAGGTCAAGCGTGCGTATTTTATCAAGGCGATAAATTAGTTGGCGGTGGCTGGATAAGAGGAGCAAAAAATGATTGAAATTGAAGAATATATAAAATTAGGTGAATTTAATAGATTAGAGTTTTATAAAGAGGTGGATTTCGGTATTTATCTAAGAAGTCAAGAAGAAGAAGATGAGGTTTTATTACCGTTAAGATATGTGCCAGCGGGTATTCAAATGGGTGATACGATAGATGTATTTGTGTATAGCGATAGTGAAGATAGATATGTTGCAACTACTGAGAAGCCTTATAGAAAATTAGGAGAATTTGGAAATTTTGAAGTAGTGGATACTTCTAAATTTGGTGCATTTGTGGACTGGGGACTTATGAAAAATCTTTTTGTGCCACTTTCTACTCAAAAAAGAAATCTTGAAAAAGGCGATTTTGTAATAGGAAAAATCAAATATGATGAAAAAACTGATAGACTTTATTTAGATGCAAAAATTGGTAGAAACATAGAACCAGCTGAAGATTTAAAAGAGAATTATGAAGTTGAAATCTTAGTTTTAGCAAAAACTCCACTTGGATTTAAAGTTATTGTAAATGACAAATTTGAGGGTATGATTTATGAAAATGAAATTTTTGAAAAAGTAAGAGTGGGGGATAGAAGAAAAGCATTTGTGAAATTAAATAGAGAAGATGGGAAGCTTGACCTGTCACTTACTCCAATAGGTCAAAGTAGAGATGCGGCTTATGATAAAGTTTTGTCTATTTTAGAAGAGCAAAAAGAGTTGCCACTAAATACAAAAAGTGATGCTGATGACATTAAAAAATTAGTAGGAGTTAGTAAAAAAGCTTTCAAATCAGTTGTAAATAGACTAAAAAGTGAAGAAAAAATAGAAGTAAATGAAGAGGTGATTAGACTAAAATAAAAGGAGTTTGCTTTGTTATGCCCTTGTGGAAGTGGAAAAAAATATAAAAAGTGTTGTCAACCTTTTCATAAAGAAAAAGCAAAACCAAAAACTGCACTTGAACTTATGAAAAGTAGGTACTCTGCTTATGCAAAAGGAGAAGTAAAATATATTATTAAAACTACTGCAAAAGAGTTTCAAAAAGAACTAAATGAAAATGAAATAAAACTATTTTGTCAAAGTAACTTCAAAAAACTTGAAATTGTTGAATTTAGTGAAAATATTGTTGAATTTAAAGCTTATATTGATGATTATATTTTGCACGAAAAAAGTGAATTTATAAAAGAAAATTTTGAATGGAAATATTTAAAAGAGTGTGAAGATATTGTCGTGAAATCTATTGATGAATATGCTTCACTTAAAGAAACTAAATATCTTTTAAGTACTAAAACAAATACTAAACATCTACAAGAATCTATAAAAGAGCTTAGAGAAGGTAGAATTATAGAGAAAAATATAAAAAAATCAATCAACTTATAAAAGATATAAAAAGAGATCCGTTTGATGGTATAGGCAAACCAGAACCTTTAAAACATGAATTAAATGGACTTTGGTCTCGAAGAATCACAGATGAACATAGACTTGTTTATGAAGTTTCTGAAAACTCTATATCTATTGTAGCTTGTAGATTCCATTATTAACGATTATATTTTGCATGAAAAAAGTGAATTTATAAAAGAAGATTTTGAATGGAAATATTTAAAAGGAAAGATCTATGGATAAACCAGAAAAAATAACAAAAGATATAATAAGATTGCCAATTTATTCACTTTTATTATTTGCAGTAATTTTAGGTATAAGTTTAGCTTTTCTTGTTAGTGAAGTAAAAGAAAAAGAGATAAACGAATATAAAACTATACTTTTATATTCTAAAAAAGAGTTAGCCAAAGCAGAAGTAGAAAATACAATCTCTGAAATAAATAATGATTATAAACAATTATTAAATAAAGAAAAAAATTATATAAAACATAGAGTCTATGAAGCAGATAATATTATAAAAAGAGTTATTTCAAACAATCCAAATATATCTAAAAAAACTCTTAAAAATATAATTATTCAAACACTTAGTGCTATTCGATTCAAAGGTGGAGATGGTTATTATTTTGTCTATAATTATGGTACAAATAAAATGTTAGTACATCCAGTAAAACGCCTATTAGGTAAGAATATGATAAATTTTAGAGATGCAAAAGGAACATATCTTACAAAAGAGTATAAAAAAATAATTGACAAAAACAAAGAAGATTTTGTAAATATTTATTTTGTAAAACCAACAGATATAAAAAAAGAGTATAAAAAAACTGTATTTATAAAATATATACCGGAATTTAATTGGGTAGTAGGAACAGGATTTTATATCGAGGATGCATTAAAAGAGTTTCAAAAAGAGATGTTAAATGAAATAGGTCATAAAAGATATGGGAAAAATCAATATTTTTTTGTAGTAAATTCTAAAGATTGTACTATATTAGTAAATTCATATTTACCCAAAGATGTTGGAAAAAATGGATGTAAATTTAAAGATATAAAAGGATTTTATTTTATAAAAAAATTTCGAGAAATTGCTTTAAATGGTGGAGGGTTTGTTAGTTATTATTGAAAAAATCCAGCAAATAATAAAGTAGAAAAAAAAGTATCTTATATTGGATATTATCCAAAATTTAAATGGATTATAGGAACAGGAGTTTATTTAAGTGAGATAAATAAAATTATAGATAAACAAAAAGAAGAAATAGAAAAAGAAACTGTAATGCTTTATTTTATATTTTTTGGTGTTTTATTTTTAGTTTTAAGTATTGTATTATTTTTTGCATACAGATTATCAAAAAAAGTAAGAAAAACTTTTGATATTTATAGAAATGATTTGGAAAATAGAATCGATAAAGCAGTAAAAGAGTCTATAAAAAAAGATAAAATGCTTCAAGAACAAGCAAAACTTGCTCAAATGGGTGAAATGATAGGAATGATTGCTCATCAATGGAGACAGCCTCTAAATGCTATAGCTCTTAATTTTCAAGCTCTACCAGAGTTATTTGAGTGTTGTGAAGAAAATGAAGAGTGTGAAGAGTTTATCAAAAACAATATGAAAACTATTAAATTTATGTCGAATACTATAGATGATTTTAGAAACTTTTTTAAAAGTGATAAAGAAGAAGAAAAATTTAGTATAAAAGAAGAATTAGATAAAGTTCGTAGTTTAGTTTCTGCACAGCTTAAAACGCATAATATAGATTTAGAAATTTTAGGCGAAGATTTTGAAGTTTTTGGTTATAAAAATCAATTTGCACAAGTGATTTTGAATTTAATAACAAATTCAAAAGATGCAATTTTAGAAAACAAAATAAAAGAAGGTAAAATAACTATTATTCTAGATAAAAATAATAAAAAATTATATATTAAAGATAATGGTGGTGGAATAAAAACAAAAGATATAAATAAAATTTTTGAGCCATATTTCTCTACAAAAGGTGTACAAGGTACTGGAATTGGACTATATATGTCAAAAATGATACTCAATAATATGCAAGCAGATATGCAAGTAAGAAATATCGAAAATGGAGCTGAATTTATCATCGACTTTTCTCCCAAAATTTAGGGGGGGGGGGTGAAATAAACAATCTAAAAGATTTATAGATTTATAGATTTAATTGATTTAGTGGTTATATTTGAGTATAATTTCATTTATAAAATAAGTTGTAGAAAATAAAAAGGGAAACTATATTGAAAGGAATAATATTAGCAGGAGGAAGTGGTACAAGGCTTTGGCCAATAAGTAGAACTTTAATGCCTAAACAATTTGTTAAATTATTTGATAATAAATCTCTTTTTCAACTTACAGTAGAGAGGAATTCAGAAATATGTGAAAGTCAATTAATAGTTACAAATGTAGAGCAATATTTTCTTGCTATGGATCAACTTGAAGAATTAAAAAAAACTAATAATAAATATTTATTAGAACCAGTTGGAAGAAATACTGCTCCTGCTATAGCTTTAGCATGTTTAGCTTTAGATAAAGAAGAGATAGTATTAGTTACTCCATCAGATCATTTAATAAAAAACGAAATAGAATATCAAAAAGTTATTGAAAAAGCTAAAGAGTTGGCAAGTCAAGATAATTTAGTAACTTTTGGAATTAAGCCAACTTTTGCAGAAACAGGATTTGGATATATAGAAGTTAATGGACAATTGAAAATGGAGAATGGAGAATTAAATGGATTGAATGTTATAAGATTTCATGAAAAACCAAATATCCAAACTGCTAAAACTTATTTTGAAACTAATTCTCAATTTTCAAGTGTCAATTCTCAATTTTTTCTATGGAATAGTGGAATGTTTATGTTTAAAGCAGGAGTGTTTTTAGAAGAACTTCAAAAATATTCAAAAGAAATTTATGATGAATGTATTAAGGCATATAAAAATTCTTCTCATGATAATAATTTAATTAGAATAAAATATGAAGATATGCTAAAAATACCTGATAATTCAATTGATTATGCTGTAATGGAAAAATCAAAAAAAGTAAAAGTAGTTCCAAGTGATATAGATTGGAGTGATGTAGGAAGTTTTGATTCATTTTATAATGAATTAGAAAAAGATGAAAATGGAAACAGTAAAAATTCAAATCATATTGATATTAATAGCAAAAATAATTTAATTTATGGAAATAAAAGAAGAATAGCAACGATAGATATTGAAGATTTAATAATAGTTGATACTCCAGATGCACTTTTAATTTCAAAAAAAGGTTCTTCTCAAAAAGTGAAAAAAGTAGTAAAAAAACTAAAAGAAGAAAACAGTGAACTTAATAATATTCATCTAACAGGATATAGACCTTGGGGAACTTATACAATTTTAGAAGATAGCAAAGGTTATAAAATAAAAAGAATAGAAGTAAAACCAGGTAAAAGATTAAGCCTTCAAAAACACTTCCATAGAAATGAACATTGGATAATGGTAAGTGGTACTGCAACAGTAACAGTTGGAGATGAAACAAAACTTATAAGACCAAATGAATCAACATATATAAAAATGGGTGAAATTCATAGACTTTCAAATGAAGGAAAAATTCCAGTAGTACTGATAGAAGCACAAGTTGGTGAATATACTGGTGAAGATGATATTATTAGACTTGATGATGATTATAAAAGAGGAGAAAATAGATAAAATGGCTGAAAAAAAAGTAGCACTTATTACAGGAGTAACAGGACAAGATGGAAGTTATTTAGCAGAATTTTTACTTAAAAAAGGTTATATTGTTCATGGTATCAAAAGAAGAAGTTCTTTGTTTAATACAGATAGAATAGATCATCTTTATCAAGACCCTCATGTAGAAAATAGAAATTTCGTTCTTCATTATGGAGATATGACTGATTCTATGAATTTAACTAGAATTATTCAAGAAACTAAGCCAGATGAGATTTATAATTTGGCAGCTATGAGTCATGTAGCAGTATCATTTGAAACACCAGAATATGTTGTAAATGCAGATGGTACAGGAACTCTTCGTTTACTTGAAGCAGTAAGACTTTTAGGATTAGAGAAAAAAACAAAAGTTTATCAAGCATCTACAAGTGAGCTTTATGGTAAAGTACAAGAAACTCCTCAAAGTGAAAAAACACCATTTTATCCAAGAAGTCCATATGCAGTAGCAAAAATGTATGCTTATTGGATAACAGTAAATTATAGAGAAGCTTATGGTATGTTTGCTTGTAATGGAATATTGTTTAATCATGAATCACCAGTGAGAGGGGAAACATTTGTAACTAGGAAAATCACAAGAGCAGCATCTAAAATAGCTCTGGGACTTCAAGATAAATTATATCTAGGAAATCTTGATGCAAAAAGAGATTGGGGACATGCGAAAGATTATGTAAGAATGATGTGGATGATTCTTCAAGCTGATGAGCCAGAAGACTGGGTAATTGCTACAGGTAAAACTACAGCAGTTCGTGACTTTGTAAAATTTGCTTTTGGATATGTTGGTATAAAGCTTCGATTTGGGGGTGAAGGTATAGATGAAAAAGGTGTCATTGATTCTTTTGATGAAGAAAAAGTAAAAAAACATAATCTTGATCTTTCTCATTTAAATATTGGTCAAGAAGTAGTAGCAGTAGATCCAAGATATTTTAGACCTACAGAAGTTGATTTGCTTTTAGGAGATCCTTCAAAAGCAGAACAAAAATTAGGATGGAATAGAGAATATAATCTTCAGGATCTTGTACATGATATGATGGAATCAGATCTTAAACTTATGATAAAAGATGTTTACCTAAAAGAAGGTGGATATAAAATTATGAGTTATTTTGAGTAAAAGAGTATGAAAATGAATAAAAAGAAAATTTCTATTATTGGACTTGGATATGTTGGGCTTCCACTTGCTCATGCATTTAGCTTCAAATATCCAGTTGTAGGATTTGATATTTATGAAGAGAGAATAAAAGAGCTTTCAAGTGGATACGATAGAACTTTAGAGCTTTCAGAAGTTCAAGTAAAAGAAGCGATAAACAATAATATGAAATTTACTTCAAATTTAGAAGATATAAAAGATTGTAATATTTATATAGTTACTGTTCCAACTCCAATTGATAAATATAAAAAGCCAGATTTAACTCCTTTAATAAAAGCAAGTCAAAGCATTTCTAAAGTACTTAAAAAAGATGATATTGTGATTTATGAATCAACAGTCTATCCAGGAGCTACTGAAGAAGTTTGTGTGCCTGAACTTGAAAAAAGTGGTCTTAAATTTAATGAAGATTTCTTTTGTGGATATTCACCTGAAAGAATTAATCCAGGAGATAAAAAACATACTGTAACTAAAATACTAAAAGTAACAAGCGGAAGCACTTCTGAAATAGCAGATAAAGTTGATGATTTATATAAATCAATAATAACAGCAGGAACTTTCAAAGCAAGCTCTCTAAAAGTAGCAGAAGCGGCAAAAGTAATAGAAAACTCTCAAAGAGATATAAATATTGCATTTATAAATGAATTATCACTAATTTTTAATAGATTAAATATTGATACAAATGAAGTATTAGCAGCAGCAGGAACAAAATGGAACTTTTTACCATTTAAACCAGGGTTAGTTGGAGGACATTGTATAGGAGTAGATCCATATTATCTAACTTACAAAGCACAAGAGATAGGATATAATCCTGAAATAATATTAGCTGGTAGAAGATTGAATGATAATATGGGAATATATGTAGCTAATCAAGTTATAAAACTAATGATAAAAAAAGAGCATAAAATTGCAGGAAGTAAAATATTAGTATTAGGAATAACATTCAAAGAAAATTGTCCAGATATTAGAAACTCAAGAGTCATAGATGTTATAAAAGAACTTCAAGATTTTGGATGTAAGGTAGATGTTTATGACCCATGGGCTGATGCAAAAGAAGTAAAAAGAGAATATAACCTTGAATTAATTGATAATGAAGAATTGATAATGGATAATTATAATGGAATAGTTTTGGCTGTAGCTCATAATGAATTTAAGAAATTAAATTCTCAATTATCAAATATCAATTCTAAATTAAATAAAGTTGTTTATGATATTAAAAGTATTTTAAATAAAAAAAATGTGGATGGGAGATTATAGAAAATAATGTGTGGAATATTGGGGCAGGTATCAAAAGATAAAATTAATAAAAATAATTTTGAGCGAAATCTTTTGAAAATAAATCATAGAGGGCCAGATGATTATGGAATCTATTTTGAAGATAATATTGCTTTAGGTCAAACAAGATTATCTATAATTGATCTTTCAAAAGAAGGTCATCAGCCTATGTTTTCTAAGTATAGTAATTATATTATTATTTATAATGGTGAAGTATATAATTTTAAAGATATAAAAAATGATTTATTGCAAAAGGGATATAAATTTCATTCGGATACTGATACTGAAGTTATTTTAAATGGATTTATTGAATATAAAGAACAAATAGTTAATCGTTTAAATGGAATGTTTGCATTTTCTATTTATAATAAAAATACAAAAGAACTTTTTTTAGCAAGAGATAGAAGTGGGATTAAACCTTTATATTATTATCAAGATCAAAATGATTTTATATATTCATCAGAAATTAAGACATTAAAAGATTATTCTTCTATTATAAATTATGAAGCAAAAATATTATTTTTGCTTTTAGGATATGTGCCTGAACCTTATACAATTTATAATAATATTACTATGTTTCCAGCGGGTTATTATGGTTATTTTCATAATAATGAATTGAAAACTAATCAATATGATAAATATAGCTTTGAACCAAAGATAATTAAGCCATATGAAGAGATTGTTAAAGATGTAAGTAAGATATTTGATGACTCTATTAAGCGACATTTGATTTCAGATGCGCCTATTGGAACATTTTTGTCAGGTGGGCTTGATAGCTCAGTGATAACAGCTGTAGCTGCAAAATACAAAAAAAATTTGCAAACTTTATCTTTAGTTTTTGAAGATAAAAATTTAAGTGAAGAGTATTATCAAGACCTGGTAGTAAAAAAATATAAGACACAACATACTAAATATTTAATAAATGAAGAATTATTTTTAAATACAATTGATGAGTTTTTTAACTATATGGAACAACCAACTATAGATGGTTTGAATACATTTTTTGTATCAAAAGCAGCAAAAGAGAGTGGACTAACTACTGTACTTTCAGGAGTTGGAGGAGATGAAATATTTTATGGCTATCCATCTTTTAAAGATGGAAAAACATTAAAATTTTTATCTAAAATCCCATATGGTCTTATGAAAATATTTGAATATTCAAATAAATATAAAAAATTAGAATTATTACAAGCTGAAAAAGAATTATCCTATTATTTGCCTAAAAGAGCACTTTTTTCACCAGAAGAAATATCTAAAATACTTCAAATTGATAAATTAAAAGTTTATAATTTAATAGCTGAATTATGGAAAACATACAATTCATCTAGTATAAATCAAATAGAGGATAAGATATCTTTTTATGAACTAGATATGTATATGAAAAATCAACTTTTAAGAGATACTGATGTGTTTGGTATGGCTCATTCTTTAGAGATAAGAGTTCCTTTTTTAGATAAAGAATTAGTTGATTATGTTTTAAAAATAAAACCTAAAGAGAAGTTTGGTATCTATAACAAACAAATCTTATCAGATATATCAAAAAATATATTACCAAAAGAGATTTTTGATAGACCTAAAATGGGATTTGTACTTCCATTTGAAAATTGGTTTAGGAAAAATATTGATAGATTTGATGTTGATAGAGATATAAAAGAAAAATTTAAAAATAAACAAATAACATGGTCTAGGTTTTGGGCTATATTAATATTGGAGAAATTTAATGGAAAATTATAGAAATAAGATTTATAAATATTACTCAACTAATAGTGGTAGAAACTTAGCACCTAAAACAATAGAAGGTTTTAAATTAAGAGAGCCTTTTTTTGATAAAATAATTAAAAATTATTTTCCTAAAAATAAAGATATAAATATATTGGAAATTGGTTGCGGATATGGTTCGTTTGGTTATTTCATTCAAAATGCTGGGTATAAAAATTATGTAGGTATTGATGGTAGTGAAGAACAAGTAAATGAAGCAAAAAGACTAGGAATAAATATAATATTAGGTAATTTAGTTGAATATATACAACAGTTAGAAGATAACTCTTTAGATTTATTAATAGCTATAGATGTCATTGAACATTTTACAAAAGAAGAATTAAGTGATTTAATAGATGATATGAATAGAGTTATAAAAAAAGATGGTATGGTAATAACTCATCAACCAAATGGAGAGAGTCCTTTTGGGGATAGCATCAGATATGGAGATTTTACACATGAATTAGCTTTTACAAAAAGTTCTATTTCTCAAATATTTTTATCAAGTGGATTTAATTCTGTAGAGTCTTATGAAGACAAGCCTATAGGACATGGAATTAAAAGTAATATAAGATTAATATTATGGAATTATTTAGTTAAGCCATTATATAAATTTCTATTGATAGTAGAATCTGGGGGGGTAGACAAAGATATTGTCTTAACCAAAAACTTTTTAACTGTTATAAAGAAATAATAATATGAAAATTGCAATTATTACTGGTATAACAGGACAAGATGGAGCATATCTATCAAAATTATTGTTAGAAAAAGGTTATAAAGTTATTGGGTTACTAAGAGATAAAAATAGTATAAATTTTGATAAATTAAATTATTTAAATATTACAAAACGAATAAGTTTTGATAATTGTGATCTTACAAGTATGGGAGAGGTGATCAATGTGATTAATAAATATAATCCTAAAGAAATATATAATTTAGCTGCACAAAGTTCTGTAGGAATGTCTTTTTCTAATCCAATAGAAACTTTAAATTTCAATATATTATCAACAGCAAATATTTTAGAAGCTATAAGACTAATTGATAAATCTATAAAATTCTATCAAGCTTCAAGTAGTGAAATGTTTGGTAGTTATAATGCTTTACCATTTACAGAAAAATCTATTTTTCACCCTGTAAGTCCATATGGTATATCCAAAGCATCTGCTCATTGGATAACAGTAAATTATAGAGAGTCTTTTGGACTATTTACAACATCAGGAATACTTTTTAATCATGAGTCAGTTTTAAGAGACAATAGCTTTATAATTAAAAAGATAATAAGAACAGCATTTGATATTTTAAATAATAAAAAAGAGGTATTAGAAGTTGGAAATATAGATATTAAAAGAGATTTTGGATATGCTCCTAAATATGTAGAGGCTATGTATCTTATGATGCAATATGATAAGCCTGATGATTATATTATATCTTCAGGTATATCTTTAAGTATTCGTGAAATCATATATTATATTTTTGATAAATTAAATATTGATAAAAATAAAATTATTATTAATAAAGAGTTTTTTAGACCAAATGAAATAGAAGATATATATGGTGATTCCTCTAAGACTAAAGAAGTTCTTAATTGGAATTATGAAGTTTCATTTTTTGAAGTACTTGATATTTTAATAGAAGAGGAAAAAAAACTATATGAATAAAATATGTTATTTTAATTTGGCTACATATTCTCAAACTGGTGGTATAGAAAATTTTAATAAAACTTTTTTAAAAGCTTTAAACACTTTAACTAATGTTACCTCAATAAGTGTATATGATGAAAATAATAAAGATAATTTTGAAAATATAGAGTTTAAAAATTTTAATAAGAATAAGATAAAAGCTTCATTGTATCTCTTGAGAAATATTTATGAAATTGAAAAACTTATTGTTGCACATATAAATTTATTGCCAATAGTGATTATAGCAACAATACTAAATCCAAAAATAAAAATATATCTTTCAATTTATGGAATAGAAGTATGGAAAAAGTTACCTTTCTTATATAAAATATTTTTGTCTAAGATAAATATATTGTCAATTAGTACATACACTACAGATATGTTTACAATATATAATAATATAAGTAAAAAAAATATTTTTTATTTACCACCTGATACAAGTGATGAGATTAATAAAGATTTTACTAATGTATATAATAATAGTGAATTTAATATTTTATCAGTAACAAGACTTGATGCTAATGATAGCTATAAAGGTGTAGATAGTATGATAAAAACTATTCCATTGCTTATTGATAAAATTCCAAATATCAAATATACTATTATAGGAAAAGGTAATGATAAAGAAAGATTAGTTAATTTAACAAAAGAATTAAAAGTAGAAGAATATATTGAATTTAAAGGTTTTGTAGAATTTATAGAACCATATTATCAATATTGTGATATTTTTACATTACCTAGTAAGGGAGAAGGTTTTGGAATTGTTTATATAGAAGCCATGAAATATTGTAAGCCTTGTATTGCATGTGATGAAGGTGGACAGACTGATGTAGTATTGGATAATAAAACAGGGTATTTATGTAAATATGATGATATTAGTTGTTTAAATAGTTGTATAGTAGAATTATATAAAAATAAACAAAAAAGAGAGCAATTTGGATTAAATGGATTTAAGTATTTTAAAGAGAATTTTACTTTTGATAAGTTTAAAAGTAGATTAGAAAGTATTTTAAACAATAAAGGGAATATGTGATTATGAAAAATGATATACTAATAAATACTGAATTATTAAATGAATTATTATCAAATGAATTATATAGAAAAATTATAAATTCTAATACATTTAAAAGACTAAAAAATATAAGTTTTTTAGGTGCTATTGATTATCTTAGTAAAAATCATAAAAGATTTTACAGATACGAACACTCTATTTCTGTTGCAACTTTAGCATTATTATACTCTAAGTTAAAAAGATTAAATAAAAAAGAAACAGAAATTTTAGTTGTATCTGCACTTTTACATGATATAGGACATGCACCATTATCTCATAGTATAGAAAGTAATTTTAAAAAAATATACAATATTAATCATCATTCAAATGGAAATAATATCATCAAAGGTAATAGTAAATATAAAAATGAAATTAAAACTATATTAAATAGTTATGATATTAATGAAGCTTATATAATAGATATATTAGATGGAAAAATTGATAATGAAATGACATTTGCATTAACAAATCCAATAAATATAGATACAATTGATGGAATAAATCGATGTTATTTATCTAAAAACTACAATACTAAATATAAAAAGTTAGGATTTGTTTATAGCCCTATAAAAATAGTTAAAGCCATTGTAGATAAAAATGAACTTGTTTTAGATAGTTTTTGGGAATTAAAACATAGAATGTATAGGGAGTATATACATACCCCAATTAATTTATATGCCGATTTTTTTGCTAGTAGTCAAACAAAAGATAACTTGCTTACAAAAGATGACTTTAATATTGATGATAAAAAATTTAAAAAGAAGAATTTAGAATTATTTTCAGCTTTAGCTTCTATAAGAAAAAAACCAATTCAGCAAGAGATGAAATATAAACGAAGAGAATATAGGATAGATAAATATAGTTTAAAATCTTATGATGATTTAAATAAAAGATATTTATCTTCTAAAAATGAAGAACAAATTATATTATCACAAGTAGATAATAAATCGAGAGAGGTAAAATTATGGATATAAATAAGATAGAAGAAAGTTTAAAATTTTCTGGAAATATTTTAGAAAAAATAAAAAATGAATTAGATGATCAGCTAGATAATAAAAATATATGTGTAGTAACTACAGGTTCATATGCAAGAGGTGAAGCAAGTAAAGAGTCAGATATGGACTATTTTATTATAGTTAAAAATGGAGAGCATGATTTGACTTATGATGACAAACAAATCATTATAAAGACTGTCAATAAATATGTAGTAAAGGATAGTGGGGATAGTGGTACATTTGGAGATAATGCTATAGAAATTTTGGAAAACATATTAAAGAATATTGGTGGAAGTGATGACACAAATATAAAAATTACTAGAAGAATGTTATTTTTATTAGAAAGTAAGGTATTGTATAATAACATTATTTATGATGATGTTATGGATAAGTTATTAAATATATATGTAAAAAACATAAAAAAAGAACAAATCACTAGATTTCTTTTAAATGATATTATAAGATATTATAGAACTATTACAGTTGATTTTGAATTTAAGACAAGTGAAGTAGGAAAAAGTTGGGGACTTAGAAATATAAAGCTAACATATTCAAGAAAACTTATATATTTTACTGGAATATTATGTGTGGCAAAAACTATAAACTTGAAAAAAGAAGATAAAATAAAATTGCTAAAAGATTTATTTAATAAAACACCACTAAAAAGAATAGACCAACTTATTAGTAGTGAAGAATTGAAAAAAGAAATTTATGATTTGTACAATAGATTCTTACAAGAGATTTCAAATGAAAATACTAGAAAATCATTAAATTCAATTTTGACTATAAATGATGAAAGAACTGATGATTATAAAAAATTAAAAAAAAAGAGTAAAATTTTTTCTATGACTTTAATAAAAACAATAAATGAAACTTTTAACAAAAATCATAGAATACATGAGGCTATAATTTTATGATAACAAAACAAAACAAAACAAAATTTTATTATTTTGCGCCACATCCAGTACAGTATCATGTAGGTATTTATAGAGAATTAGCAAAATGTTACAACTTAGATTTTAAAGTGATATATGAAGATGATATAGGTTTGAAACCTACTTATGTAGAAGAGTTTAAAAAAGAAATAAAGTGGGATATTGACTTGACTAATAGATATAATCATGAATTTTTGAAAAACTATAGTTTAAATCCTGTGGGGGGATTTTTTTCTCGTGTAAATTTTACTATATTTAAAAAATTTTTAATAGATAAACCTGATTTTATTATGTTTGTGGGATATACAACTTTTAGTGATTGGCTTATATTAATACTTGCTAAAACAACTAAAACTAAAATAATATTTAGAGGTGAAGCAACTTTGAAAGGAACTGAAAATAATCCTACATTTAAACAAAAATTAAAATATATATTTTTAAAAAACTGGCTAAAAATGTGTGATGTAGTTATGTATAGTTGTAGTGGAAACAGAGATTATTGGAAATTTTATGGAGTAGAAGAATCAAAAATGTTACTAATACCATGTGCTGTTGATAATGATTTTTTTAGAAGTGAAAGAAAAAAGTATATTGGTAAAGAAAATGAGATAAAAAAAGAATTAAATATACCTAAAGATGATTTTGTAGTTTTATTTTCTGCCCGATTTACGACAAGAAAAAGACCTTTGGATTTACTTGAAGTATTAACAATAATAGATAATAAAAATATTACAGTACTATTTGTAGGAGATGGATTAGAGCGACAAAATATGGAAACATATGTAAGTGAAAATAATATAAAGGCCGTTTTTGTTGGCTTTATAAATCAATCTGAAATAGCAAAATATTATACTATAGCAGATTTAGATATAGTGATATCAGATTATGACCCATCTCCAAAAGCTATGAATGAAGCTATGAATTTCGAACTTCCTATTATAGTTACAGATATAGTTGGAACAGCATATGATTTAGTAAAAGATGGGGAAAATGGATATATTATAAAAGTAGGAGATATTGATACTTTAGCTAAAAAAATAGATTATTTAAATAAAAATAGAGATATAGCAAAACAGATGGGTCAAAAATCATTAGAAATTGTAAATGAGTGGACTTTTGAAAAAGATGCTTATTATATAAATAAAGCTATAGAAAAGGTTATGAAAAATGATTATAAATAAAGTATTTGAAACACCAAAAAATGAAAATTATTTTTTTGGTTATTATGATAAATCGTCATTAGATATAAGTAATAATAAATTACTAGCTTGTAAAAGTAAATTTATAGATAGAATGCCTGAATCAGAAGATATACTTGAGATAGGATATTTTGATTGGAAAAACTCTAATAAGTTTATAAAATTAACAGAAACAAAAGCCTGGAATTGGCAACAAGGTTGTATGCTTCAATGGTTTGGAAAAGATTATAATAAAAAGATAATTTATAATGATAGAATTGACAATAAATTTTTAACAGTTATTATGGATATTGATACAAAAGAGAGGAATATTTTACCTATGGCATATTATACTGCTAGTAGTGATGGTAATTTTGTGCTTTGTATTGATAACGAACGGCATTGTTTTTATAGAGGTGGATATAGTTACAAAGGAATAAAAAATCTTGATAAAAAAGTACCACTTTTAGAAGATGATGGTATATGGTATATAGATACTAAGAGTAAAGATATAAAACAAATTATTACATTAAAGAAAATGGCAAATTATAAACCATTATCAAATATGAAAGATGCTGTTCACTATGTAGAACATCTTATGATAAGTCCAGATAACAAAAGATTTATTTTTATGCATAGATGGCAAACAGCAGATGGTGGTGTATATTCTAGACTATATACTGTAAATGTAGATGGAAGTGAATTGTATTTACTGAATGATAGTGGTCGTATGAGTCATTATAGTTGGCGAAATGATACTCAAATAGTAGGATGGGGAGGATTATCTAATCCTATAAATAGTTTAAGAAAATATAAAAATATAGTGAAGTTTTTCATTAAACCACTTATGCCATTATACAAAAAGTTTTCAGGTGGAAATAGTGTAGATGGAAATACAAAACTAAGTGCTATGGTAAGTGGAGATAGCTATATAATATTTACTGATAAAACAAATAAAAAAGAGAGGTTAGCTTCGAATATACTTATAAAAGATGGTCATCCTAGTTTTTCTAAAATTGATAATAATTTAATGATAACAGATACTTATCCAAATCCAAATGATGAATTTAAAGAAGAATTAATATTATTTGATATAAATAAAAAAAATATAGTAGAAAAATTAAAATTAAATCATATTAAAGAATTTGCATCGAGTGGAGTACGATGTGATTTACATCCTAAATGGTCACATGATGGTAAATATATCTGTATAGATACATTAGATAAAGGTTATAGAAGTATATATGTATATCAAATTAAAAAATAAACTAAATAGTAGAATAGGAAGAAATTCAATATTTTCAATATTTGATCAACTATTAGGTATTGGTATGAATTTCTTACTTTCTATTTTATTTGCAAGATATTTAGGTGCTGAGGCTTTAGGTCAATATAGCTTAGGTTTAGCTATAGTTGGCATATTAGCTATTTTTTCAAACTTTGGTATTAGCACTATTATGAGTAGAGAGATAGCTAAATCTGCTAAAAAAACTAATCTATATTTAGGTAATGCTTTAGGGATAAAACTATTTATATCTTTTCCATTACTTATAATATTTACTTTATTTACTGTCTATATATTCAAATATAGTTATGACACTGCATATATTATCGTTCTTATTGCTATTTATAACACTTTTATATCAAGTATAACTTATATTGGAACTGCTTTAATATCACTTCATAGAAATGATATATTACTAAAAATAAATATTATAAATAAATTTATATCTTTAGTTGGAGCTTTTATACTTTTAAGTTATGGATATAAGCTTACAGAATTATTGTATTTTTTCATATTTATATCATTTATATCATTTGTTTTTGCTATTTCTCAACTTAAGATAATAGTACCAAATTTTAAAATAATATTTAATAAAAAATTTAATAAAACATATATATTATTATCTTTCCCACTTGTAATGGCTAGTGCTGCTGAGTTTATGAATCTTAAAATAGATACAGTTTTTATAGGTAGTATGATGGATGAAATATCTGTAGGGTATTATAGTGCTTCATACAACTTACTAATGGGGGCTACTCTTGTGCCACTTGCATTGACAAAAGTATATTTCCCAAATTTTATAGATTATTATAAAAATAACAAAACTAAGGCTTTTAATTTATTTGATAAATACAATTTTTATTTTATAATTTATTCTATAGTTATTGGAATAATATTTTATTTTTTATCATCGTATATTATTTTATTTATTTATGGTGAGAAGTTTAGTAGTTCTATTGAGGTTTTAAAATACCTTTCATTTGCTTTGATAGTATTGGTTTTAAATAGACTTTATAACTACACCCTTTTAGCTATGAAACAAAATAGTTATTATTTTAAGATTACACTTATAGGAATGTGTATTAATTTAATACTAAATTATATATTAATTTTAAAATATGGAATACTTGGTGCTGTTTTTGCTACTATTTTTACGGAAATGGTTGTGATGGTACTTGGGGTTTATAAGATAAAGGGGTTAAGAAATGCCAGCTAAATTTTTGAAGCAGTCTGATAAAATATATTTATTTTTATTTAAAATATTTATTGTTACATATGTATTTATTGATTTTATAAGAAGATTTGTAAATGGAAGTAAAGTATTATTAATGAGTTTAGATATAATAATCGTATTTACTATAATGTATTTTATTATGCACAATAGATTTAAAATTAAATATTTATATAATATACCTATATATTTAAGAATAATTTTATTTTTATTTTTTATAATAGTATTTTTAGAAATTTTTAATCCTTGGTATTTTGATTTAATAACATATATAGTTGGGTTTAGGAGTTATCTTTTAGCCATACCAATTATATTAATAGGCTATCATTTTTCAAAATATAAATTATTATTAAGTAAAAATATAATTAAATTTATTTTATTTTTTACCATAATAACATTATTGTATGCCATATTTCAATTGATAACTAATTATACAAAATTAGTAGGAACGGCTATGCAATTTATTGCACCAATGGAACATGGATTTCATTCAGATGGAAATACAGAAATTCAGCTTACATCATCTTTTTTTGCATCATCTAAAAGATATGGTCATTTTTTAATAATTATGTATTTACTATATACTGGAATTCAATTAACATTGAAAAAGAAAATTAACTTATTTGTAATACTACTATTTTTTGTTGCTTTAATTGTTTCTGGAGCAAGAGAGAGTTTTGTTTTATTTATATTTGTAAATTTTATATATATGATAAAAAACTTTAATATAAAACAATGGAGTATATTAATAGTGGCTACTATTGTATTTATTATATTAATTTTAGTTATTTCAGATAAGGAAATATTGATAAAATTAGAATTTATGCTAAGTACACCAGATGAATATTTACGAAGAATTCAACAATTTTTTCCATTTCTTTTTATAGATTTTAATAATCCAAATATGTTTTTTGGATTAGGTGTTGGAAAATATGGACAAGAGACATTATTAAGTCCAAATGTTATAAATGCATTAGGAACACTAGATTATGGAAGACCAGACTTGGTATTTTTTCATAGTTTAGCTTTTTTTGATAGTACTTATAGTTTTATAGATTCAGGATTATCTAAAGTTGATATGGAACTTGGTTTTTTAGGTGTTTGTATATATTTATTGTTTTTAATTTATATATTATATTTAGCTATAAAAAATATTATATATTCAAATGAAGATAAATTGAGATTAGGATTTGCAATATATATTATTTTATGGGTTATATATATGATGAAATCACATCCAGTTATAAGTGATATATTTATGTCTTATTTTTTATTTTTTTCTATTGGATATATATCTTTTAAAAATATAGTTAATTATAAAGAGATAAATTCTATTTCAAATATTATATAATGTTTTTTTAACTTTATATATACAAATAAAATCTTTTAAACTCTTATTAATAAAATTGTTGTAAAGAAATGATATTTTATATAAGAAATTTTATGAATAATTTATTATAGAAGGAAAAAAATGAAGAAAAAAATGAAGAAAAAAATACTATTATTCACTAATAGCTTTTTACCAGGATTTAAAGGAGGAGGACCAATTACATCTATATCTAATTTAGTAAATATATTAAATACATATTTTGATATTTTAATATGTACAAAAAATTATGATTTTGGAGAAACTGAACCATATAAAAATATTATATATGATAATATAACTAGATATAAAGAATACAATGTAATATATTTATCTAATATAGATAAAAAAAATATAGCTAAAGTTATCAAGGAGTTTAATCCTGATGTAATATATTTAAATAGTTTCTTTTCCGAAATTACTCAAAGAGTTATGTTTTTAAATAAATTTATTTTTAAAAAGAAATTAATAGTAGCTCCTCGTGGAGAGTTACAAAATAATGCTTTAAAAATTAAAAAAAATAAAAAATCTATATATTTATTTTTTTATAAATTATTAGGAATATATAAAAATATTTATTTTCATTCAACAGATATAATTGAAACAAATAGTATAAAAAAGATATTAAATATTTATACAATTAATCAACTTCCAAATGCAGTAAAAATGAGAAAATTTACACCACTTGTTAAAAAGAAAAATGAATTAAAAATAATATTTGTTTCTAGAATTTTAAGAAATAAAAATCTTCATTATGCACTTCATTTATTAAAAAGTATCAGTTATAATATTAAATTTGATATTTATGGACCGAAAGAAAATATAACTTATTGGAATGAGTGTCAAGAGATAATTGATATATTACCAAATAATATAAAAGTATCATACAAAGGAAGCTTGGCTCAAAATGAAATAGTTGATAAAATGAGAGAGTATCATGCTTTTTTATTGCCCACTTTGTCTGAAAATTTTGGTCATGTTATAGTTGAAGCTATGCAAGCTGGATTGTTACCTATAATAAGTGATCAAACTCCATGGAGAAATTTAGATAAAATAAATGCGGGATGGGATATAAATTTAGATAATAAACAAAAATATATAGAAGTAATAGAAAAATTATATTTAATGAATACTGAAGAATATACTAAAAAATCATTTAATGTTATACAGTATATACATACAAAATTAAATATGAAAAAGTTATCAAAAGATTATGTTGATCTTTTTAATCAAATAATAGGAGAAAAAAATGTTTAAAGATAAAGTATTACTAATTACAGGTGGAACAGGGAGTTTTGGAAATGCAGTTCTAAGACGATTTTTAAGTACAGATATAAAAGAGATAAGAATTTTTTCAAGAGATGAAAAAAAACAAGATGATATGAGAAAATTCTATAATAATGATAAATTAAAATTTTATCTTGGTGATGTAAGAGATGTGAATTCTATAAAAGATGCTATAAAAGGTGTTGATTTCATATTTCATGCAGCAGCTCTCAAACAAGTGCCATCTTGTGAATTTTATCCTATACAAGCTGTTAAGACTAATGTATTGGGTACTGAAAATGTTTTAAATGTAGCTATTGATGCAGGTGTAAAAAAAGTGATACTTCTTAGTACTGATAAAGCAGTTTATCCAATAAATGCTATGGGTGTAAGTAAAGCTATGATGGAAAGAGTTGCTATTGCTAAAAGTCGAAATTTAGATGATAATAAAACAATGATAGCATGTACTAGATATGGTAATGTTATGGCAAGTCGAGGTTCTGTGATACCACTTTTTATAGATCAAATTAAAGCTGGTAAAACTATTACTATTACAGATCCTGCTATGACACGATTTATGATGAGTTTAGATCAAGCTGTTGAATTGGTTCTTTTTGCATTTAAAAATGGTCAAAATGGAGATATTTTTGTTCAAAAAGCTCCGGCAGCAACTATAGAACTTTTAGCAAATACTTTAAAAAATATGCTAGGAAAGCCTAAACATGAAGTGAAAGTTATAGGTACACGCCATGGTGAAAAACTTTATGAAACATTACTTACAAAAGAAGAGATGGTACATGCTCAAGATATGGGAGAATACTATCGTATTCCTGCTGATACAAGAGATTTAAATTATAATAAATTTGTAGAAGATGGTGAAGAAGTTGTAACTCAAGCAGGAGAGTATCATTCACACAATACTCATAGATTAAATGAAAAAGAATTAAAGGAAATGTTAATTGGTTTGCATGAAATACAAGATGACTTAAAAGAATTTGGAGTTATAAAATGAAAGTTTTAATAACTGGAAGTAATGGCTTTATTGCAAAAAATTTAAGAGTAACATTAAAAAAAATGCCACAAATAGAGATATTTTTGTATGATAAAGAAGATTCTTTAGAATATCTTGAATCTCTTATAAAAGAAGCAGATTTTATTTTCCATTTAGCTGGTGTTAATAGACCTAAAAAATCTGATGAATTTTATGAAGGAAATGTTAATTTCACTCAAATAATTGTAGATATTCTTAAAAAATATAATAAAAAAATACCAATACTTTTATCTTCTTCCACTCAAGTAGGAAATGGTAGTGATTATGCAAAAAGTAAAGAAGAAGCAGAAAATATTATTCAAAAATATTCTATAGATAATGATGTACCTTGTTTTATCTATAGATTACCAAATGTATTTGGTAAATGGTCAAAACCTAATTATAATAGTGTTATTGCTACTTGGTGTTATAATATCACTAGAGATATAGATATAGAAGTAAATAATAGAGATACTTTATTGAAGTTAGTTTATATTGGAGATGTTGTTCATGCTTTTATTAGACATTTATATCTAAATCAATCAAAAGAAATTTTTTATGAAGTTGATGTGGTTTATGAAAAAACACTGGGAGAAATTGAAAAACTTCTTTATATGTTCAAAGAAAGTAGAGAAAATTTATTGATACCAAATATTGCGAAAGGGTTTGAAAGAGTTCTTTATGCAACATATTTAAGTTTCTTGCCTAAAGATAGATTTTCTTATAAATTAAATGGTCATGAAGATGCAAGAGGAACATTTTATGAAATATTGAAAACATTAGATAGTGGGCAGTTGGGTATTTCTACTACAAAACCAGGAGTTACAAGAGGAAATCATTATCATAATACAAAAAATGAAAAATTTTTAGTAATAAAAGGTGAAGCTTTAATAGAATTAAGAGATATTTTTAGTAAAGAAATTATTCAATACCATGTTAATGGTAATGATTTAGAAATAGTAGAGATGATTCCAGGTTATACTCATAATATTAGTAATATAGGTAATGAAGAGATGGTTCTATTGATTTGGGCTAATGAAAATTATGATCCTAAAAAACCAGATACAAATTATATAGAGGTGTAATGATGATAAAGAAATTAAAAGTAATGACAATAGTTGGAACAAGACCAGAGATTATAAGACTTTCTGCTGTAATAAATAAATTAGAAAGCTCTAACGCTATTGAGCAAATATTGGTTCATACTGGACAGAATTATGATTATGAGCTTAATGAAGTTTTTTTTAATGATTTTAATATTAGAAAACCTGATTATTTTTTAAATGCTGCAGGTGGTGGAGCTACTGAAACTATAGGAAAAATTATTATAGCTATTGATCCTATTTTAGAAAAAGAAAATCCAGAAGCTGTATTGATTTTAGGTGATACAAATAGTTGTCTTTGTGTAATACCAGCAAAGAAAAGACACATACCTATTTTTCATATGGAAGCTGGAAATAGATGTTTTGATCAAAGAGTTCCAGAAGAAACAAATAGAAAGATAGTTGATCATACAAGTGATATAAATCTTACTTATAGTGATATAGCTAGAGAATATTTACTTAGAGAAGGTTTGCCTGCTGATAGAATTATAAAAACTGGTAGTCCTATGTTTGAAGTTATAAATAATAAAATGGATAATATTAACAACTCAAATATTTTAGATAAATTATCATTGAATGCACAAGGTTATTTTGTAGTTTCAGCGCATCGTGAAGAAAATATTAATTCAGATAAAAATTTTTTAAATTTAGTAGATACATTGAATGAAATAGCTGATATATATAAATTACCAATTATAGTTTCCACACATCCACGAACAAGAAAAAAGATTGAAGAAAAAGAAATAAAGTTTAATTCTTTAATATCATTAATGAAGCCTATGGGATTTAATGATTATGTTAAATTACAAAAAGAGGCAAAAGCAGTATTGAGTGATAGTGGAACTATTAGTGAAGAGTCATCTATATTAGGTTTTCCTGCTTTAAATATAAGAGAAGCTCATGAAAGACCAGAGGCTATGGAAGAATCATCTGTTATGATGGTTGGGCTTGAAAAAGAGAGAATACTTCAAGGGTTAGAAGTGTTGAAAACACAAAAAAAGGGTACTTTAAGAAATGTAGCTGATTATAGTATGCCAAATGTATCTGATAAAGTATTGAGAATTATATTATCTTATACCGATTATGTAAATAAAACTGTTTGGAGAAAGTTTTAAATGAAAGTTTGTTTGATTGTTGATGATTATATGCCTCATAGTATTAAAATTGCTGCTAAAATGATGCATGAATTAGCTTGTGAATTTGTAAATAAAGGTCATCAAGTAACTGTTATCACACCATCTCCAAATCTAAATAAAAATATAGAAATTACTAAACTTGATGGTGTGATAGTTTGTCGTTTTAAAAGTGGTGAAATTAAAAATATAGGTAAAATAAAAAGAGCAATAAATGAGACATTTTTATCTTATTATGCATGGAAAAATCTTAAATTTTATTTACAAACAAACAGACATGATATTATTATTTATTATTCACCTACCATTTTTTGGAGTGGATTAGTAAAAAGACTAAAAAAAATATGGAAAGCCCCTACTTATTTGATATTAAGAGATATTTTTCCTCAATGGGCTATTGATCAGGGTTTAATTAGAAAAAATTCAATAATAGAAAAATATTTTAGCTTTTTTGAAAAAAGAAATTATTTAGTTGCAGACACTATAGGTCTTATGTCACAAAAAAATCTTGATTGGTTTAATGGAAAATATTCTAATAAATATAATACTGAAGTATTATTTAATTGGACAACTACAGAAGTTGTTGAAGAAAATTCTAGTTTTTATAGAAAAAAACTAGGGCTTGAAAAAAAAATAATTTATTTTTATGGTGGTAATATGGGACATGCTCAAGATATGTTAAATCTTATGAAATTAGCTAAAAATATGCAACCTTATGAAGAAGCTTATTTTTTGTTTGTAGGATTGGGTGATGAAGTAGAACTTATGAAAAATTTTAAAAAGCAAGAAAATTTAACAAATACAACAATACTTCCTCCTGTTAATCAAATAGAATTTAAAAAAATACTATCAGAAATAGATATAGGACTTTTTTCACTAAATAAAAGTCATAAAACACATAATTTTCCTGGAAAATTATTAGGTTATATGAGTCAAAATAAACCGATATTAGGTAGTGTTAATCCTGATAATGATTTAAAAGATATAATTGAAGAATATAATGCAGGTTATATAAGTGTAAATGGTGAAGATGAACTTTTATATAAAAATGCTATTAAGTTATTAGATAAAACAAATAGAGAAAATATAGGAAATAATGCAAAAAAACTTTTAATAAATAAGTTTTCTGTTAAATCAACTGTAAATAAAATAATTGCTTCTCAATAAATTTATAGGTAAGTAATAAACTTATAGCCCTTTCTTCCCCACAACAACCATCACAGTTTTCCAAATAACTTTCATCTCAAGTAGAAGTGACCAATGTTTAATATAATATAAGTCATACATAAGTTTTTGTTTGGTGTCTTCTATATTTCTTCCATATGGATAATTTACTTGTGCCCAGCCAGTGATTCCTGGTGCTACAACATGTCTTTCATGATAATATGGAAGTTTTTTTTCATAATCTTCTACGAGAATATTCCATTCAGCTCTTGGGCCGATGAGGTGCATTTCACCTTTTAAAATATTTTTGTATTGAGGGATTTCATCTATTCTTGTTTTTCTCATAAAATCACCATAAGTGAAAATTCTTGTATCATTTTCTTGTGTATAGGGATTGTGTTCAGAATTTTCGTGCATAGTCCTAAATTTGTAACATTGAAAGATTTGTGCATCTTTTCCTACTCTTGGTTGAGTAAAGTAAAGATTTCCAGGAGATTGCTCTTGCATAGCTTTTTGTACTTTTGGTTTGAAATATTGATGTGCAATCCATAGGAAAACAATAGATATATAATCTATTGTTTTTTTAATAGCATATTCAAATTTATTATATGGACGGATATTTGTTAGGTAGTTTAAATCATTTAAATTTTCTGGAATATAACACTTAAATAAAAATTCTTCTACAAATTGCTCTATAGTCATAATTTTGAATGATGAATTTTTAATTTTGAATTGGAGAGATGTTAAATATTTTATAATATCATCGCCTACTTTTGCTTTTGTATTTAAAACTAACAAATCAAAATCATTTGGTTTTGTATATTCTTCTAATTCTTTTAACACTTCATTTTCATCTCTGTTTCTACATCTTACAATATTGATATTATCGAATTTTTTATTTAATCTTTTTAATTCAAGTGGAGTGAATTTATATTTTCTACCTAAAATCAACATATAATAACTCCTAAATATAATTACAAATTTACCGTAATTATATCTAATTTAGAATTGAAAATATACTGCTGTTAGATAGAATTTTGATATAATCCTTTTTTTAAAGGATATAAATGTTTAAGATAAATGACCCAAAAGCAAATATAAAAAACATAATGCATGGATTTTTTTTGGCTATAGCAGTGACGGTAGCTGAGCCTTCTACAATTTTACCGCTTATTGTGCATCATTTTAGCCAAAGTGTAGTTTTGGTAGGAGTTTTTGCTTCACTTCTAAAAGGTGGGGCGATTATGGTGCAACTTTTTGCAGCGTTTTATGCACAAGAATATATAAAAGTGATGCCTTATATGAGAATGGTTTTCTTTTTTAGGTGGTTTAGTTGGTTTTTGATAGGTTTAGCTATTTATTTTGTAGGAGATTCGAACAAAACTCTGACTTTATGGCTTATTGGAATAGGGCTTTTTGGTTTTAGTTTTACTGCAGGGTTTGGTGCAATATATTTCAAAGAGATATTAGCGAAAGTTTTTTCAAAAGATTATCGCGGTAGAACGATGGCAAATCGTCAAATTTTTACGGCAATTGGCTCAATTTTGAGCGGTGGAGTCGCTGGATATGTTTTGCAAAATTTTGAGGCACCTCTGAATTATGCATATTTATTTATGGTAAGTAGTTTTTTGATGGCTATTGGTTTTGTAGCATTTGGAACTATTGAAGAGCCAGAGAAACAAAATATCAGAGAAAAAGAGCAAAGTTTTATTAAATTTTTAAAAAATTCTATTGTGATTTTAAAAGAAGATAAAAGACTGCAAAATCAAATTATTGTTATATTTTTGGGATTTAGTTATCTTTTTTCTTATCCTTTTATCATTTTAAAAGCAGATACTTCATTTACTTTAACAGGGTGGATGCTTGGAGGATTTATTACTGTTCAAATGATTGGTAGCATCATAGGAAGTTTTTTTATATGGAGAAAACTAAAAAATTATAAACTTATGATGCAACTAAGCTTCATATTTGTAATTCTTGCTTTTGTAGTGGCTTTTTTTGCTAATAATCCATATTCATATGCAGTTGTTTTTTTCTTATTTGGTTTGGCAATGGACGGATTTAGTATAAGTGGAATGAATTTGATTTTTGAAATAGCACCAGAAGATAAAAGACCAATTTATACCGCACTCCAATCAAATATCACTTCAATTGGACTATTTTTCCCGATTTTAGGTGGATTTATTTTGAAATATTTAGGTTATAATGTTTTATATCTGTTTACGATTTTTATGATTAGCATAGGACTTTATCTAACAAAAAGAATTTAATTTGATATAATTTCATTACAAATTGATTACAAATAAGGAAATATCATGAGAGGTTATAAGATTTTTTCAGGAACAGCGAATCCTAGTTTAACGCAAGATATAGCGAACCATTTAGGTATGAGTGTGGGGAAAGCCGATATTAAGAGATTTAGTGATGGTGAAATCAGTGTTCAGATCAAAGAAAGTATAAGAGGTAGAGATGTTTTTATAGTTCAGCCAACATCTGCTCCTGCAAATGCAAATTTAATGGAACTACTTATTATGACAGATGCCTTGAGGAGAGCAAGTGCAAATAAAATTACTGCTATTATTCCTTATTTTGGATATGCAAGACAAGATAGAAAAGCAGCTCCGAGAGTCCCTATCACTGCTAAATTAGTAGCTAATCTAATGGAAAAAGCCGGAATTGATAGAATCGTAACTATGGATTTGCATGCAGGACAAATTCAAGGATTTTTTGATATTCCTGTTGATAATCTTTACGGAAGTATTTTATTTCAAGACCATATCAGAAATAAAAAATTACCAAATCCAATAATAGCTTCTCCTGATGTTGGTGGAGTAGCAAGAGCTAGATATTTTGCTGCGAAACTTGGACTTGATATGGTAATTATCGATAAAAGAAGAGAAAAAGCAAATCAAAGTGAAGTTATGAATATTATCGGTGATGTTGAAGGAAAAGATGTAATTTTGATCGATGATATGATTGATACAGCTGGGACTATAACTCATGGGGCAAATGCACTCAAAGAAGCTGGGGCAACTTCTGTAATGGCGTGTGCAACTCATGGTGTTTTAAGTGGTCCAGCATTTGATAGAATCAAAGAGTCTTCACTTGATGAACTAGTAATTACAAATACAATTCCTTTGGTAAAAGAGTGTGAAAAAGTAACAGTTCTTGATACAAGTGATTTATTTGCAGAAGTTATCAGAAGAGTATATTTCAACGAAAGTGTAAATAAACTTTTTGATATGTAAAACTTTTCTTCCCTTTTGGGAAGAGATTTTAGTCACTTTCAAGCTCTAAGCTCATAAGATACATATCCTCTCCATCTATTATTTCTAGATTTGCACTTTTACATTTAGGGCAATAATATTCATTTTTTTTAAGAGAGCCTTTATAATCACAATCTTTACAATGAATGACGACAGGCTGGATATTCATAATAAATTCTGCTTCCCCACATACAGTTCCTTCTTTAAATGTATCAAAAGCTGTTTGTAATAAATCTGGTTCTACTCCACTTAAAACACCTATTTTTATTTCAAGTTTAGTTACTTTTTTTGCATTATTTTTTTTTGTATGTTCATCAGCTAATTGTAATAGTGAATCGACTATTGAGTATTCATGCATTATTTTACCTTTTATTTTTATGAAATTATATTATATTATGCATAAAAAAATAAGGATTATTCTTTTTTGTTACTAAAAAGTAATAAAAATCTACAAATTTATAAATTTTTAGTAAATGACTTGAATATGAATAGTTATTTATTATATAATACAAGCATGAATAAAAACTCAGGAGGTTAAAATGCATGAAAAAACTATTCAAAAAATAAAAGAGAGATTAGACTCTCTTAAAAAACTACCAGGAATAGGTACAAAATCTATTTCTAATGTGTTAGAAGAAAATGGATTTACAAGAAGGGATTTTCTTAAATGGTCAGGTTCAATGGCAGCAATGTTAGGATTATCTTCATCATTCGCTCCAGTAATTGCTCAGGCAGCTGAAGTAAGTGATAGATTGCCAGTAATATGGTTACATTTAGCAGAATGTACAGGTTGTAGTGAAAGTTTGATTAGAACCGATACACCAACTATTGATAATTTGATCTTTAATTTTATTAATCTTCAATATCATGATACTTTAATGGCAGCAGCAGGTTGGCAAGCAGAAGAAAATTATGAAGAAGCACTTGAAAAATTTGCAGGTAAATTTATTTTATGTGTAGAAGGTGGAGTTCCAACTAAAGATAACGGAAGTTTCTTGACAATGGGGCCACAAGCTAAGACAGGAATGCAAAAACTTAAAGAAACTGCTGACAAAGCAGCAGCTATTATAAGTGTTGGAACATGTAGTGCGTTTGGTGGTATTCAAGCAGCAGCGCCAAATCCAATAGGAGCAAAAGGTGTTGATAAAGTAATTGACAAGCCGGTAATTAATGTGCCAGGTTGTCCACCAAGTGCAAAAAATATAGTAGGAACTATTTTACATGTAATTTTATTTGGAACACTTCCAGCTGTGGATAATTTCAACAGACCTAAATTTGCATATGGACTTAGAATTCATGATTTATGTGAAAGAAGAGGACATTTTGATGCAGGAGAATTTGTAGAAGAATTTGGTGATGATGGTGCAGAAAATGGATTTTGTTTGTATAAACAAGGTTGTAAAGGTCCTTATACATTCAATAACTGTTCAAGAGAAAGATTTAATCAACATACTTCTTGGCCAGTTCAAGCGGGACATGGATGTATCGGATGTAGTGAACCAGATTTCTGGGATAGTATGGCACCATATGAAGAACCACTTGCAGATCATAAATTTGCATCAGCCTCAGTAGATGCCACAGCAGATAAAATTGGCGCAACTATTTTAACAGTAGCAGGTGTTGCTATAGCAGCGCATGCAGCATTAAGTGCAATTAAAAATCCTAAGGAGTAATTTATGGCAAAAAAAAGAGTAGTGATAGATCCTATTACAAGAATAGAAGGACATTTAAGAGTTGAAGTTGTAGTAGATGATGATAATGTAGTAACAGATGCTTATTCTTCTGCTACTTTATGGAGAGGAATAGAAGTTATTGTAAAAGGAAGAGATCCTAGAGATGCAGGGTTTATGACAGGTAGAATCTGTGGAGTTTGTACATATTCTCATTATAGAGCAGGTATTATTGCTGTTGAAGATGCTTTAGGTATCAAACCACCTTTAAATGCAGAACTTACAAGAACTTTGATGAATGAAGTATTATTTTTTCATGATCATGTGGTGCATTTCTATCAATTACATGGACTTGATTGGGTAGATATTTTTAGTGCATTAAAAGCTGATCCGATGAAAGCAAGTAAATTAGCATTTAAATATGTTCCAGATGGTTATGAACCATTAGCAACAGGTGCTGATGAATTGAGTGAAGTTCAAAAGAAAATAACAGAATTTGCTAAAAGAGGTGATTTAGGGCCATTTAAAAACGCATATTTTGGTCATAAAACAATGAGATTTTCACCAGAACAAAACTTAATTGCTTTAAGTCATTATTTAAAAACACTTGAAATTCAAAGAATTGCAGCTCAAGCAATGGCAATTTTTGGTGGTAAAAATCCGCATCCACAAAGTTTAACTGTTGGTGGTGTTACTTGTATTATGGATTTACAAGATCCAAGTAGATTAGGTGAATATTTAACTAGATTCCAACAAGTAGCAGATTTTGTAAATAGAGCTTATTATGCTGATATTGTAATGGCAGCAGAAGCTTACAGAAATGAACCAAGTGTTACTCAAAAAACAAATTTGGGTAATTTTATAGCACATCAAGAATTTCAAATTGGTAAAAAAGAATGGTTGTTAAATGCTAGTGGATATATTAAAGATTATGATTTAACAAAATTCTATCCAATTGATGAAAGTAAAATAGAAGAAGATGTAACTCATAGCTGGTACCAAGATACTGGATATAGACATCCATATAATGGAGAAACAATTCCAGAATATACTGGATATGTAGATGGTAAATCAATCGATGGAAAAGGTAATCTTGTAAATACAAAAGTAGCTGATCCAAAAGGTAAATATTCATGGATTAAATCTCCAAGATATGATAAAGAACCTATGGAAACTGGGCCACTTGCAACTATAGTGGTTAATTATGCAAAAGGTGATAAAAAAGTTCAAAAAATAGTAAATGACTTTTTAGCTAAAACTGGACTTCCTGCTGAAGCTTTATTTACAGTATTAGGTAGAACTGCTGGAAGAATGTTGCAAGCTAAACTTATTGCTGATGACGGTTTAACAGCATTTAATAGTTTAGTTGAAAATCTAAAATCTGATCAAAGTACAGTAACTCCATATAAAATTGATGCAGATAAAGAATATAAAGGTAGATTTATTGGAGAAGCTCCAAGAGGAACTTTAAGTCACTGGTGTAGAATCAAAGATGGAAAAATCGAAAATTGGCAAGCTGTAGTTCCATCTACTTGGAATGCAGGACCAGTTGATGCAGAAGGTAAAAAAGGTGCTTATGAAGTTAATTTAATTGGTATGAAAC
Source organism: Thioreductor micantisoli (assembly GCF_055392745.1). NCBI lineage: Bacteria > Pseudomonadati > Campylobacterota > Thioreductoraceae > Thioreductor > Thioreductor micantisoli. The sequence goes on from NZ_AP043760.1 coordinate 264,336, forward strand.
TTGCAGATACTGCAAAACCATTAGAAGTTATTAGAAGTATTCATAGTTATGACCCATGTATCGCATGTGCAGTTCATGTAATGGATGTAAAAGGTAAAAAACTTGGAGAATTTAAAGTAGACCCATTATATGGGGCATGCTCAGTTTAAGGAGGCAAAAATGAAATTTTTAACAAAAATGGGAAATTATATCGGTGGAATTGAATTTTCCGCTGGTTATAGATGGCAACATTGGATAAGAGCAATTTCAATTTTTATCCTTATTGCAACAGGTTTTTATATTGCAGATCCATTTGTAACTTACGCTAATGTATCCATAGATCCTACGAGATTTACACAAGGATATTTTAGAGAATTTCATATTATTGCTGGTTTTGCGATGACTGCAGATGTTTTATATAAAACTATTTTCTTTTTCTTTTTTAGAGAAGGAAAATTTGAAAGAGAATCTTTGAAAGATGCTTTTAATATAAAAGTAGCAATCCAACAAGTTGGATATTATATGTTACTTTCTAAACATCCTCATACAAAAGGTGTTTATAATCCATTACAATTTTGGGCATATTTTGCTCTTTATGTATTTTTTTATGGAGTTATAATTACAGGGTTTACTTTGTATGCAGAAGTTTATCATCAAGGACTTGGTGGATTTTTATATCCATTTGCAAAATTTATTGAAACATTAGTTGGAGGACTTGCATATGTAAGACTTTGGCATCATATATTTATGTGGGGAATTATTGTTATTGTAATGATTCATATTTATATGGCAGTATTTAATGCTGTGTTTAATAAAAATGGTTCAATGGATGCTATTTTCTCTGGTGAAAAATGGGAAAAAGAGGATAAAGAAGATAAAGAATAATTCTTTTTCTCTTCTTCTACTATATAGCTAATTGTATAGTAAGTAGTGAATAGTTCGCTATTTTCTACCTACCATATTAAAAATCAAAAGGCAATAAATGAAAATATTAGTTTTAGGAATAGGTAATATTCTATTCGGAGATGAAGGGATAGGAGTACATTTATCAAATTACATTGATGAAAAATATAATTTTAAAAATCATAAAGTAGATATTGTAGATGGAGGGACATTAGCTCAACAACTAATACCTATTATCGTAGAATATGATAAAGTATTTGTATTTGACTGTGTAAATGTAGATGATGCTAAAATTGGTGATGTTTATTTCTTTGATTTCAGAGAAGTACCTGAATGTGTATTATGGCAAGGAAGCGCTCATGAAGTAGAAATGCTTCAAACTCTTCAAATGATAGAAATGATGGGTGATTTACCAGAAACCAAAATTATCGGAGTTATCCCATATGTGATTGGAGAAGATACTACTTTTACTATAACTGATGAAGTTTTAAAAGCAGCGAAAGTTATGGAAAAGATCTTAATTGATGAGCTTAAGAAAAATGGTGTAGAAGTTGAAATCAAAAATGAGAATGCAAATTTACAAGATATTGCAAGAATTTCTTATAAAAAAGGTGTACCAGAATTTTCATTAAAAGGATTAGAAGTATGATATTAAAATTTATTTTAAAATATAGTGGTAACAATGGAATAATTGAAAAATTTTTTATAAGAACTGCAAAAGAGATGGGTTTAGAAATAGGATTTGAAAGAATAGAAAAATTTTTAACTGTTTATGTAAAAGGAAGCGAAGAAGAACTAACAAATTATTCTGATACTTTATCAAAAGAGCTTCCTCTTTCTATTTTTATGGAATCAATAGATGCAGAAGTTACTGAAGATTTTGTAGAGTTTGTACCAAATGAATTTCCTAAAATAAATTTACCCCCTTGTCCTAGATGTTTACGAGAAGTGAAAGATAAAAATAATAAAAATTATTATAATCCTTTTCATCATTGCGAAATTTGTGGTTATCAAGTAAGTAATGTAAAAAAAGAAGATAATTATAAAACTATTTTTGAAAATATTGCTAATAAGTTAAAGACAAAAGGTGAAGCTTCTATTCAAACAATGAATGGTAAATATAAATTAAGTACAAATTTAGATACTAATTATCTAGTAGTAAAAGATTTAAATGTAATTGCTAATTATTTTATGAGTTTTGAAGGAGATGCCAAAGCTTTAGGAAGTATAGAAAAACCTTTTGTTAAATTAAAAACAAATTTAACATTTAAAAAAACTTTTGAAAGTAGTAATGTTGCTTTTTATGTAAAACTTCCTGATGATATGATCTTAGATTTATTATTTGAAGAATTAAAAGATGTTGAGATGTTATCACTTACAAAAGTAGAAAAAAGCAATTATTTTGAATTTGATGTAAAAGAAGAAGAAAATATTATTGCAGTTGTAACTGATACAAAAAAACATATTATTATTCCCGAAAGTGGAGAGAGAAGTTTAATTCCTCAATATAGTGATAGTTTAGGTAAAGTTGTTTTGGGGATTAATTCTAAATTTGGGGCATATTCAGATGAAGAAAAAACTATTATAGATTTCGAAGATAATTTACCTAAAATAGAAACAAAAGAAACAGAGAAAAATTTTGCAGGATTTTTGGGAGTTTTAAATCAATGGAAATTAGAAAATAAAATAACAGTTGGATGTACTTTTTATCTAAATGACAAAAGTCAAATTTTGTTGAATTCTCCTAAATTTGGATTAGTAGAATATGTGAATTTTGATTTTAAATTTGATTCTTTTGAAGATGTTTTTGCTCAAATTAAAGTAATGGATGAAACAGGTCCGAAATTGATCGAAAATTATATGAAAAAAGAAAATCAAAAATTTATGAATGCGCTTGATGCCAATTTAACTACACAAAAGCAAGGAATTGCTTATTTATGGGGATTGATTGGAATTATTTTAGGGTTTGATAAAAATATAGATAAAGCATATAATAAACTAATTGATTATTCAAATGGTGCACTTACCAAAAAGGGTCCAAGAATTGACTATAAAATGGAAGAAAAAAATCTAAATCCATTATGGGCTATAAGAACTGCTATGAGTTTTAAACTAGCAGGTGTAGATAATTATTTAATAAGTTTTGGAGTGATTGAAAGTTTTGCAGAATTTTTAAATACTATTTATGAAACTTTAAGTAAAGAAATGGAATTAAGTGGTGCTATTTTGGTAGGAGATATGTTTGAAGGAGAGTTTTTAAATAAAACTTATACAAATATTTCAAAAAATTATCCTATTTTTATTCCAAAATCTTTGCCTATGAGTGGAGCGATAGAAGCATATGGAAGTGCTGTAATTAATTCTAAAGTATAAAATTTTTGAGAGTTAAATTTAGAATAAATGGAATCGTTCAAGGAGTAGGATTTAGGCCTACTCTTTATAAATTAGCAAAAAAATTAGCTTTAAAAGGTTATATTTTAAATAGTAGTGATGGAGTTATCTTAGAGATTCAAAAAGAAAATATAAATGTCCAAGAATTTATAAAAATTTTGAAAAACAATTTACCTCCACTTGCAAGAATTGATGAAATTGAATATGAAATTTTAGAAGATGATAATTTTAATGATTTTTATATAAAAGAATCAAAGTTAACTACGAAAACAACTTCAATTTCTCCTGATATTGCCGTTTGTGATGAGTGTCTAAAAGAAATGTTTGATAAAAATAATAGACGATATTTATATCCTTTTATTAATTGTACCAATTGTGGACCTAGATATACAATTATGCAAGATATTCCTTATGATAGGAAGAATACTTCTATGAGCGAATTTCAAATGTGCGAGGAGTGTCAAAAAGAGTATAAAAATCCAGAAAATAGAAGATATCATGCTCAGCCAATTAGTTGTTATGAGTGTGGTCCTAAACTTAATAAAGATATTAAGATTATAGCTAATCAAATTAAAGATGGTAAAATTGTAGCTATTAAAGGGCTTGGGGGATTTCATCTTGTTTGCGATGCTACAAATGAAGAAGCAGTCAAAACATTAAGAAAAAGAAAAAATCGTCCTAAAAAACCTTTTGCTATGATGTTCAAAAATATAGAAACTATTAAAAATTATTGTGAAATAACTGAAATTGATGAAAAGTTAATTTTAAGTAAAGAAAAGCCAATAGTTTTAGTTAAAAAGAAAAAAGAGTTAAAAAGTATTGCTCCCGAAATAAATAAATATGGTGTTTTTTTACCTTATACTCCTATTCATTATTTACTTTTTGAATATTTTGATTTTCCTATAGTTGCTACAAGTGCTAATATCTCAAATGAACCTATCATAATAGATAATAAAGAGTTAAAAGAGAAGTTTGAAAATGTAGTCGATGATGTTTTAGATTATGATAGAAAAATTGTAAATGGATGTGATGATTCTGTAATCCAATCTATAAAAGATAAATATATTACTATGAGATTATCAAGAGGATTTGCCCCTTTTTCGTTTAATATCAAAAAACATATAAAACCAAAAATTTTAGCAGTAGGGGCGAATCAAAAAAGTACAATTAGTTTGGCTTTTGAAAATAAAGTTATATTATCTCCACACATCGGAGATTTAGGAACAATTGGAAGTATAGAATATTTCCAAAGAACGATAGAAACTTTTAGAAGACTTTATTCGTTTGAAGAAGATATAATTATTTGTGATAAACATCCTTATTATGAATCTACGAAATGGGCAAAAGCTCAAAATAAAAAGCTTATAGAAATACAACATCATTATGCTCATAGTTTGGCAGGACTTTTTGAATTTGATTTAGAAAAAGCTCTTGTAATTGCTTGGGATGGAACAGGATATGGGGATGACGGTGCTATTTGGGGTGGAGAAGTTTTTATAGCAGATAGAAGCAGTTACGAAAGAATTCATCATTTTAAATATTTTAAATTAATTGGAACAGAAAAAGCTGTTAAAAATCCGGCCAATATGGCAGTTGGACTATTAAATGATAATTTAGCAAAAAATTATAAAAATTATAAATTAGCTCAAACTCTCAAAAAAGGTTCATTTCCATTAACTTCATCAGTTGGTAGAATTTTTGATATAGTGGCATATTTAGGTGGATATATAGAGAAAAATGAGTATGAAGGTTATAGTGGGATTTTGATTGAGAAATATTATAATTATTCAATAAAAAAGTTTATTGATTTAAAAATAGAAAAAGAGATAAAGTTTTTACCTTTGCTTGAATTTGTAGTACAAAATAGAGGAAATTTCGAGTTAATTTCTTCAGTTTTTTTAAATAGTTTAGCAAATATAATTAAAAAACTTCAAAAAGAGTATGATTTACCAGTGATTGTAACAGGAGGAGTTTTTCAAAATAAAACTCTTTTAACTCTTTTGGATAATGTATATTTCAATCAAAAAATTCCAATTAATGATGGTGGTATAAGTTTAGGGCAAGTTGCTTGGGGAGTTTGGAATTTATAAAATATCTTTTACTTCAATTTTGAACTCATTAAATCTAAATTCTGCTTCTTTTAAATAAAAGATAAAGTTTTCATCTTTTATTCCTTTATATCTTTTTATAAATTGTTCAAAATATTCCCAAAAATCAAGTAATATAATTTGTTCTTTTAGATTTATGATTTGAGTTTGTACAAAAAAAGATTTAATCTCTTCTGAAGTTGAATTTTTATATGTTTGCATATCACTTAGCATTATATTGTAAATTTTATCATCATAATTAATTGTTAAAAAGTTTTTTGCTTTATAAATAGAATTTTTATTTTTTCTAAGACTTTTGGGAATATATAAATATTCATTAAATTCGACAATATTTTTTTTTTCTAAATATTTTTCTTCACAAATATTTATAACTGTTTTTCTAATATTCTTAATTTCTTTTACAACAGTCGCATAAGATATATTATATTTTTGTCCTATTTGTGTGGGAGATAAAAAATCTAAAAAACCTTTTAATATTTTAGCTTTTTTTTCAAGTTTTTTAGGAGAAAATTTTCTTTTACATTTAGCACATTTATAATATCCATTTTTTAATTTGTATAAAACAGAGTGATTACAATAAATACAGCTCAAATTATTCCTTTTTAGTTTTATTATAACACGTTTAGTCCCAAAATTATATAAGAAAAAAGAAAATTTAAGTTTTTTTTAAGTTTTTAAGTTATAATTTAATTACAAAAAAATAAAAGGAGTTTTAAGATGCATATACCTGATGGTTATCTTTCACCTGAAACTTGTGTTGTTACTTATGCTATTGTTGTACCGCTATGGTTTTATGGGTTTAAAAGATTAAAAGAAAAATTAAATGAAGAAACTTTACCAATAGTTTCGGCTTTGAGTGCTTTGAGCTTCATTATAATGATGTTTAATATTCCTATTCCTGGTGGAACAAGTGCACACGCTGTAGGAGCTGTGGCTATTGCCATACTTTTTGGTCCATGGGTTGGATTTGTTTCTGTTTCTTTAGTATTACTTATTCAAGCTGTAGTATTTGGAGATGGTGGAATCAGTACTTGGGCTATGAATTCACTTTCAATGGGATTTGTTGGTAGTTTTGTGGGTTATTATGTATTTAATATGTTAAAAAAATATAAATTTGCCCCATTTGTTGCAGGATATATTGGAATTGTTTGTTCTGCCGCTTTTGTAGGATTAATTCTTGGAATTCAACCAATATTTTGGACTTCAAATGGACATCCTGAATATTTCCCTTTTGGATTAAAAGTAGCTTTACCCGCTATGATAGGAGCTCATTTAATAATAGGATTTGCTGAAGGAATATTAACTCAAATAGTTTATTCTTTACTTGGTAAAAAGACAGAAAGGTTAGCATAATGAAAAAGAAAATATATATATTGTTAGGGATTTTAATTGCATTAGTACCATTAGGACTTTTGACAAGTGCAGATGCTTGGGGTGAGTGGGGTGCTGATTATTATCAAAAAGTATTAGGTTTTGTACCAAATGGTATCCTTAAATTACAAAAAACATTGGATTTTCATCATTTACTTCCTGATTATTCAATGATTGGAGCTAATTCAGTAGTTGGATATTATATATCTGCAATTGTAGGAGTAATTTTAGTTATAGCTATTTATTATTTACTATATTTAACAGTTAAGAGAAAAAAATCTTGAGAGTTTTATTTATTTCAATTTTTTTATTTCTTTTATATATTAAAAGTATAGAATTGATGTTATTATCAATTTTTATTCTTTTTTTAGTTGATATAAAAAATCTTTTTAAGAGAAGTAAAAAAGTATTTGTTTCAATTTTTTTCTTTAATTTAGGAGTTAGTTTAGGTTATGTGTTAATGGCTTATATTAATGGATTTTCTCCATGGAATTACATTATTTATATTAATTTAAAAGTATTTATGCTTACATATTTTGTATTTACATTTTTTGATAAAATTAATGTTATTCAATTCTTTTCTTTTTCAAAAGATTTAACTTATTTACTTACAATGACTTTATCCCAAATTTTTTCCTATAAAAAAACATTTGAAGACTTCAGAATGGCATTTAAATCAAGAGTTGTATCTTTGAGAAATAAAGAAAAAGCATTTATTACAAATACTTTGAAATTCTTTTTTACAAAAGCTTTTAAAGATTCAAAAGAAAAAAGTTTGGCATTAAAAGCAAGAGGATTTTTTAGTGAAAAGGTAAAAAAATGAATGAATTTGTAAATATTGAAAATGGATATTTTTATTATGAGGATAATTTAGCTTTAAATGATATAAACCTAAAAATTAAAGAAAATGAAAAACTTGTTTTACTTGGAAATAATGGAAGTGGAAAATCTACTATTTTAAGGATATTAGCAGGCCTTTATTTTTTAAAAAAAGGTGAGTATATTTTTGAAGAAAAAGTTATAAAAAAAAGAAATATTGATTTGAAATTTAGAAAAAATATAGGGATATTATTTCAAAATCCAGATTCTATGATATTTAATCCAACAGTTTTTGATGAAATTGCTTTTTCACTTAAAGAGTTTGGCTTTGATAATATTGAAGATAGGGTTTTAGAAATAGCAAAAAAATTTGGAATAGAAAAATATTTGAAAAAGTCTCCACTTGAGCTTAGTGGTGGGGAAAAACAAAAAGTTATGCTCTCAGCCATTATGGTTTATGAGCCTAAAATTTTATTGCTTGATGAACCAACGGCTGCGATGGATCCCAAAACTACAGGTTGGTTTATAGATTTTATGTATGAATTAAATCAAACTGTTATTATAGCAACTCATGATTTATCATTAGCTTATGAACTTAGTGATAGAGCAGTTGTAATGAATGAAGAGCATAAAATTATTTATGATAATGATATGGAAGAGCTTATGAAAAATTTAGATATTTTATTAAAAGCAAATCTTATTCATAATCACAAACATAAACATAAAAATTTTGCTCATTCTCATTATCATTTACATTTTTAGTTTTTTTATATAAGAAATTAAAAATTTTAACTCTTTTTAAGAAGATTTTGTGTACAATAAAGTTAGTTAATTAAAAAATAATCATTTATAAGGAGACAAATATGTGTGTAGAATGCGGATGCGGAACTCACGAACACGACCATGAACATAGTCACGAACATAATCATAATCATGGAATAAATGAGGATATTGAAAATAATCCTCAATTAACTCATAAAGTTAAAATAATAGAAAAGATTTTAAGTAAAAATAATCAAATGGCTGATGAAATAAGAGCTGAATTTGATAAGCATAAAGTAACTTGTTTTAATATGATGAGCTCTCCTGGAAGTGGGAAAACTACAACTCTTGAAAATTTAGCTGACAAAGGTCCTTTTAAATTTGGAGTAATTGAAGGGGATTTAGAGACTAGTCGTGACGCTGATAGAATTAGAAATAAAGGAATTTGGTCATTTCAATTACAGACTGGAAGAGCATGTCATTTAGATGCTGGAATGGTAAAAAAAGCAACTCCTCAGTTTCCTTTTGAAGAAAATGAAATAGCATTTATAGAAAATGTAGGAAATTTAGTTTGTCCTGCTAGTTATGATGTAGGAGCGCATTTTAATATGGTATTTGTAAGTGTTCCAGAAGGTGATGATAAAATAGAAAAATATCCTGTAATGTTTAGACAAGCAGATGTTGTAATTATTACTAAATGTGATATGTTACAATTTTTTGATTTCGATATAGATAGAGCAAAAAAAGAAGCAGATAAATTAAAACCAGGAGTTAAAGTAATTTTACTTAACAATAAAACAGGTGTTGGTTTAGATGAAGTAATCGAATGGATGAAAGAAAGAAGAGAAGAACATTTGACAAGTTTAAAGGCCTAATATGTGTTTAGCAATTCCAAGTAAAATTATAAAAATAGATGAAAATAATATGGCTGAGGTTGATACATTAGGAGTAACAAGAAAAGTAAGTTTAGATTTGATGAATGAAGAAGTAAAAGAGGGTGATTATATTTTAATTCATGTAGGTTACGCAATGGGAAAAATAGATGAAAAATTTGCCCTTGAAAGTATAGAAATTTATAAAATGTTAGCTGAGGGTGCTATGCAAGAAGAGTATGCAATAGATCCTGAAAGGCTGAGAAAAGAAGATGGGCCTTTGCTTTATACACCAAAGGAAGATAATGAATAATGATTTAACTTTAAAAGATTTATATTTTAAGTTTAGAGACCCTGGGACAATAAAAGCTTTGGCAAAAGAAATACATAAACTCTCAGAAAAGCTTGATGATCCTATGAGAGTTATGGAAATTTGCGGGGGTCATACTCATACTATTATGAAATATGGTATCAAACAACTTATGCCTAAAAATATAGAATTTATTCATGGACCTGGATGTCCTGTTTGTATTATGCCAAAAGAGAGAATAGATCATGCTATAACTTTGGCTAAACAAAAAGATGTAATTTTAGCGACACTTGGAGATATGATTAGAGTTCCTGGAAGTGAAGGCTCTCTTGCAAAAGTAAGAGCTGAAGGTACTGATGTAAGGCCTCTTCATTCTACTTTTGATGTATTAGATATTGCAAAAAAAAATCCAGATAAAAAAGTAGTATTTTTTGCTATAGGGTTTGAGACAACAACTCCCATGACTGCAGCACTTATGAAAAAAGCTTTAGGTGAAGGAATTACAAATATTTATTATCACTTAAATCATGTTTTAGTTCCGCCTCCAATAAGAGCTATTATGAATAGCGGAGAAGCTAGAATAAATGCTTTTATAGGGCCTAGTAATGTAAGTGTAATTACAGGTGCAAAAAATTATGAATTTTTAGTAGAGGAATATAATACACCTGTAGTTATAGCGGGATTTGAACCAGTAGATGTAATGGAATCTCTTTTAATGCTAGTTAAACAAAAAATTGAAAAGAAACCAAGAGTAGAGATTCAATATACAAGAGCAGCTACATATGAAGGAAATGTTGTAGCACAAAATTTAATCAATGAATTTATGGAAGTGCGGAGACTCATTTAGATGGAGAGGACTTGGGGATATTCCGAAATCTGCACTTAAATTAAAAGATGAATATGCAATGTATGATGCTGAAAAAATATTTGCAGATGTATTACCAAATAAACCAATAGATGACCATAAATTATGTATTTGTGGGAAAATTTTGAGAGGACTTGCAACACCAACTGATTGTAAACTTTTTGGAAAAGCTTGTACTCCTTCAAGTCCTTATGGTAGTTGTATGGTAAGTGATGAAGGTGCTTGTAATGCTTATTATAGATATGCAAAATAAATGGCAAAAAAACGAAAAAAACAAGAAGATAAAATCGCAAAAGTAAATAAGTTGCAAGAGTATAAAAATGGAAGAAAATGGTTTTGGTGGGAAGGTAATGTCTTGGTTTTTAATATTCTTGGTAAGCCATCTTCTAAGGTAACAAAAATAGGTAAGCCTCTAAGAAATCAATTGAGAATATCTGTAGCTTCTGCTCCAATAAATGGGAAAGCAACTGATTATTTAGTTAAATTTTTAGCAGGTGAATTTGGTGTTAAAGTTAAAGATATTGAGGTTGTCTTTGGACGAATGAATGTAAATAAACAATTAAAAGTCACTAATCCAAAGAAACTTCCAAGTGTGTTTAAATAATTTATGTTATGTATTGTTGAAAAAGACAATAAAAATAAAATACAAAGGAAAATTATGAGTATAACATTAGCGTATGGTGGTGGTGGAGAAGAAACTAACAGACTTATAAATGATTTATTTTATAAATATTTTGATAATGAAATTTTAACAAGTGCAGAAGATGCAGCAGTTGTGGAGTTAAAAGGAAAAACAGCTTTTACTACTGATTCTTTTACTGTGTCACCTTTGTTTTTTAATGGTGGAAATATTGGAAAATTAGCTATAGCAGGAACTTGTAATGATTTATCAATGATGGGTGCAAAACCTACATTTTTAAGTTGCGGATTTATGATTGAAGAGGGATTAAGTTTTAAAGAGCTTGAAGAAATTGTAAAAACTATGAGCAATGAATTAAATAAAGTTGGAGCAAAAATCGTATGTGGGGATACAAAAGTAGTTCCCAAAGGAAGTGTTGATAAAATTTTTATTAATACAAGTGGAATTGGAGAAATTCAAAAAGATAATATTTCTGCTCATAATTTGGAAATAGGGGATATTGTCTTAGTTAATGGGGATATAGGAAGACATGGAAGTATAGTTATGGCAAATAGATATGATGTTGAGACAGAAGCTACAACTGATTGTAAAGTTTTATGGGATGAAGTGAATGCTTTGATTGAATCAGGTATTAATATTAAAGCCCTAAGAGATGCTACAAGAGGTGGAATCAGTGCAGTACTAAATGAATGGGTGAAAGCCAGTGATGTTGGAATTGATATAAATGAAGAAAATTTACCTATTAGTGATGAAGTAGTTGGGCTTTGTGAAATTTTTGGATTTGAACCTATGGACTTAGCGAATGAAGGTACTTTTATTGTAGCAGTTGATAAAAATGATAGTGAAAAAGCACTTGAAGTATTAAAAAAATTCAATCAAAATGCTAATATTATTGGAAAAGTTACTGATACTAAAAAAGTTGTTTTGAATAGTTCTTATGGAACAAAAAGATATATTGAACTTCCTAAAGGAGAATTGTTACCAAGAATTTGTTAAAAATTTTTATTGATAATTCAAAAATATTATATATATTTTTTCATAGCACTTTGTGCTTCTCTTTTGAGAGTTTTTTCTTTTAAGGCTTGTCTTTTATCGTGAAGTTGTTTTCCTTTTGCTATAGCGACAGTTAATTTAGCTTTGTTTTTGTGATTGAAGTGTAAATTAATAGGAATTAATGAATATCCTCTTTCACTTGTCGCCCCTACTAATTTTCCAATCTCTTTTTTATGAAGTAATAATTTTTTAGGTCTTGTTTCATCATGTCTATAATGAGCATTTGTAGTTTCTAGATTGGAAATGTGTCCTTGCATCCACCAAGCTTCCCCATTATTGATTTTTACATAGCTATCTTTTAGATTTATTCTCCCCATTCTAAGAGCTTTTACTTCACTTCCCAAAAGCTCAATTCCCGCTTCATATTTTTCTAAAATTTCATAATCGTGAAAAGCTTTTCTATTTCTTGCTACTATTTTCATTTTGTTCCTTTAAAAAGCGTTCCATTTTTGTGAATGCCATCAATTAAGAATGATTTTATATCACTTAAATCAAAACCACTTGTTAAAAACATATTTTTATCTTTTTGCATTAGAAATTCAGCAGCTTTTAGTTTGGTAACAATTCCACCTGTTGCAAATTTATCATTTGGATTACAAGGAGTTTGCATAAGTCTTTCATCAATTTTGGTAACTATTTTTAATAATCTTGCATTTGGATTTTCTTTTGGATTTGAGTCGTAAAGACCATCAATATCGCTTAAAATAACTAATAAATCTGCATCAAAATAGTGAGAAACATATGCGCTTAGTTGATCATTATCCCCAAAAACTATTTCTTCTATGGAAACTGCATCGTTTTCGTTTATAATAGGAATTACTTTATTATCAAGTAAAACTTCTATCATATTTTTAGCATTTTTTGTTCTTTTTCTACTATCAAAATCTTGAGCAGTTAGTAAAACTTGTGCTACTACTTGATGATATTTTTCAAATCTGATTTTATATTCTTTCATGAGTAGCGGTTGTCCAATAGAGGCAAGTGCTTGTTTGTTTGATATATTATTTTTATCAAGTTTACATTTTGTATATCCAGCACCTACTGCACCACTTGAAACTAAAATTACTTCATTGTTTTTATTTAGAGTAGAAAGAAATTCCACCAAATTATCTATTCTAGTGGAAAGTTTTTCATTTTGATATAAAGTTGCTGTACCTACTTTAATTACTATTCGCATTCCTATTTTCCTTAACAATATCAAATAAAGCCCATTTAAGTGGTTCTATATTATAGTGAGTTACAGATGAAATTGGAATGATAAATTCTGGATTCTCTCCAAAATAGTTAGCCAAATCTGTATTAAGTCCATATTTAGATGAATTTGTTGGTTTGATATTCATTTTTTCAAAAAACTCATCTGCCATTTCGGCAATTGTTACATCTGCTTTTGTAAGAGCTATTGCAAATTTTCTTTTTGATAAAACTTCTGAGTATTTTTTTACCTCTTTTTGTAGAGTTTTAAACTGAGTTACAGGGTCTCTATAATTTGCTAAATCTATCATATAAAGAAGTATTTGAGTTCTTTCTATATGTCTTAGAAACTCAATTCCAAGCCCTTTTCCTTCACTTGCATTTTCTATAATTCCTGGAATATCAGCCATTACGAAACTTTCATAATCTCCAACTTTTACAACTCCAAGTTTAGGAGTAATAGTTGTAAATTCATAGTTAGCTATTTCAGGTTCTGCATTTGAAATAGTTGAAATAAGTGTTGATTTTCCTACATTTGGAAATCCTACAAGTCCCACATCTGCAATTAATTTAAGTTCTAGCCTTAATTCTTTTGTAACTCCAGGCAGTCCCGGTTGGGCATAACTCGGTCTTTGGTTAGTGGCACTTTTGAAATGTACATTTCCAAGTCCCCCTTTACCACCTTCAAGAAGTTTAATCTTTTGACCATCTTCATTCATATCAGCTAGAAGTTCACCAGTTTCCTCGTCAAATATTTGAGTTCCAGGCGGTACGATGATATAAGCATCTTCGCCACCTTTTCCATAACAATTTCTACCTTTTCCAGGATTTCCATTTTTTGCTTTTATGTGTCTAGTTCCAGTGAAATGTGATAAAGTATGGCTATTTTTATCTGCTAAGATATAAACATCTCCACCTTTTCCACCATTTCCACCATCGGGTCCACCTTTGATGATGAATTTTTCTCTATGAAAAGAAGCACATCCAGCACCACCTTTTCCACTTGTTGCTTTTATTTTTACATTATCTACGAACATTAATTACCTTTATTTGAAATTTATAAATTATTTTAAAATATATTTAAAAAGTATAAACTTTAAAATAATAAACATTAAGAATTATAACATAAATTAGGGGATTTTTTTGAGAGTCTCCGTAGAGAAGAGGGAAAATTATTTTTCAGAATAAACTGAAACTTTTTTTCTTGTTTTATCTTTAATTTCGAATTTTACAAATCCATCAGTTAAAGCAAAAATTGTATGATCTTTTCCAAGTCCTACATTATTTCCAGCATGAACTTTTGTTCCTCTTTGTCTGATAATAATATTACCAGCTCTTACAAATTCACCACCAAATTTTTTTACGCCTAATCTTCTACCAGCTGAGTCTCTATTGTTTTGAGTAGATCCCTGTCCTTTTTTATGAGCCATATCAGTCTCCTTTACGCTTCAATTTTAGTAATTCTAACTCTTGTGAAGTCTCTTCTGAAACCTCTTTTTTTCTTAGAATCTTTTCTTCTTCTTTTTTTGAAGATTATAACTTTTTCTCCTCTACCTTCATTGATTACTTCAGCTTTCACTTTAGCATTTTCAACTAACGGAGTTCCTATTTTTACATCACCATTATTATCTAGTAGTAAAACATCAAGTTCAATTTCAGATTTTGGTTCTAAATTCATTTTATCAAATAGTAAAATATCACCTTCTTGAACCTTATATTGTTTTCCACCATTTTTTACGATAGCATACATTTTATATCACCTTTGAAGTGGTTTGTTTTTTTAGTGTGGTATTTTATCAAAATAAAGTTTAAATTAAGCTTAAATTAAGTTAAAACATTAAATATTTGTATTTAAAATTTTTTCCAGAATTCTTTACTAAACAATATTATAAAAGTATAAAATTCCAATCTTCCAATTATCATAAAAATAGCCAATACAATTTTATCTGTTGGATTGAAGAGGCTAAAGTTTTGAGCTGGCCCTACTAATGAAAATCCTGGCCCTATATTACCTATACAAGCTATACTAGCACTAAATGCAGTTAAAAAATCATATCCTTGTGCATATAAAAATAAGCTTAAGCCTAAATTTGTAAAAATAAATAATAAAAAGAAGCCACTAATATTATTTAAAATTGAATTAGTAATTTTAGTTTTATCAATATAAATGTCTATTATTGCATTTGGATGAAGTATTTTTTTTATTTGAATATTTAAATTTTTAAATAAAACTATATATCTTATGACTTTCATACCTCCAGCTGTACTTCCTGTAGTCCCACCACTAAACATAGCTATAAAAATAATTGCAATTGCAGCAGTACACCATTTTCCATAATCAACTGAATCATATCCAGTTGTTGTAAGAATTGAAGAAATTGTAAAACAGGAATGAGTTAATGAATAAAAAAATGTGTCATGAGAATGAAAAAAATGAACTAATGTTAAAGATAATGATAAAATAGTAAAAATAATTATATACCATTTAATTTCTTCAATCTTATAATCACTAGCACTTTTATAAAAAAATAACTTTAAATGAGCAATAAAATTCATTCCAGATAATAACATAAAAATAGTTGTGGTCCATATGATTAGAGTATTGTTATCCCAATAGCCTATAGAACTGTTTTTTGTAGAAAAACCACCTGTAGATATTGTAGTAAATGAATGATTTATAGCATCAAAAAAATTCATACCTTCAATATGTAATAATACCATATCTACAAAAGTTAAAATAAAATATATTCCCCAAAGTCTAAGTGCTGTATCTTTTATTTTTGGAGTTAATTTATCCATTTTTATTCCTGTGGATTCTGCTTTGAAAAGAGTAAGAGAACCACTTGGATTAATAAAAGGTAATAATCCGACACTTAATACAACTATACCAACACCCCCAAGCCAATTCATCAAACTTCTTAGCATCAAAGTTGTATGAGATAAATCTTCGACATTGTTATATATTGTAGCTCCTGTTGTGGTAAATCCGCTAACTGCTTCAAAAAATCCATCATAAAAATTTATATTTGATGTTAAACATAAAGAAATACCTCCAATAATTCCCAATAAAATCCATACTAAATTAACTATAAGAATAGATTCTTTAATAGTCATTTTAATATGATGATTTAATAATAACAAAAAAATTGTAAAATTTATTACAAAAAAACTAATATCAAATATTAAAAGATTTTTAATATTGTCATGATAATATAATCCAGTAAATAAAGGAATAAGAAAAAATAATGAAATACTAATTCCAATTGTACTTATAAATTTACTAATATTTTTTAAAGATTGAAAATCCATTCTTTTATTGTTCCTTCTAATAATGATTTAGCAAATATTACTATTAAATCATCATTTTGTAAAATTATTTCTGTATCAAAACTATATATTTCATTGTTTCTTATATAAAAAGAAATTAAATCTTCATTTTTAAGAGGTTTTATAGTTTTATCTATTAGCATAGAATATGCAGAAATTTTTCTGATGAAAACTACCCCTTCTCCACCACAAAAATGTTTTTCAGTAATAATATTGTTAGTAGCAATTTGTTCAAGAATTGCATAATAAGCATTAATTTTGGGACCTCTAACAATAGTAATACCAAAATTATGTAAAAGATTATAATATTCAAGATTATTATTAATAGTAATAATCTTTTTAATTCCATTTTCTTTTGCTTCTAATGCTTTTACAATATTTTTTTCTTCATTATTGCTTGTTATAATAAACATATCAGAATTTTTAAGATTTTCTTCTTTATAAAGGATATCATTTAGGAATTTTTCATTAATTATTGTTACTTCATTTTGTAATATTTCAGATGCTTTTTTACATAATTTTATATCTTCTTCTATAATTTTTATTTGATTGTTTTTATTTAATAAAAGCATTTTTGCAATTTCAATTCCCAATAAATCTGCACCTAAAATAGTAATTTTTTGCGTTTCATTTATAGGGTCTTTATTTATTATAGAACAAATGTTTTTTATAGTGTCAATATCTCCAAATACATAAACTAAATCATTTTTTTGCAATATTTTATCTTTATTTGCAATAAAAAATTCTTTATTTCTTTCTATTCCTACAATAATTAGTTTTTCATTTTCCAAATTTTGTATATCTATATCTTCTTTTATTACTATTGATACAAGTTTAAAATCTGTAAATAAAAAATTTTTTAAATTATTAGCCTTTGGAAATTCTAATAGTGATTTAACAGAATTTGCAGTTTCAATAATTGGAAATACTGAATAATCAATATTTAATTTTTTTATAACTGAACTTTTTTTAAAATATTGATTTCTAAGTCTAATAATTTTTTTTTCAACATGAATAACATCATCAATAATTACACTTGATAATATATTTGCATCGTCACTATCAGTTACAGCTATAAATATATCAAAATTTTTATCTAGTAATGTTTTAAAAGTTTCAGGATTTTTAATATCTCCAATTATTGGCATAATGTCTATAGTTTCTTGTAATTTATTTAAAGCTTCTTTATTAATATCAATTACAAAAATATTATTATTTATTGATAAAGTTTTAGCTAATCTATATCCAACTTTACCAACTCCAGCAATGATTATATTCATTATTTATTTGTAAAAGCTATACACTCTATTTCTACAAGAGCATTTTTTGGTAAAGTTTTTACAGCAACTGTACTTCTTGCTGGTTTATGTGAAAAATATTCTCCATAAACTATATTTAAATCATTAAAATCATTCATATTTGCCAAAAATATTGTAGTTTTTACTACATTTTGCATACTTACACCTGCTTCTTCCAATACAGCTTTTAAATTTTCACATACTTGTTTTGTTTGAGCTGTTATATTTCCATCTAGAAATTCTCCATTTGGAGTAAGTGCGATTTGTCCTGAAGTATAAATAAAGTTATTGATTTTTATAGCTTGTGAATATGGCCCTATTGCTTGAGGGGCATTTGTAGTATAAATTTTTTTCATATAAATCCTTTTTATTGAATTATATCAAAAATATCCCCAAAGGGGAAAAACTTATTAACAAGAGTATTGAGTTATGAATTCGTAAGGATGTGGTCTTCCTTCTATTGGAATGATTTCAGTTTCGAATTTATAATCAATATAACTTTTGATAAATTCATCACTCATAACTGCTTTTAAGAAGCTATTATCATCTTTTAATTCAACTTCAACAGCTTCAACAGCTTCTCTTAAAGTTGCTGGAAGAGTTTTAATTCCTCTTTCTTTGATTTCATCTAAACTTAATTCAAATAAATCTTCGTCTAATGGTTTTCTTGCTGCTTCATAAACTTCCATATTATTTTTAATTCCATCAAGACCTGCAAGTAACATTACAGAAAATGCTAAATATGGATTAGCTGTACTATCTGGGAATTTAAATTCAGTTCTTACTGCTTTTTCACCAGCACCAAAAGGAATTCTACAACAAGCACTTCTGTTTTTTGCAGAATAAGCTAAAATATTTGGAGCTTCAAATCCTGGTTGTAATCTTTTGTAAGAGTTCATACTTGCATCTGTAAATGCAGTAACTGCGTCAGCATGAGCAAATACACCAGCAATATATTTTTTAGCTGTGTCACTTAAATGAGCATATCCGTTTTCATCATAAAATGTGTTTTTTCCATTTTTCCAAACTGATTGATGAACATGCATTCCATTTCCGTTATCACCATAAAGAGGTTTTGGCATAAATGTAGCAGTTTTACCATTTAAATGTGCTACCATTTTTACAACATATTTAAGTTTTTGAACATTATCGGCAGCTTCTACAAGTGTTCCAAATTTAACAACGATTTCACCTTGTGCTTGCGCAACTTCGTGATGAACAACGAAAGTTTCAAGTCCAACTTCTTTAAGAGTTTTTACCATTTCAGCTCTTAAATCTACCATACTATCAACTGGTGCTACTGGGAAATAACCGCCTTTTGTTCTTGGTCTATGACCTGTATTTAATTCATCACCAAAATCTGCATAATCATTCCATCCACCTTCACTAGTATCTACTTCATAAGCCTGGGCATTAACTTCATCTTTGATAACTATATTATCAAATACAAAAAATTCATTTTCTGGTCCGAAATATGCAACATCACCAATTCCACTTTCAGCTAAGTATTTTAAAGTATTTTTAGCTATTCCTCTTGGACATTTATCATATGAAGTATAGTCTGTATTTAATACATCACAAAATATAACCATAGTTGGGTCAGCTGTGAAAGGGTCTTCGAAGTGAGTTCCAATTTCAATATCTGGCATTAAAACCATATCAGAATCGTTAATTGTTTTCCAAGCAGGAATACTACTTCCATCAAATGGTAATCCATTTTTAAATGTATCTTCTTCAATTGCATCAATATCATAACATACATGGTGATTTACACCTTTTATATCAGTAAATCTAAAATCAATAAATTCAATCTCTTTTTCTTTGCATTCGCTCATAAACTCTATTGCAGTCATTTAAACTCCTTATTTATTTAAAATTTGTAATAATTATAGTATTATTTTAGATAAAAGTGTATAAAAAAGTGATTAAATTTTAGACAAAAGGTAAAAAATGGGGTATATTGAAACAATTTTAATAACTGAAAAAATAGAAAATTTAAAATTTCATAATGATAGAATGAATAAAACTCGTAAAAATTTTTATAATGTAAATGAAATTGATTTAAAAGATTATATAGAAATTATTCCAAATAAACGAGTTAGAGTAGTTTATGAAAAAGAGATAAAAAAAATAGAATATTTTGAATTAAATAAAAGAGAATTTAATAGATTAAAAATAGTAGAGTGTAATGATATTGAGTATTCTTATAAAAGTGAAAATAGAGAAAAGTTAAATTCTTTAAAAATTGAAGGGTTTGATGAGGTTATAATTGTTAAAAATGGATTAGTTACAGATACGACTATTTCAAATTTAGCTTTTTTTGATGGAATTCATTGGATAACTTCCAAAACTCCACTTTTGAAAGGTACAAAAAGAGAAGAACTTATTCAAAAAGGTTTTTTAAAAGAGAAAGATATAAAAGTAGATGAGATTCAAAATTATCAAAAAGTAGCTATGATGAATGCAATTATTGGATTTTATGAAATGGATATAAATTCGATAGTTTTTTGATATAATATTAAGGTAATGTAATTTATCAAAAAGTACTGACTAAATAAACGAAACAACTGTAAATTTTAACGAAAAAAAGCGTTAAAAAAAGTGTGCTTCAAACCCGAAGGGCGCTTGCGTTGGCACTTTTTAGCTTTTAGTAGTGTTAAGAAATTTGCATTATTGTTAAGTGTTTTAAGTTAGTACTTAATATTTAATATGATTATTTTAATAAATTCAATAAAAGGAATAAAAATGAATTGGGATTTAAAAGCACTTTTTAATTCAATAGAGGATGCGGATTATCTTTTAAATGAAGCAGAAAATGAGGCTAATTGGTTTTATAATGAATATAAAGGAAAATTATTAAATTTAAATGTATATGAATTTTTAGAAACAATAAACAGCTATATTGATATAAGTGAAAAAGTAAGTAGAGTTATGACATATATCTATTTACAGTTTGCAACAGATACAAGCAAAGGTAATTTACTTAGTAAATATGAAACCAAATCAACTGAAATTGAAGAAAAATTACTATTTTTTGAGCTTGAATTTACAAAATTACCAGAAGAAAAACAAAGTGAATTTATAAAAGAGAGTGGGGTTAATAAGTTATATTTAGAAACTTTACAAAAAGAAGCAAAACATAAACTTAGTGAGAATGAAGAAAAAATTTTAATGAAAAAAGATTTGACTTCAAGTAGTGCATTTAGTAGGCTTTTTGATGAGACTATGTCAAATACTAAATTTTTTTGGGATGGTAATTTTGTTAGTGAAGAAGAGATTTTGAGTAAACTATATTCAAGTGATAGAAATATAAGAAAACGAGGTGCAGTTGCCCTGACGAATGGACTTAAAGATAAACAAAAACTATTTACTTTTATTTACAATAATATCAAAAAAGATTGGAAAATAGAGTGTGAGCTTAGAAACTATAAAACACCAGAAGAGCCAAGACATATTTCAAACAAAGCAAGTCAAAAATCAGTAGATGCTTTGGTGAATGCTACAAATGCAAATTTTGATATAGTGCAAGAGTATTATGATATTAAAAAAGAACTTTTAGGATATAAAAAATTATATGATTATGATAGATATGCCCCACTCAAAGAGGTAAAAAAAGAGATATCTTTTGAAGAAGCAAAAGAAATGGTTTTAGATTCATTCAAAAATTTTAGTACTACTTTTTATGAAATTGCAGTGAAAGCATTTGATGAAAAATGGATAGATGTATATCCAAAAGATGGCAAAAGAGGTGGTGCCTTTTCACATGGAGCAACTCCAAAAGCTCATCCTTATGTGATGCTAAATTTCACAAATCAAATAAGAGATGTTTTTACATTAGCTCATGAATTAGGACATGCGATTCATCAATATTTAGCAAAAGAAGTGGGGTATTTAAATCAACATACACCTTTAACTACGGCTGAAACTGCTTCTATATTTTCTGAAATGATGCTTTTTGAAAATATCAAAAAAAGTTTAAGTGAAGAAGAATTAATTGGTGTGTATGCAAATAAACTTGAAGATATGTTTGCGACACTTTTTAGACAAATTGTATTTACAAATTTTGAAAGAAGAGTCCATAACAAGGAAGAATTGAGTGAAAATGAGTTTAATGTTATTTGGCAAGAAGAGAATCAAAGAATGTTTGGTGATTCTGTGATTTTAACA
Source organism: Thioreductor micantisoli (assembly GCF_055392745.1). Taxonomy (NCBI): domain Bacteria; kingdom Pseudomonadati; phylum Campylobacterota; family Thioreductoraceae; genus Thioreductor; species Thioreductor micantisoli. Next base: position 286,392 of record NZ_AP043760.1, read on the forward strand.
AGTAATTATAAAATTTGGTGGAGTTATATTCCTCATTTTATCCATTCACCTTTTTATTGCTATTCATATTCTTATGCTCAACTTTTAGTGGTAAGCTTATATAACCTTTATAAAAATGGATATGAAAATTTTGAAGAAAAATATATTGAATTTCTAAAAAGTGGTGGAAGTATTGAGCCAAAAGAGCAAATAGCAATGTTTGGTAAAAATATAGATGATGAAGAGTTTTGGCTTGAAGGAATTGATTCTATTAGAAATATGCTAAATGAGTTTAAAAATTTAGTGGGAGATAGAAAATGAAAATAGTGTATGACTCAAAATATAGAGAACTTATGACTAAACAAATAAAAGAACAAATAAGATATATGCTAGATAGTAATACTGAATTTTCAATAATAGTTCATATGGATAGTGGAGTTGATTTTAATCCTCCTTTACCAGCAGAAGTTATTGCAAATTTTAGAGATTTTACTATTTTTGCAATAGCAGGATATACTTTTCAAAGTGCATTTATAGAAAATGATACATTTATATTTGAAGCAGGTTTTGGAGCTGAAAATATAGGTGCTATGGTGTATGTTGACATTGATAGAATTTTGCAAATTGTAATAGGGGAAACTCCTATTTTTATAAATGTTACTGCATCAGTGGCAAAAGAAGAAAAAAAAGATCCTTTTGATGTTTTTGCATCTAATCCTAAAAATAAGAAGTTTTTTAAAAAATAATTTATTATAATACTTTACAACTTATTAAATACACTCAACAATAATGCAAATTTTTTAACACTCCAAAAAGCTAAAAAGTGTTAACGCAAGCGCCCTTTGGGTTTGAAGCACACTTTTTTTAACGCTTTTTTTCGTTAAAATTCACAGTTGTTTCGTTTTATTTAATTAGTTGTTAATATATTTATTTTGAATATTATTTAATATTACAAGGAATTTGTATATCAAATCCCTTTTTATTGTTAGAAAGTGTTATATCTCCATTATGGGCTTTTATGATTTGTAGAGACAAGGCTAGCCCTAATCCGTTACCTTTTGTTTTTGTTGTTTTAAACGCATCAAAAAGTATATTTTTATTTTCAAAAGGGATTCCACTGTCATAAATATGAAATAGATGATTTTTTTCATTTTTTTCATATATGATTTCCACTAATCCTTCATCTTCGCTATTTTCTTCAATTGCATCAATTGCATTAAAAATTAAGTTTTGTAAGACTAATAATATTAAATCAAAATCAGCTTTTATTTCAATATCAGGCATAAAAAAGATAAATTTTATATCTTTTGAATAACTATAATATTTTATTATACTTTTTAATTCTTTTTCTAATTCACTGATATAAAAATTTTTAGGTTTTATAATAACACCTTTTGAAAATAAAAGAGTGGTTTTTATAATTCTTTCAACTCTAAATATTGACTGTTTTATCTCCATAATTATATTGTTTGCATTACATTTTTTGGATAATACAGATAGGAGGATAGATACACTTCCTATTGGATTTCTAATTTCATGAGCTAAATGTGCTGCCATTTGTCCCATTGAGATGAGTCTTTGATTTCTTTTTTGTTCAGTTATATTTGTAGCTGAGATTATAATTTTATCTGCAAGTTTTGATTTTTGAACTAAATAAAATTGATTGTTAAGTTCTATCTCTGATTCTTGTGTTTTTAAAATTTCAGGTAAGTTTTTAGCTTTTGAGTTTTGTGCAATAATATTGTTTTCTTTATCAATTACCCAAATAGCTTGTGGTAAAAATTCAATTACACTATTTAAAATATTTTTTAATTCTTTAAATTCTTTTTCGACTTCGTATGTTTGATTGATTAAATATTCAAGATTAGATAATAATTCTTCAGAATTTTGAGGGAGTTTCATTTTTGCTCCAAGTATAAGTAGAAAATAAATGGTGGGTCCTCGGAGACTCGAACTCCGGACCGCTCGGTTATGAGCCGAGAGCTCTAACCAACTGAGCTAAAGACCCTCATCCATTTCTGAATTGAAATTATATATAAATTCGTGTTTAAATGCAAGTAAATTTTCTAAAATTCCAAAAATTAGCATAAAATTTATAAAACTTGTTCCACCATGTGATAAAAATGGAAGTGGAACACCAACTACAGGTGCAAGTCCAATAGTCATTCCCATATTTACACAAGAATATACAAAAATAATAATAGTTACTCCTGCAAAAATAGGCATAGCAAAATAATCATTTTTTAATTTTATTGTATAACTTAAAAGATAATAAACTAATAAAAAATATCCCATGCAGAGAAATATTACTCCAATTAATCCAAATCTTTCTGTAAAATAAGCAAATATAAAATCACTTGATGCAACAGGCAAAAATTTAAGTTGTGCTTGAGTAGCTTTTTTTTCATCTACACCAGTCATACCACCACTTCCTATAGCTATTATTGATTGTTCTACATGATAACTATGATGTCCTAAAAAATTTTCAATTCGTTGTTTTTGATAATCTTGTAATATAAATTTATAAGCAATAGGAATAAAAATAACTGTAAACAATAATCCGAAAATAATTATTTTTGTTCTAATTCCAACTATAATTAATGTTCCAAAACCTATAATAAAAAGAATTAAAGCTGTCCCTAAATCAGGTTCTTTTGCTATAAGTAAAAAAGGAATAATAATATAAATAGAAAGTTTTAGAAGTTGTTTTAAATTATATCCATCTTTATCAGGTGGATTTTTATATATTAAATATCCAAGCATCAAAATCATATTTGTTTTCATAAATTCACTTGGTTGAATAGTAAATCCTAATAATGGAATTTTAAGCCATCTTTTAGCACCTAATATACTAATACCAAAAATGTCAACACCAAGTAATAGAAATAAATTTAGAAAATATAAAAAAGGAATAAGCCAAAGATATTTTCGAATAGGAAATAAAAATGCAATAAAAAAAGCAATGAATCCTATTATTGTATAAGCGATTTCTTTTTGAAAAAGATGATAATTTAATTCATTTACTAAAAAAAGGGAAATTCCCATAAAGGGAAGAAGTATCAAAGGAAGTAAAAAGTCAAAATGATAAATTATTTTTTTGGTCATTTATCACAAGGATTTTTCACTATTTTTTCAAAAAGATTACTCATGACTTCATTCATTTTATGAGAAGTTTCTTCAATAAATTGCACTTGATTTGCAATATTTTCTGGATTTTTTAAGCAACTTTTTGTATCTATACATTCTAGAAGTTTATTTGCAGTTGTGTGAATTGAATGATGTAATTTTACGAGTTCTTTAAATTCATCATAACAATTAAATGATTCTTTTGTTTCTTTAGAATTTAACCATATACCAAATTCACATTCAGTTTCGACAACTTTTTTAATTTGTTGCTCATCTACTACTGCTTCTTTTATATTTGATTTATAAATTAAATGGCTAATTTGTGCTAAATCCATCACTAATTTTTGATTTGCAAGAAGTGCTATTTGAGAGTTTTTATCTGAAAGTGTATTAAATTCATTTATTGTTTTTTCAAGTTCATTTATATCTTCTCTTGAAGTATTTGCAATATTTGTAATTTTTTCTGAATTTGATTGAAGTTCGCTTGAATCTTGTTGTAAAGTTTTAATTGTAATACTAATTTCTGCTGTTGCTTTTTGAGTTTTTTCTGCAAGTTGTCTAACTTCATCTGCAACTACTGCGAATCCTCTTCCATGTTCTCCGGCTCTCGCAGCTTCGATAGCAGCATTTAGTGCTAATAAGTTAGTTTGGTCAGCAATATCAGTAATTAAATTCACAATATTCCCAATTTCATTACTTCTTTGATTAAGCATATTAATTGATTCATTTGTGTGGTCTATAAATTCTATAAGTTGTAATAATGTATCTGAAATAGCATTTACATCTTCATTTGATTGAAGTGATTTTTCATAAATATCTTGGCTTTGTTTTTCAATAGTGTCTAAGAATCCACTTAAACTTCCTTGAATATTAGATTTAATAGTGGTTAATTCTTCTTTCATACCGCCACCAAGTTCATTAAGTTTAATTCTTAGATTATTTTTAATTTGATTTTTTTGACTTTCACCAATCGCTTGTGCTGCTTTATCAACATTTTGGGCATTTGTTTTGAAATTACCTCTATATCCACTAATAAGTATTCCTCTATCCCAACCAGTTTGTGCTGCATTAATCGCAGCTGTAATATCTCTTTGGAATGATTCTAATTGATCAAGTAAATTATTTACTGCCCAAGCCATTTTTGCTAATTTTTGAGAATTATCTATTTTTGTAATTCTACCAGTAAAATCTCCATTTTCTGCTTTTAGCAATACTTTTTCAATTTTTATAGATAATTCAGAAGCTGAATCAGAAGAGTTACTAAACCAACAATAATATATAGAAATAGCCATAGAAATAGCAAATAAAATAAATCCATAATAGGCACCAGTCGTAAAATAGTCAATAATTGCAGAAATTAAAAATAGTATGTTTACAATTCTTATAATAGTTTTAGAGTTCATTTATTTCTCCTTTTTGAATACCGAGAGTAAGTTCATTAAATGTTATATTTTTTTCTTTTAGTAAGTTTTGAATAGCTTCATAACTTGCATTCATCCCACCAGTTTTTTCTAGTTCTACGAGTTTTGCATATAACGGTTCAATTACATTTTTAAAGCCATCACTGCATTTTCTTCTAACAGCATAATAACCTACTTTTTCCCCATTTGCATCATAATCAGATGAAATTGACGCAAATACCCAATAATATCCTCCATCTTTTTTTAAATTTTTTATAAATCCAAAAAATTCTTCATCATTATCGAGCATTTCATATAAAATTTTATAAGCAACTTGTGGCATAGTAGGATGTCTCAAAATATTATGAGGTTGCCCTAATAATTCATCTTCTCTCCAACCAGAAATCTTAATAAAATAGTCATTTCCATAAGTAATTCTACTTTTTAAGTCAGTTTTTGAAACTATAAAATCATTATCTGTTAATACAGTCTCTTTATCTGTAGGTGTTACATGAGGTTTTTTCATACTTTTCTTCTCCTTTATTTATTAAAATATAATTACTTTATATATAAAATTATATCACAAAAATACCATCAATTTCTAAAAGAGCAATTTTTTCTATTTTTTTTAATGATGATTTTATGATTACTTTTGTATCACTCAAATAATTATCAGCAATTTTTTGTAAATTTTTGGCTAAATCTAACTTATTACAAAAAGCATATTTTGCATCTAAATTGTGAATAAATATAAATTCTGTAATAGAAGCTATTTCTACTGCATAAGAAATATTATTGTCTTGACAATATTTATACAACTCTATATCGCTTTCCTTATATTGAAAAAGTAGAGTTGAATTGTTATCTGAATTTTCAATATCTTTTTTTGTTTTTATCTGATAAAAATTTTCATTACTAAATCTTTTATCATTTAAAATTATCATTGGCAATCCTTACATAAGCATCCATTTTTTGTCCATTTACATTCACTTTTTGGTACGAATGTATGGCAATTTGAGCATTCAACTAATTCATCACTATCATCTTTGGTAGTAGTAGAATTGTTTTCTATTTTTTTATCAAAAAATATTTTATAAACCACAAAGCCTACTACTATTAAAATTATTATCTTTAACATTTTATATCCTTTAAAATTACATAATTTAGTTTATCTTTAATTATTCTTATATTTGCATTTATATTTTTAATTTCTTCCTCTGCTTTTTGGCCTTTATACAAAAGCATATTTGTATTGTTGTCTATAAAAGCGCAAGAAAGTTTAATTAAAAATTCTGTGTTTTTTACTGCTCTTGAAGTTATTAAATCTACATTAAAAGGTTCAATTTGTTCTATTCTTTTTGGCAATACTTTGACATTATCTAATTTGAGAGATAATTTAGCATAATTTAAAAAACTATATCTTTTTTGGAGTGGCTCTATTAAATACCATGAAGTTTCGGGCATTGCAATTGCTAAAATAAGTCCAGGGATTCCAGCTCCCGTTCCTATATCAATAGCTGTTTTTATATTCTGATTTAAATATTCTATAGGTTTAATAGTTTGTTCGATTTGGTCTTTTAGTTCATTTCTATTATAGTTTGTAACAGAATGAGTTTTGTTCCATTTTAGAACTAAATCTATATATTTTTCATATTTATTCACAATAAATGTCCCATTTTTTCTTTTTTAGTTTGTAAATAATATTCATTAAATTCATTTGGTTCTATTTTTATAGGGATTCTTTCAGTAATTTCAATATCTTTAAGTTCGTTTATTTTTTTAGGATTATTTGTTAAAAGTTTTATTTTTGAAAGATTAAAATGTTTTAAGATTTTACTTACAATATCGAAATTTCTTATATCAGCTTCAAATCCTAATTGATGATTGGCTTCAACTGTATCGGCACCTTTATCTTGTAAATTATAAGCATTTACTTTATTGAAAAGTCCAATTCCTCTACCTTCTTGTCTAAGATAAATTACCATTCCACCATTTTCATTCATTAATTTTAGAGCAGTTTGGAGTTGTTCACCACAATCACATTTTAAACTTCCTAACGCATCACCTGTTAAACATTCACTATGTACTCGTACTATTGGAATTTCTCCAAAAGGTTTTTTAAAAATAACTAAATGTTCTTTATCATTTTCTATAAAAGATTGAATTTTAAATTTACCAAATTTTGTTGGAAGATTAGCAATTTCTGAAATTTTCAATTATTTATCCTTTTTGGTATAATTATAACAAAAAATTAAGGAAATTATTGTGAGACATTTTTTAAGCTTAAAAGATTTTACAAAAGAAGAGATATTTGAAATTATAAATGTTGGATTAAAAATTAAAAAAGAAACAAAAAATAAAATCTTTCAGCCATATCTTAAAAATATGAATTTAGCTATGATTTTTGAAAAAAGTTCAACTAGAACAAGAGTTTCTTTTGAAACTGGAATCAATCAACTTGGAGGAAATGGTTTATTTCTTTCAAATAAAGAGATTCAACTTGGGAGGGGGGAACCTATCAAAGATACCGCAAGAGTTATTTCAAGAATGGTAGATTTAATTATGATTCGAACTTTTGGTCAAGATAGACTAGAAGAGTTTGCTTCTTTTTCAAAAGTTCCTGTAATTAATGGACTTACTGATAAATATCATCCAGTGCAACTTTTAGCAGATTATATGACGATGATAGAATTTAAAAAAGAAAATGGAGTTTGTGCATATGTAGGTGATGGGAATAATATGACTCATTCTTGGATGATTTTGGCTTCTAAACTAGGCCTTGAACTTAGAGTTGCAACTCCCAAAGGTTATGAACCTCTTGAAGATGTCAAAGAAATGTGTGAAGATTTTGCGAAAGAAAGTGGAGCTAAATTACTTTACACAAATGATCCAAAAGAAGCAGTAAAAGGTGCAGATGTTGTTACAACTGACACTTGGGTAAGTATGGGGCAAGAAGAAGAAAAAGAGAAAAGAATTAAAGATTTTAATGGATATGAAGTAAATAATGAGCTTATGAGTTTAGCAAAAAAAGATGCTCTATTTTTACATTGTCTCCCGGCTTACAGAGGTTATGAAGTAAGTGAAGAAGTTTTTGAATCTCACGCAGATGAGATATTTAATGAAGCAGAAAATAGATTACATGCTCAAAAAGGATTAATGGTTTGGTTAATGAATTAAATCTAGATCCTCAAACAAAAGTAAAAGTAAAAAATATTGATGTTGAATTAATTGAAGGGGATTTGAAAGAAAAACCTTGGTTGATTGAGAGCGAAGATAAAAATTATGTTTTGCTTGAAGAAAAACAATATGATAAAATAATTCTTCTTTTAAGAAATATTTTAGAAGAAAATCTAGAATATAAAATTGAAGAAAAAGTAATAAATGAATTTCCTGTTGATTTTGAAGATGTTAAATTAGTAGTTAAAAAAGAGATGGAAGAAGAAAATATTCCTCTTGATAAAGCTATTAAAAAAGTAAAAACCCAATATCCAAATCTATTTCATAAAATTAGATTAGAAGATATTTTTAATTTTTAGAAGAATATTTTTCTAAACTTTCTTAATTTCTTTCCCTATTTTTCCATTTTAAAATTTTCAATATTTTATAATTTAATCTTCAATTGATTAAAATTTAATCAATTATATATATATAAATCAATCTAAAAAGTATTATAATTTTACAAACAAAACAAAGGAGAGTAAATGAAGAAGATTGAAGCAATTATCAAACCTTTTAAGCTTGATGATGTGAAAGATGCTCTAATGGAAGCAGATGTTTCACGAATCACAATTAGTGAAGTAAAAGGTCACGGAAGACAACAAGGACATAGTGAACTTTATAGAGGTAATGAATATGTAGTAGAGTATTTACCTAAAATCAAAATAGAAATAGTTGTAAATGAAGAATTCGTAGAAAAAGCAGTTGATGCTATTATTCAAGGTGCAAAAACTGGAAAAATTGGTGATGGAAAAATATTTATTTCACCGATTGAAGATATAGTTAGAATAAGAACTGGAGAAAGGGGAAATGATGCTATTTAAGTTAGTTATAAGTAGTTTAGCATTTGCAAGTTTAGCATTTGCTGATACTCCAAAATTGGACAGTGGAAACACTTCGTGGATGATGATGGCAACGGCGCTTGTCATGATAATGACACCAGCTGGACTTGCACTATTTTATGCAGGTATGACAAGAGCTAAAAATGCTTTAAATACTGTAATGATGGTATTTACTGCTTATACTTTAGCAACAGTTGTATGGGTATTCTGGGGATATTCATTAGCTTTTGGAAATGATGTTTTAGGAGTTATTGGAAATTTAAAACATATGTTTTTAAATGGAATAACATATTCTAATTTAGAGGGTAATGGTTATCCAACATATGTATTTATTGCATTCCAAGGGACTTTTGCGGCAATTACAGTTGCAATTGCAAGTGGAAGTATAATTGAGAGAACTAAGTTTTCAACATGGCTTGCGTTTGTAGTTTTATGGGTAACACTTGTTTATGCTCCTATAGCTCATATGGTTTGGGGTGGAGGATTCTTATTTAATGCAGGTGCACTTGATTTCGCAGGTGGAACAGTTGTTCATATGAACGGAGGTTTAGCAGGATTAGTTGCAGCTATAATGATAGGAAAAAGAAAAGGTTTTATGAAAACATCAATGATGCCAAGTAGTATTATTTTAACAGCTCTTGGTGCCGTTTTATTATGGTTTGGATGGTTTGGATTTAATGCAGGTAGTGAATTTGCAGCAGATGGTATTGCAGGAAGTGCATTTCTTATGACTAATTTTGCAGCAGCAGTTGCATCAGTTACATGGACGATTTTAGATTATTTAAAATATGGAAAACCAACTCTTTTAGGTGCAGCAAGTGGGGCAGTTGCAGGACTTGTAGCAATCACACCAGCAGCAGGATTTGTAGATATAGTAGGAGCTTTAATTATAGGAATCGGTGGTAGTTTATTTGGATTTTGGGGAGTTACAGGTCTTAAAAAACTTTTTAAATATGATGATTCTTTAGATGCTTTTGGGATTCACTTTATAGCAGGACTTTGGGGAGCATTAGCAACTGGATTATTTGCACTTAAAGGTTTAGCATGGGCTGGAAGTCCTCTTCATGATAAAGGAGATAGACTTGGTCAAATGGTTGTTCAATTAGAATCAGTAGCAGTAACAATCGTTTTTACAGCTGTAATGACAGCGGTTGTTTTAAAAATAGCGTCACTTATTACAGGTGGAGCAAGAGTTAGCGAAGAAGAAGAGATTGAAGGATTGGATTCAAAAATTCATGGAGAAGAAGGTTTTCACCTTTGATTCTCTCTTTTTAAATAGGTAAATTAATTATATTTCCCACTCCTGCTTTTATGAAATTGTCTTGAAATTTGATTTTAATCATTTTGATAGCTTTTTCACCAGTGCAGTGAGTAGGGGATATAAATTTTGTATCTAGATTTTGTATTACTTCCCCAATCTCTTCATTAGAACTTCTTAGCAAATGAAATCCACCTAAAATATAATAAATCTCTTTATTTAAATTATCTTTTATTCTATTTTGAATGTTTATAATTCCAGCGTGCCCACAACCAGTTATAATTATTAATCCTTTTGGAGTGTTTATTGCCATTGATTGTTCTTCGATTGGTTGCATAATTCCAGTAGTATAAACATTTGGTAAAATTTCACTGAATTTGTCATTAATTATAATAACTTCTTTTACTAAACTTTTTAAATCTTTAATTAGATGTTTTGAAAGGGAACTTGGTACAAACATTGTAATATTTGGATTTTCTTCGATAACTGTATCGATTCCTCCGATGTGGTCCCAATGACGATGAGAAATAAAAAGATATTTTACTTCTTTGAAATCAATTCCCATTTTTTTAGCATTTTGAAGTAAAACTCTTCCATTACTTCCCGTATCAAAAAGTAAATTTAATTCAGGAATATAACAAGAAAATCCCCATAAAGATTGATAACCTTTTTCGCCTCTAACATTATTAAATAAAATATTAAATGTCATAGTCCAGCTTCTTTAAGGGCTTCTCCTTGATAATGTGCGATTAATGGGTCGATTATTTCATCAAAAAGTCCTTCGCTCATAATTGCTTCAAGTCTGTATAATGTTAGTCCTATTCTATGGTCTGTAATTCTGTTTTGTGGATAATTATAAGTTCTAATTCTACCACTTCTATCACCTGTTCCTACTTGAGATTTTCTTGTATCCGCAATTTTTGCAAGTCTTTCTGATTCATATTTTTCAAAAACTCTAGCTTTTAGAATAGCTAAGGCTTTATCTTTGTTTCTTTGTTGGCTTCTTTCATCTTGCATTGAAACTTGAATTCCAGTTGGGATATGTGTCATACGAACGGCACTTTCAGTTTTGTTTACATGTTGCCCACCCGCTCCACTTGAACGCATTACATCTATTTTTATTTCATCTGTTGGGATTTCGATTTGAGTGTCGCTTACTTCGGGCATAACTGCAACTGTGATTGCTGAGGTATGGACTCGTCCTTGACTTTCGGTTGATGGAACTCTTTGAACCCTATGAACTCCACCTTCATATTTAAGTCTTGAATAAACACTTTCACCTTTTATTAGTAAAATTATTTCTTTGTAACCTCCCACATCACTTTCACTTTGACTAACTATTTCAACTTTCCAATTTTTGTTTTCTGCATATCTAACATAAGCTCTGAATAAGTCCGCTACAAAAAGACTTGCTTCATCACCACCTGTTCCAGCTCTAACTTCTAAATAGATATTTTTATCATCATTTGGATCCGTTGGTAAAAGTAGAAGTTTAATTTCCTCTTCTAAAATAGGAAGTCTTGGCTCTAATTCTTTGAGCTCTTCTTTTGCAAGTTCGCCCAACTCTTTATCTGAAAGTAATTCTTTGTTTTCTGTAATATTTTCTAAAGTCTCAATATAATCATTTGCTTTATCTACTATTTTTTGTAAATCTGATTGTTCTTTTGAAAGTTCTGTAAGTTTTTTGATATCTTGAGTGATTGATTTATCTGATAATAATTCTGAAATTTTATTATGTCTATCTAAAAATGGTTGAAGTTTGTCTTTTAGCATTAAATTGCCTTTGCGAGTTTTGTTAAATTTGGTAAAAAGGGAGAAAAAAAGAAATTAAGCTGATTTTTGAGCTAATTCTTTTACAAGTTTGTTTAGTCTACTTACTTTTCTTGCAGCTGTATTTTTTTTCAAAATACCTTTACTTACGAAATGGTGAAGTTTTTTGTTTGCATTTTTGAAAGCTTCTTGTGCTTTTTCTACTTCTCCAGCTTCTACTGCTTCTTTTACTGCTTTTGTAAGGTTTTTGATTCTAGTTTTATAAAATCTATTTCTTTCAGTTTTTTTTATTGTTTGAATAATTCTTTTTTTAGCTGATTTATGATTAGCCATTTTCTAAGTCCTTTGAATTTTTAGTTTTTGTGTGACATTATATCAAAAAGAATTTAAAAAAACAACTAAATTTTAGTATAATATCAATATATTATTATTTTAAGAAAAGGAAAACAATGAAACTATTTGGAACAGATGGAGTAAGAGGAAAAGCGGGAGAAGTTTTAACTCCATTTTTGGCTATGAAACTAGCTATGAGTATGGGAATGTATTTTAGAAAAAATTCTAAAACTAATAAAATTTTAGTAGGAAAAGATACAAGAAAAAGCGGATATATGATTGAAAATTCCATCGTAGCAGGTTTAACTGCTGTTGGTTATAATGTGATTCAAATAGGTCCTATGCCAACACCTGCCGTTGCATTTTTGACGGAAGACATGAGATGTGATGCAGGAGTTATGATAAGTGCAAGTCATAATCCTTTTTATGATAATGGAATTAAACTTTTTGATTCAAAGGGTAATAAACTTGATGTAGAGGTTGAAGAAGATATTGAAAAAATCTATTTTGAAGAAAATTTTGAACTAAAAACTGGTAAAGAGATAGGAAAGTCAAAAAGAATTGATGATGTAATCGGAAGATATATAGCTCATATCAAATCATCTTTTCCAAAAGATAAAAATTTAAGTAAATTTAGAATTGTTTTAGATACAGCAAATGGGGCGAGTTATAAAGTTGCTCCTATTGTTTTTGATGAATTAGGAGCTGATGTCATAACTTTATCAAATAAACCAAACGGATATAATATTAACGAAACTTGTGGTGCTATGCATCCAGAAAATTTAGCGAATAAAGTTAGAGAATATAGAGCAGATATTGGATTTGCATTTGATGGAGATGCAGATAGATTGGTAGTTGTAGATGAAAATGGAGAAAAAATTGATGGAGATAAACTTTTAGGAGCTTTAGCTCTATATTTACATAAAAATAAAAAACTTAAAGATGACTTGGTCGCTGTTACGATTATGAGTAATTCTGCATTAGTTGATTTTTTAGCAAAACAAGGGATAAAAACATATAAAAGTGCAGTTGGAGATAAATTTGTTCTAGAAGTTATGAAAGAAAAAAATATTAATTTTGGTGGAGAACAATCAGGACATATTATTTTTGGAGATTTTGCTAAAACAGGTGATGGAGTGGTATCAGCACTTCAAGCGATGGCTTATTTGATGCAAAGTGGTAAAAAAGCGAGTGAAGCATTTGACTTATTTGAATTATATCCGCAAGTGCAAACAAACATAAATGTAATAGAGAAAACTCCATTAGAAAAAATAGATGGTGCAATCGAAAAATTAGAAACAGTAACGAAAGAAGGATATAATCACATCGTAAGATATTCAGGGACTGAAAACAAATTAAGACTTTTAGTCGAAGGTAGCAATAAACAAAAAGCAAAAGAACTTTTAAATGATTTAGTACAATTTTTCAAAAGTAAATTAGGATGAAAAAAGTAATAGTTTTTTTAGTTTCATTAAGTACTATTTTTGTAATTGACCAATACATTAAATTAATGTTTATAAATGGGTTTAGATATGAAGGTAATCCTATAAGTTTAATTTTAGTTTATAATAAAGGTGTGGCATTTAGTATGTTTGCATTTTTAAAAGAGTATTTAAAGTATATTCAATTAATTTTAATTTTAGGAATTACATTTTTTATTTATAAAGAAAAAATTTTAGAAAAGCATCCAATTATTAGTGGAATATTAATTGGTGCAGGGCTTAGTAATATTTTTGATAGATTTAATCGTGCGGGTGTTGTTGATTATGTTTATTATCATGGACTTTTTAATTTTGCAGTATTTAATTTTGCAGATGTGATGATAGATTTTAGTATAGGTATGTTTATTTTGTATTATTTTTTAGAGAAGAAGAAAAGATAAATAGGTAGGCTTAACATTTTTATAAAATTGTGGTAATATTCGAAAAAAAAGGATAGATTATGAGTGATATTTTAAAAATAGGTAAATATGAATTTACAAACAGATTAATTGTAGGAAGTGGAAAATATCCAGATTTCCAAACAACAAAAGATGCAACACTTGCGAGTGGTGCAGAAATGATTACAGTAGCGGTTAGAAGAATAAATATTACAAATCCAAATGAAGAAAATTTGATGGATTATTTCAAAGGTACAAATGTAAGAATCTTACCAAATAGTGCAGGTTGTACAACTGCTGAGGATGCTATTACTACTTTTAGATTAATTAAAGAAGCTGTTGGAATTGATTTAATCAAACTTGAAGTAATTGGAGATACTGCAAAAACTTTATATCCTGATGTAATGGAAACTTTGAAAGCTTGTGAAGTTTTAGCAAAAGAAGGTTTCACAATTATGGCTTATACAAATGATGATCCAATTATGGCTAAAAGAATGGAAAATGCAGGAGCCGCAGCGGTTATGCCATTAGCAGCACCTATTGGAAGTGGTCTTGGTATTCAAAACAAATATAATGTATTATTTGTAAAAGAAGCTGTAAATGTTCCAGTTGTTGTGGACGCTGGAATTGGATGTGCAAGTGACGCGGCAATTGCTATGGAAATTGGTGCAGATGCTATTCTTACAAATACAGCGATTGCTCAAGCTAAAAATCCTATTTTAATGGCAGAAGCAATGAAAGATGCAGTAAGAGCAGGTAGAAAAAGTTATTTAGCAGGAAGAATTGCTAAAAAACCTTTTGCGACAGCTTCATCTCCTATTGAAGGACTTATAGAATTTGGAAGAGATTAATTTCTCTTCTAAAAATAAGTTTATAAATTTATTTAATTCTTTTATATTCCTCGAAATTATGTAATATCCAACTATAACTTTTCATTTCTTCAAAACTATCTTGAAGTAGATAGTCTAACTTTTCTAATTCTTTTAGATTAGTTACTTTTTCAATTTTAGTTTTAATTTCTATAATTTCGCTATTTTTTATATCTATTAATGCTCTAATTACATCTTTTGTTGTAAGAAGTCTTTGAAAAGTAAATCCCCACTTATTTTTTAATTCAATAAATTCATTTCCATATTTATATTTAATATGTTTTATTTTTTCCATATTAATAGACATATTATATTTTTTACGATGTTTAATATCAAAATTCATTTTTTTCCTTTTTTTAGATAATTTAAAATTTATTATGACTTATTATAAATTTACAATCAGCGACCGATATTTTTTAGTCGTTGATAATTTTAACGAAAAAAAATAAAGTTGTCAAGAGAATAATATATTACAACATAATAGCTCACTTTCACAAAAGTGTAGCAATACTATAATGCATTGGATATGTTTTTGCAGATTTTTTAAGCTGTGCCAATACATTTGCATATTCATTTTTAAATTTAGATTTGGCACCATTTATTTCTAATATAGCTGCACTAACAGTTAAGAAGTCGAATTTTTTTATATTACCTTCTCTGTCTTTTGATTCAATATGCCCTTTTTTGATATCTTCTTTATTATAAAAATTTATTACATCTTTCGAAAATTTTTCTATTATATTTTTTACAATATTTAAAGATTCTTCTATATTTTTGTTTTTTAGGGATATTGATAAAAAGAAGTCATCTCCTCCAATATGTCCTATCATCATATCTTTATTATTAGAAAAAGAGAGTAAAATATCAGCAAATAAAAGAATAATTCTATCTCCATTTCTAAAACCATAAGCATCGTTATATGGCTTAAAATTATCCAAATCAAAATATACATGTAAATAAGTTTCATTATTATCCATACATTTTTGCATATATTTGTTAATTGTGCTATTTCCTCCTAATTTTGTAAGAGGATTTTGATCTCTTGCATCAAATAACTGTTTTTTATGAATGATTTCTAAGAGTTTTTGTGCAGTTAATACCCCTTTGTATTTTCCATTTTCTTTGATTATAATATAAGAAAGATTTTTATTATAACTAAAAATTTGAATGAGTTTTTCTATAGATTCATTAATATCTACTATGTAGCACTTTGTAAGAAATTTGTCTATTTTATCACAAATCTTTTTTTTAGATAAAAGTTCGTTTCCATAAGGTGAATAGATGTATTCTTTTAATTTTTTATCTTCTAATACACCTAAAGGAATATTATCATCAACAACAATAATAAAATTATATTCTTTTAAAATATTAAATACTTCACTAAATAGTGATTTATAATTTATACTTGGATATATTTCAATATTATCAACAATATTATTATTTTCTTTTTTATTTCTTTTAGAATTTGTTAATAATTTATAAGAATTAGGTAATGATTTTAAGTTGGTATTTGGTCGTTCTAAGAAATAACCTTGAAGTAGATCTATTCCTAAATCTTTGCAATATAAAAATTCTTCTTTGGTTTCTATTCCTTCGGCTATAACTAAATATCCTAAAAGATGAGACATTTCAACTATTTCTTTTAAAAAAATTTGTTTTTTTAGATTTTTATCAATATCTGTAATAAAAAAAATATCGATTTTAATATATTCAGGGTCTGTATGGTATAATAATTTCATAGCAGCAAATCCTGTACCATAGTCGTCTATGGCTATTTGAAAATCTTGCTTTTCATAATGACGGAAAAGTTTTTTTAAATCTTTTAAAGAGTCAATTTGATGTTTTTCAGATATTTCAAAAGTAATAAATGAACTTTCAACATTTAGAGATTTTAGAAATTCTTTAGTTTTTCCACTTTCAAATTTTTTTAAGTTAATGATTCTATTATCTATATTTAAAAACAGTTTAAAATTGTTTGGATTTTTATATTTTAAAAATTTTTTAATCGCTTTTTTTCTAAGTTCTAATTCAACTTCATATAAAATTTTTTCTTCATATGCCATGTCGAAAAATCCATCAATTGTTTTAAATTCAGTTTTTTCAGTGTTTCTTAAAAGTGCTTCAAAACCTATAACTTTTCCAGTATCAAAACTTACAATTGGTTGATAAGCGAAATCTAATTCAGTTATAATCTTTTGCCATTTTTTTAGTTTTTTCATAAAACGACCTTATATTTTTAATTGAGCTTATTTTATTTACTTTAAATAACAATTTGATTACAAATTTATATTGTTTTATTTTTTTAATTATTTTGTAAAAGAAAATCTAATTATGCTATAATACACAATAAATTACGGAATATAAGGAGTAATATATTATGGTAACATTTTCAGCACAAGAACTTATACCCTCATCAAAGTTTGCAAAAAATTTTGGTACTTATCTTGCACAAATAAGAGAACAAAGTGTAAAAAAACTAGCTGTTCTTAAAAATAATAAAATAGAAGCTGTCATTGTTTCAAAAGATGAATATGAACTAATGATGCAAGCACTTAAAGAAAAAAAGGCTAAAGAGTTTGAATTATCTCTATCATCTGCTTTAGAAGATGTTAAACAAGGTAAAACCTATCCTATAGAAAAACTATGGGATTCTTTGGATGATTGAGTATAGTGAGACATTTTTAAAAGAAGCAAAAAAAACTTTCTAAAAAATATAAATTATTAAAAAAAGACTTACAGTATTTAATAAAAGATATAGAAAATAATTAAGATTTAGGAATTTCTTTAGGATATGGATTTTATAAGAAACGATTACAAAATTCATCAATACCTACAGGAAAAAGCGGAGGATTTAGAATTATTATTTATCAACAAATAGAAGATAAAATTATTTTATTAACAATTTATTCTAAAACTACCAAAGAAACACTGAGCGATGATGAATTGAAAATATTAGTTAAAAAGTACATATCTAATGAATGATTTATCTTTTATTATTTTTATCAATTCTTGGTAATGTAATACCTTTTTGTTTTAGATATTTACCACCTTTATCTCCATAACTTGTTTCACACAAAGTATCTGCACCCAAAAATAGAAGTTGAGCAATTCCTTCATTTGCATAAATTTTGGCTGGAAGTGGAGTAGTATTTGATATCTCAATAGTGATATTACCTTCCCATTCTGGCTCAATTGGAGTAACATTTACAATAATTCCACATCTTGCATAAGTTGATTTACCAACACAGACAGCTAAAATATCTCTTGGTATTTTGAAATATTCTACACTTCTACAAAGTGCAAAACTGTTAGGTGGAATAATACAATCACCTTTTACTTCTATTACATTTTGTTTATCGAAATTTTTAGGGTCAACAATCGTGGTGTTTACATTTGTAAAAATCATAAATTCATCACTTACTCTAATGTCATATCCATAAGAGCTAACACCATAACTTACTATTCCTTCTCTGACTTGTTTTTCATGGAATGGATTGATCATATCAAACTCTTTTGACATTGTTCTTATCCATTTATCTGATTTTATACCCATTATTTTAATCCTTTTATAAATTTTTGTAAAATTATATCAATTTATGCTAAAATTAGATAATAAAAATTTTAGGATAAATCCAAGGAGAAAATATGACTTTTAAAGAGATTAAAGAATTAATAGAAGTTTTTGATGAAAGTGAACTATCAAAACTAAGTATAAAAGAGGGTGAATTTAAAATAAAACTTGATAAAAATGTAACAGCTCCACAATTAGTAACTCAAACACCAATACAAGTACCACAAGCTCAAATATCTACTCCAGCTCAAGTAGCTGAAACTCCATCTCAAACTGATGATAATAGTGATTATATAACTTCACCAATGGTTGGAACATTTTATGAAGCTCCATCTCCAACAAGTGATACTTATGTAAGAGTAGGAGATAAAGTAAAAGCAGGTCAAACTGTATGTATTGTAGAAGCTATGAAAATTATGAATGAAATTCAAGCTGAATTTGATTGTGAAATTTTAGAAATTTTAATAGAAGATGGTCAAGCTGTTGAATTTGATACACCATTATATAAAGTAAGAAGAGTTTAATATGAATAAAATAAAAAAAATTCTTATTGCAAATAGAGGTGAAATTGCACTAAGAGCTTTAAGAACTATTAAAGAAATGGGAAAAGAGGCTATTTGTGTATATGCAAAAGCTGATAAGGAAGCTAGTTATTTAAAATTTGCTGATGCTTCTATTTGTATAGGAAAAGATGTTTCAACTACAAGTTATCTAAATGTCCCAGCTATTATTTCAGCAGTAGAGTTAGCTGATGCTGATGCAATTTTTCCAGGATATGGGTTCTTAAGTGAAAATCAAGATTTTGTAGAAATTTGTGAAGTTCATAATATTAGATTTATTGGGCCAAGTTTAGAAAATATGAAATTAATGGCTGATAAATCAACTGCAAAAGAAGTTATGAAAAAAGCAGGTATTCCAGTAGTTCCAGGAAATGATGGTGCTTTAAAAGATGTTGAAGAAGCAAAAAAAATGGCGAAAGAGATAGGTTTTCCAGTAATCCTAAAAGCTGCAAGTGGTGGTGGTGGAAGAGGAATGAGAGTTGTTGAAAATGAATGTGAAGTAGAAAATGCTTATATTGCAGCAAGCTCAGAAGCCGAAAGTGCTTTTGGTGATGGAACAATGTATATTGAAAAATATATCAAAAATCCAAGACATATAGAAGTGCAAATATTAGCTGATAAACATGGGAATGTTATTCACATAGGTGAGAGAGATTGCTCACTTCAAAGAAGACATCAAAAATTAATTGAAGAATCTCCTGCTATTTTACTTGATGAAAAAACGAGAGCTAAACTTCACGAAAGTGCTGTAAAAGCAGCGAAATATATAGGTTATCAAAGTGCTGGAACATTTGAATTTTTAGTAGATGCTGATAAAAACTTCTATTTTATGGAAATGAATACAAGACTTCAAGTAGAACATACTGTAAGTGAAATGGTAAGTGGACTTGATTTAATTGAATGGATGATAAAAATTGAAGAGGGTGAAAAACTTCCAAGTCAAGATAGCTTCGAGATTAAAGGTCATGCAATAGAGTGTAGAATTACAGCAGAAGATCCAGTTAAATTTTATCCAACTCCAGGGAAAATTACTAGCTTAATTACACCAGGTGGAAGAAATGTTCGACTTGACACACATATTTATTGCGGATATGAAATGCCAAAATATTATGATAGTTTAATTGCTAAATTGATTGTTTGGGATGAAAATAGAACAAGAGCTATTGAAAAAATGAAAGAAGCTTTAAGAGAATTTGAAATTGAAGGTATTAAATCAACAATTGATTTCCATTCTAAAATGATGGAAAATGTAGATTTTATAACAAATAATTTTGATACAAAATATTTAGAGAGATAATTTTTTAAGATACTGACCTAAAACTCTCAACAATAAAACAAATTTTTTAACACTCTAAATAATTTCTCTTTTCTTTCTTTTTAGTGGTATAATATAATATATAAAGTTAAAAAGGAGGAAGTTATGCAAATCAATACAAACAATATATTAAACAACTTACAATTTAATTTAGCTCAAGTAGCTGATCCTAGCAAAGTAGATAATACAGATTCTGCAGATAAAATATTACACGATTCTATTAGTAGTGATATGAATTCTACAAAAGCAGAACTTATGAATTATAACGATGCAATTGGATATATGCAAGTTGCAGATGGGGTTTTACAGGGTGTCTCACAGCAAACAGATGTTTTAAATAAACTTGATGTTGCTACTCATAATGATGCTTTAAATAGTGATCAAAAAAGTATGTTACAAGATCAAATGCAACAAATAACAAAAGGAATTTCTGATACACTTTCAAACACTACTTACAATGGAATTAATGTTTTTAATAATTCATTTAAGTTAGGTGATGAAGATGTAAGCTTGCAAGTCAAAAGTGATAGTTTAGATATAAATAATCCAAAATCAATTAATGATTTTCAAAATTATATAAATCATACAAGAAGTGATATAGCGTCATTTTCATCATCTGCAAGTGCAAAAGCAAATGAATTAACCACTAAATTTGTAAATGAAGCTAACTCAAAAGCTGGGATGGAGCCAGATATTGCAAATAATGTGAATAATATTAAAAAAGATAATTTACAATTAAAGGCATCTACTTTTGCAGCTGCTCATAACACAGATTTATTAGCCCAACAGATGAAAACTTTATTAGGATAAAGTGGCCTTGACCTTAAATACTCTCAACAAGAGAGTAAATTTCTTAACACTACAAAAAGCTAAAAAAGGGAGCGCAAGCGCCCTTTGGTTTTGAAGCACACTTTTTTGAACGCTTTTTTTCGTTAAAATTTACAATTGTTTCGTTTTATTTAGTCAATTTTAGAATAAAATAATGATATTAGTTTAGAAACTGAATATCCGCTTTTGCTTTTAATTTAGATAATAAGTCTTGTATTGCTTTTTGGTTTTCTTTATTTGAAAGTTGTTCAAAAATAATAGAAGCTGCTGATTCAAAAGGTAGCGTAACATTTCCCTCTTTTTTTGTTACATAAAATAGTGAAAATTGGTTTTTACTTATAGGAGCTATTTTAGAAAAAGAATTTGTTTTAACTTTACTTAAAAATTGCATAAGTTTTGGATTAGTTTGATTGTATTCAAAATTCATTTCTTTTATTTCTACATTTGATGAATTTAAAAGTGGATTTTCTTTTACTTGTTTTAAAGTATCTGGATTGTTTGATGAATAAATTGTTGCATCTATTTTTTGTGCTACTATAAATTCATCTTTGTGAGAATTATAATAGTTTTGAACATCATTTTTTGTAATATTTTTATTATAATAATTCAAAAGTTTAGTTATTTCTAATTGTTTTTTAATTTTTTCTTTTAAGGTTTTAAGCTCACCTTTTTTAATCAAAAGTGTTTTAAAATCAAATAAGCTCATATTATTTTGTTTTGCAATTTCTTCCATTTTGTTTTCTACATCAAAGTTATCTACATAAATTCCCTTTTCTTTTATGGCTGATTTTACAAGAGCATCATTTATAAGTGTTTCAATAGCAATGTTTTGATTTTTTGTTTTTTCAGTCATTTTTTGTATGTCATAAGCTGTAATTGGAATATTATTTACAACTATTGCAATTTTATCTATAACTTTTGCATTTAGTGAGAAAAATAACAATAAAAGTGTTAAGACTATTTTCATTTTAATCCTTTGAATTTTTTATAGTATAATATCAAAAAAGTTTGATTTTATAAAGGATAAATATGACAATTACAAGATTTGCGCCATCTCCTACGGGATATTTACATATTGGAGGACTTAGAACAGCACTTTTCAACTATTTATGGTCAAGAAAAAATGAAGGAAAATTTAGGCTTAGAATAGAAGATACTGATTTGGCAAGAAACAAAGAAGAAGCAACAACAGCGATTTTGGAAGCTTTTAAATGGGTTGGAATGAATTGGGATGATGAAGTTGTGTATCAATCTGATAGATTTGATGTTTACAAAGAGTATGTTAAAATTTTACTTGAAAAAGATTTAGCATACAAATGTTATTTAACTCCAGAAGAGTTAAAAGAGTATCGAGAAGCCGTTCAATCAGGCAAAGTTGCACCATTTGACATAAGAAAATATAGAGATTTCAAAGGTGAACTTGATAAAGATTTCGTTATTAGATTTAAAGCACCAATGTCCGGAAGTGTAACACTTGATGACGGTGTAAAAGGGAAAGTTACTGTAGATATTAAACCAGCAGATGATTTTGTAATTGCTAGAAGTAGTGGAGTCCCAACTTATAATTTTGTTGTGGTTATTGATGACCACGAAATGAAAATGACAGAAATTATTAGAGGTGATGACCATTTGAATAACACTTTTAAACAAATATTAATTTATCAAGCATTTGGTTGGGAAGTGCCTAAATTTTATCATGTTCCTATGATAAATAATGAAAAAGGTAGAAAACTTTCAAAAAGAGATGGTGCGGTTGATGTAATGGATTACAAAAGAGAAGGATTTTTACCAGAAGCATTGCTTAATTTTTTAATTAGACTTGGATGGAGTCATGGAGATCAAGAAATTTTTAGTATGGACGAAATGATAAAACTTTTTGACCCAAAAGATATAAATAAATCAGCGAGTAGTTACAATTTAGATAAACTTTTATGGCTTAATCAACATTACATTAAAAATAAATCAAACAAAGAAGTTGCAAAACTTTTAAAAGAAGATTTTGGAGTTGATGTTGAGAATCACGATAAATTAGAAATTTTATTAGATGATGTAAAAGATAGAGCTAAAACTTTAAAAGAGATGGCTGAAATCATTCAAAATATTATGAGCGTTCCTACTGAATATAATCCAAAAGCAGTTAAGAAATTTATAAAAGATGGTGTTAAAGAAAATTTAGCAAAATTTATAGAATTTATAAAAGATAAAGAACTTCATTTACCATCAGATTGGCACGATGTTTTGATGGAAGAATTTATTCCACAAAATGAGCTTAAACCAAAAGATATTATGCCACCTCTTAGAATTTGTGTGAATGGTGATACGAAAGGAATTGATTTATCTAATTTACTGACAATTTTAGGAAAAGATGAAGTAATTAAAAGAATTCAGAAGTTTGTAAGTGAATAATAAATGGAAGTTTTTAAGGTTTACACAAACCTTGAAGCGCTTCTTTAAAATTATTGCTAATGAAAATTAAAGATGTAAGTTTATTATTAGCTTTTAATGTTTTCTAAATTAACGGGTAAGATAGCCAATAAGGCGCTGTTTTACTGCTACTCTGATTTGTTAAGTTTTTAACCAACTACTGAGGTAAATCCCTTGTCTCCAATTTCTAATATATTATCAAAAAATATTTCACTTATTATACTTTGAGGATAATTATAATCTCTACTGTAACCTTTTACTTCCCAGTTTTCAGCTTTGGCTTTTTCACAACTTCGTAAAATTCCACCTGCTATTGTATTAACTGCATGTTTTTTTGAAATCTTATCTTTTTGATAAAATGCAGCTGCATTTTTAACTGTTCTCCAAATAAAATTAAAATTTTGCGATGTTGAAAAGTGCTTTAATGATTCTTTGAGTGCAGAAATAGTTTTATCACCAATATAATCTATAGGTAAATTATATTCTTCCATTTTAGCATATAAAAATTCTAAACATTCAGATAGAGCTATTTCTGACCATAATTCAATTTTTAATTCACTATCAATATCTTCAATAATATTTAAATGTAACAAATTTTGAATATTCTCCTCGTAGTCTTCCAAATCTATATTCAATTTAAAGGTAACATTCATAGGGTAATAACTAACAATTTCTTCATCTTCAACAATGATACTATCTAGTGCAGTATTTGGTGAAAATAAGATAAA
This sequence comes from Thioreductor micantisoli, assembly GCF_055392745.1. Lineage (NCBI taxonomy): Bacteria > Pseudomonadati > Campylobacterota > Thioreductoraceae > Thioreductor > Thioreductor micantisoli. Next base: position 310,490 of record NZ_AP043760.1, read on the forward strand.
TTGCTTTTCTCTTAAATCAGATATTAAATTCATTTTATATTTTTGTGTTGGGGCAAGTTTTAACTTTATACTTGAAATAGGGTTAATATATTCTAAGTCTTCAGATAAGCTGGTTCTTAGTAAAGCACTTATATATAGTTTATCTTTAATTGTTAAAATATCTAAATCTATAGGTTTTTTACTTTCATCAATATATGTTGCTAGTATGATTTCTATTTTCTTATTATTTAATAATTTTTCTTCCTGTAACTGTATTTCTTGTAATATTTGTTTATTTTTTTTACAATTTAAACAATCACAAAAATTTACATTATGTTTATGTGAGCATTTTTTACAAAATATTTCTTCTTTGTGCCAATTATATGTTGATTTACTTTCTCTGTATGAAAACATAGGAATATTACAAAAAGGACATAGTGTATTTTTATGTTCTTTAAGAGGAAATGTTTTTGATAATAATGAATTTCTAATATCAATATTGTATTCTTCTATTAATAAATTATTTTTTTCATTGTTATAATATCTTTTCATCAACTCTTGAATTTGTTCTGTTGTTAAATGAGATAATTTATATTGATAAATATTTTTCAATATTAAACCTTTATATTGTATATGTTTAAAAATGAACATAACGGTTGACTTGAGAAATAAATACCTTTTTATTTTAGTAGTTTATCTACTCTCGTAAACTTTTTTACAAGTATATCATAATAGCTATAAAAAATTCCCAAAGGTATTTATTTTTCTCCAAAGTTTTGTATAACTACTTTTTTCCTATTTTTAGGGATTTTAATTTATCATTTTATTTAAAGAAGTTATATTTTTTAGAATGTTGTTTAATTGATAAATATAAATTTATCCTAAAACTAAAGAAGGCACTTTATAAGCTGAATTTTTCGTAGTAATTAGAACAGAAAAAATATTTTACTTTAAATACAATTAAATAAATAAGTAGCACCTTGTTTCAATAATTGAGCATAAAAATATGATATAAATCAGTATAATATAGTATAAATCACATCCATCTATATAATTGATTTCTTTATTAATTTGTAAGTAACTCTAATTTTGATTTTAAGTATGAAGTTTTTCCCAAAAGGGAAAAAGAATTATAGAGCCGCTTTTGCTGCTTCTACGATTTTAGCAAATGTTTCAGGATTGTTCATTGCTAAGTCTGCAAGAATTTTTCTATCTAATTCGATATTTGCTTTTTTAAGCCCATTTATAAATTTTGAATAATTAATTCCATTTAATCTACATCCAGCATTAATTCTTACGATAAATAAGCTTCTAAAATTTCTTTTATTTTGTTTTCTATCTCTGAAAGCATATACTAAACTTCTTTCGATTTGTTCTTTTGCTTTTCTAAAATGTTTTCTTCTACCTGAGTAGAATCCTTTTGCCATTTTTAATATTTTTTTATGTCTATTTCTTCTAACTGTACCAGTTCTTACTCTCATTTTGTTTTCCTTTACCTGTTGATTTTATCTAAGGTGTGACTTTGTCAACTTGACCTTAATGAATTTGTGTTTAAGGTGAAAACTTTTAAAAAATTATTTTCCTAAAAGTTCTCTAACTTGTTTCATGTTCGCTGCACATACATGTTTTGGACTTCTTTGTCTTCTTGAAGTTTTTGGGTCTTGTTTTGTTAGGATATGGCTTCTAAAAGCTGTTCCTCTTTTAATTTTACCGCTTTTTTTAAGTTTAAATCTTTTAGCGGCACCTCTGTTAGTTTTCATTTTAGGCATATCAGAGCTCCTTGTTTAAAATTGAATAGGTATTATAACATAAATTTTTGAGTTTCAGTAAATTTTAACTAATTTAGTATTTTATTATTGAGAACTTATTTATTATTAAATTTATTTTCAATATACCATCTAAAGAAAATTTAGTTATATAGACTAAACTTTCTTTAATTTTTTATAAAAACTCTTGACAAATTAAAAAAAATGTTTTATAATTCTGTCACTTAAATCAAGTAATTGACAAAAACTTAAAAAATAAATAAAAGGAGACTCAAATGACATTTAAACCATTAGGATTAAGAGTGTTGGTAGAAAGAGTTGAAGAAGAAAACAAAACAGCATCTGGTATCATTATTCCAGATAATGCAAAAGAAAAACCTTTAATGGCAAAAGTAATTGCAGTAAGCAAAGAAGTTAAAGGGGATGAATATAATTCAATCAAAAAAAATGATACAGTTGTATTCGCAAAATATGCAGGAAGTGAAATCACATTAGATGGTAAAGAGTATTTAGTATTAAATACTGATGATATTTTAGGAATTATAGCTTAATAAGGAGGCAAATTATGGCAAAAGAAATTAAATATAGCAATATAGCAAGAGGTGAACTTTTAGAAGGTGTTAATAAATTAGCGGATGCGGTAAAAGTTACAATGGGACCAAGAGGTAGAAATGTATTACTTCAAAGAAGTTTTGGTGCACCTCATATCACAAAAGATGGTGTCTCAGTAGCAAAAGAGATTGAATTAGCTAATGAAATTGAAAATATGGGTGCCGGACTTGTAAAAGAAGTTGCAAGTAAAACTGCAGATGAAGCAGGGGACGGAACAACAACTGCAACAGTTTTGGCTCAAGCAGTATTCAAAGAAGGTCTTAAAAATGTAACTGCTGGTGCAAATCCAATCGAACTTAAAAGAGGAATGGATAAAGCAATGGTGGCTATTATCGATGAACTTAAAAATATGAGTAAACCTGTGGAAAATAAAGAACAAATCGCACAAGTTGCTACAATTTCTGCAAATTCTGATGAAGTGATTGGTGAATTAATCGCCGAAGCTATGGAAAAAGTAGGAAAAGATGGTGTTATCACTGTTGAAGAAGGAAAATCTTTAACTGATGAACTTGAAGTTGTAGAAGGTATGCAATTTGATAGAGGATATTTATCAGCATATTTTGCAACAAATTCTGAAAAAATGATAGCTGAATTAAGTGATGCTTTCGTATTACTTTATGATAAAAAAATATCAAATATGAAAGAACTTTTACCATTACTTGAAAAAGTAGTTCAAGCTGGAAATAAACCTTTATTAATTATCGCAGAAGATATAGATGGTGAAGCATTGACTACATTAGTTGTAAATAGATTAAGAGGAACAATTAATGTAACGGCTGTAAAAGCTCCTGGATTTGGTGATAGAAGAAAAGCAATGCTTCAAGATATTGCTATTTTAACAGGTGGTACAGTCATTAGTGAAGAGCTTGGAAGAAACTTAGAATCAGCTGAATTAAGTGACTTAGGAAAAGCTGGAAGAATTGTAGTTGACAAAGATAATACTACAATTGTAGATGGTGCAGGAAGTAAAGAAGATATTAAAGCAAAAGTTTCTCAAATTAAAGCTGAAATTGAAAATACTACAAGTGATTACGACAAAGAAAAATTACAAGAAAGACTTGCTAAACTTAGTGGAGGGGTTGCTGTAATTAAAGTCGGAGCAGCTACTGAAACTGAAATGAAAGAGAAAAAAGATAGAGTTGATGATGCTTTGAGTGCTACAAAAGCAGCAGTTGAAGAAGGTAGTGTAATCGGTGGTGGTGCAGCAGTTCTAAAAGCAGCTAATAAAATTGATTTAGATCTTAAAGATGACCAAAAAATCGGTGCTGATATTGTAATTAGAGCAGTAAAAGCTCCAATCAAACAAATTGCCGAAAATGCTGGATTTGATGGTGGAGTAGTTGTTTATAATGTAGAAAACAACGAAAATGAAAACTATGGATTCAATGCAGCTACAGGTGAATATGTAGATATGTTTGAAGCTGGAATTATTGACCCAGCAAAAGTTGAAAGAGTAGCTCTTCAAAATGCAGTTTCTGTATCAAGTTTACTTCTTACAACGGAAGCCACTGTAACTGAAATAAAAGAAGAAAAAGCTTCTGCAATGCCAGATATGGGTGGTATGGGAGGAATGGGTGGAATGCCTGGAATGATGTAATATCATTCCTATTCTCCTTCTTTCTATTATTTTCTTCATTTTTAAAAATTCTTATATTTATTATGTTTACGAATTATAATATTTATGATAGAATACAACTAGCATAAATTTAAATTCGTAAATAAGGAATATAAAATGTTTTTTTCAAAAAAAGGTAACACTATTTCTACTAAACTACAAGAAATAATTGAAAGAGAAGTTAGTGAAAGTAAAATAGATTTATCTTCATTAACGATAGAAGAAAAGTTAGAAAAATTATTTGAAATTAAAAACAGAGAAATTTATTCTTTGAATAGTTTTAAATCCACCTTTCCAATTGCATTTTTTGTTATAAGTCCTAAAAGAGAGATTATTGAACACAATTTAGAATTTGAGAAATTAACAAAATTTAGTACTAATGAAATTAAAGGAACTGGTGGTGGAAAAATTTTGTGGCCAAAGAATCCAAGTGAATGTCAAGTTTGTAAATTAGCACTTAAATATATAAATGAAAAAAAATCAGGAGAGGGGTTTGCAAATATTATTACAAAAGATGGTAAAGAAATTCCTGTTTTAGTAGAAGTGATTCCTATTTTATATAATGGAGAAGTTATAGAAACTTTTATTATGTTAAGAGATAGAACTTCTGAAATAACTGCAAGAAAAGAGTATATGCAAGAACAAATAGTTCCTATTAAAGAAATTTTACAAAAAATAGAAAATGGAGATGTTACACATACTTTATCACTTGATGAAAATAGTGAATTAAAAGAATTAGAACAACCAATTAATACAATTATAAATAAATTAAATGATATAGTTTCAAAAATATTAGAATCTGCAAATAATGTTGTAAATATATCTACTCAGACAAATAAGTCTGTAGAGGAAACAAAACAATGGAATGAAGAAACTTTTCAAGTAAGACAATCTGAACTTACAGATAAAGCAAAAACATTAGAAGGGTCTGTCGCTGAAATAGAAAGTATGGTAAATCTAATAAAAGAGATTTCAGATCAAACAAATCTTTTGGCTTTAAATGCAGCTATTGAAGCAGCAAGGGCAGGGGAACACGGAAGAGGATTTGCAGTAGTTGCAGATGAAGTTAGAAAATTAGCTGAAAGAAGTCAAAAATCAACAACTGAAATTACTGCTACAATTTCTACTATTAAAAATGATACTTCTGATATGGTTTCAAATATAGAAGAAACAGTTAAAGAAAGTGTTACATTAACAAGTAATTTAGATGAAATTGAAGAAAATTTTTCTAACATAGAAAATGATTCTCTTTCACTAAAACAAGAAGCAGAAGTATTTAAAGTCTTAAAATAGAGTTTTAACTCTATTTTGGCTTTATTTAGTTTTTGAACTCCAAACTTTTTTCTATAAATTTTTTAATAACTTTATTTGGACTTTGAAGTCTATTTGTAAATTCTGGATGGAATTGAACAGCTACAAACCAAGGGTGGTCTTTTAATTCAACTGCTTCTATAAGACCTTCTTTGCTTCTTCCTGAAACTATCATTCCAGCTTCTTCTAATCTTTTTTCATAAGCATTATTTGCTTCAAATCTATGTCTATGTCTTTCTATCACTTTGTCAGTTTCATAAGCTTCATAAAGTTTAGTATCAGGTTTTACTAAACATTCATATCCACCAAGTCTCATAGTTCCTCCAAGGGCAGTAGTATGAGTTCTAAGTTGTTTTTGTCCATTTGCATCTATAAAGTTATCAATTAAATATATAACCGGTTCTTTTGTATCAGGATCAAGTTCTTGTGAATTAGCATCTTTTATTCCCAAAACATTTCTTGCGAATTCAATAATTGCTGTTTGCATTCCAAGACAAATCCCAAGATATGGAATTTTATTTACTCTTGCATATTCAATAGCTTGTATTTTTCCCTCAACTCCTCTATGTCCAAATCCACCAGCAACTAAAATCCCATCAACATCGGCAAGTTTTTCAATATTTTGTGGATTTTTTTCTAAATCTTCGCTATCAATCCACTCAATATTTACTCTTGCATCAAGCCAAGCTCCACTATGATTTAGTGCTTCAATTAATGATTTATAACTTTCAGTATGAGTTACATATTTACCGACAAATGCAATAGTTGTTTTTTTTACAGGTTCTACAATTCTTTTAACTAAATCATTCCATTGTTCCATATCTGGTTTTAAATCACCTAAATGAAGTTGTTCACTAATTGGAGTTAAAATATTTTGATCTAAAAAGTTTAAAGGAACTTTGTATATAGTTTTTGCATCTGTTGCTTCTATTACAGAATGATAATCAATATCACAACTTGTTGCTAATTTTCTTTTTAATGATTTTGGAAGGTTCTTTTCGCTTCTACAAATCAACATATGAGGAGTTATACCAATTCTTCTCAGCTCTTGAACAGAGTGTTGAGTTGGTTTTGTTTTCAGCTCACCCGCTGCTTTTATATATGGAATTAATGTAACATGTACAAACATTGCATTTTTGCTTCCAATCTCTTGTTTTATTTGACGAATTGCTTCCATATATGGAAGACCTTCGATATCTCCAACAGTTCCACCAAGTTCAATTAAAACTACATCGTGATTTTCACCAACTTTATAGATTCTTTCTTTGATTTCATTTGTAATATGAGGAATAATTTGAACAGTTTTTCCTAAATAATCACCTTTTCTCTCTTTTTGTATAACTGTTAAATATATCTGACCTGTTGTAAAGTTATTGTTTTTAGAAATACTTTTATTCAAAAATCTTTCATAATTTCCTATATCAAGGTCAGTTTCTCCTCCATCTTCTGTTACGAAAACTTCCCCATGTTCAAATGGAGACATAGTTCCAGGATCTACATTTAAATATGGGTCAATTTTTAACATAGTCACATCTATACCTGAGTGTTGAAGTAAAGTTGCAATTGATGCGGAAGTTACACCTTTACCTAATGATGATAAAACACCACCTGTAATAAAAATATATTTAGCCATTAAAATCCTTTAAAAATAATAATATTTGAAATTATAACAAATTAAAATTTAATTATGCTAAAATTCATTATTAAGTAACTATAAATAAAAGGAGAAAAATGAAAATAGTTATAGTTGGTGCTGGAATAGCAGGAAGTATGACTGCTTTGTTTTTAGCAAAACATTATGATGTTACATTAATTCAAGATAAAAAATGGGATAAACCTTGTGGTGGTGGTACAAGAATAGATATTTTTGATAAATTTAATTTAGATAAAAATTTAATAAAAAATGAAATGAATTATGTGAATTTAAAATATCATAACCACACACAAAAAATAAAATTAAATACTAAATTGGTAACTGTTATTAGAGAAGAATTTGATGAAAGTTTAAGACAAAAAGCAGTTGAAAATGGTGCTAAATTAGTATTTGATAAATTTAAAAAAGTTGAAACTCATAAAATTATAACTGAAAATGGAAGTTTTGAATATGATATTTTAATAGGGGCAGATGGAGTGTATTCATCATTAAGAAAAGCCTTGGGTTTGGGAAAAATTCCATCAGTTTTAGCTTTTTATAATAGAATTAATAAAAAAAGTGAAGTATGTGAATTTATATTTGATGAAAATAAAGCAAAAAAAGAGTATTCTTGGATATTTCCTCATGATAAAAAAACACATATAGGAAATATTGATAAAATAGGATTTGTGAAGTTGTGTGAAGAGCTTGGTGTAGATATAAAAATAAAAGGTTATCCTATTCCTAAATGGAATGAAAATATAGTAATTCAAAAAAATAATGTTTATTTTGTAGGAGATGCTGCTGGACAGGTTATGCCACTTACATTTGAAGGGATATTTTATTCTATATATTCTGCTAAAGTTTTAGCAAAATCAATTATTTATAATTTAGATTATAAAAAAGAGTGGGAAAAGGTTTTCTTAAAAAAATTTAAATTTATGAAGTTTTTAGAAAAAATGAATAATACTCCATTTAGAAAAATTTTGATGCAAGCTCAAAAATTATCTTTTATAAATAAATGGAGTGTAAATTTTTGGCAAAAAGAAAAAATAAATTAAATAACTCCTTGTTTTATTATTGCATTTGCTACTTTTGCAAAGCCTTTTATATTAGCACCTATTACTAAGGTATCTTCATATCCATATTCTTTAGCAGTAAAAGCGATATCAATATAAATTTTTTTCATTTCTTCTTTTAGTTTTTCATCTATTTTTTCAAAACTTAATGGCTCAAATGTTGCATTTTGATTCATTTCATACACACTTGTTACAACTCCACCAGCATTTACAGCTTTACTTGGTGCGAATTTTACTCCATTTTCTTGAAAATATTTTATAGCATCAGGAGTTGAAGGCATATTTGAGCATTCTATTACATATTTTACTTCATTTTTTACTATTATTTTTGCATCATTTATATTTATTTCATTTTCAGTAGCCCCAGGCATTATAATATCTACGGGCATGCTCCATACATCGTTTCTTGTTTTGTGATATTTCTCTTTTGGAGTATAAATAGCATCTTTTCTGTCTTCTATATATTTTTCTAAACTTTGATGATTTTCTTTTTTTATTTGTGTGAGTATTTGTAAATTTATACCATTCTCATCATAAATAAAACCTTTTGAATCACTACAAGTTACAGGAATAGCTTCATATTCATATAATTTTTGTATTACATGATAAGCTACATTTCCAGCGCCACTTACAGCTACTTTTTTACCTTTTAATGTGTCATTATGAGAATTTAACATTTTTTCTGCAAAATAAACAGCACCGTATCCGGTAGCTTGCGATTCTGCAAAAACTTCCTCCAAATTCAAGTCCTTTTCCACTTAAAGCTCCATTAAATGTATTTGTTAGTTTTTTATACGTTCCAAAAAGATATCCTATTTCTCTCTCTCCAACTCCAATATCTCCTGCAGGAATATCTGTTCTATCTCCAATATGTCTAAAAAGTTCACTCATATAACTTTGGCAAAATCTCATAATTTCCATATCACTTTTACCGTGAGGGTCAAAATCAGCTCCACCTTTTCCACCACCAATATTTAATGAAGTTAATGCATTTTTGAAAGTTTGCTCAAATCCTAAAAATTTAAAAGTATCGATTGTTACATCTTTGTGAAATCTTGTTCCACCTTTGTATGGTCCAATTGCAGAGTTGAATTCTATTCTGTAACCTCGATTTACTTGAATATTATTATTGTCATCTACCCAAGGAACTCTAAATATAATTGTTCTCTCAGGTTCTATTATTCTTTCAAGTAAAGATAACTCTTTTAGATGTGGGTTTTGTTCAAGATAAGGTATAACAGAATTTAAAACATCAGTAGTTGATTCTAAAAATTTAGTATTGTAAGGCTCTTTTTGCTTGATTGAATCTAATATTTTATTTACATATTTTTGCATAATAATTCCTTTTAAGAATTATTATAACAAATTATTTAAGCATATCGGCGAACTCTTTAAATAAATATTTACTATCTCTTGGTCCTGGACTTGCTTCTGGATGATGTTGAACTGAAAATATTGGTTCATTTTTATATTTAACACCTTCAATAGTTCCATCAAATAAGTTTATATGAGTAACTTCTGTAATATCTCTAATATCTTCTGGCACATTATAATTATGATTTTGTGCTGTAATTTCAATGGCTTCTTTTTTAACTGGATGATTTCCACCATGATGACCAAATTTTAGTTTATAAGTATCATATCCGTGAGCAATACTTAAAAGTTGATGACCAAGACAGATTCCAAACATTGGAATTTTTGCTTGGATTAGTTTTTGAATATTTTCTTTTATTTCTGTGAGAACTAGGGGGTCTCCTGGACCATTTGATAAAAATACTCCAACAATTTCTTCATTTTGATATTTGTCAATTAATTGTTGTACTGGAGTATTTGCCGGATAAACTTCACATTCAAGACCAGCTTGGGTAAGTTCATTTAAAATATTTCTTTTTACCCCAAAATCATAAACTGCTATTTTTTTAGATGTATTTTTAGCATTATATGAAAGAGTTATATCATTCCATGCACCTTGGCTGTGAATATAAACTTTATCAGTAGTAACTTCATCAATATAATTAATTTCACTAATTTTTTTAGAATTTTTTAATATTTTTTCTAATTCTTCTTTATCGTGGATTTCACTTGATGCAACCATCATTTGAGAACCTTCGCCTCTTATGAGTTTTGTTAAATATCTTGTATCAATATCACTAATTCCCAAAATATTTTTTTCTTTTAAAAATTCATCAAGAGATGTTTCTCCTCTGAAATTTGAGTAATTGTGATTGTAATTTCTAACGATAATTCCTTTTAAAAAGGCATCTTTACTTTCCATATCATCACTATTTACTCCTACATTTCCAATCTCACTTGCAGTAAAAACTACAAATTGCCCAGCATAACTTGGGTCAGTTATAATTTCTTGATAACCAGTCATAGAAGTATTGAATACTATTTCACCTACTTGTGTTCCAGTTGCACCAAATCCTTTTGCTTTTAGAAATATGCCATTTTCAAGTAAGATTGAAATTATCATAGCATTCCCCTTTTTTTTAACTCTTGTTCATAAAGTGAATGAAATACTAATTCCCATTCTTCACTTCCAGCGATTAATTCTTTTTTGTAGTTTCTTAGTTTATCATATACAATATCTTCAATTTGTCGTTTTTCTTTTATAAATACATCCATTGAATCAAAAACTATATTTTTCATTTTACCATCATTGATTTCATAATCAATAAGCTCTGCATTCCATAAGTCTTCTACTATTTTGTGAGCTAAATTATTTAATCTATCAGTTTTATTTAAAATAAATTCATCTTCTTTGGCTAATTTTCTTTTCATCATTCCAAAAAGTTCTTTTCTGTCAACATCATAAAACATAAATTCGTTTTCTTCTTCTTGTTCTGCAATTATTTCTTTGATTTCGTCTTCAAGATCTCTTTCTTGTGCTATGTTTTCCATAAGGATTTCTTCAACCATAGCTTTTGATTTGTCAAGACCATGATTAAATGTTACAAATCCTGAATTTAGCAAATCTATTACAGCTTTATTGGCAATATATGGAACTTGTGTTTCTTTGATAAGCATAAAAAATCCTTTATTTTATTAAGTAAGTGTTTAGACACCAAATGTTTGTGAAATTTTACAATAATTTTACCTAAAAAGAAATAAAACTATCTATTTTATCCACCTGTTTCATAAAAAGCTCTATCGCTTACTTCATTTTTCCAATCATTTTTTTCCGGTTTTTCTCTAACAACTTGTTCTAAAACTTTAGCAGCACTTTTTATATCACCTTTTTTAACAGCTTCTCTAATTTGATAACTTTCATTAAAAAAGAGACATGGGATTAAATATCCTTCTGCTGTAAGTCTGATTCTGTTGCAGTTTTTACAAAAACTATCATCATGAGGAGAAATTAGTCCAAAAACATATCCATCTTCATCTTTATAATAAACAGCAGGTGAATTGTCTCTTTCTAATTTTGTAAAAGTGTGAGTTTTTTCTAAAAATTTTAAAACCTCATCACTTGGCACACCTTTTAAATGACTATCAGCTGTATTATTTTCCATATATTCTATAAATCTAATAGGTATATTTTTATTTTTGGCATATTCATATAAATCTAAAATTTCATTATCATTTATATCCTTTAAAACAACACTATTTAATTTTACTTTTAACCCGGCTTTCCCAGCTTCTTCAATTCCTTCAATTACATTATTAAAAACATCTTTTTGAGTAATTCTTTGACAAATTTCTTTTTTAAGTGAATCAAGTGAAATATTTACTCTTTTAAGTCCTGCATCTTTTAAAAGTTTTGCTGTGTTTTTTAAAAAATATCCATTAGTTGTAAGGGCTAAATCAATCTCAGGAGCATAATCTGAAATCATTTTGATAAATTTATCTAAATCTTTTCTGATTAATGGTTCTCCTCCAGTTAGTCTTATTTTTTTAATTCCATTATCAATAGCTACTTTTAAAAACTCAAACATTTCTTCATAAGAGAGTAAATTTTCCTTTGGTTCCCAGTCAAATGGAGTATTTGGCATACAATATAGACATCTGAAATTACATCTACTTGTAACTGATACTCTTATATAATCTATTTTCCTATTAAAACTATCTATTAGCAAATTCGTCCTTTTTTGGATATTATAACAAAAAAAAGGTTATAAAAGTGTATAGTTTTAAAAAAATTATAAAAGAGATAAAAAAATATAAAAAAGAGTTTATAACTGCTCAAATTATTGCAATTATTGCAGTAGTGGTTTCTATTCCGATTCCAATGATGATGCCTTTACTTATTGATGAGGTATTACTCCATAAACCTGGGAGATGGGTAGAACTTGTTTCTTCAATTATGGGAAATTGTTCGGCATTTTGTTATGTGATATTTACATTGATTATAGTTATTATTTTAAGAAGTCTGTTTATTATTCTTAATGTGATGCAGGCATACTTTTTTGAAAAAATAACAAAAGATATTACTTATAAAATAAGAATTAGAGTGTTAGACCATTTAAAAAGATTATCAATTAATGAATATGAAAATCTAAAAACAGGTGATATTGCAAGTAGGCTCATAAGTGATGTGAATACTGTAGAAGATTTTTTGATTAAATTAGTCTCAAAGTTTGTTATTTCTATTTTGACACTTTTGGCAGTGGGAATTGTATTGCTTTTGATAAATGTAAAACTAGGGCTTTTTATTATGCTTTTAAATCCATTTGTTGTAGTTTTGTCTGGGAAAATTGCTCAAAAAGTAAAAAATTATAAAAAAGCTCAAAATAAGTCAATTGGAATTTTTCAAAGTGCATTAATTGAGACATTAGAACTTTTTGAACAAATAAAAGCATACAATAAAGAAAATTATTTTTTTAAAAAGCTATTTATACTTTCAGATGAATTAAAACAAAAATCATTTAATTTTAGTTATAAAAGTGAACTATTTTCAAAACTTAGCTTTTTGATATTTTTGATTGGTTTTGAAATATTTAGAGCAGCTGGGATTTTGGCAGTTGCTTATGATAATTTAAGTATTGGATTGATGCTTGGAGTTTATGGATATTTATGGTTTATGATGACTCCTATTCAAGAAATTATCACTATTCAATATAGTTATTTTTCAGCAAAAGCAGCACTTGATAGAATAAATGAAGTTTTAGATATGCAAAAAGAGCCACTTTTTGAGCATCAAAAATTACCATTTGAAAAAGATACAAAAATCGAAGTAAAAAATCTATCTTTTAAATATAACACAAGTGATTGGATTGTCAAAAATGTAAATGCTGTAATCTATCCAAATAAAATCACAGCATTAATTGGTGCAAGTGGAGGAGGAAAAACTACATTTGCCAAGTTAATCTCAGGGTTTTTTGTGCCAAATAGTGGAGATATTTTATATAATGACATTTCTTACAAAGAAATAGGACTTAATAAAATCAGAGAAAATGTAGCTCTTATTTTGCAAGAAACTAGACTTTTTAATGATACACTAAGATTTAATCTAACACTTGGTAAAAAGTTTAGTGATGAAGAAATTTATGAAGCTTTAAAACAAGCTCAGCTTTACGAAGTAGTGAATAAATTAGATAAAAAATTGGATAGTTTTGTAGGTAAAAACGGAGTAAAATTAAGTGGAGGGCAAAAGCAAAGAGTTGCTATTGCTAGAATGCTTCTGATGAAACCTAAGATTGTGATTTTAGATGAATCAACTTCTGCACTTGATATTGAAACAGAAGAGAAAGTGTTTAAAAATATAGAAAATTTTTTAAAAACAAGAACTTCAATTATAATTGCTCATAGAGTTGAAACTATTTCAAAAGCAGATGATATTTTAATGGTTAAAAAATCGGAGATTATTAGAGTAAAATGATAAAATATAGATAAATTATGGTAAAATACTGTTTTAAAAAAGGATATTCCATGCAACAAGTGAAAAATAGGGTTTTAATCAAATTTTCAGGTGAAGCTTTGGCCAATGAAAACGGATTTGGAATAGATACAAAAATTTTAAAATATTTAGCAGATGAAATTAAATCACTAGAAAGTGCTGGTTTTGAGATTGCTATTGTTATTGGTGGTGGAAATTTCATAAGAGGTGTAAGTGCCGCGCAAGATGGAGTAATCAGAAGAACAAGTGGTGATTATATGGGGATGATGGCAACGGTTATAAATGCAGTTGCTATGCAAGAAGCATTGGAATTTGATGGAATATCTTCAAGAGTTCAAAGTGCTATAAAAATGGAAGAAATTGCTGAAAGCTTTATAGTTAGACGAGCTATTAGACATTTAGAAAAAGGAAGAGTTGTTATTTTTGCAGCAGGAACAGGAAATCCATTTTTCACAACTGATACAGCTGGGGTTCTAAGAGCTAGTGAAATACAAGCTAATTATATAATTAAAGCTACAAAAGTTGATGGAGTTTATGATAAAGACCCGCATAAGTTTGAAGATGCAAAACTTTTAAAAGAGTTAAGCTATGAAGAAGCACTCCAAAAAAATATAAGAGTTATGGATGATACAGCAGTTGCACTTGCTAGAGAAAATGGACTTCCTATTATTGTATGTGATATGTTTAAAAAAGGAAATTTACTTAAAATATTACAACAAGATTTAAATGCAAAATATTCAATAGTAAAATAAGAAATTAAGGAGAAATAATGAGAATAGAACAGGTAAATGCAAAAGCATTAGAAAGAGTTGATTATGACAGATATCTTTTATCAGTAGCAGTATCAGAAAGAGTAAAAGAATTACTTAATGGAGTAAAACCATTAGTAAAAGTAAAAGAAAATACTCAACCTACTGAAATTGCTATTATGGAGATTGCTGAAGGTTTGATACAAGTAAAAGAAGGGTAAAATTAATTGGATAATTTTACTAATTTTATAGATTCCATAAAAGAGATAAAAAGTGTTGAGGAGGCGAAGAATACTCTTTTTGAACTCTCTTCAAACTTTAATAAAGAAAAAATAGAAAAAGCTGTTAACTTTGCCGTGCAAGCTCACAAAAATCAATATAGAAAAAGTGGTGAAGAGTATGTAATTCACCCTATTTTAGTAGCTTCTATTACTTCATTTTTTAGTGATAATGAAGATATGATAATCGCTGCACTTTTACATGATGTAGTAGAGGATACAAAGTATGAATTCAAAGATATTTTATTAAATTTTGGAGCTTGCGTAGCTCATTTGGTAGAAGGTCTTACAAAAATCACAGATATAAGAGCTCACTCATTACTTCCATCAGATATTGTAGATGAAAAACTTACAAAATCAGCCTTAACTTTTAGAAATATGTTGATTTCTTCAATTAAAGATATTAGAGTTTTAGTAATTAAACTTTGTGATAGATTGCATAATATGTTAACTCTTGATGCACTAAGAATTGATAAACAAAAAAGAATATCAGAAGAAACTATGTTAGTTTATGCTCCAATTGCCCATAGATTAGGGATAGCAGCACTTAAAAAATATTTAGAAGATTTAAGTTTTAAATATCTTTTACCAGATGAATATCAAAAAATTGATGAATATATAAAATCACATAAAGAATCATTTATTTTAAAACTTAATGAATTTATAGATACTGTGGAACTTTTACTTAGACAAAATGGGCTTAGAGATTTTGAAATAAAAGGTAGAATAAAACACTATTATTCAATTTATTTAAAAATGCAAAGAAAAGGTATAACCATAGAAGAAGTTTTGGATTTACTTGCTATTAGGATTATTGTAAAAGAGAAGCTTGAATGTTATGAATGTCTTGGGATTATTCATCTTAATTTTAGACCATTAATTTCAAGATTCAAAGATTATATATCGGTTCCAAAAGAGAATGGTTATCAAACACTTCATACAAATGTATTTGCTAAAAATAAAATAATAGAAGTTCAACTTAGAACATTTGATATGCATAAAAATGCTGAATTTGGAATTGCAGCGCATTGGAAATATAAGCTTGATACAGCTATGCCAAATACAAAATGGTTGGATAATTTAATGTATGATGAAAAAGTAGAAGATTTTTATGAACTTGCTAAAAATGACCTTTTTAGTGAGGATATTTTGATTTTTTCACCTAAATTCGATACTTTTACTTTGCCAATAGGTGCAATTGCCCTTGATTTTGCTTATGCGGTGCATACTGATATGGGTGATAATGCAAAAGAAGCTTATATAAATAAAGAAAAAGCTACACTTTTAACTGAGCTAAAAAATGGAGATATTGTTAAAATTATAACTGCAGATAAGCCAATACCAAGGTGTAGTTGGATTGATTCTCTTAAAACTTCAAGAGCTAAATATAATGCAAGACATTTATGTAATCAAAAAATAAAAGAAGTTGAAAAAGATGTTGCTTTAAATATATTAAAAACTATTTTTGATATAGATATTATTAAATTAAAAGCATTTATAAAAGCAAATAGATTATGTAATTCTATATATAAATTATCAGAAGAGAGAAACTTTTTTATAGATGTTGTCAAAAAAATAGAAAAAACTTTAAATAGAAAAAGTTTTGTAGATTTATTTAAAAATCATAAAATAAAAGAGTATAAATTTGATAGAATAAGAGTATTAAGTAATAAACATGTAAATGAGATTGATTTTAGTTTTTGTTGTCATCCTAAAATGGGTGATGAAATAGTTGGATTTTTAGAAAATAAAAAAGTAACGATTCATCATAAATTATGCTCTAGTGCAGTTAATTTAATAAAATCTAATAAAGATATGGTTTTTGTAGAGTGGATAAAAGAGGATCATATAGGTAAATATTTAATTGTTGTAAATTTACAAAACAAAAAAGGTGAACTTGCAAAATTCGCCACAGAACTTGCAAAACTTGGTGTAGAAGTTTTATCTATTGAACTTGGTGTAAATAGTGATTTTTGTAAGGTAGAAGTTGATTTAGATGAGAAAAAACTTGATAAAATTGCAAATAAATTAAAACAACATTATGCCATTGTTGAATTTAGTTCAAAAAAAGATGCATATAATAAAAATAAAAAGTGATTTAAAGGATTAGAATGATAGAAAAAGCTTTAAAAGAGATTAAAAGAGGATGTGTAGAATTAATTGATGAAGAGAGAGTAATTACTTTAATTAAAAATTTTTATGAAAAAGGTAAAACTTTTACAGTAAAAGCAGGATTTGATCCAACTGCGCCAGATTTGCATTTAGGTCATACTGTTTTACTTCAAAAATTAAAAGTTTTTCAAAAATATGGGGCAAAGATCCAATTTTTAATTGGAGATTTTACTGCTCAAATTGGTGATCCAACTGGTAAAAGTGCTACAAGAAAAGTTTTGACTCCCCAAGATGTAGCTAAAAATGCCGAAACTTATAAAGAACAAGTATTTAAAATCTTAGAAAAAGATAAAACAGAAGTGGTATTTAATTCAAAATGGCTTGATGAACTTGGAAGTAGAGGGCTTCTAGCTCTAACAACTACTTTTAATGTAGCAAGAATGCTTGAAAGAGATGATTTTGAAAAAAGATATAAAACAAATCAACCAATAGCAATTAGTGAATTTATTTATCCATTACTTCAAGGTTATGATAGTGTGGCACTAAAAAGTGATATTGAAATTGGTGGAACTGATCAAAAATTTAACTTATTAATGGGAAGAAGTTTACAAAGAACTTATAATGTTGGAAAAGAACAAGCTGTTATGATGATGCCTCTTTTAGTCGGACTTGATGGTGTTAATAAAATGAGTAAATCATTAGGTAATTACATAGGAATTACAGAAAATCCAAATACTATTTTTGCAAAAGTATTATCTATTTCAGACGCGCTTATGTGGAATTGGTATGAACTGCTTAGTGATAAAAGTTTAGAAGAGATTGAAGAGCTTAAAAAAGATGTAGAAAATGGGAAACTTCACCCTAAAAAAGTGAAAGAAGATTTAGCTAAAGAGATAGTTGATAGATTTTACGGAACAGGTGCAGGAGAAAAAGCTAAAGATGAATTTGATAAGGTTCATAAACAAAATGATATTCCAAGCGATATAGCTGAATTTAAGTTTGAAAAAATAGGATTAATTGATGCACTTTTTGAATCAAAACTTGCTAATACTAAAAGTGAAGCAAGAAGACATATAAAAGGTGGAGCAGTTAAAATAAATGGTGAAAAAATAGATAAATTTGATATAATGCTAGAAAATGGCGAGTATATTTTACAAATTGGAAAAAGAAAATTTGCAAAGGTGATTATATGAAAATAGGAAAGTATGAAATAAAACATCCAATTATTCAAGGTGGAATGGGAGTTGGAATTAGTTGGGATAAGTTAGCTGGAAGTGTAAGTAAAGAAGGTGGACTTGGAGTAATTAGTTCTGTTGGATCAGGGTATTATGAAAATGAAAAATATGTAAATAAAAAAGTAGATAATAGACCTTTTAGTGAAAAAGAGTTTGAAAGTAAAGAGGCTTTGAAAGCTATTTTTGCAAATGCAAGAAAAATATGTGGTGATGCTCCTTTGGCTTGTAATGTTTTATATGCACTTAATGATTATGGAAGAATTGTAACTGATGCCTGCGAAGCAGGGGCAGATATGATAATCACAGGGGCAGGGCTTCCAACAAATATGCCAGAATTTACGAAAGATTATCCAGATGTTGCATTGATTCCAATAGTTTCTACAGCTCGTGCTTTAAATATTATAATAAAAAGATGGGCAAGATATGGGAAAACTCCGGATGCTGTGATAGTTGAAGGGCCATTAAGTGGTGGACATCAAGGTTTTAGTTATGATGAATGCTTAAAAGAAGAAAATCAACTTGAAAATATTGTTTCTCCTGTTGTAGAATTTGCTAAAAAATATAATATTCCTGTAATTGCAGCTGGTGGTATTTGGGATAAAAAAGATATCGATAAATATTTAGAAATGGGTTGTGCTGGTGTACAAATGGGAACAAGATTTATAGGAACATATGAATGCGATGCTCATGATAATTTTAAAGAAATAATTTTAAATTCAAAAAAAGAAGATATTCAGCTTTTTAAATCACCAGTTGGATATCCTGCGCGTGGGGTTAAAACAAATCTTCAATATCTAATAGAAAAACATCAAGCGCCCAAAATTAAATGTATTAGTAATTGTGTTGCACCTTGTCATAGAGGAGAAGAAGCTAAAAAAGTGGGATATTGTATAGCTGATAGATTAAGTGATGCTTACAATGGAAATAAAGAATTAGGACTTTTCTTTACTGGAAGTAATGGTTATAGATTAAATAAATTGGTATCTGTAAAAGAATTAATGGATGAATTAACTGGTAGATGAGGTTTTTAATCATTATATTTTTTATTACAACCCTTTTTGGTTGTAATACTTCATCACTCTCAAAAGCTTATCAAAGTTATACTACTGCTAAACAAAACTATATTCAATCTATTTTAAATAATAATAAAAAACAAAAAATTAGTTCATTAAAAAACATAGTTGAATGTGGAAAATTTTTAGGTTTTAATATTAGTAAGTATAAAAAAGAGTTAATTAAATTAGATCATACAAAAAAGAAAAAATATAATATACATTCTTATAAAAAAGTAATTCAACCTATTAAAAATCCTCTTAAATTAGAATCAAAATATATAAAAGTAATTAGTTTTTATCCTCTGAAAATAAAATTAAATTCTAAAATGCGTGTAAAATATTTAACTTTGATTAAAAATAATAAACATTATAAAATATTTGATATTTATAACGCAAAAGTAAATAAAAAAGTAATTAAAAAAATATCACAAAATATATATTTAATAATAGCACAAAATAATAAGAATAAAGTCAGAGTAGTTTTATATAATAAAAACAGATTTAAAATAAAATATTCTACACAAAATAAGTATTTAAAAGTAAATTTCTTTGATAAACCTATATCCAAATATCGAAAACCTGCTCCTATAAAGAGAATCCCTTTTAGACAAAAAATTATTGTAATTGATCCAGGGCATGGTGGAAAAGATACTGGTGGAATAGGTCTTTATGGTATCAGAGAGAAAAATATTGTATTACCAATAGGACTTGATCTTAAAAATATTCTTGAAAAAAGAGGATATAAAGTTTATATGACAAGAGATAAAGATTATTTTGTAACATTACCAAATAGAACGAAATTTGCTAATCGTCATCATGCAAATTTGTTTATTTCTATTCATTGCAATATAATCAGAGGTGATTCTAAAGTTCATGGTCCAACAACTTATTTTCTTTCTCCTGCAAGAACAGCAAGAGCAAAAAGGGTTGCTAAATATGAAAATAGGGCAATAGGTAATTTACATACAACTAATCAAAAAATAGTATTAAATTTTTTGAATAAAGATAGAATCATTCAATCTGATAAAATGGCTATGGATATTCAAAGAAATGTTGTTTATAATCTTAGAAAATATTATAGAAATGTAGGTGATAGAGGGATTAGACCAGCTCCTTTTTGGGTATTGGTTGGTACTCAAATGCCTGCAATTTTAATAGAAACAGGGTTTTTAACAAATAAAAAAGAAGCATTAAGATTAAATAATAGTTTATATAGGAAAAGACTTGCAAAAGGCATAGCTAATGGAATTAATAGTTATTTTATGAAAAATAGATAACTAAACAAAATGTGTATTTTTTACACACTCTTTTTTTCTTTTGTTACAATCTGTAAAATCACTACTAAATTTATGCTACAATTTTTATAAATTTTCTATAAAAGGATTAAAAAATGAACGTTATTGAAGAATATAAAAAACATACTGGGGAGAGAGCCGAGTTAGGTGTTCCACCACTTCCTTTAACAGCTGCTCAAACAGCTAAGTTAGTTGAGTTACTAAAACAAGTTCCATTACTTGAAGAAAAGTATTTAATGGATTTATTTACAAATCATGTTAACCCAGGTGTTGATGAAGCTGCATATGTAAAAGCTGCATTTTTGAATGATATAGTTCAAGGTAAAACTGTTTCACCTGCAATTAACAAACTTCATGCTATCAAAATTTTAGGTCAAATGATGGGTGGATATAATGTAAAACCATTAATCGATGCACTTAAACTTGATGATGAAATAGCTAAGGCAGCTGCAAATGAATTAAAACACACACTTTTAGTTTATGATGCATTTAATGATGTTGTTGAACTTAGTAATGAAGGGAATAAATTTGCAAAAGAGATAGTTGAATCTTGGGCAAATGCTGAGTGGTTTACAAATAGAAAAAAATTGCCTAAAAAATTAACTGTAACAGTATTTAAAGTTGCAGGTGAAACAAATACAGATGATTTATCTCCTGCAAGTGAAGCATTTACAAGAAGTGATATTCCGTTGCATGCAAACTCTATGCTTACAGCAAAACTAGAAAATCCAATCGAAAAAATTAATGAATTAAAACAAAAAGGTCATCCAGTTGCATTCGTTGGTGATGTAGTTGGAACTGGTTCAAGTAGAAAATCTGCTGTAAACTCTGTAATTTGGCATATCGGAGAAGACATAGAAGGTGTTCCAAATAAAAGAAATGGTGGAGTTGTTTTAGGTGCGGTAATTGCTCCAATTTTCTTCAATACTTGTGAAGATTCCGGTGCATTACCAATTGAAGTTGATACTAGTAAACTTGAAATGGGAGATGTAGTTGATATTTATCCATATGCTGGAAAAATTGAAAAAAGTGGAAAAGTTGTAGCTGAATTTGAAATTAAACCAAATACACTTTCAGATGAAGTGCAAGCAGGAGGTAGAGTTCCTCTAATTATCGGTAAAAACTTAACTAAAAAAGCAAGAGAAGTTTTAGGTTTAGGTGACGAAAATATTTTCACAAAACCAGCTCAACCAGCAGGGAAAAAAGGGGTTGGATATACTTTAGCTCAAAAAATCGTTGGAAAAGCTTGTGGAATGAAAGGCGTTAGACCTGGTATGTATGTAGAACCAACTACTGCAACAGTAGGAAGTCAAGATACTACAGGGGCTATGACAAGAGATGAGATTAAAGAACTTGCAGCCCTTGGATTTAATGCAGATTTAGTTATGCAAAGTTTCTGTCATACAGCTGCTTATCCAAAACCTGCTGATATTGAACTCCATCATACTTTACCAGATTTCTTTACAAGTAGAGGTGGAGTTGCTCTTCATCCAGGTGATGGGGTTATTCATAGTTGGTTAAACAGAATGACTTTACCCGATACTGTTGGAACTGGTGGAGATTCTCATACAAGATTTCCAATAGGTATTAGTTTTCCAGCAGGTAGTGGATTAGTTGCATTTGCAGGGGTTACTGGAAGTATGCCTGTTAATATGCCTGAATCAGTGCTTGTGAAATTCAAAGGTGAATTACAACCTGGAATTACATTAAGAGATTTAGTAAATGCTATTCCTTATAAAGCAATTCAAGAAGGTCTTATGACTGTTGAAAAGAAAAATAAAAAGAATATCTTTAATGGAAGAATATTAGAAATTGAAGGTGATATTATCAAATCACTTACAGCAGAACAAGCATTTGAACTTTCTGATGCGTCGGCTGAGAGAAGTGCGGCAGCATGTACGGTTGCAGTTAGTACGGACGCGGTAAAAGAGTATTTATCTTCAAATATTAAACTTCTTGAAGCTATGATTGAAGCTGGATATGAAGATAAAAGAACAATTCAAAGAAGAATTGATAAAATGAAAGCTTGGGTTGCAAATCCAACTCTTCTAAAAAGAGATGAAAATGCAGAATATGCATCAGTTATTGAAATAGATTTAAACGAAATAACTGAACCTATCGTTGCTTGTCCAAATGATCCAGATGATGTGGCAACTATTAGCGAAGTAATTGCTGATGAAAAAAGACCGCATAAATTTGATGAGGTATTTATAGGAAGTTGTATGACAAATATCGGTCATTATAGAGCAGCCGCAGAAATTTTAAGAGGTGAAGGATTCGTGCCTACTAGATTATGGATTGCACCACCAACAAAAATGGATAAAGCTGAACTTACAAAAGAAGCTTATTATTCTGTATTTGGAGCAGCTGGAGCAAGAATTGAAATCCCAGGATGTAGTTTGTGTATGGGTAACCAAGCAAGAGTTGCAGATAATGCAGTTGTATTCTCAACTTCTACAAGAAACTTTGATAACAGAATGGGTAAAGGTGCTAAAGTTTATTTAGGAAGTGCTGAACTTGCAGCTGTTGTTTCTATGCTTGGAAGATTTCCAACTTCTGCTGAGTATAGAGATATTATTGCTAAAAAATTGGCAGGAAAAGAAGAATATGTTTATAAATATTTAAATTTCCACAAAATGCCTTTTGAAGAAGTAAAAGAAATGGTAGAAGCTTAATCACTTCTTTTCTCTTTTTTTATATATAAAATGGAGTAAAAAGAATGGAAAATGAAAAGTTAATATTTTCGCCAAATGATTTGATTGAAGAAAAATATAAAATATATAATGGTGATTGTATTGATATTTTAAGTAAGCTACCAAAAAAATCAGTTGATTTAATTTTTGCTGATCCCCCTTATAATTTACAATTAAAAAATGAGCTTTATCGTCCTAATCAAACAAAAGTTGATGGAGTTAATGATGAATGGGATAAATTTAATTCCAATGAAGAATATGATAATTTTACAAAAGAGTGGTTAAGTACTTGTCGTGAAGTGATGAAAGATGATGCAACTATATGGGTAATAGGAAGTTATCACAATATTTTTAGAGTTGGTAAAATAATGATGGATTTAGGCTTTTGGATATTAAATGATGTTCAATGGTATAAAACTAATCCAATGCCGAATTTTAGGGGTATTAGATTTACAAATGCGACTGAAACTATAATATGGGCAAAAAAAAGTGAAAAACAAAAACGATATACTTTTAATCATAATGTAATGAAACAATTAAATGGTGGAAAGCAAATGACTTCTGTTTGGCAAATTTCATTATGCACTGGTAATGAAAGAATTAAAGATGAAAATGGTAAAAAAGCTCATTCGACACAAAAGCCAGAAGAATTATTAAAACGAGTTATATTATCAAGTTCGAAAGAGGGAGATTTAATTCTTGACCCTTTTTGTGGAAGTGGAACAACTTGTGCAGTTGCAAAAAAATTAAATAGAAAAGCAATAGGAATTGAAAAAGAATTAAAATATGTAGAAATCGCAAAAAAAAGATTATCTCAAATAGAAACTAAAGATTATATCCATTTACAATTAAAAGAGCCAGAAAAAAAGATTTTACAACGAGTTAGTATGGAAGAGTTAGTCAAAAGTGGATATTTTAAAGTTGGTGAAGAAATTTTTACAAAAAATAGAAAAAATTCAGCAATTATCTTAGAAAATGGACATATTGAAAGTAGTTTAGGAGTTGGTTCAATTCATAAAATTGGTGCATTAATCAAAGAAATTGAAAATTGTAATGGTTGGATGTTTTGGTATTATAATAAGAATAGTAATATTAAATTAATTGATGAAAAAAGAAAAAAATATAGAATTGAGCATGCAAGATATAGTTGAGAATGAAAACAATTTAACAATTAGTTTTATGTATGGGTAAGTCGGAAAAACTTAAAAATTGTTTCTCTTCTTTTACTTTAAACTTTCAATTGCTGTTTTATAATCATTTTTGAATACATAACTTCCTGCTACAACCGCGTCAACTCCAGCTTGTTTTAATTCATTTATATTTTTATCACTCACCCCACCATCAACTTCTATTAAGCAATTAGGATTTCTTCTTTCAATCATTTCTTTTAATTTTGTAGCTTTTTCCAGTACATTAGGAATAAACTTTTGACCTCCAAATCCAGGATTTACACTCATTAGTAAAACCATATCTAAATCTTCAATCATATATTCCAAAACATCTATATTTGTTCCTGGATTAATAGCAATAGAAGGTTTAATCCCAAGATTTCTAAGTTTTTGAATAATTCTACTATGATGATTTTCTGATTCATAATGAAATGAAAAATATTTAGGTTTAAAAGGAGCTAATAAATCTATAAAAAAGTTATTATTTTCTACCATTATATGAATATCTAGTGGTTTTGTAGCTACTTTTGCTACTGCATCTACTATAACAGGTCCTATTGTCATATTTGGAACAAAATGTCCATCCATTACATCTACATGAACCAAATCACAATCTGCTGTGCAAATTGCACTTATTTCATCACTCAGTTTTCCAAAATTTGCTGAAAGTATTGAAGGTGCTACTAACATATTTATCCTTTTTATTAAAATATCTTGAATTATAACAAAAAATTTAGTATAATACCCCACTAAAAACTTACTAAGGATAAAAAATGGCAAGAAAATGCGATATATGCGGAAAAGGGCCTCAATTTGGGAATAGAGTGAGTCATGCTCATAACAAGAGTAGACATAAATTTTTACCAAATTTACATTCTATTAGAATTGATGGAGAAAAATTAAAAATTTGTTCTACTTGTCTTAGAACTATGAAAAAATCAGTTTAACTTTTTTTCCCTTTTTGGGATTGTTATAATGACA
This sequence comes from Thioreductor micantisoli, assembly GCF_055392745.1. Classification (NCBI taxonomy): domain Bacteria; kingdom Pseudomonadati; phylum Campylobacterota; family Thioreductoraceae; genus Thioreductor; species Thioreductor micantisoli. Next base: position 335,891 of record NZ_AP043760.1, read on the forward strand.
AAAAAACTCCAAAAATTCCTACATTGGGAACCAACTCCCAAACCAGAATATAATTTATCTACACAAATTTATGCAGAATTAAAACCTTTCAGATTACCTATAATATTAGTTATTCTAATTTTTTTATTTGGAACACTTGGATATGTTGCTATTGATCATGTGAATGTATTTATGGCTTTTTATGAAACAGGTATTACATTTACAACAGTTGGATATGGTGAAGTATATTCTATGAGTGATAATGGTCGATTATTTAGTATATTTTTGATTATTGTAGGTTACATAGTATTTGCACTATCTGTTGGGGTTGTTATAGAAGTTATTCGAAAGGGCAAATTAATTGACCTTTTAAAGGAAAGAAGAATGCTTTACAAAATTGCAAGATTAAAAAAACATTATGTTATTTGCTATCACACACAATTTACAATTGAGCTTACAAATGAGTTTAGAAAAGCTCATATACCTTTTGTTGTAGTTTCACCAAGAGAAGATTTAGAAGAAATTGCAAAAGAGTATAATTATCCATTTTATCTAAAAGAAGAACCTCATACAGATATAGCAATGAGAAAATCACATTTAAGTAGTGCAAAAGGAATGATAACACTTTCAGAAAATATAGCAGATAATATTGCTATGATTTCGTCTGTTAAATTATTTGAAAAAGAGCTTGGAAGAATTCCTTATTATATTATAAGTATTGGTGAAAAAGATAGAGACGTAGAAAAACTAAAAAAACTTGGAGCAAATGAAGTTTTAAATCCAAGTAAATTAATGGCACAAAGAGCGACTGCTATTGCAAAAGATAATAAAATTAAAAATCTTTTAGAAGAATTTTTATATTCAGAAACAAATGTAAATTTAGAACAACTTAGAATTCCAAAACAATCGTGGGTTCTTTTCAAAAAGCTTAAAGAGACTCATTTAAGAGATTTAACTAATGTTTCAGTAGTTGGAATAAAAGATAAAAATAGTAAATTTATACCAATGCCTAAGGGTGATACTGTAATTAATGTAGAAGATATCGTCTATTTAATGGGGACAAAAGAGGGACTTAAAAGAGCTAGAATATTACTTAGAACTTCAAAAAAACCAAAGGAAGCACAATATGTTTAAAATTATACCAATAAATGGAAGTATTACAGCAGTTGATGGATTTTATGCAAGTGGTATAAAATCAGGATTTAAAAAAGATGATTATGATTTAGGTTATATTTATAGTGATAATGTATGTGACGTGGCTTATACTTTTACAACTAACAAATTTCAAGCAGCACCTATTAAATATGTTTTACAAAACAGTATAAAACAAACTAATTTTTTACTTTTAAATTCCAAAAATGCAAATGCTATGACCGGTAAAAAAGGAATAGAAGATATTAAAGAGTTATTAAATTTTACAAAAGAAAAATTTTTTAATAAAAAATTGGTGAGTCCAATTATGAGTTCAACTGGTGTAATTGGAGCAAGACTCGATAAAGAAAAATTAAAAAATGGTATTGAAAAATTTGTTTTTGAAAAAGATGATAAAAAAGTTGTTCATTCAATAATGACAACAGATAGTTATGAAAAAGAAGTAGCTTTTGAAGTAACATTGAATAATGGTGAAAAATTTAGAATAGGAGCTATTGCTAAAGGAGCTGGAATGATAAACCCGGCAATGGCTACAATGCTTTGTTTTGTAGTAACTGATGCAGATATTAGTGATGATATGCAAGAGTTATTAAAAGAAGCAATAGCAACTAGTTTTAATGCAATTAGTGTGGATGGTGATACTTCTACAAATGATAGTTGTTTTTTACTTACAACTAAAAAGGCTGCATATGAAAAAGATGCTTTTAAAGAAGCTCTTAGATTAACACTTCAAAAATTAGCTTTTGATATTGTAAAAGATGGGGAAGGTGCAAATAAATTAGTAGCTTTTGAGATAAAAGGTGCAAAAAGTGAAGAAGAAGCTCAAAAAATAGGAAAAGCTTTATCTAATTCACTTTTAGTAAAAACTGCTATTTTTGGAGAAGATCCAAACTGGGGAAGAATTGCCTCAACTATAGGTGCAAGTGGTTGTGAGTGTGATGAAGAAAAATTAAAAATATCATTCGAAAATATTTTAGTTTATGATAAAGGTGAAATATATTTTGATAAAGAAACTGAAAGTAAAGCAGCTAAAGTTATGAAAAAAGATGAGTTTAAAATAAATTGTGATTTAGGTCTAGGAGAAGGTAAATTTATAACTTATGGTTGTGATTTAAGTTATGAATATGTAAAAATAAATGCAGATTATAGAACTTAATATGAAAAATTAAGTTTTATATGTTATAATTTTAATTAGCTAAATATAATAAAACGAAGGAGAATAAATGTTACATGAATACAAAGAAATAATTTCAAAATTAAAAGTTGAAAATCCACATTTTGCAAAAATTTTTGAAAAACATAATGAGTTAGATGATAAAATTCAAAAAGCTGAAAGTGGTAAAGCTCCATTAGATGCTTTAGAGCTTGATAAACTTAAAAGAGAAAAACTTGCTCTAAAAGACGAAGCTTATGCTATGATTTTAGAATACAAAAAAGCAAATAACCTATAATTTATAGGTTATTTTTTTACTACTTCACTTATACTCCCTTTATACATAATCCTAATATATTAAAAAGATGCTGACTAAATAAACGAAATAACTGTAAATTTTAACGAAAAAAGGCGTTAGAAAAAGTGTGCTTCAAACCCGAAGGGCGCTTGCGTTGACACTTTTTAGCCTTTTAAAGTGTTAAAAAATTTGCTTTATTATTGAGTGTTTTAGGTCAGTATCTCAGTTTAACTCGCTATAATTATAAAAACCTTTCAAGGAATATAATGAAAATCTTACATACAAGTGATTTACATATTGGACACAATTTTTCAGGGATTGATAGAAGTGATGAATTTGAGAAATTTTTTGAATTTTTGAAAGAAATAATAAAAAAAGAAAATATTGATTTACTTATAGTTAGTGGGGATATTTTTGATGTCTATTTTCCTTCAAATAGTGCTTTGAAACAATATTATGATTTTTTAGCATCAATTAATGTAAAAACAATAATTGTCGGAGGAAATCACGATAGTGCAAACACGCTAAAAGCACCAAAAGAGCTTTTAAAAAGTATGAATATTGAAGTTATAAGTGGAGCGGAAGATGATTATTGTAAAATAATTGAATTAGATGAGGTGGCAATCGTAGCCGTGCCTTTTTTAAGAGAAGGAATTTTAAGAAAAATTGATGAAAATTTAAATATAGCTATCAAAACTATTTATCAAAATGCTTTAAAAGAAGCTAAAAAGTATGGTAAAAAAGTGATAGCTACAGGGCATTTAACGGCTTTCGGCTCCATTATGGGAAATAGTGAAAGAGAAATTTATGTAGGAAATTTAGAGAGTGTAGGGACGGATATCTTTGATGGATATGATTATGTAGCACTTGGACATATTCACAAACCTCAAAAAATAAAAAAAAATATTTATTATTCTGGTTCACCTCTAAGTTTAAGTTTTACAGAAAATTATCAAAAATCTATGATTATGTTAGATACTGATTCTTGGGAAATAGAAAAAATAGATGTTCCTAAATTTCGAGAATTTGTTAGTTTAAGTGGAACTATTTTAGAAATTATTGAAGCATTAAAAGAGTTACAAGATGATTCTTTTGTAGAAATTAATTTAAATGAAATAGTGTCAAGTAGTGATTTAAATGATATTCGAAAAATAAATCAAAACATTCATATTGTAAAAATTCAAATTCCATATTTTCCAAAAGAGATAAAAGAACAAATAGAAAATTTGACTCCTTTAAATGTTTTAGAAACTATTATAAAAGATGATGAAGATAACAAAAAAATAGTGGATATTTTTAAAGAAATTCAAAAAGAGGTAGAAGATGAAACTGGAAAAATTAACAATTAAGAATATAAACTCTTTTGTTGGAGTTAAAGAGATTGATTTTACAAAATTAGAAAATGAACTGTTTTTAATCACAGGTGCGACTGGTAGTGGAAAAACAACTATTTTTGATGCTATTTGTGCAGTGCTTTATAATAAAACTCCGAGATTAGGTGGAAATCCTAAAGAGTTGCTAAATAATATAAGTGATGAAGCTTATATTAAACTTACTTTTAGTGTAGCTCATGATAAATTTGAAGCTTTTTGGCAAGTTAAAAGAAAAAAAGATAAAACAATTGGCAATATTAAAAGAATTCTTTATAAAAACGAAACACAAATTGCAGATAAAACGACAGAATTTGAAAAAGAGATTAGTAAAATTTTAAATTTAGGATTTGAGCAATTCACAAAAGCTATAATTTTAGCACAGGGTGAATTTGATGCTTTTCTAAAAGCAAAAGATAATGAAAAAATAGATGTTTTAGAAAAGATTTTACCAATTAAAGAGTATGAATTAATTTCTAAAAAAATTTATTTTATAAAAAAAGAGATAGAAAATTCAATAATGGATATAAATAAATTTATAGATGATATAGAATATCAAGATAAGTCTATTTTAGATGAAAATATTTTAAAAGAAAAAAGTCTTAAAAAAGATGTTGCTAAATTACAAACAGAGCTAAAAAATGTAGAAGAAAAAATAAAGCAAGTTACTCTAAAAAATCAATTATTAAAAGAAAATCAAAAATCAGGAAAAGAGATAAAAGAGTTAGAAAATCAAAATTTTAATTTAGAAAAAGAGATTGTAATTATAAAAAAAGAGTTTGAAAAGATTGAAAAAGAAAAGAAAGAGTTTGAAAAAAATTTATCAAATAATTTAAGTGAGCTTGATAAAGCAATAGATTTGAAAAAAGTTTTATATAATTTAATTAATTCAAAAAAAGAGAAAAATTTTCAAAAAGATAAATTTCAAAAAGAGACAAATGATTTAATAAATATAATTGAACAAAACAGTAATAAAATAATAAATTTAAATAAAAGTCTAAACTTATTAAATATAAAAAATGATGAAAAATTTAAATATATTCAAGAATTAATTTCTCTAAAAATCGAGTATGATAATTTACAAAAAGAGCAGGGCGAATTTAATAATAGTGTAAATAAAAACAAGGGGAAAAATCTAGAATTAGTAAATAAAAGAGCAAATTTAAAAAATTTAATTTCTAAAAATAGTGAAATATTGGAATATTTAGAAGCAAAAATTAAAGTTTTAAAATATGAAAATGATAGAGAAGAATTGCAAAATAATAAACCTTGTCCATTATGTGGAAGTTTAAATCATCCTTATAAAACAAATGCACCAAAAGTGGATGAAAAAGAGTACAAAGAAGTTCAACAACAACTTAAAATAGATGAAAAAGAGCTTTCAAAAATTCAAGAAGAAATTAGTCTAATAAAAAAATTTAATGAAGAATATAATAAAAAATTAGAAGTTATTAAAAATAGAATTGTAGAAATAGAAAAAACTTTTGAAAATAAAAATATAAAAATTAAAAAGTTTGAAGAGTTAAAAGATAAAAAAGAGGAATATGATAAAAAGTTAGAAGAAAAAAATAGAATTGAAAATGAAATAAAAATTCTAAATACAAAAATAGAGGAAAATAGTAAAGTTTTAGATGAGAAAAAGAATCAATTAAAAGAGTTAGAAAATGAACTTAGTAATTTAGAATTAGAATTGAAAGAAAATAAAGATAAAGCTGTTTTATTGAAAAAAGAATTAGTAAAGAGAGTGGGTGAATTTGATGATGTGAATCTCAAAAAAGATGAATTACTTCAAAAAAATCAAGAATTAAATAAGTTATATAATCAAAAGCAACAACTATTAAATAATAAAGATAATAATATTAAAACAAACAATAAATTAAAAGAAGAAAAAGAAAAAAGAGTAATTCAAAACCATTCTAAATTAGAAACTATAACTATTGAAGATAAAGATTATGAGCTATTAAAACGAGAAATTAGTGAAAAAATCAGAAATTTTTCAGAGGAACTTGGAAAAATATCTCAAATAATTACAAATATTCAAAAAGATATTCAAAAATTTAAAGAATTAAATCTTAAAAAAGAAAAATTAAATAAGAAATTAAAATTATATACTAAATTAAATGATTTGGTTGGTTCAGCTGATGGTAAAAAATTCAAAAAAATAGCGATTAATTTTATGATGCAAGAATTAATCTATATTGCAAATATTCATTTGGATAAACTTTCAAATCAAAGATATATTTTTGAGGTTAATGAAGATATTGATAAACTTGATTTGTTTGTAGTGGATAAATATAATGAAAATAAAAAAAGAGGAGTCGCCACTCTTTCTGGTGGTGAATCATTTTTAGCTTCTCTTGCCTTAAGCTTTGGGCTTAGTGATATGATTAAACAAAAAGTGCAAATAGAAACTCTGTTTTTAGATGAAGGATTTGGATCACTTGATAATGATACATTAAGTAATTCTTTAAATATATTAAAAGATGCAAGTGCTGGGAAAATGATAGGAATTATTTCACATGTGGATTCTTTAAAAGAAGAAATTCCTAAACAAATTCAAGTTATAAAAAAGGCGAATGGAAGAAGTGATTTGAAAATTATTTAACATTTCCATTCATTTATAGAAGAATTATAATCAATTTTATATTGATTTGTTTGTTTTAATTGATTCATTTGAAGTTGAATTTTATTTTTTTCTTTTTGTAGAATATTTTTAGCATTTTCAACCAATGATAATGCTTCATTTGCTTCTTTAATAGAAGAAAAATTAGGAATTTCTCTATTTGAATATTCTTCTATTTTGGATAAATCATTGTTTATAATAGCAATTTTTAAATCATTTACCCATTTTTTTGAGTTGTATCTTTCCATGCTTCAAGAAGTCCTTTTAATACTTTTATAACAGTATCCAATTTTTCTGTATTATTTTCTACATTAGCCCCTGTTAAAAATTTAATTTGTTGTTCATATAAACCATTTAAATATAATGCTATGTCTCCACCTTTTTCAATATCAAGTGAAATTAATAGTTCTGTAAATATATTTACAGTTCTATTTATCCAATAAACTTTTTTTTCAACATCATTTTTTTCTATTGCTTTTTTTGCAAAAGATGTAAATCTAAGGGCTCCTTCATAAAGCATTTCTATTAATTTTTCTGGGCTCTCTATATTTATATTATTTTGATTATAACTATTTACTGCTTTTGCATACATATTTAATCCTTTTAAATTTTAACTTTTAGCATTTATCATGGCATTAATTGATTGTTGAATTGTTTGTGATTGAACATTATAACTATTTATCATTTCATCATAACTTGCAAATCGTTCCGCCATTGTTTGATATTTTGTGTCTATTCTTTTATTTGCATCATCTATTGTATTTTGAAAAGATTTTTCTTCATTTGTGTATTGTGTATTTAGTAGATTTAGTGTTGAATTGGAATCTTTTGTAAGGTTATCTATATTATTTAATATTTTAGTTATAGCACCATCATCTCCACTCAAAAACTCATCAGTTTTTTCTGGTTTATTTTTCAACATATCGGAAAATTTTGATGAATCAAAATCTAAAAATCCTGTCCTATTCATACTAAATCCAAAATCACTAGCACTTAATGTTATTTTTTGATCATATTCTTGTCCATTTCTATCTGTTTTGATAGTAGTGTCTGATAAAAAAGTAGAAAACAGTGAATTTTGTAAATCTGTAGGAATATTTCTAATAGCACTTTCATTTTGAAAAACTCCAGCTGTTTTTGAATCTGGGTCATATTTTGTTAGATCTTGAATCTTTGATATAATAGAATTATATCCACTTGCAAAATCTTGCATAGTTTTATTGATTGTATCTGTGTCTTGTGAAATATCAATAGTTGAACTTCCAATTGAGCTTAAATTCATAGTTAAACCTACAACTAAATCATCTATTTTATTACTGTCTCTTGTAACTTCTGTTCCGTTATATTTAAATTCACTATTTTGTGCTTGTTGGACTTTATTATCGTTTGAATCCACTGTATTATCATTCATAGCACTCGTTAAATTATCATCAGCAATAGAAATATCTCCTATATCTTGCGTATGTATTTTTATGTACCCATTATCATACTCGGCACTTACACCTGTAAGAGCATTTCCATCACTATCTTTTAAATTTCCATTATTTATATTATCTATAAAATCTTTTACTTGAGTTTGGTCAGCTACATCCATAGAATAATCTGTTCCATTTACAGAAACTTTAAAACTTTGAGTAGCTCCTGAATTATTTATTAAATCAGTATCTGCCGTGTATTGTTTAGATTGATATACTTTTTGATTAAAGCCTAAATCATCGATGTTTCCATAATCTAACTTGATTATATTATCTTTTCCTGTTTTGCTACCTTTGATAACTAATTTATAAGGGTCAGTATCACTTCCTGTATCAATAACAGAAGCTGTTACTCCAATATTTGCATCATTTATACTATCTTTTAAATCACTTAGTGTTGCTCCATTTTTTAGAGTTAAGTCGTGTTCAGCTCCACCATATGAAAATTTTAATGTTTGATCACTTCCTGAATTATTTATTGCAGTAGTTTCACTACTAAATCCTTTTGATTGATAGATGTCATTTTGGGCAAGTTGCTCTACATCCATTGTTATTTTTTGAACAGCAACACCTGATGTAACATCCGCACTTACACTACTTCCACTTACATTAGCAAATCTTTTTTGGAAAAGTTCACCATCTTTAAAATCTGCAATTGAAGATTTAAATAGATTTATTTGTGTTGTAAGAGCTGAAAGTTGTTTTTGTTGATTTTCAACATTTGTTTTTCTTGTTTGAAATGGTGTAACCATTGTAGCCGTGTCAGCTTTTTTAAGTTTGTCAATTACATCATATGTCAAAACTCCACTTCCTGCTCCTAAGCTACTTAATGTTCCAAATGCCATATTTTATCCTTTCTTATCAAAAAGAGCTCCGACTAACTCTCTCATTTTTTCCATAATTTTTAGTGCTTCATCTGATGGAATTTTTCTAATTACTTTATCGGTATTTTTATCAACTACATTAACAACTAAACTATTAATTTTATCATCAAAACTAAATTTTATATCTGGATTAAGTGGCTCCATTTCTTTATTTAGTTTCTCAGTTAAATCTTGAAGTTTTTCTTTTGTCATTTTTTCTTTTGTATTTTTATCATCATCTTTTATTTGTTCATTTATATTTTTTGATTTATCCATTTCTTCAGGTTTTTTTACTAAATGTTGATTTTCTTTTTGAATGTTATTTGTGTAACTCTCTTTATGAGTGGAAGCTACATTTGAAAATAATTCCATATTAAATCCTTTTCTTATATTTACATATAATAATATCGGATAAAATATAAAAATATTAAATGTTTTTGAAATTTTTTGTTTGTAGATTAAAAAAAGAAGAAAGAACTTATTTTCTAAGTTCTTTAATTCTTGCAGCTTTACCTTTTCTACTTCTTAAGTAGTAAAGTTTAGCTCTTCTTACTTTACCTTTTCTTACAACTGTAATAGATTCAATTGAATCACTATAAAGTGGGAAAATTCTTTCAATACCTATATTGTTTGCACCAATTTTTCTAACTATAAAACTTTTTCCAGTTCCTTGACCTCTAAGTGAGATACAAACACCTTCAAAATTTTGGATTCTTGTTTTTTCACCTTCTTTAATTTGCACAGCTACTCTAAGAGTATCACCAGCTCTAAATTGTGGTATTTCTTTATTTTCTATTTGAGAGGCTTCGAAAGCATCAATATATCTATTTCTCATACTTTTTCCTTGTTTTGAGTTTTTTATAAATATCAGGTCTATGATATTTTGTTTTAGCAAAAGCTAAACTTTCTTTTAGGGACGCTATTATACTATGATTTCCCTTAAAGAATTCTGAAATAACCTCTGAATTTTTAATGTTTTTGTAAGATTTTGGTTTTGTAAAAGCGGGAGCTTCAAGTAAATTATCTTCAAAACTTTCTATTTCCAAACTATTTTTATTACCTAAAACTTCATTTATATTTCTAGCAATTGCATCCGCTATTACCATACTAGCGAGTTCTCCACCACTTAAAATAAAATCTCCAATACTAAGTACTTCATCTGCAAACTCTTCAATGATTCTTTCGTCAAATCCTTCGTATCTTCCATTTACAAATATTATAATTTCTTCATTACTTAAGCGTTTTGCATCATTTTGATTGAAAGTTTTAGCTACAGGTGTTACAAAAATAGTTTTGGAGTTTGGATATTTTGTTTTGAGATGTTTCAAGCAATCACTTAGAGGTTGTGGGGATAATACCATTCCTGCGCCTCCACCAAAAGGAGTATCATCTACTTTTTGATGTTTGTTTGTAGCAAATTCTCTAAAATCTACAAATTCTATACTAAAAAGTTTTTTATCTATTGCTCTTTTCATTATAGAATCTTCAAAGTAAGGTTTGATGAGATGTGGAAAGAGAGTTACAAAAACAAATTTCACTAACTGGCTTCTAAAATAGGGATAGTATCTTGAACTATTAGTTTTTTATTTTCAGTGTCAACTTCTACTATATGTCGTTTGTAATCAAATAAAAATCTTTTCGGTTGTCCATTTGTTTGCATAGATTTATCCACTTTTACAACAATATAATCAATATCATTAATTCTATTTATATCTTCTACAATTCCTAGTAATTTATCTTCTTCATAAACTTTACATTCAAAGATATCGAACCAAAAGTATTCATCTTTTTTTAGTTTAATATCATTGTGTGACTTTGTTTCATCAGAATAAATAACTCTGTTTGTAAGTTTTTTAGCCTCTTCTGGTGTATTGAACCCCAAAAATTTTATAGTATTATTTTTACGATTGATATTTTCTATTGTTAGAGTTATTTTATCAGCTTCAAATGTTTTTCCAACTTTAAACTGTTCAGGAAAATCTGTCAAAAAATGAACTTTTATCCATCCTTTGACACTATAACTTTTTCCAATTTTTGCAATAGGAATTTTATCTTTCATTTATATGAACCGAAATTTTATAGTTTTTATTTACTTTTGCTTTGCATCCGCTTATTAAAGTTTTTATAGCTTTTATCATATTTCCATTTTTACCAATAATTCTACCGGTATCTACTTTATTTGCATAAATGACAATTTCAGTAAAATTATCAGTTTCATTTGCCGTTTCTACAACAACATCTTCTGGATAAAAAGCTAGAAGTTTTATATACTTCTTTACGAATTTTACCATTATTTACTTGTAAGTTTTTTAATTTTTTCGCTCATTTGAGCACCTACACTTTTCCAGTAAGCAAGTCTTTCTTCATCAATTTTAAAAGTTGCTGGTTCTGTCATAGGGTTATAATAACCGATCATTTCTATCCATCCACTATCTCTTCTTTTTCTACTATCAGTTACAACGATTCTATAAAATGGTCTTTTTTTTCTACCCAATCTTGTTAATCTTATTGTTGTCATTCAAATCCTTTTCATCTTTTTTATAATTTTTAGTGTGCAATTTTACACTTTTAGTTGGAATAAGTCAATACTAATGAGGTAATTTCATATTTCCCATTTGTTTCATAAGGTCATTTACATTCGGCATTCCTTTTTTATTTGCAAATTTTTTGGCCATTTTTGCAGCATTTTGGAATTGTTTTAATATTTTATTTGTTTCTTGTATGCTGAGACCCGCACCACCTGCAATTCTTCTTTTTCTTGTATTAGTTTTCAGAAGTAAACTTGGTTCTTTTCTCTCTTTTTGTGTCATTGAGCCAATCATTGCTTTTATTTTTTTTACTTCACTTGAATTTTCTAAATCCATATCTTTAAGTGCTTTACTAAATTGTCCCATTCCAGGAATCATTCCAAGAATACTTTTCATACTTCCCATTTTTTTCATACTTTCAAGTTGACTTAAAAAATCTTCGAAGTTAAATTCACCTTTTTTGATTTTTTTATTGATTTTTTTAGCTTCTTTTTCATCAATTAGGGCATTTGTTTTTTCTACAAGTGATTCGATATCACCAGCTCCCATAAGTCTTGAAGTGATTCTCTCAGGTATAAAAACTTCAATATCAGGGATTTTTTCACCTGTTCCTATGAATCTCAATGGTTTGTGTATTTGATGAGCTATACTAAGGGCTACTCCACCTTTGCTATCTCCATCAAATTTAGTTAAAATAACTCCCGTAATTCCTAAATCTTCATCAAATTTTTTGGCAGTTCTGATAGCATCTTGACCAGTTAAAGAATCTGCTACATAAAAAATTTCATTTGGAGCAGTTGCCTCTTTTACTTTTTTAATTTCACCCATTAATGTTTCATCTATCGCAAGTCGTCCAGCGGTATCGATTAAAACAACATCATAAAATTTCTCTTTTGCGTGTTCTACACCTTTTTTAGCAATCCCAATAGGGTTATTTGAGTTTTCATCATAAAATAAGTCTAAATTATTTGCCTCTGAAAGTTGTTTAAGTTGCTCAACTGCCGCAAGTCTTTGTAAGTCAGCCGCTACCATTAAAACTTTTTTCTTTTTCATCTCTTTTAAGTAGTTAGCAAGTTTGGCTGTAGTTGTAGTTTTTCCACTTCCTTGAAGACCTGCCATTAGTACAACAGTTGGAGGTGTGTTTGCAAATACAAATCCATAATTTCCGGGAGCTGTTAGAAGTTTTGTGAAATTATCTTCTATAGCTTTCATAAAGGTACCTTTTCCTATACCTTTTTCTTTTGTTTCTTTTTCTACATTTGCAATCAATTCTTTTACAGTTTTGAAATGAACATCACTTTTTAATAGATTTTTTTTTAGTTCATCAAGTGCTTTTTTGAGAGCCTTCTCATCATCTTGAAATCTTAATTTATTAAATACTTTTGATAGTCCATTTGAAATATTATCAAACATTTATTTCCTTTATTGAAATTTTTTTAAAATTATAGCAAAATAATTTTTAATATTTTTAAACGCTTTTTTTCGTTAAAATTTACAGTTGTTTCGTTTATTTAGTCAGTACCTTTTATATATTATATTAGTGTTATATTTAATCGTTATATTCTTCCATAACAGTGAAGTCTTTTGGAACATTTGCTGTAAATTCATAATCAAATATTTTAAATTTATAATGATGAAGCATAATTCGATTTGCTTTTTTACCACCATATTTCTCATCTCCCAAAATAGGATGATTTATATAACTTAAATGAGCTCTTATTTGATGAGTTCTTCCTGTATGGATTATTGCTTTTACTTTACTTTTGCTATTAAAAGCCATTAGTGGCTCAATCTCAGTAATTGCTTCTTTACCATATTTATCGATTTTAGAATAAGCGCCACTTTTACTTTTTATAGTTTTAAGTGGCATATCTACAACTATTGGCTCACTTACAATTCGACTTACCCACGCTTGATATTCTTTATAAACATTTTTGTTTTTAAACTCTTGTATAGCTTTTTTTTGCCAAATTTCATCTTTTACCAGAACCAAAATCCCGCTTGTATCTTTATCAAGTCTATGTAGAAGCGGAGTAGAATACATTTTTGAAATCTCTTCGCTAGTGATATAAGGAGGCTTATTTATTACAATAATATTTTCATCTTCATAAATTTTTTTTGGTTTTTGAGTATGCATTATTTTAAAGCTTGTGCTTTCTTTCATCGGAGCTCTTGCTATTTTTACTTTTTTGTCAAATGCAAACACTTTTCCACTATCAATTAATTTTTTTGCTGCATTAGCAGAGATATGTTCTTGTGCTGCTAATAATTTATATGCTTTTTCCATTTTTTATAGATACCTTTTTATTGAAAGTATAACATAAGTTTTGCTTATACATATTATATATAGTGAATTAAAAAAGAGTAAACAAGTCCTAATTTACCAAATTACACATTTTAATGAATGAAAAATGAATTTTTGTAATTAAATTGTAAAAAAGTTATTTTTTGTGTATAATTTTGCTTGAAACAAAAATATATCTCAAGGAGAAGAAAGGAGAAAGAACAAAATACTTACATTAAAATGCATAATTTATATTATGTATGAAGTAGTGAAGAGCGGAAACCTTGCGTTATAGCGAGGTTAAATTTAGTAGTTGAAATTATACAATTTCAATAAATAAAACAAACATAGGAGAAAAAATGAAAAAGATTTTATTATCAACAATCGGAATTGGATTACTTTTTGCACAAACTAATGCAGATTTAACTCAAAAAGTAAATAAATTAGAAAAACAAGTTAGTGAACTTCAACAACTAACTCTTACAAATCAAAGTAAAGTAAATCCAGTATCAGCAAATAGTCATTTATTCTGGGGATTAGATATCAGAACAAGTTATGATGTAATTAGTAAAAAAACAACTGGAGGAATGGCATATACAGTTAATCCAACTATGCAAACAAATCCACAATTTATGATGACTGTTCCAATTGTTGGCGGACATCCTGCAACTGTTGATGCTAAAACATATACTGGACAAGTTTTCTCAAATAGAGTTATTTTAACAGGTATGTATGAAGCTAGTGATAATTTAAAAGGAACTGTTAAAATCGAAGCAAACAAAATGTTTGGTGCAAACTATATTAGTCCAATGAATTCACCATTTGCAGATTTTGATTGGGTTACAAATGAAACACCAACTAATGATACTGTAAGACTTAAAGAAGCATATTTCAACTATCATTTTGGTCCTGAAAATGCTTTAATGTTTAGTGCAGGTAGAAGACCTTCAACAGAAGGATTCCCAGCTAACTTAAGAGAAGATGATGCAGCAGAAAGTCCTTTAGGACATATTATCAATATGGAATTTGATGGATTTAGTTTCGAAATAGGAAATCCTATTTGGGCAAAACTTTCAGATAAATTTCTTGATTGGGGAACTTGGTTTAAATTTTGTTTAGGTAGAGGTGCTTCAAGTGAAAATGGAAAATGGACACTTAATGGACAAGATTATACAAAACAAGCTAATGTAGATCAACCTGACCTTGGTGGATTCTTCTTTGTTCCTTATGATGATGGACAATATTCATTAAAAACAGAAACAGCTTGGGCATTTCATATGGTAGGGTTCAAACCATCAGGTGCACCAGTTATGGATTTAAATTCTAGTTATGATGGTACTATGTCTCAAGGATTCAATATGGCTACAGTTGGAAACTTCTTCTTAGAAAATGTTGTATTATCAGCTAATGGTATAGGTGATGGTATAAGTGATTTCTTAGATAACACAACAGCATTTGCTTCTTTTGCATATACTGAAACAAGACCAAAAGGTTCAATGCTTGGTTCAACTGAAAAAAAATCTGGTCATAGTATTTGGGTAGGTGCAGATATGCCTTCATTCGGAGATGATAGATTTGGATTAAGCTTTGTAAAAGGTAGTAAATATTTCAGATCTTATAGTTATGGAGAAGATACATTAGCAGGAAGTATGACTGCAGTTAGAGGACATGCTTATGATGCATATTATACACATCATATTATACCTCATTTAACAGCGCAAGTTAGATATACATATATTAAATATGATAATCCAGGAAGTGATTCATTCTTCGGAGCTATGGGAAATCCTGATACAGTACAAAATGGAACGCCTGTAAATTATGTTAAAACAGCTAAAGATTTAAGACTTTATGTTAGATATAGATTCTAATTGTTATCTTAAGTTTCAAACGACAATTTTTTGTCGTTTGTTTAACATTTCTTTCCTTTTCTAATTTTCCCAAAATATAAAACTCAATATAATAAATATAATTTAAACTGTCTTATTGATGACAAAAATGAGAATTTGTGTAATTAATTGGTATTATTTTTCAAATTTTTTCAAATTTTTTCAAATTTAGCTTTTTTTTTGTGATATAATTAATTGCAATTAAAAAAAAGGAGAAGTATAATGTCTAAAATAATAGACTTGAAAAGAAGGAACTTCATAAAAGGTTCCGCAGCAGCCGCAGCAGCTGCAAGTATAGCAAGTACTTCTGCATTTGCTGGAAATTATGATGATGCAAAGAATCTAAAACAGCAAAAAGAAGAAGATATTCAAAATGCAACATATACTACATCT
Organism: Thioreductor micantisoli; assembly: GCF_055392745.1. NCBI lineage: Bacteria > Pseudomonadati > Campylobacterota > Thioreductoraceae > Thioreductor > Thioreductor micantisoli. The sequence continues at coordinate 351,898 of NZ_AP043760.1, forward strand.
GTGTGTGGTATGTGCGTAAATATGTGTGGGATTGTTGCTAGAAATGTAAATGGAAAAGTAACAAAAATCGATCCAAATCCATTATTTACAAAAAACAGAAATTTTATGTGTGCGAGAGGTAATGCAGGGCTTGGGGCTGCTTATGATCCTGATAGAATCAAAAAACCTATGATTAGAGCAGGAGAAAAAGGTAGTGGTAAATTCAGAGAAGTTTCATGGGATGAAGCTCTTGATTATATTGCTAACAAAATGATTAAAATTATTGATGAAGAAAAAGATAATAGAAGTACAATAGCTTTTGGTGCTGGTGCATCAACTGGTAATATGGGAGATCCTGTATTTGCTAATTTAATGAATGGTGTAGGGAGTGCGAATTTTATTGACCATTTTTCTACTTGTTTTGCTCCATCTTTTATGGCAAATGTATTAACTTTTGGAAGTTGGGGTAATGGAGATTTCAGACATACTAAATATCAACTGAATTTAGGAGCGAATAGAGCTGAAGGTATAGTTACTCCTGATACACTTGATATGTTTAGAAGAACTCATGATAGAGGTATGAAAACTGTTTATATTGATCCAAGATATACAAATACAGCGTCTCATTCTGATGAATATATCAATATTAAACCAGGAACTGATTTAGCTTTAATGCTTGCAATGATTTATGAAACTATTCACAAAGAATATCATAAACTTCCTTATCAAGCAGATTATATTGCTAAAAATGTAGATGGAATGGAAGAATTAATTGAATTTTTTACAACTGGTTTAGGAAAAGATTATACTCCCAAATGGGCTGAAAAAATTACTGAAATTCCAGCAGATACTATCAAAAGACTTACAAAAGAGTTTGCAGAAGCTGCTAATAAATATAAAGGTGCAGTAAATTGTTATAGAAGTAGAAAATCAACTTGGTATTATCAAGATTTTGATTTTAGAAGAGCTCAAGCAATTTTAAATTCAATCAATGGAGCTGTAAATGTTAGAGGTGGTATCCTTCTTGGAAAAGGTTTGAAATTATCAGAAGGGTATGATTATGAAGATTTTCCTATTTATGATAATCCAAAACCAAGAATTGATATTGCTACTATCAAAAAAGGAGAATATCCATTAGGTAACCCTACAAAAGGGACTTGGCAAGTATTTAGAGACCATATCTTAGACATCAATACAAGATGGGACAAAGCAGGAAGACCAAAAATTGATGCAGATGGTAATTATAAAGGATTAGCAGAAAATGAATATCCAGTAAGAGGTATGTTTATTTACAAACAAAATCCAATGCAATCAGTTCCTGATTATGAAAAAACTGCTGAATTTTTAAAATCAATGGAATTAGTAGTTGTAAATGATATTATTGTAAACGATACAGCATTTTATGCAGATGTTATCTTGCCTGATACTTCATATTTAGAAAGAACATCTGTACTTGAATGTTTTAAGCTTAGTGAACCTTCATTTGCTTGGAGAAGTAAAGCAATGGAACCTATGTATGATAGTAAAACAGTTTATTATATGTGTAGTAATCTTGCTAAAAGAATTGAAAAACCATTAGTTGATATTACATTTACAAATACATGGGATGCAGATGATTTAGGTGCTAAATTGCCAGATAACTTCAAAGTTTCTAAATATTTAAATAAAGATTTTGAAGTTGACGCAGCTAAATTAAAAGCAGATATTAAAGATGAAAAATTAGCAAAAGCTATTTTAACTCATGCAAGTGAAGATGATTTGGATATTGCTACTTATAAAATAACAGAAGCATTTAAAGAAACTCCACTTGAATATAATAGAAGAGTAATGAAAGAAACTTATGGAGAAGAAGCTGCAAAAATAGCAGAAAATTATGGTGCTTATTGGCCAGGAATAGAAGATGCTATTAAAGATGGAATAATTGATCCTAAATATAAAGTTCTTAGAAAAGATACACAAGATAAACATGAAGCTGTGTATGGAATTTATGAAAAATATTCAAAAGTTCCAAAAGATTTTCCAATTGTTGCTAAAAAAGGAAAATGGATTAAAATAGCTCAAAGAAATCTTGATGGACAATTATTTAAAAATCCAATCACAGGTAAAAGTGAAAAACTTGGTACATTCCCAATATGGCATGATTCATTATTTAAAGCACCTAAAGAAGGTGAATTTAGAGTAGTTTTAGGAAGACATGCATATTTCACTCAAAGTGCAGATGTGAATAATGCATTATTACTTGATCTAATGAATTATAATTATATTTGGATAAATGATAAAGTTGCTGAAAATATGGGACTTAAATTTAAAGATGATGTTGTTTTAACTAATAGAGATGGGACTAAAACAAAAGCAAAAATATTCCCAACAAAAAGAATTAGAAAAGATACAGCATTTATCGCAACAGGATTTGGAAGTAAATCAACACTACTAACACTTGGAGACGATAATGGTATTTCTCAATCAGTAGTATGTGATAATAGTATTGATCCAATTATTGGTTCGGCAAGTATGAATGAAACAATAATAACAATTAAAAAGGTGTAAAAAATGGCAAATTATGCAATGGCACTTGAATATCAAAACTGTATTGATTGTAGAGCTTGTGAAGTAGCTTGTAAAGATGAAAATCAGGTGATGTTAGGTGCAGATAAACAAAGAATCTGGGTAGGTGTAGTAGAAGGTGGCAAAACATTAGCAGATATGTTTGTTAATTTTTATCCTTCACAATGTAATCATTGTATAGATGCTCCTTGTGTGACAGCTTGTCCAACTGGTGCATCTCACTTTGTTGAAGGTGGGATTGTAAAAGTTGATTATGATATGTGTATCCTATGTAAAGGATGTATGGAAGCATGTCCTTATGAAGCAAGATTTATAGATGAAACAAGACACGCTGTAGATAAATGTACATTCTGTGATGGAAGAACTCAAGAGTTTGGAACAACTGCATGTAGTGCAACTTGTCCTACAAAAGTAAGAACTTTTGGTGATTTAGATGATCCAAATTCACTACTTAGAAAAACATTAGAAAGTAGAGAATTTTTCGTTCTAAAAGAAAATGAAGATACACTTCCTAAATTATTTTATCTTGTACCACAAGATGAAGAATATAGAAACAGAACAATGGGTAAAGGTATCAAAACTCATACTTGGAGTGATATGGCTCCAAAATATGAAGCAGCTACTGCCAAAAGGAGAACAGAATGGAAAAAAGCGTAAAAAAATGCTGTGGGCTTAATTTCAAGTCTGTAAGCTTTAAAGAATTATTTTTTAATAAAACTATGCTTTTTGCATATATTTTATTAGCAGTTGGAGTAATAGGTTGGATTCAAATTTATGCTTTAAGATTTGGACATAACTTTGTAAATGTAAAAGATTTAGTAAATATAAATGCTGATGATGCTAAACAAGTGGCATTGGCTATGAAAGAACAAATTTTTGGAATGCATCATATTGAAGAAGTTCCAAGAACTGAACCATGGGGAATGTTTGTTATTCAATACATATATTTACTTTATGGTGGATCTGCACTTATTTTCTTAACATCATTAGGAGAACTTTTTAACTTAAAAATTTCACATAAAGCAAGTGCAGCTTTAATAACATTGGGTATTTCTATGGTATTTGGTGGTCTTGCATCAATTGCTACAGACTTAGGAAGTCCTTTAAACATCATTTATATGTTTTTAAATCCTCAACCTCAAAGTGGTATGTGGTTAATGCTTCCTTTATATTCAATTTATATTCCTTTTACTTTTGTTGAGATTTATTTCTTGATGACAAATAAAAGAGAATTAGCTAAAAAATTAGCTTTATGGTTAGTTATTATTGGATTAGGTATTGATTTTGGTGAATTTTATATCCAAGGAATGTTGTTTCAATTAAGTGAACCAAGACATTTATGGACAAATTTCCCAGCACTTTGGATATATTTTTTACTTACTGGGATGTTAAGTGGTATATCATTTGCACTTATTTATGCAGGGCTTAGTCTTAGAAAAAAAGAATGGTATAATGAATTAAAATCAACTTTAAGAAAAGCAGGGATTGTTGCAATTATTTTAGTAGCAGCTTACGAAACTGTTTCTGGATTATCAGGATTGAGTGAATATCCATTTAATATAATGTTTTGGGGTTATGTAACATTAGGACTTGCGCTTCCATTGGTTTTATTTTTAATAAAACAAGATGTATTAGCGGGAGTTTTAATGGCTATTGGAACATTTGCTGGAAGAGAATTATTTGTTTTTGGTGGAAATGCAGATCCTATGACAAACAGATTTGGAATGGGACCAGAAGCATTTTCTACATATAATGTAGCTGAAATTGAAAAAACTGTATTTGACTCTCCTCATACATTTGAAATTTTAATTATCATTGGATGTATAGGAGTTGGAATAGCAGTTTTCAAACTTCTTGATACTATTTTAGATGTATCTAATCAACCTCATTAATTAAAAGAGAGATTTCCTCTCTTTTATAACTTTTCTTTAATATATACCCCTATTTTCTGTTTTAAATGATATAATTATATTTCGTTAATTAAATTAAAAGGATAAATATTGCAAAAAAAAATAGTTGAAATGTTTGATTCTATTGCTCCAAAATATGATTTAGCAAATAGAATTTTAAGTTTAGGAATTGATAAAAAATGGAGAAAAGAAGCAATAGAAAAAACAATTTCCAAAATAGATAAAAATAATTTAAGAATATTAGATGTTGCATGTGGAACAGGAGATATGATAGAAATATGGAAAAATAGTGTAAAAAACAAAAAAATAGAAATTTCTGGATTAGATCCAAGTAGTGGTATGCTTGAAATTGCAAAAAAGAGATTTCCCCAAGTTACTTTTTATAATAAATATGCGATTGAAATTCCTTGTGAATCTGATTCAATGGATATAATTTCTATATCTTTTGGGATTAGAAATGTTATGGAAATCCAAAAAGCTTTTGATGAATTTAATAGAGTTTTGGAAAATGATGGAAAACTGTTGATTTTAGAATTTGTAAAAGTTCAAAAAAGAAGTTTTTTTAGAAAATATATAGATTTTTATACGAATAAATTTTTGCCAAAAATTGGCGGTATTATTACAAAAAACAAAGAAGCTTATGAATATTTACCGAAATCTATTGAAAATTTTAGAACAGTAGAAGAATTGGAAAGATTATTAAAGAAAAGTGGATTTATTGTAAACGAAGTTAAATATTTCAATTTCTCTCAAGTTGCAATGATTATAGCTCAAAAAAAGAAAAATTAATATTAATTATTACAGAATAGTTACAAAAAGAAACTTAATATATATAAAACTTTTTTCTTTCTTGCTAAATGATTATTTATTTATGTATAATTTGCTTAAGTTATACTTTAAAAGGAGTTAGAATGGGTTGGATTGTGTTTTTAAATATTGTCACACCTTGGGTTTTGGCATTTTTTATTTATTATGTCAAAAGTGACAAAGTTACCAATGTTTTAGCATTTTTAACATTACCTTTGCTTATTTTATTTTCATATTTGGCTTATGTCAATCATACAATTTCATTAATTTCTACCCCAGAAATTCTTGATTATTTGATGACTATTTATGATTTTGGACTTTTAGGTTATTTTTTATATCAAGGGATTATAAAAAAGAGTTTTTTAGTTGTTTCTTTGGCAATAATACAAATTTTATTTTTAATTATTGTTGTATTGATGAAAGGTTACTCAGATACACCAAATATTTTAGTTGATAATTTAGTAATAATGTTTTATTTTATTGTTGCTTTAGTAGGGGCTCCAATTGCAATATATGCGACTAAATATATGGATTATGATGAAAAAGAAAAACATAAATTTGTAGCTATTATTATTTGGTTTTTAGGTGTTATGAATTTTGCTGTTAGTGTAAATAATATAGAATGGTTTTTTGCTTTATTTGAAACAACTACACTTGCTTCATTTATATTAATTGGTTTTAGAAAAGACAAAGAAGCTACAGATAATGCTGTTTTAGCATTATGGATGAATCAAATAGGTGGAGTAGCTATTTTAATTTCATTAATGATATTTATTCATACAAATGGTTTTTATCACTTTAGTGATTTATTAAATCATCCTATGGTTGTTTCTTTAGCAGGACTTGGATTTTTATCTTTAAGTGCTTTAGTCAAAGGTGCTCAGATGCCTTTTCACAAATGGCTTCTTGGGGCTATGGTGGCGCCAACACCTGTTAGTGCAATTCTTCATTCAGCTACAATGGTAAAAATCGCTCCTTTTTTATTGCTTAGAATTTCACCAATTATAAAAGGAACTCTTTTAGCTAAACTATTAATAGTTACTACTGGATATGTTTTTGTAGTAGCAGCAATTATTGCTTTAACTCAAAGTAATTTTAAAAGAATACTTGCTTATTCTACAATATCTTTACTTGGGCTTATGATGCTTGCTGCTGCTGTAGGTACTCCTGGTGCAGTTGTTGCAAGTTTAATATTGATAGTTTTCCATGCGTTTGCAAAAGGATTGTTGTTTATTGAAGCAGGGATTCTTGAAAAGGTATTCCATGTTAAATATATTGAACAAATGAGAAGATTAATCGAGCGTGCTCCTCTTACATTAATGTTTATATTTTTTGGATTTTTAAATATGACTTTTGTGCCATTTGGAACATTCATAGGTAAATGGATGATGATAGAAGAAGTGAGTAACTTTTTAAGTCATGGAAGTTATGTTATTTTAATTTTGTATGTTGGAGCAGGAAGTGCATTTTTAAGTATATTGTATATGAAAGTTTTAGGGGTTAGTGTTAGAAAAACTCACGGTATTTCTAATATTAAATTTATGCCTCTTCCAAAAAGATTTAATTTTGTGTCAATTTGGTATTATGTATGGCTTTTAGCTATTACATTTTTTATTGCACCTTTTATAACATATTTTATAGTTCCTATAGCAAATAGTATAACAGGTGCAAGTGCAAATATCCATTCTCATGATTTAAGTCTATATGTTGGAAATTCAACATTATATTTTTGGGAAATTCTTGGAGCTATGATAATACTTAGTTTAATTCATGCTCTTCCTTATTTTGTGAAATTTAAAGTTGATACAGTCCATCCATATAATTGTGGTGAAGTTTTTCCTAAGCATATAGGAACATTTGATTTCGCATGTATTAAAAAATATGAAAATATTCTTATAGCATTTTCAATAGCTATGTTTATTTTAGTATTAGTTCTTGGAGGAGGTTTATTATGATTTGGGTTATATTAGCTATTTTAGCTCCGATTATTGGAGGGTTTGTTTTTGGAATAGAAAGAATAATTAATGCTAGAATGCAAGGTAGAGTGGGGCCTCCACTTATGCAACCTTTTTATGATTTTGCTAAACTGATGGATAAAAGACCTATGATGATACATTCACTTCATGCTTTAATGGGAATAATGTATTTTGTAGCAGAATGGTTTTCTGTATTTGTATTGTTTTTAGGAAATGATTTATTGATAGCAGTATTTTTTCATGTCTTAGCTGTTTTGGCTCTTGTAATTGGTGCTAGTAGTGTTAGAAGTCCTTATTCAGTATTAGGGGCATTAAGAGAACTTATGCATATGATTAGTTATGAGCCTTTTATGGTTTTAATGGTTGTTGCTTTTTATTTGGTTAGTGGAAGTTTTAATTTTATAGATATTTTAAATTCATCTGCTCCAATTTATAAATTACCTTTAATATTTTTATCGTTTTTATTTATAATTCCTATGATGCTTCAAAAATCACCTTTTGATATAGCAGAAGCTCATCAAGAAATTATTGGTGGTCCTGAAATAGAATATAGTGGGCCTTTTTATGAAGCTATTTATACAGGTAAATGGATTGAATATATTTATGTATTTTTCTTTGTATATTTATTTGGAGGAAATAATCATATTCTTGGTATTTTTTTAGTAATTTTTGCATTTTTGTTTGTGAATTTACTTGATAATTCAACTGCAAGATTGGATTTTAGAAAAATGGTTAAGTTTTCGTGGGTTGTATTAATTCCAATCGCAGCACTTAACATTGTTTTGTTAGCTTTATGGGGAGGTAAATAATGAGTATATTTAGTAAATTTAGGAAAAAATCTCCTTGGATTTTACATTATAATACTGGTGGATGTAATGGTTGTGATATTGAAATATTAGCAGCACTTGCTCCAAGATATGATATCGAAAGATTTGGAGCTTTAAATAAAGGTAATCCAAAACAATCAGATATTTTGATTGTAACTGGTCCTGTTACAAAAAATTGTAAAGATGTATTAAGAAGACTTTATTTAGAAATGCCAGAGCCAAAAGTTGTTATTGCAATGGGAGCATGTGCTCATGGTGGTGGTATATTTAGAAATTTTTATCATGTTGAAAATGGGGTAGATAATATTATTCCTGTTGATGTTTGGATTCCTGGATGTGCTCCAAGAGTTGAGGCATTGATAGATGGAGTTGCGGAAGCTATTGAAATTTGGCAACAAAAATCAAAAGAAAAAGAATATATGAGAAATCATGAAGAAATGATTGGAAAATTAGGAGTAAATGATGACTATTAATCCAAATATTACTATTAAAGAAACGAGTTTGGAAAATATTGTTAATGATATAAAAAATTTTTATAATGAAAATGAATGGCATTATATAACTGTAAATGCAACTGATTTAGGTGGTAAATTACAAATTGATTGGCTTTTTTCTAAATATAAAGCAAAAAATATTATACAAATTTTTAGAATACCTGAGGTTAGTTATGATGCAAAAATTCCAAGTATTGTAAGTATTCTTCCATCAGCTTGGATTAGTGAATGGGAACTTGGGGATTTATTTGGATTAGATGTAGAAAATGCTATGTGTGGAGTATTTATAGCACCTGATGCTCCTAAAGCACCACTTAGAAAGGATAGTTCATGGGAAAAATAGTTATACCATTTGGTTCACAACATGTTGCATTGCCAGAACCTGTTAGTTTTTTATTTGAAACTAAAAATGAAATTATTACAGATGTAGAAGCTCATATTGGATATGTTCATAGAGGTATAGAAAAAGCTGCAATTACAAAATTTGACTATACTCAATTGACATATTTGACTGCAAGAATTTGTGGACTTTGCTCTATTACTCATGCTGGAGCAGTAGTTCATGGGTTAGAAAAACTTATGAATGTTGAAGTTAATGATAGAATAAATTATTTAAGAATGTTAGTAGTAGAACTTGACAGGATTCATTCTCATATGTTAGCAAATGGTCATGTTGCTGAAGTAGTAGGGTATGAAAATCTATTTATGCAAACATTCAAAGCCAGAGAAGATGTAATGGATATTTTAGAGAGAATTACAGGTAATAGAGTTCAATATGATTATCAAGTAATTGGTGGAGTGAGTAGAGATATAGATTCAGAAATAGTTGAATTTGCAAAAAAGAAACTTAAAATATTGAAAGAAAATACTCTAAAAGTAATGAGTTTTAATGATACAGATTATACTTTTGGTCTCAAAACAAAAGGAGTAGGGACTATTTCTAAAAAAATGGCTGCTAAATATAATGTAGCAGGTCCAATTGCAAGAGCTAGTGGACTTGAAACTGATGCAAGAGCTGAATTTGATTATTTGCCTTTTGAAGAAGTTGGATATAAAATGCAATTAAGAAGTGAAGGTGATGTTTGGGCGAGAAATATGGTTAGATTTGATGAAGTGTTGAATTCTATAGAAATGTGTGAAAATATTTTGGATAATTTACCAGTTGGTGAATTTAAAGTAAAAACAAAAGGAAGACCAAACGGTGAAACTGTTGTGAGAGTAGAAGCACCAAGAGGAGAATGTTTTTATTATCTAAAAGGAAGTAACAAAAAGTTAATGGATAGAGTTAGAGTTAGAGTTCCAACATATGCAAATATTCCTATTTTAAAAGAATTATTTATAGATGCTAAATATTCTGATGCACAAGCTATAGTTCTTAGCTTCGATCCTTGTATGAGTTGTACGGCAAGATAAAGGAGAAGTAATGATAAAAATGTTTATAGAATCAATGAAAAATTTAGTTTCTAAACCTGTAACTATAAAGTATCCTTTTGAGCCTTCTCCAGAGCCAAAAGGTTATAGAGGAACTATTTTATATAATGAAGATGATTGTATTTTTTGTGATAAATGTGAAAACATCTGTCCTCCTGGGGCGATAAAATTTGAAGTAGTTGATGTAGAAAGTGGTAAAAAACAATATAATTACAATCCTTATTTATGTATTTATTGTGGGGCATGTGTTAGTGTTTGTCCAAAAGTCAATGAAGCACTCACTCAATCAGAAAAAAGAATGCCTCCACTTGGACGAACGGTTTATAAAGAAAAAGGACTTGGTTATTTCATAAATGAAATACAAAACCCAAAAGAATTAGAAAAAAAATGGGGTGAATTAGAAATTAGAGCAGAAGAATCAAGGGGAAAATTAGCTGAATATAAAAAACAAAAAAGATTAAAAGCAAAAGCTGATAAAGCTAAACAAATTATACAAGAAGATGAAAAATAATAGATAAAAGTATATAAAAAATCTCTTTTATTATTTTATTTATTGATTACTTTTTGTAACATTTTTTTAAACTGAACAAAATTTCTCTTTTTTAGTGAAATTTTATGATATAATTATTTTTAAAAAATAAAGGATTTAAAATGGGTAAATATGTAGAACTTAATAATGCGAATTTTGCTGGAACAATTAAAGATAACAATGTAGTAATGGTAGATTTCTGGGCACCTTGGTGTGGGCCTTGTAGAATGATTGCTCCAGTAATTGAAGAATTAGCAGGGGATTATGAAGGAAAAGCAGTAGTTGCAAAAGTAAATACTGATGAAGCACCAGAAGTTGCTGGACAATTTGGAATCAGAAGTATTCCAACAGTTTTATTTTTCAAAAATGGAGAATTAGTTGACCAAATGATTGGAGCAGCTCCAAAAGCTAGTTTTGCAGCTAAAATTGATGCATTACTTGGTTAATAATTTCTAATGTTATATAGAGGTAAATCATCTCTATTTTACATTTTTTCTTCTTTCATAGGGGCCTTGCTTGTAGCAGGGTTTTTTGCCTATGATAATTATCGCTTTTCCAAATTTAAATTTATAAATTTCAGTCAAACTATTCTTTATACAAAAAATGATATTTTTACTCCTAAACAAAATAATTATTATATGTTAGTTTTTAGTTCTAAAATGAGTAATATTAACACTTTAATATCAAAAATTCCTAAAAATTATCCTATAATAGCAGTAGATATATATCAATTAGTTTATAATAATAAAAAAAATATTATTTTTGTAAGGGCTGGGACAAATACTATAATTTCTATCATTAGAAAATTTAATATAAAAAAAGTACCAGTTTATTTTGAAATTAAAAGATACAATAAAAACTTATTTAAGCAAAACTCTATTTTAAAGGTAATACAATGAAAAATTTAGTAATTATTGGTGGAGGTCCAGCAGGACTTAGTTCTGGGCTTTATGCAAGTAGAATGGGAATTGATACAACTATTTATGAAAAAATTTCCCCTGGTGGTCAAATAACTTTGAGTAGTGAAATAGAGAATTATCCAGGAGTTTGTGATGTTAAAAGTGGGTTAGAACTTATGCAATGTTGGCCAGAACAAGCAAAAAAATTTGGTTGTAAAATTGAGAGTAGTGAAGTAAAACAAATTAAAAAAGTTGGAAATGTTTTTGAAATTGAACTTTTTGATAAAACTATTAAAAGTTTATCTGTTATTGTAGCTACAGGAGCGAGCCCAAGAAGAGCTGGATTTGAAAATGAAGAGAAGTTTATAGGAAAAGGAATATCTACTTGTGCAGTTTGTGATGGATTTTTTTATAGAAATCAAGAAGTTGCGGTAATTGGTGGAGGAGATACAGCACTTGAAGAAGCATTATATCTTGCCGGTATTGCAAGTAAAGTCTATTTAATTCACAGAAGAGATAAATTTAGAGCAAGTCCGGCTACAATTAAAAGAGTTTTAGAAAATACTAAAATAGAAATTTTATACAATTCAAAAGTAAAAAAAGTTTATGGAGAACAGTTTGTAGATGGAATTATTGTAGAACAAGAAAATAGAGAAATTGACTTGAAAATTCCTGGTGTTTTTGTGTTTGTAGGAAATACAAAAAACACAGATGTTTTAAAAAGTGAAAATGGTTTTATTTGTGAAATGGAAGAAGATGGAAGTGTAAGTGTAGATTTAAATATGAAAACTTCACTTGCTGGACTTTATGCAGTGGGTGACATCCGAAAAGATGCAGCTAAACAAGTGGTATGTGCAGCAGCTGATGGTGCAGTAGCAGCACTGCAAGCCGTTAAGTATGTTGATAAGATTAAGGAATTAACTAAATAAACGAAACAACTACAAATTTTAATGAAAAAAAGCGTTAAAAAAAGTGTGCTTCAAACCCGAAGGGCGCTTGCGCTCCCTTTTTAGCTTTTTGTAGTGTTAAGAAATTTGTTTTATTGCCCAGTGTTTTAAGTTAGTGCCGAAATCAAAAGTGTTTAAATTGTGTTATAATTTTATCAAAAAATAGAGGAGATATTTATGAAATTTGGAATTGTTGGGGCAACTGGTAGAGTAGGTCAATTGCTTATAAAAATTATAAAAGAAAAAAATCTAAAATTAGGAAGTGTTATTTTTCAAGGTGATGCAAATGGAATTGTTTTTCCTAAGAATACAGTTATTACAAATGATTGGAAAACTTTTTTGGAAAATTGTGATGTAGTTGTTGATTTTTCTGCGCCCGTGGCAACCCAAGCAATGGTTACAACTGCTATTGAAAACGGTATGAATAAAGCGCTTGTAATCGCAACAACTGGACTTGATGATCATCAAAAAAATTTAATTATAAAAGCAAGTGAGCTCATGCCAGTTTTATATGCTACAAATATGAGTTTGGGGATTGCAGTTTTAAATAAAGTTGTAGAACAAGTTAGTGGAATTTTGAGAGATTTTGACATAGAAATCACTGAAATGCATCACAAACATAAAAAAGATGCTCCAAGTGGAACTGCTCTTACTTTAGCAGAACATTGTGCAAAAGCTAGAAATTTAGATTTGGATAAAGTTAGAGTTTCAGGAAGAGATGGAATTATAGGAGAGAGAACAAAAGATGAAATAGCTGTAATGGCTTTAAGAGGTGGTGACATTGTAGGAAGACATACAGTTGGATTTTATAATGAGGGTGAGTTTTTAGAGTTTAATCACACTGCTACAAGTAGAGAAACATTTGCACAAGGTGCTGTAAAAGTAGCTACTTGGTTAGCAACTCAAAAAGCAGGTTTTTATAGCATAAATGATGCTTTAGGTTTATAAGGAAAAAATATGTGTTCAGTAGTTGGAATTTATAAAAATCAAAATGCGGCAAAAAAAGCTTTTTATTCACTTTTTTCTATGCAACATCGTGGTCAAGAAGCAGCTGGGATTAGTAGTAATGAAAATGGTGAAATTCATACAATAAAAAACAGAGGTTTAGTTACCGAAATTTTTACAGAAGAGTATTTCCAAACAGTTTTAAAAGGTGATATGGCAATAGGTCATACAAGATATTCAACTGCTGGGAATGATTCTATCTTGGATGCTCAACCAATTTATGCAAAATATGGACTTGGTGAAATTTCAATTGTGCATAATGGTAATTTAACAAATAAAAAGCCAGTGAGAGATGAACTTATAAAAAAAGGTGCTATTTTCCAAAGCAATATGGATACTGAAAATATTATCCATTTAATTGCAAAAGATTATACAAAAAATACTCTTCAAGAAAGAATTGTAGATGCTATTAAAAAAATAGAGGGTGCTTATTCACTAATAATTTTAAGTAGAACAAAAATGTTTGCTGTTCGTGATCCTTATGGATTTAGACCTTTAAGTATAGGTAAAATTGCAGGTGGTGGATATATAATTGCGAGTGAAACTTGCGCGTTTGAGCTTGTAGGTGCTACATATGTAAGAGATGTAAAACCCGGTGAAATGGTGATCTTTGAAAATGGAGAAATGAAATCAATCCAACTTTTTGAACCAAAACCTAAAAAATGTATTTTTGAATATATCTATTTTGCAAGACCTGATAGTGATGTGTTTGGGAAAAATGTATATGAAACAAGAGTTGAAATGGGAAGAGAACTTGCAAAAGAACTTCCAGTAGATGCTGATATGGTTGTTCCAGTTCCTGATAGTGGAGTTGCTTCAGCTCTTGGATATAGCAAAGAAAGTGGAATACCTTTTGAGTTTGGAATTATGAGAAATCATTATGTTGGACGAACATTTATTGAACCAACTCAAGAAGTTAGAGATATAAAAGTAAAAATGAAATTATCTCCAATTATAAATAAAATTAAAGGTAAAAAATTAGTTGTAATTGATGATAGTATTGTGAGAGGAACAACTTCAAAAAGAATTGTGAGAATGCTTAAAGAAGCAGGGGCCGCTGAAGTTCATATGAGAATAGCATCACCTACAAGTAAGGGAGCGTGTTTTTATGGTGTTGATACTCCTAACCCTGATGAATTAATTGCATCAAAAATGAGTGTTGATGAAATTTGTGAATATATTGGGGCTGATAGTTTAGCTTATCTTTCAATTGATTCAATGGTGAAATCTATCAAAGATAAAAAAGAGGATTATTGTTTTGCTTGTTTTGATTTAGAATATCCAGTTGCACCAAAAGAGTAATTTTTTTACAATTAATTCAAGAAATCTTTTATTTTTTCTATTTTTTTGGTATAACTAAGCCTATAAAAAAAGGCAGTTAATGAAGAAATTATATACATTTGGAAAATATTTAAAACAAAAATTTCATACAACAGTTTATAAAGTTCCTATTTCAATTCCAGGATTTACTTGTCCAAATATTGATGGTACTTCTGCAAGAGGTGGTTGTGTGTTTTGTGAAAATGAGAGTTTTTCACCAAATCTTAAACAAAAAGAGAGATTTACACTAAATTTAGAGTCAAATGAAAATCCACTTTTAGAAAAACAGTTAGAGAGTTTAAAATTTCAATTTGAAAATACTGTTCCTTATTTAAAAAAACGCTTTTATGCAAAAAAATTTATAGTTTATTTTCAAAGTTGGACAAATACTTATGCACCATTTGAGACTTTAAAAGCCTTATATGAAACGGCACTTACTTTTGAAAATGTAGTTGGGCTTAGTATAGGTACAAGAACTGATTCAATTACAGATGAAACATTAGAATATTTAGCCGAGTTATCTAAAAAAACTGAAGTGTGGCTTGAATATGGAATTCAAACAAGTAATGATAAAACTCTAAAAAAAATAAATAGAGGGCATAATTTTGCAAACGTAGTTGATACAATTACAAAAACAAAAAAATTAGGACTAAATGTATGTGCTCATTTGATTTATGGACTTCCTGATGAAACTCGCACGGATTGGGAACAAACATTTAATGATACAATGAAGTTAAATATTGATAGTATTAAATTTCATCCAATGTATGTAACAAAAAATACACTTCTTGCAAAAGAGTATTTTGAAGGAAAATTTATACCAATTAATGAAAAAGATTATATTGATATTTTAGTATGGAGTATCAAAAACTTACCTGAAAATATATCAATTCAAAGAATGACAGCGGGAGTAGATACACTTTTAGCCCCCGAGTGGTGTAAATATAAAAACGAACAAATGAGTCATATTATAAAAGCTTTAAAAGTAAATGGAGTGAAGGTATGAAATTAGTTTTTTTAGATGTAAAAACACTTGGTGATGTAAAGTTATCTAAATTTAATGAATTCGGTGAAGTTGAAATTTATCAAACTACAAAAAAAGAAGAGACTTTAAATAGAGTAAAAGAGGCTGATATTGTTTTTACAAACAAAGTTGTGATTGATAAAGAAATAATGAATAAAAGTAATATAAAATTTATTCAAATAATGGCAACTGGTATGAATAATGTTGACTTAGAATATGCCGAGCAAAAAGGCATTATCGTTAAAAATGTAGCAGGATATTCTACTGATTATGTGGCACAACTTACTTTTGCTTTTGTATTGGAAATTATGAATAAAATTAAATATTTAAATGATTATGTGAGTAATGAATATATGAATTCTGATATTTTTACTCATATAATTAATTGGAATGAATTAAATGGTAAAAAATGGGGAATTATAGGACTTGGCGCAATTGGTAAAAAAGTAGCCGAGATTGCTACGGCTTTTGGATGTGAAGTTAGCTATTATTCTACAAGTGGAAAAAATAGTAATGCTAATTATAAAAAATTAGAATTAAGTGAACTTCTTAAAAATAGTGATATTATCTCTATTCATGCACCTTTAAACGAAAATACTCAAAATTTATTAAATAAAAATAATCTAAATTTAATAAAAAAAGAGGCAATTTTACTAAATCTTGGAAGAGGTGAAATTATTGATAAACAAGGATTTTTTGCTGGATTTGATGTTTTTATCAAAGAGCCAATAGATAAAGATAATCCACTTTTAAAATCAAAAAACATTTTACTTACTCCTCATATTGCATGGGCAAGTGTAGAATCAAGAGAAAAATTAGTTAAGTTGGCTTATGAAAATATCAAAAATTTAATAAAAGGTTAAACTTGAATATTTTAATAACAGGTGCAAGTAGCGGGATAGGAAAAGAGTTAGCAAAAAAATATGAGAATCAAGGTCATATAATTTTTGCAATAAGTAGAAGAAAAGCAGAGTTTGAAAATAGTTATGAATGTGATGTAGCTAATTTTGAAAAACTAAGAGAAATTGTAAAAGATATTACAAAAAATCATCAAATTGATATGGTAATTGCAAATGCTGGGATAAGTTATCCTCATTCTGCTTCTTTTATGCCTTTTGAAGAGTTTAAAAATACAGTTGATGTTAATTTTTTATCAATTCATGCACTTTTAGAAAATGTTGTACCACAAATGAAAAAAAATAAAAAAGGAAAAATAGTTTTAATTTCATCTTTGGCTGGATATGTAAGTAGTCCAACAAGTTTGGCTTATAGTGCAAGTAAAAGGGCAATTAATTCATATGCCGAGGGTCTTAGAAATCAATTAGCACCATATAATATAAAAGTGATAAATATAAAACCAGGATTTATCCAAAGTGAAATGACAGCAAAAAATAAATTCAAGATGCCTTTTTTATTGCCACTTGAGAGAGGAGTTGAAAGAATAGAATATGCTATTAGTAAAAATAAAAAAGAGTATGCTTTTCCTTTTGTTTTTGCTTCTATTGTGAAATTAGTTACTGTTTTGCCAACTAATTTAAAAGATTTTATATTAAATAAGTTAAATTCTTCCAAAATTTGATATTATAAAATATACTCTTTCAAGTAGTGGAGAAGTTGAAGTTATAAAAGAAAATATTTTATAACTTCAAGATAAATATTATTTATTTATAAAATATTTAACTTTAGCTTCTTTTGAGATATTGTCAAGTTCTTTATTTAATTTTGCTTCTTTAAGATAAGCTATAATTGATTGTCTTACTTTTGTAAATGGAGTATAAACATCTGTTTTTTTATCTTCAAGTAATATTACATGATAACCAAATCTTGTTTTTACAGGTTCTTTTGTAAAGTCACCTTTATGAAGTTTCATAGCTGCATCAGAAAATTCTTTTACCATACTTTTTGGGTCAAAATATCCAAGTTCTCCACCATCAATTTTACTAGGCCCTATTGAATATTGTTTTGCAAGAGTAGCAAATTCTTTTTCAATTTGGCTTTTTGGAGTTTTTTCTAATATAGAAATAATTTTTTGAGCAGTTTTTTCGTCTTTTACTACAATATGTCTTGCTTTAAGTTTAGGTGCTGTTTTAAAATAGAGATTTTTATTTTTTTCATAAAAAGCTTTTTCTTCTTTATCTGTTACTTTTAATTTTCTGAATTGTTTTGTCATCCATAAATCAACAGCAATTTTTTTGATTAATTCTTGATATTGTGGAGTTTTTATGATGTTTTTAGCTTTTGGATAAAAAGTTAATGTATCTACATATTTTTTCACAAAGTCATTTACATGTTGTGCTGGTAAGTCTTGAAGTCTAATTCTAAAATCTTTTGTCATACCTTGTATATAGTCATTTACTTCTTTTACAGTTACTTTTTTACCATAAACTTCTGCAACTACAGTAGTGTTAGTAAGTCCTTTCATAGGTGCCATATTGTGTGCTTTTGTCATAGGCATATTTCCATGCATTCCAGAAAATGCAAATGCTGATAAGGCTATAGCACTTGAAACTAAAATTTTTTTCATTTAAATCCTTTAATTTTTTTATTATTATACCATATATATGGATTTTTATCCGTGAAATTTAAGTGGTAAATCTTTTATCTTATAATCTTGTTTTTTTGATATTATTTTTCCATTTTTATCTATAATGATTGTATAATCACTTTCCATTCCTGTATAATTTTGAGAATTAATTGTTAGTATTATTTCATTATTTGTTATTTTTACATTTTTTACATCTTCATCTACTCCATAGTCAATATCCAATGTCCATTTAGTTTTGAAATTTTTATCTGTATAGACAATTAGTGCATTTTGAGTATTTTGTAAAATATTCCCTAAAATTAAATATCCATTATCAAATTTTCTAATAAAATTAACTTCTTCTGCAAGAGGTGAAGCAAATGAGTATTTTTTATCATTTTTATAAATATCTATATCAGTTGAAGTAGTTTTTCCATAAGAATTAATTGCTACAATAGGAGTTTTATCTATTATGAAATCTCTTGGAGTATTAAATTTTTCACCATAAAATTTTTTATTTAATAATTTACCAAATTTAGTAAAAGTTAATAAAATTGGTTTTTGATTATTTACAGAATATCCAAGTAAATATATTTTATTGTTTGCTATTTTTAATTTTGTAGGATTTATCATAATTGGCACTTTTTTACTCATAATAACTTTTAAGTTTTTATCAAGTTTATATATAATTGTTCCATTTTGGTTTGTAATGAAAAATAGATAATTATCGCCTATTTTATGTAATCTATTTGTATCAATATTATATTTATTTAATATTTTTAAATCATTATTGAACGATTTTATTTTGGGAGTTGTTTGCATACAACCACTTATAAGTGCTATTGCAGGAATTAGTAGTAATTTTTTCATATATAACCTTTTTTATAATTATATCAAAAAATTTAGGAATTATAAGATTATTTCCCCTTCAAAAGGGGAAAAGTAACAGAAGAAGAGATTTTATTCGTGAGTAACAACAGGCATTGGAACTTCGTTCGCTAATGCTTTTTTTGCACTTCCATATTTTTTAAGCATTCTAAGTTTATAATTATAAATATCTTGCATTTCTCTAATATCTTGCATTACTTCAAATACACCATGCCAATGAGAATAATCAGGACTTCCCATTGCAGCACCATGTCTCATTCTTCTACCTTCGTGATGCCACATATAGTAGTAAAGTTTGAAGAATGGATCAGACCATGCATCGGCATCAATTAAATGTTTAGCTTTTAGTTCTTTCATCATTTTTTCTGCAACAGCTCTATATTGATTATATAGAGTTACTTGTGCATCTACTCTTTGGAAGTAGTTGTTTGTAAATGTTGCTTCATGACAAGTAGCACATACTTGTTTCATTTGAGCTCTTGCTGCTTCTGGTCCTTGAATATTACCAGCTTTTGGGTTACCTCTTATTATTTTTCTATTTTTATACCAAGCCCAACCAGCAGTTTCAATACCCTTTGTTCTTTCGAATGATTTAGGTGCCCATAAGTTCCATTTAAGTCTTGCAGATACATTATGAGTTGAGTGCAGTCCATTAATTGAACTCATATGACATGTAAAACATGTTCCAGCTCTTACAGTTTTTCCTGGGATTTGTTTTCCTGTTGAGAAGTCATAATCTTCTTCATTTGTAGTAAATATATGTCCATGAACACTTGATTCAAATACTTCTTTATCTGGATGATCAGGCCCCAAGTGACAGTTCGTACATGCACCTGGTTGTCTAGCTTCTGCTGCACTAAATTTATGTCTTGAGTGACAAGAAGTACAATTAGAAACTCCACCATCTGGATATAACGCAGCCATACCATCACTTGGCCATGTAGCAGCGTCTGGTTTTCCATTCTTATCAAGTTTAACAACACCACCATGACATTGAATACAAGTATTAGCTACTGATAAATCAGCTATTCTAGGAGTGTTTTGGTTAGATTGTAAAGTTTTTCTAATTCCAGCATTCATATGTTTACCATCTGTTCCATTAATTCCTACTGTATTACCTCTTTGAGCTTCAAAATTGTAAGCAAGTTTACTCATTAAGTAACCATGTGTTCCACCATTTGATGCTAGCCATTGAGAACCAGCTCTTGCATGACCTGAGTTCATAAATTCAGTTACTTCTTTTGCATGACATTTTGCACAAGTTACACTTGATACTGCAACTGCAACTGACCAATTATTACCGCTTACTGGATGAGATTTAAGTGCAGTTGGATAATTTTTTGGAACAACATGACATTGTACACATCCAACTCCTGCTTTTGCATGTTTAGAATGTTGCCAATCTGCAACTATTCCAGCATCTCTTCCTTTGTGACACATTAAACAAGTATTTGATGTAATACCTTTTGGGTGAAAGTTTTTAAGTCTTTGATAGTTTGGATTATCATTTAAGCTTGCAGCCATTGAAGACGCCGTTAAAACTGCTAATCCTAAACCAGCTGTTATGATTTTTTTCATCTGTAACTCCTTCTTTTTAGTTTTATAAATAGAATTATAAAATAAAAGAGTGTTTTAAAAGTGCCAAAATATATTTTTTAAACAAAATTTGTTATAATTCTTTCAAAAAAAGGCTTAAAAATGAAAAAATTAATTTTATTTGCTTTAGTTATATCAGGATTATTTGCAGCAAATTGTACAATGTGTCATAATGGAGGTTATCAAGTTAAATTAGATAAATTTACACCAGCACAAATTACTAAAATGATGATGGATTTTAAAAGTGGTAAAAAAGCAGGAATGACAATGCCAGGTATGGCAAAGGCTATGAGTGATAAAGAAATCAAATCTGTAGCTAAAGAATTTGGAAAAAAATAAGTGAAAATACTTATTGTTGAAGATGATAAATTTATAGGGGAATCTATAAAAGATTATTTTGAAATTTCAGGTAATAAGGTAGATTATTTTTCTAATCCTAAAAAAGCTTTAGAAAATATTTACCCTTCTCATTATGACATATTTTTGTTTGATGTTAATATGGAAGGGATGAATGGATTTGAATTATATAAAGAGCTTAAAAGATATGCAGATGTGCCTGTAATTTTCATAACGGCTTATTCTGATGTAGAACATTTAGAAGATGCTTTTAATCTTGGAGCTGCTGATTATATTAAAAAACCTTTTGAGCTTAAAGAGCTTGAACTTCGTATGAAAAAGCTTCTTTTTAAAAAAACTAATTATATAGAAGTAAATGATGATTATAAATTTGATTTAAAAAAATTAAAACTTTTTTATAAAGATAAAGAAGTAGAGCTTACAAATAATGAAAAATATATTTTGGAATTACTTTTCCAAAATATGGGGCAAATTGTAGATACTGAAACTATAAAAGATTATATTTGGGAAGATAAAGCAGTTTGTGATAATACATTAAGAACTCAAGTAAAAAAACTTCGCTCAAAACTTGAAATAAACTTCATCAAAAATGTTAGAGGTAGTGGATATAAGATTGAAAAATAATTATAGATTAGAAATTACTTTTGCATTTGCTTTATTTGCTTTTTTCATAATTTTAATTATTATTAGTGTAGGGATGTTTTATTTCACAAAGTTTTCACAAAATGAATTTAAATCAAATGTATTATTATCAAGTAAAAATATAGAATATAATTTTTATCAAAAAGAATTATTATCTCGTAATGCCCTTGAAGCAGTTACAGATGGAACTATTTTAAAAAATTTTACTCCAAATAGTGAAATATTATCTATTATTTTCAAAACTTTACTAATTTCAAATGATGATTTTAAAAGTATAGTTTATAAAAACAGTAATTTTAATTTTTTTTGTAAAAAAGATAAAAAAATTTATTGTAATTATGGAAAATTTATAGATAAAGATAAACTTTCTTTGCTTACTAAAGTAACTACAGAGAATAATAATTCACTTATCATTCAAACATCTTTAAAAGGATTTTTAAATTCTTTACCAAATGATAAATTTAGAATTTTACTTATAAATAAAAATGGGAAAATTTTATATAGCAATTTTATAAAGTCAAAAACATTTTTTGATATGTTTTCTTCAGATATAGCCCAAAAAATGATAAAAGAAGATAAAAAATTTATAACAAATGATATTTATGTAGATAAAATCGGAAAATATAAACTTATTTTTATGCAAAATAAAAAGTTTTTAAATAAACAAAAACTTATAGCAAGAAATTTATCAATCACAATGCTTTTAGTTTCTTTGTTGTTGGCTGTTCCTTTTGGTTTCTTTTTTTCGAAACCATTGTATGAATTTTATAAATTATTAGATGAAAAAGTGAATGAAGAGATAGAAAAAAATAGAGAAAAAGAACAAATGTTAATGCATCAAAGCAAATTAGCATCTCTAGGAGAAATGCTTGGAAATATTGCACATCAATGGAGACATCCAATTACAAGAATTTCACTTTTAGTGCAAAATTTAAGTAGAGCTTATGAATTTAAAAAAGTAGATGATGAATATATGGAAAATTTTCAAAAAAAAGTGAATGAGCAGATAAATTATATGTCAAATACAATAGATGATTTTACAGGATTTTTTAAAAAAGATAAAAAAAAGCAAAAATTTTATGTAAGAGATGTGATAGAGGATGCTTTGAAACTTATAGAAGGAAGATTAAAAAATATAAAAATAGTAAAAAATTATAATAATCGTATAGAAATTTATGGATATAAAACAGAGTTTTCACAAGTGATTTTAAATATTTTAAATAACGCAATTGATGTTTTAAATGAGAGACATGTTTTAAATAAAGAGATGATAATTGCTTTAGATAAAAATTTAATTTCTATAGAGGATAATGGTGGTGGGATAGATGAAAAAATAAAAGATAAAATTTTTGAGCCATATTTTACAACAAAATTTCAGTCACAAGGAACAGGAATAGGGCTTTATATGAGTAAAATTATTATAACAAAACATTTTGAAGCAAAGCTTTTAGTTGAAAATTCTAAAATAGGAGCTATTTTTAAGATAATATTCCCAAAAAGCACTTAAAAGACACTCTTTTTATATAATATTTCATATATTTCAATTAAAGGATTTTATAATGAGTAAAAAAGTATGGGCATGGATTGGAGGTGCCGTTGTAGGATTGGGTATAGCTTATGCTACTGCAGTGATGGTAGATGTGACAGGACAGGATAAATTTTGTACAAGTTGTCATACAATGAAACCAATGGGGAAAAGTTTTGAAATTAGTGTTCATGGAGGAAATAATCCACATGGTTTTAAAGCAGAACATTGTACTGATTGCCATTTACCTCATGAAAGTTTAGCTGGGTATCTAGTTGCAAAAGGGATTTCAGGAACAAAAGATGTACTTGCAGAAGTTGGAATTATTAAAAAAGTTGATTTCAAAGAAAATATTCACGAAATGGAACATTATACTTATGATAGTGGATGTTTAAAATGTCATGCAAAAGTAGAAGATCCAAAAACTGCTTATGGAATGAGTGATGCAAGTAGATTTGCTCACAGCGAATATTGGAAAGAGAAAAAAGCTGGAAAAAATGTTAGTTGTGTAAGATGTCATAATGATATTAATACGCCAAACTTTGCTCATCCAGGACTTGTTGATGCTCTTAAAAAACAAAAAGAAGAAAAGTAACACTTTTTTCTTTTTCCCCTGAATATTGATACTTATCAATGTTTTTTAACTAATCTTGTGATATAATTTCTAAATTAAAATTAAAAGGAATTATATGTTTCAAAGACTTCTTAGTATGTTTTTTTCATTACAAACAACGGTTATTTTAGCTCTTATTTTTATGATAGCGCAAATTTATGCAACACTTGGTTTTGCAAGTGATAGCGATGCATGGCTTTATGTGTATGGTAGAGGCTGGTTTGAAGCTATTATGTGGCTTTTAGTTATTAATTTATCTGGAGTTATGTATAAATATAAAACTTATAAAAAACTTCCTATATTTTTCTTGCATATGTCATTAATTGTTATTTTATTAGGTGCAGGAATTACGAGATATTTTGGGAAAAGTGGGGTTTTGCACCTTAGAAATGGTGAAACAAGTAGTGTTGTTATGCTTCAAAATAAGGCAAATCCAGCTGATGTTGGTGTTCTTGATATGAAATTTAAAATAAAACTTGATAAGTTTGTTATGCATAAATATCCAGGAACCGAGCAGGCAAGTAGTTATGATAGTTTTGTAACTGTTATAGATGGAAATAAAAAGTTTAAATATCATATTTATATGAATCATATTTTAAAGTATAAAGGATTTAGAATTTATCAAATGGCTTATGACCCAGATGAGAAAGGAAGTATTTTTCTAGTGGGAAAAGACCCAGGAATGGATGTTACATATTTAGGTTATTTAATGCTAGCTTTAGGATTTTTATTTACTATTTTTTATAAAAAAAGTACATTTAGTAAAACAGCAAGAAAATTAAAAGAAAGTGGGCTTTTTGCTATTTTACTTTTGGTTGGTTTATCACAAGTAAATTTAAATGCTATGACAATTGATAAATATGCTGGGCAATCAAAAGCAGTATCAAGTGAATTTGCTAAAATTTTAGTTCAATATAATGGAAGAATTAAACCGCTTGATAGTCTAAATGTAGATTTTATTCATAAAATATCTAAAACAGCAAAATTAGATGGAATGAATTATAATCAAATAGTAGTTGGAATGATATCTCATCCTGAAATATTTGAAAAATTTCCTATGATTTATGTTGGAATGCCAAGTGTTAGAAAAGAGCTTGGAGCAAAAGGAAAATATGCAACTTATAATCAATTTTTCAATGATATGGGGCAAATTAAATATATGAAACAAATTAATTTGGCTATGCAAACTCCAGATAGCGAGAGAACTCAAATACAAAGAGAGTGGCTAAAACTTAATGAAAGAATTTATGTGGCTTTCATGATTTATTCAGGGAAAGCTTTTGCATTGTTTCCTACAGCAAATTCAAAACAAAATAACAATAAATGGTATAACATATCTGAACTTCAAAAATTGGATCCAATAACAGCTAGATACTATTTTAATGTGTTTAAAAACTTAGCAAAAGGACTCGCTGTATTTGATTTGAATAAAGTAACACAAGCTCAAGAAAAAATATATAAGATTCAAAAAATGTACACTCCAGATATTCTTCCTTCAAAAGGTAGAGTAAAAATGGAAATAAAATATAATCATCTTCAAATATTTCCATCACTTATTGGTATTTATTCAATTTTAGGTTTAATTGCTATTTTAATTGGATTCTTTGAAGTATTCAAAAAACAAAAACTTAAAAAAACTGAAATTACACTTATAACTCTTGGTTGGTTAGCACTTTTTGTTCATACATCAAATATGCTTCTTAGATGGTATATTTCAGGGCATGCACCTTGGAGTGATGCTTATGAATCAATTATATTTATTGCATGGGGTTCAGCATTTGCCTCTTTAATGTTTTTCAAAAGAAGTATGTTGGCACTTGGTGCAGGACTATTTATGGCAGGTATGTTTATGATGGTTGCACATTTAAACAATATTGACCCACAAATCACAAATATGGTACCGGTTTTAAAATCATATTGGTTATTAATTCATGTTGCTGTTATTACATCAAGTTATGGATTTTTAGCAGTTGGTGGAATGCTTGGGTTTTTAAATTTAATTTTATTTGCATTTAAAAATAAATTTAATTTAGATTTCCAAATAAAAGAGATAAATAATATTATCTATTTATCACTTTACATTGGTCTTGCTATGTTAGCAGTTGGAACATTTTTAGGTGGTGTTTGGGCAAATGAGTCATGGGGTAGATATTGGTCTTGGGATCCAAAAGAAACTTGGTCAATGATTAGTATTATTGCTTATGCAATTGTTATTCATACGAAATTTATTCCTAAAATGAGAGGACAATTTATATTTTCACTTTTAGCATTTTTAAGTTTCTTTTTTATATTAATGACTTATTTTGGAGTAAACTTTTATATAGCTCAAGGTCTTCATGCTTACGGAAGAGGTCAAGGTGATGCAGCTTGGTTTGTAGTTTTAAAAGATGGAATAGGAGCTTGGTCTGCAGTTGTAGTAGCAACACTTATTATGTCAATGACACATAAAAAGGAATAATTTATGTATAGAATAATTAGTTTTAATTATAAGAATAGTGATGTAGAGACGAGAGGAAAGTTGTCAATTTTAGTTAATTATTATAATGAATTTAAAAAATATGGAGAAGTTATAATAGTTGTAACTTGCAATAGGATAGAATTAGCCATTTTTAGTAATGTAAAAAATCCATTTCTTGCAAAAATTGAACACTTAACAGGAATAGATGCAAATAGAGCTTTTATTTATGAGGGAATAGATGCAATAAGACATATTTTCAAAGTCTTATCTTCTATTGATTCCATGGTTGTAGGTGAAACACAAATTACGGGTCAATATAAAGAAGCTTTTATGAAGGCATATGAAGAGGGTGCTGTGAAAAAAAACTTATCTCGTGTTATGCATCATGGCTTTAAATCTGCTAAAAGAATTAGAAATGAAACAAATCTTTCTAGTAATCCAGTTTCCGTAGCAAGCATAGCAGTTAAAAAAGCCAAAGAAGTATTGGGTGATTTAGGTGGATATAGCGCAGTTGTAGTGGGTGCAGGTGATACAAGTAGGATTATTTGTAAACATTTAGAAAAAGCTGGAGTTAATATTATTTTGGTTAATAGAACTTACGAAAATGCAGCATCTCTAAAAGAAGAGATAGAAAATGTAAATGTAGATGTTCATTCTATTGATAAACTACCTAAATTTATTAATAATTATAGACTTCTTTTTACTGCTACTTCAAGTAAAGAGCCTATTATTATAAATAATATGATTGAAAATAAAGAATTTCAAAGACATTGGTTTGATTTAGCTATTCCAAGTGATATTTGTAATATTAAAAATGAAAATATCGATATTTTTAGAGTTGATGATTTAAAAGATATTAGTGATGAGAACATCAAACAAAGAGAAAAAGAACTTCAAAAAGCTAATAAAATAATAGAAGAAGAGATTAAAAGCTATTTAAAATTTCTTAGAGAAAGTGAAGTGACTCCTATTATTAAAATGTTCAGAACAAAAGCTGAATTAATTAGCAAGGATGTTATAAATAATGCAATTAAAAAACATTTTATAAAAAAAGATGATGAAAAAGAGGTTGAGAAAATATTACATACTGCTTTTAAAAGATTTTTACATAATCCGACAATAACTCTAAAAGAGAATGCAGATGAACCTCAAATTGATGTTTTACTAACAAGCATTAAAAAACTTTTTAAAGTAGATGAAAATTTACTTGATTCTAATAAGTGTGATTATAATTTTATAGTAAAAAAGGATAATAAATGATTTTTATAGATGCGTGTTTAGGAAAAGAGACTCCAAGAACTCCTGTATGGATGATGAGACAAGCAGGAAGATGTATCCCTGAATATAGAGCTCTTAGAAAAGAGGTTGGAAGTTTTATAAGTATGACTAAAAACCCTGATGTTGTTTGTAAAGCGACTATCCTGCCAGTTGATAAATTTGGAGTTGACGCGGCAATTTTATTTAGTGATATTTTGAACTTACCAATGGAAATGGGACTTCCTTTGAGATTTGAAGCAGGAGTTGGACCTATTTTTGATGAAACTATTTCTACTGCTAGTGATGTTGAAAAACTAGGTAATGGAAGTGAAAAGCTTACATATGTTTATGAAAGTGTGAAAAAAATTAGAGAAGAATTAGCTGATGATAAAGCTTTAATTGGTTTTGCTGGAAGTCCTTGGACGATTGCTACTTATATGGTTGAAGGAAGAGGAAGTAAGCAATATCCAAAAATAAAAAAAATGGTATATTCTGATAATGAAACTCTTCACGCACTTCTAAAAGTGAATACAGCTCAGACTATTAAATATTTAAAAAATCAAATAAAAGCTGGTGCAAATGCTGTTATGGTTTTTGATAGTTGGGGTGGAGCGCTCGAAAAAGAGAAGTTTTTTGAATTTAGCTGGAATTATATGCTGGAAATATCTGATTCAATTAAAAAAGAGTATCCAAATATTCCTATAATTCTATTTAGTAAAGGGACTGGACTTTATCTTGAAGATATGGTTGAAGGAAATTTTGATGTAATTGGGGTTGATTGGAATACACCTATTGAGTATGCAAACAATATCATAAATAATAAAAAAGTAATTCAAGGAAATATGGAACCGTGTCGTCTTTATAGCAAAGAAGCTACAAAAGAGGGTGTCCAAAATATTGCAAAAGTAATGAAAAATAGAAAACATATTTTTAATTTAGGACACGGAATTTTACCTGATACTCCTTGGGAGAATGTAAAATATTTTGTAGATTTGGTAAAAGAAATTACAAATAAAAGGAGCTGACTAAATAAACAAAACAACTGTAAATTTGAACGAAAAAAAGCGTCAAAAAAAGTGTGCTTCAAACCCGAAGGGCGCTTGCGTTGACACTTTTTAGCTTTTTGTAGTGTTGAAAAATTTGTATTATTGTTGAGTGTTTTAAGTTAGTCCTTAAATTTAATAAAAGGAAAATTATGGATTTTAGAAGATTAAGATTAAAAAGAAATATGAGAGATTTAGTTCGAGAAACACATATTACAACTGATGATTTAATTATGCCTATGTTTATAAAAGAGGGTATGAAAGGGAAAAATGAAGTTTCTTCAATGCCAGGAATTTTTCAATTTGGAGAAGAGAGTTGTCTTGATGAGGTAGCAGAGTTAATCGAATTAGGAATCAAAGCTGTTTTACTTTTCGGTATTCCAAAACTCAAAGATAGTTGTGGAAGTGACGCACTTAATGAAAATGGATTAATTGCAAGAAGTGTAAGAAAAATTAAAGAAAGATTTGGAGATAAAATTTTAGTTATTACAGATTTATGTTTTTGTGAATATACAGACCATGGACATTGTGGAATTATAGATCCAAAACTAAAAACTGTTGATAATGATGCAACTCTTGAAATAAGTGCAAAACAAGCTCTTATTCACGCCAAAGCAGGTGCAGATGTTATAGCTCCAAGTGGAATGATGGATAATATTATTACAACTTTAAGAAATGCACTTGATAATAATGGATTTAAACATATCCCGATTATGGCTTATTCTACAAAATTTGCAAGTAGTTTTTATGGTCCATTTAGAGACGCGGCAGAATCAGCGCCAAGCGAAAATGAATACATTCCTAAAAATAGAAAAACATATCAAATGGATTATGCAAATAGATATGAAGCTATAAGAGAAAGTATTGATGATATGAATGAGGGTGCAGATATGTTAATGGTAAAACCAGCTTTAAGTTTTATGGATATTATTCGAGAAGTAAAAGATGCTACAAAATTACCTCTTTGTGTTTATAATGTAAGTGGTGAATACTCAATGGTTCGAGCTGCTGCACAAAATGGTTGGGTAGATTATAATGATATGATGGTTGAAATTTTAGTTTCATTCAAAAGAGCAGGGGCTGATATGATAATTTCATATCACTCAAAAGATTTTGCAAAATTGGTAAAAGGAATAAAATGAAAAAAATAGTTATAGCTACAAGGGGAAGTAAATTAGCATTATGGCAAAGTGAACATATAAAAGAAGAACTTTTGAAAATTAATCCAAATTTAGATATTCACTTAAAAATTGTAATCACAAAAGGTGATAAAATCTTAGATAAACCTTTGGCTGATATTGGTGGAAAGGGGCTTTTTATAAAAGAAGTTGAAGATGAACTATTAAATGGAAATGCCCAAATTGCAGTCCATTCACTTAAAGATTTTGCTGTTGAATTTGATGAAAAACATTTTTGTCTTGCAGCAATTACAAAAAGAGAAGATGTTCGAGATACTTTGCTTAGTCAAAAATATGAAACATTGTCAGATTTACCAGATGGAACAGTAGTAGGTACAAGTTCTGTAAGACGAGCTATGCAACTTAAAGCTTTTAATCCAAATTTAGTAATAAAAGATTTAAGAGGAAATGTTGATACAAGAATTAGAAAATTAAAAGAAAATCAATATGATGTTATTATTTTAGCAAGAGCAGGTCTTAAAAGACTTGATTTATTAAATAGTGTAAAATATGCAACTGCAATTGATACAGACATTATGATTCCAGCTATGGCACAAGGTGCATTAGGGATTGAAACTAATAAAGATCCTGAAATTATTGAGTTAGTTTCTAAACTTGATGATAAAGCTACAAGAATTTGTACTACAATTGAAAGAGATTTTGTAAGAGATTTGGGACTTGGTTGTCATGCACCAGTTGGAATTAAAGCAAAAATACAAGAAGATGGAACTATTCGAGTAAAAGCAATTCTTGAAAAAGCTAATGGTGAATTAGTTAAAAAAGAGATAGTAAGTGATGAATTTGATGGATTAGGGATTAAGTTTGCACAAGAATTTAAGGATTAAGAAATGATAGATTTTGAAAAATTTGCTAAATATTCTAGACCAGCTCCAAGATACACATCATATCCAACAGCTGTTGAGTTCAAAGATTTAACTCCTGAAGAAATCATCCCTTTTTATCAAAATAGTGAT
Organism: Thioreductor micantisoli; assembly: GCF_055392745.1. Taxonomy (NCBI): domain Bacteria; kingdom Pseudomonadati; phylum Campylobacterota; family Thioreductoraceae; genus Thioreductor; species Thioreductor micantisoli. The sequence goes on from NZ_AP043760.1 coordinate 382,666, forward strand.
AAGCCTTTAAGTCTTTATTTTCATATACCGTTTTGTAAAAGTGCTTGTTATTTTTGTGGTTGTAGCGTAACTTATACAAGTAAAGAAGATAAAAAAGTAAAATATTTAAAATATTTAAGAAAAGAACTTGAAATACTGAAAAAATATCTTGATACAAATAGAAAAGTAATTCAACTTCATTTTGGTGGGGGAACTCCTACATTTTTGAGTGCAGAACAGTTAAAAGAAGTGCTTGATATGATAAAAGAGTATTTTCCTAATTTTGCTGAGGATGCAGAAAATTCTATAGAAATTGATCCAAGATTTTTGAGTGAAGAACAATTAAAAGTTTTAGTTGATGGTGGAATAAATAGAATTAGTTTTGGAGTACAAGATTTCAATGAAGCTACTCAAAAAGCGGTAAATAGAATTCAAAGTTACGAGCTTACAAAAAATGTAGTTGATATGGCAAGAAAGTATGGAATTAACTCTATAAATATAGATTTGATTTATGGACTTCCATTTCAAACTTTAGAAACTTTCAAAAAAACACTTGATACAGTTCTAACTCTAAATCCTGATAGATTAGCTGTGTTTAATTATGCTCATGTTCCATGGATGAAAAAATCAATGAGAAAAATCGATGAAACAACTCTGCCTCATCCAAGTGAAAAACTGAAAATTTTAAAATATACAATAGATTTCTTTGAAAACAATGGTTATAAAATGGTGGGAATGGATCATTTTGCTAAGCCTTCGGATGAGCTTTTCAAAGCACTTCAAAGAGGTGAACTTCATAGAAATTTCCAAGGATACACTACAAAAGGTGGAGCTGATTTGATCGGAATAGGACTTACAAGTATTGGTGAAACTGAAGATGCTTATATTCAAAACTATAAAGACCTTAAAAACTATGAAAAAGCAATAGACGCGGGGCATCTTGCTACTTTTAGAGGAATTATTTTAAATGAAGAAGATAAAATAAGAAAAAGAATTATAATGGAAATGATGGCAAACTTTTCTTTTGATATTAAAAGATTTGAAAAAGATACTAATATCAACTTTTTTGAAAAATTTAAAAATGAAGTAGAAGAATTACAAGAATTTGTAGATGCAGATCTTGTTACTATTACTCCCGAGAAAATTGAAGTAAATAAAACAGGAGCTATGCTTATTCGAAATATAGTTTTACCCTTTGATGAATATTTCAAAAAAATGCAAAATCAAAAAGCGTTTAGTAAAACAGTTTAAGAAATTCAAAAGAATTTCTTAATTTTTTAATGGCAATAAAGTTTTTTAATAATTTGAGTATTTCTAAAATATCCTGGATATTGTAAAGTAATACTAAAAGGCTCGGAATAGTTATGTTTTAAAGATGGTTTGAAAGTAAAATATTTTGTTTTATTTATTACTTGTGGTTTGGGTTGTTTTTTATCTTTTCCACCAAAAATATTAAATCCACCACTTTTAAAGAAAGTTCCTTTCGAATATTTATTTCTGTCATTATTTATGAGTTTTACTTCAAGCTTGCAATAATTTAATGGAAATTTTCCATTATTTACGATAAATCCATTTATGAACATTGTTTCATTAAAAAGAATATGTCTTTCGTTAACTTTTGATAAATATGCGTGTTTTGTATATTTTTCTAGTATTACTATAGTTAAAACTCCACCAAATGTAGAAACTAAAAAAGAAGCAAAAATACCACTTAATACGATACTTGATTTTTTTGCTTGAGATGATAGAAGACTAAGAGCAATAAAAAGTATTATAAAAAATCCTACTGCTAACCAGTCTAATATTGAAAAATACATTAAATGCATTATTTTTTCCTACTATTTTTTTCTTCTATACCACTTACACCCTCTCTTCTTTTTAGCTCATTAAGAATGGCTTCAGGATGTATGTTTTTATAAGCTAAGGCAACCATTGAATGAAATAATAAATCAGCTGCTTCATATATTATTTCATTTTTATCATCATCTTTTACAGCAAAACATAATTCACCAGCTTCTTCTACTACTTTTTTAAGAATAGTGTTTTCACCTTTATGATATAGACTTGCTACATAGCTACTTTTATAATCTGCGGATTTTCGCTCAAGTAAAGTATGATAAAGAGTATCCATAAAGTTATATTTAGGCTCCTCTTCCACTTCACTTACTATTTCACCTTTTTCTAAGTTTGTAAAAAAGCAAGATTTTCTACCTGTATGACAAGCAACACCAATTTGTTTTACTTTGATTAAAAAAGTATCATTATCACAGTCAATTAATAATTCTTTAACTTCTTGTGTATGACCGCTTGTTTCTCCTTTTTTCCAAATTCTTTGTTTGCTTCTTGAGAAATAGTGAACAAATCCAGTTTTTTGAGTCAATTCAAGTGCTTCTTTGTTCATATATCCAAGCATCAAAACTTCATTTGTTTCGATGTCTTGAATAACAGCGGGAATCAAGCCACCGCTTTTTTCCCATTCGATTTTTATTTTATTCATTTTGAAACACTTGCTTTTTGTTTATCTTTTGCATTTATCCATAAGTTTGGAACTACTCCACCAGGTGTTAAGAAAATTTGAGCATTTTTATTAACTTTAAGAGCTTCATTGAATTTACCTTGAACTTCAATTTGTTTAAGTTGAAGTAATTTAGGTGTTAAACTTTCTGAAATTAATTTATTTGCTTTTGCTTGAGCATTTGCTTGAATAGTTATTGCTTGAGCTGTCCCTTGTGCTTGAATCTTTTTAGCTTCTGCCATACCTTGTGCAAGTGCTGCTCTTTTTTGAGCTTCTTGTTTAGCTTTTAGCACTTCATATTGAACTCTTTGTGCTTGTTGTTTTGCTACTTGAACAGATAAAATTTGGTCTTTTATTTTATTTGGTAAAATAATTTGTCTAAGTTGCACTGATTCTAAAATAACAGGATTAGATTGTAATTTGTCAAGTTTTTCTTGCATTTTTGAATTAATTAGAGTTGCTATTTGATTTCTTTTTATTGGCAAATCTTCAGCAGGAAATCTTCCTACGATGTTTCTTACAACATCTCTAACAAGTGGATTTATGATTTTATCTTCCCAGTTAAATCCATATGTAGCTATTGTTTGGGCTGCTGTTTTTGGGTTAAGTCTATAACCAAATGTAAGCTCAATCGTTACAGGAAGTCCTCTACTATCTAATACATTAATTGAAGGATAAAGTTTTATCCCCCCTCTTGTATCGTTCATACTTCCAGCTTCTGCTATTCTTTTGTAGTTTATAATATGAATTTTGGTATCAACTACATAAACTTTTTGAAATATTGGAATATAAAAGTGCATTCCAGCATTAAGAGGTTCGGGGTCAAATTTACCAGTGGTTGAAAGAATACCAACTTCACCTTGATTTATAACTACAAAAGGTTTTGCAAATATAGCTAAAACTATTAAAATAGCTATTATCCATACTATTGGTTTATTTAGAAAGTTTGGTAATTCAGGAGGAGTGAAACCACCACCTGTATTGTTTGAATTGTTATCATTATCGTTGTTTTTTTTAAAATAGTCGTTGTAATTTGTTGCCATGTTTTTCCTTAAATATAAGATAAATATTTAGTATATTTTTCATTTCTTCCATATACTACATCAAAATATGCAGATTGGATTTTTTCTGTGATAGGACCTCTTGCACCATTTCCTATAATTCTTGCATCAACTTCATTTACTGGAGTTATTTCCGCCGCTGTTCCTGTAAAGAAAGCTTCATCTGAGATGTAAACTTCATCTCTTGATATTCTTCTTCTCTCAACTTCTAATCCTAAATCTTTTGCAAGTTCTATAACAGTTGCTTGTGTGATTGATTCAAGTGAATTATCATTTGGAGGAGTGATTAATTTACCATTTCTTACGATGAAGAAACATTCCCCACTTCCTTCTGCTACAAATCCTTCACTATCAAGAAGTAGAGCTTCTTCATATCCCGCTTCCATAGCTTCAAATTTTGCCATTTGAGAATTTAAATAGTTTGCAGCTGCTTTTGCTTTTCCGAAATTAGCAGTTACAGGATTTCTTGTAAGAGAAGAAATTTTTACTCTAATTCCTTTTTCTAGCCCTTCATCTCCAAGATAAGCTCCCCATTCCCAAGCTGCAATTGCAGTATCTACAGGTGCGCCTATATGATAAAGTCCCATTTTTCCATATCCAAGATAGATTAAAGGTCTTAAATAAACATTTCCTTTGAAATCATTTTTTCTAAGAAGTTCAAGTTGAGCAACTTCCAATTCTTTTTGTGAATATTTCACATCAAGTTTTACTATTTTTGCAGAGTTTAGTAATCTTTTTGTATGGTCTGCTAATCTAAAAATTGCTAAACCTTTGTCTGTTTGATATGCTCTTGTTCCTTCAAAAACTCCATTTCCATAATGTAAAGTATGAGTTAAAACGTGAACTTTTGCATCAGCCCAATTTACAAATTTTCCATTCATCCAGATATATTTTGCTTCGTTCATATACTTTTCCTTAAATTTTTTACTTATTTTATCAAAAAAATAGTGAATTTGATTATAATTATAGGAATTATTTGTAAAAAGGAACTGTTTATGATAGCAAAAAAGTTTTTAGGTAGTGTTGAATTTGATGGAAAGTTAGTAAATGTGATTTCTCCTTATGATGGAAAAATTGTAAGTCAATATGTAAAATGTGATGAAAAAGATGCTAAAAAAGCATTACAAATTGCAAAAGAAGCATTTAAAGAGACTAAAAAATCTAAGCTTTCAAACAGAATAGAATGGCTTAGAGATGTAGCAAATAAATTAAAGCAAAAAAGTGAATATTTTGCCCATTTAATTACAAAAGAGGTAGCAAAACCAATTTCTCAATCAAGAACAGAAGTACAACGATGTATAGAAAATATTGAACTAGTTGCTAGTGAATTAATTCATCTAAATGGAGAGACAATTAGTACTGATGCTACACAAAGTGTATTTAAAACAGAAGCCTTTTATAAAAGAGTACCAGCGGGGGTTGTAGTAGCTATCACTCCTTTTAATTTTCCTTTAAATTTAGTTGCTCACAAAATTGCTCCTGCCCTTGGGGCTGGAAATAGTGTTGTTTTGAAACCAACTCCCGAAGCTCCAATGGTGGCTTATGAATTTGCTAAACTTTTTATAGAGAGTGAATATGCAACTAAAGATGCTTTAAGTGTAGTTTATGGAGATGCCAAAGTTGGATCAGCCTTAGTTTCAAGTTTAATTCCGAGAATTGTATCATTTACAGGAAGCGCGGCAGTTGGAAAAATAATAACTCAAAATGCTGGGATTAAAAAAGTAGCACTTGAACTTGGTGGAAATGCAGCAACTTTTGTTGAACGAAGTGCAGATTTAGAAAAAGCAGCTAAAAGATGTGCGATTGGTGCATTTGCAAATTCTGGTCAAGTTTGTATAAGTTTGCAAAGAATTTATGTTGATAGTAAAGTTTATGATGAATTTGCTGATAAGTTGGCAAATGAAAGTAAAAAATTAAAAGTAGGAAATCCATTTGAAGATGATATTTTTATGGGGCCACTTATAAATGAAGAAAGTGTAAAAAGAGCAAAATCTTGGGTAGAAAATGCGATTTGCGAAGGTGCGAAAGTAGTTAGTGGAAATGAGATAAAAGAGGGTAATATTTTTGTACCAACTATTTTAAAAGATGTAACGGATGATATGAATGTAATTTGTGAAGAGGTTTTTGCCCAGATTGTTAGTTTGGTAAAAGTTAATTCGTATGAAGAAGCAGTTAAAAAGATGAATAATTCTCCTTATGGTCTTCAATTTTCTATCTTTACAAATAGAATTGATTTGATGAAGAGTGCTATTGAAGATTTTGAGTGTGGAGGAGTTGTGATAAATGACATTCCTACTTTGAGATTTGATATTCAGCCTTATGGGGGCTATAAACTTAGTGGAATTGGAAAAGAGGGGCCTAAATATGTACTTGAAGAGATGACAGAAATTAAATCTGTAGTGATTTGTTAATGAAAGCTGTTGTTTTACTCAATATGGGAGGGCCCAGGAATTTAGATGAGGTTGAGGTGTTTTTGAAAAATATGTTTTTAGATAAATATATTTTGCCAGCACCTCTATTTATTCGTAAGTTTTTATCGTGGTATATTACAAAAAATAGAAAAGAAGAAGCTAAAAATAATTATAAATTATTAGGTGGAAAATCTCCAATTGTTGAATATACTGCTAATTTAGTAGAAAAAATGAGTAAAAATCAAGATACTTATCAAATAATGAGATACACTCCACCTTTTGCCAAAGAAATAGTGCCAAAATTTACTAAATATGATGAAATAATAGCAATTCCTTTATATCCACATTATTCACAAACTACAACTAAATCATCTGTAGAAGATTTGATGAATGAGGCTAAAAAATATAATTTAGAAGATAAAATAAAAGTAATTGAGCCATATTTTGAGAATGAAAAATATAATAAATTAATTATCAAAAAGATAAAAGAGAGCTTAAAAGATGATAATCCAGAAGAATTTGAATTGGTTTTTTCAGCTCACGGACTTCCTAAAAAAATAATTGAAAAAGGTGATATTTATCAAAAGCACATCGAAAAAAATGTAGAAATTTTAAAAAAGATGTTAAAAGATGAAAATTTAAATTTTAAAGATATTCATTTAGCATATCAATCAAGATTAGGTCCGGTTGAATGGTTACGGCCATATTTGGATGACAAATTAAAAGAAGTTGGTAAAAAGGTTATAATTTATCCAATTGCCTTTACTATTGATAATTCTGAGACGGAATTTGAACTTGATATTCAATATAGAAATATTGCCAAAAGTTTAGAAATTAATGATTATCGAGTAGCAAAATGCCTAAATGATGACGATGAATTTGTGGAATTTTTGCAAAATTTGATATAATTCTTTCAAAAAAAAGGATTTAGATGAAAAAGTTATTAATAGTTTTTATGTTGATTGTTAATGTATTTGCTTTTGATTGGGCTGGAAAAGTTAATTGGACTACATCATATAAACAAGCTAAACTTATTGCAAAACAAACAAATAAACTTATTTTTATTGATTTATCACTTAGTGATTGTCCTCCTTGTAAATTTATAGCAAAAACTGCTTATAGTAGTGATAAAGTTGCAAAATATATGAATAAACATTTTGTAAATGTTATATTTATTATTGATAAACAAAGAGTACCATTAGAGGTAGCAGAAAATTTTGGAGGAAGTGCTCCTACACTTTTATTGATGGATAAAAATGGAAAATTAATTGGTACACAAGTTGGACTTAATAAAAGTTGGTTTAATAAATCAAAAAATTATGATTCTGCAGGTTTTGACCCAAAAACATTTAGTCCAAAAAAATTTATAAATTTTTTACAAAAAAACCTTAAATGAAAAAAATAATTATTTTTATATTAGTTGTTAATTCATTTGCTTTTTATTGGGTCGGGAAAGTTGATTGGGCTATGACTTATGATCAAGCTAAAATGATTTCAAAACAGACAAATAAACCTATTTTTGTTGATTTTGCACTTAGTCATTGTCCTCCTTGTAAATGGATATCAAATAATATTTACACAAATGATAAAGTAGCAAAATATATGAATAAACATTTTGTAAATCTTTTATTTATTGTAGATGAACAAAGGGTTCCAAATGAAATTGGTCAATATTTTGCAGGAAGCACTCCTACACTATTAATTATTAAAAACGGAAAATTAATCTATGAACAAGTGGGAATTCAAAGAAGTTGGATGGATAATCAAGAAAACTTTATAAATTTTTTACAAAAAGGATTGAAATGAAAAAAATTTTAGTTTTATTTTTTATAATTTTTGCTTTTGCTAAACCTTTACCTATTGATAAAGCTTTTGAGCCTAGTTTTATACCCCAAAAAAATGGTATTGAATTTGTACTTAAAATGGCAAAAGGTGTGCATATTTACAAAAATAAATTTAAAGTTTTTGTAAATAATAAATTAGTTAATTTAAAATTGCCAAAAACAAGCAAAGATATGTTTGGAGATGATGTTTATTTTAATACATTTCAAATATTGATTCCAGCCAAAAGTGGTGAAGTAAAAGTTGAATATCGTGGGTGTGGGAGTACAGTTTGCTATGCACCACAAACAAAAATTTATAAATGTAAAACTGTTATAAAGAAACAAAATGAAAGTCAAGAAAATAGAGTTACTAATTTATTGAAAAATGCATCATTATTTAAAATTTTAGTAAGTTTTTTTATTTTTGGAATATTACTTAGTTTAACTCCTTGTATTTTTCCAATGATTCCTATTCTTTCAGGTATTCTTGTAAAAACAGCCAATAGAAGTAGTTTTTTAGTTTCAGTGGTTTATGTGCTTAGTATGAGTGTAACTTATACAATAGCAGGAGTTTTAGCAGGAGTTTTTGGCGGAAATATTCAAGCACTTTTTCAAAATCCTTATATAATTGTTTCTTTTAGTTTAGTTTTTGTTTTGTTAGCACTTAGTATGTTTGGATTTTTTGAAATTGGACTTCCTTCATCAATTCAGACAAAACTTACTAAAAAAAGTAATGAGGCTGGTAAAAAAGGTGGTCTTTTAGGTGTTGCTATTATGGGATTTTTATCTGCATTAATTGTAGGTCCTTGTGTGGCACCTCCTTTGGCTGGGGCTTTAATTTATATTTCACAAACTGGAAATGCTCTTTTAGGAGGAGTGGCACTTTTTATAATGAGTATCGGAATGGGAGTGCCTCTTTTAATTATGGGGCTTGGAGCAAATAAATTAATTCCAAAAGTTGGTAATTGGATGATAACGGTAAATAAAATTTTTGGTGTTATTATGCTTGGAATTGCTATTTGGTTTTTAGATAGAGTTTTACCGGCAAATGTAATCACTATTTTATGGGCTATTTTATTGATTGGAGTTGGATTATATTTGAGTCCATTTACCAAAATTGAAAATTATAAAGATACAATTTTAAAAACGATAGCTTTTATTTTGTTGGTAGTTGGAAGTAGTTTGATTGTTAAAGTTATGAATCCTCCACAATACCAACTTCAAAAACAAGAACTTTGGCAAAAAGTGGATAATTTAAATGAATTACAAAAAATAGTTAAAAATAATCCAAAAGTTTTAGTTGATTTTACTGCAAAATGGTGTGTAGCTTGTAAAGAGTGTGAAGATACAACTTTTCAAAATGAAAAAGTTTTGCAAGAGTTTAAAAATTATAAATTAATTCAAATAGATATCACAAACCCAAAAGAAGAGATTACTAAAAAATTTGAAGTAGCAGGTCCTCCTACAATTTTGATTTTTGAAAATGGAAAGTTAAAACAAAAAATTGTCGGATATAGAAAAAAAGATGAGTTTTTGAAAATTTTGAAAAGATAGTATAATTCCGAAAAAAAAGGATAAAAATGAGTGTATGTGATTTATGTGGAAGTGATGTAAATGTAACAGAATATAAAGTTGCACCAAAAGAAGAAGTAGTTAATTTATGCCAAACTTGTAAATCTCAAATAGAATCAGGAAATTTGGATGAAGGGCATTTTAATTGTTTAAATGATTCTATGTGGAGTGAAAATAGCGCTGTAAAAGTTTTAAGTTATAGACTTCTAAAACAACTTGGAAGAGCTGATTTACTTGATATGATGTATCTTGAACCAGAAGAACAAACTTGGGCAGAATATGAAGAAGAAGTATTAAAAGATAGTAATGGGAATATTTTAGTAAGTGGAGATACTGTTACAGTTATTAAAGACCTTGAAGTAAAAGGAACTGGAAAAACTGTAAAAAGAGGAACAACTGTTAAAAATATTAGAATGTGTGATGTGCCTGAGCATGTAGCTTGCAGGGTAGATGGAATAGGGTCAATCTATTTAAAAACTGAATTTTTGAAAAAAGTGTAAAATATTTCAAACGCATAATTTCTTGACAAAGTCTTTAATTTGTAATACAATTGTATATACAAATTAGACTAAAAGGTTTTGATATTATGAAAAAAGCAATAAATATTAGATTAGAAAAAGATGTCGTACAAACTCTTGATGAATATGCTAAGGAACTAGATAAAACAAGAACAAGTCTTGTGGAAAAAGCTATTGAATTATACTTTGATAAATTAGATGAAATAGTTGCAGACAAAAGAATTGATAATTTAAAAGCTGGAAAAACAACACTTGTGCCACTAGAAGAAGTTTTTAAAAAAGCTGGGATTAATGTATAAGATAGCATTTGAAAAAAATGCTGAAAAAGAATTTTTAAAATTAGATATAGATGCACAAAAAATTATATCAACAAAAATTTTAGATTTAAAAAATGGTAATTTTACAAATGACAAACAGTTAAAAGGTAAGCATAAAGGTAAATTTAGAAAAAGAGCAGGAAATTATAGAATAATATATTTAAAAGAAAATGATTATTTAGTTATATCCATCATCAGAGTTGCCCATAGAAAAGAGGTTTACTAATTTAAGCATTTTTTATAACTTCACTACAAATTGTCATACCAAAACTTCCTGTAACTGCTACGAAACTACCTTTTTCACATTTAAGTGGAATTTCTGTTGAATATACAGTTTTAAAATGTTCTCTAAATCCATCTTTTTTGAGTCGAACTCTTATAATTTTGGCAAATGGGTCAATTGTAGTTTTCCAAATGTCTGCTGTTTGGATTTTTGTAGGATTTATTCTTCTAGCGGCGCCCATTGAAGATATTAATTTGGGATAAGTTTTTTTAATAATTGCAATTTTTGCCTCCATATCATCTATGGCATCTATTACAAAATCAAATTCACTAAAATCAAAATTTTCTACCCATTCAGGAGTTATTTTGCTATCTATTGTTTCTATTTTAGGATAAAGTTTTTTAAAAATAGTAGTTTTTTTCTTTCCTAAATATTCACTTCCAATTTGTCTATTTTGATTTGTTATTTCAAAAGTATCAAAATCCACAGCAGTTATGTTTTGAACTCCACTTCGATAAAGACAATCAAGTGCATATCCACCAACTCCACCAATTCCACAAATTAATACTTTTAATTTCGTTAAATTTTCAAAATTATCAAAAAGTTGTTTGCATCTGTCAAACTGCATAAGCTACCTTTTTTGGTATAATTGTAACAAAAAAAGGGTAACTTTGAAAAAAATACTAATTACGAATGATGATGGATTTGATTCTGTTGGAATTCGAAAATTAATTGAAGCAGTACAAGATTTGGGAGAGATTTATGTAGTGGCACCTGCACTTCACAAATCTGCTTGTGGGCATAGTTTAACGATTTTGAGGCCTCTTTTTAAACAAAGTGTAGATGATGATTTTTATAAAATTGATGATGCCTCTCCTACAGATTGTGTATATCTAGCGCTTAATGATATTTTTGCAAGCGTTAAACCTGATTTAGTTTTAAGTGGTATAAATGAGGGTGCAAATTTAGGTGATGACATTACTTATTCAGGAACTGCAGGGGCAGTGATGGAAGCAGTTTTGCAAGGAATTAGTGGTATAGCTTTTTCACAAGTTTTGAAATCTTATCATAAAAGTGATGATGCTGTAGATTGGGAAGAAACAAAAAAATATGTTCGAGCTATTACGCAAAAAGTATTGAAAAATGACCCATTTAAAGATGAGAGAAAATTTTTGAATGTGAATATTCCAAATGATGAAATAAAAGGTATTAAAGTTACAAAACTCGGATATAAAATTTATTCAAATGAAGCTTTTCGTCATCAAGACCCAAGAGGTAGAGAATATTTCTGGATTGGACTACCTGCTCTTGAATTTGAATATGAAGAAAATAGTGATTTAGGCGCTATTTCTGATGGATTTGTTTCAATCACTCCTATCAAAATGGATATGACAGATTATGGAGAAATTCCTTATGTGAAAGAGTGGTTGAGGGGTAAAAATGAGAGTTAAAATATGTGGAATTACAAATTTTGAAGATGCAAAGTTTGCAAGTGATAGTGGGGCTGATGCATTAGGCTTTGTTTTTTATGAGAAGTCTCCTCGTTACATAGAACCAGAAAAAGCAAAAGAAATCATCTCAATGCTTCCACCTTTTATTACTAAAGTGGCACTTTTTGTAAATGAAACAGCAGAAAAAATTGATGAGATTTGTGAATTTATAGGCGCTGATTATGCTCAAATTCATTTTGAAGCTAAGAAAGATTTTTATGAAAAACTCAAAACTAAACATATAAAAGTAATTCGTGCTAAAACTCGTGAGGATGTTTGGAAATATCCAAATGAATATAGAATTATTGATGCTTTTGTAGAGGAATTTGGTGGAAGTGGTAAAAGAGTTAATTTAGAGTGGTTTGAATGTATTGATAAAAGTAAGATTATTCTTGCTGGTGGACTTAATCCTGAAAATTTAAAAGAAGTAAGTAATTTAGGATTTTACTCAGTTGATGTTAGTAGCGGAGTTGAAAAAGAGAAGGGTAAAAAAGATTTATTGAAAGTACAAGAGTTTATAAAAATAGCTAAAAGATAATTTAGATTATTGTATAATTATAAAATAATTTGAGAAAAAGGATATAAATGAAAATATTAGTAACAGGAACGGCGGGATTTATAGGAAGTCACTTAGCACAGAGATTAGTGGCAAGAGGGGATGAAGTAGTTGGACTTGATAATATAAATGATTATTATGATATTAGAGTAAAATATGGAAGATTAGAGAGAGCAGGGATTATAGATGTGAAAGAAGATGGAGAACATATTGAATATAATAAATTAATTACTTCTAAAAAGAATGAAAATTATAAATTTATAAAATTAAATCTTGAAGATAAAGAAAATTTAGATAAATTATTTGAAACTGAAAAATTTGATGCAGTTTGTAATTTAGCAGCGCAAGCGGGAGTTAGGTATTCTCTTACTAATCCAACGGCGTATATAGATAGTAACATTGTTGGATTTATAAATCTTTTAGAAGCGTGTAGAAACTTTGGAGTGAATAATTTAAGTTATGCAAGTAGTAGTAGTGTGTATGGAATGAATGAAAAACAACCTTTTTCTACTCACGATAGTGTGAATCACCCAGTTTCATTATATGCAGCAACTAAAAAAAGTAATGAACTTATGGCTCATACTTATTCACATCTTTTTGGGATCTCAACTACTGGACTTAGATTTTTCACAGTTTATGGACCATGGGGAAGACCAGATATGGCTCTATTTCTGTTTACAAAAGCAATTTTTGAAGATAAACCAATAGACGTATTTAATTATGGGAAAATGCAAAGAGATTTCACTTATATTGATGATATAGTTGAGGGGGTTGTGAGAGTAATAGACAATCCAGCTAAACCAAATAAAAACTTTGATAAGAAAAATCCTGATCCATCAAGTAGCACAGCACCTTATAAAGTATATAACATAGGAAATAATGCACCTATAAAACTTATGGACTTTATAACTGCACTTGAGAAGAAAATAGGAAAAACTGCTAAAAAGAATATGCTTCCAATTCAACCAGGGGATGTTCCAAGCACTTACGCTGATGTGAGTGATTTGATAGAAGATTTAGGGTATAAACCAAACACTTCTATAGAAGAAGGTATCTCTAATTTTGTGGATTGGTATAGAGAGTTTTTTGGTGTATAAATTTAAAAAATAAAGGAAAAATATTATGAATAAAATTGCTGTCATCGGGCTTGGATATGTAGGGCTTCCTTTAGCTCACGCATTTAGTTTTAAATATCCAGTAGTTGGGTTTGATATTTATGAAGAGAGAATAAAAGAGCTTTCAAGTGGATATGATAGAACATTAGAGCTTTCAGAGAGCCAAGTAAAAGAAGCAATAAACAATAAAATGAAATTTACTTCAAATTTAGATGATATAAAAAATTGCAATATTTATATAGTTACTGTTCCAACTCCAATTGATAAATATAAAAAACCAGATTTAACTCCTTTAATAAAAGCCAGTCAAAGCATTTCTAAAGTATTAAAAAATGGAGATATAGTTATTTATGAATCAACTGTATATCCAGGAGCTACAGAAGAAGTTTGTGTACCAGAACTTGAAAAAAGTGGACTTAAATTTAATAAAGATTTCTTTTGTGGATATTCTCCAGAAAGAATCAATCCAGGAGATAAAAGACATACAGTTACTAAAATACTTAAAGTAACAAGTGGAAGTACTCCTGAAATAGCAGATAAAGTTGATGATTTATATAAATCAATAATAACAGCAGGAACTTTCAAAGCAAGCTCTCTAAAAGTAGCAGAAGCCGCTAAAGTAATAGAAAATTCTCAAAGAGATATAAATATTGCATTTATAAATGAATTATCACTTATTTTCAATAAATTAAATATTGATACAAATGAAGTTTTAGCAGCAGCAGGAACAAAATGGAACTTTTTACCATTTAAACCAGGATTAGTTGGAGGACATTGTATAGGAGTAGATCCATATTACCTAACTCACAAAGCACAAGAGATAGGATATAATCCTGAAATAATATTAGCTGGTAGAAGATTAAATGATAATATGGGAATTTATGTTGCAAATCAAGTAATAAAACTAATGATAAAAAAAGAGCATAAAATTGCAGGAAGTAAAGTATTAGTATTAGGAATAACATTCAAAGAAAATTGTCCAGATATTAGAAATTCAAGAGTTATAGATGTTATAAAAGAACTTCAAGATTTTGGATGTAATGTAGATGTATATGATCCTTGGGCTGATGCAAAAGAAGTTAAAAGAGAATATAACCTTGATTTAATTGATAATAAACAATTGAAAATGGATAATTATAATGGAATAGTTTTGGCTGTAGCACATAATGAATTTAAGAAATTAAATTCTCAATTATCAACTATCAATTCTAAATTAAATAAGGTTGTTTATGATATTAAAAGTGTTTTGGATAAAAATAGTGTGGATGGAAGATTGTGATTAAATTTTTACTCTTTTTTCTTTTACCACTTATACTTTTAGCCAATAAACCAAATTTATGGCTTTTGAAAGTTTACAAAGATCAAAATATTAGTGGTTGGGTGATGAGTGAAAAACTAGATGGGATTAGAGGGTATTGGAATGGTAAAAAACTTATCTCAAGAGGTGGTAAAATAATTCACGCACCAAAATGGTTTACAAAAAATTTCCCACCTTTTGAAATAGATGGAGAATTATGGACTAAAAGAGGCGATTTTAATAATATTTCATCAATTGTGAGAGATAAAACTCCTTCAAAAGAGTGGAAAGAAATAACTTATAATATTTTTGAAGTTCCAAATGCTAAAGGAAAACTTTTTGAAAGATTAAAAAAAGTTAAACCTTATGAAAGTAAAATAATTAGAATTATTCCTCAAATACCTGTAAAATCAAAACAAAATATGAAAAGATTTCTGAAAAGTATTGAAAAAAAAGGTGGCGAAGGGGTAGTAGTTCGCGACCCAAATGCCTTTTACATTGCAAAACGAACAAGTAAAGCGCTTAAAGTTAAGAGTTTTTACGATACAGAATGTAAAGTTGTAGGTTACACAAAAGGCAAAGGAAAATTTAAAAATCAAATGGGTGCTTTAAAATGTGAATTAAAAAATGGTAAAATTTTTAAACTAGGAAGTGGATTTAGTAATAAAGATAGAAAAAATCCTCCCGCAATTGGGAGTATTGTAACTTTTAAATATAAAGAATTTACTAAAAATGGAATGCCAAGATTTCCTGTTTTTATGAGGGTTAGAAATGTTAAATAAATTAAAAATATTATTAGTGTTTGGAACACGACCAGAAGCAATTAAAATGGCTCCACTTGTAAAAGCTCTAGAAAGAGAAACTACAATAGAATCAAAAGTATGTGTAACTGCACAACATAGAGAAATGCTTGATCAAGTACTTAATATATTTGATATTAAACCTGATTATGATCTTAATCTTATGAAACCTGGTCAAGATTTATATGATATTACTTCAAATGTACTTTTGAGTATAAAAAGTGTTTTGGAAGATTTCCAGCCTGATATTGTCTTAGTTCATGGTGATACAACTACGACTTTTTCAGCAAGTCTTGCAGCTTTTTACCAAAAAATTAAAGTTGGACATGTAGAAGCAGGACTTAGAACTAATGATTTATATTCTCCTTTTCCAGAAGAAGCTAATAGACAATTAACAGGCGTATTAGCAAATTATCATTTTGCTCCTACTGAAACTAGTAGAAATAATCTTTTAAAAGAAAATAAAAATCCTAAAAACATAATAGTAACTGGAAATACAGTTATTGATGCTTTATTGTTAGCGTTAGATAAAATAAAAAATGAGAAATTATTAAAAGAAAAAATAGAAAAAGATATAGAATTAAAATTTAATAATTCTCAATTTTCAATTCTTAATTCTCAATTTATTCTTGTTACAGGACATAGAAGAGAAAACTTTGGAGATGGATTTATAAATATTTGTGAAGCTTTGAAAATAATTGCAATAAATAATCCAAATATTGATATAGTTTATCCAGTTCATCTTAATCCAAATGTTCAAAAACCAGTAAAAGAAATACTTTCAGATATACCAAATATATATTTAATAAACCCACTTCAATATGAAGAATTTATATATTTGATGAATAAATCATATTTTATAATTACTGATAGTGGAGGAGTACAAGAAGAAGCTCCTTCATTAGGTAAACCAGTATTAGTAATGAGAAATACAACAGAAAGACCAGAAGCAGTAGAGGCAGGGACGGTTAAACTTGTAGGAACAAATAAAGAAAAAATTATCAAAGAGGCTCAAAAACTTATTGATGATAAAAAAGAATATGAAAGAATGAGTAAAGCACATAATCCATATGGTGATGGGAAAGCTTGTGAAAGAATAAAGGAATTTTTAATTGAAACAAAAAATATATAAGTTATATGGACTTGGAAATACTTTAAAATATCCAAAAATTTTACAAGCATCAATTAAGTCTATATTTGATGAAACTATTTTTGATAATAAAACTCATTTAAAAATGAGTGCTGATTGGTTATTATATATGCAAAATGAAGATTTTGGATATAGCAGAAAATTTTCATTTATTAGTGGTAGAGACAAAAGTTATATTGAAACAACAGGTTATATTATTCCGTCAATATGGGAAGTTGGAGAATATTTAAACGATGATAAATATATTGCTTCGGCAAAAAATGCAGGAGAGTGGCTTTTAAAGATTCAAAATGAAGATGGGAGTTTTAGTGAAATAGATAATCAAAAATCTTTTGCTTTTGATACTGGTCAATGTTTAATTGGACTTAATTTTTTATATGAAAAAACAAAAGAACTGAAATATCTAGAAGCGGCAAAAAAAGCAAGTTATTGGCTTGCTAATAATCAAGAAGAAAATGGAAGTTGGAGAAAAGTTGCTTATAATCAAGAATCTCATACTTATTATTCAAGAGTTGCGGCTGCAATGTTTTATTATGGATATTTAGCAAATGATGATAAAATTCAAAAATATGCTTTAAAAAATATAGATTGGGTATTGCAAAATCAAGATGAAAAAGGATTTTTCAATCATTCTTCTTTTTTAGAAGGTGTTCCTGCTTTTTTACATACTTTGATTTATGTTTTAGAAGGTCTTTTAGATATTTATGAATTAAATAAAGATGAAAGAATTTTAGATGCTGTTTTAAAAAATGTAAATATATTTAAAAACATAAATTTAAATAGAGATTTAATTTTATGTTCTCAATATGATAATAATTTTAAT
Organism: Thioreductor micantisoli; assembly: GCF_055392745.1. Classification (NCBI taxonomy): domain Bacteria; kingdom Pseudomonadati; phylum Campylobacterota; family Thioreductoraceae; genus Thioreductor; species Thioreductor micantisoli. The sequence goes on from NZ_AP043760.1 coordinate 400,316, forward strand.
TGTATAAATAGTGAAAGATGCCTAACTGGACTTGCTCAATGGGCTGGAGTAGCTTTAAGGCTTTATAAAATTACAAAAGATGAAGACTTTAAAATATGTGCAATAAATACTATTTTTTATCTTAAAGCAAAACAATTAAAAAGTTCAATAATGAAAGGCGGATTTAGTGCTTCTGTTCCTTTTTGGGGAAAATATGGAAGTTTTGATTTTGTAAATTGGACAAATAAATTTTTTATAGATACTTTGCTTATGTATGAGAATTTAACTAGAGAAAAAGAACAAGAAAGCTTTGTAGGAACTGCTTTTAATATTGCTTCAAATGTTGTAACTTCAGATTTATCTTATATGGATAAAGAGTATATTAAAAGATTAAAGGTTATTTTACCTAAAGATAAAAATATAAAAGTTTTAGATATTGGGTGTGGAAAAGGTGTCATTATAAACGAGCTTAAAAAAGAGTTTAATAATATTGAATTCTTTGGTATTGACCCTGTATTTAATGAAAATAATATTTTAAAAGGAAGTATATATAATATTCCTTTTGAAGATAATTTCTTTGATGTTGTTATGAGTTTTGAAGTATTACAACATACTTATATAAATAGTGCATTAAAAGAGATAAAAAGAGTAATTAAAGAAAATAGTGAAATAATTATAGGAGAGAGAAATACTCATTCTATTTTAGGAATTTTAAAACCTATTTTAGAATTAAAAGGTAAATGGATGTATCCTTTTGATTCACCTTTTAGAGAAAAATGGTATTCTAAGCAAGAATGGGTAAAGATTTTACAAAGAAATGGATTTAAAATGAAAAGTATTGAAATAATTGAAGGAAATGGTAAAAAATTTGTAAATAGATATTATTTGATTGAAGGAGTAATATTATGAAAAGAGTAATAACATATGGTACATTTGATATGTTTCATATTGGTCATCTAAATTTATTAAGAAGAGCTAATGAATTAGGTGATGAATTATATGTTGGTGTATCAACGGATGAATTTAATAGTTTAAAAAATAAAAAACCATTTATCCCTTATAAAGATAGAGTGGAAATTATAAAAAGTAATAAATATGTGAATTTTGCATTTCCTGAAAATAATTGGGAACAAAAGATTGAAGATATCAAAAAATATAATATAGATATTTTTGTGATGGGTGATGATTGGACTGGAAAATTTGATTATCTTAAAGAATATTGTCAAGTTGTATATTTAAAAAGAACAGAAAAAATTTCAACAACGCTACTGAAAGATAGGATAAAAGAATATTTAAATATTAACGTTGAAAATTTAAAAAAACTAAAATATGAAGTAGATGAAATAATAAAGCATTTCGAATGATTATAAAGTATACAGATTTTTTATCATATTATTTTTATCAGAAAATAGCTTATAAAATAACTTTAGCTTTAATAAATACTAAAGTAACACCAAATCAAATAACGGTATTTAGTTTGATCTTAGGAGTATTATCTCCAATATTTTTTTTATATGATCATAAATTATTATCTTTTTTATTGTTACATTTATCTTTTTTGTTTGATTGTGTAGATGGTCAGTTAGCTCGTGCAACTAAAATATTTTCCAAAAAGGGAGCTTTTTTAGATAATATTTCAGATAGAATTGTAGAAAATTTACTATTAGTGGTGTTTGTATATAAATATAATGTTTTCTATATCAGTTTATTAATTTTTTTAAATATGTTATTTGTTTATATTCAAGATATAATAATTTATTCTAAAGTTCAATTTGCAAAATTAAATAAAATTGAAAAAATAATATTTTTTCCTATATATTTATTAAATAGAAGTTTTGTAGTTTTATTTTTAAGCATAAGTTTGTTTTATGAACAAATTTTATTTTTGTTATTATTAATATATATTATTGGTGTTATTTTTTATTTTTATAGGATTTACAAATGGTAGTAGAATATATTGATATTAAAAGAGTCTTTAAACAAAGAAATTGGTGGGATTTAATTATAAATTTAAAGTTAACATTAATAATTACGAAATTTATTGCTAATAAAACAAAAATTACTCCAAATCAAATAACATTCATGAGTTTGTTATTTGCTGTTTTTTCTGGAGTTGCTTTTTGGTATGAATATTTTGTTTTAGGTGCATTTTTGTATCAATTTAGTTATATATTGGACATTGTTGATGGCTCATTAGCAAGAGTTACTAATCAAACATCAAAATTTGGAGCATTTTTTGATGTTTTTACAGATTGGATAAAAGCACCCATTTTATTTGTAGTTTTATTTATAAAATTAAATCAATATGATTTGTTAATTATCTTATTGTTATTATTGTTTTTTAGCTGTTTAATTAATAAATATAATGATATGTTGTTTTATCAAGGTAGCGAAAGTATTACAAAAGATATAAAAAATTCATCTAATACAAGTTTACTAGGGAAATATTTTTCTTTTATGCAGCAAAAAAACATTCAACCTTTGCCTTCAACAATTGAAGTAGAAGGATTATTATTATTTTTGTATCCTATTTTTCAAAATGTTATATTTGTATATTTAGCTTTTTTTATTTTAATATTTCAGTTTTCAATTAAATTTTATGCTGTTTTAAAAAAAGTTAAATGAAAAAACTTTTATTTTCTTCATCTATTATAACTATTTTAGTAATGGGTATGAATTTTTTATTTAAAATTTATTTATCTTATAAAATATCTAAAAATGAATTAGGAATTTTTTATACATTTATGGATACAATAGCTATTGCTATAATGTTTTTTAGTGGTTTTAAAGATTCTTTAGTTGTTGCCTATGATAATGGAGATTATGAAAAAGTAATTTTTTGGTATAAAAGAATATTTTTAATTTTAAGTATAATTTTATTATTGATAGAAATAATATATTATAAAACATTGTCTTTTTCTTATCCTCTCTATTTTTTAATTTTATTATTTATTTTTAACAGTTATATGGTTTATTTATCTTATATAAATGCATCTCAAAAAAAGTATAAAATAATGATTTTTGAAAATTTAATTATGTCTTTAGGACTTATAAGTGGATTTTTTATAGCTTCTTTATTTACAAATGGAGTGAATTTATTGATTATAGGATTTTTATCTGCTTATATTGCCAGAATTTTATATCTTAAAATATTTTCTAATATGCTTATAAATGAAAAAAAATGTAATTTTTTAGAAATAAAAGATTTTTTTAAAAATAGTGTTTTGAGCTCTTTAATGTATTCATTTAGTGGATTATTTATAAGTATGAGTGGTATTATTTTTTTATATTTTTATCATAATCAAGATATTTTAGGAGAATATCAAGTAGTTGTTAGAAGTATATTTTTTTCTTTAGTTGCTATTTTTGTTTATCCTCTTAATAGTCTTACTTTTCCTCAAATATCTAAATTTATTGCAAATAAAGAAATTTTTGAAATAGTTAGAATAGAAAAAAAACTTATTAAATATTTAATTATCTTTTTTCTATTACTTTGTTTAAGTACATTTTTTACAAAATTTATAATTACTTTTGTTTTTCCTCCAACATATAAAGATAGTTATAAATTACTTAATTATATGTTACCTTTTTTACCATTTATTGCTTATACAACATTTGCACTAAATATTATAAAGGGAAGTAATAGATTTGATTTAGCATTAATAGTTAGGGTAACAGGAAGTTTAACTTTTTTTATAGTTTTTTATCTACTTTTTAAACTAAATATAGAACCAGCTAAAACTTTAATCTTTAGTTTGGATAGTGCTTTTTTTATAATGTTTTTGTTTTCAGTTATATATAGAAAAAAGGTTTTGAAATGAATATACTTTTTATTCCACATGTTCCAAACACAACAGTTATAAATAGAGTTTATGAATTTGCAAAAAATAGTAATAGTTATTATTTATATTGGGAAATTAATAATTCATCTTTATTATCTAAAATAAAATCACAAATTTTATCTTTAAAATATGAAATTAATGGAAAAAAAATAAAGATTCCTTTATTATTCAAACCAGAAAAATTTGCAACTAAAATAAATACTTTTATGTTAAATAAACTTATTAAAAAATTAAAAATAGATGTTGTTGTAAATGCAAATGCACTATTATTTGATATAAAAAATATATTTGTTCCTGTTATTTATGATTTAGTAGATGACCATATTAGCGAAAATAGTGATATTGGACTAAACAAAACAAGAGTTAAAAAAATTAAAAAAGATATTAAAAATTCTAAAGGTGTTATTTGTGTTACAGAAATTTTAGAAGAAAAAATTAAAAGTTTAAATAAAAAGACTATAACAATAGAAAATGGTGTCTATATTGATAGATTTCAAAAAGCAAAAAGTTTAAAAAAAGAATTAAATTTAGAAGGAAAAAAAGTTTTTGGTTTCATTGGTGGAATTGAGAAATGGACAGGTATAGAAAAAGCAATAAAAGAGTATTTAAAAATAAAAAATAATTCAACTAAATTTTTGATTGTAGGTGGAAATAATGGAGAGTTTTATAAAAATTTAGTTAAAAAATATAATAAAGATGTTCTTTTTATAGGGAGAATTTCACCAAGTGAAGTAGCAAATTATTTTAAAACAATAGATGTTGGCTTAATTCCATTTGAATTAAATAATTTTACAAATAATGCTTTACCTATCAAAGCACTTGAATATGGACTAGCGGGAAGTTATGTTATTTCAACTCCTTTAAAAGGGTTAAAAATAAAAAATTTTCCTTTTATTGAATTTTGTGAAATAGATAAATTTCATAATTGTATGAAAAAAGAGTTTGATGAGGTTAAATATGATTTTAGTTCTTATGCTTGGAAAAAACAGAGTAAAAAAGTTGAAAAATTTATTAAAGGTTTAATTTGATGAAAAAAATATTAGTTCTTCACTCGTGGGGCATGGGAGATTTAATTTTGGCAACTCCTATGCTTAAAAGTCTTAAAGAAAGTGGATATAAAGTTGATTTAGCGGTTTTTGGAGGTTTTGCAAAAGTTATTTTAAAAAATAATTATTTTATAGATAAAATTTATGAATTAAAATCTTATAAAGAACTTATAAAATTTTTTATGAAATATGATTATTTAGTAGCAACTGCGGGAACAAATCCTAAAAAAATTAAATTTCTTGGAAAAATGTTAATGATTAAAAAAATATTTTCTATGGAACAAAAAAGAGATATTCACAGAATAGATATGAATTTGGAAATAGTTAAGCCACTTTTAAATACAATAGATAAAGAACCTTACATTTATATAAAAAATTATAAAGACTATATAAAAAAAGATGTAAAAAATGTAGGTTTTGCTGTAGGAAGTGGTTTTAAACAGAAATTTAAAAGATGGGATAAAGAAAAATATAGAGAATTAATAAATAAAATTGATGGAAATAAACTCGTTTTTATTGGAAATAATGAAAATGAGTTAGAAGAGTTTTTTAAAGATTTAGATGTAACAATAATAAAAGATAGTTTAGAAAATGTTATAGGAACTATTGCCAATTTAGATTTATTAATTGGAAATGATAATGGACTTATGCATATAGGTTATGCTACAAATATTAATACTATTACAATTTTTGGTATGACAAATGAAAAAGAGACAGGTGGATATAGAAAAAATAATGAAAGTATTTTTTTAAATATGGATTGTAGACCTTGTTTTGATCCGTCTACTGATAAATTAGTATGTGATAGGTATGATTGTTTAAAAAATTTAGAAAGTGAGAAAGTATGGAAAATTTGCCAAAAATATCTATAATAATTCCTATTTACAACGAAGAAAAATATATAGTAAAATGTTTAGACTCAATTGTAGAAAGTGATTATGATAAAAATAAAATGGAAATTTTGCTTGTTGATGGTGGAAGTTGTGATAAAACAGTTGAAATAATAAAAGAGTATCAAAAACAATATTCTTTTTTTAAATTATTAAATAATCCTAAAAAAATTGTTCCAGTTGCTATGAATATAGGAATAAAAGAGGCAAAAGGAGAATATATTATTAGACTTGATGCACATTCAAGTTATCCAAAAGATTATTTTAATAAGCTTATTTATTGGCATAAGAAACTTAATGCTGATAATGTTGGGGGAGTCGTTATTACCGAAATTAAAAATAAAAATAAAATTTCCAATTCAATAAAAAATGTTTTAAGTGATAGATTAGGAGTTGGAAGTGCTTTTAGAAGTGGAGTTAGTGAAATAAAAGAGGTAGATACAGTTCCTTTTGGGTGTTATAAAAGAGAGATTTTTGAAAAAGTGGGATTATATGATGAAAGACTTGTTAGAAATCAAGATATAGAATTGAATAAAAGAATTAAAAATAGTGATGGGAAAATTTATATTATCCCAGAGATTAAATGTACTTATTTTGCAAGAGAAAATTATAAAGATTTAGCAAAAAATAATTTTAATAATGGTTTATGGAATATTTTAACGGCTTTCTATACAAATTCATTAAATTCACTCTCATTAAGGCATTTCATACCTTTAATTTTTGTATTAACTTTAATTTTTACACTTTTATTAAGTTTTATAAATAAAATATTTTTATATCTGTTTTTATTTATTTCTTTGAGCTATTTAAGTATAATTTCATTTAGAAGTTTTCAAATAAAAAAGAATACAAACTTTTTCTATCAATTATCATCATTTTTAATTTTGCATTTTAGTTATGGAATTGGTAGTTTAATGGGTATATTTAAGGTTTTAAAGGAAAAATATGACAAAAGAAAATAAAATGGTTTTAGGTTTAATTATTGTAGCTTATATATTTAGTTATCTGTTTCACATTTATTGGATAGGTTGGGCGAGCAATTATCCTCAATTTTTCTTTCACAATCAACTTATGATAAATAATCCTGATGGATATTTTTTTGGAAGTGAAGCGCAAAAAATTGTTGAACATTTACATAAATATAATCCAAGGTTAACAGGTACTTATAGTTATGGAACAGCAGTTATAACAGCATATTTATCGAAATTTTTTCATATTAGTATTGATAATTTAATGCTTTATCTTCCACCAATAATTTCATCTTTAGTAGTTATTCCTATAATTTTGATTGGAAAACTTTATAAAAATATATATTGGGGATTTTTCGCAGCACTTATTGGAAGTATTGGATGGAGTTATTACAATAGAACATTAGCGGGATATTATGATACAGATATGTTTTCTGCAATGCTTCCAATGTTAATTTTATATTTTGTTTTAGCATCTATTAAGCATAAATCATTAATTTTTATTCTTTTAGGTGGAATTACGACTATTTTTTATCCTTGGGCATATGACCAAGGCCTTTCTATTGTCTATGGAATGGGAATTTTATCATTTTTATATTTACTAATTTTTAATTTCAAAGATGAATTTACTTATAAGTTTATTGCTATTTTTTCTATTGCTTTAATGGATATTAATTGGGAAATTAGAGTAATTGCTATTATTGGACTTTTTTATTTATTTAAAGTCAAAAAAATAGAACTTAAAAATTTACAAATTTTATCAGGAATTCTATTTTTAGGATTTTTTATAACTGGAAATGTTTTTGGGATTATTTTAGGTAAAATTTTATCCTATTCTACTTCTACTCAAAAAGCAGATGGCTTACAATTTCTAAATGTAAATAGAACAATTAGTGAAGCAAGTCATATTCCTTGGAATATTGTTTTTGATAGAATAATTGGTTCAAGTGTTGGAATCGTTATATCTATAATTGGTTATATTTTACTTGTAAAAAGATATAAAGAGTTTATAATTGCTTTATCTCTTTGGGGAATTGGGTTTTTTGCTTTTGTTGGAGGACTTAGATTTACAGTTTACGCGGTTCCTATTGCAGCTATTAGTGGAGTTTATTTTTTTGTATGGCTTGCTGAAAAATGGAAAATGGAAAATGGAAAATGGAAAATTCTAATTCCTATATTTGGAACACTTGTATTACTTCTACCAAATATTTCTCATATTGTAGGATGTTGTGAAAATAGTACATTTTTAAGTTCAATCCAAAAAATATATCCTTTAAAAAGTAGGCCATATCTTACACCTACTACTTTTAATAAAAATGAAGTAAAAGTTTTAGAACAGTTAAAAGATAAATCAACTCCAAAAGATTATGCAATTACATGGTGGGATTATGGATATCCTATTTGGTATTATGCACATATAAATACATTAATTGATGGTGGGAAACATAATGAAGATAATTTTTTAGTATCTAAAATTTTAACAACAGATAATCAAAAATTAGCAGCAAATTTATCAAAAATTTCAATTAAAAAATATGTAGAAACAAATACAACAGTTGCACCTCAATTATTTGCCAAAAATGGAAAGCCTATCGATGTGAGCAACTATTTAGATAAAATTGGAAATGAAAATCTAAATATAAAATTAAATAGAAATATTTATTTGATGCTTCCTTATAGAATGTTTAATATTTTACCAACGATTGCCTATTTTAGTAATAGAGATTTAAATAATGGAAATGTTTATAGAAGTCATTTTCTTTATCAAGGAAATATTAGAAAAAAAGGAAATTATCTATTTATTGGTAAAATTCCATTAGATTTAAAAAGAGGTATTTTATTTTTTGGGAGAAATAAAGTACCAGTAAAAACTCTTGCAATGGTTCAATATTCAAAAAGTGGTAAATTAATTAAGAAAGTTCAAAGAGTTTCACAAAATGGATTAAATTTAATTTTGATGAATAGTTATGGTAGAGCAATAATTGCGGATGATTATTATTATAATTCAACATTTATTCAAATGTTTGTGTTTGAAAATTATAATAAAAATTTGTTTGAGCCAGTTATTTTAAATCCTGTGATGAAGATTTATAAAATAAAATGAGTAGTCAAGATAAATTAATTAAAAGAAGTTTTGATGTTATTTTATCTTTAATAGGACTCTTTTTAACTTGGCCTATTATTTTAATTGTTTGGATTTTAGCAACTATTGAAACAAAATCAAATGGTATGTTTTCTCAAATTAGAATTGGAGAAAATGGAAAACCTTTTAAAATATATAAAATAAAAACAATGTCTTCAAGTAAAGGTACAACTATTACCACCGTAAATGATAATAGAATTACAAAATATGGTAAAATATTTAGAAAATATAAAATAGATGAATTACCTCAACTCTGGAATGTTTTAATTGGTGATATGTCATTTGTGGGGCCTAGGCCAGATGTTCCAGGATATGCTGACAAATTAGAAGGTGATGATAGAATAGTTTTAAGTATAAAACCTGGAATTACGGGACCAGCAAGTTTAAAATATAAAAATGAAGAAGAAATTTTAGCACAAGTTGATAATCCAACTGAAAATAATGATAAAGTTATTTGGCCAGATAAAGTTAAAATTAATAAAGAGTATATTAAAAATTGGTCATTAAAAAAAGATATAGAATTTATTAAAAAAACTATAAAAGGTTAATTATGAATAATAAAATATTTCTTTCACCTCCTCATATGAGTGGAAATGAGCAAAAATATATTGATGAGGTATTTAAAAGTAACTATATTGCACCAGTAGGGCAGTTTATAAATAGATTTGAAAAATCTGTGAGGAATTATGTAGATTCTAAAAATTCAGTAGCACTTTGTAATGCGACAAGTGGGCTTCATTTAGCACTTAGAACACTTGGGATTAAAGATTCACAAGTTGCAGTTTCATCGTTTACTTTTATTGGGTCAATAAATCCTATTTTATATGAAAGAAATGAACCTATTTTTATAGATAGTGATGAGTATTGGCATATGGATGTGGAGTTGCTAAAAAAAGCAATTAAAGAAAATGATATAAAAGCAGTACTTTTACCTCATATTTATGGACAAGTTGCTGATATCGATGCGATTTTGAAAGTTTGTCAAGAGAATAATATCTATTTAATTGAGGATGCAGCGGAAAGTTTAGGTGCGATTTATAAAAACAAGCAATCAGGAACATTTGGGAAAGTTGGGGCTTATAGTTTTAATGGAAATAAACTTTTAACTGCTTCAAGTGGTGGAATGGTTGTAACTGATAATGATGAATTAGCTAAAAAAATAAAACATCTTTCAACGCAAGCAAAAGAACCGGAATTTGTGGAGTATGTGCATAAAGAAGTTGGATTTAATTATAGAATGAGTAATGTTTTAGCTGCTATTGGGGTTGCTCAAATGGAAGTCTTAGATGAAAGAATTGCTAAAAAAAGAGAAATTTTTGAGTGGTATAAAGAGTTTTTAGATGAAGAATTTATGCCAGAATTTCCAGATACAAAAGGAACGAGATGGCTTACAACTGTGATTTTTAGAGATAAAAATCCGTGGGAAGTAATGAAAGTTTTAAGTAAAAACAACATAGAAAGCAGACCTCTATGGAATCCTATGCATTTACAGCCACTCTTTAAAGATGCAAAAGCTTATTTAAATGGTAGAAGTGAAGAACTTTATAAAAAAGGACTTTGTCTTCCAAGTGGAACTACTTTAACAAAAGAGCAAGTAAAGGATATTTGTGAAATTATCAAATATGTTTAGACCTACTAATTTTAAAAGAACAATTTTCTTTTTAGTAGGAGATATCTTTTTATCTGTAATTTCTATCTATTTATCATATTTATTAAGATTTAATTTTGATATTCCAAATAGTTTTTTTAGAACAATACCTGATGCAATTTTACTTGTTTTAATTGTTAAGATTCCTTTTTTATATCTATTTAGGCAATATTTTGTTACCTGGAGATTTTACTCTTTTGTCGATGCTAAAAATCTTGTGAAAGCTCATCTAATTTCATATATTTTTATTCTTATTTTATTTATAGCTACTCTAAATCAACTTCATATTCCTAGAAGTATTGCACTGATTGATATGTTTATTTCATTAACTTTTTTAGGTGGATTTAGATTTTTTAAAAGAATATTAGTTGAGACTTCTTTTACTGATCATAATCCTACTATTTTTATTGGAATTAATAATAAAAGTGTAGATTTGATAAAGTCTGCTTTAAGAGGAGAAATAGATATATATCCTATTGCAGTTTTAGATGAAAATCCAAATGTTACATATCTATCTAATATAAAAGTTTTTGATATGAATGAATTGGAAAATATGGAAAATATAAAAACAGCTATTATTACAAAAGAGTTGTCGCAAAAAGAGTTGGATAAATTAACTAATAGATTAACTAAGTTAAATATTTATGATATAAAAATAGCTACTAATTTTAGAAATAAACTAAAAGATATCTCTATAGAAGATTTACTTGCAAGAAAGCCAAAAGATATAGATACAACTGAGATACAAAAATTTATAAAAGATAAAATAGTTTTAATTACTGGAGCTGGTGGAAGTATAGGAAGTGAAATAGTTCGTCAATGTGATAAATTTGGTGCAAAACAGATAATTATGGTAGATAAATGTGAATATAATCTATACAAAATAGCAAATGAAGTGAAAGCAATTAAAGTTTTATGCTCAATTAATTCTCCTATTTTGGAAGATGTCTTTAAAGAGTATAAACCAGAAATTGTAATTCACGCGGCTGCTTATAAGCATGTGCCTTTATGTGAAGAAAACCCTAAAAGTTGTATTTTTAACAATGTTTTTGGAAGTATAAAATTTATCAATTTAGCTATAAAATATAAAGTTAAAAAGTTTGTAAATATCTCTACAGATAAAGCTGTTCGTCCTACAAATGTAATGGGGGCAAGTAAAAGAATAATTGAAAAATATGCTAAAAATGTTCCAAGTGGTGAAACTGAAATTGTTTCAGTTCGCTTTGGAAATGTTTTAGGAAGTAGTGGAAGTGTTGTTCCATTTTTTAAAGAAAAGATAGCAAATAATGAAAATCTTCCAGTAACTCATCCTGAAATTACAAGATATTTTATGCTAATCCCTGAAGCGTGTAGTTTAGTTTTACAAGCAGGGGCTATAGCAAAAGGTGGAGAACTTTTTATTTTAGATATGGGTGAGTCGGTAAAAATTAGAGATTTAGCCCAAAAGATGATAGATTTAAGTGGTAAAGATTTAAAAATAGAATTCGTTGGACTTCGTCCGGGGGAAAAACTTTATGAAGAGTTATTGATCAATGATGCTGATTTAAAAACGAAATATGAATCAATTTTGATTATAAATGAGCCACAAATTGACTTTGAAACTTTAAAAAATAATATAGAGAAATTAAAAGATGATATAAAAATATTACCTAAAATTGTTCCTGATTATAAAGGGAGCTTAGCTAATTGAAAATTGATAATGCATAATTTAGAATTGATAATAAATAAAATCTTAGTACTGACTAAATCCTTGTTCCCACGCTCTGTGTGGGAATGTATAATTTTTATAAGGAATTACTCTTTCACATCAAAATATAGATCTATTTTTTGTAAAGTGATATTATATTTTTGAATTTCTACTTCTAAATTTTGAATCTCTAATGAATTTTTAAGTGATGCTACATCATATACTGTTTTTAAACCTGCATTAAATTGCTCTTTTACAACATTATAAAGAGTTTCATATGATCTTTTAATCTGTTTAGCTATTTTTATTTTTTCTCCTAGGATATTTATGTTATCAATTACTTCATTATATTTTTGGGATAATTCATTTTTTTTGTCATTTATATCAAGTTTACTTTTTAAGTAATTAATTTTAGCACTTTGAATATTTGCTTTGTAATTTATATCAAGTGGTATACTGAGAGTTAGTCCAGCACTCCATGGATTATCGATATTATCTTGTGAATCAATTTCAGAGTCGTAATCACTATGATTTGCTTGAAGATTAGCTGTAAGTTTTGGTAAGTATGATGCAGTTGTTATTTTTGCTTTTGTATAATCACTTTTTGATTTGTCATTTAATGTTTTAATAGCTATATTTTGTTTTATATATTCATCTTTTGTAATTAAAGGAAAATTTTTTATTTCAAATTTTTTATTTGTAAGTTTTGCTAACTCTTTACTTTCATTTTGAATAGATTGCTTTAGTGTTAAATTTGTCATTTTTTGAGTGTCTCTTTGCACTAAAATATTATTCATATCGCTAATATCTGCATTTCCTGCTAAGTAGTTATCTTTTGTAACTTTCACATTAATTTCTAAATTTGCTAATTTTAATACATTTTGTTTTAGTAAAAGTTTATCTCTTAAAATTTGAGTTTTTAAAGTAAAAGCTGTTTTTATTAAGTTTAGTTTTTGTTGTTTAATTAAATCTAAATTATAAATACCAAGAGCTTTTGCATATTTGATAGCATAATAGATACCACCACTTCTGAAAATATCCTGATTCCAAATAATTTGGATACTTTTTATATCTGTTGAAATTTTGTTTTGAGTATTTTTTGTATAACTCATATTAATGAATGCTGGGCTTATCCAACTGTTTTTTAGTGCTTTAGTATCTTGTCCAGCTTTATTAGATTCTTGTTTAAATATATTATCTTTTGTATCACTTAAAACTGATGCAAGTGATAAAGATGATATTAAACTCATTGTTATTATTTTTTTCATATTAATCCTTTTGTTGTATTAAATAGTTTTTCTTTAAATTCTTCTTTTGTTTTTAATTTAATATTTTTTTTGACATTTTCTAAGATATTTTTTTTCAAATTATATGATAAAATATGATGATTTGTAGAACCTATAATTAAATCCAAAACAAATGGAATATCTTCTTTTTTTGTTGTTATTTGTCCAAAAATATTATAAACTTCAAACATAAGTTTTAAATTCTCTTTTTTTATGTTTTTACTTCCATCTAACATTTCCCTTTCCATTAATTTAACAAGTTCTATTTTTCTATTCATAAAAATATCTATAAAAGTTTTTAATTTTGCCTCTTTTGACTTTATATCTGAAATAGTTTTTAATTTTTCAATTAATTTTGAAAACTCTTCTTCGATTATAAAATCAAATAGCTCTTTTTTACCTTTAAAATAGTAATACAAGGTTGATTTATTTACATTAGCTTTTTCAACTAAACTATCTACACTAATTCCATTATATCCTTTTTTGGCAAACATTTCCAAAGCTGTATTTATTATTTTTTGTTTACTCATAATTCTCCTTTATTCATATCTTAATGCATCTATTGGATTTAAATTTGCTGCTTTTCTTGCTGGAATAAATCCGAAAAATATTCCTATAAATACAGAAAATAGGGTTGCAATAATCATAATTTCTATATTAAAAACAAAATCTAAATGCATAAATTTTTCTACAAAATAGCTAATTGTTACACCTAAAATTATACCAATAATTCCTCCAATTGATGATAAAACTGATGATTCAATCAAAAATTGAGATAAAATATCATTTTTAGTAGCTCCCACAGCCATTCTTACCCCAATTTCACGAGTTCTTTCAGTAACAGAAACGAGCATTATATTCATAATTCCAATACCTCCTACAATCAAACTAATAGCTGCAACTGCTCCTAACATCAAAGTAAGAGTGGAAGTTATTTTTTGAAGTGTATGTAAAAGTGCAGTTAAATCTCTGATGGAAAAATTATCTTCATCACCTTTTTTAAGATTTCTAATTTGTCTTAAAATTTTAGCTATTTGAGTTTTTGCTAGTTTTAATGGAATATCTTTTTTTACACTGGCTACCATTAAATTTACTTTATTACTTCCTGTAAATCTTCTTTGAACAAATTTAATAGGAGCAAATATTACATCATCTTGGTCTCTTCCGAATGTATCGGCACCTTTTGGCTTCAAAATTCCTACAATCTCGCAAGAAAATTTATTTAAATTTATAGTTTTTCCAATAGCATTTTTATCAATAAAAAGTTTATCATAGACAGTTTGTCCAATCACACATTTGTTTTTTCCAGCACTTAAATCACTTTTGTTAAAAAACCCTCCATTTTTTAGATGATAATCTTTAATTTTAAAAAAATCATCATTTATTCCCCTTAGCATAGTTGAATAGTTTCTATTTTTGTATATTGAAAGCACACTAACTGTTTCAAGTGGCGAAATCGCATCTATTGTATAAAGAGATTTTTTTAAAATAGCAACATCTTTTAGATCGAACAGAGGTGCATTATGAGTTCTACCACCTGCCCCTTTAATTTGTCCAGGTATTATAAATAGATTGTTAGTTCCAAGTTTACTAATGCTTCCTGTAATTGTTTTAGATGCACTTTGTCCGATATTTACCATAGCTACAACTGATGCAATTCCAATTATAATTCCAAGGGCTGTTAGGAGGGAGCGAAATATATTTCTTTTTATTTCTGCAAGTGCTTGAATTAGGGCGTTTAACAGCATAGTACACCATCTTTCATATGCACTATTTTTGAAGCATATTTAGCCATATCTTCTTCGTGAGTTACCATAATTATAGTTATTCCTTTGTTATTTAAGGCTTTTAAAAGCTCCATAGTTTCCCGGCTTCTAATAGAATCTAAATTTCCGGTAGGTTCATCTGCAAACAAAATCTTTGGTTTTGCAACTATAGCTCTAGCTATTGCAACTCTTTGTTGTTGTCCTCCACTTAATTGGTTTGTTTTATAATTAATTCTATTACTTAAATCCACTTCTTCTAGAGCTTTTTTTGCTTTTATAATTCTCTCTTTTTTGGAGAGCCCTTGATAAATTAGTGGCACTTGAACATTATCCAAAGCTGATGTTTTTTTAAGAAGATTAAAGCTTTGAAATACAAATCCAAAAACATATCTTCTAATCATAGCTCTTTGAGTTGAATTTAATTTAGAAACATCATTGTCTTCTAAATAATATTCTCCACTTGTTGGCACATCAAGTGTTCCTAAAATATTCATAAGAGTTGATTTTCCACTTCCGCTTGGTCCCATCAAAGCTATGAATTCACCTTCTTTAATCTCTAAATTAATTCCTTTTAAAACTTCTGTTCGTGTTTCGCCACTTCCATAAGATTTTGTTATATTTTTTAATTTAATCATTTTTTTTCTGCAATTATAACTTTTTGATTTACTTCTATTTTATCCGATTTAATAGCACATTTTTCATTACTAAATCCTAAAATTTTTACTTTTATTTCTATTGGTTTGTTGTTTTTTAAGATATAAATTGTATTGTCTTTTTTTGGATTATAAAGCAAGGCAGCACGAGGGATTATTTTCACATTTTTCAAAGTTTGAGTAATAATATCTATATTTGCACTCATTCCTGGTTTTAAAAGTAAATTTGAGTTATTTACATCTACAATTGCGGTGTAAGTTACAACTCCATTTATATTCTGTGGTGCAAGTCTTATTTGTGAAATTTTACCATTGAAGAATCTGTTTTCATAAGCATCAACGCTGAATCTTACGATATCATTGTTTTTAACTTTTGCTATATCGTTTTCATCAATACTAACTTCAAGTTGCATTTTAGTAAGATTTTCAGCTATTTTAAAAAGAGTTGGAGTTTGGAAAGAAGCTACAACTGTTTGACCAACTTCAATATTTTTATTTAAAACGATTCCATTTACGGGGGAATAAATTTTTGTTTTAGATAAATTATAGATAGCAAGATTTAGATTTTCTTGTGCCATTTTTATAGCTTCTTGAGATGATTTTATCTCTTCATTTGCTACTTTTATATTTTCTAAAGATGTTAAATAAATAGTTTTATCATTATCAAAAACTTTTTGTGACGGAGTTTTGTTGTTAGTTGCTTTTCTTAATTGTTCATCTCTTTGAAAGTTTTTTTTACTGTTTTTTAGTTTTATTTGTGCTATTTTTAGATTAATTTTAGCTTTATTTAAGTTTGCTTTTGTACTTTTTAGATTAGCCTCAGCTTGATTTTTGGCTATTTTGTATTTAACATCATCGATTGTAGCTATTATGGCACCTTTTTTTACAACTGAGTTATAATCTACAAAAATTTTCATAACTTTTCCAGAAATATCTGTACCAATATCCACTGTATCTGTTGGGTTGATATTTCCAGTCTCTGATACAGTGGTATTTATATCTCCTATTTTAACAACCTTTGTTATGTAACTTTTTGTTTTTTGTTTTTTAGTATGAAAAGCAAAGTAACTTCCAATACCAATTAGAATAATTAAGATTGAAATAATCCACCATTTTTTATTTGATGATTTTTTGTTTATAATTGCTTGAATGTTTGACATTATTTTCCTTTTGTAAACATTAGTTTAATTTTCATAACTACATAAAATAAAAATGGAATAAATAAAACTCCAACAAAGGTCGCCATACTCATACCAAACACAACAGATGCCCCTAAAACATGTCGGCTATTTGCCCCGGCTCCTGTGCTTAAAAGTAGTGGCAAAGTTCCTAAAATAAAGGCAAGGGAAGTCATAATAATCGGTCTAAATCTAAGTTTTGCTGCTTCAAGTGTTGCATCAAGTAAAGTATAACCTTTTTTTAATCTCTCAACTGCAAATTCTACTATTAAAATAGCATTTTTAGCAGATAAACCTACTAAGGTAATAAGTGCTACTTGATAATAAATATCTGCTTCAAGATGCATAAATTTAAGTAGATAAATTCCAAGGGCTGCACCTAATATTCCAAATGGAACACTTAAAATTACTGACAAAGGAATTGACCAGCTTTCATAAAGTGCTGCCAATATTAAAAATACAAATATTATAGAAAATAGAAGTGTATAATTTGTATGATTTTTTAATTTAGCTTCTTGATATGAAGTTCCTGACCAAGAAAGAGTATAACCTTTTGGTAAAATTTTATCTGCTATTTTTTCTATTTCATCCATGGCTTCCCCTGAAGAATATCCTGGTTTTGCAGAACCCATTACAAAAGCCGAATTAAACATATTAAATCTTTGAATAACATCTGCGCTTACAATTCTTTTTATTTTTATAAGTTCAGTTACTGGTATCATTTTTCCTGTCATTGATTTTACAAATATAGAGTTTAAACTATTTAAATCTTTTCTATATTCATCAAGTGAAGAGATATTCACATGAAAAACTCTACTATAAAGATTGAAATCATTTACATAACTTCTTGATAAAGTTGAATTTAAAGTAGAAAATAGATCAGCAAGATTTACATTCATAGATTTTGCTTTTTCTCTATCTACTGTTAAATAATATTC
This sequence comes from Thioreductor micantisoli, assembly GCF_055392745.1. NCBI lineage: Bacteria > Pseudomonadati > Campylobacterota > Thioreductoraceae > Thioreductor > Thioreductor micantisoli. The sequence goes on from NZ_AP043760.1 coordinate 418,340, forward strand.
AGGCGTTCTTGTATTTAATGTTGTTCTTACCATCATAAGTTTAGGGTCTTTGTTAGCTTTATCAACTATTTTTTGTGCTAAAGCTGAAAGTTTTGTGATATCTCCTCCGGTTCTATCTTGAATCCACATTTGAAATCCTGCAGTCATACTCATACCCATAATTGGAGGAGGATTAAATGCTAATACCATAGCATTTTTATTGCTATAAAATTGTCCCATAAATTTACCTGCAATTGCCATTGATGATTGATTAGGTGCTTTTCTTTCATCCCAAGGAATTAGTTTTGCAAACATAAATGATGCATCAGGTTTAAAGGCCATTGTCATCAAATCAAGCCCACTAATTCCAGCGGCTTCTGTAACGAAAGGATTTTTCATAACTTGTTTTTCTACATCAACTGTAGTTTTGTCTGTTTCATTTAGAGAAGTTCCAGGCATATTATATTTAAAAATCATAAGTACACCCTTATCTTCTGTTGGAACTAATCCAGTTGGAAGTATTTTATTTATTTTATATGTTGCAAAAACTAACACCCCATAAATTAAAAATGTAAAAGCACCAATTTTAATTAAAAATTTTGTAGTTTTTGTATATTTATCAGTAGTCCAACTAAAAAATTTATTGAATATTCTTATAGGTAAAATAGGATTTTCATTTTTTTTGATTAAAATAGCTGCAAGAGCTGGCGTTAAAGTTAAGGCAGTAAATCCTGAAATAATTACTGCAATAACAATTGTAACAGCAAATTGTTTATAGAAAACTCCTGTAAATCCAGCTGTAAAAGCAGCAGGAATAAATACTGCACTCAAAACTAAAACAATCGCTACCAAAGGAGAGGTTAGCTCTTTCATAGCATTAATTGACGCTTCTTTAACACTTATATCGGGATGCGTATGTAGATTTCTTTCTATATTCTCAATTACAACAATAGCATCATCAACTACAAGTCCAATTGCTAAAACTAATCCAAACAGTGTTAGTAAATTTATAGAAAAGCCAAACATATAAAGTCCTGCGAATGTTCCTATAATAGATACTGGAATAGCAAGAACTGGAATTAAAGTTGCTCTTAAATTACCTAAAAATATAAAAACAATTAAAATTACTAAAATAATTGATTCAAAAAGTGTATCTATAACTTCTTTCATGGATGCTTTTACAAATGGAGTTATATCGTAAGGCACATGATAACTTATATCCTCTGGAAATCTTTTTGATAACTCTTTTAGTGTTTTATCAACTTTTTGTGATACATCTAGTGCATTTGCACCAGGGGAGAGAAATATACCCATACCAGACATTGGTTCTAAATTATAAGTACTTTTTACATTATAAGTTTCTCTTCCAAGAGTTACTTTTGCTATATCTTTAAGTTTTAATGAAGCTCCATCTGGTTTTGAGTGAATAATGATATTTTCAAATTCTTCTGGAGTTTTAAATCGACCTTTTGTAGTGATAGAATATGTATATGATACTTTTTGAGTAGTTGGAGATGCTCCTAAACTTCCGGCAGTATATTGATTGTTTTGTTCTCTTATTACATTCATCACTTCACTTGGAGATAAATTATAAAATTTTAGTTTTTGTGGGTCTAGCCAAATTCTAATAGAATAATCTCTATCTCCAAATACAATAGCATCACCAACTCCCGGAATTCTTTTTATATCATCAACTACATTTATTTTTATATAGTTATGAATAAAAGTTAGATTGTGAATTCCATTTTTTGAAGTAAAAGTGATAAACTTCAATACATCTGGAGATCTTGCATCTACATTTACACCCAATCTTTTTACTTCTTCAGGCAATTTAGCAAGTGCTAATTGAACTCTGTTATTTATATCAACTTTTGCTTGATTTTTGTCTGTTCCAGTTTTGAAATAAACCTTAATTGTAGCTCTTCCACTTGGAGACAAAGTTGAGCTCATATAAAGCATATTATCAACACCATTTATTGCTTCTTCAAGTGGTGTGGCAACTGTTTTTGCTAAAGTTTTAGCATCTGCTCCGGGATACATTGCAGTTACTACAATTTGAGGAGGTGTTAAACTTGGATACTCTTGAATAGGTAAAAGTTTCATTGAAACTATACCTGCTATAATTATTATTGTAGCAATAACAGTGGAGAAAATAGGCCTATTTATAAAAAACTTTGAAAACATACTATTCTCCTATCACTTTATCAACTATGATTTTGCTATTTGGTTTGATATGAAAAAAGTTATTTATTATAACTGTATCATTTGGTTTTAATAACCCTTTTACAATATATTTGTTTTTGTATTCACTAAAACTAAAAATCGGTCTAATTGCTACTTTTCCATTTTGTGCTATGAAAACAATTGAACCTTTTTGAGTTTGTAAAAGTGCTTTTTGAGGGATTAAAATTACATTTTTTTCATAAACATTTGCAAGTTTTACTTTTACAAAATCTCCTGGAAAAACTTTATGTTCTTTATTATCTAAAATTGCTCTTAATTGAACTGTTGAAGTTTCTTTATCAAATTTATTATCAATATAATCAACGTTTGCTGTAGCTATTTTTTTACCATTTTTTAAAATATCTACTTTTAATTTTCCATCAATATAATACTCTTTATTTAATTTTTTAAATTGAGATTCAGGTAAAGAAAAATATACATAAATTTTGTCAATATTATAAACATCGATTAAAGGTAAACCAATAGTTACATAATTTCCAATATCAACTCTTTTGATAGTGGTAAGTCCATTAATTGGTGATTTTACGCTTGTATAATCAAAATTAATTTGAGATTTATTTAAAGTGGCTTTTGCCATTTCTACTTGAGATAGGGCTACTTGATAAGCACTAAATGATATATCATTTGCTTGAACACTTGTTGCGTGTCTTTCAAAAAGTCTTTTTGTTCTTAGCCATTCTTTTTTAGCTTTGTATAGAGTGGCTTGGGCCATTTGTAAATTTGCTTTTGCTTCTAAAAGATTTGCTTTGTAAATAGAATCATCTATTTTAAATAGAGTATCTCCTTTTTTTACTTTATTTCCTTCTTTTATAAATATTTTTTGTAAAGTTCCATTTACTTTGGCTACAACTGTGGCATATCTATAAGCTTTTGTTTGTGCTGGATATGTCAAATCATCAATTTTTATAGATTTTTGAGGAGTAATTTTGTAAACATCGACATGAGGTGTTGGCATTTTGTGCATCATAGGATTTGCAAATAGAGTTGAGGTAAATAGTGTTAAAAAGAGATATTTTAATTTTTTCATTTTTATCCTTTAGATAATATTTTTCGGAATTATACCAACTATTTTGTTGGAAAGCAATTTTTTATCTATTTTATTGTATAATTTCATAAAAAAGGAATTTTAGTGAAAAAAATATTAATTTTTTTTATTAGTTTATATCTTTTTGCATCTCCTTCAAGTGAGATTTTAAAAAATATTACAAAAACATCACCAGATTATACTTTTGCTCTTACATTGGTTAAGAAAACAAATTTATTAAAAGATAAAAATATAACTTTTGATTCAAAAGTCTCTAATCAAGATGAATATGTGGATAAATTTTTAGAACTTGTAAATTTATATGTATTACAAAATACTTTACCTCAAAAAATAGACTCTTTAAATGATAAAATTGATATTTTGACAAGTTCAGAAAAACCAATTGATAAATTACAACTATTATATTATAAAAAATTATTACAAATAACTCAGAGTAAATTAGATTTTATAAAAAAGAATTTTGTAACTTATGAAAATCAATTATTTAAAACATTAAAACATATCAATTTTGATAAAAAAATAGCGGATAAAAATATAAATTATTGGTTTAATTTGTTAGCTCAAAAACAAAAAGAGTTTGAGCAATTAAATATAAATTTACAAAAATGGCAATTATTGAATTATAAAGATAATATAAATAAAACTCAAAATTATATTTTAATAAATTTAAATAAACAAAAAAGTATTTATAAAAATATAGTAAAAAATAGTTTAATTTTGTTTTTTGTTGATTTAAAAAATCAAGATAAAAAAGCTTTTACAGATTTAACAAAAACTTTAAATTATGCTAAAAATATAGATAAAAAGTTTTATAAAGCAATTCTAGATATTGGAACAACTTATGAAAAAAAAGTATTTGGAGCAACTACTCTTTTTTATTCTGCAAAAGATAATATTATCTATTTTTATGATAAATTTTTGAATATTGTAAATCATCCAATTTTTAAAGTAGGTAATAGAAATATAACGCTTGTTAACTTTATTTTGTTTATTTTAGTAACTATTTTTGCTTTTTATATAGGTAGAAAATATAAAGAATTAATTTATAGACTTAGAAAGCAATATGAAATTTCATATTCTACAGCTACACTGCTAGCAAATCTTGGATATTATGCAATCATAATAATATCGTTTTTAATAGCATTAAAAATCGTCGGATTAGACTTAAGCTCTCTTGCAATGATAGCTGGTGCTTTATCTGTAGGTATTGGTTTTGGTCTTCAAAATATTGTAAGTAACTTTATTAGTGGTGTTATAATGATGTTTGAAAAGACAATAAAAGTGGGGGATTATATAGAAATTGATGAAAATACCAGAGGGGCAATTGTTGATATTTCTATGAGAAGTACAGTTATTAGAACAAATGATAATATTAATTTAATTATTCCAAATCAATCATTTGTCACAAATCAAGTAATAAATTGGACATTAGGAGATAATAAAGTTAGATTTAGAGTGCCTTTTGGAGTGGCTTATGGCTCAAACATTGATGAAGTTGAAAAAGTTGTTTTAAATGCATTAAAAAGTTCTAATTTACCATATTTAAAAGGTAAAGAGTATGAGCCTTTAGTTATTTTTGAAGAAATGGCAGATAGTAGTTTGAATTTTGAGCTGTTTGTTTGGGTAAAAGATGTTTATGCCAGACGCCCAAGAAGAACAAAAAATAAATTTTTAAGAGTAATATATAAAGCATTAAATGATGCAAATATTACTATACCTTTTCCTCAACAAGATTTATATGTAAAAGAGTTACCAGAATTGAAAATAAAAAAGGATTGAAATGAAAGAATTAATTGAGATTATGAATTATACTATTTTAAGTACTCCACTTTATAAATTTGCCTTAGCATTTTTAGTGTTTATTATGTTTTTATTTATGAGAAAAATTTTCACTTTAACAATTGTAAAAACAGGTAAAATTTTAGTAGGAAAAACTAAAACAGATATTGATGATAAAATTTTAGATTCACTTATAAAGCCGATGGATTTTTTATTTATTGTTTTTGGTATTCATATAGCATCTATGATTTTAAAAATAGATGATAAAGTTATAATATTTACAAAAAGTATGATAATTATTGCGTTTTTTTGGTTTTTATTTGATTTAGTTAAATCATTTGAAGATAAAATTTTGCATTTATTTAGCAAAAAAGTATCTCGTGAGATTGGTATGTTTTTGGTAAAAGCTACGAAAGTTTTTATTATTACTCTTGGTATCGTTGCATTTTTGCAAAATTTAGGAATTAATGTAAGTGCTTTTATAGCTTCACTTGGACTTGGTGGTTTAGCATTTGCATTAGCTGCCAAAGATACTGCAGCCAATCTTTTTGGTGGTTTTGCAATTTTAACAGATAATATGTTTAAGATAGGGGATTGGATAAAAGTTGGAAATGTGGAAGGGACAGTCGAAGATATTGGTATGAGAACTACAAAAATAAGAGCTTTTGATAAAAGACTTATAACTTTACCAAATGCAACAATAGCAAATAGTGCTGTAGATAACTTCTCAAGAAGAGATAGAAGAAGAATTGTCGCAAGAATTGGGCTTGTTTATTCTACAACTCCTGCGACTATAAATAGAATTCTAAAAGAGACAAGAGAAATGCTTCAAAATCATCCTCTTATTCATGATGACCCACTTTTTGTCTATTTTGATGAATTTGATGATAGTAGTTTAAGTCTGTTTTTTTATCTGTTTACAAAAACAGCAGATTGGGAAAAATATCTTCAAATAAGAGAAGATATAAATCTAAAAATTATGGATATAGTTGAAAAAAATGGAAGTAGTTTTGCTTTTCCATCTCAAAGTATTTATTTTGAGAATGATTTAGAGGTGAAAAATTAAAGTTTTTATTATTTGTAAGGCTTTTATTAAAAAATAATTTTTATATTTTTAATTTTTCTTTCTCGCTCTTTTTCTCTCTTTTTTTCTTTTTTCTTCTAAAACTTCAAGAGTTTCAGCTATTTCTTCTTCTATTGGAGTATCTACAACTAATCTCAAGGCATCTTCCATTCTCAATTTTTTTAATATTTTTATAAAAGTTATAAGTGAAATTTGTTTCTTATAAACAAAATTTCTATAAGTAGCTACTGGAATTCCTGTTTTTTCACTTAGCTCTTCTTGTGTGATATTTTGTTTGAGTCTTTCTTTTTCAACTCTTTGGACAATTTTTTCCATAAGTTCTTTTGGAGTATAAAGTAGTATTGGTGTTGGGTCTTTAAAAGAGTAATCCATTTTTATCCTTTAATATTTTCTTATATTTTTATAGATTTCTTCTACAAAATCTTTATTTATATCTAATTCTAATGCTCTTTTCTTAAATTCTGAAAATTTATCTTCAATATTTTCTACAATAAGATTTACTTCTTTTTTTGGAATACCCATACTATCAGCTACTTTATATAAATCTTTTAAATCTATATTTGAAGTTTTTCCATTTATTGTCATTTGATGATTTTTTGTATAACCACTTCCGCAAGAATAGGTAATATCATAAGCAGGAGATAAACTCCAATTACCAGTTTCATCCATTAAAAAAGAAAAATTCTTTGCATGGTCGTCTTGATTTCTTCCTATTACATTAAAAACCATTCTTTTAAATAATTCTTTTACTTGTCCGTAATCATTAGTTAAAAAATCTGTAAGTTTCAATGCATTCAAATAGCTATAATGGGATGGAATATTAAAATTAATATGGTCCATAGAAGCTAATGTATGAAGATGAAACTTTTCTCCTTTTTCTCTATCAAATCTTTTTATTGCATAATGAATTAAATTATCATCTGTTTTAATTAAATCAATTTCAGGAACATTTATGCCTACTTCTTTTGCCATAGACATATAAAGATATTCAAGTTGCATAAATCCATAATATTTATCTGAATTAGAAACTCTCTCATCAAACTTTAAAAGCCACTCTTCAAATCCATTTTCTTTGCAATCTTTAGATTTAATAATATTTTTTTCTTTATTCCAAGAAATTAAAACTTTTGGTCTTGCTCCGCCAGCACTTGCAAAAGAACTTGCGTGTTTTATCCAATCATTTGTAAATTCATTAGGATTATTTTCTATAATAGCTTTTGTTTGGTCATATAAATCTCTTATTTCCAATATCTCATTTACTTCTTCATCAAAAGTTGAAGGAACATATTCTAATGCTCCAATCCCATTTTTACCAATAAAAGCTAACTTTTGTAAAGGAGTTAAACTTTTTGGATTTATTCCTTTTTGTTCATAATATTTTTCAATTGCTTTTGTACCAAATCTATCTGGTAACGAATCAAAAAATACTCCAGATAAATAGTTGTAATATTCAATATAATCTAAATTAGTATAAGCCCTTGTACCCAAGGTTAAAGGAAGTTTTAGTGGAGAAATCTCGATATTTTTGAATAAAAATTCTTTATCATACTTAAAATAAATTTGATTTTTAATTTCGTATAACTCACCAACTTTATTGCTAAAAATAAAAACATTAAGTTTCAAATTATTCCTTTAATTTCTTTTATAAGAATAATTATATCCAAAAATTTAGTTAAATTAGTAAATAAGATAAATTATTTTTAAATTTGTAACTATATGTTACGAGTAATGGTAAAATATACCACAAATGCAATATAAAAATATATCAGTAAAAGTACAAGATTTTGAAAATGAGTTAGAGTTTAAAAATCAAAATATTTTGCAGAATCAAAATTAAAAAATTCTTTATACTCTTTGTAAATATCTGGAAAGTGAAGTTTTAGAGTTTTTGGCTTTGTCCAAAACATTTCACTAACAACGGCAAAAAATTCAGCTTCGTTTGTAGCTCCATAAGGATTGATAAGCTTATATTTTTCTAAATTTTTATGATTAGAGATTCTTTTTGCAAATTCTTGATAATCTTTATAAATTATATTTATCCATTCATTATATTTGCTTTTTTCAAGTGGAGGTACTCCATTTACTGTTCCACTTTCGAAGTCTAATTCGTGTGTAAATTCGTGAACTATTACATTTTGATGTCTTAAATGATAAGCATCTTTTTTGGCTTCATCCCAAGAAACTATTACACTTTCTCCTATTGATTCTCCACTTATTAAAAATTTCTCTTTTGTGTAAATTCCTCCACTATTTCTAATATTATCTAAAATCATTGTGTGTGGATAAACATAGATATATTCAAGTTCTTCATAACAACTATTTTTTTTGTTTATTACAATTAAACAAGCATAAAATGAGATAATTACTTTTATTTCATCAGTTACTTCCACATAAACACCTATAAATTTTTTAAGATTTATAAACAGTAGAATTGAATACTCGATTTTTGTTTTTAACTTTTTTGGTAATTTTTGATAGTGTGGTATATTTTGTAAATATTTTCTATAAACATCAGGAAATTTGGTAGTTTTTAGTTTTTTTAATAAATATTTATATTTTAAGTAATCAAATAGTAAATAAGCTAAATAAACAAAAAATATGATCCAAAGTGCTATAATTAATTTTATCATTTTTCCATAATTATAACTAAAAAAATTAGAAAAATTACAAAATGAAACTTGATTTTATTTTAAAATTCGTGTAAATTTACAAAAAACTTTTTAGAAAGGCATTATTTTGGCAAAAAATTTAGTAATAGTGGAATCACCTGCAAAAGCAAAAACAATTAAGAATTTTTTAGGAAAAGATTACGAAGTGTTAGCAAGTAAGGGGCATATCAGAGATTTACCCAAAAGTAGTTTTGGTATAAAAATGGAAGAAGGAAAGTTTGTTCCTGAATATAGAGTTACAAAAGACCACGCGGATATTGCAAAAAAAATAAAAGAATCAGCAAAAAAAGCAGATACTATTTATATCGCAACCGATGAAGATAGAGAGGGAGAAGCTATTGGATATCATATTGCTTATATGCTAAGTAAGGGAAAAGATATAGAAAAGTTCCCAAGAATTGCATTTCACGAAATTACAAAAAAAGCTATCAAAAATGCTCTTGAAAATCCAAGAAGTTTGGATATGGATAATATAAATGCACAGCAAGCAAGAAGACTTCTTGATAGAATTGTTGGTTACAGACTTTCTCCACTTTTAGGTCAAAAAATTCAAAGAGGGCTTAGTGCTGGAAGAGTTCAAAGCTCAGCTCTAAAATTAATTGTAGATAAAGAAAGAGAAATTAAACAATTTGTGCCAGTGGAATATTGGACAGTTTTAGGGTATTTTAAAAAAACTGAGAGTAGCTTAATTGAATTTGAAAATAAAAAAATTTCTAAATTATCAATTAAAACAAAAGAAGAATCTGATAATATTTTAAATGTTTTAAAACCTCTTACATATAAAATAGAAAATATTGAAAAAAAACAAAGAAAAACAAATTCTTTGCCACCTTTTATGACTTCAACTTTGCAACAAACTGCTTCAAGTATGCTTGGATATTCTCCAAAAAAGACGATGCAAGTTGCTCAAAAACTTTATGAAGGGGTAAAAACACCTGTAGGAAATATGGGGGTTATTACTTATATGAGAACAGATAGCTTGAATATTGCCAAAGAAGCACAAGATGCGGCTATTGAGTTTATCAAAAATGAGTTTGGAGATAAATATCTGAATCCAACTGTTTATAAATCAAAAGCCCAAGGTGCTCAAGAAGCTCATGAAGCTATTCGTCCAACAGAAGTAAAATTGACTCCAGATGATTTAAGAAATTATTTGAGTAATGATGAATTTAGATTGTATCAATTAATTTATAATAGATTTATAGCTTCACAAATGAAACCAGCTATTTTTGAGATTCAAAATATTATTTTTGCTAGCGAGAAAGGAAAATTTAAAATAAGCGGTAGAAAACTAATTTTTGACGGATTTTATAGAATTTATGGGGATAAAGATAGAGATAAAGTTTTACCTGATTTCCAAGTAGGTGAAGAGCTAAAACTGGAAGATATTAAAGAAGAACAACATTTTACAGAGCCACCAAGTAGATATTCAGAAGCAAGTTTGATTAAAGAGCTTGAAAGCAAGGGAATTGGAAGACCTTCAACTTATGCACCAACTATTACTCTTTTGCAAAATAGAGAATATGTTAAAAATGAAAAAAAACAATTAATTCCAACTGAAATAGCATTTAAAGTTATTGAAATGTTAGAACAATATTTCCCAAATATTGTAGATGCAAATTTTACTGCTAAAATGGAAGAAGAACTTGATGAAGTTGCTGAACATAAAAAAGATTGGCAAGAAGTTTTAGAAGAGTTTTATGAACCATTTATTGCAAAAATTGCAGATGGTAAAAAGAACATTCCTTCTCAAAAAGTAGCCAAACCTTTAGAAGGTGAATTCTGTCCAGATTGTGGAAGTCAACTTTTGCTTAGAAAAGGAAGATATGGAGAATTTATAGCGTGTAGTAATTTCCCTAAATGTAGATATACTAGACAAATGGATGGGACAGAAAAGCCAAAACCAAAAGAAACTGATATTAAATGTGATAAATGTGGGGCTCCAATGGTAATAAAAATGAGTAGAAAAGGTGAAGAATTTTTAGCTTGCAGTAATTATCCAAAATGTAAAAATGCTAAACCTTTAAAAGAGCCGGAAAAAATAGGGATGAAATGTCCAGAATGTGGCAAAGAAATAGTTGAAAAGAAATCAAAAAAAAGTGTTTATTATACTTGTGAAGATTATCCAAATTGTAAATTTTCTTCGAATTTCAAACCAACTGACAAAAAATGTCCAGAATGTGGCTATATAATGGGTGAGAGAACTTTTAGAAATAAAGATATTTATGAATGTTTAAATAAGAAGTGTAAACATAGAGAGGATAGAAAATGAAAATAGGAATTATTTCAGATACACACAAAAAAGTAGGTCGTGCAAAAAAAGCTATTGATTTATTACTGGAAAATGGCGCTGAATATTTAATTCATGCAGGAGATATTGTAAAAGAAGAAGTTTTACAATATTTAGAAGAAAAAACTCCTTATGTATCAGTTTTTGGAAATAATGATTACCATTTATATCCATTAATTAATAAATATAATTTGCATTATGAGCCATTTAAATTTAATTTAGCAAATCATACATTTAAACTTATGCATTATCCGACTAAAATGTTTCCTTTGGATACTCAAATAGTGATTTATGGACATACTCATCAAGAGGATATTAGTTACAATGGAAGAAATTTAATTTTGAATCCAGGTGAAGCTTGTGCAAGAAATAGGGATTATAGTAGTTGTATGATGTTAGAGATTTTGGAAGATAGATATTTGGTTACTCATTATTATAGAAGAGTAGGGGCTGATGAATGGAAAAACAGTTTAAAAGAGATAAAAAAATGATATATTTATGTGCAATTTCTAATATTAGTAGTGGAAATTGTAGTGAAGATTGTAAATTTTGTACTCAATCAGCTCATTATAATGTTGGAATTGAAAAATATAAAGAAAAATCTATTGATGAGGTTATAAAAGAGGCAAAACTTGCTAAAGCAAATAAAGCTGTTGGATTTTGTTTAGTAACGGCTGGAAAAGGTTTAACTGATAAAAAGTTAGAATATGTTTGTGAAGTGGCTTTTGCTGTAAAAAAAGAGGTTGATATTTCATTAATTGGTTGTAATGGAACAGCAATTAAAGAGCAATTAATTGAGCTTAAAAAAGCAGGGATAAAAAATTATAATCATAATTTAGAAACTTCAAAAGAGTTTTATGAAAATATTTGTACTACTCACTCTTGGGATGAAAGATTTGAAACTTGTTTGAATGTGCAAGAAGTAGGGCTTAATCTCTGCACTGGTGGGATTTTAGGCTTAGGAGAAAGTGAAAAAGACAGATATTCAATGCTAGAGAGTATAAAAGAGTTAAATCCAATGAGTATTCCACTTAATTTTTTTATTCCAAATGAAAAACTTCCTTTGACAAAAACTAAAATTACAAAAGAAGAAGCACTTTTTTGGATAAGTGAATATCGTAAGACTTTACCTGAGACTATGATAATGTTAGCTGGTGGAAGAGAATTAATGTTTGAAGATAAATGGATAGAAGCTTTGAGAGCAGGTGCAAATTCTATTGTAATAGGAAATTATTTAACTATAAAAGGCGAAATTGCTAACAAAGATATACAAATGCTCACAAAATATAATTATCAAATAGCTAAGAGTTGCCAATAATGGGTGAGATTGAATTAATTGTAATAATTTCAATTTTATTATTAATTGCTCCATTTGTTTCGAATATTTTGAAACTTCCTATAGCTGTTGTAGAAATTATAATGGGCTCATTAGTGGGAAGCTTTGGACTTTTACATGACAGTCATATGTTTGAATTGTTAGCAGAAGTTGGGTTTTTATATTTAATGTTTTTAGCTGGAATGGAAGTAAATCTAAAGCAGTTTGTAAAAATTGATAAAAAAATATTTTTATTAGGTGGCTTATTTATATTTTTTATATTTTTATTAACTCTTATTTCTGTATCAATTTTTCATCTAAGTAATATTTTTATAGTTATTTTACCAATGATTAGTGTAGGGCTCATTGTAAGTGTGCAAAAAGAGGTTGGAAAAAGTAAGTGGATAGAAATGGCAATTACTATTGGAGTGATTGGAGAGTTAGTTTCTATTATGGTTTTAACAGTTATTAGTGGTATTTTCAAACTTGGAGTTGGAAGTGCTATGTATTTTTCGATTTTGAAATTAATTATTTTAATTACTATTTTGATAGTTGGATTTTATATTACAAAAGTTTTATTTTGGTGGTTTCCAACTATAAAACATTATATTATGCCTAATGATGATAAGTATAATCAAGATATAAGACTTAGTTTTGCTCTATTTTTTATAATGATTTCTATAATGATTTATCTTCATTTAGATATGGTTTTAGGGGCTTTTGTAGCTGGTATGTTTATTACATCATTTTTTGAGCATAATGTAGAGTTAGAACATAAATTATCTCCATTTGGATTTGGATTTTTAATCACAATATTTTTTATTCATGTGGGAAGTACTTTTGACTTGAGATATTTAATTGATTTGAAAATGTTAAAAATTACATTTTTAGTTGTAGCTTTAATGTTAGGTATTAGAATATTTGCAACTTTAATTTTTATAAAACTTATGAGTTTGAAAGAAATTTTACTGTTTGCTTTAAGTCTTTCTATGCCTTTGACTTTATTAATTGCAACATCTACTCTTGCATATCAATCAAAAAGTATTGATTTAATGCACTACAATGCCTTTATTTTGGCTTCGATTTTAGAAGTATTAATCTCTATGATTGGGATTAAACAGGTTTTGAAAATAAAAATTGACAAAAATAGATAAATTTTGTATTATAAAATAAATATTAATTAATGTACTTATTAAATACTCGGGGCAATAGAGCAAATTTCTTAACACTACAAAAAGCTAAAAAAGGGAGCGCAAGCGCCCTTTGGGTTTGAAGCACACTTTTTTTAACGCTTTTTTTCGTTAAAATTTGCAGTTGTTTCGTTTTATTTAATTTAGTACAAAATAAAAGTAAAAGGATTTGATATGATTAATGAATTATTTCCAGAAGATGATGGTATGTTTATGGGAAGTCCAAAAAGTAAATTTTTTGATATAGTTTATAATGCGAATAGAAATTTAGTAGAGCAAGAAATCGAAGATATAATTGAGCGAATGTGTTTATTAGAAATGATAGCTGAAGAAAACGAAGAAAATTTAGAGCAAAAATTATCAGAAGTTAAATTTAGTAAATCACAAGAATTAGAAGATAAAAAATTTGATTCTTTTATAAATAGCACAGGAAATATTCTTTCTCAAAATGAGTAAAGTTTTATTCCTATTTTTTTCTATTTCTCTTTTTGCATTTGATCCAACAAAATATTGGTGGATAAATGATACAATTTATCTCAAAAAAGATTACCCTGCAATTTATAAAATTTTTTACAATAATAAAATTTATATATTAAAATTTCGATGGACTTTGTATAAAAATAGAGGTCTTGTTATGCTTTATAATTATGAAACTCACCCTTTTCAAAATATTTTATATAAAAATTATCAATTAAATGGATATAAAATCTATATTGCTAAACAAAATAAGGTAAATGATCCATATTTGATGATTTATTTCAAAAATTTCAAAAATAAAATTGCACAATTTAATATTTTAATATATAATCCAAAAAAAAATATAAGAATTAAATTGAATGAGCCAAGATATAGAAAAATAGAGTGGGTTAAGAAATTAAAACCATTATATCAAGGTCAGTTTAATGGTGAAGTTCCATATAAAGAGGTTAAAGATGAATAAAGTTTATGAATATATGAATGAAATGTTTAAAGATTTAAAGTATTTTGATGAAATTCCAAAAGGAAAAGGAGTTAGAGCTAAATTAATTACTACAATTAATCCTAATGCAGTTGTTTTAGCAGCGTCCGTGGAGTCAATTCATTTAGCGTCACTTTTACACGATGATGTAATTGATGAAAGTGAATTAAGAAGAGGTGGAAAGTCAATTAATGCAAAATATGGAGATAAAATAGCCATAATGCTTGGAGATATGCTTTTTGGTAAAGCACTTGAAAAACTAACAAATTATGATAAGAAAGCAAGTGAAAGTTTAGCTAAAACTATTTATATATTAGGTTTAGGTGAAATGGAAGATGTAGCTTTAAGTGAAAATATGAATTTAGATAAACAAAAATATATGAATATGATTTATAAAAAAACAGCAGTTTTGATTGAAATGGCTTGCCTGGAATCTGCTAGACTTGCCAATTTTGATAGTCAAAAATATGCTCTTTATGGACGAAATTTAGGAATTGTTTTTCAAATAATTGATGATATTTTAGATATTGTAAGCGATGAAAAAACATTAGGAAAGCCTGTAATGAATGATTTGTATGAAGGTAAAATGACTTTGCCCTTTATTTATATGTATGAAGAATTAGATGAAAAAGAAAGAATATATTTTAAAACTTTATTTAAAAAAAGATTAAATAAAGAAGAAGAAAAATGGATAAAAACAAGAATTCTAAATGCAATTAAAAAAAGTTATGAAGAAGCTAAAAATTTGGCAAATGAAGGAATTAAAGAAATAACAGAGCCATTTTTAAGAGAGATTATGATGAAATTAATAGAAAGAAAATTTTAAATAGATGGATATAAAAAATTTACTTGAAAATGAGATAAAAAATAGAGATTATTACAAGGTAAGTGAAGAAAATCCTGACCCAATTTTGATAGCACAAAAATACAAAGATGAAAAAATATCTTTAATCTGTGCTTTGTTTGCTTATGGAAAAGCAAGTTTAATTGTTAAATTTCTAAAAAAAATAGATTTTAATATTTTAAAAGAGAGTGATGAAGAGATAAAAAAATATTTTATAGATTATAAATATAGATTTCAAACAAATTTAGATATAGCTGAGTTTTTTATAACTTTAAAAAGAGTGGGTAGCTTAGAAGAACTGTTTTTAAAAGGTTATAAAAAAGAAAACTTTGTAATCGATGGAATTGATACAATTTTGGAAGAATTTTATAAAATTAATTCTTATGATTCAAAAGGCTATAGATTTTTAATAGGTAATAGATATAAAGGTAAAACTAAAGGAAGCTCTCCATATAAAAGATGGAATATGTTTCTCAGATGGATGGTAAGAAGTGATAATATTGACTTTGGATTATGGAAAAACATAAAAAAATCTGATTTAATAATTCCACTTGATACTCATACTTTTAATGTCTCACATAAATTAGGATTATTAAATAGAAAGACTTATGATTTAGAATCAGCTATTCTTCTGACAAATAGACTAAAAATTTTTGATGAAAATGACCCTGTAAAATATGATTTTGCTATTTATAGATTGGGACAAAATGAAAATTTGTAACAAATTAAGGATAATTTTGAAAAATTATATTCATAATCTATTAATTTATGATAAAATTTCAATAAAAAAAGGAAATGTCAATGAATGAACCATTTTTATTTTTAGGTTTTGGTAGTGGCCCTATGACAGTGCTTGTAATTCATTCTGTTTTAGCAATGATTATTGCATTAGTTGTGGCAAAAATGGCTACGAGAAATTTACAAACTGTTCCAAGAGGTTGTCAAAATGTTATGGAAAGTTTAGTAAGTGGTATTTTAACAGTTGGAGGTGATGTAATCAGAAAAGATTTAGCAAGAAAATATCTTCCATTAACTGGTGCATTAGCTATTTATATTTTTATTGCAAATATGTTAGGAGTTTTCCCTGGATTTGAATCTCCAACAGATAATGTAAATCTTACACTTACTTTGGCTTTAATTGTATTTTTTTATTATCATTATGAAGGTATTAAGAAAAATGGGGTAATTCACTATTTTGCTCATTTCGCCGGGCCTGTTAAAATATTAGCACCGCTTATGTTTCCAATTGAAGTAGTTTCTCATATTTCAAGAATTATTTCATTATCATTCAGACTTTTTGGGAATATGAAAGGTGATGATTTATTTTTAGCAGTATTATTAATGTTAGCACCTTGGATTGTTCCTTTACCAGCATTTGCATTACTTACATTCTCAGCAATTTTGCAAGCATTTGTATTTATGATTCTTACTTATGTTTATCTTGCAAGTGCTACAACATTAGAAGAAGAAACTCTTTAAGAGTTTTTTCTTTGAAAAAATATTTAATTACTGACCCTAAATTTTATCCAAACTTTAAACTTGATTTAACTAATTCTATTGAAAAATATAACCCTGATTATATTTGTTTTCGTGATAAAAATAGTGCAAAAAATGCAAAATTAGCAGTTGAAATAGCAAAATATTATAAAATTCCAATTGTCGTAAATCAATATGTAGAATTACTTAATTTAGGATTTGATGGAGTTCATCTTACTTCAAATCAACTTCATTTAATTGATAAGTTTAAAAATTACTTAACTTTTGCTTCTACTCATTCAAGTGAAGAAGTAAAAAAAGCTAAAAATTCAGATTTCATTACTTTTTCACCAATTTTTAATTCAAAAGGGCGTGAAGGTTTAGGAATAGAAGTTTTAAATAAAATATGTGATAAGGCTAAACCAAAAGTATTTGGGCTTGGTGGAATTGTAAGTGAAAAAGAAATAGAGCAAATTAAACTTTCAAAAGCTTACGGATTTGCTAGTATTCGCTACTTTTTGGTATAATTAAACAATTAATTAACAAAGGATATTTTTGGATGCAATTGTAAGACTTAGTGCTTTAGGAGATATTATTCATACTGCTATTGTTTTACAATTTTTACCAAAAAAAGTTGATTGGATTGTAGAAGAAGGCTTTGCAGAAATTTTAGTAGGAAATCCAAATATAAATTCTATACAAAAAGTAAATTTAAAAAGTTTAAAAAAAAGTAAATTAAATATTTTTAGTGAATATAAAAAGCTTAAGAAATTTCCAAAGTATGACAAAGCAATCGATTTTCAAGGACTCATAAAAAGTGCAATTATTAATAAAAATATCTCTAAAAAAACAATAGGTCGAATGGATGTTAGAGAAAGTTTAGCAAAAATATTTTATGATGAAAAATTAAAAACTTCTACTCATACAATTGATAGATATCGTGAAATGATAAATCAAATATATAATTTAAATATTTCACAAAATGAATTTATAAATCATAAACATTTTTTGTTTTATAAAGATTTCAATACAAAAGAATTTTTTTCTAAATCAAAAAAAAATATTGTTTTTATAGTTGGAAGTACAGCAAAGAATCGTCAATATCCTACAAAAAAATGGATAGAGTTAGCAAATAAATTAAATGAAAATATTTTAATTCCTTTTGGAAATATTGAAGAAGAAAAAATAGCTTTTGAAATATCTGAAAAATCTAATGCAAAAGTTTTGCCGAAAATGAATCTGGACAATCTAAAAGCTACTATTTCAAATGCTGATTTAGTTATAGGAAATGATACGGGGCCAACTTATATAGGTTGGGCAAATAATATTCCTACGATTTTACTTTTTGGAACAACTCCAATTAGTAGAATGTTTGAAAACAGCACTACAAAAATAGTTAAAAGTAAAACGGCAAAATATTTAGATAAATTAGATAAAGAAGATTATTCTATAAATGATATTGAAATAGAGGAAATTTTGGAGAAAATAGATGAATTTAAGTAAGATTATAGGAGATATTTTATATCTAATTCCAAATAGAAGAAAAAAAGATTTGTTTACAAATTTAGATTTAGTTTATCCAAATATGCCTCAAATTGAAAAGGCTAAATTAGCTAAAAAAGTGTATGAAAATTTTGTTTATAATATATTTGAACTTTTTAGAAATAGAAATATTACAAAAGAAAAGTTAGCTAAAAAAGTAGAATTTATTGGATTTGATAAAGTTAAAAATTATTTAGATAAGCCTGTTGTTTTTATTTCTGCTCATTATGGAAATTGGGAGATGATGCCTTTAATCTTAGGTGGAATTTTAGAAATTCCGATGAGTGTAGTTGTGAGGAATTTAGACATTGAATCTTTGAATAAATTTGTTAAAAAAAATCGTGAAACATTTAATATAGAAACATTTGATAAAAAGGGTGCTTTAAAAAATTTAATAAAAGCTCTTAAAAACGGCAGAAGTGTAGGTATTTTTGTGGATCAAAATACAACTAAAGAAGAGGGTGTTGATGTAGAAATGTTTGGATTAAAAGCATTGCAAACTCCTTCTGCAGCTCTTTTATCAAAAAAATTTGATGTGCCAATTATTCCTGTTTTTATCCAAAGAGAAGGAAATAGATATAAAATTGTTTTTAAAGATGCTATAATTGAAAAAGATATAAATAAAAATGTACAAATGCAAAGTAAAGTTATTGAAGAAATGATTAAAGAAAAACCAGAAGAGTGGTATTGGCTTCATAGAAGATTTAAACATTATTATGAAGAGAAATACAAATGATAAGTGTTGTAATTATTACAAAAAATGAAGAAAAATTTATTGCAGATGCTGTGCATTCGAGTTTATGGGCTGATGAAGTTGTGATTTTGGATAGTGGAAGCGAGGATAAAACTTGTGAAATTGCGAGAAATCTAGGAGCGAGAGTTGAAACAAGTGAATGGCTTGGATTTGGAAAACAGAAACAAAAAGCAGTGGAACTCGCAAAAAATGATTGGGTTTTTGTCCTTGATAGTGATGAAAGAATTACAGAAGAGCTAAAAAATGAAATTTTAAATGAGATTAAAGAACCGCAATTTGATGCCTATTTTGTAGCAAGATTAAACAATTTTTGGGGTAAAGATATTAAATATTTAGGACTTTATCCTGACTATTCAATTAGGTTTTTTAACAAGAAAAAAGCAAAATTTAATGATAGAGTTGTGCACGAAAGTGTGGAGTGTAATTGTAAAAAAGGTTATCTAAAAAATCATATGATTCATTTAGCGTATGAAAGTATTGAAGAATTTATAACTAAACAAAACAGATACTCATCAATTGGAGCAAAGAATAATAAATTAAAAGCACTCTTTTCACCTGTTTGGACATTTTTTAAATTATATTTTATAAAGCTTGGATTTTTAGAAGGATGGGATGGCTTTGTGATAGCAAAACTTTATTCTGAATATACTTTTTGGAAATATATCAAAGGTAAAAAATGAAAATATTGGTAATAAAATTTAGAAATATAGGTGATGTTTTACTCACAACTCCACTTATTAAAAATTTAAAACTTTACTATCCTAAGGTAAAAATTGATATGGTTGTCAATAAGGGTACAGAGTCTATGATAACAAATAATCCAAATATAAATGAAATTTTTGTTTATGATAGAAATTATTATAAAAGTTTGCCAACATTAAAAAAAATTATAGAAGAGTTTAAATTTTTAAGAAGTTTTAAAAATTATGATATGGTTATCAATACAACAGAAGGTGATAGAGGTGCTTTTATAGCAAAATTTAGCAATGCAAAAATGAAAATTGGTTATCCTGTGAAAAAGAATTGGTATTTAAAAAATGTGTTTAATTTAGAGATGTCAAGACCGACACTCATTCGTCATATTGTAGATAATAATCTAGATGCTATCCGCGAGCAAAATTTGGAAGTTTTAGAAAAAAAAGTAGAAATTTACTGGGATAAAGAGGATGAAAAGAGAATAGATGAATTAAATTTAGATGAATTTGTGCATATTCATCCAGTTTCAAGATGGATGTTTAAGTGTATAAAAGATGAAATAATGGCGGAAATTATTGATTTTATCGAAAGTAAAGGTAAAAAAGTAGTTTTGACGGCTTCTCCTGATGAAAAAGAGATTAAAAAAATTGAATCAATTTTAAGTTTTACAAAAAGTAGTCCAATTAATTTAAGTGGAAAATTATCTCTTAAAGAGGTAGCTTATTTATCAAGTAAAGCTAAACTTTTTGTAGGAGTTGATACTGCAATTATGCATATGGCTGCAGCTGTAAATACGCCAGTAGTTGCTTTTTTTGGTCCAAGTGGTGCTTTTAATTGGGGACCTTGGGATAACGAAGTGATGGAAAGTGGCTATACTAATAAAAATGGAATTCAAAAAATGGGAAAACATATTGTTATACAACACAATTGGGATTGCATACCTTGTGGACAAGATGGGTGCAATGGTAGTAAGATAAGTGATTGTTTGATGCAATTTGATATGAAAGAAGTTAAAAATATTATAGAGGAGAGATTGTGAATATCTTAGAAATAGAATACTCAAAAGGTTGGGGTGGTCAAGAAAAAAGAACAATTAGACTTATAAATCATTTAGATAAAAAATATAAAGTTTTTTTTGTAGCTCAACCTGATAGCAATATTGTAAAACATCAAAATGAAATAAATGCAAAAGTAATTCCTATGAAAATGGGACAAATTTACAATATTTGGACTATTTTAAAATTGGCGTTTTTAGTTCGAAAATATCATATTGATATCATTTCTACTCATTCCGGAAAAGATGCTTGGCTTGGGGCAATTGTAGGAAAAATTACAGATACTCCTGTTGTTAGAGTAAGACATTTACTTACTAAAATAAATTCACCAAAATCTTATAATTTAAGCACAATCACAATTGCTGTTTCAAAACAAGTTGAAGAGTATTTAAAAAGTATGGGTGTGAAAAATGTTAAAACTATCTATACTGGAATTGATACAGAACTTTATAAACCAAATAATTTACATAAATTAAGAAAAGAATTTAATATTGATGAAAACATTATAATTGTAGGAATTGTAGCAGTTTTAAGGTCAGCTAAAAGGCATAAAGATTTAATAGAAGCAGTCTCTAAAATTGATAGAGATGTAAAACTTATAATTGTTGGAGATGGTCCTCAGAGGGAAAATTTACAAAACTTAATTAAAGAAAAAAATTTAGAAGATAAAGTAATTATGACTGGACAAAGAGATGATGTTCCTGAAATTTTGAGTGATTTTGATATTTTTGTATTGCCTTCAAAAGAAGAAGCATTGGGGACTTCTATTTTGGAAGCTTCATCTGCTGGAGTTCCAGTTATTGGTAGTCGTGTAGGTGGTATCCCAGAGTGTGTAAGAGAAGATAAAAATGGACTGCTTTTTGAACCGATGAATGTAGAAGATTTGAAAGAAAAATTATTAGAATTAATTGATAACAAAGAAAAATTAGAATTTTATAAAAATAATTCAAGAAAATTTATTGAGGAAAATTTCTCAGTTGATAAAATGGTAAAAGAGACTGAAAATTTGTATGATGAATTAAAGGCTAAATCGTGAGTGTTCCAGTTTTGATGTATCATCATATATTTCCAAAAGAGAGTTTTATTGCCTCAAGTGTAGAAAATTTTGAAAAACAGATGAAGTTTATTTCAGAAAATTATCAAAGTTTAACAAGTGAAGAGTTTGTAAAATATAAAAAAGGTGAATTAAAACTAAATAAAAAAGCGGTTTTGATTACTTTTGATGATGGTTGGAGAGATAACTATATTTATGCATATCCAATTTTGAAAAAATATAATTTAAAAGCTACTCTTTTTGTAATTACGGGATGGATTGATAAAGCAAGTGAAAAAAGTTATGAATTTGTTACAAGAAAACATAATGAATGTAAAAAAATAGTTCAAGAAAGAGCAAATGAAGTAGTTTTAAATTGGGATGAGATTGAAAAAATGAGAAATGTTTTTGATATTCATTCACATACCCATTTTCATAGAGACGATTATTTTGGTAAAATTTCACTTAAAGAAGAATTGGTTTTAAGTAAAGAAAGATTAAAAGAGCATAATATTTTTTCAAATCAATTATGTTGGCCTCGTGGAATTTATAGCGATGATGATATAAAACTGGCAAAAAGTATTGGTTATGAAGTTTTATACACAACAAAAAGAGGAGTTAATATTCCGAATAAAAACTTAGATGAGATTAAAAGAATATCTGTTAAAAAAGATGATAAATGGATAAAAAAACAACTTTTTATTTTTAGTAATAATATTTTAGGAAGTTTGTATGCAAAGGTTAAAAAGTGAGAATAGTTTTTAAGGAATTAATTTGAAAGTTTGTATGGTAGATTTTCATGCTGATTTAATTTTAAATAATGAAGGAAGTGCTCAAAAAGTTATTAAAAGTTTTTGTGATAATTTAGATATTGATATTAGTTGTTTAAGTATGAGTTATGATTTGTATAAAGAAAAAATAATAAATAATATAAAATATTATACAATTCCAGAAAATAGATTAAAAAACAAAATTTTTAATAAATTTTTAAATTTAAAAGTATTTACTTATGAAGAAATGATAGATATTATAGAGAAGGAAAAATATGATATTTTACATTTTCATAATAGACTTGAATTAGTTGATAAATTAGTTAAAAGACTTTCTTATAAACCCAAAATAGTTTGTCATTTTCATAGAGAATTTAATAATCCAATTATTCCAAAAAATGCAGATTTAATTTTAAGAGTTAGTCAAAGTTTGGTTAATGATATAAAACAAAAAATAAATACTATTAAAAAAGTAGAATTTATTCATAATTCTATTCCTCATGATGTTTTTAAATTTAAAAAAGAAGAATTTAATGAAATAAAAGAACCTATTCAATTACTTTTTGCTTTTGGAGATAACGATAAAAAAGGATATTTAGAAGTTTTAGAAGCAATTGAATTACTTGATAAAAAAGGTATAGATTATCAATTAAATATTTGTGGTAATAAAAAAGAGTTAAATTTTGATAATAATAAAATAAAAACTTATGGATTTTTAAAAAATAAAGAACTTTTTAATTTGATGAAAAAAATAGATATATTGCTTGGCCCATCACATAAAGAAGCATTAGGTTTAATTTATTTAGAAGGTTTATATTTTGGTTGTTATGTTTTGCCAAGTAAAGTTGGTGGAATTCCTGAAATATTTGGTGAAAATTATGAATTTTATTGTGATTTGAATGGCAATAGTGTTTATAAAAATATAATTAAACTTTTAAAAGTAGATAAAGCTCAATATTTGACTATGAGAGATAATATTTTAAATAAATTTGAAATAAAAAATTTAGCAAAAGAATTAGTAGATAAATATAAGGCTTTAATAAAATGAAAATTTTACTTGTTAGAAATGATAATATTGGTGATTTAGTTTGTACGACTCCTGCAATTGAAGCTCTAAGAAAAAAGTATCCACAAGCTCGAATCGATATTGTGGTAAATAGTTATAATTATATAGCAATTGATAAAGATCCATTTGTCGATACAATTTATTCATATACTAAGCCAAAACATAAAAAAGCTTTTAGTGATAAAATTTCTGCACTTTTTGGAAAAATTAAAATAATGTCAAAAATATTTTTTACAAAATATGACGCGGTAGTTGTTTTTAGAAGTGGATATTCTTCTTCGGCTGAGCAGTTTAGTAATTTAAGTAGAGCAAAAATTAGAATTGGTGTAAAAGATACAAAAAATAGAGATAATTTTACTCATCATATAGAAGTTAATCCAAATGAACACGAAGTAGAGTTTTGTTATAAATGTTTAGAACCATTGGAAGTAAAAAAAGGGAATGAAAAATCATTTTTTTATGTTCCAGAAGAATTAAAAGAAAACTATAAAAACTATAAAAATTATCTTTTATTTCATATTTCTTCAAGAATTAAAGAAAACAGATATTCAAAAGAGAAATTTAAAAAAATTATTGATAATTTAGATGAAAATATAATTATTACGGCTGAGCCTGATGATTTTGAAAGTGCGAAATGGATTGAAAATAATACAAACGCTAAATGGATAAAAACTAATTCTTTACTTGATTTAACAGGACTTATTGTAAATGTAAAATTGTTTGTTACTTTTGATGGTGGTGCTATGCATATTGCTCCGGCACTTGGAGTAAAAACTATTGCAATTAGTGGAAAAACAAATATGAATAAATGGTATCCATGGGGATATAGAGATTTAGTAATTCAAGATAAAAGTAAAATTGCTGAAAATATTGAACCTGAATTAGTTGTTAATAAAATTAAGGATAATTTATGAAATTTATTTATAAAAAGTATGCAAAAAAAATAGATAAAAGTATGCAAATCTCAAAAGATGAAATAGAACAGTCTAAAACTATACTTTTCAGTGTTTTTAGTAGATATGGAGATAGTATTATTGCTTTTGTAATAATAAAAGAGTTTATTTTAAAACATTTAGATAAAGAATATATTTTAATTACATCTTTACAACATTATTCTTATGCTAAAGAGATTTTAAAAGATTTTCCAAATATAACTATAAAATATTTTAATAAAAAAAATCCATTATCCATATTTATACTTACTAAATATTTAAAAAATGAAAGTATTGATTTAGGATTTAATCCTTGGAGTTTTGGGGAAGATGGTGAGTATTTTATTTTATTTACAAAAAAATATTCTTCTTTTAAACATTTTAAATCTTTTACAAAAATAGATAATTTATACGATAGAATTAGAGAATATTTTTATTTAAAGACAATAAAAGAAAAACAAGCTATTAATTTTAAAATTGATAAAAATATGAAAGTATTAATTGCTCCAATTTCAACAGATATCACTAAAAATTTGTCTGTTGAAAATGTAAAATTTTTACAAACTTATTTTAAAAATAGTGTGTTAGCTTTACCAAAAAATGAAGCAAAAAATTTTAAAAATAATAATTTATTTATATTTAAAAAAACTCAAAAATCTTCGCAACAATTTATTGATTTATTAAAAGAAGTGGACTTATTTATAGGTGTGGATTCTGGACCTTTACATATAGCTTTAGCATTAAATAAAAAAAGTATAGGAATATTTGGCCCAACTTCTCCTTATGTTGTTTTAAATAATAAACAAGAAATTAAAATTATAAGAGACAAAAGGTTAAAAGGGGTGTTTTGTTTTCAAAAGTGTAATGAACCAAAATGTATTTATGATATTATAAAAGAAAAAATGTTTGATATTGATTATAAAATGGAAAACGAAGTAATTTTAGAAGAAGACATATGTCCATTAACAAAGTAAAAAAGGAATATTTTAAGTCTATTTGAAAAATCTATTAATTTATTTTTGAAATCTGCAAAAGAAATTGAAACTTTAAAAATAAATGAAAATGATACTTTTGTAGTAGTTTCTAATACGGCATTGGGTGATACTATACTTTCTACTCCTGCTATAAAATCATTAAAAAAATCATTTCCTAATAATAAAATAGTAGCAGTTTTGAAAAGTAGTTATGCTCCTTTATTTAAAAATTTTAAATATATTGATGAAATTATTGAATATGATGGGAAATATAAAAACTTTTTTAAAGCAGTTATTAAATTAAAAAAAGTTAAGCCTAAAATAATTTTTATTTTTCATTCAAATGGACCACAAGATATTCAATTGTCTATTTTAAGTGGAAGTGAATATGTTTTAAAACATCCTACTAAGACTTATTTAAAAAAATATTTATCGTTTGATTTCTCTAAAAAACAGCAACATACAATTGAAGATAGATTAGATTTAGTTAGAAAAATTGGTGGTAAAGTAATTGATCCAACTATGGAAATAGGAGAAATTGAAGATAACCCTAAATTTGATAAATTTAAAGAATATATTGGCTTTCAAATAGGTGCAGCAGATATTTATAAAATGTGGCCTATTGATAGATTTATAGAATTGGCAAAAAAATTATTAGAAAATGGTGAAAAAATTGTAATTGTTGGTACTCAAAATGAGAGTAACTTAGCTGATGAAATAATTGATAAAGTAAAAAACAAAAATATTATAAATATGTGTGGTAAGACTAATATTATTGAACTTGCAAATTTAGTTAATAATTTAAAAATGCTTATAACCAATGATACTGGGACTATGCATTTAGCAGTTGCGTTAAAAACTCCAACTATTTCTCTATTTTCTCCAACATCATCAGAAGAGATAGGACCTTATCAAGATTTAAATATTCATGAAGTTATTCAAGAAGAAGGAAGTTTTATACAAAAATTACCAAAAAAAGATAGAGATAATTCTGCTATGAAATTAATTGAAGTAGATGAGGCTTATAAAAGTTATTTAAATTTAAAGGACAAAATTTGAAATTTTGTATGTATAACATAACAACAACAATAAAAAGTGGTGGAATTGAAACATTTTATTGGGAAGTTAGTAAAGAGCTTATAAAACAAGGTCATCAAATAGAACTAATAGGTGGAGTTGGAAAATATATAAAATATGAAAACATTCCTTTAAAAATGTTTAAATTTACTTCAAGAGAAAAAATTTTAGATTTAGGAAATAGGTTTAAAAAATTGGGAGAAAGAGTTAGCTTTTTTAGAAATGCTTATTCTTATTTAAAAACTCAAAAATATGATTTTTTTTTAATTCATAAACCATTGGATTTTTTTACTTGTTATTTTATGAAAAAAATTAATCCTAATATTAAAACAGTTTTTATTTCAGGTGGGGAAGATTTTTATGGATTTGATAAATTTTTTGCGAAATATGTGGATTTTATGTTTGCTGTAAGTAATGCAAATAAAAAAATTATAGAAAATAGATATAAAAGAAAAGTTATAATTCTATCTAACGGTGTTGATATAAATATATTTAAGCCTAATTTAATAATTAGAAAAGACTTTAGAAAAAAATACAATTTGGAAAATAAAAAAATTTTGATAAGTGTTGGAAGAATTGTAGGATGGAAAGGATTTCAGATAGTTATTAAAGCTTTGAAAAATATAGATGCTTGTTATATTTTAATAGGAAAAGGCGAATATTTAGATAAATTAAAAAATTTAGCAAAAGATTTAGAAGTAGAAAAAAAAGTTCTTTTTTTAGGAGAAATAGATAACAAACTTTTACCTGATTATCTAAATATGGGTGATATTTTTGTTCAACCGAGTATAGGACATGAAGCTTTTGGTATAACTCTTATAGAAGCAATGGCGTGTGGATTGCCTGTGGTGGCTAGTAAAAATGGTGGTATGATTGATATTGTAAAAGATGGTGAAAATGGATTTTTATTTGAAATAAATAATATTAATGATTTAAAAGAAAATATAATCAAAGCTTTAAAAAATAGAAATAATTTGTCAGTAAATGCTCGAAAGTATGTAATAGATTATTATACTTGGGAAAAAACTATTCAAATTTTAATTGGAGAAATAGAATGAAAAAAGTTGTAATGTTTAATGCACCGATACATCCAGTTCCACCTACAACAGGTGCGGCAGTTGAAAGTTGGATTGATGAAGTTTCAAAAAGAATTATTTCTTATCAAACACATATTATTTCATTGAGTAGTAAATTTTTACCACTAAAAGAATATAAAAATGGAGTTTATTATCATAGAATTCATTTAAGTAGAATTTACAAAAGAATTTTTCAAAAAATTTTGGCATGGGATGTTTATTCTTATAATAAAAGAGTTTTTAATATTATAAAAGATATAAATCCTGATATAGTTCATATTCATAATTATTATGACTCAAAAGAAATTATTGATTGGATAAGAAAATTTAATCCAAATATAAAAATTATTTTACATATGCATAATGAAAGTAATAAATTTTCAAAAAATCCATATCCAAAAGTTGATGCTTTTATTGGGTGTAGTAACTATATTAAAAACTCTTATAAAAATAAAAATATTATTAAAAGTAATATTTTTAAAACTATTTATAATGGAGTAGATTCTAAGAAATTTAAAGATATAGAAGATTTTTCACAGAATATTAAATCCATTTTAAAAAAGAAAGAAGATGAAATTAATGTTTGTTATTTTGGAAGAATTAGTCCCGAAAAAGGAGTAGAAAAATTTATTAAACTTGCAAATTTATTCAAAGATAATGAAAAATATAAATTTTATTGTTTTGGAGAAATTTCAAAATCTGGTGATAGAAGAAATTTTTATGATAATTTGATTAAATATATAGAAACAAATAAATTAAATAATATATTTTTTAATGATTATATCCCTCCACAAAAGATGTATTTGGCTTATAATTTTGCTGATTTTGTAATAGTATCATCTAAATTTAATGAGCCATTTGGAATGGTCGCACTAGAAGCATTAGCTGCTAACAAAACAGTTATTGCTTCAAAAAAAGGTGGATTAGTAGAATTTTTAAGTGATAAAAACTCATTTTTAATTGATGATTATGATAAATTTGAGTATGTAGCAAAAGATATAATTTTAAACAATAAAAATTTAGAGCATATTAAAGAAGAAGCATTAAAAACAGCAAATAAATATGACTGGTTTAATATTGCTTTTTCACTGGAGGGGTTTTATAATGAATTATAAAAATATTCAATTTTTAATTATTATTTTTTTAGGTATGTTTTTATTTGGAAGTTTTGTTCAGGGATTAACAAAAATAAAATATATAGGTCTTTATGGTGCAATACTATTTTATTTTATTGATATATTTAAAAATAAAACTTTTTTATATAAACAATATTTTGTAGAAAATAAATCTTTATTTATTACTCTGTTTTTATTTTTATTTTCAATTATATTATCTATAATATTTTCGTTTTCAAATAGTGTTGAGTCAATTAAAGAATTTGAAGTTGAATTTTTAAATACTTCTATTTTTGTTATTATAGCTTTGAATATAAAAGATAAAAGACTTATGATGAAAATTTTATTTTATATGATTATTTTAGCATTTGCTTATGATACTATCAGATATGCTTATATATATATCAAAAATAATCCTAATTTTAATTTATCAATAAGATTATCCAGAAATTATAGTGACTATTTTTTAACTATATATCCTTTTATTTTAAGTAGTTTTTTTATATTTAGAAATAAGCTCAAATATATTACTTTAATATTATTAGCAATAGGTTTTATAGAACTGCTTTTAACAGGGGCTAGAGGGGCATGGGTAGGTGTGATTGGTGAAACAGTAATATTTATTATTGCTTTAAGTTATTTAAAAAAAGAGTATATAAAAAGAATTATTGTAAGTGTTGGAGTAATATCTGCTATTTTAGTAGGAAGTGGATATTATATCTATCAGCATTCATCTTTATTAAAACAAAAACTTTATCAAGGAGTATCTCCAAATGGAAGAGATGTAATTGTTAAAACTAGATTACCTATATTTTTAAAATATGGTAATTTAATTACAGGAATTGGTGGTCCTGATAATTATCAATATGATAAATTTCTTAATTTTTACCATGCACCTAAAAAGTTTGGTGTTAAAGAAGGAAATAAATTACGTTATTTTAGTGATGAACCATTTTTATTACAAATTTTTTATAAAGAAGGAGTTATAGGTGTTATAACATTTTTAATTTTTGTATTTATATTTTTATATAAAAGTTACAAATCACTAAATTTATATACATTATCAATAACAACATCTTTTATTGGTTATTATTTAATAAGAGGATTAGTAGAAGGAAGAGAATTGAAATTTTTGTTAATATATTTTGGTTTATTTTTAATTGCAAAGGCTAAAAATGAAAATAGCATATATTTATCCTGAAAAATTGCCATCAAAAAAGGCAAGGACAATTTCTGTAATAAATACAAGCTGTGAATTGTCTAAAATAATTGATACAACACTTGTTTATGAAAAAAGTGGGGAAAATATTTTAGATTTTTATGGTTTAAAATGTGATCTAAGTTTAAAACCTTTATCTAAAAAATTTTTAATAAGAAGTAATAAAATTTTTAATTTTAATTTAAAAAAAGAGATTCAAAATTATGACTATTTTTATGTAAGACATTTAAAAATAGCTAAATTTTTAATTAAAAATGGGGCAAAAGTTATTTTTGAAGCACATGAAATTTTTTCTAATACAAATAAAAAGATAAAAGATATAGAAAAATTTGTATATAAAAATAGTTTAGCTCTTACTTTTATAAATCAATCTTTACAAGAAGAGATAAATAAGTATTTTAAAACTACTAAATTTCAAAAAGTTATCCATAATGGTACTAATTTTACAACTGAATATATAAAAAAAGATTTTTCTAAAATAGAGGAAATTTATTATATTGGTTCTTTTCAGAAATGGAAAGGAGTTGATTTTTTAATAGGTGCGGTTAAAAATTTAGATATAAAACTTAAAATAATTGGAGATGGAGAAAGAAAAGAAGAATTACAACAAAAAGCAGGTAAAAATATGGAATTTTTGGGATTTAAAACTCACGATGAGATTAAAAAGATATTAAAGAAAAGTAAATTAACGGTAATTCCAAACATTAGTTCTAGTTATAATAATTTTTCAACACCAATAAAACTTTATGAGTATTTAATGACATCTAATATTGTTTTATCCAGTGGTTTTAAACCTATTAAAGAAATAATTAGAGATGGAGAAAATGGATTTTTATTTAAAGCAGGTGATAAAAAGGATTTTTTAAATAAATTAAATTATATTTTAAATTTAGATAAAGAAAGATTAGAAATTATTTCAAAAAATGCTTATGAAATGGGAAAACAATTTACTTGGGAAAATAGAGCAAAAGAGATAGTACAATTTATGAAGGAACTTAATGCAAAAAATAACCTTCCTTCGTCTTAAAAAAAACAAATTTGGAGGGGCGGAGAATTATTTAGTTCGTCTGAGTGATGGATTAAAAAAGTTGGGAATAGAAGTTGAAATAAAATATTCCTCTGCTCCAAAATTTTTAGCAAGTTGGATAAAGGCTATTTGGTATAATTTAGAAGTTTGTCTAAATAAAAAAGATAAATTCTATTTTTCACTTGAAAGAGTTGTTTGTCCAGATATTTATCGTGCAGGGGACGGAGTTCATAAAGTTTTTTTGGAAGTTGAGAAAAAGTCAAAATTTAATCCTCTTCATTTAGTTTATCTTTTTATTGAAAAAAGAATGTTTAAAAATGCTAAAAAAATAATAGCAAATTCACAAATGGTAAAAAAGCAAATTATCAATACTTACAACATAAATCCACAAAAAGTTGAGGTAATTTATAATGGTGTACCGATTAAAAAAATAGCGAATTTTGATGATATAAAAAAAGAATTTAATATCCAAAATGAGAAAATTTTGCTTTATGTTGGAAGTGGATTTAAAAGAAAAGGTGTTGAAGAAGTTTTAGAAATTGTTTCTAAACTAAAAAATTATAAACTTTTTATAGTTGGTAAAGAAAAAAAGATGGACTATTATAAAAATTTAGCAAAAGAATTGAATGTAAATGCTATTTTTACAGGTCCAAGAAGTGATGTAAATAAATTTTATTCAATGGCCGATATTTTTATTTTTCCAACTCATTATGAACCTTTTAGCAATGTAGTTTTAGAGGCAATGAGTTATAAATGTGTAGTTTTTACGACTGCTCAAAATGGTGCAAGTGAGATCTTGGATAAAAGTTTTGTAATGAAAAATCCAAAAGATTATAAAATAGAATTAATTCAAAAACTTTTAGATGATGAAAATTATTTAAATGAAATTAAAGAAAAAAATTATCAAATTGCTCAAAATTTTTCTATTGAAAAAAATGTAAATGAAACTTTAAAGGTAATAAATGAAACTATTAATTGAAGTTCCTACTTGGCTTGGTGATGCTGTTATGGCAAGCGGGGCAGTAGATAAATTAATTGATAATTTAAATCCAAATGAAGTTATAATCTTTGGTAGTTTTGTCTCAACTGAACTTTTTAAAAATCATCCAAAAGTAGATAAAATTGTAGTTGATGATAGAAATCACCGATTTAAACAACTTTTTAAAATTCGAGCTAAGTTTGGAGTAAGTTTTCGAAGTAGTTTTTATTCAAAAATTTTCATGAAGTTTTCTGCTAAAAAAAGTTTTAATTTTTCTAAAAATTATGAAGGCCATCAAGTAGAAAAATATAATAAATTTATAGATAATATACTTAATAAAAATTTAGAAATTTATAAACCAAAACTATATTTTACTCCTTTTAAATATAATAAGCCAACTCTTGGAATTAATCCAGGGGCAACCTATGGAAGTGCAAAAAGATGGTATCCTGAAAAATTTGCAAAAGTAGCGAATGAGATGGCAAAAGAGTATGATATTATTATTTTCGGTGGTCCAGGGGAAGAAGATATCGCAAAAGATATTGAAAAAAATTTAATGATTAAAAATTATCAAAATTTATGTGGAAAACTCTCAATTCGAGAACTTTGTGAAAGAATAGCGGGGCTTAGTATGTTTGTAACAAATGATAGTGGTCCGATGCATATTGCTTCTGCATTTAATGTGCCAATAGTTGCAGTTTTTGGTCCTACAAAATATAAAGAAACTTCTCCATATTCACAAAATTATAAAATAGTAACGAAAAACTTAAAGTGTGCACCTTGTATGAAAAGGGAGTGTCCTTTGAAAACTCATGAATGTATGAAATCAATAAAAGCTAATGATGTAATAAAAGCTATAAAGGAGTTAAATGAAAGCCTTGTTTCTAGATAGAGATGGAGTAATTAATATTGATTATGGATATGTTGGTAAAATTGAAAATTTTCATTTTAGAGATGGGATTTTTAAACTTGCTAAACATTTTCAAGATAAAGGGTATAAGATTTTTGTAGTTACCAATCAATCTGGAATTGCAAGAGGATATTACACTGAAGAAGAATTTTTAAATTTAACTAAATGGATGAAAGATGAGTTTCTAAAAAGAGGAATTAAGATTGAAGATGTTATATTTTGTCCTCATCATCCAGATATTAGTGGAGTTTGTGAATGTAGGAAACCTTCTCCAAAAATGATTTTAGATTTAACGAATGAATATAATATTGATTTAGCAAATTCAATTTTAATAGGTGATTCAAGTAGAGATATTGAAGCAGGTCAAAAAGCTGGAGTTGATAAAAATATATTAGTTAGTAAAGAGGGAAATATTTTTGATATAATTAGTAAAAAAGGATTTTTATGAAATATATTGATACAGATTTTAATAATAAAACAATTTTAATAACAGGTGGAGCTGGATTTATAGGTAGTAATTTAGCTTTTTATTTTCAAGAAAATTATCCCGATGCAAAAGTAGTAGTTTTTGATAAATTTAGAAGTGAAGAGACTTTTAGCAACGGAAATCTTAAAAGTTTTGGACATTTCAAAAATTTGCTTGGATTTAAAGGTATTGTAATTAGTGGTGATATTACTAATAAAGAAAATTTAAAAAGATTAGAAGAGTATAACTTTGATTATATTTTTCACGAAGCGGCTATTTCCGATACAACTGTTTTAGATCAAAAAATTATGATTGACACAAATGTAAATGCGTTTAGAGATTTACTTGATATGGCTGTAATGATGAAAGCAACAGTGGTTTATGCAAGTAGTGCAGCAACTTATGGAAATAGTGATATTTTTGAAGTGGGGAAAGAAAATCCGAATAATGTATATGGATTTTCAAAATTGATGATGGATAATTTAGCAAAAGAGTATTATGACAAAATAAAACTTGTAGGGCTTAGATATTTTAATGTTTATGGAGAAAGAGAATATTTTAAAAATAAAACTGCATCAATGATTCTACAATTTGGCTTACAACTTCTAAAAGGTGAAAATGCAAAACTTTTTGAAGGAAGTGATAAAATTAAGAGAGATTTTATTTATGTACAAGATATTATTCAAGCCAATGTAAAAGCTACAACTGCAAAAAATGGGGTTTATAACGTAGGAACAGGAATTGCGAGAAGTTTTCAAGATATTGTAGATATTCTAAAAAAAGAATTAAATATAAAAAGAGAAGATAAATATATTTCAAATCCATTTGCAAGTCAATATCAATATTTTACTCAGGCGAATATAGAAGATACTAAAAAAGAGTTAAATTATAATCCACAATTTAGTTTAGAAGAGGGTATAAAATCATATATTCCAGAAATTAAAAGAATTTATGAAGCAGAAGTAAAATGAAACAAAATATTTTAGTAATTGGTGATTTTATGATAGATCACTATTTATGGGGAAAAAGTGATAGAGTTTCGCCCGAAGCACCAGTGCCAGTTGTTGAGGTAATAAAAGAAGAAGATAGACTTGGTGGGGCTGGAAATGTTGTGAATAACTTAATTAGCTTGGGTGCAAATGTAATTGTCTCAACTGTTTTAGGTGATGAAAATGAAAGAATGTTTAAACTTTTAAATGAAAAAAACATAGATACAAGTGGTGTTTTTGTAGATGAAGACAGAAAAACAATTATAAAAAGTCGAGTTATCTCATCTCATCAGCAAGTTATTAGATATGACAAAGAATCAAAAGAAGATATTTCAAAAGAAAATGAAGCTAAAATTATAAATTTTGTAAAAGAGAATATTTCAAAAATTGATGTTATTTTACTTAGTGATTATGCTAAAGGAGTTTTAACAGAGAATTTAACTCAAAATATTATAAATTTAGCAAATGAAAATGGTAAAAAACTTATAATTGATCCTAAAAATAGGTTTTATAAATATCAAAATGCTTATATGATAAAACCAAATAAAAAAGAATTATCAGTAGCAACTGGAATAGAAATTAATTCAAAAGAGGATTTATTAAGAGCAGGATGGGCTTTGAAAGAAGAGCTTAATTTAGAATATCTTTTAGTTACTTTAAGTGAAGATGGAATGGCACTTTTTGGGGATAAATTTATTCAAATTCCAACTCTTGCGAAAGAAGTTTTTGATGTAACTGGAGCAGGTGATACTGTTTTAGCAAGTTTAGGATATTTTTTAGCTCAAAATGATAATTTAATTGATGCTATGCACTTTGCAAATGCGGCTGCTGCTGTGGTTGTAGGAAAAGTAGGAAGTGCAGTTGTTACAATTGATGAAATACTTCATTATGAAAAAAACATTGATAATTCAGTAGAGCATAAAATAGTTAATTTTGATGAAATTGAAGAATTAAGTGAATCTTTACATAAAGAAAATAAAAAAATGGTTTTTACAAATGGATGTTTTGATATTCTTCATTTAGGACATGTGAAATATTTACAAAAAGCAAGAGCTTTAGGTGATGTTCTAATTGTGGGAGTGAATTCAAACTATTCTGTATCAAGATTAAAAGGTTCTACTCGTCCCGTGAATGATGAATTTGATAGAGCTTATTTACTTGCAAGTTTGGAAGTGGTGGATTATGTCGTAATTTTTAATGAAGATACTCCATATGAACTTATTAAAAAAGTTAAGCCCGATATTTTAGTAAAAGGTGCGGATTATAAAGATAAAGAAGTGGTAGGAAGTGACATCGCAAAAGAAGTGAAACTTATTGAATTTGTAGATGGAAAAAGCACTACAAGTATAATTGAAAGGATGAAATTATGTTGAAAAATTGTTTAAATGCTCATATTGAAACAGCAAAAAAGATGGAAAATTTATTGCCATTAATTCAAGAAGCAGGAGTTTTAGCTACAAATACTCTTAAAAATGGTGGTAAAGTTTTAATTTGTGGAAATGGTGGAAGTGCTGCTGATTCTCAACATATTGCAGCGGAATTAAGCGGAAGATTTAAAAAAGAGAGAATTGCTCTTGCTGGAATTGCACTTACAACCGATACTTCAGCACTTACCGCAATTGGAAATGATTATGGATATGAGTATGTTTTTTCTCGTCAAACAGAAGCACTAGCAAATGCAGGAGATTTACTTATAGGAATTTCTACAAGTGGAAACAGCTTAAATGTAATAAAAGCAATCGAAAGTGCTAAAAACATAGGTTGTAAAGTAATAACTTTAACTGGTAAAAGTGGTGGAAAGATGAAAGATTTAGGCGATATAAATTTAGTTATACCTTCAAATGATACTCCAAGGATTCAAGAAATGCACATAATGGTCGGTCATATGATTTGTGCAATTGTTGATGAGGAGTTTTAAGTTATTTTTTCTCTTGCTCAGTGTGTTTAAGTCAGCGTTTGTTACGAAACTCTTCAATTTGTGATATAATATCCTCTTACAACTTTTAAAGGTTTATAATGCTAAAATTGACTACACAAGAAATTCAAATGAAAATATTACTGTTTTTTTATAAAGAAGGTTTAAAATTATTTAAAAAAGGAGCTGTTTTAAAGTGTAATATAATAGAAAATAGTGATAATTTTGTTAGGTTAAATTCTACTATAAAAGATGATAAAGAGTATATTCAAGATATTAAAATTACAAAAGATGAAACTCTTAATATAGAAGGAAAATGTTCATGCCAAATAGGCTATAATTGTAAGCATGTAGCCGCGTCTTGTTTATATTATCAAAAAAATTTACAAGATATGAAATATTCATCTCTTGATTTGTGGATTAACTCTCTTGAAAAAGTTAACTTAAATGAAGAATTTTATATATATAAATTAATTAGTGGTGCTATTTATCTTTATCAGGTTAAATTATTAAAAACAAAAGTTCCATCAAAAGGTAAAAAAGTAAAACTTTTAGCTCATTCTTCTTATTTAGAAGATGAATATGATAAAGAAATTTTACCAATTCTTAGAGGATTAAGTGATTTGGATAGTAGAGATTGTTGTGTAGATAATTTTAGAGGGAAATTAGGTAATTTTGCATTAAAAACAATAATAAAGTTTAAAAAATTATATATTGAAGATAATAAAGAGCCAGTAACTCTTAAAAAAACAGATAATTTAAAATTAAAATTTGAAAAAAATGAAGAAGATAAATATGTTTTAAAAGTAGATAGTAATAAAGAATTAATCTCATCAAATCCTCCATTTTTTATAAATAAAAAAGAAAATTGTTTAGAAGAAATAGATATTGACGGTAATAACTTATCTAAGATTTTAGCATTAAAACCAGTTACATTTAAAGATATTACAAAAGTTGCAAATGTAATTTTGAAATATTTAGATGTGGATTTGTTAGTTCCAAAAGAGATAAAAACAAAAATTGTTGAAATTTCTCCAA
The DNA here is from genome assembly GCF_055392745.1 of Thioreductor micantisoli. NCBI lineage: Bacteria > Pseudomonadati > Campylobacterota > Thioreductoraceae > Thioreductor > Thioreductor micantisoli. Next base: position 455,846 of record NZ_AP043760.1, read on the forward strand.
TACCAAGAATTTTTCTTTTTAATGATTCTTTTAAATTAGATTTTAAATATGATGATTATATATCTTTTTTTTATCCAAGGCGAGATAAAAAAGAGTTTTTCGAAGATGATCATAAAATTATAATTATTAGAAATTCACAAAAAGAAGAAAATTATAAAAAATTAATAGAAGATAGCTTTGGTTTTGAATTTGATAAATCTAATAATAATATTTTTGTTTATTTAGAAAAAAATAGTAAAAAATTGGAACTTTGGAATATATTTTTCAATAGTTTAGAAAAATTGAAAAATGATGGGTGGATTATTGAAAAAAGTGAAGATTTTGATTTGGTTTTTGATAAGAATTCTAAAATAGTTTTAGAATCAGATGAAAAAGATGGATGGTTTAATCTGTCTTTTGAATTTGAATTTAATGGTAAAAAAGCACCACTTGCACCATTGGTATCGTCAATTATAAATGAATTTGAAGATTTAGAACTTTTGCCTAAAAAATTATTTTTAGAAGTTAATAAAAACTATTTTGTTGAGGTAGAAAGTGATACTTTAAAACCTATTATTAAAACAATAATGGCTTTGTTTGAGAAAAAAGAAAAAAATGGATTGAAAGTAACTCTTGCAGATGCTGTTTTATTGGATGAGCTTGAAAAGTTAGAGATAAAAGGTAGTAAAAAAATATTTGAAGTTGCTAAAAAACTTAAGAATTTTGAAGGGATTAAACAAGTAAGCCTTCCTAAAAATCTAAAAGCAGAGCTTAGAGATTATCAAAAAGATGGTCTTAATTGGCTGAATTTTCTATGGGAATACTCTTTTAATGGAATTTTAGCTGATGATATGGGACTTGGAAAAACAATTCAAACATTAGCGCATTTACTTAGATTAAAAGAAAATGAAAAATTAAAAACTTCACTCATTGTAGTTCCAACTTCCTTGTTAGCTAATTGGAAAAATGAGATAGAAGAATTTACTCCAGATTTATCTAAAATATTATTATATGGAAATAATAGGAAACATATTTTTGGTGAATTAGATAAATATGATATTGTAATTACTACATATGCTGTTTTAACAAGGGATATTAATAAATTAAAAGAGTTTGAATTTGATTATATTATTTTAGATGAAGCTCAAAAAATAAAAAATCCAAATGCGAAAGTTAGTTTGAGTGTAAAACTTTTGAAATCCAAACATAAATTAGCATTAAGTGGAACACCAATTGAAAATCATTTAGGGGAAATTTGGTCAATTTTTAGCTTTTTAATGCCAGGATTTTTGGGTAGTTATAAATTTTTCAAAGAATATTTTCAAAATCCTATAGAAAAAGAGAAAGATTTTGCTAAACAACATTTGCTTCATAGAAAATTAAAACCATTTATTTTAAGAAGAACGAAAGAGAATGTAGTAAAAGAGCTTCCACCTAAAACTGAGATTATAAAATATACACAATTTAATGAAAAACAGGCTAAACTTTATGAGACTATTCGTGTAACTATGGAACAAAAAGTAAAAGAAGCTATTTCAAAAAAAGGTTTAAATTCAGCTCATCTGACTATCTTAGATGCACTTCTCAAACTTAGACAAGTGTGTTGCGACCCAAGGTTACTAAAACTTGAAAAAGTAATAAATCAATCAGCAAAGCTTGATCTATTTCTAGAAATTGTAGATGAATTATTACTTGAAAATAGAAAAATATTAGTTTTTTCACAATTTACTTCTATGCTTAAAATTATTGAAGAAGAACTTCAAAAAAGAGAAATAGAGTATGTAAAACTTACAGGTGCTACCAAAAATAGAGAGAAAGTGATAAATGAATTTAAAAAAGAGAATATTCAAATATTTTTAATTTCACTAAAAGCTGGGGGAGTTGGCCTAAACCTAACAGAGGCAGATACTATTATTCATTATGACCCTTGGTGGAATCCAGCTGTGGAAAATCAAGCAACAGATAGAGCTTATAGAATAGGGCAAGATAAACCGGTATTTGTCTATAAATTGATTGTAGAAAATACAATTGAGCAAAAAATAATAGAACTTCAAAATAAAAAAGCAAATATGCAAAAAATTATTTATGATGAAAATGATTCAACTTTCGATAAAAGTGAATTGTTGGATCTTTTGAAGTGAGTTTTTAAATAGTGTATAATTTCATAAAAAAAGGAAAAAAATGTTAATAGGATTTTTGATAATATTTACTCTTTATATTTCATTTAGAGTAGGACTTGATATTCACGAAAGTTTTTACATAAAAGAAGAAGCTAGTAAAGAAGCTGTGTTGATGCAGAGGAAAGAGTATTTAGAAGCTGGACTTTATGCAGTTTATAAAAAAATTATAGATGTATTTGATGCATTAAGTTCATTTTTGATTGTTGTGGTTTTGCTTTCAGGTGGGCTTTGGCTTATAAACTATTTTGATAATAATAATTCTTTAGTTACTATTTTTTCATATTTTGCATTAGTTTATATAGTTTCATTGCCGGTTGTTATTTATTCAAAAATTATAGACAAAAAATTTGGATTTAACAAATCAAGTTGGAAACTTTTTATAGTTGATGAGATTAAAAAAATAGCTCTTTTTATTATTATTGGTGGGGCTGTGTTTTGGGCACTTGTTTACTTCATAGATAATTTCAAAAACTGGTGGCTTATTAGTTTTGCTTTTGTATTTGTTGTGATTTTAGCAATCAATATGCTTTATCCTATTTTTATGACGCTATTTAATAAATTTACTCCATTAGACAATGAAGAGTTAAAAGAAAGTATTGAATCTATTATGGATAGAGTTGGATTTAAAGCGAGTGGAATTTTTGTAATGGATGCAAGTAAAAGAGATAGTCGTTTAAATGCCTTTTTTGGTGGGTTTGGAAAAACTAAAAGAGTAGTTTTGTTTGATACATTAGTGCAAAAACTTACTCCAAAAGAGATTTTAGCAGTTTTAGGACACGAGCTTGGTCACTTCAAACATAAAGATATAATCAAAAATATAGCAATGATGGCAGTTATGATGTTTGGACTTTTCTTTATAATTGGAAATTTACCAGATAGTTTATTTGATGGACTTCATATTCAAAAAAATGCTGGAAATATTTTAGTTTTAGCTTTTATTGTTGGAGAAGTTTATTTCTATTTCTTATCACCTATAATTAATTTAATATCAAGACATAATGAATTTGCAGCCGATGAGATGGGTGCCGAGCTTGGAGATGCTTCTAATTTAAAATCAGCTCTTATTAAACTTGTAAAAGAGAATAAATCATTTCCAAAATCAAGTAAAATTTATTCACTTATGTATCATTCACATCCAAGTGTTTTAGAAAGAATAGAAGAGTTGGATAAAAAATGAAAATATGGGAAGTTGCTAAATTAAACACTTTTCCAAATTTTTTTCTATTTTATGGGGATGAGTTTTTTTTATCGATTTATGAAGATAAGATAAATGAACAGACCAAAAATAGTGAAGTTTTAAAGTTATATTTTGATGAATATAATTTTGATATTGCAAAAAGACATATTTCTCAAAATTCTCTTTTTGGAGATAGTAGCACTCTTATAATCAAAACAGATAAATGGCCCAAAGATATTGATAAACTTATAAAACTTTTAAAGGGGAATAATTTATATATTTTTTTTAGTGGAGAAGATAAAAAAGCGAAAACTAAACCTTTTGGTAAAAATTTTGTCAGATTTTTCAAGCCTGAACTAAAAGATTTGATAATCGCTTCAAACGAATATTTGGCTAAACGAAATAAACAAATAGATATAAATCATCTAAAATATTTAATAGCAAAAATTGATTATAGATTTTTGTTTCGTGAACTTGATAAACTTATGCTAGTGGAAAAAATAAATAATGATATCATCGATAAATTAGTTTTTAATTTTAATCAAACAAGTTTTGATGATGTATTTGATACGCTGTTTGAAAAAGGTGATTATTTAGAAAAACTTAGATTTTTACTCGGTCAAGGAGTTGATGAAACTCAAATTTTGATGGCTTTTAGTAGATATGTTAAAAATTTATATCTTTTTCATCTGTATATTAAAAATTTTTCTTATCAAAATGTTTCAAAAGAAAGTTTAGGTTATCAAATTCCACCTCAAATGGAAGCTAAAAGAAAAACATTTGCTTCATCTCTAAAAGAGCAACAATTTTATGAATTTCTTAAGATTTTACTCAAATCTGAACTTGACATCAAATCAAGTAAAGATAAAACAGCAGTGCTTTTCGCTACATTTATAAAAATAAAATTACACTTTAATTGACAAAAAGTACTTATTTGTATATACTTAATAAAAAAGGTTGAATATGGAAGCAATTACTAAAGTTTTTAGAAGTGGAAATTCTCAAGCTATTAGAATTCCTAAAGAATTTAGATTAAATACAGATACAACAAAGATTATTTCAAAAGGTAATTATCTTATTATCCAACCTATCAATCAGAATGTAAGAAAAGGATGGGATGAAGCATTTAAAAAAATGAGGAAAAACAGTGATGATACTCTTTTAATTGATGATGTATTTGACGAAGATATAGATGTATAGTCAATATTCAATAGTTTTAGTAAATTTAGATCCAATTATCGGAGCAGAAATAAAAAAAACTAGACTTTGTGTTATTATCTCTCCAAATGAAATGAATTTTAATATCAATACTATTATAGTAGCTCCAATGACTTCAAAGTCAAGAAATTATCCTACCAGAGTGAAAGTTAATGAAAATTCTTATATTGTTTTAGATCAAATTAGAACAATAGACAAACAAAGAGTAATTAAAAAATTAGATGAATTAGATATAGAAATAATTTTACAAATTAAAGAAGTTATAAAAGAGATGTTAATTGAATAAATAATAAGATAAAAAAACATTAAAAAAAGAAATAATAAAAATAAAATCACAGTTTAATTGAATTTAACGAAAAATTATAGTAAAATTGCAAACTTAAAATTATAATAAGGAGAACTTGATGAAAAGAACATATCAACCAAGTAAAATAAGCAGAAAAAGAACTCATGGATTTAGAAGTAGAATGGCTACAAAAGGTGGAAGAAGAGTAATTAATGCTAGAAGAGCAAAAGGTAGAAAAAAATTAGCAGTTTAATCACTTTAAAAACAAAATCTGAATTTAATAATATTTATAGAAAAGGTAAAAGAATCAATACTAAATGTTTTTCATTGATTTTTTTACCATCAAATGATGTTAAATTTGCCTTTGTAGTTTCTAAAAAAGTAGGAAATGCTGTTATTAGAAATAAAATAAAAAGAAGATTAAGAGCTATCAGTAGAGAGTTAGATATAAAAAATGGTACTTTTTTATATTTAGCTAAACCAAATATAAAAGAATTAAAATTTGAAATTTTAAAGAATGATATAAATAAATGTCTTTTGCAATTAAAGCAATAAATGTATATCAAAAATATATTTCCCCTATAACAGGAAGTAATTGTAGATTTTATCCAACATGTAGTGAATATTCAAAATGGTTGTTTGCTAATAGTGATGTAATTACAGCTACTTTTAAAACAACTACAAGAATATTAAGATGTAATCAGCTGTTTGAAGGTGGAATAGATTACCCTAAAATAAGATTTAAACCAAAAAAAATAGTATATGGAAAAATAATAGATATAAAGTTTTGGATAGTTCCTTATAAAAAAGATATTTATTATATTATAAAAGTATTAAAGGATTGAGATGAAAGATGAAGGAATGATGAAAAGAATAATAATAGCTACGGTTATTTCATTTGTATTTTTTATGGCTTATAGTTATTTTGTTATACAACCTCAAACTAAAGAAGCAAACAAGATAGAACAACAACAAGCTACTAGTACAAACACTACACAAACAAATAATCAAACACAAAATTTAAAAAAAATATCAAAAACAGAAGTAAAAAAAGCAAAAATTATAGCTACAATAAAATCATCTGCATTTGAAGTACATATTGATGAATTAGGAAGAATTTCACAATATATTTTAGAAAAAAATATTTTTAATGATAAAAAAGGTCATAAACTTAATTTATTGGGAGATAAACTTCCAAAACCTATGGAAATTAGATTTAAAAATGAAAATTTAAATAAAGAAGCTTTTCATACACCTGTAAGTATAGATAAAAGTGATGTTGTTTTAAATGGTAAAAAAGAAACAGTTACTATAACTCAAAAACTAAAAGAGTTAACTCTTAAAAAAATTATTACTTTTTATCCAGATGGTCATTATGATTTAAATGTAAAACTTTCAAAAAATGAGCCATATTTCTTAGCTGTTGGTTATGAGCCACAAGCTGCCACAAATATGTATGCATTTCATGGTGCTATTTTAGAAAATCCAGATGGCTCTTTGGAAAAAATTAAAGATGGTGATGCAGAAGAGAAAACATTTCATAATATGAAAATAGCTGCAATGGTTGATCAATATTATACAACTTTTATGTATAATCTTAAAAACCCTATGACAGTTATTGAAATGAGTGATAATGCAAAAGATGAGATTCCTATTTTATATATTAAAGGTGAACAAAATTTAAAACTAAATGGTTATATGGGTCCAAAATATGTAGAAGTTTTAAAGAATATAAATCCAGAACTTACAAAAGTAGTTGATTATGGGTTTATGACATTTATAGCTAAGCCTATGTTTAGCATTATTGTATTTTTATATAATATAGTTCATAATTGGGGTGTAGCTATTATTTTATTTGTTGTTTTAGTTAGACTTATTTTATTCCCTCTAACATATAAGGGAATGGTAAGTATGTATAAACTAAAAGAGATGGCTCCAAAAATGAAAGAGCTAAAAGAAAAATATGGAAAAGACCCACAAAAATTCCAAAAAAAGACAATGGAAATGTACAAAAAAGAGGGTGCAAATCCTTTAGGTGGATGTTTACCTATGATTTTACAAATTCCGATTTTCTTCTCAATCTATAGAGTTTTAATAAATGCAATTGAACTTAAAGGTGCAAGCTTTTTATGGATTAGTGATTTGAGTAGTATGGATCCATATTTTATATTGCCAGTATTGATGGGGCTTACTATGTATATGCATCAAAGAGTTACACCAAATAACTTTACTGACCCTATGCAAGAAAAAATATTCAAGTTTTTACCACTTATATTTACATTCTTTTTCTTTAGTTTTGCAGCTGGACTTGTATTATATTGGACAACAAATAATATTTTATCATTCTTACAACAACTTGTAATAAATAAAAAAATGAAAGCTATTGAAGAAGCTAAAAAGGAAGCGAAAAAATGATTTTTGAAGGTAAAACATTAGAAGAAGTTTATCAAAAAGCGAGTGATAATTTTGGTGTTTCAATTTCTGAGCTTCAAATTACAACTATTCAATCTCCTTCAAAAGGTCTTTTTGGATTTTTTTCTAAAAAAGCTATTATAGATGTTCAAGAACCTGAAGTCATAGTAAAATCTAAAAAAGAACAAGAAAAAGATGTAAAAGTAGAAAAAATTTTAGAAGAAAAGCAAGATAAAAAAGAAAATAAAAAAGAAACAACTGGGGTAAAACCAGAATATTTTGAGTATGAAATTGAACAAATTACTATCGAAGATGTAGTTAAATTAGCAAAAAAAGAAGTAAATGAACTTTTTAAATTGAGTTGTTTTGATATAAAAGAAATTGATGTAAAAGTTTATGACGATGAAACTATTATTTTTATAGTAAATGGAGAAGATGCAGCTCTTTTAATCGGAAAAGAAGGATATAGATATAATGCACTTTCAACTATGCTCTTTAATTGGATTTCTCAAAAATATGGATATAAAGTAAAACTTGAAATTGCTGAATTTTTAGAACAACAAGAAGAAATGATGAGAAAACTGCTTGAATCTTATATTCGTGAGATTGAAGAAAAAGGAAGATGTAAAACAAGAACTTTTGACGGTGTTTTAGCATATTTAGCTGTTGAGATTTTAAGAAGTGAATTTCCAGATAAATATGTGGCTATCAAAAAAAATAGAGATGGAAGTCAATATGTTGTGGTTAATAGGTTTTTAAATAAAGATGAATGATACAATAGCGGCAATATCCACTGCAAATGGGAGTGGGGCTATTTCTATCGTTAGAATGAGTGGACCTAATTCTCTCAAAATAGCCCAAAATCTAACCAAAACCACTTTTACTCCAAGAGTTGCAAAACTTGCAAAATTTTACAATTTAAATGACGAATTAATTGATATGCCTTTGGTTATCTATTTTAAAAATCCAAACTCTTTTACAGGTGAAGATATTGTGGAATTTCAATGTCATGGTGGAGTTGCGGTAAGTAGGCTTGTTTTGGAAAGTTTAATAGAGGCGGGTGCTAGACTTGCTGAGGCTGGAGAATTTAGTAAAAGAGCTTTTTTAAATGGTAAAATAGATTTAAGCCAAGCTGAAGCAATTGCCAAACTTATTGAAACAAAATCAAAAGAGAGTGTAAAGCTTTTATCCAAACAACTTCGTGGAGATTTAAGCCATTTTGTAGATGATATTAGAGATAAGCTACTTGAAATTATGGCTTATGTAGAGGTGAATATCGATTATGCAGAAGAAGATTTACCACAAGATTTGATAGATCAAATCAAAGATAGACTTAAAACTTTATCACAATTATTAGAAAAATCATTAATTGCATCTAAAAAAAGAGAAGCTATGTTTAATGGTTATAAAGTTGCAATTATTGGAAAACCAAATGTTGGAAAATCTTCACTTTTAAACAATTTACTTGATTTTGATAGAGCTATTGTAACTAGTATAGCAGGGACTACAAGAGATATAATCGAAGAAGAGATAACTATCGGAAGTCATATAATTAAAATAGTTGATACTGCTGGAATTCGTGATGATACAATTGATGAAATTGAAAAAATAGGTATTTCCAAAAGCCGCGCGGCTGCTGGGGAATCTGATATAGTTATTGCAATGTTTGATAATTCAAGAAAATTTGACGCAGAAGACGAAGCAATTTTAGAAATCATCAAAAACACAAATAAAGATGTCTTAGTTGTTTTAAATAAAATTGATTTAGAAACTAAATTTGATGAAACTAAATTTGATGAAACTAAATTAAATGAATTTGATATAATTAAAACTTCTCAAAAAGATGAAAATTATGAAATAGAGAAAAAACTTGAAAAAATTTTGGATTCTTATTCAAATACAGAGGATAATGTGCTAATTTCTCAAAGACAAGTAAAAGCTGTAGAAGATGCATATAATTCTATAAATGAAGCATATGAATTAATTGAAACGGCTGAGCTTGAACTATTTAGTTATAATGTACAAGAAGCAATTTTAGCAATTAGTAAAATTACAAAACCTTATGAACATGACGATGTATTAGACAAGATGTTTGGTAGTTTTTGTGTTGGAAAATAAGGAGTAGATATGTGTATGCCTACAAATTTTGGTAGTAAAAAAGATAAATCTTACAAAATTAAAGAGAAAAAAAAGAAAAAATCTGATTTTGATGATGACTTTTTTAATGATGATTTTCTAAAAGATGATAAAAATAAAAAAACAGATGAAACTTCTAATATCAAGTCTTGAACCTAGTGCAAATTTACACTTAGGAGAAATTTTAAAAAGAGAGAAGTTTGATATTGTTGGTATTTTTGATGAAAAATTTGGAGACTCATTATATTCAAGCAAAGAATTTGCTGTGATGGGTTTTTTGGATGTTTTACCAAAAATAAAAAAAGCAAAAGAAGCTATCAAAAAAATGGCCGAGCTTAGTAAAAACTGTGATAAAGTTTTACTAATTGATGGTCCTTCATTTAACATACCGCTTGCTAAAGAGATAAAAAAAGTAAATCCAAATATTGAAATAATTTATTATATTTTACCAAAAGTATGGGCTTGGAAAAAAGGAAGAGTAAAAGTAATTAATGAATTAATTGATAAAAAAGCTTATATTTTTCCTTTTGAAAAAGAGTATTGGGGCAAAACTTATGTAGGAAATCCACTTTTAGATGAAATTACTTCATTTAGAGATAATAAACTTTATAATCAAGTTGCTTTTTTAGCTGGAAGTAGAAAAAGTGAAATAAAATCTCTTATGCCTATTTTTAGAGAAATAGCAAAAAAAATTGATGTAAAAAAAGTGCTTGTAGTTCCAGAAAGTTATAAAAATGATATGAGTATTTATGGAGATATATCTCAGTTTAAAATATCTTTTGATACTCACGAAACTTTATTAAAGAGTGATTTTGCTTATATTTGTAGTGGAACGGCAACTTTGGAAGCAGCAATTATTGGAACTCCTTTTGTTTTGATGTATAAAGCTCGTCAAATTGAATATTTAATAGCAAAAATGTTTGTTAAATTAAATTATGTAGGTTTAGCAAATATTATTTTTGAAAAAGAGGGGTTAGAGAAGTATCACAAAGAGTATTTACAAGAGTTTGATATTGATGAATTAATAGATGATTATAAAAATACTAATTTAGAAGAGTGGCTTAAAAAGTCTCAAAAATTAAAAGAAATTTTAAAATTTGGAAGTAGTGAAAATGTTATAAAACTTTTAAAGGAATGAGAAATGAGACTATTACTTTTACTTTTACCATTTATGCTTTTTGCATCAAATGCAATTTTGAAACTTGACACAAAAGGTCATACGGCACAGATAACAGATATTATCGTTACAAAAAATGGGGATATAATATCTGCAAGTGATGATAAAACTATTAGAGTTTGGGATAAACAAGGACATGAAAAAAGAAAAATATTAGGACAAATAGGTGCTGATAGTGGTGAAATATATGCAATAGCATTAAGTCATAACGAAAAATATTTAGTAGTTGGAGGGTATTTAAATAATAATGGTAATTATGAGTATGGAAATATTAGAATTTACAATTATAAAACTGGGAAACTTATTAAAGTTTTAAAATCTCATAAAAATGTTGTATTGGACCTTTCAATAAGCAGTGATGACAGATATCTTATAAGTGGTTCAGGAGATAAAACTGCAAAAATATGGGATATTAAGCATAATTTTAAATTAGTTGATACTATTTATTTTCATACAAATGCAGTTTATGCAGTAAAAATTATAAAAAATCATAACAAATATTTTGCAGTTACTGCTGGATATGATAAAAAAATAGCTATTTATGATATGCAAAAAAGAAAAATTATAAAAAGTGATACTTTTAATTATATGCTTCAATATCTTGCAATAAATAAAATTAAAAAACATATTGCAGTTTGCGGATATGGAAATGAGATAAGAATTTATGATTACAATTTAAACCTTTTAAAAATTATAAAAAGTAAAACAGAGCCATCAGGACTGAATTATAGCCTTAATGGAAAATATTTAATTGCTGGATTTGGGGCACATCCTTATAATATAAATATTTATAATGTAAATAATAATTATTCATTAAAGTCATCATTTGAAAAACATACTAATTTAACTATGGCAGTTAATTTTATTGATAACCATACAGCAGTAAGTGGCGGTGGAAATAATAATGAAATATATATTTGGGATATTAATACTCTAAAAGTAAAAACAAAAATAGAGGGTGTTGGAAAAAGTGTTTGGAGTGTTGGAATAGAAGGAAATAATATTGCTTGGGGAAATATTTCTATGACACAAATAAATCAACACACACAACTTAAAAAATATATTAATTTAAATAATTTTAAAATATCATCTATTTATAATCAAAATTTTCATAGGATTTCTACTATAAATGGGGATTATTCTCTTTCTCATTCAAAAGGTGGTCCTTATGGATATGTTGATGCAGTTTTGAATGTATATAAAAGCAATCAAAAAATAGCATCAATTGTAAGAAATCCTTATAATGGATTAAATCATAGATGTTATGGTTGGTATAAAAATTATATTATTAGTGGTGGAAGTCATGGTCATCTTGAAATATATTCAAAACAGGGAAAAAAGATGGCAAATTTAATCGGACATACAGGAGAAGTTTGGTCTATTGCTATTGATGGAGATAGATTAGTTAGTGGAAGTGATGACCAAACTATAAAAGTATGGAATTTGAAAGAGTTGGATTATTTGAATAAAAGAAAATATGATGAAAAATATATTCAAGCAGTTATGAAAAAATATCATTATTCACGAAAAGAGGTAATAGAAATTGCTAAAAAAAGAAATATTGATATTTATTTAACTCCACAACTCTATCCAATGCTAAATATTTTCGTAAGTAAAGATAATGAATATGTAATTTGGTCAAAAAGTGGATATTATGCAAGTAGTGTTGGTGGTGATAAATATGTGGGGTATTGGATAAATCAAGGACCAGATAAAGAAGCGAGATATGTAAGTAGTGATAAATTTTATAAAACTTTTTATAGACCAGATATCATTAAATATATTTGGGAGTTGGGAAGTGAAGAAAAGGCAATTGCCTTTGCAAACAGAACAAAAAAAGTAAAAAAAATTGATGTTTTAAATTCACTGCCACCGGTTGTAACTCTTTTAAGTAATGACACAATAACAACTTTAAAAGATAAAATAACTATAAAATACAAAATTGAAAGTAATACTCCTATTAAAAAAGTGATTATTACTCAAAATGGTAGAAAATTAGATCGAAGAGCTTTAAGATTAAAAAAATCAAAAGGAGTTAAATCAATTACAATTGACCTTGAAAATGGAATAAACATAATCTCAATTCAAGCAAAAAACAGATATGCTTTAAGTGATGCAGTTTATCTAAACATAATTAAAAAATCTAAAACAAAAAATATTTTCAAACCAACTCTTTATATTTTGAGTATAGGAGTTAGTAAATATAAAAATAATGAATATAATTTAGAAGTAGCAGACAAAGATGCCGTGTCAATTGCTAAAATGTTTGAAGCTCAAAAAGGTAAAATTTATAAAGATGTAAAAGTAAAAGTTCTAACTAATCAAAATGCCTCAAAAGATAATATTTTAGATGCCTTAGATTGGATTGATAGAGAAGTTACAAGCAAAGATGTTGCAATGATATTTATTGCTGGACACGGAGTAAATGACGAAAAAGGAAAATATTATTTTATGCCGTATAATGCAAATGTTGAAAGATTAAGGAGAACGGGAGTTGCGTGGTATGAAATTCAAGATACTATAAGTGATTTACCTTCAAAAGTTATACTTTTAGCAGATACTTGCCATAGTGGTAGCATAATGGGAAATAGAAGAGATATAACTTCGGCAATCAAATCAATTGTAAATAGTGGAATCGGAAGTGTAATTATGACCGCAACTACTGGAAGTGGATACTCTTACGAACAAAACGACTGGGGACACGGAGCATTTACAAAAGCGATTTTAGAAGGAATAGCAAAAGATAAAGCAGATTATGACCACGATGGAATAGTTACTATAAAAGAACTTGATTTATATGTTACAAACAGAGTAAAACAACTAACAAAAGGTAAACAAAAACCAACAACAATTATTCCAAGAAGTGTGCCAGATTTCGCACTTAGTGCTAAATGAAAATAAAGGAATAAAATGAAAAATATAATTGCGGTTGTTTTTGATTTTGATATTACTTTGTCACCATATTTTCAACAAGATATAATTTTCAAAAAATGGGGAATTAAACCTAGCGAATGTTGGAGCAAGGCTAAAAAATTTATGCAAAAGGGATATGACCAAGAACATGCATATTTAAGATGTTTGATTGATTATAATAAACAAAAAGGCTATGTTCTTAATAATAAAAAACTTTACGAATATGGAAAAGAAATAGATTTATATGAAGGTCTTAGTAAAAAAAATAATCAGCACTCAATTTTTGATGATTTAGAAAATTTACTTAAAAAAGATGAATTTTCGGATGCAAATATTAAAATAGAGTATTATTGTATTAGTGGTGGAATTACCGAAATGATAGAAGGTGCGTTTGAGGCACATAATTTAAATTTTAGAGAGGTTTTTGCTTGTAAATTTGATGAAGATGAAAGTGGAAAATTAAATTACATAAAAGAGACAGTAGGACATACTATTAAAACTCAAAAACTTTATATGATAAGTAAAGGAGTTTCTCCAAAAAGAGGAGATAATCCAAACAAAGTAAATGAAAAGATAAATGAGCATAGAATTCCTTTTAGTAATATTATATTTTTAGGTGATGGACAAACTGATATCCCTGCTTTTTCTCTTCTCAAAAGAAATGGTGGAATTCCAATTGCCGTTTATAGAGAAGAAAAAAATTTTGATGGAAAGGTAAATGAAGAAAAAACATTACAAACTTATTCAAATGGATATCAATTAGCAATTGAAGCAAAAAGAGCAGAACAAATTTTACCAGCAGATTATTCATCTGGGAAACCTCTTAAAATGGCACTTTTAGGATATGTTGAAAAAATAGCAAAAAATATTGTAAGAGATTTGATATAATGATGAATAAAAATATATTTTACACTAACTAAAACATTCAACAATAAAACAAATTTTTTAACACTCCAAAAAGCTAAAAAGTGTCAACGCAAGCGGCCTTCGGGTTTGAAGCACACTTTTTTTAACGCTTTTTTTCGTTAAAATTTGTAGTTGTTTCATTTATTTAGTTTAGTGTTTAAATTTAGTTAATTGTTTTTAAAATAACTTTGATATAATTTTATAAAAAAAGGATAATTTTATGGATAGAAAAGAGCCAATGACGGAATATGGTTTTGAAAAACTTAGTAAAGAATTAAAATATATAAAAGAAAAAGCACTTCCTGAAAATGCAAAAGAAATAGAAGAAGCAAGACAACTTGGAGATTTGAAAGAAAATTCAGAATATCACGCGGCAAGAGAGCAACAACAACATTTAATGAGAAGAGAGTCTGAGCTTAGTGATATTTTAAGTTGTGCAGTTGTAGTTGATCCAAGTAAATCAAGTCATGCAAGAGTTAGTTTTGGAAGCACAGTTACACTCATTAATGTAGATACTGATGAAGAAGTTACTTATACAATAGTAGGGACACCAGAATCAAATGTAGAAAATGGACTTATTTCATACCATTCTCCACTTTCAAAAGCAATTATAGGTAAAGAAGCTGGAGAAGAGGTTGTAGTTAAATTACCAAGTGGAGCGGTAACTTATGAAATAGATAAAATTTGTTTTGAGGATATTTGTTTTGATTAATTTAAAAGTAAAAAAGTTATCAAATTTGGCCCAAATTCCAGAATATCAAACAGATGAAGCTGCAGGTTTTGATTTACATTCAATAGAAGATATTAAAATAGCACCACAAGAAAGAAAATTAATTGCTACAGGGCTTGCTTTTGATATTCCTGCTGGATATGAAATTCAAATTAGACCAAGAAGTGGCCTTGCATATAAACACGGAATCACAGTTTTAAATACACCTGGTACAATTGATAGTGATTACAGAGGTGAAATTAAAGTTTTACTAATAAATTATTCAGAAGAAGAATTTGAAATAAAAGTAGGTGAAAGAATAGCTCAAGCTATTATAAAAGAGGTTATTCAAGCTAAGTTTGAGGAAGTTGATGAGCTTAGTGAAACAAAAAGAGGTGAAAAAGGATTTGGGAGTACAGGAAAATGAAAAAAAGTGTAGCGATAGTAGGAGCAACTGGATATGCGGGGATTGAGCTTATTAAAATTTTAATAAATCATCCTAAATTTGAAATAAAAACTATTTTTTCAAGTAAAGGTGGAGAAAGAATTGAAGAACTTTATCCAGCTTTTAAAGGAGTTTTTGAAAAAGAGATAAAAAAAGCTGATATTGCCCAAATTGCAAAACATGATTTGGTATTTTTAGCAGTTCCTCACAAAACGGCGATGGATTTTGTAATTGAACTTATGAATGAAGATATAAAAATAGTTGATTTTTCTGCTGATTATAGACTTATTCAAGAAAACTATGAAGCTTTTTATGTAAAACATACAGATTCTAAAAATTTATCAAAAGCGGTATATGGACTTCCTGAATATTTTAGAGAAGATATTAGAAATACAAGACTTTTAGCAAATCCAGGATGCTATCCTACAGCTACCTTACTTGGACTTTTACCATTTAAAGAGTATATTGATGGAGCAGTTTTTGTAGATGCTAAAAGTGGAGTAAGTGGCGCTGGTAAAAAACTAAATGAAAATACTCAATATGTTTCTATAAATGAAAATATGTTCGCTTATAATCCAATAAATCATCGTCATTCAATTGAGATAAAAGAAAAAAGTGGGCTTGATATTAATTTTGTTCCACATTTACTTCCAATTACAAGAGGAATGATGATCTCAATATATGCAAACTTAAAAGAAGATATTGACCCGATAGAAATTTTGAAAGAAAAATATAAAAATGAACCTTTTATTAGAATAAAAGATAAACCAGTAGATATAAAAAGTGTAGCAGGGACTAATTTTTGTGATATATTTGCTATGAAAAATGGGAATAGTCTTTTTGTGAATACAACTATTGATAATCTTCTTAGAGGTGCATCTTCGCAAGCTGTTGTAAATGCAAATATTATGATGGGTTATGAAGAAAATATGGGAATTCCAAATATTGCATACATTCCTTAAAAATGGAGCAGTTTTTATAGCTGACTCTCATTATAAACATTCAAATGAAACTTTATATAATATTTTAACCCAGTTAAACAAAACTCCTCCAATCCAACTATTTTTGGTTGGTGATATTTTTCAACTTCTTTTAGATTTTCCATATTTAATAGAGTATAATAAAAAAATAATAAAGTTAATTAATTTAATTTCGAAAAAAACAGAAGTTTATTATTTTGAAGGAAATCACGATTTTTGTTTAGAAGATGTTTTTGATAAAAAGGTTATTTTACTTAAAGAATTAAAAAAAGATGATATTTGCATAAATCATGGAGATATATATATAACTGATAAATTTTATAAATTATATGTGAAAATTATTCGTCAAAAATGGTTTATGAAATTTATAAATATAGTTAGTTTTAATTTTATAAATAATTGGATGTTTAAAAAAATTTTGTCTAAAAATATAAAATGTGATCAAATGTATTCGTTTGAAGAATTAGCAAAAATGAAAATTAAGTTATATAAGGGTTGTAAATTAATTATAGAAGGGCATTATCACCAAAACAAAAGATATAAAAACTATTTGAATTTACCATCTTTATATTGTCAAAAATCTTATTTAAGGTATGAAAATAAACAATTTATAGAAATAAAAGTAAAATAACCTTAATTTTCTTGAAATAAGTGAAAAGTTATTATAAAATAATGTATTAGAACATCAAAGGATTTATATGAAAAAAAACGATGTATTACAAGTATCTTCCAATGAGATGGAGTTAGTTGATTTTAGAATTTATAAAAAAATGCCAGATGGTAAAATATATGAGGGTATTTATGGAATAAATGTAGCAAAGGTAAGGGAAATTATAAAAATGCCAGAGCTTACTGAGCTTCCAGGTGGTGGAGAATATATAGAAGGTATTTTTGATTTAAGAGGAATAGTAGTTCCTGTAGTAAATCTTGCAAAATGGATGGGAATTAAAGTACCTTCTCTTGAAGAATCACATATTACTCCAAGAGTTATTATTTCTGAATTTAATAATATTTTAATAGGATTTATAGTTCATGAAGCAAAAAGAATCAGAAGAATTTCTTGGAAAGATATAGAACCAGCTACATTTAGTGCAGGTGGTGAAAACATTGATAAAAGTAAAATAACAGGTGTTACAAGAATTGAAAATAATGAAATATTACTTATTTTAGATTTAGAAAGTATAGTAGAAGAGCTTGGTATTTATAGTCCTTCAATTAATACTGATATTGAAATAGAAAAATTTGATGGAATGGTTTTAATTTTAGATGATAGTGCAACTGCTAGAAAAATAGAAAAAGATGCTCTTAAAAAAATGGGATTTGATGTAATTGAAGCTACAGATGGAGAAGAAGGTCTAAAGAAATTAGATGAATTATATGCAACATACGGAGATTCTGTGCAAGATAAATTAAAGTTAATTCTTTCAGATGTTGAAATGCCACGAATGGATGGATTCCATTTTGCAGCAAGAGTAAAAGATGATGCTAGATTTAAACAAGTTCCAATTGTATTTAGTTCTTCAATTTCTGATGCTTTTAGTGAAAAAAGAGGTGAAGAAGCAGGAGGAGAAGAGTATTTAGTGAAATTTAAATCAGGAGAATTTGTTAAAAAAATAGCTGAGGTGATAAAATCTCATCAAAAGGATGGATAATGGATGAAATGCAAGAAATAATGGAAGACTTCTTAATTGAAGCTTTTGAAATGATAGAACAACTTGATCAAGATTTAGTTGAATTAGAATCTAATCCTGATGATTTAGAACTTTTAAATAAAATATTTAGAGTCGCTCATACAATTAAAGGGAGTGGAAGCTTTTTAAATCTTGATGTTTTAACTAAACTTACTCATCATATGGAAGATATTTTAAATAAAGCTAGAAAAGGTGAACTTAAAATTATTCCTGATATTATGGATGTTATTTTAGAATCTGTGGATATGATGAAAGCATTACTTGAAAATATTAGAGATAATGGAACAGATGTAACAGATGATATTGTTATAGATCCAGTTGTAGCTAAACTTGATGCTATTTCAAAGGGTGAAGCAGTTGCTACTAAAAGTGAAGAAGAATCAGTAAAACAAGAAGAATCAGCAGAACAAAAAGAAATAGAAGTTGACAATAATGAAGATGATATTTCAGAAGCTGATTTAGAAAATATGTCACCAGAAGAAGTAGAAGCTGAAATTGAAAGATTAATTGCAAAAAGAGCAGAAGAGGATAAAAAACTTAGAGAAGAAATGAAAAAAAATAATTCTTCAGAAAATAAATCAGAATCTCCAAAAGAAGAACCTAAAAAAGAGCCAAAAGAAGAAAAACAAATTCCTGAAAAAGTAGAAACAAAACCAATTCCTAAAAAGACAGCTCCTAAAAAAGCTGTTCCAGCTAAAAAAGCTTCAACCGTAGAACAAACAATTAGGGTTGATGTAAATAGACTTGATAATTTAATGAATTTAATTGGAGAACTTGTATTATCGAAAAATAGACTTATAAAAATTTATAATGATGTTGAAGAGAGATATGAAGGTGAACACTTCTTAGATGAGCTAAATCAAGTGGTTTCTTCTATTTCAATAGTTACAACCGATCTTCAAATTGCGGTTATGAAGACTAGAATGCTTCAAATTGGTAAAGTATTTAATAAATTCCCAAGAGTTATTAGAGACCTTAGTCGTGATCTTGGTAAAAAAGTTAATTTGGTTATCACTGGGGAAGAGACTGAACTTGATAAATCAATTATTGAAGAAATTGGTGATCCTTTGATGCATATGATTAGAAACTCTGTTGACCACGGAATTGGAACTCCAGAAGAAAGAGTTGCAGAAGGAAAACCAGAAGTTGGAACAGTTGAGCTTAAAGCATATAACGAAGGTAATCAAATTGTAATTGAAATTGCGGATGATGGTAAAGGAATGGATCCTGATATGCTAAAATCTAAAGCATTAGAAAAAGGTATTATTTCTGAAAAAGAAGCAGATATGATGGGTGATAAAGAAGCCTTTATGCTTATTTTTAGAGCTGGATTTTCTATGGCGGCAAAAGTTACAAATGTAAGTGGTAGAGGTGTTGGAATGGATGTTGTTAAAACAAATGTTGAAAAACTAAATGGTATTATTGAAGTTGATTCAACACTTGGTAAAGGAAGTATTTTCAAAATAAAAATTCCTTTAACATTAGCAATTATTCAAGCACTTTTAGTAGCTGCACAAGAAGAACTTTTTGCAATTCCTTTGGCAAATGTTATTGAAACAGTTAGAATCACGATAGAAGATATTTCGGCAGTAGAAGGTAAATCAGTACTTAAATTAAGAGATGAAGTTTTACCTCTTGTGAATATGAGTGATATATTTAAAATTGAAAAAATTCTTGGAATGAATCAATATTTATATGTTGTTGTTTTAGGGGTAGGGGCAAGTAAAGTTGGACTTATTGTTGATGGATTAATTGGACAAGAAGAGATAGTTATTAAATCTCTTGGAGAATATCTAAAAGGAATAGAAGGGATAGCAGGGGCCACTATTAGAGGTGATGGTAAAGTTACTTTAATTGTAGATGTCGCAGCTCTTATGAAACTTGCTAAAGAAACACATTCTCATACAGTTGTTACAAATACAATATCAAAAAAACATAAAAAAGAAAAACCAGAAGATTATGTGATTTTAGTTGTAGATGATTCAAGTACAGATAGAAAAATAATGAAAAAATCTATTGAGCCATTAGGCTTCCAAATAAAAGAAGCAACAAATGGGGAAGAAGCATTAGCTATTCTAAAAAATGATTCAAATATAGATGCAGCTTTAGTGGATATAGAAATGCCAAAAATGGATGGATACACATTAGCTCAAGAAATTAGAAAATATAATAGATTTAAAAATCTTCCATTAATTGCAGTAACAAGTAGAACTACAAAATCAGATAGAGTAAGAGGTGTGGAAGTCGGTATGAATGAATATATCACAAAACCTTATACACCGGACTATTTAGCTAATGTTTTAAAAAGAAATTTGAAATTATCATAAAGGATAAGTATGGGTAATCAATTAGAAAATGTGGTAAAACAACAACAAGAACAACAAGGTTTTACAAATCAAGAAAAACAAGAAAAAAATATAGTTCAATTAGTTGGATTTATTGTGGGAGAAGAAGAATTTGCAGTTCCTATTCTTTCTATCCAAGAGATTATAAAACCAATAGAATGGACAAGAGTTCCTTTTACATCAGATTATGTTTTGGGAGTTTTTAATTTAAGAGGTAATGTATTACCTTTACTTGATTTAAGAAAAAAATTTCATGCTCCTGAAGCCGAATTTGATGATGATGTTAGATTTGTAGTTATTAAAATAGGGGATGAACTTGCTGGTTTTGTAATAGATAGATTAACAGAAGCTCTTAGAATAGAAGAATCATCAATCTTACCAGCACCTGATACAGGAATGGATAAAGATATGATGATTGAAGGAATTGGAAGAAAAGATGATAGAATTATTTCTATTTTAAGAATAAAAACACTTCTTAAAACTGAGAGTTAATTCTTATTTCTAAATTTAATTATATTATTCGTGGATTTACAAATCCACGAATATATTTGTATTTTTAAATTAAACTATATTTCAATACTTCTTCTACTCGTTCAACTGCAATTATTTCAAGTCCATTTTTCACTTCATCAGGAAGTTCATCTAAATCTTTTTCATAGTTTTTCTTAGGAATGAGTACTGTTTTTATTTTTGCTTTAAATGCAGCAATTAATTTTTCTTTAAGTCCTCCAATTGGTAAAACATCACCAATTAAACTAACTTCACCTGTCATAGCAATATCTCGTCTAATCTTTTTATTACTAAAAATTGAGCTTAAAACTGTAACCATGGCAATACCTGCACTTGGTCCATCTTTTGGAGTAGCTCCGGCAGGAAAATGAATATGTACATCAAAGTTTTTGTAATATGGCTCTTTTGAATCAAGTTCAGGTACTTTTACTTTTTCTTCATCTATGAGAACTCTTACCACACTAAGAGCAATTCTCGCACTTTCTTTCATTACATCACCCAAACTACCGGTTAATGTAAGTAAGCCTTTTCCTTTGATTTTGATAGCTTCTATTTTTAGAATATCTCCACCAACCGTTGTCCATGCAAGTCCATTTACGACACCGATTTTATCTTTTTTATCAATTTCTTCAATTCCACCATAACTTTTTTCAAGATAACTTTCTAAATTTTTAATAGTAATTGATACTTTTTTATCTTCTTTTAGAATTTCTTTCGCAGATTTTCTCATAAGTTTAGCAATTGTTTTTCTTAAATTTCTAACTCCTGCTTCTCGTGTAAATTCATCAATAATCATTTTCAATGCACCATCACTGATTGATACTTCTGTTTTTTTTAGAGTATGTTTTTTTATTTCTTGTGGTATTAAATATTTTTTTGCTATTGAAAATTTTTCATTTGGTGTATAGCTATCTACAAAGATGAGTTCTAGTCTATCTCTCAGGGGCGCTGGTACTTGTGAAATGTCATTTGCAGTTGCTATAAAAATAATTTTAGATAAATCTATATCAAAATTTAAATATAAATCTCTAAAACTAGAATTTTGCTCTGGATCTAAAACTTCAAGTAATACAGAAGTTGGATCACCCCTATGGCGAGCTACTTTATCAATCTCATCAAGAACCATTACAGGGTTCATACTTTTTGCATTTATTAAGCCTTGAACAATTCTTCCTGGCATACTTCCGATATAAGTTCTTCTGTGGCCTCTTAGTTCACTAACATCGTCGATTCCACCAAGAGCAATTCGAATAAGCTCTCTTTTTAAACTTTTAGCAATTGAATTTGCTAAGCTTGTTTTTCCAACTCCAGGAGGTCCTACGAAACAGATAATAGCACCTTTATACTCTTTTCCACGAAGTTCCACAAGCTCTTTTGCTGCAAAATAATCAACAACTCTCTCTTTTGGTTTTTTTAGGCCATAATGGTCTTTATCAAGTCTTTTTTGAAGTTCATCTACACTAAGTTTTGCTTTTGAAACTTTACCAAAAGGAATATCTAATGCCCATTCTACATAATTTTCAGTGGTTGAATATTCACCACCTTCTGGATGCATTTTAGAAAGTCTATCTATTTGTTTTTTGATTTCTTTATAGGCATTTTCTGGCATTTTATTTTTTAAATTTTCTAATTTTTTATAATACTCTTCAATTTCTTCATTTTTATTGTTAGTAAGTCCTAATTCTTCTTGAATCATTTGAAGTTGTTGTTTTAAAAAATATTCTCTATTTGTTTCATTTATTGATTTAGTTACTTTTTTAGCTAATTCATTTTTTATTTTTAAATTTTCTATTTCTTCAAGTATATATTTAATAAGTAAAAGAAGTTTTTCTTCTATATTATTTAGTTTAAATAGCTCATAAGCTTTAACTTTATCTATTTTAAGGGAAGAAGTTATTAAATCAACTATTCTATTTATATCATTATTTTCATTTATTACTTTTATTAAATCATGGGGAAAAGCAGGATTATATTTTGAAAGTTCTAATGTATGATTTTTCAATGTATCAAGTAAGGCATCTACTTCTACTTTATTATATTTAGGAGTTTTTGATAGCTCAATAATACCTTTTAGAGGTTTATCATTTGTAATTTCTTTAATTGTTCCTTTTGCTATTCCTTGAAAAAGGATTTTTATTTTTCCATCAGGAAGTTCTACTTCTCTTAGAATTGAACCAATAGTCCCCACTGATTCATTTTGAGTTTTTGTAGTAAGAAACAGTAATTTTCCATCACTATTTGCTTCTTTTACTACTTTAATATCCTCTTTTTTTGTTAAAAAAATAGGAACTATCATAAATGGATATATTATATTTTCTCTTTCTAAAATAGCTAATTCAGTAGGAAATTTTTCGTAATTTTCTAGTTTCATTTATACTCCTTACCAATAAAATAGTTTTTTATACCAAGGAATGTATGGAGGTATAATATCACTTTTATTTATATCTGTTTTATAAATTTCAGCAGATTTTGGTTTATCAATTCTTTTGTATAGATTTGAAATATTTTGTCTGAAAAGTTTTTTCGTAATTTCAAGTTTTGTTTTTATTGTATTTAATTCATAATTATAAATACTATTTGGATATGTTTGTATAGTTGAATTTACAAACTTTAGAGCTTCATTAACGCCTTGTTGATTAGTATATGCTTCTTTGATTGATAAAAATTTATATTTTGATATCATATAGTCAGCCCATTCTTTATCTTCGAAAGAAGCATATCTTTTTTTGAATTCTTGCATATAAAAAGTAGCTAATTCAAGCTCTTGATTTTTTGCATGTGCAAGGGAGAGTTGTAACATATCAATAGGAATAAATTTTGATGCGGGATGTTCTACTCCTAACGAAGTAAAAGCATCATCTGCTGAATCCAAGTCCATTGGTGTTAAATTGTGAAAAACAATTTTATGCCATGTCAAAGCAGTTTGCTTTGAAATTTTTCTATTTTTATCAGCACATCCAATTATTAAAAAAGCTATAAAAGCTACAAAAACTATTTTTTTCATTTTTATCCTTTTAGTTTATTAAGTTCATCTTGTATACTTAATAATTTATTATTAATTTCAGCAAGTTCATTTCTGTTTTTTTCTATTACATTAGCAGGTGCATTTGCTACAAATTTTTCGTTATTTAACATATTATCAAGTTTTGTTTTATCTTTTAATAGTTTTTCTTGTTGTTTTGAAAGTCTATTTATAATTGGTGTTAAGTCAATATCGCTTAGTGGTATAAAAGTTTGAAGATTATTACTAATATCACTTACTGCATTTTCTATTCTTTCATCTACCAATTCAATATTTTCAACTTTTGCTAATTTTTCTATATAAGCTAAAGCCCAAGTAGGTAGTTTAGCCAAAACCATAGCTTTATTAATTCTTTGATTTGGCATTTCGATTAAAGCTTTTGCTCTTCTAAGTGATGTGATTGCTTCGATGATAATGTCAAATTCTTCTACTTTTTCAACTTCTTGAACTTGTGGATAATCCATAATCATAATTGAATCATTTGTAGCTAAATCTGTTTTGTTTAAAGTTTGATATAAATATTCAGTGATAAATGGCATAAATGGGTGAAGTAGTTTCATACTCTCTTTGTAAATTGCTCCAAGCTCTGCTACTGAATCTTTATTTGCTTTACTAAGTTCAATTCCCCAGTCACAGAAATCTTGCCATAAAAATCTGTAAAGAGTCATACTTGCATCATTAAATTTATACTCATCAAGTTCATTTCTTACTTTTTTTACTGCTTCATTAAATTTATAAAGCATATATTTTCCAAGTTCTGTTTTGATTTCAATTTTGTCTAAATCTTCAAATTTATCTTGACTCATTAGAAGATATTTAGTTGCATTATAAAGTTTATTTGTAAAGTTTCTACTAAGTTCTAGTTTTTCATCACTTAGTTTGATATCTCTTCCTTGAACAGCTAAAATAGCAAGTGTAAATCTAAGAGCATCTGTTGAATATTTTTCTATCATTTCAAGTGGGTCAATTACATTACCTTTTGATTTACTCATTTTTTGACCATTTTTATCTCTTACAAGTGCATGAAGATATACATCTTTAAATGGCACTTTATTTTCAAAGTGAGTTCCCATCATCATCATTCTTGCTACCCAGAAAAATAGAATATCAAAACCAGTAACCAAAAGATTATTTGGATAAAATCTTTCTAAATCTTCCGTGTTCCAAAGTTTGCCTTCTCCAAATTCATCATTTCCCCATCCAAGAGTGGAAAAAGGCCATAAAGCTGAGCTAAACCAAGTATCTAAAACATCTTTATCTTGACGAATTTTTGTGCTTTTACATTTTGGACATTCACTCGGAGTGCCTTCATCAGCCCATTCATTTCCACATTCATCACAATAAAATACAGGAATTTGATGACCCCACCAAAGTTGTCTTGAAATACACCAATCTCTAAGCTCTTTCATCCAAGCATCATAATTGTTTTTCCAAGAAGCAGGGTGGAAATTAACATCACCTTTGTTTGCTGCTTCGATAGCTGGCAAGGCAGTCTCTTTTTTCAAAAACCATTGAGTTGAAACATAAGGTTCGATTACACTTTTACATCTGTAGCAATGACCTACTTGATGAGTATGTTCTTCTATTTTTTCTATAAAGCCTTCATCTTGAAGTTTTTGCACTATATCAGCTCTTGCTTCTAGTCTGTCACTTCCAGCAAATTCACCTGCTATTGGTAGTAAAATACCTTTTTCGTCAAATACTTTTATAATTTCTAGATTATGTCTAAGTCCTACTTCGTAGTCATTAGGGTCATGAGCTGGAGTTACTTTAACGAGACCCGTTCCAAATTCCATATCTACATATTCATCTGCAATTATTGGAATTTCTCTATCCATTAAAGGCAATCTAACTTTTTTACCAATTAATTCTTTATATCTTTCATCGTTTGGATTTACCATTACAGCACTATCTCCAAAATATGTTTCAGGTCTTGTAGTAGCAACTATGATGTATTCATCACTATTAACTATTGGATATTTGATGTGATACATATGTCCGTGATGTTCTTCATATTCTACTTCTATATCACTTATAGCACCGTCTTTTGGGCACCAATTTACCATATAATTACCTCGAACTATAAGGCCTTCATCATAAAGTCTTTTGAATGCCTTTTTTACTGCTTTTTGAAGTCCCGCGTCCATTGTAAATCTTTCTCTTTTCCAAGCAGGACTTACTCCAAGACTTCTAAGCTGTGTTGTAATTGTATTTCCACAGCTTGCTTTCCATTCCCATACTTTTTCAAGAAATTTTTCTCTTCCGAGCTCCTCTTTTGTAGTGCCTGTTGCTAAAATTTGTCTTTCTACTACATTTTGAGTTGCGATTCCTGCATGGTCAGTTCCTGGTTGCCATAAAGTAGCAAATCCATCCATTCTTTTATATCTAACTATAATATCTTGCAATGTAAAAGTAAGAGCGTGTCCAATATGTAGGCTTCCAGTTACATTTGGAGGTGGCATCATAATTGCGAAATTTTTCTTTTTAGAATAGTCAACTTCGAAATAATCTCTATCTTCCCAGATTTTATAATATTTATTTTCTATATTTTTAGGATTATAAATTTTTTCCATTATAAATTTCCTTTTAAATTTTTTCATAATTATAACTAAACTTTGCTATAATTACGAAATAAGCAAAATAAATTAAAAGGTTTAATATGAAATTTGAAGCAGTTTTACCAATTTTAGGATTTGAAAATATAAAAGAATATGAATTTGAAAAAATAGATGATGTTTTTTTTAAATTAAAAAGTGGAGATATTTCTTTTACTTTGATCAATCCTTTTGTTATAAGAGAATATGATGCAATTATAAATGACTCTGATAAAGAAAAACTACAATTAAACGAAAAAACAAATTTTTTAATTTTAAATAATATGATAGTAGCAACTCCATTACAAAATTCTACAATTAATTTTGCATCTCCACTTATTTTTAATATTGATACAAATAAAATGGGACAAGTTATTTTGGAAAATGCTGGGGATTATTCTTTAACAGATCCTTTAGCAAATTATATTAAAGGTAAATAATGGTTACAATTATTGGTAATGGTAAAATGGCTTTGGCTATTGCTAAAGGTTTAAATGGTGAAGTTGAGGTTGTTGGAAGAGATGAAAAAAAACTTCAAAAATTTTGCACGGAAAGTAGTGCAAGAAAATATCATCTATTAAATAATTTTGATATAACTGATAAAATTATTATTTTAGCTACGAAACCTTATGCTTTAGATTTGCTATCATTAAAAGGAAAAGCTAAAGAAGTTATTTCAATAATGGCAGGTAAAAAAATAGAAGAGATTAAAAAACATATAAAATCTGAAATTTATTCGAGAGTTATGCCAAATGTTGGTGCTATTCATCAAGCCTCTACAACAGCTGTTTTTGGAAGTGAAAATGCTTATGAAATATTTTCTAAAATAGGAGTGGCTATTAAAGTGAGTAGCGAAAAAGAACTTGATATATCAACTGCAATTGCAGGAAGCGGTCCTGCATTTTTAGCAATTGTGGCAGAGGCTATAGCAGATGGTGGAGTTTTATGTGGAATGAATCGAGAGATGAGTTACGAATTTACAAAAGGTCTTTTTAGAAGTTATGCCTCTCTTGAAGATAAACCAGCAAATATAAAAGATTCTGTGATAAGTCCAGCAGGAACGACGGCTTCAGGAATAGAAAAATTGGAAGAAAATGGAGTAAGAAATGCTTTTATAAAAGCTATTAAGGGAGCTTATGAAAAATCCCAAAAAATCTAGTTTTACATTAATAGAATTAGTAGTAGCAATGGTGGTAATAGGAATAGTTGTAACCTCTATTCCTATGCTTTTGGCAACTGTATCTCAAAACGCTTCTACAAGTTTAAAATCAAATTCTTTTTATAATGCTTATTCAACTTTGGCTTTAATAGAATCAATGGATTGGGATGAAAACAACACAAAGGGTGACAATTATTATAAAGTTTTAACAGCTAATGGTGGGGATAGTGAGTTAAAATGTGAAAGAAATGGAACTAAGCAACTTAATAATGAGAGTGGTGCTGAGTGTGATGATAATACAACATCTCATATAGGAGTTGATGTTGCTGATGGTGAAATTGATAGTAATAGTTCTACTTTTGATGATGTGGATGATTTTAATGGTTATAGCTTTGAAGTGGGAGATTATAATATTACAGTTTCTGTAAAATATGTTAAAGATGATACTAATTATTCTGAGAAAAATATTTTTTATAATGATGCTTTAACTACTTCGAATAATACAAATATAAAAGAAATAGAATTAAATGTTAGTAATAAAAAAAGTGGGACACTTGTATCAGTAATTAGAGGAAAAGCAGATAATATTGGTGCTGTTAAAATTTATAGTAGGAATGATTTATGAAATTTATGAAAAAAAGTTTTACATTAATAGAATTAATTGTTGTTATTGTAATTATGGGTATTTTAGCAACTATTACATTTGATATTTTAAATAAAGTCTATAAAAATTATATTTATACTAAAGAAATAAATAAACTAGATAATAGATTAGATGGAGCACTTTCAGAAATGTCAGCACTTCTTAGAAATAGAGTGAAAAATAGTGTGATTGCTACTAAATATCCTAGTGAAAAGGATGAAAATGATTCTACTAAAGTAGATTTTAAATCTGTATCAGAATTAAATGAGAATGATACTAATTATACAGTATTAGAATGGATTGGTAAAGATTATGAAGCTAAATATGGAATGTGGGATGCAAATCAAAAACATATTCAAACAGGTTGGAGTGGTTTTATTGATTTAGATGAAGCGAACAGAACAAATGATGATCCAAAAGAATTTAATGTAACTACACTTGATAGTAATTTTAATTATGTTAAATCAATAGATAGAAATATAACAGCTGCTTTAGGTGAAAATATTAATCCTTTTGAAAAAAATGTAACTACCCTCATATTTTCTGGATATGATATGGGAGGGGATTTGAATCCTGATGTAAATCAAAGTTTTGGTTGGTATTTTGATAAAGATAAGAATAGAACAGCAAAATCTATATTTGCAATTAACAAAAACTATCATCAATATAAAGATGGTAATGGTAATCCTATTGTAGATTTAAATATCACATCTATTACAGAAAACAATAATACAACTTTATATGCAAGATATTTTTTGGTTAGAACTGCTTATGCTATAGTTCCTATTATAAATAATATGACTGAATCAAATGGAAGTATATTAACTGATTATAATTTGACACTTTATTATAATTATCAACCTTGGAGAAAAGATTGGTGGAATAAACTTCATGAAACTAATCAAGAAGCAAATCATACTTTAATACTAAATCATGTAACTCAGTTTAGATTTAAAAAAGATACAAATTCTCCAATGTTTAGAATCTATCTTTGTGTAGAATCCAGTTTTGTAGATATTAATTCAACAAATAAATTAGAAGTTTGTAAAGAAAAGGTAGTATTTTGAAAAAATCATTTGCGATGCTTTTGGCTATTATTTTTATTGTTGTGTTAGGAACAGTAGGAACACTTATGATGTATTTTTCAGCATCAAGTGTAAAACGAACAGCCAATGAATATTTGTCCGTACAAGCACAGATAAAAGCAAAATCTGCCACGGAATATGCTATTATGGCACTTGAAGCAAGAGATTTTGCAACTAATGGATGTATAAATAAAATAGATATTAATTCTACACTATATGATGTGAATATGACTTTTCATTATTTTTTAACAGATTGTCCAACTGATTGTAATTGTTCACCTATAACAACTCAAGATTCAAATGGAACGGTTATGATAAATACTTATGTTACAAGCAAAATTGATCCAAATATTCGTTTTTTTAGACAAACTGTTCAAAAACCCTAAATTTTTGGTATAATTTATTTAATTTAAAAATATGGAGGTGCATTATGAATGTAAGTATAGTTGGAAGACGTATAGATGTAACAGATGGAATGAAAGCAAGTATAAATGCTGTAATAGAGGATATTAAGAAATATAATCTTGATATTATTTCTACAAAAGTAATAGTAGAAGAAGATAAAAAACATGAAATAAAAGTTGAATTTAATGTAATTATAGCTGAAAAAGGTAGTGTAGTTATTACTCAAAGAGATAAAGACTTTTATAAAGCAGTTGATTTAGCAAAAGATAGATTAGGTAAAAAACTTAGAAGATATCATGATAAATTAGTTTCTCATAGAATAAAAGAAGATATACCTTCAGTAGTAGTTGATACTCAAATTGATGAAATAGTTCCAGTTGATTTAATGGCTGAAAAACCTATGACTGTAGATGAAGCTTTAGTTGAATTTAAACAAACAAATGAAGCTTTTATTGTGTTTAAAGATTTGGGTGGTGAGACAAGAGTTCTTTACAGAAGAAAAGATGGAAAATTTGGGCTTTATTAAAAGTCCTTTTTTTTCTTAAATCTCTATTTTTTTCCCATTTATCCACATTTTTTCTATTTCGTTAATATGTAAAATAATTTGTAAATATAAATCTTCTATATTTAAACATTTGGATAATTTAAAACTAATTAAATCAGCAAATTTTCCAACTTCAATACTACCATTATTCAAATTTAATATATCGCCTGCATTTTTTGTTACAGATTTAATCAAATCTTTTGCCAAATATTTTGGATGAAGTCCTGTGTGCATAAAAAGTGATGTTCTAATTTCTTTGAATAAATTTAGTGAATAATTACTACTAAGTCCATCAGTTGCTACGCTATAAGGAATTTGTAAATTTTTTACTCTTTCAATATCAAGTAATCCTGTATTTAAAAGTCTGTTTGAAACAGGACAATGTGCGATGGAAGCATTCATTGATGAAATTTTTTGAAGTTCTTTTTCGTTTGCCCAAACCCCATGTATAAAATGTGTTTTTACTTGTTCAAATTGGCTTAAAAACTCTATAGTAGATGTTACTGCTTTTTCTTGATTAAGATTTTGTTTGAAAAATATTTTGAAATCACCTTTATTATTATCGAGCCATTCTCTCTCAGCTTGACTTTCCATAAAATGTGCTGAAACTATCATATTTTTTTTTCTAGCAATATCAAGTGCTTTTTTGATTATAAGTGGATGGACTGAATATGGAGAATGAATAGAAATAGAAGGTATAAATTTTTCACTTTTATATTTTTCACTTTCATTTAATCTATTTAAAAAATCTTGATATAAAGCATCAATAGCAGCTGGATTTGAGCCTATAATTTCATTAAAATATACTACTTTTAGTTCAGTTTTTTTCAATTGTTCTAAATCAAGTCCTGTTGAAGATATTTCTCCAAACGCTACAACTCCACTTTTTTTCATTTGATTAATTGCTTTTTGATAACAATGACTACGACAATCATTAAGTAAATTTTCTCTTTTTGCTATTACACTATTAAGCCAACTAATAAAATCACCATAAATGAGTGTTGTTTGATTTGCACTAAATTCTAAATGAGTATGAGTATTAATAAGTCCTGGCATTAAAACAGAATTTTTACCTAAATCAATAGTTTTTATATTTTTTTCTAAATTTTTTCCAACTTTTATAATTTTTTTATCAAAGATAACCTCTCCATTTTCAATAATTTCATTTTTTTCATTCATAGTTAGTACATAATTTGCTTTTAATTTAATCATTTTTGTCCTTTTTGTAAAATATACTACTCTTTTATCGGAAATTTTTGTAAAATATCAAAAAAAAAAGGATAAAAGATGAAAATATGTGTAATTCAAGGACCAAACTTAAATATGTTGGGGGTTAGAGAAACAAATATTTATGGGCCAATGAAATTAGAAGATATTCATAATCAAATGAAAGCAGTTGCAGAACAAAACAATGTTGAAATTGAATTTTTTCAATCAAATTTGGAAGGTGAAATAGTTGATAAGATTCAAGAATGTTTAGGTGATGCAGATGGAATCATAATTAATCCTGCAGCTTATACTCATACTTCAATTGCAATTAGAGATGCTTTAAGAGCAGTACAACTTCCAGCTGTAGAAGTTCATATATCAAACATAGCTTCAAGAGAGGAGTTTAGAAAAACAAGTATGATTTCTGATGTATGTGCAGGAACTATTGCAGGATTTGGACCATTTAGTTATCATTTAGCAATGATTTCAATGATTCAAATTTTAAATGAAGTAGCAAGAATTAAAGCCCAACAAGCAAAAAATGCATAATAATTTTATTTTAAATAAAGAAAATGAAATATATTATGAGTGTGGATATAGCTGTGATAATGTTATATTTTTATCAATTGAAGGTGAAAAATATTTTATCACAGATGGTAGATACACTCTTGATGCTAAGCAAAATGCAAAAGCTAAGGTAATTACAACTTCAAATCTTTTAAAAACTGCAAAAAATATTATTTTAAAAAATAGGGTAAAAAGAGTTATAATTGACCCATTAAACTGGGATTATGACTCATATGTTAGTTTAAGTAAAGTAACAACTTTAAAACAAATTAGAAACTATTCACATCAAAAAAGAGAAATAAAAAGTGAACAGGAACTAAAAATAATAAAAAAAGCAGCCAAAAAAGGTGCTAAAGCTTTTGAAAAGTTTAAAAAGAAAATAGAAACTAATTTAGATGAATTTGAGCTTTCATATAGATTTAAAGAAAAATTAACTCATAGAGGTAAAAATGAACTTAGTTTTGAGCCAATTGTTGCAATTAATGAAAATAGCGCAAAACCTCATGCTACTTTTAGTAATAAAAAGCTTCATAAAAATGATTTATTATTGCTTGATGCAGGACTTAAATATGAAAGATATTGCAGTGATAGAACAAGAACTATTTCTATAAATGATAATATTTCTATGAGTAAAATTCAAAAATTTAAAGATAAAGAAAAACAAAAAATTTATGATATTGTTTTGAAGGCAAATGAAGAGGCTATTAAGGCTATCAAAGTTGGAATGAAGATTTGTGAACTTGATAAAATAGCAAGAAAAGTTATCCAAAATGCTGGATATGGAAAATTTTTCATTCATTCCTTAGGGCATGGAGTAGGGCTTGACATCCACGAATGGCCATATGTTAATTCAAGAAATGAAACAATTATTAAACCTGGTATGGTTTTTACAATTGAGCCAGGAATTTATTTACCGGGTGTTTTTGGTGTAAGAATTGAAGATATGGTTTGTGTGAATTATAATGAAGAGGTGGAGGTACTTAGTGAATATATTTAGTAATACTTTTTTCCCTTTTCATAAAAAAAAAGCTAAATTTAAACATAAAGTATTAATTGGAATTGGTTGTAATGTAGGAGATTGTTCTAGAAGATTCAAAAAGCTATTTTTATTTCTCAAATCGCATCCAAAAATTGATATAAGTGATACTTCATATCTTTATAAAAATCCACCATTTGGCTATTTAGAGCAAGATAATTTTATTAATTCTGTCATAATTATATCTACTTCGTTTGCTCCCATGGAATTACTTAATTTCCTTTTATATACAGAAAAAAAATTTAATCGTAAAAGAAGTTTCAAAAATGCACCAAGAACATTAGATTTAGATATAATTATGTATGATAATATTAAATTAAATAATAAAAGACTGAATATTCCACATCCTTTTTTTAAACAAAGGGACTCAGTTTTGTTACCACTTTATCTATTAAGGAAATAAATGGCACTAAAAACATTTACTGGACAAACTATGCAAGAAGCTATGGCAAAAGTAAAAGCCGCAGTAGGAGATGATGCATTAATTGTCTCAAACAGAGAAATAAAACGAAAAACACTTACCACACCTGGACTTTATGAAATTGTTGTTAAAATTGATGATAATTCTAAATTACCAAAAAAAGATAAAAAAAATAGTTTTGGAAACGATGTAATGCTTAAAATTTCAGAAGCTGCTAAAGAGATTAATTCTATTTCAAAAGATAAATTTCAAAATAATAATTTAAATACAAATGTGGTAGAAATTAAAGAATTACAAAAAGAGATAAAAGAAATCACGAATAATATGAAACTTTTACAAGCTACAGTTTGGGATTTAAATGCACCAAGAAGAGATAATCTTATAATTCCACCTGAATTTAGTGAAATTTATGCAGTTGCAAAAAACAGTGGTATGAATAAATCTCATTTAGATGAAATTATGCAATTAACTCTGAAACATATGCCAGTAAAAATGAGAAAAAATTTTATTACAATAAAAAGATATTTTAATACACTTCTTAAAAAAATGATACCAATTAGACATGAAAAAGAGCTTTGTGTAGGGGACAAAAAAATTATGATGTTTGTAGGCCCTACTGGGGTTGGAAAAACGACAACTATTGCAAAATTAGCAGCTCGTTATGCATTTAAAAAACATAAAAAATATAAAGTAGGAATTATTACACTAGATACTTATAGAATTGGGGCAGTTGAACAGCTTATGACATATGCTAGGATGATGAAACTTTCAATTGAAGCAGTAGTTGATCCAGATGATTTTAGTGAGGCACTTTATAAACTTAAAAATAATGATATTATTTTAATTGATACAGTAGGAAGTAGTCAACATGATAAAGATAAAGTTGATAGACTTAATCAATTTATTAATATTAGCACATTTGCTTCAATTGATGTGAATTTAGTTATGGCAGCAACTACAAAATATGAAGATTTAAAAGATATCTATGAAAATTTTTCAATTTTGCCAATAGATACTTGTGTTTTTACAAAATTAGATGAAACTGTAAGTTTAGGAAATATTTTTTCTTTAATCTATAATGTAAAAAAACCAGTGAGCTATCTTTCAATTGGTCAGGAAGTTCCAGATGATTTAATGGTTGCAGATAATGATTATTTAGTAAATAATATTTTAAAGGATATTAAGTGAAGACAACACAAGCAGATAAATTAAAAGAACTTGTTGATTCTTCAAACAACACTAAAAAAAGAACAACGAAATTTTTAGCAATTACTAGCGGAAAGGGTGGAGTAGGTAAATCTACTATTTCTGCAAATTTAGGGTATATATTGCATTCGCTTGGATTTAAAGTAGGTCTTTTTGATGCAGATATTGGTTTAGCTAATTTAGATGTTTTATTGAAAGTTAATACCAAAAAAAATATTTTACATGTTTTAAAAGGAGAAGCTAAATTCAGGGATATTATAGTAGAAGTAGAAAAAGATTTCTATTTGATACCAGGAGATAGTGGTGATGAAATTTTGAAATATAGTGATGAATTTATGTTTGATAGATTTGCAGAGGATATTTCTGAATTAGATGATTTAGATTTTTTAATTATAGATACAGGGGCAGGGATTGGAAAAGAAGTTCAAACATTTTTATTAGCAGCAGATGAAGTTATAGTTGTTACAGTGCCAGAACCAGCAGCAATTACAGATGCCTATGCTATGGTAAAGGTATTAAGTGAAAAAAGAGATAGACTGTTTTTACTTATGAATGAAGTTGATTCACAAAAAGAAGCAAATAATATTTATCAAAAAATTGCAAATGTAGCAAAAGAAAATATTAAATCAAATTTTAGACTCCAAATGATAGGTTATTTAAAAAAAGATAAAGTAATACAAACAGCATCTATAAAAAGACAACTTTTTGCAAAAGAGTATGCTTTTTCACAGCCAACTGAGCAATTAAAAATTATTGCCAAAAAAATAGTTCAAATTTTGGAACGAAAAGTGCTTGTAGAAGAGGAAACTGGACTTAGTAGATTTTTCAAAAAGATTTTAAATCGTTTTTAAAGGAAGTGTATATGTTTAGAAGTGATAATTTTATCTCTTTTTTAACAGTAGTAGGATTTTTTATAGGTCTTATATTTGCCGTGTTACATGGCTTTGAACCTGATAAATTTTTGTATTCTGTTTTTATAATTTCATCCATTTTTTATATTTTAGGATTAGCAAGTAGTAGTTTTTTCATAAAATATATTTCTGTTAAAAAAATATTTCATCTTGATAAAAATTTTTTAGAAAAAGCAATAGATATGCAAATTTATGAATTGGATAAAAAAGAGGATTTTATTAGAGATGCTCACTATTTTATAAAAGAAATAGAAAAAGAAGAAAGGTTATTTTATAAAAAAGAAGATAAAAATGAATCCTTACGAAAATAGTATAAGAGTTTATCAAGATAGTTTGGCAGTAGAATATTTACCAGCTGTAAAGAGTTTAGCATATAGAATAAAATCAAGGCTTCCTTTGAGTGTGGATTTTGATGATTTAGTAGCAGTTGCTACTGAAGAGCTTATAAAAGTATCAAGAAGATATGACCCTAAACAGAATGATAATTTTTGGGGATATGCTAAAATGAGAGTGGAAGGCGCTATGCTTGATTATTTAAGAAGCTTAGATATTGTGAGTAGGGGAAATAGGAAAATAATAAAAGATATAGAAAAAAAAATTAATATATATTATCAAAAATATCAAATAGAGCCAACTGATGAATATTTGGCTGAGGTTTTAGAATTACCACTTAATAAAATTCAAAAAGCAAGGATTGCTGGGGATATTTATAATGTTATGCCAATAGAAGAGCAGCTTGAAGTTTTTGATAATATAGATAA
The DNA here is from genome assembly GCF_055392745.1 of Thioreductor micantisoli. Classification (NCBI taxonomy): domain Bacteria; kingdom Pseudomonadati; phylum Campylobacterota; family Thioreductoraceae; genus Thioreductor; species Thioreductor micantisoli. The sequence goes on from NZ_AP043760.1 coordinate 492,473, forward strand.
AAAAATAGAAGAAGAAGAACTTATTGAAATTATAAAAAAAGAGCTTTCCAAAATGGATAAAAGAGAACAGATGGTTATTCAACTTTACTATTTTGAAGAGCTTTCATTAAAAGAGATTTCAGAAATTTTAGATATTAGTGAAAGTAGAATTTCACAAATACATAAAGCTGTAGTTAGAAAAATTAGGGAGAATTTAAATGGCTGATATTTTAAGTCAAGAAGAAATTGATGCCCTTTTAGAAGTTGTTGATGAAGATAATATAAATCCTGATGAGCTAGAAAAATCATCAGAAATTTTAGATCAAAGACAAATTACACTATATGATTTTAAAAGACCAAATAGAGTAAGTAAAGAGCAGTTAAGAGCTTTTAGAAGTATTCATGATAAAATGGCAAGAAATTTAGCCAGTCAAATTTCTTCTGTAATGAGAAGTATAGTTGAAATTCAACTTCATTCAGTTGATCAAATGACTTATGGTGAATTTCTCATGTCACTTCCTTCTCCGACCTCATTTAATGTTCTTTCGCTCAAACCCTTAGATGGAAAAGCAGTAGTTGAGATAAATCCTTCTATTGTTTTTCCGATGATAGAAAGGTTACTTGGTGGCCCTGGTGAATCATATGATGGAAATAGAGATTTTAGTGATATAGAACTTAATTTACTTGACACTATTTTAAAAGTAATAAGTTCAAATATAAAAGAGGCATGGGCTCCCGTAATTGACATATTCCCATTAGTAGAAGCAAAAGAATCTTCTCCAAATGTTGTGCAAATTGTTGCTCAAAATGAAATTATAGTAATGGTTGTAATGGAACTCATTATTGGTCATACAAGTGGAATGATAAATTTTTGTTATCCAGTAATTACACTTGAATCAGTTCTTCCAAAACTTGCAAGTAGGGATTTAATGCTTACAGAAACAAGTAGTAGAAAAAGTAGAAATAAAGAATTAAAAGCATTGCTTGGTGGGGCTAAAGTAGATGTGGAAGCGATAATTGGGCATGCAAATTTAACAATGAAAAGTATTCTTGAATTAGAAAAAAGTGATATTATAAGGCTTGATAGAAGTGCAGATGATACAGCTATTTTAAGAGTAGATGGTAAAGATAAATTTTTAGCAAATATTGGTGTAAATAGATTTAGAAAAAGTGCAAAAGTTGTGGAAGTATTAAAAACAGAACATGATGAAGTAAAAGATATTCTAGAAGAGATAGAATATGCAAGAAAAAGTAAAATAAATATGGTTGAGGAAGAAAAATGATAAAAGATTTTTTAGATTTATTAAAAAAAGATATAGTGTCTACAGTAGAAGGTTTAATTGGAGTTGCTCCTAAAGTTAGTTTAAAAGATTCTAGTGAAGGTATTGGAAATTTAACTCCTCCTTATGCACAGATTAATGTAGAAGTTAGTGGTGATATAAGTGGTAAAATTATATTTTTAATCCCTCCCAAGAGTGCAACTGCACTTGGTGATTTGATGCTTGCTGGTGAGGGAACTGAAAAAGATGAAATGAATGAAGAAGATTTAGATGCTATTAAAGAAATAGTCTCTAATATTTTGGGGAGTCTTTCTACTGCTTTGTCAGCTCAACAAAATGTTCCAAATTTAAATTTTTCTGTAAGTAGTGCAACATTTGAGTCAAGTGGTGAATGGAATTCAAATAGTTATAAAGCAGTATTTGATTTTAATATAAACGATAAAGATTATGAATGGATTGTTTTATTTGATAATGATATTTATTCTAAATTAAATCTATCAGTAGTAGAAAGTAGTGGATCTAAAACAGATGAGCATTCTTATGAAGGGCATGGTATTGACAATGATGAAATCAAAAATTTAAAGCTTCTTTTAGATGTTAAATTAAATGTTAGAGTAAGAATTGGTTCTAAAAAAATGCTTTTAAAAGATGTTATTAATATGGATATAGGAAGTATAGTTGAACTTAATCAATTAGCAAACGAGCCTTTAGATCTATTAGTTGATGATAAGAAAATAGCAGAAGGTGAAGTTGTAATTGTAGATGGAAATTTTGGTATTCAGATTACTTCTATTGGAACGAAAAAAGAGAGAATGAAAACGCTAAATTCTTAATTTACTTTGCATAAATTGTATCTACATATGATGGATATTTTGGTGTGAAAGTAGATAAATTTAGATCTTTCTTTTTTATATTATAGAAATTAAGAGTTACTAAATTATCTATTTTGTCTTTATAGTATATTTTTTTGATTAAATTATTGTTAGTTTTAAAATAAATTTTATTATTATTATATTTCTTTAAATATAAATTTTTCTTTAATTTTTTTGCACTTTTCATAAGTTTGAAAAAATCATCTTTTTTAGAAGTGTTATAAATTGTTACTTGTTCTAAATCAGGTTCATATACATAAATTTTATCACTCAAAGTCACCCATATTTTTTTTTCAATTGGTTTTGTGTAATGCCAGAAAATGAGTTCATTATTTACGAATACTTTCCCTTCATAATTAATTGTTTTATTCTCACTTTTAACAGATTGATTAAAATCACTTACAAATTTATTATATTTAAGTTGAAATCCAAAAGAGTAAATAGTTATTAAAATAAAAAATAACTGTTTCATTTTTTTCCTTTTTTTTGGTATTATAACAAAAAAAATAGAAGGTATGAAATGTTAAAAACATTAGGAAAAATATTTGGAACAAGAAATGATAGAGAACTTAAAAAATACCAAAAAAGAGTAAAAGAAATAAATGCACTTGAATCTATTTATGAAAAACTAAGTGATGAAGAATTACAAAATAAATTTTTTGAATTTAAAAATAGAGTTTTAGAAGATATAAAAAATGGATGTGATAATAATGAAGCTTTAAATAAAGTTTTGATAGATGTTTTTGCAATTACTAGAGAGGTAAGTAAAAGAACTTTGAAAATGCGACATTTTGATGTTCAATTAATCGGTGGAATGGTTTTACATGAGAATAGAATTGCTGAAATGAAAACAGGGGAAGGTAAAACGTTAGTTGCAACTCTTCCAATAGTTTTAAATGCAATTTTAGGTAAAGGTGTGCATTTAGTAACTGTAAATGATTATTTGGCTGCAAGAGATGCTGATTTGATGAGACCAGTTTATGAATTTTTGGGCTTTAGTGTAGGAGTTGTAGTTGCCAATAAAAGTGAGCCTGAGAGAAAAGAAGCATACGGGAGTGATATTACATATGCGACAAATAATGAACTTGGATTTGATTATTTAAGAGATAATATGGCTTTTAAAATTGAAGATAAAGTTCAAAGAGGGCATTATTTTGCGATTGTAGATGAAGTTGATTCTATCTTAATCGATGAAGCAAGAACTCCTCTTATTATTTCTGGACCTGCTGATAGAAGTTTAGAAAATTATGTAGTTGCTGATAAAGTAGCAAAACAACTTGAAAACAAAAAACATTTCACACTTGATGAAAAATATAAATCTGCACTTCTTACTGAAGAAGGTATTAAAAAAGCAGAAGAACTTTTTGAAGTTGAAAATCTTTATACTCCAGAAAATGCAATTTTAGCCCATCATCTTGATCAAGCCTTAAAAGCAAATTTTCTTTTCTTAAGAGATGTTGATTATATTGTTAGAAAAGGTGAAGTTTTAATTATTGATGAATTTACAGGTAGAATTAGCGAAGGTAGAAGATTTAGTGAAGGTCTTCATCAAGCACTTGAAGCAAAAGAAGGAGTTAAGATTCAAGAAGAATCTCAAACTTTAGCTGAAATCACATATCAAAATTATTTTAGACATTATAAAAAGTTAGCAGGTATGACAGGTACTGCTCAAACAGAAGCAACTGAATTTGCTGAAATTTATGGGCTTGAAGTTATTTCAATCCCAACAAATAAACCTATTATTAGAAATGATGAACATGATCTAATTTATAAAACAGAAGAAGAAAAATTTGAATCTGTAATAAAAAAAATAAAAGAAGTTTACAAAAAAGGTCAACCTGTATTAGTTGGGACTGCATCTATTGAAAAAAGTGAATTATTACATAAATTACTAAAACAAGAGAAACTTCCTCATACTGTTTTAAATGCAAAAAATCACGAAAAAGAGGCTGAAATTATTATAAAAGCTGGACAAAAAGGTTCTATTACAATTGCTACAAATATGGCTGGTCGTGGAGTTGATATCAAGCTTGGTGAGGGTGTGAAAGAACTTGGTGGACTTGCAATTGTCGGGACTGAAAGACACGAAAGTAGAAGAATTGATAATCAGTTAAGAGGTAGAGGTGGACGACAAGGAGATGCTGGATATAGTCAATTTTATCTATCTTTAGAAGATAATTTACTAAGAATTTTTGGAAGTGATAGAATTAAAAATATAATGAATAGACTTGGTATTGAAAGAGGAGAACATATTCAAAGTAAAATAGTAACTCGTTCAATCGAAGGTGCTCAAAAAAAAGTTGAAACTATGCACTTTGAAAATAGAAAACATATTTTAAAATATGATGATGTTGCAAATGAACAAAGAAAAGTTATCTATAAATTCAGAAATGATTTAATGGATCCAAAATATGATATTGAAAATAAAATAAAAGAAACAAGAAAAGACTTTGTTGAAGTTTTATTAAATAGAGCAGATATTTTTGAAGATATGGTAGAAGAGGACTATGCTTTAGAAGCACTTGTTAATATAGTCGTTGAATATACAACTCTTCATTTGGATATAAATTCTCTAAAAGGAAAAAATTATTTGGAACTCATTGATTTTATTTCTGAGAAACTTGAAAAATATTATGAAGATAAAATGAGTATGGTAGATGATGAACAAAGAAATGAAGTTGAAAGAACGTTATATATTCAAGTGTTAGATGAAAATTGGAGAGAACATTTATATCAAATGGATATCTTAAAAACAGGAATAGGTCTAAGAGGATATAATCAAAAAGATCCGCTTGTAGAATATAAAAAAGAATCATTTAATCTATTTAATGAATTAATTGAAAAAATAAAAACAGAATATATGAAAGTTATTCATTCTTTGCAATTAAATTATGAAGGGGAACCAACTCCAGATTTTGGAGAAATTCCAGATGAAGTTTTGGCCGAACTTGCAAAAAGACAAGAAAAACTTGAATGTAAAGGAAAAGAACTTAGTGAAGAAGATATTGTAAAAGCAATAGAAGAATTTAACAAAGGGCTTGAAAAAAATTCAGGTGAAAGTATAACTAATATTAAAAAACCAAAAAGAAATGACCCTTGCCCTTGTGGAAGTGGAGAAAAATATAAAAATTGTTGTGGAAAAAGTGGTCCTAAAAAAGGACTTTTAGCAAATAATGAATAAAAAATTTGTAAGTTTTATTGTTAAAAAGTATTTGAAATTTGATAAAACTCAACCTTTTATAAGTGTCAGTTTTATACTTGCTTTTTTAGGTATTATGACGGGGGTTGGAGTCTTGATTATTGCGATGAGTATAATGAATGGAATGGATAAAGAGTTTGAAAAAAAACTTACTATTATGAATTATCCATTAACTATTTATTCTCAAATAGGTGGCAATATTGATGATAAGTTTGTAAAAAAACTTGAAAAAAAGTATTCAAATTTAAAATTTTCTCCTTATATTCAAACTTCTGCAATTATTAAAAATCAGCAAATGAATGGTGTTATTTTATATGGTGTTAATTTCGGGAAAGAGAAACAAATTAATCCAATTTTAGCAAAGGCTGTGAAAGGTAATAAACTTAGAAAGTTTGATATTGTCGTAGGTAAAAGACTTTTTGATGATATGGGTATAAATAAAAATGATAAAGTTATAATGATTTTTTCAAATTCAGATCCATATGGTATAGAAGTAGCACCAAGGCTTAAAAAAGTGAAAGTTGTCAGTTATTTTCACTCAGGTCTTAATGCCTATGATAAAGGAATTGCTTATATGAATATTGAAGGTCTGAAAGTTATTTTGAGACAAAAAAATTATACAGGTATTCATATTTATTCTAAAAATCCATTTCAAGACATTAAAAAATTAAAAAAAGATTTGCCTTTTGGAGTTGGAATTGTTGGATGGTGGCAACAAAATGGAAATTTTTTTAGTGCTTTAAAACTTGAAAAAAGAGCTATGTTTTTAGTTTTGATGCTTATAATTATAGTAGCATCACTCAACATCATTGGCTCACTTTTGATGATGATAATGAATAGAAGAAAAGAGATAGCTTTGATGATGAGTTTGGGAGCAAGTAAAAAAGAAATAAAAGCGATATTTTTCCGACTTGGTATGGTTGTTGGATTTTTTGGGATAATAGCCGGAATAAGTTTAGGTGGAATTGGTATTTGGATTTTAAATACATTTGATATAGTTTCTCTTCCAGCTGATGTATATGGAACAAGTAAAATACCTACAGATTTAAGTTTAGTTGACTTTTGTTTAATTATTGTAGGTGCTGTTGTTGTGATTATGCTTTCAAGTTTTTATCCAGCTAAAAAAGCCAGTGAAGTAGATATTTTAACGACTTTAAGATTTGAATAAAGGAATTTTATGAAATTTGAAAAAATAGAATTTTTAAAAAAAGCACTAAAAGAAGATATAGGAAGAGGAGATTTAGCAAGATTTATTGTTGTTGGGCAAAGTTCAGCAATTATAAAAGCTAAACAAAATGGAATTTTAAGTGGAGTTGAATATATTAAATATATAAATGAAATTGCTGATATTGATGTTGAATTTTTTTATAATGATTTAGATGAAATTAAAGAGGGTGATATTATTTGTGAGTTAAAAGGAAGTAGTAAAGATTTACTTTCTTGTGAAAGAACAATTTTAGATATTTTACAACATTCAAGTGGAATTGCTACAAATGCAAAAAAGTATGTAGAATTAACTAAAAATAAAATAAAAATACTTGATACACGAAAAACTCGTCCACTTCTTAGAACTTTTGAAAAATATTCATCAAAAAATGGAGGAGTTACAAATCATAGAATGGGGCTTGATGATTGCTTGATGCTTAAAGATACTCATTTAGCTTTGTTTGAAAATATTACCCAAGCGGTAAAAAAAGCAAGAAAGAATATCCCTTTTACTACCAAAATAGAAGTAGAGTGTGAAACTTATGAACAAGTAGTTGAAGCGATGTGTAACCAAGTTGAAATAATTATGTGTGATAATATGAGTGAAGATGAGATAAAAAAAGTTGTAGAATATAGAAACAAATTTGCAAAACAGACTTTAATAGAAGTCAGTGGAAATATTACATTAGAAACTACTCCAAAATATATAGATTTAGGTATAGATGCTATTAGTAGTGGAAGTATTATTCATCAAGCTACATTTTTAGATTTTTCTATGAAAATGAAATAAAGAACCTATTTGTTTTATGAATAATTTAATTTTGTGCTATAATTATTAAAAAAAAGGAGTTTTTTATGGAAATTAAAAAAATAAGTGATGGAAGTATTGAAATTAAAGGTGTTATTAAAACGATTGAAGATGTAGAAAATATAAAACAAACAATTGAAAATTATGTAAAAGGATCTAATGTAGTTTTGAAAATAGTTGATAGTTTTGCTATGCCTTCTGCTTTGATTGGTTATTTGATTAAATTAAAATCTTTAGAAAAAAAGAATGTAACACTTAAAATTGCAGATGAGGGGCTTTATGAACTTATGAAGGATTTGAATTTGGAAGAGGAATTTAATTTACAAAAAATTTAAATGGGGAATTATGGAAAATATCCTAGAAAAAACTAAAACTTATAATGTCTTATTGATTGATGAAGAAGATTCTTCTAAAGATGGGGTGGAAGAATTATTAAAAAAATTTTTTAATAATGTTGATTTAGCTATAGATGGGAAGGAAGGTCTTTCAAAATATTTAAAAAATGATTATGATATAGTAATTACAGATATTCAAATACCAAAAATGAATAGTATTGAACTTATTAGTAAAATTAAAGAGTTAGATTATTTTCAAAAAGTCATAATACTTATGGATCATAAAGATAAAGAAGCTATTTTAGATGTGATTTATTCTCAAGCTGATGGATATTTGATTAAACCCTTTAGTATTGATGTTTTTAAAAAGTTGATTATTAAAATATCTCATCAAATAGAATTTGAAAAACTTGATGAAAGTTATAAAAATTCAATAGAAGAATTATTAATAAAAAAAACTGAAGAATTAAAAAAATCTTTTTTTATAGATGAACTTACAGGATTTTATAATTACAATAAGTTAAAAGAAGATTTACAAAATATAGATAATTCTTTTTATTTTGTAGGTATTGATATTTCAAATTTTAGAAAAATAAATTCAATTTTTGGTATTGATAAAGGTAATTTAGTTTTAAAAAAATCTGCAAAATTTTTTAAAACTATTTTTCCAGAAACTCCTTTTTATAGACTTCAAGATTCTAATTTTGCTTATCTATTTCCAGAGGATAATAATATAAATGATATATTAGAAATCTTAAAAAATGAATTATTAAAATTTACAGTAGATATTCATTCTATTGAATTTAAATTTACTTTTAAAGTTTTGGCAGTTTTGGGTAAAAAAGATATTTTATCAAAATATAGTTTAGTTAGTTCTTTTATAAAAGATAAGGGGATTAAACAAATTTATCAATATTTCAATGGTAAAATTAAAAAAATTAAAAAAGATCAAAAAGATAGATTGTTTTGGATAAATAAAAGTGTAGAAGCTGTTAATAATTCAAATATAGAGCCTTTTTTTCAACCAATTGTAGATAATAAAACTAAAAAAATTGTTAAATATGAAGTTTTAGCAAGATTAAAAGATGGTGATGAATATGTCTCACCATCTTTTTTTATAGAACCAGCTAAAGAAACGGGAATATTAGTACCAATTACAAAAATAATTATAGAAAAATCATTTAAAAAAATAGCTGATACTAATTTACAAATTTCTATAAATATTACTGCTCATGATTTAGAAGAATGCTATTTAGAAAAATTTTTAGAAAAAAAATTAAAAGAAAATAATCTTCTGCCACATCAAATTACTCTTGAAGTGTTAGAAGGAATTGATAATGAAGATAATGATAAACATTTAACTCAGATAATTAAATTAAAAGAAAAAGGCTTTATAATTGCCATAGATGATTTTGGAACAGGATATAGTAATTTTCAAAGAGTTTATCAAATGCGTCCTGATTTTATTAAAATAGATGGAATTTATATAAAAGATATTGATAAAAATGAGAATTCTTTAAAAATAACAAAAGCTATTGTAAGTTTTGCAAAAAGTATTGATGCAAAAATAATTGCAGAATTTGTGATAGATGAAAAAATTTATAAAACAGTAACAGAATTAGGTATTGATTATTCTCAAGGATATTATTTTGCTAAACCTTCATTAGAAATTAAGGAAAAAATATAAACTAATTAAGTAAGTTCATTCATTATAATTATGAATTTATTATTTGAATATGTGTCAATTTTAATAGAATAAAAATGATTTTTATATTTGATGATTTCTTTTTCTATTTTTCTTAAAGATAATTTAGGTGTTATTTGGTTAAAAAATAGATTTATATCTTTATCTTCAATAAGATTTTTTGCTTTTTTGTTGATAGTAACAATTTTATTATTTTCAACAAAAAATGCAAAATCAAAAAAATTTTGAATAATAGTTTGAATAATGTCATCTTTTTTTTCATTCTCTTTTTTTGCTATGATAAATCCAGCTTTTTGTTCTAAAATATTTAAATAATTTTGTATATCGTCAATTGGTTTTAAAAAAAATCCATTAATCCCAAGTTTTATAGCTTCAATAGCATAATTTATATCATTAAAAGCAGTTGTTATTATTATAGGAATATTTTTATTTTCGTTTCTAATGTTTTTAATCATATCAATACCATTTATTTTTGGCATTTGAATATCTGTGATAATTAAATCAGGATTTGAGTCTTTAAATTTTACTAATCCTTCTTCCCCATTTTGTGCTAAATATATTTTTTTTGTGAATTTTTTTAATATATTTGAAAAAACCATTTGAATGGTTTCATCATCTTCAACATAAAGAATAGAAATTTTATTAAGATTTGGATATTTATTCATTTTATTTTTATTCTCTTTTTTTGGTATTATTATACAAAAAATAAAAGGCTCTTGATATGAAAATTATAATTTTGGATAGAAATTTAGTAGTTTTAGATTATTTTTCTTTTATTTTAAAAAATTTTAAATTAAAAATAAAAATTTTTTCAAAAGAAAAAGAGTGTTTAGAGTATTTAAATGAAAATCCAAATGTTGATTTTATTTTTGTAGAAGAGTTTTTTTATGAAAATTTTTTAGATAAATATATGGATAGTTTTTTAATAATTTTATCTTTTGTAATTAAAAATTTAAATATAAAAAATAGAATTTATTATAGAATGAAAAAAGATATTTTACCTATAGAATTTAATGCTAGATTTGAGATTATTAAAAAATTAAGAGAATATTTTATAAAAGAAAAAGAAAAGAAACTTGAATTAACAGGAATTATTTCATATAAAGAACAGCAAGAAGAAATGGCTACTCAAAAACAATTAAAATTATTTGCCAATGAACTTAGTATGTTTTATGAAAATGATATAATGGTTGAAACATACTTTAATCCTAAAGATATTTTAAGTGGAGATGCTTTAATAACAAAAAGAATAGATGAAAATAGATATTTTGTAGCTATTATAGATGCAATGGGTAAAGGACTTAATGCTTCTCTTACGTCGTCTAATAGTATAGGATTTTTGAATTATGCCGTATTTCAAGCTTTAAAACATAATGATTTTAAATTTACTAAGACAATAGAAAGTTTTGTAAATTATGTAAAATCTATTTTGATTGAGAATGAAACACTCTGTTTTAGTATTGGTTATATTGAAAATAATGAGTTTACTTTTGTAAATTTTGGAATGCCACCTATTTATATTGATAGACAAAAAATCAAAGCAAATAATATGCCTCTTAGTGAATGGAATAAAGAGATAAAAATTGATAAAGTAGAATTTAAAAATGATATTTTAATGTATAGTGATGGATTAATTGAGTGTTGGACAAAAACAGAAGAATTATATTTAAGAAGATTCAAAAAATTACTCCCTAGTTTTATATTTTTGCATGATATTATTCGAGATTTTAAAAAATATGCAATTCAATCAGATGATACTACAATTATTTATGTAAAAAAAGAAAAATTTAAATTTAATAAAATATATGAAAAAGAAATAAAAATTTCTAAGGAAAATATTAATCAATTTTTCAAAGAGTTTGAAAATATAAATATAACAAAAAAAGAAAAAATAGAATTTATTTTACAAGAACTTTTAATGAATTCATATGAACATAGTGCATTAAAATTACAATCTTTAAAAGATGCTATTTTAAGAGATAATGAAATAAAAATTGAAACTAAAAATAATATTATAGCTAAGATAGTTATATATGAAAATGATAAATTTATAAAATTAGATTATAGTGACGATGGAGAAGGATTTAGTGTTGATATTTTAAAAACTTTAAGTAAAAATAAATTGCATGGAAGAGGTATTAAAATGATAAAATCTATCGCTGATGGATTTTTTTATAACTTTAGAGGAAATGGAATACATGTCTTTATGAGGATAAATAATGGCTGATGATCAAGAAAAAACAGAAGAGCCAACCTCCAAAAAGATAGAAGATGCTCGTAAAGAAGGAAATGTTGCTAAAAGTCAAGATGTAGTAGGAGTTACTACACTTATTATTGGTGTGGTTGTGATTATATTTTATCTGAAATTTCTTTTTTATAAAGTAATGGGCTTTTATGTTTATTATTTATCTTTTACTTCTCATGAGTTTAGCAAAGCTGATTTAATAAATTTGGTTATTAAATCTACTTTTGAAGTGTTTATTTTACTTATTCCATTAATGGCAGCTATAATGTTGGCTGGAGTTTTAGGAAATGTTTCACAATTTGGATTTTTGTTTACTACAAAAGCTATAATGCCTAAATTTTCTAAAATAAATCCAATTTCAGGATTAAAAAATTTATTTAGCAAAAAGAAACTTTTTGAAGGTGTAAAAATGACTTTAAAAGTTGCTATTGCTTTTGGTATTGGGTTTAATCTGTTTTTAGGTTGGCTTGAGGAGATTCCTAAATTAGAGCTTTTTCCACTTATGACACAAATTAAATGGCTTATGAATAAATCTATTATTTTGGCTTTTACAATGATAGCTGTTTTTGTAGTTTTTGCGGCTATTGATTTTGTTTTTCAAAAATATAGCTATAAAAAATCACTTAAAATGAGTAAACAAGAAATAAAAGATGAAATGAAAAATAGTGAAGGTAATCCAGAAATCAAAGCTAAAATTCGTCAAATTCAGATGAAAATGGCAAGTCAAAGAATGATGAAAGAAGTTCCAAAAGCTGATGTAGTTGTTACAAATCCAACTCATTATGCAGTAGCTATTCGTTATAATTCAAGTGAAGATAAGGCTCCTAAAGTAGTGGCAAAAGGGGTTGATCATTTAGCACAAAAAATTAAAGAGATAGCAAGAGAAAATGATGTAATGGTTGTTGAAAACAGACCATTAGCTAGACAACTCTATGCTGAGGTTGAAATAGAAGATTATATTCCCGAAAAGCTGTATAAAGCGGTTATTGAAGTTTTAGTTATGGTATATAAAGCAAAAGGAAAATCATAAAATATGTTATAATTATAAGATTATTTAATAAAGGATAAAAATGTATAAAAAAATATGGAATAAAATCATAGAAAGCGATAATATAGTTTTAATAGCGCATGTAAATCCAGATGGAGATGCATTAGGAAGCAGTTTAAGTATGTATAATATTTTGAAAAGTAAAGGTAAAAATGTAACAATTTGTAATATGACTAAGCCTGCAAAATATTTAGACTTTTTACCAAATTACGATAAAATAAAACAGACTTTACCTAAAAAAATAGATTTAATGATTAGTTTTGATTGTGGGAGTTTCGATAGATTAGGAATTGAGAGAAGAGATTTCTTTTTAATTAACATAGACCATCATATCTCAAATACAAATTATGGGGATATAAATTTGATTGAAGATGCTGCTTCCTCTTCTCAAGTTGTATTTAATATTTTAGAAGCTAATGATGTAAAAATAGATAAAAATAGTGCAACTTGTATCTATACAGCACTTGTAACAGATACTGGAAATTTTCAATATGAATCTGTAACTGCTGAGGTTTTTAGAGTTGCTAGTGAACTCGTAAAATGTGAAGCAAGTCCTGAATTTATCTCAAAAATGCTTTATGAAAGAGATAGATTATCTAGACTTAGATTTCTTGCAAAGGCACTTGATACACTTGAATTATATCTTGAAGGACAAGTTGGAGTAGTAGAAGTTACAAAAGAGATTATGGCAAAAACTGGAGCTATTAAAGATGATACAGAAGGGCTTGTAAATATGGTTAGAAAGCTTGAAACAGTGGAAGTTTCTATGATGCTTAGAGAAGAAGACGAAGGAATTAAAATATCACTTAGAAGTAAAAATTATGTAGATGTTAGTAAAATTGCTGTTAAATATGGTGGTGGTGGTCATATAAGAGCAAGTGGAGCCACTATAAAAGATAAAACATTTAAAGAAATTAAAGATATGGTTATAAATGATATTAAAGGACAATTAAAATGAAAAAATTTATAGGAATTTTAATATTATTAGGTTTACTAGCTATCCCATCATATATATATTTTTCTCCAATATTTGAGAAAATTCCTCCTAAAATTACGACAACTCATGGAGAGTTTTGGAATTTAAGAGATAAATTTAATATAAATATTAGTGATAAAAGTGGAATTAAGTATTATAAAATTGTATTGATTAATGACTTAAAATCCAAAGTTTTAAAAACAAAAGAGTTTTTACCAAGTGATGTAAAACGAAACATATCTGTAGATATAAAATTACCAGATTTTTATCAAATTAAAGGTGAAAATTTAACTTTAAAAGTTGAAGCAGTAGATAATTCTAAATGGAATTGGTTTGCTGGTAATGAGGCTAAAAAAGAATTTGATATAAATGTAGATACAACCGCGCCTACAACAGAAGTTATAAATAATAGCTATGCTATGAGAAGAGGTGGAAGTGGAATTGCTATTGTAAAAGTTAGTGATAAATATTTAAAAGAAGCTTATATTAAAATAAGTAATAGAGATAATCCACAACAATTTTATAAATTTAAATTAACTCCTTTTTATAAAAAAGATTATTATATTTCTTTACTTGCTTGGCCTTATAAGTTTAAAACTTTTAGTGCAGATTTAATAGCTAAAGATATGGCTGAAAATGTTTCTACGACTTATATTCCTATTAGATGGATTTTACCAAAATTTAAGCATCCAAAAATTAAAATAAGTGAAAATTTCATAAGAACAATTGATGTTCCACTTCTTCAAAAAATGAATATGAGTGTTCCAAATGATTTAGTTGAAGTATTTAAAACGGTAAATGAAAAAGTAAGAAAAATAAATGAAGATAAAATTTATAAAATTACAAATGTTTTGTTAGATAAAAAAATAGATAGTTTTTATGTTAGACCTTTTCATCCAATGAAAGATGCAGCAAAAGAAGCTGGTTATGGAGAACAAAGAAGCTATATTTTCAAACATAAAGTAATTAGTCATGCTATTCATAAAGGAGTTGATTTAGCTTCATATAAACATGCAAAACTTTATGCAAGTAATGCTGGAAAAGTTATTTTTGAAGGTTGGCTTGGAATTTATGGTAATACATTAGCCTTGTATCATAAGTTAGGATTAGTTTCTACTTATTCACATTGCTCTGGATTTAATGTTAGTGTAGGATCTGTTATATCAAGAGGAACAATTATTGCTAATAGTGGTGCAACTGGTGCAGTGTTTGGAGATCATCTTCATTTTGGAATTTATGTACATGGAATACCTGTTACACCTATTGAGTGGATGGATGCTCATTGGATAAAAGATGATATTACAAATATAATTTTAAAAGCAAAAAGGATTATCAATAGATGAAAACTAGGCAAAGAAGTGTTAGAGTTTTTGAAATAATTACAGAAAACTATGATAAATTTGTTAAATTTGCAATTACAAGAGAAGCTACATTAAAAAAATATCTTGTAGTTGTTAGAAGTAAAAATGAAAAAATAAAAGAGTATTTAGAAAATAGTGATTTTGAATATAGAGTAGTAAAACCAGATTTTGAAGCAACTAATAAAAAATTAGAAATAGAAGAAGACCATAACGATGGTAAAGTGAAAGTGGAAAATAAGAGTAATTCGACAAAACTAGAAATTTTTGATAGAATTATACGAAGCGGAGAAGAAATTAATTCTAATAATAAATTAATTTTTTTAAAAAGAATAAATGCAGGAGCAAAAATTATTGCAACTGAATCAATAGAAATTTTTGATGAGGTAGAAGGGGTGATAATTTGCACTGGTGAATATATAATAGTTAAGAAAAATGAAAAAGGGACGATTTTATTTCATAATGAAGAAATAAAAGTGGATAAATTATCATTTATTAGTAAAGATGGGATAAAGGAATTAGAATGAAACAAAGAACTATAAAAAAAGCAGTAGAAGTTGTAGGAATTGGACTTCATAAAGGTGTACCAGTAAATTTAAGACTAGAGCCAATGCCAGAAAATAGTGGAATAGTTTTTTATAGAAATGATAAAGGTGTTACTATTCCTTTGGGAATTGAAAGTGTGGTTGATACAAAAATGGCTACTGTAATTGGTAAAAAAGGTGTGGTTATTTCTACTATTGAGCATTTAATGAGTACTATTACTGCTTTTGGGATAGATAATTTAAGAATAATTTTAGATAATGATGAAATACCTATAATGGATGGTAGTGCAATTAGTTTTTGTTTATTACTTAAAGAGGCTGGAATATTAGAACAAAATGAAAATAAAAAATTCATTAAAATAAAAAAAGAAGTAGAAGTTACAATGGAAGGAAAATATGCAAAAGTAACTCCTAGTGAAGATATATCGTACAGTTTTAAAATCAACTTTAATCATCCTTCAATTGGAGAACAATTTTATAAATTTAATTTTTCTACTCAAAACTATATAGAAGAAATAGCAAAAGCTAGAACATTTGGATTTTTGAAAGAAGTTCAATATTTAAGAAGTATTGGTCTAGCACTTGGTGGAAGTTTGGATAATGCAATTGTATTAGATGATAAAAAAATATTAAATGAAAATTTAAGATATAATGACGAATTCGTTAAACATAAAATTTTGGATGCAATAGGTGATATGAGATTACTAGGGTACAATATGATTGGTAGTTATGATGCTTTTTCGAGTGGCCATCATATAAATCATTTATTAACTAGGAAGATTTTTGCAGATAGTCAAAATTATGAAATAGTTACTGTTAATAATCAAGTAGAGGAGAAAGTATTTGTCACAAGCGCACAAACAGCATATTAATATAGTTATAATTTCTATTTCAAATCCTATTAAAATAGGTATCTATATAGATAAAGTCTTATTTGAAGAGATTGTATCAGATGAAATGACATCTGATTTTTTGCCTAAATTTTTTGATAAAATATTAAAAGAATATAGTATAGATAATATAATCTATTCAAAAGGTCCTGGGAGTTATATGTCGATAAAACTTACATATATTTTTCTAAAAACATTACAAATTACTAATAATATAACTATATTAGCAGTAGATGGTTTCTATTTTAATCAAAATTCTCCAATAAAAGCGCTTGGAAATAGATTTTTTGTTAAAGAAAATGATACAATTACGATAATGAAAGCGGAAATTAAAAATTCATTTGAATTACCACAAAAATTGAATTTTAATGATTTTTCAAATGATATTGAGCCGCTTTATATATTAAATGCAGTGTAAGGACAAAAATTGATTATATCGACTCCAGCAACAAGTGCCAATTTAGGCCCAGGTTTTGATACATTAGGTGTATCATTGGCTTTGAGAAATGAAGTAGAGATTAAATTTTCACAAATAGAAAAAGTGGAACTTTATGGGGAGAATGCAGAATATCTGAAAAAACTTCCAAATAATATGTTTGTAAATATATTTAGTGAAGTATATAAAAATTTAACTGGATTCAAGCCAACTTGTCATTATAAGTTTAATAATAAAATTCCAATTTCAAGGGGTCTTGGAAGTAGTTCAGCGTTAATTTCTGCGGCTATAACCGCGGCCTATGAATTAGCTGAAATTCCTTATAAAAAGGATAAGATTTTAAATTATGCTTTAAGTTATGAACATCATCCAGACAATATTACTCCCGCAATTTTAGGTGGTTTTTGTGTAGCTAAACTGAAAAAAAATAGAGTATATTTTCTTAAAAAATTTGTTCCAAATTCTATAAAGGCAGTTGTTGTTATTCCAAATAAAACTGTTTCAACAAATCAGTCAAGAAATACATTAAAAGAGCAATATCCTTTAAAAGATATAGTGACTAATATATCATCAGCATCTATGATAACAGCAGCATTTTTTAGTGAAAAATTTGAATTATTAAGAAATGTGGTAGAAGATAAAATTCATCAAGAATTTAGAATGAAAGCAATGCCTGATCTTTTTAAAGTTAGAGAAATTGCACTAAGAGAAGGGGCTTTGATGAGTACATTAAGTGGAAGTGGAAGCACTTATTTTAATCTTGTTTATAAAGATGATGCTTATAATGTATTCAGTGCTTTGAAATCTTATTTCCCAGAATTTAATGTAAAAATTTTAAATTTTGATAATCTTGGTGTTAAGGTTTATAAGTGACGGAAAGAATGTGTATAGTGTGTCGTAATAGGCTTCCTCAAAATAATATGTTAAGACTTCAGTGTAAAAATGGAGAACTTTTGAGATTTAATGGGAATGGAAGAAGTTTTTATTTATGTAAAAATTGTGAAAATAGTAAAAAATTAGATAAAATTATAAAAAGAATTTGTAAAAAAAATATAAGTATCGAAAATATAAAGGAGATAATCATATATGGAAATTAAAATTAAAGAGGTAGCTGTAGAACTTGGAAAGAGTTCAAAAGAAGTTATCGATATTTGTAAAGATATAGGAATTAAGAATGTAAAGGCTGCTACTAGTTCGGTAACACCTGAGGAAGCTATGAAAATAGCTGAATATATTCAAAGTCCAATATCTAAAGAAGAAGTGAAAAAAGAGGCTAAAACTACAAAAAAAGAAATGCCTAAAAAAACAAAAAAAACAGAGGCTAAAAAAGAAGAGCCAAAAGAAGAAGTAAAAGAAGTTAAAAAAGCTAGTTCTATTAGAAAAGGTAAAGGTATTAGAATTGTAAAAAAGGCTAAACCAACAGTTTCTTCATCATCAATGCCAAAAAGAGAAATTAAAAAAACTATTGCACAAACTCCAAAAGTAAAAAAAGAGAAAAAGAAAATTGCTCCAAAAGCTATTGATAAAGGTAATGAACTTCAAATAAATAGAGAAATTGCAGAAATTAATTCTATCGAGGATAATCAAGTTCAATTATTGGATTTATCTTTTGTAGATATTACAATGCCATTAGAAGAAAACAGACCTAAAAGACCTAATCAAAACAGACCTAAAAGAAAAACGAACAATAGAAAAAGAACTATTACAAAAGAAGATAATAAAAAGAAAAAATACGCTAAAAAAGAGAAAGAACAAGGAACTATTTTTATAAAAAGTGAAACAAGAGTTTATGAGCTTGCAGATAAAATAGAAAAACCTTTACAAGAAGTTATTGATAAATTTAGAGAGTATGGTGAAGAACTTGATAAAAATGATTTTATTAATGCAGATTATATAGAAATGCTTGCCGATGATTTTGATGTAGATGTTAAACTTTACAACCCAATCGAAGATTTTGATTATGTTGGTAAATATGATTTAATTAAAGATAAAGAAAAAGATTTAGTAGAAAGATTTCCTGTTGTTACAATTATGGGACATGTTGATCATGGTAAAACAACTTTACTTGATAATATTAGAAATTCAAGAGTAACAGCAAAAGAAGCAGGTGGAATCACTCAACATATTGGTGCTTATATGGTAGAAAAAAATGGTAAAAAAATCACATTTTTAGATACACCAGGACATGCGGCCTTTACTTCTATTAGAGAAAGAGGTGCAAATATAACTGATATTGCTATAATTGTAGTAGCTGCTGATGATGGTGTTATGCCTCAAACAAGAGAAGCTATTAAACATGCTCAAAATGCAGGAGTACCAATTATAATAGCAATTAATAAAATGGATAAACCTGATGCAAATCCAGAAAAAGTAACTACTCAACTTAGTGAATTTGGAATTATGCCAACTGATTGGGGTGGAGAAAATGAATTTGTGAAAATTTCAGCGAAAACTGGAGAAGGTATTGCTGACTTACTTGAAACTATAAATATTCAATCAGAAGTTTTGGAATTAAAAGCTAACCCTAAAAGAGAAGCAAAAGCCGTAGTTATTGAAGCCGAAACTCAAAAAGGTAGAGGGCCAGTTGCAACTGTAATTGTTCAAAACGGAACACTTAAAAAAGGTGATATAGTTGTATGTGGAACTACATTTGGTAGAATGAGAAATCTAATCAATGATTTAGGACAACAAGTAAAAGAAGCTAAACCAGGTGAGCCGGTTCAAGTAGTTGGGCTTAATGAAATTCCAAAAGCAGGTGAATTTTTGGTAACTGCTAAAAATGATAAAGAAGCTAGAAATTATGCAACTAAATGGAAAGAATTTTTACTTGAAAAAGCAAGAGGTAAATCAACAAAAGCAACACTTGAAGATTTACAAAAAATGATGATTGAATCAAAAATCAAAAAACTTCCTATCGTTATTAAAGCCGATACAAATGGAAGTGTAGAAGCTATTAGATATTCATTAGAAGAGCTTAAGAATGAGGAAGTAAGAGTTGATGTATTAAGTGCTAGTATCGGTGATATTACAGAAAATGATGTGGTTTTAGCAGGAGCTGGTGAAAATAAAGCTATTATTGTTGGATTTAATGCAAAAGAAACACCAGATGCCAAAAGAAAAGCAAAACAAGAAGGAATTGAAGTTAAACTTTATAATATTATCTATGAATTAATCGATGATATTAAAGATAAACTTTCAGGTATGTTGAGTCCTGAAATTGTAGAGACTTATACCGGTAAAGCTGAAGTAAGAGCAATATTCCCTACAAAAACTGATGATAAGATTGCTGGATGTATGGTAATGGATGGTGCTATTCATAGTGATGATTTTGCTAAAGTTATAAGAGATAGTGAAGTTATTTATACAGCTCCCTTGTCATCACTCAAAAGATTTAAAGATGATGTAAAAGAAGTTACAAAAGGTAATGATTGTGGTATTATGATAGAAGGATTTAATGATTTCAAAGAGTATGATATGATAGAAACTTTCAAAAAAGTTGAAAAAAGAGCTGAATTCAAATGAGTAATAAAAGTATAAAAGTCCAAAGAAAAGAATCAATATTAGTAGAACTTTTAAATGAAGCTCTTTCTACTCTTAATGATTCTAGACTTAATTCTTTAACTGTTTTAGAAGTGGTTTGCTCAAGAGGTGCAAGTGATGCAAAAGTTTATCTTGAAAAATCACTTCTTACAAAAGAAGAACAAAAAGAAGCTTTGAAGTTATTAAGAAAAGCAAATAGCTTAATTTCTAAATATTGTTTAGAAAGTACAGGATGGTATAAAGTACCTAATTTTAGCTATACTTTTGATAATTTATTTGAAAAAGAAAATAAAATAGAAGAGCTATTTGATAAAATAAAAAAATGAATGAATTAGAAAAATATAATAAAATTTTTAATCAATATAATATAAATGTTGTAGAGGAATTTTTTTATATTCTTTTTAATTGTGTAGATTCTTCTATTGATACATATGAAACATTAGATAAAATATTAAAAAATAATCCTAATTATGAAAAAGTAAAAGAAAAATATAAAGAATTTTATTATTATGTAATTAATTATTTGAAATCTTTAGATACTTCAAAAGAGATGTTTTTACATACTCAAGTAATTAGTTTAATAGATATTTTAATGAAAATAGATAAAAAATATATTGAAAATAATATCTATATTATTATTTCAAATGTTATAGATTTAGTGTTTTTTAAATATAAATTAAATATTAATAAGTTTAATACAAATGAAAAAATTAAAAGCTATTTAATGAGTAAAATTAATGATGAAAATATTGTTAATTTATTAAATGTGTTACTTTTAAGTAGTGTTTCTTTAGAAATGGAATATGTAAAAAAAATTTCAGAAGAGGATTCAGAACATATATTAAGAACAATTATTTTAATAAGTTTATATATTTGTAATAAGGATAAAAATGAAAGAAATGGTAAAACAGATAGTTGAGGATAATGGATTTAAGTTATATGATATTGAAATAAGTGAAGAAAATGAACATAAATATTATAGAATTTATATTCAAAAAAAAGATGGTAATAGTGTTAATTTAGATGAATGTGCTGGGGTTAATAGAATTATCTCACCGATTTTTGATGTAGAAGAGCCTATGAGTGATGCATATTTTTTAGAAGTAAGTTCCCCTGGGATTGAAAGACCACTTAAAAAGTTAGAACATTTTAAAAATTCTATTGGTGAAATAGTAAAAATTTCTATGACTGATGGAAGTAAAATAATCGGAAAACTTCAAGATGTAACTGATGAAAAAATAAATGTAAAAAATAAAATTATTTCTTTTTCTAATATTAAAAAAGCTAGAACATATTTTGAATGGAAATAGATTACTTAAAACTTGCAATTCTTGAAGCTTGGAAATATCAGTTTTTAACTTATCCAAATCCTGCTGTTGGGTGTGTCGTAGTTGTAAAAAATCGAGTTTTTGTAGAAGCACACAAAAAAGTGGGAGAGCCTCATGCGGAAGTAAATGCTTTGTGGAGTACTTATAAGTCATTTTTTTCTACTCCAAATTTAACAACATCACAAGAAATTCACGAATATTTATATAAAAATCATAATAATTCTTTTAATGATGCTACTATTTATGTAACATTAGAGCCTTGTAATCACATAGGTAAAACGCCAGCTTGCTCACAACTCATTGAAACTATAAAACCGAAAAAAGTAGTAATTGGATGGCTTGATCCTATTTCTTCACATTCTGGTGGAGTCCAGAGACTTAAAAATGCTGGAATTGAAGTAGAAATTTTAAATGATAAAAGATGCTTTGATTTAATAGAACCTTTTATAAAATGGACAAATGATAAATTTATATTTTTTAAATTTGCAACTTCACTTAATGGTGCTTATACGGGTGGATATATTACTAAAAAAGAATCCTTAAAATGGGTGCACAAAGTTCGCGATAAGTTAGATTTAATTGTAATAGGTGGTGAAACTGTCAGAACAGACAGGCCAACTCTTGATGCAAGAATGGTAAATGGAAAAGCCCCAGATATTTTAATATATTCAAGACAAAAAGAGTTTGATAAAACAATTCCTTTATTTAATATTGATAATAGAAAAGTTTATATTAGTGATAATTTGGATATAATTAATAAATATAATTTCATTATGATAGAAGGTGGTGAAAACTTATATCAAAAAGTAAAACAAATAGTCGATTGGAATCTTTTTATAATAAATATAAATAAAATTTTAGATAGAAAAAATTACAAATTTGATGATGAAATAGAAGTTATACATGTTGAAAAAAAAGAGGATATGTTTTTATGGACACAAAAAATGTAGAAATTTATGAAAAATTAGCAAAAAAATATGATTTAGCTACAAACATAGTCTCTTTTGGGATAGAAAAAATTTGGAGAAAAATATTTGTAAAAAAAGTAAAAAAATATATAAAAAATGGAGTTTTACTTGATGTTGCAAGTGCTACTGGAGATATGGCAAAAGAGATGGATTTTGATAAAATGTATTTGCTTGATCCAAGTGAACAGATGAATAAAATTGCACAAGAAAAATTAAAAAATAAAAATGCTATTTTTATTCAAAATTATGCTGAAACTTTTGAATGTCCCCAGAAAGTTGATTTAATAACAGCATTTATGGCAGTTAGAAACTTTGATAATTTAGAAGAAGGTATAAAAAATTTGGATAAATGTCTGAAAGTAGACGGATATTTTGCTATAGTAGAGCTTACTAAAAGTGATTCAATACTTTTTAAACTTAGTATGTTTTATATGACTAAGGTAGTACCATTAATTGGTGGTATAATTACAGGAGAATTTGAAGCTTATAAGAAGTTTCCTAAAATGATAAAAAATATCACAGATGAAGAGATATTACAATATTTTAATAATTATGAAATAATAGAAAAACAAAGGCTTTTTCCACCAATGGCAACTTTAATAATAATGAGGAAAAATGGATAGAATTTTTGAAATAGAAATTTCAGAAAACATTGATGTTGTTATTGATTCAAGATATAGAATAAAAAGTTTTATTGAATTTATAAGACTTTCATTTAATAAACTTGAAATTAAAGATGATGAATATTTTATCTATTTTGATACAGAAAATATAAAAAAACATAAATTATTGCTCCAAACATTAATTAAACTATATAAAAAAACCCATAAAGATGATTCTATTTCAAAAAGAATAGCATTAAATTATAGAAAAAATGTTCGAATGAAAATAAAAAAACATAGTATCTCTTTTAATAATATTTTAAATATTGAAATTAAAAAAATTTCTTCAAAAGAATTTAGCATAGAATTTTCAAAATTTATTAAGCCAGTTTATAACTACATAAAAGGTCTTTTTTTATTCCATATATTAGAGCTTTATGAAAATAAATTAATAATCTCTTTTAATGAGAATTCAAAAGATTTAGTATATGAAATAGGTAAAAAAAATTCTATTATGGGATATAAAGTTCATTTTGTTGTAGATGAAAATGAATTTAGATTTTCATCAAGAACTTTTAGTGTAGAAGGAAGTATAAAAGAGTATTTAGCCAAGATTAGAAATGCACTTTCAATTTTTGGAGTGGAGAATATTTATGAGTTTGAAACAGTTAAAAAAGAGTATAAAAGACTTGCTAAAAAATATCATCCAGATATCCATAGAAATAAACCAGAACTTATTCAAAAAATATATAATAAAAAATTTATGAAAATAAAAGAAACTTATGAAGTATTAGAAGAATATGCAAAGAGTAAATTATGATAAATAAAATATTAAATTCGAATAAACTCTTGACTCAAATCTATTTTGATTTGCAAAAGTATTTTGAAACTAAATATCCTAATCCTTTGGTTTTGATGGAAATAGGAGCATTTTTTGAAGTATATGAAGCAAATGAAATTGGCAAAGCTAAAGAAGTTGCGGAGCTTTTAAATATTCAGCTTACAAGAAAAAATAAATCAATTATAGAAGTAAATGAAAAAAACCCACTTTTAGCAGGTTTTCCAAATCATGCACTTGATAGATATATACAAAAACTTATAGATGAAGAAAAATATACAATTATTTTAATCAAACAAAAAGGCCTCCCTCCAAAAGTAACAAGGTATATAAGCGATATAATTTCCCCAGGTGTGAATTTTGATTATATAAAAAAAGAAGAAAATTATGTTACAAGCATAATAATTGAAAAAATAAAAGATATTTATCACACAGGATATGCGAATGTAGATGTGACTACTGGAAAAACAAATATTTTCGAAGCATATTCTACAAATGAAGATAAAACATTTGCTTTAGATGAACTTTTTAAAATGATTCAAACATATAAAAGTAAAGAGTTTATTTTAACTCTTGATAAAAGTGTAGAATGTGATGAAGTAATTAATTATTTAGAACTTAAAAATATAAATTTAATCTATTCATCTAAAAGAGTGAAAATTAATTATCAAAATGAACTTCTTAAAAAAGTATATAATATAAAATCTCTTTTAAGTCCAATTGAATCTTTAAATTTAGAGACACTTCCAATAGCAACTGAAAGTTTTGCTATTTTACTTGAATTTATAATTGCACATAATTATAAAATTATCCAAAAAATAGATGCACCAAAAGTAATAGAAAATGATAAATATTTATATTTTGGGAATAATCCAATATCTCAACTTGATTTGGACGAAGTATTGAAATTAATTGATAAAACTTCCACTCCAATGGGCAAAAGAGTTATAAAACAGAGATTTTTCAATCCTATAAAAGATGAAAAAGAGCTTAAAAAAAGATATAAAGCAGTAGAATTTATGTTAAAAGAAGGTGAAAAATTTGAAAATTTAGTCAATGAAATATATGATATTGAAAGATTAGATAGAAAAATAAAACTCTCTAAACTTCATCCTTTTGAAATAAATTATTTATATACTTCTTTAGAAAATAGTAAAAAAATATATTTACTTTTAAATAAAGATATTTCACAAATAGAAGAGTTTTTATTTGATATAACTCAAACTTTTGATTTGAATAAATCAGCTAAAGTTATGTTTAATGATATAAAAGAGTCAATATTTAAAAATGGATATTCTAAAAATCTGGATGATTATAACAATAAAATAGAAAAACTAAATAAAGATTTAGAACTGATTGCTAAAAAAATAGAATCACTTTTTGAAGGAAATGTAAAACTAAATATAAATGAACTTGATAAAGAGGGGCATTATTTAAGTTTAACAAAAACAAGATTTAATCTAATAAGAGATAAATTTAATGATACTTTTGTAGAGATTGACAATAAAAATTACTTTTTCAAAGATTTTAATATCAAAATTTTAACTAATAGTGTAAAAATTACAGGTTCAATTATAGATGAAATAAGTAATAAAATAGTGATTATTAGACAAAAATTAATTAATTCAACTTCGGAATTGTTTTTAGAAAAATTAGTTGAATTTGAAAAAAAATATCCATTTTTAAATGAATTAGCTACTAAAATAGCTGAGGTTGATATAGCACTAAGTTCCGCAAAAATCGCTAAAAAGTATGACTATTCAAAACCAATAATTAAAAATTGTAAATTAAAAATAAAAGAAGTTCGTCATCCTCTTATAGAAATAAATCAAGAAAATGGAATATATGTTCCAAATGATGTTGATTTCAATAGATATGATGGAATGCTTTTATATGGAATTAATTCAAGTGGAAAAAGTTCATTAATGAGAAGTGTGGGAATTTGTGTAGTTTTGGCTCAAAGTGGATTTTTTGTTCCAGCAGATAAAATGGAATTTAGTTTATATGATTCTATTTTTACAAGAATTATCTCAAAAGATAATTTATCCAAAGGATTATCTACATTTGCAGTGGAGATGATGGAGCTTAAAAATATATTCAAAAGAGCAAATTCTAATTCATTAGTTTTAGGTGATGAAATATCTCATGGGACTGAAACATTATCAGCTTTAAGTATTGTAGCAAGCTCAGTTATAAAACTTTCTAAAATTAAAGCGAATTTTATTTTTGCTACACATTTACATCAATTAATGAATTTAGATGAAATAAAAACTTTAAAAAATGTAGTAGCTAAACATTTAGAAGTTTATTTTGATGAAAAATCTCAAAAGTTAATATATGATAGAAAGTTGCAAGATGGGAATGGAAGCAGTGTTTATGGACTTGAATTTGCAAAAAGTTTATATATGGATGAAGAGTTTTTAAAAATTGCAAATGATATTAGAAAAAAAGTATCTAATGAATATGAAGAGTTAGAACTTTTTACAAAAAATAAAAAATCAATTTATAATAAAGATGTTTTAGTCTCAACTTGTGCTATTTGTGGTAAACCAGCCGAAGAAGTTCATCATATAAAGCCAAAATCAACTATTGAAAATGAATTTCAAAAACATCATAAATATAATTTGATACCACTTTGTAAATATCATCATAGATTAGCACACGAGGGGAAATTAAACATCAAAGGTTTTATTACAACAAGTGAAGGAATAGAACTTCATTACGAGGAGAAAGAATAATTTTTTAAAAATGTGTTACTTTTCGTAAACTTTTAAAAGAATTTTATAACTTTATTAAAAAAGGTGTTAAAGAATTAGCACTAAGTATACTATATAGATAATAAGAGCATATTACAATCAAAGGAAATAAAATGCAAAATAGATATGTTGGAGATATTGGAGATTATAGTAAATTTGTTTTAATTAAACATTTGTTTGATAAAAAGTGCGGAATTATTTGGTATTTGTATCCGAATGAAGGTAATGGTGATGGTAAATTTAGAAATTATGCAAACTATAAAAAGAAGTTAAAAGATTATGAAATCGATGATGAAATTATAGATGTAATGGAAAGTTTTTCTAATCATAAAGAAGAGGAAAGAAACATTCAAGAATTAGAAGATATTTTAAAAGATAATAAGTTTGATTTAACTTATTTTAATGAATGTATAGATAAAAGTTGTGATTCTTTTTTTTCAGATTATAAAAAAAGAGAAGAATATAGAGAAGAATGGTTTAACAATGCTTTAAAAAAGGTTCAAAATTGTGATGTTGTTTTTGCTGACCCAGATAACGGAACTCAAATTAAAATTAAAAGTTGCCCTTTAAAAAGTGTAGCAAGAGGAAAATATATCTATTTTAATGAAATACAACAGCTTTTGGAAAATCATAAAACAGTTATGATTTATCAACATTTTGCTCACGCAGAACGAGGTTTATTTATAGATAATAAAGAACAAGAATTGAGAGAACAGTTACAAAATTATAAATTTAATTTTTATGCAATCAAATTTCAAAATAGTAGGGTCTATTTAATTTTAAGCAAAGATAATTTAAAGAAAAAAATTGAAAAGTTTTGTAATAAGTTTCAAGAAGAATTTGAATTGATAAAGGAATCTTAGTGCAACAAAAAAAATTAACTTTAGAAGAATGGAATAATAAATTTGATTGTGGTCTAATAACTTCTTATAGAAAATATAATAATTGTGGTTTTAGAGAGGATAATTTTCCTTGTCAAACAGATGAATTTGGGAAAATTATTAAAGAAGAGCCAAGAATTTTAACTGAAAAAGAAGTAAAAGAAAGTAGACGAGTAAGAGCATTATCAATTGAACTTTTAAGAAAAAAATATTATCTTTTATCAGCCCCTGTTAAATCAAATGAAAAAGATTTCGCAGTAATATTTGTGGTAGATAAAGATAAAAAAGGTAAATTAAAAGAAGATTTAATTAAATTAGGAGTTAAATATAAACAAGATAGCATATTATTTTTGCCAAAAGGTGCCTTAAATCAAGAAACAGATATTAAAGGATATTTAATAGGAACTAATAAATGTTATAATAATCCTCTTAGTTTTGGGAAAGTGCAAGAAATTGATAATAAAAAATTTATTATTATAAATGGAGAGTTGTTTTTTTTAGAAAATATCCAATATAAAACAGATTTTATTGAAGTTTTTTCAAGTGGTAGTCAAGCGATGGGAGCTGGAACTATGATAAGAAATTATGAAAAAACAATTCCTTTAGAATTAGTTGAAAAACAACAAAAAGAGATATTAAATCAAATTAAAGGCAATAGATGATAGGAATTTTTTGGATTATTGATGATTTTTTATTAGCTAAAAGAATTAAATTATCAAAAGTCGAGGAGATAAAAGGTTTTAAAGATAGTGACTTTTCTCATTTTTTTGAATGGGAAAAGATGGAATTTGATATTGATATATATGATAAATCTCCAAGAGGAAGAATTGTTTATGATATTCACAATAAAAAATTTATTATTTACACAGCAAAAAAAATTCTTAACAATGAAGAGTATAAAAAAATGATTATAGACTTTTTTAAAATTAAAAATTACAAATTTGAATATGAGGAGCATTATAAATTATGAATAATTTTAAGATTACTGAAAAGGATAATAAAATAGTAATTGAAATTGATGGTGAAATAATAACCGAAATAGTTAATTATGATAATGAAAAAAAATATCAAATTATAGATGAAATTAAAAATATGTTTTTTGGTGAAGATAATTTAAAAATTGATTTTTATGACTTTAAATGTATGATGAAAAAAAATAGTAGATTAGCATTTATAGGAATAGGTCATAAAACAGGTAAAAATTCTGCTTATGAAGTATTAAAAGAATCTATTGATTCACTTTCTCTTAATGGTATAGATATTATGAGTTCAAAAGGATTATTGATTAATACAACTACAAATGAAAATTATCCATTAGTTAAGTTTGATGAAAGTTTTGAGTTACTTTTAGAAAAGTTAATCGAAAATGAAGAAACATATATTTTGCAAAGTGAATTTTGTGATGATTCATTTTCAGATGATGAAATAAAAGTAACAATTATAGCAAGTGGGTTTTAGAGTTAATTAAAATTTTTATTTTAGATAATCTTGAAGATGTTTTTGATATAATTGTTTATTATAAAAGGTTTTATTACAACAAATGAAGGAATAGAACTTCATTATGAGGAGAAAGAATGAATGAAAATATCATAGAAATAAATCATCTTAGAAAAAGTTTTGGAACTAAAGTAGTTTTAAAAGATATAAATTTAACTATCCCAAAAGGTAGTACTGTTGTTATTTTAGGGCTTTCAGGGCAGGGTAAATCAACTATTATTAAGCATATTGTTTCACTTTTAAAGCCAGATAGTGGAGAAATAATTGTCGATGGGATAGATGTTGCGAAAGCGAGTGAAAATGAAATATATGAAACTCGTAAAAAAGTTGGTTTTCTATTTCAAGAAGGTGCAATGTTTGATAGTATGAATATTTATGATAATGTTGCATTTCCACTTAGAGAGCATACAAAACTGAGCGAAGAAGAGATTAGAGAGAAAGTTTTTGAAAAACTTGATATGCTTGGATTTGATAGTGAAAGGGTAGCAAAACTTTATCCATTTGAATTAAGTGGTGGTATGAGAAAAAGAGCAGCTACCGCAAGAGCTATAATCTTAGAGCCTAAAATAATTCTTTATGATGAACCTACGAGTGGATTAGATCCTATAATTAGTGATTTAATTTCTAGAATGACAATAATGCTTCAAAAAAAACTAGGAATTACTTCGATTGTAATTAGCCACGATTTAAAAGAAACATTTAAAATAGCAGATTATATAGGTATGCTTTATGATGGTAAAATTATCGAATTCGCACCACCGCAAGAGTTTCAAAAAAGTCCAAACAAGATAATTCAATCATTTTTAAAAGGGGATAGCAGTGCATTTAATATATAAAATCATAGGAATTAGTTTAGTTACATTTGCTTTTGGTTATTATTCAAAAGTTGAACCAATAAATAGTTATGTAATTAAATCTGATATAACAGGAAAAGTTGTTGATGTTAATAGAAGCGTAGTTGCTACAAATTATAAAGGTGTAGTTATTAAAGTTGATAGTTATAGAGATGAGGTTAATTTAAAAAATTATCAAAATCAAGTAAAAAATCTAAAAGATATTTTAAAAACTCAAAAAGAAACTATGCTTAGAAAAAAAGATACTTATGAAAGTTATAAAAAGTTAAAATCAAAGTCTCATTATGAAAGAAATTTAAAATTTTATGATTATTCTAATAGTTTAATAACATATAATCAAACAAAAAATTCTATTTCTAATTTAGAAGCTAATGTTGCTACTCTAAAAGACACCATTTCTAAAAAGAATATAAGTTTTAAAAATTATATTTATGAAATCGATGTTCATAAAGGGGATTATTTAAATTTTGGTTCAATTATAGCTAAGACTATGAATTTAAGTAAAAAAAAATTATATATTTATGTGCCGATTAACAAAATTAATTCTATTAAAAATAAAAAAGTTTACATAAATTCAAAATTAAGTGATTTTAAAATAGCTTATATTGAAAAAATAGCAGATAGTAAATTTGTGACTAGTTATAAAGTGAAGTTAATAGGAAATTATCCTACTTGTTCTCAAATTGTAAAAGTTGAGTTTAAATAAAAAGGTTATTATGAAAAAAATAAAAATTTTTACAGATGGAAGTTGTTTAGGTAACCCAGGAAATGGTGGATGGTGTGCAATTTTGAGATATGGAAAAAATGAAAAAATACTTAGTGGGGGAGAATCAGATACTACAAATAATCGAATGGAATTAACAGCAGTTATAAAAGCTCTTGAAGCTTTAAAAAAGCCGTGTGAAATTGAACTGTATAGTGATAGTACTTATGTTTTAAAGGGTTTAAATGAGTGGTTGAAAAATTGGATAAAAAAAGATTTTAAAAAAGTTAAAAATGTAGATTTATGGAAAAAATATATTGAAGTTTCAAAACCACACAAAATTCATATAAATTGGGTAAAAGGTCATTCTGGACATACGGAAAATGAAATTTGTGATAAAATTGCAAAAGAAGAAGCCAAAGGTTTAAAATGTTAATTACAAAAGATGAAATTATTAAAAAAATAGATTCAATTCCACCTATATCAGAATCTGTAAGAAATACAATTAATTATTTAAAAGCAGGAGAATTACAAAAAGCAGCTGACGCGGCTGATAATGATATAGTGTTAAAACAAAAAATATCTAAAATTGTAAATAGTGCATATTTTGGGTTTACTAAAAATCTAACTGATACAAGACAGATGTTTTCAGTACTTGGACTAGAGATGGCAAAAAGTTTGGTTTTGAGTTATATGGTTAGTTTGCTTGAGCCAAAGGAATGGAAATTTTTTATAGATTTGAATTTTGAAGAGTTCCAAAGTGCATTTTTGGCCGGTAGTAAAGAGGCTGTGATTTTAGAAACTGATGAAGACACTTATAAAAAATATACAGATGCCCTGTCTTTAATTCCAATGATAGTTTGTTTGATTGATGAGCTTTTAGGAGATAAAAAAAGAGAAGTCGAGCTTTTAATTGAAAGTAGTGATTTAAATTATGGTAAAATTCTTAAGAGATTTACAGGATATTCTATATTTACATTAGCGGCATTTGTAGCTAAAAAATGGGAATTAGACGAGGAAAATATAAATCTTATAAAACGAATAGAGTGTGAAAAATGTGATAATGATGAAGTTACTAAAATAGCTGCTGCTGTACATTTGGAACTTTTTAGAATAGTTTCTGAGCGACAATTTTTTATTTTAAATAGTTTTATAGATTTTAATCCTGAAAGTATAGAAATAGCAAAAAAAAATTATAAAAGGATGACAGATGAACAATGAAAACTTAAATGAATTTTTTGAGTGTTTGGGTTATGAGTTTGAGAATTTAAACCTAATAACCGAGGCACTTACACATAAAAGTTATACAAGAGAATTTAACAATGAAAGACTTGAATTTTTAGGTGATGCAGTTTTGGATTTGGTAGTGGGTGAGTTTCTATTTTTTCAATTTCCAGATAGTGAAGAAGGTATTTTATCAAAACTTAGAGCTGCTCTTGTAAATGAGGCTTCTTTTACAAAGTTAGCAAATGAAATATGTTTAGGTAAATATATATATCTTTCTCCTGCTGAAGAGCATAATAATGGGAGAATAAAATCTTCTATTCTTTCAAATGCTTTTGAAGCAGTTATGGGAGCATTATATCTTGAAGCTGGTCTTGATAAAATAAGAGTTATTTCACTTGGACTTATTCATAAAGCTTTTCCTGAGATTACTCCTGAAAAATTATTGAAAGATTATAAAACTACTCTTCAAGAGATTACACAGGCTCATTTTGGTTGTACTCCTGAATATAGATTATTAAGTTCTCGAGGGCCTGATCATAAAAAAGAGTTTGAAATAGGGGTTGTGATTAACGATAAAGTTTATTCTTCAGCAAAAGGACATTCTAAAAAAGTAGCTCAACAAAATGCAGCAAAAGATTCTATTGAAATATTAAAAAAGGAACTTAATTTATGAATAGTTTTGGTAAAATATTCAAATTTACTACCTTTGGAGAGAGTCATGGCAAAGCCATTGGTGTAGTAATCGATGGAGTTCCAGCAGGTCTTAAAATAGATGAAGAATTTATTCAAAATGAGATGAATAAGCGAAAACCTGGCAAAAATAGATTTGCTACTCAAAGAAAAGAAGATGATAAAGTTGAGATTTTAAGTGGTGTTTTTGAAGGAGTAACTACAGGGACTCCAATAAGTATGGTAATTTTTAATACCAATCAAAAAAGTAGAGATTATAATGATATAAAAGATGTATTTCGTCCTGGACACGCTGATTATACTTACTTTCATAAATATGGAATCAGAGATTATAGAGGTGGTGGAAGAAGTAGTGCTAGAGAAACAGCTGCAAGAGTAGCAGCAGGGGCTATTGCAAAACTTATCTTAAAAGAGTTAAATATTGATATTAAAAGTGGTGTAGTTGAAATTGGTGGAATCAGAGCTAAAAAGCAAGATTTTGAATTTGCTAAAAATAGTGAAATATTTGCATTAGATGACGAAGTTGAAAATAACTGGAAAGAATTAATTGATAAAAATAGAAAAGAGTATAATTCTCTTGGTGGAGTTGTAAAAGTTAAAATTTCAAATCTTCCAGTAGGTCTTGGAGAGCCGATTTATTATAAACTTGATAATATTTTAGCCAGTGCCATGGTAAGTATAAATGCTGTAAAAGGTATTTACATAGGAAATAGTGAGGCTCATAAATTAACAGGAAAAGAAAACAATGATGAAATAACAAAAGAAAAGTTTTTAAGTAATAATAGTGGAGGTATTTTAGGTGGAATTAGTAATTCAGATGATGTAGAATTTGAAGTATATTTCAAGCCAACTCCTTCTATTTTTCAAGAGCAAAAAACAATCGATACTAATGGAAATGAAAAAGATTTTTCACTTCAAGGAAGACATGATCCAATTGTAGCTGTTAGAGGTAGTATAGTAGCTGAGAGTATGGCGGCAGTTGTAATTGCTGATATGTTACTTTTAAATATGACAAGAACAATTAAGAATATAAAAAAGGTATATATTGAAAGTAAGTAATTATGTAATAGATAAAATACATACTATTAATGTAGAAAAAAATAGTGGAAAGGGGAAAATAGTTGAAAGTAACAGTTAAATTTTTAGGACCAATATCACAAGAAGATAAAATTATAGAAATAGAAAATGGTAACGAATTAAAAGAAATTCTAAAAAAAGAGTTAGATAAAGAGTGGTTAGACAGTGTAGCACTTGCTGTGAATGATAAAATTGTAAATAATTTAGAAAATATAAAAGATGGGGATGTAATTACTTTACTTCCTCCTGTATGTGGTGGATAATATGAAAAATTTAGAACTTTATAATGGTGGATTGCCAGTTGAGGAAATTTTTTATAAATGGTATAAATTAAAATGGGGAGGAATGTTACTTACTTTTACTGGAATTGTAAGAGATGATGGAGGGGCAACAGGACTTAGTTTTGATATTTACGAACCTATGCTTGAATCTTGGTTTGATAAATGGAGTGATAGAGTGTTAATGGCCCATTCTATTGGCGATGTTTTGGTAGGGGAAACTTCATTTATGTGTGGTGTATATTCCAAGCATAGAGAGTTTAAATTAATTGAAGAATTTGTAGAGGATTTCAAAGCAAATGCTCCTATTTGGAAATATGATATTATAGATGGAAAAAGAATTTTTGCAAAAGATAGAAGTAAAAAACTTCCAAATGCTGGTATTCTGAAATAACAATTACTGTTTATTGTTATTTATATTATAAAGTAGTTGAAACTCTTTACAATTTTTAATTAAATTTTCTTTATTATCTTCACAAACAATTTTTCCTTCTTTAAATACTAATATTTTATTACTTTTTTCTACAGTATTTAATCTATGTGCAATAATAAATACAATTAATTCACTTGAAATGTTGTATATTGTTTCCATAATAGCCAATTCACTTTTATTATCAAGTGCACTTGTTGCTTCATCAAGTATTAAAACACTTGGATTAAGATATAAAGCTCTTGCTATTGCAATTCTTTGTCTTTGTCCTCCACTTAGATTAGTTCCATTTTCATTTAGTTTTGTCCATATTCCCTCATCTAAGCTTTCTACAAATTCCAATAAATTTGCTTTTTTTAAAGCAATTTTTACTTTTTTTTCATCTATATTTTTACCATAAGCTACATTGGCAGCAATTGAGTCGTTGAAAATATATACTCTTTGTGTCACAACAGCAATATTTCTTCTTAAGCTTTCCAAATCTATTTTATCATTTGGAGTATCATTAATGAATATTTTACCATTTGTTGGGTTGTAAAATCGTAAAAGTAGATTTATAAAAGAACTTTTTCCACCACCACTATCTCCTACAAGACCTATTATTTCACCTTTTTTAGCTTCAAAATTAATATTTTTAAGAGCTAATTTCCCATTATAATCTAAATATATATTTTCAAATTTAATATTATTAATAGTAGAAATTTTTGTATCTCCATATTTGATAGTTGGTTTCATATTCATAAGTTGTAATACTCTTTCATGTGCTGCAAGAGCATCTTGAAATTTGTTAATAATCTGAGAAATTCTTCTAATAGGGTCAGTTAGCATAAAAAGAGCAGTCATAAAAGAGAAAAATGTACCAACGCTCATATCACTAGCTATAACTTCTCTACCACCCACAAAAATAACAATGGCCGCCGCCGATGCTGAAAATGTTTGCATAATAGGACTTAAAAGATTTGAATTTACAATTGATTTCATATTAATTCTAAAAAATTCATAATTATATTTTTTAAATTTATTAAGTTCATAAATTTCAGTATTGTAAGATTTAATTCCTTCTATGTTTGAAAAAACTTCGCTTAGATGTGAATTTATATCTGAATTTTTTTCTTGAGTTTTATGAGATATTTTTTTCATTTTTTTAGTCAATATTGATACAGGATATATTACAAGTGGTAAAATAATAAGAGCAAAAAAAGCTAATTTTGGACTTTGATATATTACAACTGCTAATAATCCTATAGCAGTAAGAGATTCTCTGATGAGTTCTGCTATTTGAGATGAAACTGCACTTCTTATTCTATCAATATCATTTACAAGACGACTAATTAATTCTCCAGTATGATATTTGAAATAAAATTGTAAATCAAGATTAAGAATATGTTCTAGCATATTATTTCTAATTTTTCTAATGATATCAAGTCCTATATAGCTTATAAAATAACTCTCTATAAAACTACCCATTCCTTTTGCAAAATAGGCTAAAATTATAAAAAATGGTAAAA
This sequence comes from Thioreductor micantisoli, assembly GCF_055392745.1. Classification (NCBI taxonomy): domain Bacteria; kingdom Pseudomonadati; phylum Campylobacterota; family Thioreductoraceae; genus Thioreductor; species Thioreductor micantisoli. The sequence continues at coordinate 528,532 of NZ_AP043760.1, forward strand.
TATAAAGCATTTTTCCATTATGCTCGATAAAAATTTTATCTAAAACTGGTTTTATCAAGTATGCTGTTGCACTACTTGCTGATGCTACTAAAATCATTCCAATAAAAGCATAAAAAAACTTTAGTTTATACTCTTTGTAATATTTTGCATAGTATTTAAAAAATTTTTTCAAATATATCCTTTATATAATTCTAAATGAGTATTCAGAAATATTGTCATTTTTAACAATGAAATCTAATTTATGTCTATAAAAAAATGAGTGATAATTTACATTTACATGTTTAGGAATTACTCCTCCACCTCGATTATTTGAAATTTCAAATTTTATTTCACTATTTTTTGGTACTTTTATAATTTCATTTTTGGTTATAACTTTTTTATTGTTATTTATATAAGCAATAATTTTTGTTTTTTTAGGTTTGACTAAATTATCTATATTTGAAATTAAATATTCAAATGATGGGTTGATTTCTATATTGTATAATTCAAAAAATTTTTTTATAGCTAAAAGATGAATAGTTGTAGTTTTTTTGAGTGAGCTTTGTTTACTTCCTTCTATACAAAATGAAGGTATATTGTGATGAGTTAGGGCATAATATGTCAAAGACATTCTTTGTTCTTTATGATGAGAATTTTTTTCACTTGTTTTTGTGTTGTGAATTGGGACATTAAAACCTTGTTTTTTTAAATAATTACTTACAAAAGATGCTGTTTGAAACAGTGAAATATTATTATAGATATTTTCATCTATTACTATACTTTCACCCCATTGATTATTATGTTTATTATAATATCCATATCCATCGTGAAGTGATAGTATTACATCTGGCTTGAAATCATTTATAAAATTTTTAATTGAATTTATTTTATAATAATCTTCATCTTTTTTTGAAATAGAAGCAAATTTTCTATTCATATCACCATTATAGCCTCTTTTGAAAGTAAAAATTGATTCAGGATTGCTTCTTGGAAGTATTGCTACAATTCCTTTTTTAATTTGAGTATCTATTAAAATATCACTTGCTTTGTATCCACCAGGCTCATTTCCATGAATTCCACCGATGATTAAAATTTTACCGCCTTTTTCTTTTCCTTCTTTAACAAAATATTCAAAAGGTTTAGGGGGCATTATAAAATGATGTCTATTAGTAGAGTTAGCAAAACCCAAAGAAGGGGCTATTATGCTAGCTATAATTGAAGAATTTTTTAGAAATTTTCTTCTATTCATTGGATGATTGGTTTTCCATTTGATGTAACTTTCCCATTTTGATATTCTAGGTTTATTAAAATTTTGTTGTTAACTTCTTTTGAAATTAGCTTCATCATCATACCCACTTGAGGATTTATTTTATTTAATAAATCTATATTATTTGGAGAAGTTTGAGCTTTTAATTTAGCATTTATTTTAGTAGATAGATATGCTGGATTATTACTTTGTAGTGTATAGTTATTTTGTAATAATGTAGCATCAAAATTTATTTCAATAGGTTTTATATCAAAACTTTGATTATCAAATTGTGCTTTAATTCCATTTATTGATAAAGGAGAAATTGAAACTTTAAATCCTTTTTGAATTAATTGATTAAAGTTTTGAGATAGTTTTTCAGTATCATTTAAATTATTTGAATTTGCCATATCAATTATTTGTTTAAGTGATGGTGAATCTAAATTCGACATATTAAAATTATATACTAATTTATCAACTTTTATAGAATCTTTATCAGCATTTAAAGAAGCACTGTTTATATCTATTTTATTATTAAGTGAAGTCTTATCTGCAATAGTTTTTACAGAACTAGAATTTGAAATATTATTAATATTAAGATTTATATTGCTATATGTAGATTTTTGACTAAAATTAATTGAATCAATTTTTAGTGTGGAAGAATAATTTAATAAATCTTGTTGTTTTATTTTTTCATCTACATTATTTATAATAAAATCTGTTGTTTTTTTATAATTATTATCTTTATCTTGTTTTGTATAATTTATTGCTGTTTTAGATATTTTTAAATTATTATTTTCTATATCTGATATAGCATTTTTTATTTTTAGATTAAATTTTTCTACTCTATAATTTGTGCTATTATCTAAAGTTAAATCAATGTCTTTTAGCTTAGCTTTACTTATTTTTAAGTTGTTTATATCTAAAATCGCTTCAAATACTCTGTTTTTGATAGCTTCAAGAAGTTGTTTACCTGTTTTATCATTAGATAGACTTTTTGTTAAAGTGTTATTTAAGCTATCTAAATCAATTTTTATGGCATCTTTATGATATATCGGAAATTTAAGCATATTTAGTGTAACTAAAAATTTTGTATTATTAAATATTTCTTTTAGATTTTGTAAATCATAATTATTTATATTTGGATATGTGCTTTCTATGATAGGAGATATATCTTTTATTGTAACAATATATTCTCTTTTTGCATTAAAAAATGAATCGTTATTTTGTGTTTGTTTTAATTCTATTTGTTGTGCTTTTAAGTTATTTTGCTCTTGGGCTATAAATTTATTTATTTGAGAATTATAAACCACAGGGGTAGCAATTACTCCAGCTCCTACAATTCCAGCCCCAATTAATACTTTTGTTAAATTCGTCATTTTTTTTCCTTATATTTGATAATCAATAGTTCTTCTCTGGGTTGCTATTGTTTTTATGAAGTTTATAACTTCTAAATGTTTAGGATGTTTAGCGTAAATATCTAAATCATTTTTGTTTTTTAATGTTGTAATTAGTCCAAAATCACTTGCACTTTCATCATATCCAATATCAGAGAATACTTCAATACCTATAATCTCCTTTATTTCATTTTTTAGATTTAAGATCAATTCCTTAGCTTTTTCTATTTTATTTTTGTCTTTTACTTTAAATAAGACTATATGTTTAATCATCTTACAAACTCTTTAATTCTTTTGATACCTTCTTTTAGATTTTCCATTGAAGTAGCAAAACTGAATCTAAAATATCCTTCACTTCCAAATCCAACTCCAGGGACTACTGCAACTCCAGTTTTATCAAGTAATTTAAGTGCAAAATCCATACTATCATTTGATATATTTTTGTGATTTACAAATATATAAAATGCACCAACTGGTTTTGCAGCACTAAGTCCCTCAATTTTGTTAAATTCTTCAAAAACGAATTCTCTTCTTTTTTCAAATTCTTTTCTCATCATTTCAATATCTTCATCAACTTCTCCTAAAAGTGCAGGAATAGCTGCTTTTTGGGTAATTGAATTTATATTTGAAGTTGATTGACTTTGAAGTTTTATCATAGCTTTGTTTAATTCTTCTATTTTTGAAGCACAGTAACCAAATCTCCATCCAGTCATTGCTACACTTTTGCTTAGTCCATTTACTGTAATTGTTCTTTTTAGCATATCTTCACTAATACTTGCAACTGCTGTAAATTCAGTATCGAAAACTAGTTTTTCATACATTTCATCACTAATTACTAAAATATCTGTTCCTTTTAAAACTTCTGCTAAACTTTCAAGTTCTTTTTTTGAATAAACTGAACCAGTTGGATTTGATGGAGTTGTTAAAAGTAGGGCTTTTGTTTTTGGAGTAATTACATTTTTTAGCATCCCAGCTGTAATTTTAAAATCTGTATTTTCAAATGTTTCTATAATCACAGGTTTTCCACCATGATATTTTACAAGTTCCGGATAAGTTACCCAAAAAGGTGCTGGAATTATAACTTCATCATCTTTATCTAAAATTGATGCAAAAATATTGAATAATGACTGTTTTGCACCATTACTAACTATAATTTCATTTGTTTCATAGTCTAAATTATTATCTTTTTTAAGTTTTGTTTGAACTGCTGTCAATAATTCTGGAATTCCAGCTACTGCTGTATATTTTGTAAAACCTTCATGAAGTGCTTTTATGGCTGCTTCTTTTATAATTTCTGGTGTATCAAAGTCAGGTTCTCCTGCACTAAATGCTAAGATATCTTTCCCCTGGGCTTTTAGAACTCTTGCTTTTTGTGAAATTGCTATTGTTAATGATTCGCTTAATTTTTGAACTCTTTGTGATAACATATTTTTCCTTTATTTTTTATAATATAATTATAACATTATTGTTTTAAACTTTTAATATATTCTTCATATTTTTTTGCTAATTCTTCGTCTTTTTGAGTAATATTGATATCTTCTTTTTCTAAACTTTCTTCTAAAATTTTTATTCTTTCAAAAAGATATACAAAAAGCTCTTTATCAATATCAGGTAATTTATTATGACTTAATGGTTCATTTTCTTTTCTATGTACAATTTTACCAGGAATTCCTACTACAGTTGAATTGCACGGGACATCTTTTACAACTACTGAATTTGCACCAATTTTGCTATCTTTTCCTATAGTTATATCGCCTAAAATTTTTGCGCCTCCTCCGAGAGTTACATTATCTTCAATAGTAGGATGGCGTTTCCCTTTATTTAAACTAACTCCCCCTAAAGTAACACCTTGATAAATTGTAACATTATCTCCGATAACGGCAGTTTCTCCAATCACAACACCAATTCCATGGTCTATAAAAACTCTTCTTCCAATAGTTGCACCAGGATGAATATCAATATTTGTAAGTAGTTGATTTATTCCCATTAAAATTCTTGCGATTAATTTGAAGCCATTTTTATAGAGTTTGTTTGCAATTCTATACCAAAAAATAGCCCAAACTCCTGGATAATTAAAAAATAGCTCTATTTTAGAATTAATTGCAGGGTCTTTTTGATAAACTACTGAAAAATCTTCTTTAATGAGTTTCCACATCTATTTTCTCCATAATTTTATTGTGAATTTCTTCTATACTTGAAGTTGCATCGATTATCAAAGAATTGATACATAAATTATTTGTAACTTCAATTAAATTATCTTGAATAGAAAGTAAATAATCAACTCCTCTTTTTTCGATATTATCGTGTTTTTTAAGTGACAATCTTTTCTCAAGAGTATTTCTATCAAGTTTTAAGATTATTACTAAATCAGGATAAATTTTATCAGTTGCAAAAGTATTAAACAATTCTAATTCTAAATAGTCAAAATATTCAAGACCATAAGCAATTCCACTTATTAAGCTTCTATCACTAATAATTAATTTATCTAAATTTGGTTTAATAATATTTTCAATAGTTTCACTTCTATCTGCAAGAAAAAGAAAAAGTTCTGTTTTTTTTGATATTTTTTTATTGAAAATTATTTTTCTTAGTTTTTGTCCTATTTTAGTCTTACCCGGTTCTTTTATAAATAAGGCATTTGGAAATTGTTTTTTTAGTAATTCAATTTGAGTAGTTTTACCAGATGTGTCTATTCCTTCAATTGCTATATACATTATTTTCCTTTATTAAATTTTCTATTTCTTTTGGTATTAAATGGCTAATATCCCCATTATAAGAGAGAATATTTCTAACGATACTTGATGATATAAAAGCATTATTTAGAGTTGGCATTAAGAATATAGTTTCTATTGAATTATTTAAACTTTGATTTGCATAACTCATTTGGAGTTCATATTCAAAATCACTTACTGCTCTAAGACCTCTAATTATTATTTTAGCATTTTCTTGTTTTGCAAAATCAACTAAAAGTGAATCAAACTCTTTTACCTTAATTTTAGACATATTTTGAGTAGCAAATTTTAGCATTTTTACTCGTTTTTCCAAGCTAAACATAGATTTTTTAGCTTTATTATTTGCCACTGCTACGATAATAGTATCAAACATTTTACAAGCTCTTTTGATAATATCTAAATGTCCATTTGTAATAGGATCAAAAGTCCCAGGATAAATTGCTATAGTATTCAACTATTCCACCTTTTATATAAATTATTTTCAATTCCGACTAAATCAAACCATTTTCCAATTATAAAATTTTCCATATCTTCTAAATTTTGTTGATTTGAATAGTATCCCAAAATTGGAGGTGCAATTATAACACCTAAACGGGATAATTTTAGCATATTTTCTAAATGAATAGCACTAAATGGCATTTCTCTTGGAGCTAAAAGTAATGTTTTTCTCTCTTTTATCATAACTGCCGCTGAGCGGGTAATGAGATTATCTTCAATTCCATTTGCAATTTTTGCTAAAGTATTCATACTGCAAGGAGTAATCATCATAATATCGATTCCAAAACTTCCGCTTGCACTTGGCGCGGAAATATCAGAGCTATCAAATATATTTTCTTCTTTATTTGCTACTATTTTTGCATTATTTGAAACGATTAAATATTTTTCTTTTGGTGCTAACTCAAAACATTTTTTTCCTAAACTAAATCCGCTAGCTCCTGTAATTGCTACTAAAATTTTCATAATACTCCATTTCCGTTTTTATCAATTTTAACTTTATATATATTATTATTTTTATCTCTGATTTTTATTATATCGCCTTTTTTACCATTTTGCATAGCTGTTGCATCAAAACTCATTTCGATTCCACCACTTTTTGAAATTATTGTAATAGGAGAATTTTTTTTAACTAAATTTGGAATAGTAATCATATATTTATAAATTAAGTGATTATTTGGTATATACATTTTAGTTGCACTATTTTTTGGTATTTTTGTCAAAGGAAGTTTATATAAATTTTTTAAAGGAGTCCATAATAATTTAGAATTATTTTGATTTATTACGTCATTTTTATTTATAATTTTTGTAGATTTTAATACTTTTATTTTGGCAACTATTTTATAGTGTATAAATTTTGAATTGTTTATTTTAACTATTCCTGTTGATTGTTTTGGATTTATATTTGAAGTATCAATAAATTTTATTTTAGTAGGTTTTCTACCATAATATTGAATTGTTAAATTTTGAATTTTTATATTTTTAAACGATTGTTTATAAACAGAAGTTATATTGTTTTCGATAACTCCGGCAATTAGGAAAAAAGGTAAAAAAAGTAATAAAAACATTTTATATTTCCGTTGTTCTTGTTGGTTTTGAAAAATAGTAACCTTGTGAATAGTCAATTTCTAACTTTTCCACAATTTTTTGAATTTCTTCATTTTCTACAAATTCGGCTATTACCTCAATATCCATTGAATGGGCAAATTTGGTAATTGCTTTTGCAATTTGATAACTTTTTGGATTTGTATGAATTGCTTTTATATATTTCCCATCAATTTTTATAAAATCAACATCAAGTTCATTGATTCTTTCAAAATTTGAATATTCTACTCCAAAATCATCAATAGATATTTTAAATCCTAAATTTTTTAATTTTTGAAGTTGTTTTACATTTTCTTTTGTTCCAGTTGTACTAATTCCTTCCAAAATTTCTAATACAATTCTTTGAGGCCTTATATTATATTTTTTTAATTTATCTAATAAATTATGTTTTAGATTATTTGAAAAAAGGTCATCTTCTGTAATATTTATAGAAATTGATATATTTTCATCCATTGTAGATAATTTTTCTAAACTTTTATCTATCATTATTTTAGTTATTTCATATAGAAATCCACTATTTTTTGCTATTTCTATAAAAAAGAATGGGCTATATACTTTTCCATTATCTTCAAGTCTTGCAAGTGATTCATATTTAATTATTTCTCCTGTTTTATTATTTCTAATTCCTTGCCAATAAGGAGTTATATGAGTTTTATTTTCTAAAAAGACAGCATTATACAAAAGAGCATTAAATTTAATAAATTCATCTCTATTTGTTTTTCTTTTTTGATAAATTATATAATCTTTAAAAGGTTCTTTTTTAGATTCTTTAAGAGCAATTGTAACTTTTCTAAGTATTTTATTTCCATCATTTTTGGCAATTCCAAAACTAAAGGATAATCTTAATTTAATGGATTCTATTTTTATAGGGTCAAAAATAAAACTATTTTTTATTTCTTTTATTTCTTTTTTAAAATCATCACTAATAAATAAAAACTCATCTGCATTAACTCTATATATTTTTCTATTTAATAATTTTTCTATTTTTTTAACTACAATTTTTAAAACTTCATCACCTATATCAAATCCATAAGTTTTGTTAACTTTAGAAAAATTTTTAATATTTAACATTACAATATATTTATTTAAGTTATCTTTTATATCTACATCAAATTTATTTTTTTTATAAGCACCAGTCAAAGAATCTATATACATAAGTTTTAAATTCTTTTCTACTTGTTTTTTTACTTTTTTATCTAAATTTTTAATTAATTTTTCATTTTCATTTTGCTTTTTATAAATTAAATAAGCAAGTATAAAAAATATAATAGCCATAAAAATTGAAAGGATATATAAAATAATTTCTTTTTGCATAAGTTTAAATTTATCTTTTATAAAGACAATATAATACCCAATTGTTTTATTGTTGTAGATTCCTTTTATAGGTATATTTATTACATAATATCCATTAATTAGATTTCCTTTTGCTGGAATATACTTATAAGTTTTTATTTTTAGAAAATAGTTTATTCCATATTTTTTTATAAGTGCTAAAATATTATTTTTTATATCTAAATTTAAAACATTATATCCTTCTATAAAAAGATTATGAAAAGGATATTTTATTTGTTTTTTGAATTTTTTATCTATTAAAATAACAGAATTAATTTCATTTTTATCTAATTCTTTTGAAATAGTATCAAAGTTTATATCTTTACTAAATTTTGCACAATTACATTTTTTTGTATTAATTAATGTATTTATTTCGTTTTTTATAGCAGATGTGTAGTTTAATTTACTATTTTCTGTGTGTTTTATTCTTAAAATAGTATAAGTAATAAGAGAAAATATAAATAATAAAAAAATAAATAATAATTTTTTTGTAGATTTAGACATTTTTATCCCATTAATTTTGAAATTATAACTAAAGTGGCACTTGTTGAAATACCAGCTGTAATTCCTGCAACTATATCATCTCCCATAACCCCCCAACCGCCATCAACTTTTTCATCTATTTTTCCAATAATTGATGGTTTAATTATATCAAAAATTCTAAAATAGATAAAACTTAAAATCGTAGCAAGTATGCTTCCACCAGCTAAACTCATAGCAAGCCACATTCCTACAATTTCATCAATTACAATTCTTTTATCATCATGAATTTTTGTTTCTTTTTCATAAATATTTATTTGCTTAACTGCTATTAAAGTTACTAAAATTGATAGCATAAATAGAGTTGATTGTGGCAAAAATAACAAAATTATATAACCAAAAATTCCACCAACTATGCTCCCCCATGTTCCAGGGGCTTTGGGTAAAAGTCCGCTATTTAATCCATATATAAAAAATTTTCTCATTTTAAACCTTTATGTCATTGATGTTGTTTGATACATTTTAGATAAAGCTATGTATAATTCTTCTTCAGAATGATTTTCAATTATACCTTTATTTGGAATTAAATCAAAATATAAATTTTGTAAATTTTTAAATCTATTTGGGAAAAGTGAAGTTAAATAAATAGCACTAAGTTCTTTTCTTAATATAATTGATGGAGGTAGTATTCCATTTTTAAGTAATTCAAGTAAAGCTTCTGAGTGATAATTTATATGATGATGACTTCCATGTGGGCAAGAATTTTTACTTACTATTGTTTTGCATATATTACAATAAACATACTCATTTATAGCAATTGTTTCTAGATTAATTCCTTGTAAAATATCAAAAATTGATTTTATATGTTGATTTGAATAATGAATTCCAAGACCTTCGTGAGTTTGACCCATCAAAAACTTATTGCATCCGAAATTTTTGATAACTAATGAATCCATTATAACTTCATTAAGTCCTGCAAAAATATATGTATTATAAAGAGGTACAATTAATAATTTATTTTTAGGAAAAAAGTCATTTGTTATTTTTTTTAATACTTTATATCTTGTTTCATAATCTATTCCGTCTGTTTTTAAATTTTTAGCTAAAAAAAGAATTACAATATCGTTATTTTCAAGTGCTAAACGAACTATTCTTTCATGAACTCTATGAAAAGGATTTGCATTTGTTGTCATACCTACAATATTTTTTGCTTTTGTTTGTTTAATGCTATTTTTAATTTTTTGTAAATCTGATTTAATTGAAGATTCAATTAATTTTAAGTCACCACTAATTGCATAATTTCCAAGTCTATTTAATGTTTTAGCTATATTTTTATTGTCTAAATCATCTGAGCCATAAATTAATTTTACTCTTTTATGTCTATCTATTTTAAAAACTTCTTCTACTTTTATTTCTCCAACTTTTTTATTTTTACAATATAATTCAATTATATCATTAGGTTGTGAGTTTTTTAAGATTTCTTCATTTTTTCTTCCAGCAGGAGCCAATACAAAAGAAAAAGGGAAAGTCATACCATTAAAAGTTTTTGTTTTATTTACTTCATCATTTTCTTTGGAATTCATAAGCTTTGTTACTGGATATAATAATCCCTCAACCATCATAGATAAAGTTATAAATGCTTCATTATCTATAAAAAGTTTATTTTTTCTTGCTAAGTCCATATTTTTTCCTTTTTTCCCATAAAGATTTTCTGCTAATTCCTAATTTTTTAGAGAGTTCTGTATCAGGAAATTGAGATTCATATGTTTTTATTACATATTTTATATAGTCTTCCACTGATAAAATATTATTATCATCATTAATATCTTGTTTCTCATTTTTGATTGTTATCATATTGGGGTGTTCAAATGAAGAGTGGTTATTTAGTTCAATTATAACTTTTTTATTGCTTATAATATCAAAAAGTTTTGATATTGAACTATTTTTTAATGTATCAAAATTTAATAAATATATTAAATGATTATCTTTTTCTATTTTATTTAAATCACATTTATCTTTTAAATCATAAAAAGATATTGGAATATTAATCTCTTTTGAAATATCAAATACAATTTTATCTACTTTTTTTCTATTTTTTGATTTTATAAATAGTGGAAATTCTATATTATCAATTTTTGAAGTTTCTAAATCTTTAAATAAGATATTAAAGTATGATTCTAAAGTTTTATAATTTCTTTTTAATTGTTTAAATGCTAAATGATGTTCTATTTTTCTAATAAGTTCTTCTATCATAAAAGGTTTCAAAATATATGTATCAGCCCCTGCATTAAGTGGGGCAGTAATTGTATCATGATTTATATAAGGTACTAAAAGAATGATTGTTGAACTTTTATATTTTTCTATTACATCATACACATTTCCATTTAAAGTAATTGAAAGAATTATGATTTCATAATGTTTTTTTAGATTTATTGCATCATTTGCAGTTGTAACAGTATCAATATGACTATTTTTCATATGTTCACATAGGGAATTTTTAATACTTTGTGCTAAATATAATTCATCTTCTGCTATTAAAATATTCATATTTTTTCCTTAAATTTTATATTTGCATTGCTAATCACTGCAATTGCTTTTTTTTGACCTATACTATCAAGTTTTTCATTTGTTGTAGCTTTTATATTTATATGGTTACATTTTGTTAAATTTTGTATACTTTTTTTCATCTCTTTTTTATATGGACTGAGTTTTGGCATTTCGGCTATTATTGTAACATCTATATTTACAATTTCATATCCAGTTGTTTGTAATAAATTTACTACATATTGCAGTAATTTTTTACTATCTGCATTTTTGAAAGCAGGGTCATTATCTGGGAAAAATTCTCCAATATCACCATATCCAGCTGCGCCAAGCAGGGCATCAATAATTGAATGAATAGCTACATCTCCATCTGAATGAGCAAGAAATCCAAAGTTTGATTCTATTTCCACTCCACAAAGTACCATTTTTTTATTTTGGGTAAATTGATGAATATCATATCCATTTCCACTAAAAATTAAATTACTTGCTGGTTTTAAACAATTTAGGTTTTCATCACCTTTAAATGTTATTTTTTTAGCTTTTTCATCACCCAATACATATCCAATCTTCCCACCTATATTTTTAATTGCACTGCTATCATCTGTAAATTCTTCATCACTTTCAAGAGCTTTTTTTAAAATTTCGGTTTTACTTAATTGTGGAGTTTGGATTAGTTTAACATCATCTCTATTAATTGTATTATTTTTATATACTACGGTATCTACAGCCGGTAAATATGGCACCACAGAGTCAAATTCATCTGCTTTTTGTATAAGTCTTTCTATCATATCTTTTGTAATACAAGCTCGTGCTACATCTGTTACTAAAACATATTCTGAATCTATTTTAGAAATAGCTTTTTTAAGTGATTCTTGTCTCGAAGATCCACCTTCAACTATTTTAAAATCACTTAATAATCTATATAATTTAGTTTCATTTTGATTTGCTGTAATAATTGTATCTTTAAAATTGTAAAAACTATTTAATCTATCTGCTACAAATTTCCACAATGGTTCAGTTTCTATTCGTATCCATTGCTTTTTTGTAACACTTTTGAATCGTGTGCTCTTACCTGCACTTAAAATAACTAAACTAATATCCAAATTTTTTCCTTTTTTTGTAAAAGTGTTACGATATTATACACTTTTTTTATTAAAATTGAAAATAAGATGTTAATTTTAATAAATAGACTGATTTAATCTTATTTTAAGGAAAGTTTGATAAATTACGGAAAAGTTAATTAAATAAATATTAAATTTAAGGATTTTTATGAGAAAAGAGTGGGTAAAAGAAAGAAGTGGTGAAGTAAGAACCCAAATGTATTATGCAAAGCAGGGTATTATTACTCACGAAATGGAATATATTGCAAAAGTTGAAAATTTAGAGCCTGAATTTGTAAGAAGTGAAGTAGCAAGAGGAAGACTTATAATCCCAGCTAATATCAATCATACACATCTAAAACCTATGGCGATTGGAATTGCAAGCTCATGTAAAATCAATTCAAATATAGGTGCAAGTGCTTTAGCCAGTAATATTGAAGAAGAAGTTCAAAAGGTTCGAACTTCTATTAAATATGGTGCAGATACAATTATGGATTTAAGTACAGGTGGAAAACTTGATGAAATAAGAAAAGCAGTAATTGGGGCATCTACTGTTCCTATCGGAACTGTTCCTATTTATCAAATAATTGATGAAATTGGAGATGTAAAAAAATTAACAATTCCTAAAATGCTTGAAATTTTAGAAAGACAAGCCGAGCAAGGAGTTAGTTATTTTACAATTCATGCAGGACTTTTATTAAAACATATGCCAATTATTGCTAAGAGAAAAATGGGAATAGTAAGTCGTGGTGGTAGTTTGATGGCTTCTTGGATGTTGGAACATCATAAAGAAAATCCATTTTATACAGCTTTTGATGAAATTTTGGATATTTGTAGAAAATATGATGTTTCACTTTCATTAGGGGACAGTCTAAGACCTGGATGTTTAGCTGATGCAAGTGATGAAGCACAAATTGGTGAGCTTAAAGTTTTAGGAGAATTAACTCTAAAAGCGTGGGAAAAAGATGTTCAAGTTATGATAGAAGGGCCTGGACATGTGCCAATTAATGATATTGAAAGAAATGTAAAACTTGAAAAAATTTACTGCCACGAAGCACCTTTTTATGTTTTAGGGCCATTAATTATTGATATAGGGGCAGGATATGACCATATTGGAAGTGCAATAGGTGCGGCGATGGCAGGTTGGTATGGGGTTAGTATGCTTTGTTATGTTACTCCAAAAGAACATTTAGGTCTTCCAAATGATAAAGATGTTCGTGAAGGGATTATCGCTTATAAAATAGCGGCTCATGGAGCAGATATCGGTAGAAAAAGACCCGGAGCTAGAGATATTGATGATAAAATGAGTGATGCAAGATACCATTTTGATTGGAAAACTCAGTTTAAATTAGCTCTTGATTCAGATAGAGCAAAAGAGTATCATGATGAAACACTTCCACAAGAAGTATTTAAAGATGCAGAATTTTGCTCAATGTGTGGACCAAAATTTTGTAGTTACAAAGTTACACAAGATAGTTTAGAAAATTTTGATTGGGAAAAGTTCAAAAAAGAAGCGAAAGCTAAAATTCAAAATAAAGGAGAAATGAATGAATGATATTTTAAAAAAAATTATGTATCCAGGATTTAAAAAATCAATAGTAGATTTTGGATTTGTAAAAAGTGTAGATGAGAGTGAAGATGGAAAAAGTGTAATTATTACTTATGAAATTCCATCAAGTGATGATGAGGTAGCACAAAAACTAAATGATGCTACAATTGAAGCTTTTAAAGAAGCTGGTATTGAAGCAAATCTAAATATTATTAGACCAAAAAAACCTAGAGAAACTTCAAGTAGAGGTAATAACAAAATGCCTTTTGTTAAAAGTTTCGTAATGGTATCAAGTGGAAAAGGTGGAGTTGGGAAATCAACAACTACTGTTAATTTAGCACTTGCTTTGGCGGCTCAAGGTAAAAAAGTAGGTATTTTAGATGGTGATATTTATGGACCAAACATTTCAAGAATGCTAGGGAAACAAAATGAAAGACCAGTTGTTGTAAATGAAAAACAGGTAAAACCATTTGAAAATTATGGAATTAAATTTATCTCTATGGCAAATTTACTTCCAGAAGGTCAAGCTTTAATGTGGAGAGGCGCTATGCTTGTAAAAGCACTTGACCAATTTATGAGTGATGTTGCGTGGGGAGAATTAGACTGTTTAGTTATCGATATGCCACCAGGAACAGGAGATGCTCAAATGACTATGGCTCAACAAGTTCCAGTTAGTGCAGGTGTAGCAGTTACAACTCCTCAAACAGTTGCACTTGATGATGCAAGAAGAAGTATGGATATGTTCAAAAAACTTCATATTCCAATTGCTGGAATTATTGAAAATATGAGTGGATTTATTTGTCCAGATAATGGAAAAGAGTATGATATTTTTGGTAAAGGAAGTGGTGAAGATCTCGCAAAAGAGTATGGAACTAAACTTTTAACTGCTATTCCAATTGAAATGGCAATTAGAGAAGGTGGAGACAGTGGTAATCCACTAATGATAGCTCATCCTGAGAGTGAAAGTGCACAAAGATATTTAAAAGCAGCTGATGAATTATGGACATTTATCGAAAAAGTTCTTGAAGAAGATTTAGCTGGTAATGAAATGATTCAACCAATTTATGGTGTGAATGGAGCTCCTAGTGCTTGTAGTATGAAATAAGGTCTTTCCTTATTTCAATTTAATACTACTGAACTAAATAAACGAAACAACTGTTAATTTTACTTAGCGCTTTTTGTGTTTTTTTAACTTCTCTATCTTATCTCTAAGCTCAATTGCTCTTTCAAATTCCAAATTTTTACTAGCTTCTAACATCTCTTTTTTAAGTTGTTGTAAAATATATGTTTTCTCTTTTGCTGGTATTTTGTCTATCTCTTTTGGGACTAATTCATCGCTTTTAAGTGTTTTTTCTATTTTTCTAGTTGTTGTTTTTGGAGTTATGTTGTGCAACTTATTATAAATTTGTTGTTTAATTCTTCTTGAAATTGTAGTTTTTATTGAATTATACATTGAAGTTGTTATTTTATCTTTAATTTCTTCTAAAATTTCTAAATTATCGACTACAACTTTTTCTTCTATTTTGTTAGCAAACATCAAAATTGTTCCATTTATATTTCTTGCAGCTCTTCCAGAAGTTTGGGTTAAGCTTGTTTCACTTCTTAAAAATCCCTCTTTATCAGCGTCAAGAATAGCTACTAGACTAACTTCTGGTATGTCAAGTCCTTCTCTAAGTAAATTAATTCCTATTAAAACATCAAAATCTCCATTTCTTAATCCTCGAATAATTTCATTTCTCTCAACTACATCTATATCAGAATGCATATATCTGACTTTCATACCAAGTTCTAAATAATATTTTTGAAGTTCTTCTGACATTTTTTTTGTTAAAGTTGTAACTAATACTTTTTCATTTTTAGCTACTCTTTTTTGAATTTCATCATAAAGTAAGGCTACTTGGTCTTCGCTTGGAAAAAGCTCAACTATTGGATCTAGAAGTCCTGTAGGTCTTATGATTTGTTCGGCTACTGTGCTTGATAGCTCAAGTTCTGTCTCTTTTGGTGTAGCTGAGACGAATAGATAATGTGGGGCTTTGTTTATAAATTCATCAAATTTAAGTGGTCTATTATCTAATGCACTCGGAAGTCTAAATCCATAATCTACTAAAACTTCTTTTCTAGCTCTATCCCCAGCATACATTCCACGAAATTGAGGTAAACTCACATGAGATTCATCTACTATTACCAAATAAGGGCGATTTTTTATTTCAAAATAGTCAAACATAGTATATGGAGTTTCTCCTGGTTTTTTGCCACTTAAATATCTTGAATAGTTTTCTACTCCTTTTGTTGAGCCTGTGGTTTCTAGCATTTCCAGATCAAATTCAACTCTTTGACGAAGTCTTTGAGCTTCTACAATTTTGCCTTTTTCTTCAAACTCTTTTAGTCTATTTCCCAAATCTTTTTCAATCTCACCTATAGCTTCATTTAATCTTTCAATTCCTACTATAAATTGATTTGCAGCGTAAAGCATAAATGATTCTTTTTTTTCAATTGCTTCATTTGTTAAATAATCTCTGATTTCAATTCTATCAATCTCATCGCCGAAAAATTCTAATCTTAAATATTTATCTTCATAATAACTTGGAAATATATCAATCACTTCTCCATGTGCTCTGAAATTTCCTCTATCAAAAAATTTATCATTTCTGACATAACCCATATCGACTAGTCTAAGCATCAACTCTTTTTGATTAAATTCGTCATTTATTTCAAATTTTACCACCATTTTTTTGTATTCATATGGACTACCTAACCCATAATTTGCTGAAACAGATGCTATTACTATTACATCATCATATTGAAGCAGACTAGCTGTTGCCGAAACTCTTAGCCTTTCAAGTTCATCATTAATTGAGCTATCTTTTTCTATAAATAAATCTTGCCTAGGAATATAAGCTTCTGGTTGATAATAGTCGTAATAACTTATGAAATATTCCACATGATTTTGTGGAAAAAATTCTCTAAATTCACTATAAAGTTGGGCTGCTAATGTTTTGTTATGGCTCATTATGAGGGTCGGCATATTTAATTTTTTGATTATATTTGCCATTGTAAATGTTTTACCACTTCCGGTAACTCCAAGCAAAGTTTGATATTTATTATTTGGGATTGATTTTGTTAGTTTTTCTATAGCTTTTGGCTGATCGCCAGCTGGTTTGTAGTTGGAATTTAATTTAAACATCTATTTCCTTATAAAATTTATACTTATTTTATTATTTTAGTTATAATTATATCAAAAAAGGATTTATTAATGGAAAAAGATATTTTAACACTTTTAAATGAAAAAATTGATGGGCTTTTGGCTAAATATGAAGGTGCTATTAAAAAAGTAGAAGAGTTAGAAACAGAAGTTGCTAATTTAAGTAGTAAAAAAGAAGAATTAGAGACTCAAAATGCAGAACTTCAAGAAACGCTAGCACTTAAAGATTTGGAACTTGAAGAAATTGTAGGAAAAATTGAGGTTATTTTAGGTAAATGAAAAAAATAAAACTTTATCTTGTTGGGCAAAAATATGAAATTGAAATAGAAAATGGGTTTTATGAATATATCAAAGATGATATAAATAATCTAAATAATTCAGATACTCAAATTAAAAATTTATTAAATATTATGCTCAAGTTTAGTTATAAAAGTTATAAAAATGAACAAAAAATGAAAAATTTACTTAAGAAACTTGACTTATAATCAAATTTTATAGTATGATTCTTTTTAAACAAGTCAAAAAATAAAGGAGAAACCATGAAAAAATCAGGTTTTACAATGATTGAATTAATTTTCGTTATCGTTATCATAGGAATACTAGCAGCAGTTGCTATCCCAAAATTAGCAGCGACAAGAACAGATGCAAAAGTTGCAACTATTTCTCAAGAAATTCAAAGTGCAGTGGGGGAAATTAGTGCTTATGCAACAGCACAAGGTGGAGATCTTAATGATACAAATCTTACTACAATGTCTCAAGTTTTAAGTCAATTGGTAGATCAACATAAAGCTAAAAAAGATGTGAATACTAGTGGTATTATCAATGAAGTGGAAGTATATGGAGATGGTAATACTACGCCAGTTTGTGTAACATTAGATGCTAATAATACTACTTTGTTTGTAAAAACAACTGGAACTGGACTTATTTGTAACGGTATAAAAAATATAATACACGATGCTAATTATACAGTTGCTGGAAGTCGTGTAAATTTCTAAGAGATTTTTCTCTTAGAGTTTTAATTTTAATATGAAAAAATCAGCTTTTACAATGATTGAATTAATTTTCGTTATTCTCATCATAGGTATTTTAGCAGCAGTTGCTATTCAGAAATTGGCAGCTACAAGAGATGATGCCAAGACAGCAGTTCTTACTAGCCAGATTCAAGATGGTACAAAAGAATTGATTGCTTATTATACTTCACAAGGTGGTAAAATTAATTTCAATGATATAAACGGTTCAACTCATTCAAGTCAAATTATTTCTAATGAACTTATTAAAAAGGGTTGGCTAAAAGTAGTAGATGATAATCATTCTGTACTTTATTCAAACAAGGACACCAATACAGTTTGTGTGAATTATCAAACAGACGGTTCTCAAATAAAGGTAGAAACTAATTCAACAAATCATGATACATTATGTCAAGATATAAAAAGAGTTATACCAGCAGATAGAAATTATTCTGTTTTAAATAATGCAGTAAGTTTTTAAGGAAAAAAATGAAGAAATCGTTTACAATGATTGAACTTATTTTCGTAATAGTTGTAATAGGGATACTTGCAGCAGTGGCTTTACCAAAATTGTGGGCTACAAGAGATGATGCGATTATTGCCAAAGTAAGAACAGATGTTGCTAATATTAGAAGTGCTATTTCTAATCTACATACAAAAAACTTAATGACGGGAATTGATGATTATCCCAAATATTTAGATGATGCTGCTGCTCCATACACAGATGGTCAAGAACTTTTTGATGGAAATTCATCTATTGGTCAGTTATTAAGTTATCCAATATATTCAAAAGATGCAGATGGACATTGGATGAAAACAGATGATACAAATTATAGTGTAAAAGTTATGAGCACAGATATAGCGTTTGATTATAATAGTTCAAATGGTCATTTTGATTGTGCTGGACTTAATTCTGGAAATGCAGATACACTTTGTTCGAAGTTAACTCACTAAATTTTTATGAATGTGCCATAATTGGCACTCCTTCTATTTTTACTTATAAAAAACTACAAAATCAAAATTAATTCTTATTTAAAGTCTAAATAAATTACTCAACCAAATAAAAATAATTTAAAACTATTATTTAATAATATATAAATATATGCTATAATATATGTATATATTTAAAATATAAAAGGATAAAAAATGAAAGCTTTATATACAAACCTAAATAATAACAATTATCAAATGCTCGAAATGTTATCTACATTAAAAGGAATTAAAAAAAATCATATCATTAATGAAGCTTTAGAATATTATTTTAATACTGTAAAAACTATACCTGAAGAATTTTTACTAAAACCAATATATATTACTGAGAATGAATTTGAAAGATTAGAAAAAGAATGTAAACCAACAGAAGCTCTTAAAAAGTTAATGAATGATAATTGAAAAACATTCAACAAAGCCTATGTTTTTATCTATAAAACTTCTAAAAATGAATAAAAAATGAAGAATTTACTTAAAATTTTGATTTTACTCACATTTTGTAGTAATTATGAGATGAATTGATGAATATAGATATCAATTCACTAAACTTTTATGAATGTGCCATAATTGGCACTCCTTCTATTTTTACTTATCAATCAACAAATAATTTTAATCTTTTTTCTATTGTAGAAGTTCCACTTAGAAATAAAACAGTTCAATCTTTGATTATAAAAGAAACTAAAAAACCAAAATTTAAATGTTTAGATATTATTAAACTAATTTATGAATTAAATGAAAATGAGCAAAAAATCGTTAATTTTATCAGCTATTACTATTTTTGCAGTTTAGGAGAATCAGCTTCACTTTTTACTTTTCAGAAAAACAACAAATTAGAAAATTTAAATATAAAAACAGATATAAATTTAACTGATAGACAAAAAGAAGCTTTTGAATTTTGCGAGAATAACCAAGTTTCTATTCTTTTTGGAGATACTGGAAGTGGAAAAACAGAAATTTATATTAAACTTATTGAAAAAGTTATAAATGAAGAAAAAACTGCTATTTTACTTTTGCCTGAAATTGCTATTACTTCTCAAATGGAAAAAAGACTTAAAAAATATTTTGGTGAAATAGTAGCTATTTGGCATTCAAAAATCACAAAACCTAAAAAAATAAAAATTTTAGAAGGGATAAAAGAAGGAAAAATTAGAATAATAGCAGGGGCGAGAAGCGCTCTGTTTTTACCTATGAATAATTTAGGAATTATAATTGTAGATGAATTTCACGATGACAGTTATAAATCACAAAGTGGTGTTCGATATAATGCAAAAGATTTAGCTATCTATTTTGGAAAAGTTTATAATATTAGCGTAGCTTTGGGAAGTGCTACTCCTTTAATAAGTGATTTTCATAAACATCCTAACTTTCGTCTAAAAGGTAATTTTTATAATTCAAATAACAAGTTTGAATTTGTTTCAAATTTCGAAGAAACTCTCAAAAAAATAGAAGCTACTTTAAATGAGAATCAACAAATTATTATTTTTATCCCAACTCGTGCGAATTTCAAATATATGATCTGTGCAGATTGTGGTGAAGCTATCAAATGTCCATTTTGTGATGTTAGTATGAGTGTGCATTCTAATAATCGAACTATGAAATGTCATTATTGCAATTATACTACTAAAATTCCTTCAGTTTGTCCAAATTGTGGCAGTGAAAATTTCTTGAATGAAAGGATTGGAAGTAGTGAAATAGTAGAAATTTTGAAAACTTATTTTCCAAATAAACGAATTGAGAAGTTTGATAGAGATATAATTACTTCAAAAACAAGACTTGATAAAACGCTAAAAGAATTTAATGATAAAAAAATTGATGTTTTAGTAGGAACTCAGATGCTAAGTAAAGGTCACGATTATGATGTAAAACTCGCAGTTATTTTAGATATTGATTTTGTTTTGAATATGCCAGATTACAGAGCAAGAGAGAGAGCTTTAAGTTTAGTTAAACAAGTAGCTGGGAGAGCAGGAAGAAGAGAAAATGGGGAAGTGTTGATTCAAACACAAAATGAAGATTTTTTCACTCAAAGTTATGATGAATTTATAGAAGATGAGTTACAATTTAGAAAAATTTTAGAGTATCCGCCTTTCACTCGCCTTGCAAAGCTTGAATTTAGTGATAAATATCCTAATAATGCTCAAAATGAGATGCTAAAAGTCAAAAATTGTTTAGAAAAAAAGTATCCGATTTTGGGTTTTGGTCCAAGTCCGATTACCAAAATATCAAATAAATATCGTTATCAAATATTACTTAAAGGAGTGAATTTTCATAAATTTATATGGGAATGTAAAAGCGATAAAACAAAAGTGGATATGGATGTTGTAAATTTTATTTGAAATTTATGTTATAATACGATGAAAAAAGGAGAGACTCCTAATGGATTATAAAGACACATTATTACTTCCAAAAACTACATTTCCTATGAGAGGAAATCTTCCACAAAACGAGCCTAAAAAATATAAAGAATGGTTTGAAAATGATATTTATGAAAAAATGAAACAAAACAGAATTGGCAAAGAAGAATATAACCTTCACGATGGACCTCCATATGCAAATGGTCATATTCACATAGGACATGCACTAAATAAAATCTTAAAAGATATTATTGTTAAATTTAACTATTTTCAAGGAAAATCAGTTAGATATGTTCCAGGATGGGATTGTCATGGGCTTCCAATTGAACAACAAGTAGAGAAAAAAATAGGTAGAGCAAAAAAAGAATCTCTTCCTAAGTCAAAACTTAGAGAATTATGCAGAGTTCACGCGGCTAAATTTATTGATATTCAAAAAGAAGAATTTAAAAATCTTGGTGTTATCGGTGATTGGGAAAATCCTTATAAAACTATGGATTTTAGATTTGAAGCAAATATTTATAAACAACTTACTAAAATTGCCAAAAGAGGTCTTTTAGTGGAGAGAAGCAAACCAGTATTTTGGTGTATGCATGATAGAACTGCACTTGCAGAAGCAGAAGTAGAATATGAAGATAAAGAAGATTATTCTATTTATGTAGCTTTTAAACTTAATGATGAAAGTCTTAAAAAATTAGGACTTAATGATCAAGCAAGTATAGTTATCTGGACTACTACTCCTTGGACACTTCCTTCAAATATGGCAATTAGTCTAAATCCTGATGAAGAGTATGCACTAAGCGCGGATAATAAAATTGTAGCTCTTCCTTTGTATGATTCTTTGAAAGAAACAGGAATCATAAAAGGTGATGTTAAGAAGAAATTTAAAGCAGATGAACTTGAAAAGTTAATAGCAATTAATCCACTAAATGGTAGAGAAAGTATAGTTCTTTTAGGTGAGCATGTTACAATGGATGGTGGAACTGGATGTGTTCATACAGCCCCAGGACATGGTGAAGATGATTATAAAGTATGGAGAAAATATGGATTTAGTGAAGTAATCCAACCAGTAGATGAAAGAGGTTGTTTTTCTCCAATTATCAAAACTGAAAAACTTCTTCCTGATGAATTTGTAGGTGAGTTTATTTTCAAAGTACAACCTAAGATTTTAGAAATGTTGGGAGAAAGTTTAGTAAAAGTAGATAGATTTAGTCACTCATATCCACATTGTTGGAGATGTCATAATCCTTTAATTTATAGAGCTACAAAACAATGGTTTATAGCAATGGATGAAGAAGTTGAGGGTGAAACTTTAAGAAATAGAGGGCTAAAAGAGATTGAAAATGTAAAATTTGTTCCAGAAGCTGGAAGAAACAGATTGAATACAATGGTAGAAAATAGACCTGATTGGTGTATTTCTAGACAAAGAGATTGGGGAGTTCCTATTGCATTTTTTAGAGATAAAACAACAGAAGAGATTATTTTAGATGATGAAGTTTTAGATAATATTTATAATATTTTTAGCGAAAAAGGTGCTGATGCTTGGTATGATTTGAGTATAAGTGAACTTTTACCTAAAGATTCAAAATATAATCCAGACAATTTAGAAAAAGTAAATGATATTCTAGATGTTTGGTTTGATAGTGGTTCAACATTTGCAGCAGTTTTACAAAGCGGAAATTATGACGCAGGGAATTATCCTGCTAATATGTATCTTGAAGGAAGTGATCAACATAGAGGTTGGTTCCAATCATCACTTTTAGTTTCAACTGCGACTGAAGATAAAGCACCTTATAAATCAATTTTAACTCACGGATTCACTGTTGATGAAAAGGGTGAAAAAATGAGTAAAAGCAAAGGAAATGTCGTTTCTCCTGTGAATGTTAGTAAACAATTTGGTGGCGAAATACTTAGACTTTGGGTTGCTATGAGTGATTATAAAGGTGATATCAAAATTAGTGATAAAATCCTAAAACAAATTTCTGACCAATATAGAAAATTAAGAAATACTATAAGAATTCTTTTAGCAAACCTTGAAGATATGAGTGAGCCAAATTATAACTTTTCTGATATAGATAAATGGATTTTAGCTAAAGCAAAAGATGTATTTAATGAAGTTATTTCACTCTTTAAAGCGTATGATTTTTCAAAAGCTTTCAATATTTTAAATAATTTTGTAGTAAATGAACTTAGTGCTATTTATGTAGATATAACAAAAGATAGAATGTATTGTGAATCTGAAAATTCAGACAAAAGAAGAGCAACTCAAACTGCTATGTGTATGATTGCAAAAAGATTAATAATTATAATTGCACCAGTTTTAACATATACAGCAAATGAAGCTATTGAAAATGCTCCTAAGATGCTCAAAAAAGATTCAATTTTTGATTATGAATATCTAGAATTTAAAGAGTTTGATTTAACAAATTCGATTACTGATAAAATTTTAAAATTAAGAGAAGAATTTGGAGAAGTTGTAGATAAACTTAAAAAAGAAAAAAAGCTTAAATCTACACTTGAACTAACAATCTGTACAAATGATGCTGATTTACTTGATGATGAAGATATCGTTGATTTCTTTGTAGTAAGTGAAATAAATAATGAAAGTTGTGGCGAACTTTTAGGTGAAATACAATTTGATGGAATAACTTATGAAATTAGAAAATCTAATAAATATAAATGTCCAAGATGTTGGAGATATTTGGCTGAAAGTGAAGATTCACTATGCCAAAGATGTGAAGAGGTAATAAATGTTTGATTTAACTAAACCTATCAGTAATGAAGTTGTTTTTGGAACTACTTTATTGCTTATTGTTTTGTGGATAGTTATGTGGCAGATATTAAAATATATTTCAAAAGGAATAAAATGATAACATTAAAAGAGGCTTTGAAATTAAATAAAGATGAGTTAAAAGAGCTTAAAAAAGATATAAATCAAAAAGCAAAAGAAAATAAAGAAATTGGTGCTTATGTTGAGCAATTTTTAGATATAGATTTAAGTGAAAGTGGCGAAGGTGTGCCAATTGCAATTAAAGATAATATTAATGTAAAAAACTGGGAATTAACTGGTGGTTCAAAAATATTAAAAGGTTATATTTCTCCATATAATGCAACTGTTGTAAATAAACTTCTTGATAATGGATTAAGTCCATTTGGTAGAACAAATATGGATGAATTTGCAATGGGAAGTACAACCGCAACAAGCCAATATGGAAAAACTCTGAATCCGATTGATAATACAAAAGTCCCAGGTGGAAGCTCTGGTGGTAGTGCAGCAGCGGTAGCGGCAGGGCTAGCAGTAGCGGCTCTTGGAAGTGATACAGGTGGAAGTATTCGTCAACCTGCTGCTTTTTGTGGAGTTGTAGGAATGAAACCAACTTATGGAAGAGTTAGTAGATTTGGGCTTGCTGCATATTCAAGTAGTTTAGATCAAATTGGACCAATTACTCAAAATGTAGAAGATGCAAAAATTTTATATAATATTATTTCAGGTCACGATAAAAATGATTCAACTTCTGCTGATATTGATTATACATCAGTTGAATTTAGCAAAAATAGAAAACTAAAAATAGCTGTAATTGATAATTATGTAAATGAAGCAAATGAAGAAGTTAGAGATGCTATTTTAGATACAATTAAAGCACTTGAAAAAGCTGGGCATGAAATTATTCATAAAGATTTGATGAATAATAAAATCGATATAGCAACTTATTATGTGGTAGCAACAGCCGAAGCAAGTAGTAACCTAAGTAGATATGATGGAATGAGATACGGAAGTAGAATCGAAGGAAAAGATCTTAAAGAAACATATGAACTAACACGTGCTCAATTTGGTGATGAAGTAAAAAGAAGAATTATGCTTGGAACATTTGTTTTGAGTAGTGGATATTATGATGCTTATTATTTAAAAGCTCAAAAAGTTAGACATTTAATCAAAGAAGAATTTGACAAAATTTTAGATGAATCAGATTTAATTGTTATGCCAGTAGCACCAACAACTGCATTTGAGTTTGGAGCAAACAAAACTCCTCTTGAAATGTATTTAGAAGATATTTATACTGTTAGTGTGAATTTAAGTGGAAACCCAGCAATCTCACTTCCTATCTCAAAAGATAAAGAAGGTCTTCCTATTGCACTTCAATTAATTGGGAAACATTTTGATGAGCAAGCAGTATTTGATGGTGGAAAAATAGTAGAAGAATTAGTAAAATAAGGAGAAAAAATGAGAATTAGATATAAAGCTTTGACTTATGAAGATGTATTATTAGTACCTAAACATTCGACAGTATTACCAAAAGAGGTAAAGCTTACGACCAAGTTAACTAAAAATATTAAACTTAATGTTCCTGTAATGAGTGCTGCGATGGATACAGTTACAGAACATCGTGCTGCTATCACAATGGCAAGACTTGGTGGTATTGGTGTAATTCATAAAAATATGAATATTGAAGCTCAAGCAAAAGAAGTTACAAGAGTAAAAAAATCAACAAGTGGAGTTATTTCTGATCCAATAAAAGTTAAAGCTGAACAACCAATATCTGAGGCAGTTGCACTTATGGATAATTTTCATATTTCAGGAGTACCAGTTGTAGATGATCATAATAAATTAATTGGTATTTTAACAAACAGGGATTTAAGATTTGAAAAAGATATGGGTAAAACAGTTAAAGAATTAATGACTGAAATGCCACTAATAACTGCTTATGAAGATATTAGTTTAGATGAAGCAGCTGATATTTTGCATCAAAATAAGATTGAAAAACTTCCAATTATTGATGAAGAAGGATATTTAAAAGGTCTTATTACAATTAAAGATATTAAGAAAAAAATTGAATTTCCAAATGCTGCAAAAGATGAGTTTGGAAGACTTAGAGTAGCAGCTGCAGTGGGTGTAGGTAATTGTATGGAAAGAGCAGCGGCTTTAGTTGAGGCTGGTGTTGATGTATTAGTTTTGGATTCTGCTCACGGACATTCACAAGGAATTGTTGATTTAGTAAAAGAGATAAAATCAAAATTTGAAGTTGATGTAATTGCTGGAAATGTGGCTACAAAAGAAGCGGTTAGAGATTTAATAGAAGCTGGAGCAGACGCGGTAAAAGTAGGAATAGGGCCTGGAAGTATTTGTACTACAAGAATTGTAGCAGGTGTTGGAGTTCCACAAATTAGTGCAGTTGATGAATGTGCCGCAGAAGGTAAAAAATATGGAGTTCCTGTAATTGCTGATGGTGGGATTAAATATTCAGGTGATATAGCAAAAGCTTTAGCAGTTGGGGC
This sequence comes from Thioreductor micantisoli, assembly GCF_055392745.1. Classification (NCBI taxonomy): domain Bacteria; kingdom Pseudomonadati; phylum Campylobacterota; family Thioreductoraceae; genus Thioreductor; species Thioreductor micantisoli. The sequence goes on from NZ_AP043760.1 coordinate 555,311, forward strand.
AAGTGTTGTAATGCTTGGAAGTATGTTAGCAGGAACAGAAGAAGCTCCAGGTGAAAAAATTATGTATCAAGGAAGACAATATAAATCTTATAGAGGAATGGGAAGTATTGGTGCTATGCAAAAAGGGAGTAATGATAGATATTTCCAAGAAGGAACAGCAGCTGATAAACTTGTTCCAGAAGGGATTGAAGGGATGGTTCCGTTTAGAGGAAGTATCGTAGATGTAATCTATCAATTAATGGGAGGTCTAAGAGCTTCTATGGGATATGTTGGTGGAAAAGATATTCCAGCTTTCCAAGAAAATGCAGAATTTGTAGAAATTACGAGTGCAGGGCTAAAAGAAAGTTATGTGCATGATGTAACAATTACAAAAGAAGCACCAAATTATCATCAATAAGATTTTTTCTTATTGTATTAATTGTGATATAATATAAAAATATAAATAAAAGGTAAAAATGTGAGAAAAGCAGTTGCATTTACAGGACCAAGTAATTCTGGGAAAACTACACTTATTGAAAAAATTTCAAACAAAATAATCTCTACATATAAAATAGCTATAATCAAAAATGACCCATCAGATAAAGCAAAATTTGATACCCAGGGGAAAGATAGTTATAAATTTTATAATACAGGTGCAGAAGTTGTGGTAACTTCACCCAAAAGAACAACATATTTTTCTCATAAACAAAAAAGTTTGGATGAAATAGTTGATATGATAAATGACTTTGATTATCTTTTAGTTGAGGGACTTAAATATTTACCACTTCCAAGGATTGCAATTTTTAGAAATGAAATAGATGAAAGTTATTTCCCTTATATAAAAGCAGTAGCTATTGATGATACAATTGATAAAAATTTGATTCCAAAAGAGATCAAAATTTTAGATTTAAATAATGTTGATGAAGTGATTAATTGGGTTTTAAATAATGCAAAGGAGATATAATGACTGATATAATAAATGCTATAAAAAGTTCAGCGATAAAAATAAACAAAGCTATACAAACAGAAGATACTTCTAAAGCCCAAACTGAAAATAGTAGTGGAGATGTTCAAGTAAAACTTGATTTGATAAGTGATGAAATTATAGAAAATGAGTTTAAAAAAGTTTCTTCTATAAAAGAGATAGTTAGTGAAGAAAAACAAGATATAAATCCTATGCATGGAAATGGAGACTATCTAATAGCTTATGATCCACTTGATGGAAGTAGCTTAATAGATGTAGATTTAAGTGTAGGAAGTATTTTTGGAATATATAAAGATGAATATAGTGGGCCTAATATTGTAGCAGCTGTTTATGTAGTGTATGGACCAAGAGTAGAACTTGTAATAGCCAGAGATGTGGTTGAATTATATAGATTAGATGAAGAAATAAACGAATTTATTTTTCAAAAAGAGCTTAGACTTAGTGAAAAAGGAAAACTAGTTGGTCCTGGTGGAACTCAAAAAGAGTGGTATTCATATCATAAAAAAATGATAGATGAATTTTTCGCTGATGGATATAGACTTAGATATAGTGGAGGAATGGTACCTGATTTACATCAAATTTTATTAAAAGGCGGTGGTCTTTTTGCTTATCCAGGGGCAGGAGATAGACCAAAAGGTAAACTTAGAAAACTTTTTGAGGTGTTTCCTTTTGCGTTTGTTTATAACAAAGCAGGTGGTTTAGCAATCGATGGAAAAAATGATTTACTAGATTTAGGAATTGAACATATTCATGATACAAGTCCATGTTTTTTGGGAAGTAATTATGAAATAAATAGAGTATTAAAAACTTATTCAAAGGTGAAAAAATGAGTGATTGTAAAAAATGTTATTTAACAACTCCAATTTATTATGTCAATGATATAGCACATATTGGTCATGCTTATACAACTATTATTGCTGATTTTATTGCAAGATATTCAAGACTTGAAGGTATTGATACATTTTTTTTAACTGGAACTGATGAACATGGGCAAAAAATTGAAGAAGCTGCAAAACTTAGAAATAAAACTCCAAAAGAGTATGCTGATGAGGTTAGTGGTAAATTTAAAAATTTATGGGATGACTTTGAAATCAGTTATGATAAATTCATAAGAACTACTGATGAAGAGCATAAAAAAGGTGTCCAAAAAGCATTTGAGATTATGTATGAAAAAGGTGATATTTATAAAGGTGAATATGAAGGAAATTATTGTGTTAGTTGTGAAACATTTTTTACTGAAACACAATTAATTGACAAAGAATTTTGTCCTGATTGTGGAAAACCTACAAGAAAATTGAAAGAAGAAAGTTACTTTTTTAAACTTTCAAAATATGAAAAAGATATTTTAAATTGGTATAAAGAAAAAACACCAATAATACCAAAAGCAAAGGCAAATGAAGTTATTAGATTTGTAGAAGATGGACTAAGAGATTTATCAATTACAAGAACTTCATTTGAATGGGGAGTGAAACTTCCTAAAAGTATAAATGATCCTAAACATGTAATTTATGTATGGCTTGATGCACTTTTAAACTATATAACTGCTCTTGGATATGGAAGTGATGATGAAAGTTTGATGAAGAGATATTGGCCAGCTGGTTTACATATAGTTGGAAAAGATATATTAAAGTTTCATGCAATTTATTGGCCAGCTTTTTTAATGAGTTTAGGTTTGGAACTTCCTAAAAATGTAGCAGCTCATGGATGGTGGACAAGAGATGGTGAAAAAATGAGTAAATCAAAAGGAAATGTAATTAATCCAAAAGAAGTTGCAGATGCTTATGGATTAGAAAACTTTAGATATTTTATGCTTAGAGAAGTTCCTTTTGGTGCTGATGGAGATTTTAGTGAAAAAGCATTAATTGATAGGATTAATAATGATTTAGCAAATGAACTTGGAAATCTCTTAAATAGAATTATTGGTATGAGCTATAAATATTTTGATGGTAAAATTGATAGTAAAGATGTGAAAAAATATTATTCAAAAGAGCTTAAGGAAGTTGAAACTATTATTGATTCACTTGAACCATTTTTGTATGAAATGCAAATTCATAAATATTTAGAAGAGCTATGGAAAGTTTTTTCTATTGCAAATAAAACTATTCAAGATGAAAAACCTTGGGAATTGATCAAAGAAAATCCAGAAAAAACTATGGCACTTTTGGGACTAGTTGCTAATATTTTAAATAGAGGTTCATTTATGCTTGCACCCGTTATGCCTAAAACAATGGATAAAATTGCAAATAGTTTAAATTATGAGATTAATGCACAAAGTTACGAAAAATATATTAAAAATAAAAATATTTTAGATGAATTTATAATTAAAAAAACAGATCTGTTATTTCCAAAAATTGAGAAACCACTTTTAAAACAAGTAGAAGTTAAAAAAGAGCCAAAAGATGAAATTAAAGAAGTAAAAAATGAAGATGGACTTATTTCAATCGATGAATTTTTTAATGTTAGTCTAAAAATTGGAACTGTAAAAGTGGCTGAGGAAGTTAAAGATTCTAAAAAATTATTAAGATTAGAAGTTGATTTAGGGGAAGGTAAAAATAGACAAATTGTAGCAGGAATTAAAGAATTTTATTCACCTGAAAGTTTAGTTGGGACTCAAGTAGCAGTTGTTGCAAATCTAAAACCTGCAAAACTTATGGGAATACTTAGTGAGGGAATGTTACTTGCTGCAAAAGATAAAAATGGACTTCATTTACTCAGACCTGAAACTAGCAAAAAAGAAGGAACACCAATTAAATGAGAATAGATACTATTCTTAATATTATAGATGGAGAACTTATAAATGCTGGATTTATATCTGAGATTATTGGATTTGCTGATAATTTAAATGAAATAAAAAGAGAATATCTTTTTATTTCTGATAATGATGATGATATTGAAGAGGCTATTCAAAGAGGTGCTTATGCTATTCTTTCTACTGAATATCATAAAATTATAGACAATGAAATAGTATGGATTAAGGTTGATGATATTGAAGAGGCTTTGTTTAGATTACTTAAATATAAACTTTTAGATAAAACTTTATATGTTTGTAATAACATTACTCTTGATATTATAAAAAGTATAATAAAATCAGATATAGCAATTATTGATAAAATAGAAGCCAAATTTTTAAATGAATATAAATATTATATTACTTCTAATGAAGATTTAGCTAATATGGCTATGAATATTATTACTTTAACGAAAAAAGAAAAGATAGAACTTATTGATTCAACTCTTTTTATTTCTAAGTTTAAATATAAAAACAATGAATATAATATTGTTTTTCCTTCATTATATTTAGATGAACTTTCTTTGGCTTTAGCTTTTTTTGAAGATAATTCATTAGAATATAACCTAAAATCTTTAAAAATAGATAGATTTACTCCTCAATTTGTAAATATAAGAAATGAAAAAGTAAAGTTTGGAAAGACTGATAAAGTTGTTATAAATGGCATTAAAAATGATGAATTTTTGACAAGAGATTTAAATTTTATATTTGAAAAAGTAAAATATGCAAATGTTAAATTTTATGATAAAAATAATATTGATTATTTTTATAAAGATAAGTATAATTTTGCGATTTTAATTGATATTGATGTAAATTTGAAAGAAAAAGAAGAAATTCAAAATAGACTTTTTTAAGGAGAAAATTAATGGACTCGCAGGTCAATCATTTTGAAGAGACAAAAGAAGAAATTGTCGAAATAGTTGAAAAAAATGCAGATTTTTTTCGTGATTATTGGGATATAATTTTTGGTTTAATTTTTGGTTTAGCTGCTATTTATATGTATCATATGCATTATTCTGTTCTTTTTACAGCAGTTGCCACAACTATTGCAATAGGTAGTATTTCTGTTACAATTAGTGAAATTGCTGAAATTTTAGCACATAGAATAGGTGAACCTTTTGGAAGTTTAATTTTAACTTTTAGCGCAGTTGTTGTTGAAATTTTAATTCTTTTTATGGTATTAAGAGAAGCTGTTCATAATCCAGATGCTGTTACAACTGTAAAAAGTGGTATTATTTCAGCTTTTATAGTGGATTTAAATGCACTTTTAGGTATTGCTATGTTTGTAGGTGGGCTTTTTTATAAAGAGCAAAATCATAACGAAGATACGTCTTCAAGCTATACAACTGTTTTATTTGTCTCAGCTGCTATGCTTTTAGTTCCTTCTACTCTTTCAATTGGGCATACTCATAAAGCAGTATTAGATGCAAGTATTATAATTTCAGTTTTACTTGTTGTGTTTTATATTTTTATTTTTCAATTTCAAACAAGAACCCATATAGATTTTTTTAAATCAACTTATAAAGAAAGAATATTGAGATTTAAAAAAAAACATAAAGAAGTTGAAGATGATTATTTCTTTGAAAAAAGAAGTAATTTAGTAAATGGAATATTTTTAGGTATTTTACTCGGCTTTGTGGGATTTTTATCTGAAATTTTTGCAAGTAATGGAATGGAGGTTATTAAAAATTTTGGATTAAGTGCAGGTTTTGGAGGGATTGTGATCGCTTTAATTACTGCGACTCCTGAGCTTTTTACAGCTATTAAAGCTGCTAGAAATAATCAAATTCAAAGAGTTGTAAATATTGCAATGGGTGCAAGTACAGTTTCTATACTTATAACAGTGCCTGTTATTATGTTTTTATCTCTTATATTTGGAGTTGATATTACTATGGATTTTACTCCATTACAAATAGGAGCACTCTTAATTACAATTATTTTGGCTTGGAAAACTACAGATAATGGAGAAACTAACTATCTCGAAGGGCTTAGTCATATTATGTTATTTTTGAGTTATGTAGTTATCGAAATGTTTTATTAAGACAAATTTTATCTTTTTTTGATATAATTAAATAAAAAAATTTATAAAAGGTTTAAAAGTATGAAATATGATGTGTTAGTTTTAGGAAGTGGAATAGCTGGAATGATGGCTGCTATTGAAGCAAAAGAATTAGGTGGTAATGTTGCTATTGTATCGAAAAAATCACCAATGGCAAATAACTCTTTTATGGCAAAAGGTGGAATTAATGCAGCTCTTAATAATATGGAAGATGGTGATTCTATTGAACATCACATTGAGGACACTTTAAAAGGTGGAATGGGAATAGCAGATGAAGAAGCTGTTAGAATATTCTGCGAACAAGCACCTCAAGTAGTTAGAGAACTTCATAGAAAATTTAAAGTTCCTTTTAATACTTTGGAAAATGGGAAATTAGCACAAAGACCTTTTGGTGGAACAAAATTTAAAAGAACAGTTTTTTCAAGTGATGCAACAGGTCCTGCTATTATGAAAACTCTTAATAAAGTTCTTAAAACACTTAAAATTGATACAATAAAAAATCATTTTGCTCTTAATCTAATTGTAAATGATGGAAAAATAGCAGGAGTTACATTTGTTGATGAAAATGATGAATTACAGGTAATTCAAGCGAAATCAGTTGTAGTTGCTATGGGTGGATATGCTGGACTTTTTAGAGGATATACTACAAATGTAGCAGATGCAACAGGTGATGGAGTAGCTATGGGACTTCGTGCAGGGCTTGAAGGTATGGATTTAGAGTTTATTCAATTTCACCCAACAGGACTTGAAGGAACTAATTATTTAATTAGTGAAGCCGCGCGTGGGGAGGGTGGAAAACTAGTAAATGATGAAGGAAAATCTTTTGTTGATGAACTTAATACAAGAGATTTCGTAACTCGTGCGATAGTAAAACAACTTCAAAGAGGAAGAAAAGTATATTTGGATTTAACAGATGTGCCAGAAGAAATAATAAATACAAAACTTATTAATCTTAAAAAAAGAGTAAAATCTTTAAAAGGAATTGATATAGCAAAAGAGCCTATTCCTCTTAACCCATTAGCTCATTATTCTATGGGTGGAATAAAAACAGGAACTTATACAGATACTGCAATTGAAGGTCTATTTTTTGCTGGGGAAGCTGGAAATAATGGTGTAAATGGTGCCAATAGACTTGGAGGAAATTCTCTTAGTGAAGGTGCAGTATTTGGTAAATATTCTGGATATAAAGCGGTGAAATATGCAGTTAGAAACAAAGAGTTTATAGAAATTCCTGAGGGAAAAGTAGAATCTGATAAAGAACTTATTGAAAATCTTAAAAATAAAAAAATAGATGTAAAAGAGAAAAAAACAGAACTTGCTAAACTTTTATTTAATAAAGTTGGTATTTTAAGAAATGGTTTTGCTATGAAAAAAGCCTTAACTAAATTTGATGAAATGAGAAATAATTTAGAGAGTGAAGTTGATTCACATTTAAAAGATAAATTAGAATTTTTAAATGGACTTGATATTGCAGTAGCTATGACAAAAGCAGCTCTTGCAAGGGAAGAAAGTAGAGGTGCTCACTTTAGATTAGACTTCCCTGAATCAGATTTCAGTTTTGCAAGACATACTATTACTAGATTATAAAAGTTTTATTTAAAAGTCTTTTATTTCAAGGCTTTTTCTACTTTATTTATATATTTATTTTGGTCAGTTGTAATATCGTGCTTACTAATTTTTGCATAAATAATAGGCCAAAATAGTAAGACAACAATAATAATTCCAAAAATAGGTGCATAGATATTTGTTCCACCTTTTGATTTTAAACACTCTTTGTCAATAGGTTTCCCACAATTTTCAATATCTCTCAGCATTTTATTTGCAAACATAAAATAGAAATAAAATCCAACAGCTAAATTTGGTAAAATTACTCCAAGTCCTAAAAGTAAAAAACTATGAGCAATAAAAGCAGCTTGAATTATAAGTAAACTAACAATTATTATAGCAAAACTCTCTATATAGGCTTTTTTATAAAGTAGATAAAACCAACTAAATATAAAACCTTTTAGATTGAATACAGGTTTAAGTGGTGCTTTTTCATGTTCTGCAAAAAATTTTATCCATTTTATATCTTTTTCACTGAATTCTGGATTATGTAATTCAATCAACTCTTCCATATAATTTCCTTTTGATTTGATTTATGTCTTCATTTGTTAAAATATTATTTTCAACTAAAGGGATAATTCTAACTAAAAATTCATCAGCTTTATCATTTCTTAGTCTAGAAATTAGAGAATTTTTTTTAAATTCATACTCTTCTTGTGATATTACTCCATTTTTATAAAGTTTATTTAAGTCTATCATATTTCTTGAAAACTTTTCAGCTGTAGTATTCCAAACATATTCTACAAAAAGTAATAATAATAATGTGAATAATGGAGAGAATAAAATAGCTAATATACTCCATAACCAAATCCTACGATTAAATTTTTTATTTGCGAATAAGCCAATTCCTAAACATAATAGAATAAAAAGTATCCATATTGTCATAATATTTCCTTTTTTGGTAGAATTATAATAAAAAAAGGCTCGGTATGCTAATAACTAATATAAAAAACTCAAAAGATGTTAAAATTGAAAATGGACTTATTACTCAAATTGGAGATAATATAAGTGATAATGAAGTATATGATGCCAAAAATTCAGAAATATTTCCATTATGTGTAGATTTAAATGTTAAAAATTCAGAATCAATCTCAAAACTTAATAAAAAAGCTTTAAAAGGTGGAGTAGGGACAATTCTTATGATTCCCAAAAATAAACCAATCTATAATAAACTTCATTTAGCATATAATCTCACAAAAGAAAAAGATATTGATTTATTAGTAGCTATTGAAGCTATTTATGAAGGGAAATTAAGTGATATTCATATTTTAGTAGATAAAGGTGCAAGGGCTTTATTTATAAATAGTGATGAAAATATGAATTTAATAAAAAGAGTATTTCAATATGCAGAAATGTTGAAAGTTCCAATTTTTGTAAATGCAAACAATAGAGAACTTTTAGGAAATGGACAAATGAATGCAAGTGATAAGGCATATTCTTTGGGACTTGATGGAATTGAAAATTATGTGGAGAGTGTTGAGGTTGCTAAAATTTTGGAATTTGCTAAAAATTTTGATGTTAAAGTAGTTTTTCAATCAATTACTACAAAAGAGAGTTTAGAGTTGCTAAAAAATAGAAATAAAAATATTTTTGTAGATGTTTGTATTGATAATTTACTTTATACAGATAAAAATATAAATGATTTTAATACTTTTTACAAAACTTTTCCTCCAATTAGAAGTAATGAAGATAGAAATGCTCTTTTAGAAGCAGTAAGACATGAAGAAATTGATTTTATTTCATCAAATCATATAGCAGTAAAAGATGCAACAAAAGATGTACCTTTTGAAGTTGCAAAATTTGGAATAAGTAAATTGGATAAATTTGCAGAACTTTTATATTCATTAGATGTAAAAACTGAAACTTTAATTAAACTTGTTAGTATTAATCCTGCCAAATTTTTTGAATTAAATGAAGGAAGTATTGAAGTAGGAAAAAAAGCTAAATTTATGTTAGGAAATAGAAATATTATTGATCATGATCAAGGAAATAATATAAAGTATGAATTTAAAATGAATAAATTGTTTATTTTCAAAAAAACTATTAAAATTTAAGTAAAAATATTGTATAATTGTAACTAGCCTCGATAAGGAGGGTAAAGATGATTAATAAAATAGTGTTGTTTTATGTGGATGGGTTTAAAAATCTATCAAGCCTTGGTAAAAAGCTTTGGCTAATCATCATTATCAAATTGGTGGTTATTTTTGTAGTAATAAAGGTTTTTTTCTTTCCGACAGTAGATAATGTCGTAAAAAATAAAAATCAAAAAGAAGCTTTATTTATAAAGCAACTAACTACAATACCATCAACACAAAACTCAAAAAAGGAGAAATAGTATGCATGGAATAGATTTAACGATGCTTGAATGGGCGAGAGCTCAATTCGCAATGACGGCTATTTTTCACTTCTTTTTCGTTCCATTTACATTAGGTATGTCTTTCATGGTAGCATTCTTTGAGACTATTTATGTAAAAACTGGAAAACAAGAATGGAAAAATATTACTCAATTTTGGCAAGTATTATTTGGTATTAACTTTGCTATTGGGTTATCAACAGGGATTATTCATGAATTTGAATTTGGGACTAACTGGTCAACATATTCATGGGTAGTAGGTGATTTATTTGGTGCTCCTCTTGCAGTAGAAGGGATTGTTGCGTTCTTTATGGAAGCGACATTTGCAGCAATCGCATTTTTCGGATGGAAAAGAGTTACTAAAGGTGTGCATTTAATGTCATCTTGGTTATTAGCAATAGGTTCAAACCTTTCAGCTTTGTGGATTCTTATCGCAAACGGATTTATGCAACATCCAAGTAGTGCTTTCTATACATTTAATATAGATAATGCAAGACTTGAAATGACTAATTTTATGAATTTGATTTTGCAACCAGTTGCACAAATTAAATTTTTACATACAGTAACAGCTTCATATACAATGGCTGGTGTATTTGTATTAGGTGTTTCTTCTTTATATTTACTTAGAGGAAAACATGTTGAATTTGCTAAAAAATCAGCAACAGTTGCAGCAGCATTTGGGCTTATAGCTTCGATTGCAGTAGCAGTTATTGGTGATGATCATGCTTATGAAGTAGTAAATACTCAACCAACTAAAATTGCTTCTATGGAAGGTTTATATGTAGGTGAAAAAGGAGCTCCAATTGTAGCAATTGGTATTCCTAAACATCATACACTTGATGAAATCAAAAATATGACAAATAATGATGATTCATTTATTATGCCTATAGCTGTTCCACATTTATTATCTGTTCTTGGTAAACATAGTTTTGATGGGTATATTCCAGGTATTAAAGATCTAGTATATGGAAACAAAGAATATGGAATTTGGTCTTTTGAACATTTAAGAAGCGAAGGTGAAATAGCTCTTAAAGATATGGCTAATTATCATGTAGCTAAAGCAGCTATGGAAAAAGCTCAAAAAGCTGGAGATACAGCAGCTGTGAAAGTGGCTAAAGCAAAAATGGCAGCAGATAATGCAGATTTTCACGCAATTGTAGCTAATGTTGATGGAGTAAAAGTAGAGAGAGCTGAACTTATGGGATATGGATATTTCTCAGCAGATGATGCTAAATATTTATTCCCACCAGTTGCACCAGTATTTTTCTCATTCCATATTATGGTTGCTTTAGGATTCTGGTTTATTTTACTATTTATTTTAGCTTATGCTTCAATTTTAAAAGGAACATTTGTTAATAATAGATTTGTTCAAAAAGCAGCACTTTATTCAATTCCATTACCATGGATTGCAATTTCATTTGGATGGATGAGTGCAGAAATTGGAAGACAACCATGGACTGTATTTGGAATTTTACCAACAGCAGAGTCAGTAACTCCAATTAGTTTAGTAAATGTACAAGCAACATTCTTTATGTTTATGGCAGCATTTGTTATTCTTGGAATTGCAGAACTTAAAATGTTATTTGCGGTCGTTAAAAGCGGTCCGAAAGGAGCTCAGTAATGGAAAAATGGGCAGGATATACACAAAATTCAGAAATGTTTTATTGGCAAGAGTATTGGTGGCTAATAATTGCAGTACTAGGTGGTCTTTTTGTTTTTATGACTTTTGTTCAAGGTGGTCAATCACTTTTTCATACAGCAAAAACTGATATAGAAGAAAGAGCGATGATTAACTCTCTTGGTAGAAAATGGGAATTAACATTTACAACATTAGTTTTGTTTGGTGGTGCATTGTTTGCAGCGTTTCCATTATTTTATTCAGTATCATTTGGTGGTGCTTATTGGGTATGGATGATAATATTATTTGGTTTTGTTTTACAAGCAGTATCTTATGAATATATCAACAATCCAAATAACTTAATTGGAAAAGGTGCTTATAAAGCATTCTTATACTTTAATGGTATTGTTACTATTGTTTTAATTGGTGTGGCAGTTGGAACTTTCTTTACAGGAAGTAATTTTAGTTTTGATCCAGCTACTAAAATTTTAGCATGGGGTACAGCTACTAATGGTATTAATCTAAGAGGTTTGGAAGCAGCACTTGATTTTGGTCATGGTGCATGGTTTAATATAGCATTTGGTATATTATTGTTTGCTATTGCTAGACTTCTTGGAGCGTTATGGTTGGTTAATGATATTGATAATAGTGAATTCCCTGAATTAATTGCAAGAATTAGAGCAACTGCTAAAAAATGCTTTGTAGTATTTTTGGTTGCTTTAGTTGTAGTTCTTTATGGACTTGTAATGATGAAAGGTTATTCATACGATATTCATACAGGTGTTGTAACTATGGTTGCTCATAAATATCTTGCTAACTTAATGGCTTATGACTATATTCCATTAATTGTATTCTTAATTGGTGCAGTTCTGTTTTTACTTGGTATTTTTCAATCAATCTTTGGAAGAAGTACAGGTGGAATTAAAATGTCTGGTTTAGGTGCAGTTTTAATTGGTATAATAGTATTTGCAATTGCAGGATTTAATGGAACACCATATTATCCAAGTTATGCAGATTTACAAAGTAGTTTAACTATTCAAAACACTTCTGGAAGTTTAATTGCAATGGAAGTTATGGGTGGTGTGAGTGTAGCAGTTCCAATTGTTTTAGCTTATGTAGCTTATGTTTGGTACCAAATGAAAAAAGATGGTCCTATTACAAAAGAAGAGTTAGCAGATACAGAATCTCATACATATTAAGGAGAGAAAATGAAAAAAATTATAGCATTTTTAATGGTATTCTTCGGAAGCTTTCTTTTCGCTTCTGAAAAATTATTACCAAATGGGATTAGTCCAGAAACTCAACATATTAATACTGCATGGGGAACAATTTTGTTTTTCATATGGCCGATATTAATGATTGTAATGTATAAATTTGTAGAATTTACATTAAGAAAAACTGGAATTGAACCTGATGTTTAATTCTTTTTCCCTTTGGGGAAATTGTAAAATATAAGAAAAAGACTTAAGAATTAATTTTTATTTTTTATAATTTCTCTTATTTCTTCAAATTTTTGAGTTATTTTTTTATTTTTGGCTTTGTTTTCAAAATTTCCATTAAGTTTTTGTATATAAAATTTGATATCAGTTGATATTTTGGAAGGTGTTTTTTCTTTTTTATAGGTTGTATAAGCTTTAATATTTGTAATTTTTATGCTTAAACATCTTTTTTTTAATTGAATTGCTTTTAATATCATCTTAATATCAGCTAATTTTTGATACAATTCGAAATTAATAGCAGGATGTTTAGTTGCAAAGTGCAGAGTTTCACCTTTTAAATACATATATGAAATATTATTTTTTATATGTATTGGTAAACAAGATGTAATTAGTATAAGACATCTTTGCGTTTTTATTTTATCATAAGGAAGTGGTGTATGTTTAAGAATATCTTTTATATTTTTCATTTTGTAATTATAGCATTATTTTTTATAGGTTGTGGATATAAAGCTGATCCGAAATGGACATCTCAAAATGTAAATAAAACAGAACAAAATATAACGAATTTAAAATGTCAATGAAAAAATATGATGTAATAATAATTGGTAGTGGTCTTTCAGCTATTTGGACTGCTATTAATTTAGATAAAAAATTAAAAGTTTTAGTATTAACTAAAAGTAAAGTATGGGGTTGTAACTCTTTTTATGCGCAAGGTGGAGTTACAGTTGCTAAAAATGAACAAGATGTCCAATCTCATATAAAAGATACAATGATAGCAGGAAGTTATCATAATGATAAAAAAATGGTTGAGCTTCTTTCTAAAAAATCATTGACTGTAATAGATGATATAGAAAGTTTGGGTTTTAGATTTGATAGAGATGAAAATGGTAATATTCTTTTTACAAGAGAGGGGGCTCATTCTAAAAATAGAATAGTTCATGCAGGAGGAGATGCCACTGGAAGAGAAATCCATAAGTTTGTATTTAGTAAGGATAAATCATTTTTTATAGATGAATCTGTTGTTTTTGATTTATTAATTGAAGATGATAAATGTTTTGGTGTAAGTGTATCACAAAACAATAAAAAAATGAATATTTATGCCAATTCAGTAGTTATAGCAAGTGGTGGAGTAGGTGGTTTATATAAATTTGATACAAATGCAAATACAATTAGTGGAGATATGCAAGGGCTTTGTACTTTAAAAGATATAAGACTCAAAGATATGGAAATGACACAGTTTCATCCAACTGTTTACGTTCAAATGAAAACTGCTCAAAAATTATTACTTAGTGAGTCTTTAAGAGGTGAAGGTGCAAAAGTAGTTGACCAAAACTTTAAAAGATTTCTCTTTGATTATAATGAAAGAGGTGATCTTGCAAGTCGAGATATTGTAAGTCGTGCTATCTATGATTATAAACAAAAAGGAAATAAAGTATTTTTGGATTTTAGTGATTGGAATGAAGAATTTTTTGCTAAAAGATTTCCTACTATTTACTATAAATTAAAAGATTTAGGTTATAAAATTCCTGGGGAGTTAGTTCCAATAGGTCCAGCATTTCACTATATGATGGGTGGAATTGAAGTTGATAGCAGTTCAAAAATAAAAAATTTTAAAAATTTATATGCAGTTGGAGAAGCTTCTTGTACAGGTGTGCAAGGTGCAAATAGACTTGCGAGTAATTCACTTCTTGAATGTTTTGTATTTGGTAAAATTTGTGCAGAAGATATTAATAAAAACATAACTAACATTAATAAAAAATTTATTATAAATGATGAAATTTTGGAAAAAGAAAATGATAAGCTCTATAAAAATCAACTTCGTGAAATTATGTGGCAAAATGTTGGTATAATTAGAAATGAAAGAAATCTATTAAAAGCTTTAGATTTTGTAGAAAAAACTATTCCAAAGGTTGGTAGAATTACAAAATTTAGATTTTTAACAGCTAAAGAAATTATAACAGCAGCCTTAAATAGAAAAGAATCTCTTGGGGCTCATTACAGAAAGGATTAAAATGGAGCATATAGTTGAATCAGTAAATATGACACAAACAACTTTTGGTTGGATTGTTTTTGGTATATTTGTTTTAGGATATTTTTTTATAGCAACAGAAGAAAAATACAATATAAATAAATCAAAACCAGCACTTTTTATTGGAACATTTATGTTTGTATTAATTGGTGCTTATTATGCAGTAAATGGATATGATGTAAGTCCACTTCATAATGAACTTGAACATTTGATTTTAGAAATTGCAGAAATATTTTTCTTCTTATTCGTAGCAATGACATATATTGAAACTATGATAGAAAGAAATGTATTTGATGTTTTAAAACATAAATTGGTTTCAAATGGTTATAGTTATAAGAAGCTTTTTTGGCTTACTGGATTACTTGCATTTTTTATCTCACCAGTAGCAGATAATCTTACAACAGCACTTATTTTATCAACAGTTTTATATACAATTGATAAACATAAAACAGAGTTTTTGGTAGCAGGTGCTATAAATATAGTGGTAGCAGCTAATGCTGGAGGGGCTTGGAGTCCATTTGGAGATATTACAACTTTAATGGCTTGGACAGCAGGAAAAGGAGAAGTAGTTGACTTTTTGGCACTTTTCCCAGCTTCTTTTATAGGATGGCTTGTTACGGCATTTTTACTTAGTTTGTATGTTCCAAAAGGAATGCCTCATTTTGATTCTTTAACTGAATCAATTCCGAGAATTAAAGATGGAGGAATGGTAGTAGTTTATTTAGGTATATTTACAATTGCTATTTCTGTTGTTATGCATATTTTTATGCATTTTCCCGCAATGTGGGGAATGATGTTTGGTTTGGCAATACTAAGTATGTATACTTATTTTCAAAAAAGAAGACGCCCTTCACAAGAATTAATTAATGTTTATGTAAATATGGCAAAAGTAGAAAATGATACGCTACTATTTTTCTTTGGAATTTTGAGTGCAGTTGGTGCTTTACATTTTATGGGATTTTTAGAATATGTTCATAATCTTTATGGGGCAATTGGAGATATCACTAGTAATGTAACTGTTGGATTTATAAGTGCAATTATAGATAATGTTCCTGTAATGAGTGCTATTTTAAAAGCAAGTCCAAATATGGGGCCAGACCAATGGATGCTTGTAACTATGACAGCTGGTATTGGTGGAAGTTTAATTAGTTTTGGTAGTGCAGCAGGTGTTGGTGTAATGGGAAAAATGAAAGGTATTTATACTTTTAGCTCACATATGAAACTTGCTTGGACGATTTTAGTAGGATATGCTGTGAGTATTGCTGTGTGGTATGTTCAATTTGAAATATTAAAAATTTATTAAATTAGTTAGAAAGGAAAAATATGCAAACAGCTGATATTATAGTATTAGATTTTGGTAGTCAATACACACAATTAATTGCAAGAAGACTTAGAGAAGAAAAAATTTATTGTGAAATTGTACCTTATTTTGAAGATATAGAAAAAATAAAAGTAAAAAATCCAAAAGGTATTATTTTAAGTGGAGGACCTGCTAGTGTTTATGCTAAAGATGCATATAGAATTGACAAAGCTATTTATGATTTAGGACTTCCTATTTTAGGAATTTGTTATGGAATGCAACTCATTACAGTTGATTTTGGTGGAGAGGTAGCAAGAGCTGATCACCACGAATATGGAAAAGCTGAACTTCTTTTTGATGAAGTAAATGGTGCAAAACTTTTTAAAGATATACCTGAAAAAAATATTGTTTGGATGAGCCATTCTGATAGAGTAGAAAAACTTCCTGATGGGTTTGTGAGAATTGCATATACCAAAAATGCTCCATATGCAGCTATTGCAAATGAAGAAAAAAATGTATATGCACTTCAATTTCATCCAGAGGTTGCTCATTCTGAATATGGTCATATTATGCTTAAAAATTTTGCAAGAGAAATTTGTAAAATAACTTCAAAATGGGATATGTCACATTTTTTAAAATCTCAAATAGAAAAAATAAGAAAACAAGTTGGAGATGAAAAAGTTATTTGTGGACTTAGTGGTGGAGTAGATAGTAGTGTAACAACGGCACTTTTATATGAAGCAATAGGTGACCAAGTAGTTCCAATTTTTGTGGATAATGGATTACTCAGAGAAAATGAAAGAGAAGAAGTCGAATTTGCTTTTAAAAATGTATTAAAAGTTCCATTAATTACTATTGATGCAAGAGATTTGTTTTTGGGAAGATTAAAAGGTGTAACTGATCCTGAAAGAAAAAGAAAAATTATTGGTGAAACTTTTATTGAGGTATTTAGCCAAGAAGCAAAAAAATATCAAGATGCTAAATTTTTGGCACAAGGAACTTTATATCCAGATGTAATTGAATCAGTTTCAGTAAAAGGTCCATCTAAGACTATTAAGTCTCACCATAATGTTGGTGGACTTCCAGATTGGATGGAGTTTGAATTAATTGAGCCGTTAAGAGAACTTTTCAAAGATGAAGTTAGAAAACTTGGTCTTGAATTAAGCCTTCCTCAAGATTTAGTGTATAGGCATCCTTTCCCAGGTCCAGGTCTTGCTATTAGAGTAATGGGCGCGGTTAATGAAACAGATTTAAATATACTTAGAAAAGCTGATACTATTTTGATAGAAGAGCTTAAAGCTAATAATCTTTATAATGAAGTATGGCAAGCTTTTGTAGTTTTAATGAATGTTAAAAGTGTTGGTGTAATGGGGGATAATAGAACTTATGATAATGCAATAGCCGTAAGATGTGTAAGTGCAACGGATGGAATGACTGCTACATTTAGTCATTTACCTTATGAGTTTCTAGAAAGAGTTTCTAGTAGAATTATAAACGAAGTAGAAGGAATAAATAGAGTTGTTTATGATATATCTTCTAAACCACCTGCAACAATAGAATGGGAATGATTTATCTACTTAACAATCAAAAATATGATGGGATAGAAAATCTCCCTGTCATAAAACTTAACTATTTAACTCCTAAAATCAATTTTTATAATATAGATTATTTACTATTTACTTCCAAAAATGGTGTAATTGGGCTTGATAAAATAAGTAATGAATGGAAAAATATTCCTGCTATTACTATTGGAGAGCCAACTGCAAAAATGGTAAAAAAACTTGGAGGAAAAGTAAAATACATAGCAAAAAGTAGCTATGGAGATGAATTAGCTAAAGAAATTCTTGATAATTTTGAGCCTTCAAATATATTGTTTTCAAAAGCTAAAATAGTTTTATCTAATATTGTTGAAGTTTTAGAAAAAAATAAGTTTAATATTATTTCAAAAGTTACTTATGAAACTAATTGTAATAAAATAGATAAAAGTTTAGAAAAAAATTCTATTTTTATTTTTACTTCTCCTTCAACTATTAAATGTTTTTTTAAACAATTTAAGTGGAATTCAAGTTTTAAAGCTATAGCAATTGGTAATAGAACAGCTTCTTATTTTCCTGAAAAAATAGTAGTTAGTGATATTCAAACTATTGATAATTGTATTAAAATAGCTAAAAATATGATATAATTTTAATAGTTGTCCTTCTGAGTGGTGCGCTACCCGTACATTTGGGTTCTCTACACTAATAATCGTTGGGAGATGGTAGTGTAGGTGGTGTGTAGTGGCATTTATTTGTTGCTCCTAAAACTTACCTCCTATCCCACACTTAAACCTTTGGTAGAACCAAAGTCAATATGTGAACGCCCACTTGGAAGGATTTTTAATTTAAAGTTAAAGTTAATTTTAAGTTAAAAATAGATAATTAAATTAAAAGGTTAATTTATGAAAAAAGTTTTAATTATAGGAAGTGGAGGAAGAGAATATTCTATTGGATATGCCTTGAAAGATGAAGCTGAAATTTTTTATGCACCAGGAAATGGCGCAACAAATGAGTTTGCTACAAATTTAGATATAAAAGATTATTATGAACTTAGAAAGTTTGCTATTAAAAATAATATAGATTTAACAATAGTTGGGCCAGAAGCTCCATTAGTAGATGGTGTTGTGGATATATTTAAAGAAAAAAATCTTACTATTTTTGGTGCAAGTAAAAAGGCTGCTAGACTGGAAGGAAGTAAAGTTTATATGAAAAACTTTCTTAAAAAATATAATATTCCAACTGCAAAATATATTGAAACTGATTCAAAAGAAGATGCTTATAAATTTATAGAGGAAATGAAACTACCAATAGTTGTAAAAGCTGATGGACTTTGTGCTGGAAAAGGTGTAATTATTGCGACTTCGAAAGAAGAAGCTAAAAAAACAGTTGATGAAATGCTTAGTGGAGAAGCATTTGGTGAAGCTGGTAAAAAAGTAATTGTTGAAGAATTTTTAGATGGTTATGAACTTAGTATGTTTGCAATTTGTGATGGTAAAAAGTTTGTTTTACTTCCAGCAGCGCAAGATCATAAAAGAGTAGGAGATGATGATACTGGACCAAATACTGGTGGAATGGGTGCTTATGCTCCAACACCACTTGTAAATGATGAGCTTTATGAAAAAGTAAAAACAAGAATAATTAGACCTACTTTAAATGGAATGCAACAAGAAAATGCTCCTTATGAAGGTGTTTTATTTATTGGAATTATGGTTGTGGATAATGAGCCGATAGTTTTAGAATATAATGTTAGATTTGGTGATCCTGAATGTGAAGAATTGATGCCATTAATTGATAGTAGTGTTTATGATATGTTTTATTATGGAGCAAAAGGTGAACTTGATAAAATTGATGTAAAAATTAAAGATGTGGTAGCAGTAGGAGTTGTTTGTGCTTCAAAAAATTATCCATATTCAAGTAGTGAGCCAGCCCTTATTACTATTGATGAAGAAAAATTATCTAAATTAAATGGGCATATATTTTATGCTGGAGTTTCTAAAAAAGATGATAAACTTATGGCAACAGGTGGAAGAGTTTTAGTTTGTATTGGAATGGGTGAAGATGTAAAAGAAGCAAGAGATGAAGCATATAAAATAGTTAAATGTGTTCATTTTGATGGTATGAAATATAGAAAAGACATAGCATATCAGGCTATTTAATGGATTTAGAAAAAAAATTAAAAAGAGAAGGATTTACTCCTTCAAGCTTTGCAAAAAGGGTTTATGCTTATTCTATTGATGAACTTTTAGTATCTCTTATAATATTTATTGCATTTTATAATCAATTTATAAGTGTAGCAGATAATATGATGGCTCTTTTAGAAGTTATAAATTCTATGCTTATCTATTTTATTGTTTTAAAAACTGCATATCATACTATTTTTATTCATCTTTATGGAAAAACTATAGGTAAAATGGTAGCAAGAATAAGAGCAGTTGATATTTATCTTTTAGATAATCCTTCTTGGGGGCAATCTTTTATTAGAGCAATTCTTAGAAACTTTGATGAAATGTTTTTTTATTTGGGAATGTTGTATGCTCTTACAAATCCTTTTACTCAAACTGTTCATGATAAATTTTCAAAAGTAGTAGTAATTGATGATTAAAATAATATTAATATTTTTTGTAATAGTATATAGCTTTGCCGAAAATATAAAAGTGTTTGGAGTTAAAACTGTTTCTAAAAATAATATAGTGACAATAACAAATGGAGTTTTTATAAAAAATGATATTACATTAAGTGCTAATAAAATTATTTATAATAAAGTAAAAAACAGTATAAAAGCCCATGGTAATGTATATGTTAATTATAAAAAAAGTAATGTAATCACTGGACAAACTGCTTATATTAATCTAAATACAAAAAATATAAAAGTAACTCCATTTTTTATGTTTAATTTCGATAATTTGACATGGATAAGTGGTAAAACAATGACTCAAAAAAGTGAAATTTATAATATAAATAATATGATTACTTCTACTTGTAATCCAAGCGCGCCAGATTGGAAAATAGTTTCAAGTAGCTCTAAATATAATAAAAAAACTAAATGGATAGATTTATATAATCCTACTTTATATGTAAAAGGTATTCCTATTTTATATCTACCTTATTTAGGTTTTTCTATTGATAAAACAAGAAAAAGTGGATTTTTAAGACCTATATTTGGGATTTCAGGTGATGAAGGTATTTTATTTACTCAGCCATATTATCAAATTTTTGGAGATAGGGCAGATTTAGAAATTGACCCAACGATTAGAACAAAAAGAGGGGAAGGAATTTATAGTACATTTAGATTTATTCATTCTCCTACATCTTATGGTGAATTTAAAATAGGTGAATTTAGTGATAAAGAAAAATACCAACAAAAATATAATTTACAAAATAAAAATCATAATGGTTGGAGTTTTTTATATACTAATAGTGATTTAATTTATAACGATAAACTTTATATGGATATAAAAAATGCTACTGATACAGATTATTTTTATTTAGATCCTGCTAATAAATCTGATACAAGTTATTTAACAGATAAGATAATAACTTCTAATATTAATTATTATTCTATTTATAAAAATAATTATTTTGGATTATATGGAAAATATTTTAAAGATACAACAAAAGATGATAATAGTAATACTATGCAACTTCTTCCACAATTACAATATCATAAATTTAGTACAAATCCATTTGATAAATTTTTGTATAGTATTGATTTTAATTTATATAATTATACAAGAAAAACTGGTTATAAAGCTGTTAAAAAAACAGTGTTTGTTCCTTTTAGTTATCAAGTTAATATGTTTGATAACTATTTTAAATTTAATATCAAAGAAAATTTTAATTATACGCAAGTTAATGAAAAAGGTGATAATACTGATTTTGTGGCAAAATATTATACAAATGATACTAATTTAAAATTTTATTCTTTATTATCTAAGAACTATAATAGTTTTTCTCATAGTATAATTCCTTCAATTTCTTATTCTTTCAATAATAAATATTATAAAAATGATAATAATAGTGATTATTTGGGGAATTATAAAGTGAAAAAAAATATCAAATTATCACTTGAGCAATATCTTTTAAGTGAAAATTTAACTATTTATCATTCTCTTTCTCAGGTTTATTATCTTGATAAAAATGAAACAACTAAATTATCTGATTTATTTAATACTTTGAATGTAAATTATTATGATTTTTATTTTGATAATAAAAATATATATTCTTTTGATATAGCTCAAATAAAATATGATGCTTTCACATTAGGTTATGATAATGGAATATCTAAATTAGAAGGAAAATACATTTATAATTATAAACAAAGTGAGTCTTATGATATTAATGGATATTATAAATTTGATAAAATACATAAATTATTCGCAGATTTTAATTATGATTTAAAACTTAAAATGCAAAAATATTGGCTGTTAGGTATTAGTATGAGTAAGCAGTGTTGGAATTATAGTGTAAGTTTTAAAAGAGAGATTATTCCAACATTAACTACTGATGGAGTTTCTGGTATAATTAGAAAAACAATTTATTTTGAAGTAGAATTTATTCCATTAGGTGGTATTTCTCAACAATATCAATTAAAAACTCAAAAGGCTGACGAATGAGAACAGAAACTAAAATAGGGCTATTTGTATTTTTAGGATTATTATCTCTATTTATTTTAAGTATGCAAGTTAATAGTTTTTCAAATTTTGGTAAAAAAGGTTATGATATATATGCATATATAAATAATGCTACAGGACTTGAAAAAAATGCAAAAATTAAATTAAGAGGTGTTGATATTGGATTCTTAGAAGATAAACAACTTTATAATAAAGAGGTGAAATTAAAACTTTTTATAAATAAAGGTATTAAAATTCCAAAAGATTCTATTATTTCATTATCTCAAGATTCAATGCTTGGTGGAAAATATATAGAAATAATTTCTTCAAATTCAAATGTATTTTTAAAAGTTGGAGATAGTATAAATAAATATAAAAAAATAGCATCTTTTGATGAAGCAGTTGATTCAATTAATGCAGCTGCCGAAGAATTTAAAATCTTAATGCATAAATTAAATAATGGTGTAGATGGAAATTCTATTAATAACCTTCAACAAACATTATCTAATTTAAAAAGTGGAACTGAGTATTTTAAAGATATTTTGGCTGAAAATAGAAATAATTTAAAAGATACAATCAGTGGTGCTAAAACAATGATGGCTACAATTAATGAAAAACTTCCTAAAATTATGAAACAAGTTGATGATTTGAGTGCTGAATTTAAAACAACTGGTAAAACTATCAATAATAAATTACCTAAGATTATGGCTCAATTAGATGATTTAACATCAGAATTTAAAGAAACTGGAATAACTATAAATAAAAAATTGCCAGATCTTATGGATAGATTTGGACGTTTAGAAGATAATGCAACAGATATTTTAGTAGAAAATAAAGATTCTTTACATAATGCTATAGCATCTGCTGATACATTTTTCTCAAGTGGAGGGGGTGCTTTTGATAAATTAGATGACTATTTTACATCTTTAACTAAAAGTGAGCTTGATGTAGATATTGCAACTTATCAAATGACAAAAGATAGTTATGCCCAAACGAGAGCTTTAGTAGCATACAGACCAAAGCCTGATAAATATTATATTTTAGGTGTAACATCTACAAAAGATTATACAAATAAAGATTATATTAATATAAATAAGCATATAAAATCGAAAACTTTTATAACGGCTGAACTTGGAAAAAGGTATGATAATGTTCTTTTAAGAGGTGGGGTTATTGATTCAACTGGTGGTGTTGGGATAGATTATTTTATGAATAATGATAGAATGAAATTGAGTGCAGAAGTTTATGATTTTAATGCTGTTAATGATATTAGAGGAAATAATGCACATGCAAGAGTGGAAGCAAGATATCAAATGTTTAATCATATAAATTTATATGCTGGATATGATAATTTTTTAAATAGCCAAGCAGCAAATTTATTCTTAGGATTAGGAATTGCATTTAGTGATAATGATTTGAAAACTATTATCTCAAGTGGGGGAAGCAGTTTACTTAAATGATAAAAGAGATTAAAGAATCACTTGAATTTATGGATATTCCACCACTCAGTAGTATTAAAGATATTAAAAGGCAATATAAAAAATTAGCTAAAAAATATCATCCTGATGTTTTGGGAGATGCTAAAATGATGGAAAAATTAAATTATAGTTATAAAATTTTGATAAAATATTGTGAAAATTATAAATTTACATTTGACGAATATGAAATTAAAAAGCAGTATCCTAAGCTGTTTTATAAAAATAAATTTAGGTTTTAGGAATAAATATGATAAAATTTGAAAATAAAGAAAAGGCATTACAAAAACTTTATAGTATTCTTGATATAGAAAAAATTGATGATAAAACAATAATTTTAGCTATAAGTGAAAATGGTGTTTATTATGCCAAAGAGATTGCTAAGAAGCTTGGATTTATTGAAGCAGATTTTCTTTTTTCTGAACCTATAGTTTCACCTATCAATAAAGAGTGTATATTAGGGTGCGTAAGTGAAACAAAAGATGTTGTTTTGATTGATGAATTAATTGATAATTTTGAAATATCACAAGATTTTATATATTCAGAAGCTGGAAGGCTTCATAATGAAAAAATAATTCCTTATATTTATGAATATAGATATGGTGATTCTCTAGCTGATTTAAATGATATGAAAGTAATACTTATAGATGAAGGAGCAAATACGGGTCTTACACTTGAAGTATGTATAAAAAGTTGTATAAATGCAGGAGCTAAAGAAGTTGATGTGGCTATGCCACTAATACCTTTTAGTTTGGCAAAAGAAGTTAAAAAACTTAGTGACTATTGCTATTTCGTTTATGAAATAGAAAATTATGTAGAAACTGATTTTTATTTTGAAGATAGAAAGGACAAATATGAGTTATAAAAAAATAGATTTATTAGTAAATGGTAAAGAACAAGTTGTAGAATTAAATAAAGTTGCAAAACAAGCAAATAGTGCAGTTTTATTTAGAGAAGGTGATACAGTAATATTATCAACACTCGTTTATAATAAAGATGAATTAATTGAAGAAGATTTTACTCCACTTGTAGTTCAATATATAGAAAAAGCTTATGCTATGGGAAAAATCCCAGCAGGATTTGTAAAAAGAGAAGCAAAACCAGGTGATTTTGAAACACTTACATCAAGACTTATAGATAGAAGTATTAGACCACTTTTTCCTAAAGGATATGCTTATAATACAGTTGTTGATACAATTGTTTTTAGTGCAAATGAAGAATCAGATTTACAAACTGCTGCTATGAACGCAACAAGTTTATGTCTTTATTTAAGTGATTTACCAATTGACAAAGTTGTATATGGTGTTAGACTTACAAAAATTGATGATAAGATAGTAGTTAATCCAACTTTAAGTGAGTTAAAGAGTGGGGCTTTTGATATGTATGTAAGTGGAACACAAGATGAATTACTTATGATAGAATTTAAAGCGCAAGGGCAAGAAGAGATTCAAATTCTTGAGGTTCCAGAAATTGATATTACTGAACCTATGATGGCAGAAGAGCCTGTAACTATTTATCACACAAATGAACTTAGTGAAGATGATTTTATTGAGTGTTTGTTAAAAGCACAAGAAGCTATTAAATCAGCAACTACTGTTTATAAAGAAGCTTTTGAACCACTTAAAAAAGAACCTATTGAATTGAAACTTAGAGATTTAAAAGAAGATAAAGAACTTGAAAATTATATAAGAGATCACTATTTTGAAGAAATTCAAGAAGCAATTTCACATTTAGCAAAAAGTGAAAGAGCAAGTATTTTACATGATATTGCTAAAAAAATTACAAATGAATTAGATAAAGATTATGACTTCGTTTATAATGCTGTAAATAGTATAAAAAAAGATCTTGTAAGAAGTTCTATTCTTGATAAAGGTATTAGAGCAGATGGAAGAGGATTAACTGATATTAGAAATATTACAATTGATACAAATATATTACCATCAGCTCATGGAAGTTGTCTATTTACAAGAGGACAAACACAAGCTTTAGCAGTAGCTACTTTGGGAGGAGAAATGGATGCACAAATGTATTCAAATCTTACAGATAAAGCAGATAAACTAGATAAATTTATACTTCATTATAATTTCCCTCCATTTAGTGTAGGTGAAGCTGATAGAGTAGGACCACCATCAAGAAGAGAATTAGGTCATGGAAATTTAGCAAAAAGAGCTATTGAATGTTTAATCGACCCTGAATTTGAAGATACAGTTAGAGTTGTAAGTGAAGTTTTGGAAAGTAATGGAAGTAGTTCAATGGCAACTGTTTGTGGTGGAAGTTTAGCACTTACTGCAGCAAAAGTTCCACTTCGAAAATTAGCAGCAGGAGTTGCTATGGGGCTTGTTACAGAAGATGAAAGATATGCAATATTAACTGATATTATGGGACTTGAAGACCACGATGGAGATATGGATTTCAAAGTAACTGGAACATATGATGGAATTACAGCACTTCAAATGGATATTAAACTTGGGGGAGTAAAAATTAATGTTTTAAAAGAAGCATTAGAACAAGCAAAAGAAGGAAGATGTTATATATTAGAACTTATGGAAAAAGCTAAAGAAGAGATAGTGTATAATGATAAAGTATTGCCTCATACTATTAATTTTAAAGTATTACCAGATAAAATAGTGGATATTATTGGTCAAGGTGGAAAAGTTATTAAAGATATTATTTCTAAATTTGGAGTAAATATTGACCTTGATAGAAAAACAGGTAATGTAAAAGTTACTGGAGGAAATAAAGAAGTAGTAGAAAATGCTAAAACTCATATTATTTCAATTGTAAATGTTCCTGGAAGAGAAATTCCAAAAGTAGAAGTTGGAAGTGTTGTAAAAGGAAAAGTAAAAAGAGTAGCTAATTTCGGTGCTTTTGTAGAAATTTCTGATGGAGTTGAAGGATTGCTTCATATCTCAAAACTTAGTGATAAAAGAGTGAATAGAGTTGAAGATATTGTAAATGTAGGAGATGAGGTAGAAGTGAAAATTTTAGATCAAAAAGGTTTCAAAATTGGACTTGGACTTGTGAAGGTTATTAAATGAGATTTGAGAAATATCCTTTTCAAAAGCTAAATGAATTATTATGTGATATTACACCAAAAAAAGATAAACAATTTATTTTAACAATTGGTGAGCCTCAATTTGATACGCCTGAATTTATTCAAAAAGCCTTTTGTGAAAATTCTCAACTTTTAAATAAATATCCTGCTACTGCAGGTATTGCTGAGTTAAGAGAATCAATGAGAGGATTTGTAAAAAGAAGATTTAATGTTAAATTAAATGAAAACGAACTTTTACCAGTAAATGGAACAAGAGAAGTTTTATTTAATTTCCCAGCATTTTTAGAAGCAAAAAGTATAGCTTTTCCAAACCCTTTTTATCAAATTTATGAAGGTGCAGCAATAGCAATTGGTGCAAAAATGAATAAAATGTCTCTTACAAAAGAGAATAAATTTTTAAATCATCCTTCAGAGTTAATTGGTGATGAAGAGTTAGTAATTTTAAATTCTCCAAATAATCCGTGTGCTAGTGTAATGGATATAGATTTGATGTGTGAATGGGTTGAATCTGCACTTAAAAATGATTTTGTGATTTTGAGTGATGAGTGTTATAGTGAATTATATTTTGATGAAAAACCAGTTTCAATTTTGGAAGCATCTAAAAAAGTTGGAAATGATAAATTTAAAAATATTTTAGCAATAAATTCTATTTCCAAAAGAAGTTCAGCACCAAGTCTTAGAAGTGGATTTATAGCAGGGGATAGTGAAATTTTAAAAGAGTATCTTTCTTATCGAACTTATGTCGGTTGTGCTTCTCCACTTCCTTTACAAAAAGCAGCAGCGGTTGCGTGGAGCGAAGATAATCATACTGAAGAGTTTAGAAAAGAGTATAGAAAAAATTTTAAATTAGCAAAAGATATTTTAGGTATTGAAATTCCAAAAGCTACTTTTTATGTTTGGCTTGAAGTAGATGATGATATTGAATTTACCAAAAAATTATGGGAAGAAGAGGGCGTAAAAGTAATGCCTGGAAGTTTTATGAGTAGAGAAAATATAGGAAAAGGATTTGTAAGAATTGCTCTTGTTTATGATGAAAAATCAACTAAAGAAGCACTTTTTAGAATAAAAAATTTTAAAGGATGAAAATGTTTTTAGAAAAAGAGTATAAAGAATTTGATAAATTGATGAATACTGGTGGCGATGAAGATAGAATAAATGAACTATTTGGTGAGATTTTAGAAAAAGCTATTGCAGTTTTGAATGAAAGAAGTGAAAATAAAGAATTTTTAGAATATCCAGAAGATATGTATGTAATTAGAGCTTTATTTGAATATTTCCTTGAAGTTTGGAGTGAAAGTGAATGGAAAGAAGCTAAAGATTTAGGATATGATTTAGTTTATATGGCAAATGATGAAAATTTAAAAGAAGCATTTAGTATGTTTGTTTTAGGTGTACTTGAAAAAATGCCAGTTGAAAAGTTTTTAGATACTTATGTTATGCCTGAAAATGAAAATGATGAATATGAAATGTTTTTTATGAATTTTAAAGATGAAATTGATGAACTTGTAATTAAGCATAGAGATACTTTTGCAAAAGAATTTAGTGAGTAAAAATTGAAAATTCATTTTGTTGGTATTGGAGGAATAGGTTTAAGCGGAATTGCTAGGCTACTTAAAAGTTATGGGCATGAAATTAGTGGAAGTGATATTACCCAAACAACTTTGACTAAACAACTTATAGAAGAAGGAATAGATGTAACTATTCCTCATTCAAGTAGTGTAATTAAGAATCAAGATTTAGTTATTTATACTGCAGTTGTAAAAAATGATAATCCAGAACTTGTTGAAGCTAGAAAAAAGGGAATTAAAACAATTTCCAGAAGAGAAGCTTTACAAATGGTAGTAAATGATAAAAAAGTTTATGCTGTTTGTGGAGCACACGGAAAAAGTACAACAAGTGCAATTTTAGCATCAATTTTAAGAAATTCTAATGCACTAATTGGTGCTGAAAGTAAAGATTTTAATTCAAATGTTAGAATTAATAAAAATAGTAATATTTTAGTTTTTGAAGCGGATGAAAGTGATGGAAGTTTTGTAGATTCAAATCCATATTGTGCTATTGTAACAAATGCAGAACCTGAACATATGGAATTTTATCATTATGATTATGAACTTTTTTATAATCATTATCAAAGATTTTTAGATGAATCCAAAATTAGAGTAGTATGCAAGGATGATGAATTTTTATCTAAACAAAATGCCGAGAGTGTTTCAATAAACGATATTAGTGAGATTGAGTATAAATTAATTAATAATCTTCCATTTATGAGTTTTAAATTTATGAATGAAACTTTTGAAGTTTACGGATTTGGAGAACACATAGCTCTTGATGCCAGTTTAGCTATAAAATCTGCTATAAATGAGCTTTCAATAAAAAAAATTAAAAAGAGTTTAAAAAATTATAAAGGTATAAAAAAAAGATTTGATATTTTACAAAATTATGATAATTTTGTAATAATTGATGATTATGCTCATCACCCAACAGAAATAAAAGCTACATTAAATTCTGCTAAAAAATTTGCTAAGTTAAAAAATATAGATAAAATAACTGCTATTTGGCAACCTCATAAATATTCAAGAACTATTGATAATTTAGATGCTTTTTGTGAATGTTTCAAAGGAATAAATGAATTAATTATTTTACCTGTATGGAGTGCAGGAGAGGATAAAAGGGATATTGATTTTGAAAATTTATTTAAAAAATATAATCCTATTTTTGCTGATACTATCAAAACTACTACTAAAAAATTAGAAATTATAAAAAATAACAAAGTAATAAAAATTATAGATAATGGGCTTGTTATAGGATTTGGAGCTGGAGATATTACTTATCAGTTAAGAAAATAATTTATATTTTTTTAAACATCTCTTATATAACTTAATAAAATTGATTGACATCCACTCAATTTTTTTATATAATATATATAAAATTAATAATAATAATAAAATAATTAGTTATATAAAGGATTGAAAAATGGCAAAAAGTTTATATGAAACATTAGAAGTATCTGAAAATGCAACGCAAGCTGAAATAAAAAAAGCATATAGAAGGTTAGCAAGAAAATATCATCCAGATATTTGTAAAAAACCAGAATGTGAAGATAAATTTAAAGAAATCAATGCAGCATATGAAGTATTAAGTGATGAACAAAAAAGAAAACAATATGACCAATTTGGTGATTCTATGTTTGGTGATCAAAATTTTCACGATTTTTATCAACAACAAGGTGGTGCTAATGTTGATTTAGATGAAATATTAAAAAATATTTTTGGTGGAGGCTCAAGAGGAAGTTCAAGACAAAGCGGTGGATTTGGAGGATTTGACTTTGGTGGTTTTTCAGGTGGGTATCAACAACCAGATTTAGATATGCATGCAAGAATGACTATACCATTTAATGTTGCAGTAATGGGGGGTACTCATTCTATTAATATAAATGGGAAAACTGTTAATTTAAAAATTCCAGCAGGAATAACTACTGGTAAAAAATTAAGAGTTAGAGGTAAAGGTAAATCACATAATGGACAAAAGGGTGATTTGATTATTGAAGTTGAAGTAGCTAATAGTCCTGAATATGAAAGAGATGGAAATAATTTGATTAAAAAAGTGGATGTGCCACTAAAAATAATGATGTTTGGTGGTAAAATTCCAGTTCAAACTTTACAAAAAGAGATTACTGTAAAAATTCCTAAAAATTCTAAAAATGGACAAAAACTTAGAGTAAAAGGGTATGGTGTAGCAAATAAAGGTGATTTATATTTGAAATTAAATGTAGTATTACCAAAAGTTGAAGAATTAGATGAAGAAATTGCCAAAATAATGGAAGAAAAACTTCCAGATACAATATAAGGAGGTTAAAATGCATGGATATAATGAGCCGGTATATTTAATAAGTGTTGTAGCAGAACTTATGAATATTCATCCACAAACATTACGACAATATGAGCGAGAAGGATTATTAAAACCAAGTAGAACACAAGGTAGAATGAGATTATATTCTCAAAGAGATATAGATAAATTAAAGGTTATTTTGGCATTAGCAAGAGATATGGGAGTTAATTTAGCTGGAATAGATATTATTTTACAATTAAAAGAGCAAATTCACGAACTTCAAAAAGAAATAGAAAAGTTTAAAGCAAATGAAGGGATGGTTCCTAAACATAGAAGTGTAATTGTGAAAAAGAATAATTATCAAATAGTATTAGTTGAAGATTAAACTTATTCTTTCATAAAAATTCTAAAAGGTGTCAGAAGGGTTCTTTTGATAATTCCAAAAGGTGCTTCTATTACTTTTTCTGTTAAATTTTTTGATACCTTTGGATCATTTAAGTTTCCAGAAACTAATAATTTTATATTCATTCCTCCATCTTTTCCAAGAATTATGTAATTTACTATAGGTATGTCTTTTATAAGTTTTACTATTATTGTGACATCTACATTCATTTTGATAGTTTTTTTTACTAAATCTATATATCCTTTAGCTTTAAAGTTTAGATTATCTCCTTTTAAATAAGCTTTTTTGATATATAAAATTCCTTTATCATAAATATAGTTAATATGACCATCCCTTATTTTAAAACCTTTCCCAGAAAATCCAGGACCATTAAATGTAACAAGAGATGGTATTAAATTAATAAAAGCTATAATATTGTTAAAAGCTTTGAGTTCTTTTATGTAGCCCTTGTTTATTTGTACAAAGCCTTGTATAGCAGAAGATTGATTTGTCTCTAATGCAAAGAAGTTAATTTTTGCATCTTTTATAAAATCAATATTTGCTAATTCTTTCAAATCTTTTTCTCTCAGATTAAAACCATGTATTTTAATAGTATTATTTTTTTCTATAAGGGTAATATTTCTATCATTATCAAGTGATTCTATATTTGTAAAGTTGTTATCATAATGAATAGATAATTTATTGGAATATAGTTGATGAGTTTCATAAATTATATTGTTATTTATACCTTTCATATCTACAATATATTCTTGTTTAGATTTATTTTTTTCTTTTAAAACATTATTTATAAATTTAGTTATATTTATATCTATGTTTTTTATTCCAGCATCTATTTTCATAGGATTTTTATTTATAATATTTATTCTTAAGTTTTTATTTTTGATTGAAATATTATCATTATTTATAGTAGTTATAAAGTTTAATTTTTTTAGAGGTTTTAAGTTTTGTTCTAATATTTGTTGCTTAGTTTTTGTAATATTAGTTTTTATATTAATTTTATTAGCAATATTTATTTTCATATTTCCATTCAATATTTCATATTCTTTTAAATATTTAATATAAGGATATAAAATAGAAAGTTTATTTATAGTAATATTTGTATCATTTCCTATCAAAATATTTGTTTGTAAATTTTTTAAATATATGGATATTTTGTTAAAATCAATATATATACTTTCATTATAATCTTTTATATTTCCTATATTTTCGAGGTTCAAAGATTTTATTTTTCCATCTGTTTTCATAAAATTTTTATCTAAATTAATTATTCCCTTTTTTATAAAATAATCTAAATTTACAATAGATTTTTTATAATTTAAACTACTATTTTTAAAAGTTATTATTGAATTATTTAGTTCTAAATTTGCTTTTTTTATAGTTAAATAGTCATTATTTGTAATCATAAGTTTTGAATTTAAGATTTTTGCTTTTACATAAGTATCTATTTTTTTATTTATAAAATTATATGTTAGATTAACAAATACATCATCTTTACCTGTTTTTTGATATACAGGGATAGGAATATTAAATTTTTTTAGTAAATTAATTATGTCTGGATTTAAAATTTCATTTGTGTGTAATTTAACAAATAGTTTATTATTTTTAAATGATAAAAATGAGCTATTTATAAATAATTTATCTGAATTATTTATATCTAATTGTGTTAAAAATATTTTATGTGGATTTGATTTAAATTCATTGTTTTTATAATATTCTCCGGTTAATAATGGAATATTTATAAGTAGTTGATAATCATAAGATTTTAAAGTTAAATTGTTTATTTTAAAATTTGATTTATTTTTATTTCCAATAATACTTATATTCTCTAATTTTAGATTCTCAGTTTTTGATTGTGTCATAAATAGTTTATTTGTATTTAGTTTAAAATTACTATTTTTAATATTATAATTTCCATTTATATTTATAATATTTGTAGATAAATTATAATCGTTATATTTTGAAGTAAAGTTATCAATATTAAAATTTAAATCATTTTCATTTCCATTTATCATTAAATTTTGAGAATATAAATTGATATTATTATTTTTTAAAATAGGAGTAAATTTATTTATTAGTTCACTACTTAAATTTTTGATAGATAAATTATATTTAGTGTGAAGTCCTATATTTAAATTTAGTGATAATATACTATTTTGATATTCATATTTGGCAAATAGATTTAATTTAAATAAGTTTGCCTTTTCATAGCCTTTTATATTATTTAGTGTGATATCCATTGGTTTATAAGTTATTTTATGAATTATAAAATCTATTCTTTTATTTTGAGGAATAAATGATGCTTTTAAATAGAGTAAATTTGTATCAAATTCTAACTTATTATCAAAAAAATTTAAAAAATTTATTTTGGTCTTATTTATTTGAATATTATTTAAAGATATTTTTTGAAAATAGTTTAAGTATAATAAATTATTCTTTATAATTTTGTTTATTTTACTATAATTGGTTTTAGTATTAGATTTTTTTGTTAATATTTTTATGTTATTAGCTTTTATTATTAATTTTTTATCAATTTTTATATATAATTGTCCTATATGAATATTTTGCAAATTTATATTTTGTAAATTTATACCACTAATTGTTAGTAACATATAAATACCCAAAAGAGAGATTATGAAAAATACAACCAAACTTATAATAAAATCAATAGAAATTTTTATGATTTTACTCATTTTTATCCTTTTTTATTTAATTCAGCCAGTAAAAACAAACAGAATTATATATATTCCAAATGGTAGTATAAATTATATCATTAAAAAGTTAAAAAGTAGTAATTTTGATATTTTAACATTTGATAAATATATACTTTATTTAATAGGAAGACCTCAAAGTGGTTGGATTGATATGAAAAAAACAAAAATGACAAAATTTGATTTTTTATATAGATTAACTACTTCAAAAGCTGCTCTTAAAAAAATAATAATAATTCCAGGAGAAACTGATTATTTTATTTATAAAGAAATTGCTAAAAAAATGAAATATAAATATTTAAGATGTTCAAATATTCCAACTTCTTTTCTTTATGCTGATACATATTATTTACCTTATGGATTTACTAAAAAAGAAACCTGTAACTATTTATATAAAGTTTCATTAAAAAAACATCAAAATTTAGTTAAAAGAATTTTTGGATATTGGAATTTTAATAAATATTATCACTACTTAATAATTGCATCTATTATTCAAAAAGAAGCTAAAAACAAGAGTGATATGAAGCGTATTAGTAGTGTTATTTATAATAGATTAAAAATTCATATGAAACTCCAAATGGATGGGACTTTAAATCATGGTAAATATTCTCATACAAAAGTAACACCAAAAATGATTAAATATGATAATACAAAATTTAATACTTATAAATATTATGGGCTTCCTCCAAGACCAATTTGTGTAGTCTCCTTGCCAGCAATTATTGCTGCAATTTTCCCCGCTAAAACAAATTATTTATATTTTACTCGTGTAAAAGGAAGACATGTTTTTACCAAAAGTTACACTGAGCATTTAAAGAGTGTGAAGAAATGAAACATATTTAGTTAATTTTATTTAAAAATCAATTCTTAATATAAAATTTTTTTTAAATATTGTTACAATTTTAAGTATGAAAGTAATTGAAATTACTTTAAAAACTTAATAAAAAGGATTACAATGAGTAAAGCTACTATTGTATGGACAAAAATTGATGAGGCACCAGCATTAGCAACATATTCGCTATTACCAATTGTGCAAAAATTTACCCAAACAGTTGGAATTGATGTAAAGACAAGAGATATTTCTCTTGCAGCAAGAATTATTGCGACTATGGGAGAGTTTTTAGAAGAAGATCAAAGAATCAATGATGATCTTGCCTATTTAGGAAAATTAGTTAATAAATCTGAAGCAAATATTATTAAACTTCCAAATATTTCAGCTTCAATTCCACAATTAAAAGCGGCAATTGAAGAGCTTAGACTTCAAGGCTATAAACTTCCAAATTTTCCAGAAAATCCTCAGACAGATGAAGAAAAAAGAGTTAGACAACTTTATAATAAATGTTTAGGAAGTGCAGTTAATCCAGTTTTAAGAGAAGGAAATAGTGATAGAAGAGCAGCGGATGCGGTTAAAAAATATGCTCAAAAACATCCTCATAGACTTAAATCTTTCGCCAAAAATTGTAAAACAAAAGTTGCTTATATGAATGATGGTGATTTTTATGGAAATGAACAATCTGTAATTGTTGAAAAAGGTGGAAAATTTACTATTGAATTAAATGATAAAGTTCTATATGAAGGTAAATCAGAGGATAAAGAAATTTTATCAGCCACTTTTATGAGTGCTAAAAAATTAGCAAGTTTTTTAGATGAGACTATTGAAGAAGCTAAGAAAGAAGATTTATTATGGTCAATTCATTTAAAAGCTACAATGATGAAAGTTTCAGACCCTATTATTTTTGGTCATGCAGTTAAAGAATTTTTCAAAGATGTATTTGAGAAATATGCTAAAGAATTTGAAAAAATAGGAATTAATCCAGATTTAGGACTTGGTGATTTATATGATAAATTAGAAAAATTACCAAAAGAAAAAGCTGATAAAATTAAAGAAGCAATTTCTGATGAATATAATAAAAGACCTAATATTGCTATGGTTGATAGTGATAATGGAATTACAAATCTTCATGCTTCTAATTTAATTATTATTGATGCTTCTCTTCCACCAGTTATTAGAGAAGGTGGTAAAATGTGGAACAAAGATGGAGAAACTCAAGAAACATTAGCAGTTATTCCTGATAGAACATTTGCTACTACTTATGATGAAATTATAGAAGATGCTAAAAAAAATGGTCAATTTGATGTTACTACAATGGGGCATGTTGCAAATGTAGGGCTTATGGCTAAACAAGCAGAAGAGTATGGAAGTCATCCTTATACTTTTAAAGCTAGTGTTGATGGTCTTATGGAAGTAAAAGATGCTGATGGTAAAGTACTCATGAGTCATAAAGTTGAAAAAGGTGATATCTGGAGAATGATGAGAGCAAAAGATATCCCAGTTAAAGATTGGATTAGATTAGCTCATGAAAGAGGAAGTCTTACAGGAGATCCTATAGTATTTTGGTTAGATTCTAATAGAGAACATGATGCAAACTTAATCAAAAAAGTTGTTGAATATTTACCAGAATATTTAGCACAAAAAGATATTGAATATCATATTTTAGCTCCAAGAGCTGCTATGAAATATACTCTAAAAAGAGTAAGAAGAGGGATTAATACTATTTCAGTTTCTGGAAATGCATTGAGAGATTATTTGACAGATTTATTTCCAATTTTAGAGCTTGGAACAAGTGCAAAAATGATGAGTATTGTTCCATTACTTGCAGGTGGTGGTTTATTTGAAACAGGTGCTGGTGGAAGTGCTCCAAAACATGTAGAACAATTCTTAAAAACTCACCATTTAAGATGGGATAGTTTAGGTGAATTTTTAGCACTTGCTGAATCACTTAGAATGATTGGACATAAGTCAGGAGATAAAGATGTTTCACTTCTTGCAAGAATGATAGATAAAGCAAATGAAGCATATCTTGATAATGATAAAACTCCAAGTAGAAAAGTAGGAGAGCAAGATAATAAAGCAAGTCACTATTATTGGGCTATGTATCTTGCACAATCTCTTGCAAATCAAGATGAAAATAAAGAATTAGCTAAACAATTTGCACCAATTGCAAAAGAACTTAAAGATTTAGAAAAAGCTATTATTGATGAAATGCTAGCAGTGGAAGAAAAATCGGCTGATATTGGTGGATATTATTATCCAGATGAAGAAAAAGTTAAAAAAGCTATGAGACCAAGTGAAACTTTAAATGAAATTATAAATAAAATATAATTTCTCCCTTTTTTATGGGAAAAATTACACACTTTTTTATAAATTTTCATATTTTTTTTAAATATATTGGAAATTTATAAAAAAAGTTATACAATATTTTATAAATATTTTTAGTGTTTTATAGTTTGTGTTATTAAAAGGATCATTAATGAGTAGTAAGAGTAAAGTTTCAATTGTTGGAGCTGGTGGAAATGTAGGAAGTATTGTAGCCTATTCAATTGCAATGCAAGGGTTAAGTCATGAGGTTGTCTTAGTTGATAGGGATATAGAAAGAGCAAAAGGTAAAGCTCTTGACATGAATCAAGCAGCAAGTGCTGTTAGAACTCACTCTGTTGTAAAAGCAGCTGAGAGTTATGAAGATGTTAGAGATAGTAGTGTAGTTGTAATTACAGCAGGATTTCCTAGAAAAGAGGGAATGAGTAGAGATGATTTGGTTATGAAAAATGCTGAAATTATAAGAGATATTGTAGGTAATGTAAAAGAAGTAGCTCCTGAAGCGATTTTAGTAATTGTAACTAATCCACTTGATACTATGACATATGTAGCAATTAGAGATAGTGGTTTTGACCCAAAAAAAGTAATTGGAATGGCTGGTATTTTAGATGGTGCAAGAATGACTCACTTTATTCATGAAAAACTTGGATATGGAGCAGGTCAAATTAGAGCTACTGTAATTGGGGGTCATGGTGATTATATGGTGCCTCTTATTAGATATTCTACTGTGGCAGGAATTCCTCTTAGCGATTTATTAAGTTATGAAGATAT
This sequence comes from Thioreductor micantisoli, assembly GCF_055392745.1. Taxonomy (NCBI): domain Bacteria; kingdom Pseudomonadati; phylum Campylobacterota; family Thioreductoraceae; genus Thioreductor; species Thioreductor micantisoli. The sequence goes on from NZ_AP043760.1 coordinate 593,008, forward strand.
AGCTGAAATTGTTCAAAAGACTAAACATGGTGGAGGTGATATTATTAAGTTACTAGGAACTAGTGCATATTTTGCACCAGGGAAAGCAGCTGCAATTATAGTTGAATCAATTTTAAAAGATTCTAAAAAAATCTATCCATGTGCAACATTTTTAAATGGTGAATATGGTTATAAAGATATAGTAAATGGTGTTCCTGTAATGCTTGGTAAAAATGGAGTTGAAAAAATCATTGAAGTTAGTTTAAACGAAAGTGAAAGAAACCAATTTGATAGAAGTGTCAAGTCAGTTCAAGATTTAATTAAAATTTTAAAAAAGAATCAATTTATAAAGGATTAAAAATGAGAAAAATTAAATATGAAGATTTAGTGAAATCAGTAAAAGCTATGGTGTTGCATACCGCTACAAATCTTCCAAAAGATGCACTTGATGCACTTAATAAAGCATATAAAGAAGAAAAAAGTGAAGTTGCAAAATCAGTTTTGAAACAAATTCTTGAAAATGCAGAACTTGCAAAAAATGAGTCAAGACCTTTATGTCAAGATACAGGACTTGCTGTATATTTTATAAGAGTTGGTGAAGATGTAAAAGTTGTAGGTGGAAGTATTAGAGGTGCAATAGATGAAGCAACTGAAGCAGCTTATAAAGAAGGATATTTAAGAGCTTCAACTTGTGAATGTTTTGATAGACATAATTACAAAGATGAAATTGGATATAATCTTCCAGCTGTAATTCATTTTGACTTAGTTGAAGGTGATAAAATTGATATTGAATACGCTGCAAAAGGTGGTGGAAGTGAAAATGTTAGTCGTGCAACTGTATTAGCACCAGCACAGGGGAAAGAAGGAGTTAAAGCTTTCGTAAAAGAATGTATTTCTAATGCAGGACCTAATCCGTGTCCTCCTATTATTGTGGGAGTTGGAATTGGTGGAACATTTGAAGTAGCTGCTAAATCTAGTAAACACGCTCTTTTTAGAGAAGTAGGAACTAAAAATGAAAATCCAAATTTAGATGGATTTGAAGCTGAAATCTTAGAAGAATTAAATAATTTAGGAATTGGTGCTATGGGAATGGGTGGAACAAAAACAGTTCTTGCTGTTCATGTTGAAAAAAATCCATGTCATATTGCGAGCTTACCAGTGAGCGTAAATGTTCAATGTCATAGCTCAAGACACGCACATATAACTTTATAAAGGATAAATAATGGCTGAATATAAATTAACAATGCCTTTAAACGATGAGGATGTAGAAAAATTAAGAATTGGTGATATTGTATATTTAAATGGAGTAATGTTTACTGCAAGAGATGCAGCTCATAAAAGATTAGTAGATTTGATTAAAGAAGGAAAAGAATTACCTTTTGATTTAAAAGGAAGTGTAATTTATTTTGTAGGGCCAACTCCCCCAAAACCAGGAGAACCTATTGGAAGTGCAGGTCCTACTACAAGTTATAGAATGGATAGTTATTCTCCAATTCTTATCAATAATGGTCAAAAAGGTATGATTGGAAAAGGTAAAAGAAATCAAGATGTAAAAGATGCTTGCATTAAGCATAAAGCAGTTTATTTTGGTGCAACAGGTGGAGCAGGTGCTTTAATAGCTAAAAGAATTAAAAAAGCAAAAGTTATTGCTTATCCAGAATTAGGGCCAGAAGCTATTAGAAGAATCGAAGTAGAAGATTTTCCAGTAACTGTTGTAAATGATTGTTATGGTGGTGACCTTTATGAAGAAGGTAGAAAAAAATGGGAAAAAAAAGATTAATTTAGATTAAAGGAGAAAATATGAATATTCATGAATACCAAGCCAAAAGTATATTCAAAGATTATGGAGTTCCAACTCCAAGAGGAATAGTGGCTACTACTCCTTCAGAAGCAGTGAGTGCAGCAGAAGAATTAGGTGGAAATATTTGGGTTGTAAAAGCGCAAATTCATGCAGGTGGTAGAGGTCTTGGTGGGGGTGTAAAACTTGCTAAGTCAATTGAGGAAGTTGAAAAACTTGCTGATGAAATTTTAGGAATGACATTAGTTACTCATCAAACTGGACCAGAAGGTAAAGTAGTTCATAAAGTTTATATTGAAGAAGGTGCAGATATTAAAGATGAGCTTTATTTAGGTATAGTTTTAGATAGAGCAAGAGAAATGCCTGTAATTATGGCTTCTACAGAAGGTGGGATGGAGATTGAAAAAGTAGCAGCCGAGACTCCAGAAAAAATTGTAAAAGTTGCAGTTGATCCAACAATTGGTTTTCAAGGATTCCACGGAAGAGAATTAGTATTTGGACTAGGAATTACTGATAAACAAGAACAAAGAAAATTTATTGATTTTGCAAGTAAATTATTCCAAATTTATATGGATAAAGATGTGGAATTAATTGAAATAAATCCTCTTATTAGAACAAAAAGTGGTGATTTTTTAGCACTTGATGCAAAAATGGGATTTGATGATTCTGCACTTTATAGACATCCTGATATTGCAGGTATGAGAGATATTTCTGAAGAAGATGAAAATGAAAGAGAAGCAGCAGAGCACGGATTAAGTTATGTATCACTTGATGGTGAAATTGGATGTATGGTTAATGGTGCTGGACTTGCAATGGGAACTATGGATACAATTAATTATGTTGGTGGAACACCTGCTAATTTCCTTGATGTTGGTGGAAAAGCTAACGCGCAAACTGTTGCAAAAGGATTTGAAATCATTCTTAAAAATCAAAAAGTAAAAGCAATTTTTGTAAATATTTTTGGTGGAATTGTAAGATGTGATAGAATTGCTAATGGTATTTTAGAAGCTACAAAAATGGTAGATGTGCATGTACCAGTAGTTGTAAGACTTGATGGGACAAATGCAGAGGAAGCAGTTGAAATTCTAAAAAATGCAAATATTGAAAATATTATTCCTGCGACTGATTTATTAGATGGTGCTAAAAAAGCAGTAGCAGCAGCAAAAGGAGAATTAAAATGAGTATTTTAGTAAATAAAGATACAAAAGTAATTGTTCAAGGTTTTACTGGTAAAGAAGGGACTTTTCATTCAGAACAATGTATAGAATATGGAACTAAAATTGTAGGAGGAGTTACTCCAAATAAAGGTGGTCAAACTCATTTAGGAAAACCTGTATTTAATACAGTTAAAGAAGCAGTAAATGAAACAGGTGCAACTGTTAGTATGATTTTTGTTCCACCTGCATTCGTTGGAGATGCTGTAGTTGAAGCAGCTGACGCGGGAATTGAACTTGCAATTATTATCACAGAAGGTGCTCCTGTAAAAGATATGATGTTTGCAAAAATGTATGCAACTAAAAAAGGTATGAGTACAATTGGACCAAACTGTCCAGGAATTATGACTGCTGAAGAGTGTAAACTTGGAATTATGCCAGGAAATATTTTCAAAAAAGGAAATGTTGGACTAATTTCTAAATCTGGAACTTTAACTTATGAAGGTGCAAACCAAGTTGTTAAAGCTGGATTTGGAATTACAACAGCAGTTGGAATTGGTGGAGATCCAATTATTGGACTTAGTTATTTACAACTTTTACCAATGTTTGAAGCTGACCCAGAGACCCAAGCAATCGTTATGATTGGTGAAATTGGTGGGGATTTAGAAATTCAAGCGGCAAAATATATTAAAGAAAATATAACTAAACCTGTTGTTGCTTTTATTGCTGGACAAACTGCTCCAAAAGGTAAAAGAATGGGACATGCTGGTGCTATCGTTAGTGGAAGTGCTGGAACTGCAGCTGAAAAAATGCAAGCTCTAAAAGAAGCTGGTGTTAAAGTAGTAGTATCTCCTGCTGAAATTGGTAAAGCTATAAAAGAAGTTTTATCTAAATAATTTTTCCCTTTTTGGGATTTAAGTAATTGTAATTATTTAAATATTATAATTAAAATAGAAAAGAATGTTTTATAAAAAAATTTGTTTTAATTATAATATTTTTTTTAAATTTTTTTAAATAAAGATTTAGTAAAATTGAGACTAATAAAATAGTTTTTGTTAATATGAAAAATTAATTAGCAATATTGAAGTTGTATTAAAATATGAATATAAGAAAAAAGATGATATAATTCAGAATATTAGTGATTTTGCAAAAAAGCATAAATTCAAAGATGTTGAAAAAATATTAAGAAGGTTTAATGACAAATAAAATATTAATTGTTGATGATATTGAATTAAATATAGATATTTTAGTAAGTTTATTTGCTGGAAAATATGAATTTTTTACTGCAACGGAAGGGAAAAATGCAATTAAAATAGCCAAAAATGAAAATATAGATTTAATTTTACTTGATATTATGATGCCTGAAATGGATGGTTATGAAGTTTGTAAAATCCTAAAAAAATATGAAAAAACAAAAAATATTCCAATTATATTTTTAACTGCAAAAGATGATGAAGTAAGTATAGAAAAAGCTTATGAAGTAGGTGGTGTAGATTATGTAAAAAAGCCATTTAAACCAATAGAAATTATTAAAAGAATAGAAAATCAGTTAAAAATTAATAAATTAATTGATGAATTAAAAGAAAAAAATAAAAAACTTGAGCAATTAACTTTAAAAGATGCTTTAACTGATATTTATAACAGAAGAGGATTTGAGCTAATAGCCTCTAAATTAATAGCTTTGTCAAAAAGAGAAAAGAAAAAAATATCTTTATTAATGATTGATATTGATTTTTTTAAAAAAATTAATGATACTTATGGGCATTTGATAGGAGATATAGTTTTAAAAAGTTTAGTTGAAAAAGTTAATTTAATAATTAGACAAAGTGATGTCTTTTCAAGATTTGGAGGAGAAGAATTTATTATATTGTTACCAAATACTTCCTTAAAAGAAGCAGAAAAAATTGGGGAAATAATAAGAAAAAATGTAGAAAATATGGAAATAAAAATTCCTGGAAAAAATATTAAATTTACTATTAGTATAGGAATATCTGAATTAAAAGATGATTTGTTTTATGCAATAAAAACTGCTGATATTGCTTTATATGAAGCAAAAGAGAATGGAAGAAATAGAGTTATAGTTTATAATATGTAACTTTTTGTAAATAACTTCCTTTTTTAACTTTTTTAAAGAGTAACTAAAAGTAACAATTTATTACTTTCTTATAAAATAATTATCAAATTTAAATAGTATAATAGGCTTTTTATGCTATATTATCAATAAATAAAAATAAGGAGTTTAAATGTCACTAAATATAGACTTTAAAATGAAATCACCTGAAAATACTCCGGTATGGGTGGATGAAAGTAAATGTAAAGCTTGTGATATCTGTGTGGATGTATGTCCAACAGGAGTTTTATCAATGAGAGTAGATCCTCATAATGTTTTAGGAGCTATGGTAAATGTTGATCATCCTGAATATTGTATAGGATGCAGGGAATGTGAACTCCAATGTCCGGATATTGCTATTTTTGTAGCTGAAAGAAGTGAATTTAAATTTAAAAAATTAAATGAAGTTAAAAAACTTAAAGGAGAAGCATAATGGCTAGAGAAGTTGTATCAACAGGTAATGTTTTAGCAGCAAAAGCAGCTATTGATGCTGGATGTAAATTTTTTGGTGGTTATCCATTAACACCATCAAGTGAAATTGCTCATCAAATGAGTGTTAATTTACCGAAAAATGGTGGAAAATTTATTCAAATGGAAGATGAAATTGCAGGTATTTGTGTGGCCCTAGGTGCAAGTATGAGTGGAGTTAAATCTATGACAAATACTTCAGGTCCTGGTATTTCACTTAAATCAGAACAAATTGGACTTTCTTTTATTACGGAAGTACCATTAGTTATTACAAATGTTATGAGAGGTGGACCGTCAACTGGACTTCCAACAAGACCACAACAAGGTGATATAAACCAAGCAAAAGCACCTACACATGGAGATTATAAATCAATTGCTTTATGTCCAGGTAGTTTAGAAGAGTGTTATACTCTTACAGTTAAAGCATTTAATTTAGCTGAAAGATTTATGACACCAGTATTTGTTTTACTTGATGAAACACTAGGTCATATGGTAGGAAAAGCTGTTTTACCAGATTTAGAAGAGATTCAAAATTCATTAGTTGAAAGAAAAGTATTTGAAGGTGATCCAGCAGATTATAAACCTTTTGAAGCAGAACAAGACCAACCTGCAGTATTAAATCCATTCTTTAAAGGTTATAGATATCATATTACTGGACTTCATCATGGACCGACTGGATTCCCAACAGAAGATGCAGAGTTATGTCAAAATTTAATTGAAAGATTATTTAATAAAATCGAAGCACATCAAGATGAAATTGATGAGTATGAAGAATTTATGATGGATGATGCTGATGTTTTAATTTATGCTTACGGTTCTGTAAGTAGAGCAGTAAAAGCAGCTATTCTTAAATTAAGAGAAGAAGGTATTAAAGTTGGATTATTTAGACCAATTTCAATCTGGCCAAGTCCTGAAAAAGCTATCAAAGCAGCAGGTGAAAAATTTGCAAACAAACCTATATTAGTTACTGAAATGAATATGGGACAATATGTAGATGAAATTGAAAGAATTACAAAAAGAGATGATTTAAATACATTATTCAAAGCAAACGGAAGACCAATTAGTCCTGCCGAAATTATGAACAAAATCAAAGAAATGGTATAAGGAGATAAGATGGCTTTTAATTATGATTATTATTTAAGAACAGACAAAATGCCTACACTTTGGTGTTGGGGATGTGGAGATGGTGTTATTCTAAAATCAATGGTAAGAGCATTTGCTAAACTTGGTTGGGATAAAGATGATATTTGTGTAGTTTCTGGTATTGGATGTAGTGGAAGATTATCTTCTTATTTAGATTGTAATACAGTTCATACAACTCATGGTAGAACAGTTGCTTATGCAACAGGAATTAAACTTACTCATCCAGAAAAACATGTAGTTGTAGTTGCGGGTGATGGTGATGGTCTTGCAATAGGTGGAAATCATACAATTCACGGATGTAGAAGAAATATTGATTTAAATTTTGTTTTGGTTAACAACTTTATTTATGGACTTACAAATTCACAAACTTCTCCTACAACTCCACAAGGTATGTGGACTGTTACAGCTCAATATGGAAATATTGATCCAACATTTGACCCAGCAGCACTTGCAAAAGGTGCAGGGGCTACATTTATTGGTAGAGAAAGTGTAGCACAAGCTCAAAAACTTGAAAGATTGTTTGTAAAAGGGTTTACTCATAAAGGATTTAGTTTCTTTGATGTTCATTCAAATTGTCATATTAATCTTGGTAGAAAAAATAAAATGGGAACTGCAAAAGCAAACATTGATTGGATTGAAGGTAATTTAATGAGTAAAGCTAAGTGGGATAAATTTTCACTTGAAGAACAACATGAATTAAAAAAACAAGGTAAATTTCCAAGAGGTCTTTTATGGCAAGTAAAAGATGATGAATATTGTGATTTATATGATACTGTTATTGAAAAAGCAGGAGGAAAAAAATGAAACAAATTAGAATTACAGGAGTAGGAGGACAAGGTGTTCTTCTTGCTGGGGAAATTTTAGCAAGATCTAATATTGAAGCTGGAAAATATGGTGTTCAAGCAGCGACTTTCACTTCTCAAGTAAGAGGAGGTCCAACTAAAGTTGATATCGTTTTAGATGATAAAGAGATTCTTTTCCCTTATGCTAATGACGGTGAAATTGATTTTATGCTTTCTGTTGCTGATTCTTCTTATCAACTATTTAAAGATGGTGTAAAGACAGGTGGAATTATTGTATATGAACCAAATTTAGTTAATCCAACAAAAGAAGATAAAGAAAAATGGAATCTTTATCCAATTGGTGTAATTACAATTGCAAAAGAAAAAGTTGGAAATGTTATTACTCAATCAGTTGTAGCACTTGCCATAGCTGCTGTTATGAATGGACTTGATGAAGATTTAGTATTTAATACAATGGTTGCTAGAGTTCCAGCAAAAGCAGTAGAAATTAATAAAAAAGCTTTTGTATTAGGTGTAGAAGCAGCAAAAGTTGCACTTGCAAAAGGGCCAATAAAAGCGTAAGCTTTTTTGGTTTTTCTTTTTTTTATTCAAGTAAAATTTTAAATGACTTTTGATAAAATTATAATTGGAGGTGGTGCTTGTGGAATTATGAGTGCTATAATTTCAGCACGACAAGGCCTAAAAGTTTTAATTATCGAAAAACTTCCCAAAATTGCACAAAAACTTAAAGCTTCTGGTGGTGGAAGATGTAATCTAACAAATAGACTTCCAACTCAAACTTTTATAGAAAAATTCGGTAAAAATGGGCGTTTTATAAGAGATTCTTTACAAGAATTTGACTCTACTAAATTAGTAAATTTTTTTAAGGAAATAGGTGTGGAAACTCATTCGGCCGATGGTTTTAGAGTTTTTCCCACTTCTCATAACTCTTCTACAATTATAGAAGCTTTGGTAAAAGAATTAAATAAATTAAATGTCCAAATTATAACTTCTACAAAAGTAGAAAAAATTTTAGTTTCTAATGGAAAAGTGATTGGAGTTCAAACGACAAAAGGTAATTTTAAATCTGAAAAGATAATTTTAGCAACGGGTGGGGCAGGTTATCCGATGTTAGGAGGCGAAGGTGATGGATTTGAATTAAGTGAAGAAATTGGTCATAAAATAACTGAAATTTTTCCAGCAATGATGCCTTTGAAAGTAAAAGAAAAATGGGTAAATAATTGTAGAGTTGATACAATTGGAAAAGCATCAATAAAAGTTAATTTAAAAAAATATAAAAATTTAAAAGCCCAAGGAGATTTGATTTTTACAAAAGATGGGATTAGGGGACCTGTTGTTTTAGATTTTGCAAGAGAGATAACTCCTCTTTTATCTAAATTCGATGAAGTTCCTATTGTTATCAATCTCGTAAAAGGTAAAACTCAAGAAGAATTAAAAGAATTTTTAAGAGATAATTTTATAGAAAATTGTAAAAAACTTTTACCAAACTCTATTTTAAATGAAATTTTTATTTTAAGTGGATTAAATGCTAATCTGATAAAAGAAATAATGAAAATAGAAATAAAGCAAAAAATAAAAAATAAAATTATTGAATTAATGACAAATATGCCTTTGACGATTACTGGAAGTGATGGTTTTAAAATGGCAATGATAACAAGGGGTGGAGTATCTTTAAAAGAGATAAATCCTAAGACAATGGAAAGTAAAATTGTGAAAGGTCTCTATTTTTGTGGAGAAGTTGTTGATATTGATGGCCCTTGTGGTGGTTATAATCTACAATGGGCCTTTTCAAGTGGCTATGTTGCTGGCAAGAATTGATTTAAGCTTAAATTTAACACTTTTCTAAATCTTTATAAAAACTCAATTTATCATAATTTTGCAATTTACATTTTGCACATATTAAAGCATCCACAAAATCAATGTTTTTATTTTCTATAATATTTAAAGTCTCAAATAATATTATTTTATTTCTATTGATTACTCCTTCTAATGAAAGAATAGTTTTAAGATCTGATATTACTTCGTTTTTAGGAAGTTTATAAAATTTTGTAAGTACAAAAAATGCTTCCATTAAAACTTCACTTAAAATCTCAACTTCTCTTTTACCTTTTTCAATTTGTTCAAAATATTCAGTGCTCTTTTTTAGAAATTTTTCATTATCTCCTGTTAAAAATCTAATAATAATATTTGTATCAAGAAGATAAACCATATTTTTCCTTCATAGTTTTCATTATTGATATTTCTTTAATTTCTTCTAATGACAGATCATTTTTTTGAATTCTATTTTTATATTTACCTGATAAATTTTTTACAACTGATTTTTGTTTTACAGGATAAACTATAGCAAGAACTTCTTTTTTTCTTTTATCAACAATTTGCAATGCTTCTGTTATGTTTTTAAAAATTGAAATGTTTTTTTGGATTTCTCCAATACCAATACTTATCATGCCAATCTCCTTTATAAAAAGTATTTATATATTACAGATATATTATATATAAATAAAAGAATTTTGTCAATTAAAATTTTAATTAGTTTAATTCTTTGATAATTTTTCTCTAAACCAACATAAACTCTTTGATTTTTTCTCTACTTTCAAAACTTTCGGCTTCTATATTTTCACCATTTATTCCTACAATTCCTTTGTTAGCTTTTGTATAAGTAATCAAAATTCTACTTGCAAGTTTTTTAGTTTCCGTGTCAGCATTACTTTCAATAACTCCCACAGGTCCAGGAACTCCAATTGGAAACATTTTAATAAATTTATCTCCATTGTAGGCTTTTAAAATAGGATTTTCATCTTTGTTTCGTGAAATAATTACTTTTTTATCATTTACAATTAAATGTCTTCCCACTTTTAAAATATCAATATCATTTACTTCTAGTTCTCTTGTTTTTATAAAATTTCTTAATCTGTTTGAAAAATTTTTATCAGTTAAAAGGCATCCTCCGGCTGGTGATTCGTAATTTTCTAAAGCAAATTCTTTGGCTAATTGTATTTGAGATTTCCTTTCTCTCCCACTAATATCATACATTTTTTCTCTATCAATCCATCCTTCAATTTCTGGTAAAGTTGGGGGTAAAAGTTTTGCACTAAGTGGTCTTACTACAATTTCAGGTTCTTTTACTAATTTTTGCATTTTATGAAGGCCATCAAGTTTTTGGCTCATTGGTCTTTGACCTAAAACCTCGCCACTGATTATAAATTTAGCGCCAACTTCTTTCATATAATGGAAAGCTACATTTATCATATTTGCATGACAATCTATGCAAGGATTGAAGTTTTTACCATATCCATATTTTGGAGTAAATAAAATTTCATCTAAAAATTGTTGTCTTGAATCTATGGAAGTAAATTTCACCCCTAAATCTTGGGCAGTTTTTTTAAGATATTCTTCTTTTCCAAAGTTACTTTCAAATCCAGTATTTATATTAACAGCTTCTATTTCTATTCCCATATTTTGTATAATTTTGATAGCCAAACAGCTATCAAGTCCACCACTAAAAAGTGCTATTGCTTTCATAATATTCCTTTTTCTAACTCTTTTATTTTTTCTCTTAAGATTCTTGCTTTATGTGCTTTTTCTTCTAATGAAACAGTTTCAAAATTCAATTTTTTAAGCTCATTTGTATAATTGACTTTTAAATTTTTTTTTATTGCATTCATTAAGCTTTTATATTCAAGTATTTTAATTTCATCATTTAATACTATATCTAAAAGAGCAGGATTATCGAAATCTTCTTGATATAAAAGCTCTAATTCATATTGGTGAGTTTTAAATATTTCAAGTGGTAGATATTCAGCAACTTCATTTAAATAGTTTCTATTTTCATAAACAGTTTTAATAATACTAGCTTCTGCATGTTCTATTTTTTTATTGGAACTTAGTTGAATATTTTTATTTCTTATTTTAAAGAATTTTTTTGGTATTTGCATAATTTGAGATGCATAGTTCGCTATGTCATCTTGCGTTATTGGATTTAGACTCATTATAAAATTTTTTATTTCATTAAAAGCCTCTTGTTTTTGATGAGGATTTTTTAAATTATATTTGTTTAAAGTTTCTTTTATTATAAATTCTATAAAAGGTGTATTGTTTTCAAAAATAGGTATTAAATCTTCATTATTTTTAATCATATCAGCTGGATCAAGGCCTTCTTTGAAAATTACCGCTCCACCTTCAAATCCATTCTGAGCTAAAAGTGTAGAAGCTTTAATTGCAGCATTGATTCCCGCATTGTCTCCATCGTAAGCCACTATAATTTTTGCATTAAGCTTTTTTAGAATAGGTAAATGCTCATTTGTAAGAGCTGTTCCAAGTGTTGCTACTGCATTAGAATATCCTGCTTGATGAAGCATAATTACATCCATATATCCTTCTACTATTATAATTTCTTTTTTTCTTAAAATTTTTTCTCGTGCGAAATTAAGCCCATAAAAAGTTTTACTTTTATTGAATATTTTTGTATTTGCATAGTTTATATATTTTGCAGGATGATTTGAAATAGTTCTTCCTCCAAAGGCTATAATTTTATTATTTGTTGAAAAAATAGGAAATGTAATTCTATCAATGAGTCTTGCATATAGCCCATTTTCACCCTTTGCAAAGGCCCCTAACTCAGTAGCTTTATTTATAGGTAGTTTTGACTGATTTATAAAATTAATTTGTTCATTAGAACTTGGTGCAAATCCAAGTCCAAATTTTTCTATTGTATTCTCATTTAAGCCTCTTGTTTTTAGATAATTATAAGCTTCTTGATTATAAATTAATTTTTGTTTATAAAAGCTATTTAATTTTTCTAAAATATTTGTAACTGTAAAGTTTTTATTTTTTGTATATTCTAATTCTAAATTATACATAGATGCTAATTTTTCGATAGCTTCAGGATAATTTAACTTTTCATAATCCATTATAAATTTAATGGCATCACCACTTGCTCCACATCCAAAACAGTGATATATCTGTTTTGTAGGACTTACTACAAATGAAGGTGTTTTCTCATTATGAAAAGGACAATTTGCAGTAAAATTGCTTCCTTTTTTTTTGAGTTGAATATAATTTCCAACAACATCAACAACATCAGCAATACTTTTTAGATTTTGAATCGATTCAGGTTTTATCATAAGAGAATTATATCTAAAAAGTTGGTATAATTATAAAAAAAGGCTTTAAATGATTAGTTATTCAAATCCACTTTTTAGTATTATTATTTTTTTATCAATTGTAGCAATTACTATAATGATTACAAATTTTTTAGGAAGTTTAAAAGAAAAAAATAGAATTAAACATTTAAAAGAATTTATAGATAAGTTTGAATTTTTAAATGATAAAGATATTAAGAATGTTTTAAAGGATCAGATTTCTATAAATGCTCTGTTTTTATTAGCAATGGCATTTGAAAAAGAGGGAAATTATGAAAAAAGTTTGAATATTTATTTAGCTATATTAGAAAATGTTACTAAAAATGAAAAATTTGATGTTTTACAAAAGGTAGCAAAAGTCTATTTTAAAGCAGGATTTTTACATAAAGCAAGAGTTGCCTTACTTGAAATTTTAAGAAGTAAACCAAGAAATAAAGAAGCTCTTAAACTACTTTTAATAGTAGATGATAAACTAAAAAATTATGATGAAATGGAAAATATTGTAGAAATTTTTGAAGAACTTGAAATTGATGTAGAAAAAGAAAAATGTTATATATTATTTAAAAAAGCTCTTTTTGAAATGGATAAAGATAAACTAAAAAAACTTTATAATAAATATCCGTATTTAAAAAGAAGTTATATTTCATATTTGATATCTGCTAATCCTAAAGAAGTTTTTGAAGAAATAAATGAAAATGATGTATATGAGATGCTTGATATTTTTTATAATTATGAATCTCTTCCTGTTAAAAACAATGCTTTAATTCAAATAAAAGCATCAAAAAAAGAGTTAGAAACTACTATAAAAAGTCCTATTTTTGAACTTGAAGTATTAAAATATTTACCTAAGGATTTAGCAAATTTAGAATTTGAATATATTTGTCAAAATTGTAAACATGTATATCCTATTTATGATGAGAGATGTCCGAATTGTAAGGAGTTATTTACTTTTAAAGTTGAACCTATAATTAGTAAAAATAGTATAAAATATAGAGAAAATTATAATTAAACTCTTTAATTTTCTAAAAATATTTTAATTTTATTGTCAATTAATTGTAAATAAATTATTTTTTGTCCTTGAAATGTAGTATTTCCTGCTTTAAAAAATTCATAAAAACTAATTCTATAAATATTTTTATTTTTTGATGGATAAGGAGTTATTTGAATATTACTAAATTTTAAAGTTTTATGTTTTTGATGAGAAAATATTAAGCTTTTCATATTAGCAAATTGTTGAAAATTTAATTTATTATCTTTTTTGAAACTATTTTTGTCATAAAAAGATAGGTATTTATCTAATTTATTATATTTCCAATCATATCTCCATTCGAATAAATTTTTCAAAATAGTAGCTATTTTTTCTTTATTAGTTGTTGGTAAATTTTTTGTATCAATAATCAAAATAGTGTCTTTATAGTCTATTTTCTTAGATAATTGAAGTAATTCATTATTTGGAATAGCAATACAACCTTTTGTATCAAAGTCTCTAGTTGGATCATTTTTTGGAAAACCATGAATCCAAATACCATGACCACTTTTTCCTAAATATTTATCATATAAATTTGGATAATTAGTAGGATAAGCTAGTGGTCCATAAAAATCACTTAATTCATTATCATCTAATTTGTATTTAAGAGTATAAATACCAATTGGAGTTTTCCCATCTCCTTCAATCCATTTATCACCACTGTTTTTTCCAGTTAATATATTTGTAAATTTTGTAGATAGTTGTAATTTCTTATTATAATTATAAATAAACAGATCTTTTTTGGTTTTAAAACATACAATTACATTAACGGGATTATCATAATATCCAAATTTAACATTTTTATTTTGTAATAAATAGTTTATATATTCGTCTGAATATAAAACTGTATCAGCTTTTTTTTCCCAATTATTGTTTTGTCTATAATTATTAAAAACAGTCATGTCTGCTTTTAAAAATGATATTAAAATAAATGAATATAATAGTAGTTTCATAAAACTCCTTGAATTTTTTGGAAATTATACCAATTTTAGATAAAATTTTATAAAAATATTTGCCAATAAGGATAAAAATGGAAAATTTAGAAGAAGTTTTAGCTAAACATAAATTAAGCAAAGCTGATTATGACCATATTATAGAAATTTTAGGAAGAGAACCAAATATAGTTGAAATTGGTGTTTTTAGTGCAATGTGGAGTGAACATTGTAGTTATAAATCAAGTAAATATTATTTAAAAGGTTTTCCGACATCTGCTCCTTGGGTAATACAAGGTCCAGGAGAAAATGCAGGTGTTATTGATATTGGTGGAGGAATGGCTGCTGTTTTTAAAATGGAATCACACAACCATCCAAGTTTTATAGAACCTTATCAAGGTGCCGCAACTGGAGTTGGTGGAATTTTGAGAGATATTTTTACAATGGGAGCAAGACCGGTTGCTAATTTAAATGCTATTAGATTTGCACATATTCAAGGAAATGATGAAATTGCTAAACTTCATAGACATTTATTAAATGGAGTTGTAGAAGGAATTGCAGGATATGGAAATTGTATAGGAGTTCCTACGATTGGTGGTGAAGTTGCTTTTGAAGAGTGTTATGCAGGAAATAACTTAGTAAATGCATTTAGTTTAGGACTTGCTAAAAATGATGAAATTTTTTATGCAAATGCAAGTGGTAAAGGAAATCCAGTAATTTATGTAGGAAGTAAAACAGGAAGAGATGGACTTGGTGGAGCGGTTATGAGTAGCGATAGTTTCGAAGAAGGTCAAGAAGACCAAAGACCAACTGTTCAAGTAGGAGATCCATTTACTGAAAAACTTTTAATGGAAGCTTGTTTAGAACTGTTTAAACATGATTATATTGTAGGTATTCAAGATATGGGTGCTGCTGGTCTTACTTCATCAGCTTTTGAGATGCCAAAAGGTGGAGCTGGTATGAAAATGTATCTTGACAGGGTTCCTGCAAGAGAAGAAGGAATGACTCCATATGACTTTATGCTTAGTGAAAGTCAAGAAAGAATGCTTATTTGTGCTAAAAAAGGGTGCGAAGATAAAGTAGTTGAAATATTTAAAAAATGGGAACTTGATGCTGAGGTAATTGGTGAAGTTACAAACACTGGAAGAATGGAACTTTTCTGGCATAATGAAAAATGTGGAGATATTCCAATTGCACCAGTTAGTGAAGAATCACCTGAATTAGTTAGACCAGTAGCAAAACCAAAATATATTGATGAAATTAAAAATATTGAATTAAATAAAGATATTCCAAATCAAGAAGTATTTGAAACTTTAATCAAAGATAGCGAAGTATTAGATAAAAGTTATGTTTATAATCAATATGATTCAATGGTGCAAACAAACACAACAGAACATCCTGGAAGTTTAGATTCAAGTGTAATTAGAGTAAAAGAGAATGGTATATTTTTGGGTATGAGCACAAATTGTAATGCAAGATTTTGTTATATAGATCCTAAACTTGGTGGAGCTGAGGCTGTAATGAAATCAGGTAGAGATGTAGCTGCTAAAGGGCTTAAACCACTAGCAATTACAGATTGTCTGAATTTTGGGAATCCAGAAAAACCAGAAACAATGTGGCAATTTAAAGAATCTACGGATGGAATCAAAGAAGCTTGTAAAGAGTTAAACACTCCAGTAGTTAGTGGAAATGTTTCACTTTATAATGAAACTAGTAATGAAAATATTTTTCCAACTCCTGAAATAGGTACTGTTGGAGTGGGAGACAAGGTTAGAAGTTCTAAATGGATAAAAGAAGGAAATTTACTTTATGTAATTGGTGAAACAAAAAGTGAATTTGGTGGAACTTTATATCTAAAAAAACTTTATAACAAAATTGCTGGAGTTCATCCAGAAGTTAACTTTGATAAAGAAGTGAATTTATGGAAACTTTTAGAAAGTGAAAATATTGAATCAGCTAAAACTGTTGGCGTAGGTGGAATTGCTATTGCACTTTATAAAGTAGCTTGTGTAAGTAATAAAGGTTGTGCAATAGAAGTAAAAGTCGATGATAAAAAAGATATTTTTAGTGAAACTATTTCAAGAGCAATTGTTGAAATTGCACCTGAAAATGCTGATAAATTTGAAGAAGAAGTAAAAAATATTGGGATTTATGTAGAAAAAATTGGAAAAGTTGGTGGAAATAAAATAAAAGTTAATGATGTTGAATATGGTTTAGAAGAAGCAAAAAATATCTATTTTAATAGATTAAGAAATATTATGAAAAATGACATAGAAGGAGTAATATAATGAGAGCATTATTAAGTGTAAGTGATAAAACAGGAATTGTTGAATTTGCTAAAAGTTTAGAAAAGTTAGGTTTTGAAATATTATCAACTGGTGGAACTTTTAGAGTTTTATCTAAAAATGGAGTAAAAGTTATAGATGTTACAGAAGTTACAAAATTTCCAGAATGTTTTGAGGGAAGAGTAAAAACTCTAAATCCTTATATTCACGGAGGGATTTTACATAAAAGAAATGAGCATAAAGAAGAAGCTAAAAAACTTGGAGTTGAGGCTATTGACTTGGTTTGTGTAAATTTATATCCATTCAAAGAAACTATCGAAAGAACAGATAATTTTGATGAAATTATTGAAAATATTGATATTGGTGGTCCTACAATGGTAAGAAGTGCTGCTAAAAATTTTAATGATGTTATTATTGTTACAAATAGTAACAATTATGATGAAGTAATTGATGCACTTAAAAATAATAAAAATACATTAGAATTTAGAAGAAATTTAATGATTAAAGCGTTTGAGCATACTGCAAATTATGATGCAATGATTGCTAATTATATGAATAAAAGATTTAATGATAATTTTGGGGAATATAAATTTATAGCTGGTAAAAAAGTTATGAATACAAGATATGGAGAAAATCCTCATCAAAAAGGTGCTTTATATGAATTTGATAATCATTTTGATAATTTAAAAACACTTAAAGGTGAAGCAAGTTTCAATAACTTAACTGATATGAATGGTGCAGTTAGAGTTGCAGTTGCTATGGGAAAAGGTGCAGTTTCAATCATCAAACACGCCAATCCTTGTGGAGTTGCTTTGAAAGACACACTAATGGATAGTTATACCCAAGCTCTAAAATGTGACCCAATTAGTGCTTATGGTGGAGTTGTAGCAATTAATGGGATTTTAGATGAAGAACTTGCAAAAGAAATAAATAAAATTTTTGTTGAGGTTATTATCGCTGGAAGAATTACAGATGAAGCAGTGAAAGTCTTTGAAAAGAAAAAAAGAATTAAACTTTTTGAAGTTGGAAGTGATGAGCTCTATATTTCAGGTGATGATAGTGATTTCAAACATATTGAGGGTGGTTTTGTTTCTCAAGATGCAGATAGAGTTAACTCTGATGAAGTTAAAAATGCTAAATGTGTAACAAAAGCAAAAGCTGATAATTTCAAAGATTTAGAAATGGCTTGGAAAATTGCAGCACTTACAAAATCAAATTGTATTGTTTATGTAAAAAATGGTGCAATGGTTGCAATTGGAATGGGAATGACAAGTAGAGTGGATGCGGCACAATGTGCTTTGAAAAAAGCAAAAGAATTAAATCTTGATGTAACAGGTTCAGCTGTTGCAAGTGAAGCTTTTTTCCCATTTAGAGATTCAATTGACGCGGCAGCAACGGCTGGAGTGAAATATATTGTTCAACCTGGTGGAAGTATCAGAGATGATGAAGTTATTGAAGCCGCTAACGAAAATGATATAGCTATGTATTTTACAGGAATTAGACATTTTTATCATTAATTTGTTATAATTGTAAAAAAAATAAGGAGAAATGATGAAAAAATTAGCAGTTTTAGCTCTTAGTTTAGTTACAGCAACTACTATTTTTGCAAAAGAAGTAAAAGTAGGTGTTATTATGCCTATGACAGGTGCAATTGCTGGGTATGGTCAAATGACTAAAAAAGGTATTGATTTAGCAAATGAAATGAAGCCTACACTTAAAAATGGTGATACAGTAAAACTTGTATATGTTGATAATGCAGGTGATAAAACACAAACTGCAAATGCAGTTAATAGATTAAATCAAGAAAAAGTATCAGCAATTATAGGTGCGCTTACTTCTTCTAATTCATTGGTAGTAGCGCCAATTGTAAAAAGAGAAAAAATACCAACAGTAGCTCCAGTATCTACAAATAAAATAGTAACTTATAATAATCCATATATGAATAGAGCTTGTTTTATAGATCCATTCCAAGGAAAAGTAGGTGCAAAATATGCACTTCAAAATGGATATAAAAATTCTGTTGTAATTATAGATAAAGCACAAGCTTATTCAGTTGGACTTGCAAAAAACTTTATGAAATATTATAAAGCACATGGTGGTAAAGTTTTGAAAGTTCTATTTATTTCAACTGGAGATAAAGATTTTAAAGCAATTTTAGCAAATTTAAAAAATGCAAATCCTGATTTTGTGTATGCACCAATATATACACCAGAAATGGCTCTTATGGCTAGACAAGCAAAAATGTTAGGAATTAATAAACCAATTTTAGGTGGAGATGGACTTAGTGATCCAACTTTAATAAAAGTTGCAAAAGATGCAGCAAATGGAATTATGTTTAGTGACCATTTCAATGAAAAAGCTACACCAACTAAATTATCAAAAGAATTTGTAGAAAAATATCATAAAAAATATAATAATGAATCAGTTCCAAGTTTTGCAGCAAATGGAGCTGACAGTTATTTCATAATTATAAATGCTATGGATAAATGTAAAAATCCAACTGATAGACAATGTATTGCTAAAAATATTACAAATACTAAAAAACTTGAAGGTGTAACTGGATATATTACAATTCCTAAAAGTGGAAATCCTATCAAATCAGCAGTTATTAATGAAATTGAAAATGGAAAAATAGTATATAAAACTACAATTAATCCATAAGGAAAAAAATGATTATTCAGCAAACTTTAAATGCTCTCAGCTTAGGAAGTATGTATGCTCTAATAGCCATCGGTTATACGATGGTTTATGGAGTTTTAAGACTTATTAATTTTGCTCATGGTGATATTATGATGGTAGGTGCTTTTAGTGCTTTTGTAACATATGCAGCTACAGGTAGTTTTAGTTTAGCTGTATTGGTAGCTTTATTTATAGCTTCTATTACAGGTATGCTAACTTATAAAATAGCTTATAAGCCTTTACTTGATAAAGATGCTCCGAAAATTTCACTCTTAATTACTGCAATTGGTGTGAGTTTTTTTCTGGAAAATCTTTTTAATATGCTTTTTGGTGGGGTTCCAAAAGCATTTAATTATCCTAGTTTTTTTGATAAACTTATCCATTTTTTTGGTGCAGTTACATCTTTGTCTTCAATTATTATTTTTATAATTACATTTATAGTTTTACTAGCTGTATTGTTGTTTTTAAACAAAACTAAATATGGAATTGCTATAAAAGCCATTGCTTTTGATATGAATACAGTTAAACTTATGGGGATAAATGTGGATTTTTTGATTATTTTAGTTTTTATTATAGGCTCAGCCCTAGCTGGTTTAGGTGGAATTTTCTATGCAATAAGTTACCCCTCAATTGACCCTCTTATGGGAGTTTTAGTAGGACTTAAAGCCTTTGCAGCCGCTGTTTTAGGTGGAATTGGAAGTGTAAGTGGTGCTGCGATTGGTGGATTTATTTTAGGATTTAGTGAGATTTTTGTAGTAGCATTTTTTCCAGATGTGGCCGGATATAAAGATGCAATTGCATTTTTCTTTTTAATATTGGTATTATTATTTAAACCAACAGGAATTATGGGAATTGATTTTGAAAGGAGTAGATTTTGAGATATTTTACTACTCTAATAATAACTATTATTTTAGTTATAGGGACATTATTTTTTGCAAATAATCATTTAGATGGTTATTCTGTTATGATTTTAAGTAATTTAGGAATTTTTATTATTTTAGCAGTTAGCTATAATCTTATAAATGGAGTTACGGGTCAATTTAGTTTAGAACCAAATGGTTTTGTGGCAATTGGTGCTTATGTTACGGCTCTTTTACTGCTTGGTAAAGATGCTAAAAGTATGCAATTTATGTTAAGTGACCCAAGTCCTTTGGTTATGTGGATGCATGCAAGTTTCATCCCAGCACTTTTGATTAGTGGCGTAGTTACAAGTTTAGTAGCCTTGTCTCTTGCTTTTCCGGTTTTTAGAGTTAGAGGGGATTATTTGGCAATTGTAACACTTGGATTTGGATTTATTATTAGAATTGTTGCAATCAATCAAGATAGTTACACAAATGGAAGTATGGGACTTAGCTCAATTCCACACGATGCAAATTTATTATGGATAGGTGTTTTTGCTTTAATTAGTGTAGTTGTGGTTTTAAATATTATTTACTCAAAATTTGGTCGTGCTATGAAAGCAGTTAGAGATGATGAAGATGCAGCTAATGCGATGGGTGTGAATACATTCAAAATGAAAACTTATGCATTTATGACAAGTGCATTTTTTGAAGGAATTGGTGGAGGACTTATGGCAACTTTACTAACTACTATTTCACCTGATCAATTTACTTTTATGCTAACTTTTCAACTCTTAATTATAGTTGTTTTAGGTGGACTTGGAAGTATTACAGGCTCAATCATTGGAGCAATTATCGTTGTGATAGGAATGGAATGGCTAAGATTTTTAGATGAGCCAAATTTATTAGGATTTACTACAGATGCTCATCCAGGACTTAGAATGGTAGTATTTAGTGTTATTTTAATTTTAGTTATGTTATTTGCTAGACGAGGTCTTTTAGGAGATAAAGAAATTTGGGATAAGTTTAGGAAACAAAAATGATAGAACTTAAGAATATAACTAAAAAATTTGGTGGTGTAACTGCTATAAATAATTTAAATTTTAAAGTAAATTTAGGTGAAACTTTTGGACTTATCGGTCCAAATGGAGCAGGAAAAACAACTGCTTTTAATATAATTACTGGAAATTATAAGCCGACAAGTGGAGAAATTGTTTTTAGAAATGAAGATATTACAAATAAAAAACCATCTAAAATTGTAGGACTCGGAATAGCAAGAACTTT
The DNA here is from genome assembly GCF_055392745.1 of Thioreductor micantisoli. NCBI lineage: Bacteria > Pseudomonadati > Campylobacterota > Thioreductoraceae > Thioreductor > Thioreductor micantisoli. The sequence continues at coordinate 614,650 of NZ_AP043760.1, forward strand.
TCAAAATATTAGGCTTTTTAAAAGTATGAGTGTTTTTGAAAATATTTTAATTGGGTTTGATAATCATATTGATTATACATTTTTTGAAGCAATTTTTAGATTTCCGAGATTTTTTAGAGAAGAAAAAAAGTTTAAACTTGAAGTTTCTAAAATATTAAAAATATTAAAACTAGAAAAATATAGCAATTATAATGCAACAAGTCTTAGTTATGGAAATCAAAGAAAAGTAGAAATAGCTAGAGCTCTTGCTACAAATCCGGATTTATTACTTTTAGATGAACCAGCTGCTGGTATGAATCATAGTGAAAGTGAAGAATTAGCCCAGATTCTTGAAGTGATAAAAAAAGAATTTGATTTAACTATTATTTTGATTGAGCATGATATGAAATTTGTCCAAAAAGTTTGTAATAGAGTTCTAGTCCTTGATTATGGTAAAACTATATTTGAAGGGACTCCGGTGGATATGTTAGAAGATGAAAAAGTTATTAAGGCATATTTAGGAGATTTTAATGTTTAAAGTTGAAAATTTAGTAGTTAATTATGGAGTAATTCAAGCAGTAAGAGGTGTTGACTTACAAATCAAAGAGGGGCAAATTATTTCATTAATTGGAAGTAATGGTGCAGGAAAAACTTCAACTTTGAATGCTATTATGAATTTAATACCTAAAAGTGGAAAAGTAGAATATTTTGGAGTTGATATTTCAAAATTAACAACAGATAAAATTGTAAAAAGAGGTATTTCACTTGTGCCAGAGGGTAGAAGAGTTTTTATAAATTTAAGTGTTGATGAAAATTTGGATATGGGTGCTTTTAATAATGAAGAAAATAGAATTGCTCTTAAAAAAAATATGTATAAACTTTTTCCACGACTTAAAGATAAACAGCATCAATTAGGCGGAACTTTATCAGGAGGAGAACAACAAATGCTTGCTATTGCAAGAGCTTTGATGAGTGAGCCTAAACTTCTTATTTTAGATGAACCAAGTCTCGGACTTGCTCCAAAAATAGTAAGTGATATGTTTAAAATTATTGTAGATTTAAAAAAACAAGGAATTACAATATTAATCGTAGAACAAAATGCTTACGCGGCACTCAAAATAAGTGATTATGGATTTGTGGTAGAAAATGGTGAAATTGTAATGCAAGACAAGGCTGAAAATCTCTTAAATAGTAAAGAGATTATAAATAAATATTTAGGCGGTTAATTACATTCAAAAACATAACTTACACTTAGTTTTGAAATTACACTTTTTTGGATGGGTGCTTCCATAGATAATGATTTTGTCATATTTCTGTAAAAATGTGGGGTATAACCATTGTTTAAATGTATCTCTTTTATTTTACATTTTGTTTTAAAAGTTTTAGTTAAATATTTTGTATAATTAATTGCATAATGATAAGCTTTGTTTTCTAATTTGTTTTTATTTGTAGGTGCTATAAAATTTATTCTGTTTTGACTAAAAATAATCCCTTTTTCATTTTTTACTTTTGAAATTAAATTTGCATATCTTTTTGTGTCTTTAAAAGTACAGTAAAAACTGATATATCCTTGATATCCTCTGAAAATTTTTTTATTTTTTATCCATTCATAATTTGGATTGATAGTAAATTTACCACCTTCGCAAATTTTACTTTTTCTAACTTCTTTTATAATTTTATTAAAAGTCTCTATTATTATGTCATCATTTCTATTTTTCATTTGTAAGTTAAAATTTGTAGTCATAATTTTGGCTGGTGATTTTATTTCAAAAGTTTCATTTTTATAAATTGTAAAAGCATTTAAATATAGTATGCTTAAAATTAGTAAAAATAATTTTTTCATGTAGTATCCTTTTATAATTTGATACAATTATAACAAAAAAAGGTTATATTTTGAATTCACAAAAATTTATAGAAATCTTAAAAAAGAAAAATTTATTAAAAGTTATAGATGAAAAGTTAGATGTAAACTTAGAAATACCCCATATTGCATATGTGGAGACAAAAAAAGAAAATCAAAAAGTTTTACTTTTTACAAATCCAGTAGATAAAGAAAAAAAAACAGAATATAAAACTCCAGTTTTAATGAATATTTTTAATAATGATACTTTAAAATTGGTTTTTAATAATAAAAGTTTTGATGAATTAATCCAAGAAGTTGAAAATATATTAAAACCTAAAAAGCCTAAAAATTTCAAAGATAAAATAGATGTTTTTAAAATGCTTTGGAAGATAAAAAATGTATTTCCAAAAGAGGTTAAAAAAGGTGAATGTCAAGAAGTTATAAAAACAGATGTAATTGACCTTTTTTCTCTTCCAATACTAAAAACTTGGGAAAAAGATGGTGGTAAATTTATTACAATGGGGCAAGTTTATACAAAAAGTTTAGATGGCCAAAAAGTTAATCTTGGAATGTATAGACTTCAAATTTATGATAATAAACGACTTGGACTTCATTGGCAGATTCTATAAAGATAGTAATCACTTTTTTCACGAATATAAAAAAGCAAATAAAAAAATGCCAGTAAGTATTGCCATAGGAGGAGATCCACTTTATACTTGGGCAGCAACTGCGCCACTTCCAATTGGAGTAAATGAACTTTTTTTATATGGATTTATAAAAGATAAACCAGTAGAAGTTGTAAAAAGTATAACAAATGATATTTTTATTCCAAAAGATGTTGATTTTGTAATTGAAGGGTATTGTGACCCTAATGAAACAGAAATTGAAGGGATGTTTGGAGATCATACTGGATATTATACTTTGAAAGAACCTTATCCAGTTTTGAATGTAACTGCAATTACACATAAAAGAAATCCTATTTTTTATGCAACAGTTGTAGGAAAACCACCTTTGGAAGATAAATTTATGGGCTATGCAACTGAGAGATTTTTCTTACCACTTCTTAAAACAAATGTTCCAGATTTGGTTGATTATAGAATGCCAGAAAATGGAGTTTTCCATAATTTAATTTTATCAAAAATTGCTCCTCTTTATAAAGGCCATTCTCTTCAAATTGCTCATGCGTTGTGGGGAGTAGGGCAAATGAGCTTCGTAAAACATGCTATTTTTGTAGATGAAAATGCACCAGAGTTGGATGATTATGAAAATTTAACAAAACATATTTTAAATAGATTTAGTAAAGATAGAATATTAATTTCAAAAGGAATTGTGGATGCACTTGACCATTCTTCAAGTGAAAGTTTAGTAGGTGGGAAACTTGGAATTGATGCCACAGGTGAAGTAGTAGAAAAACAAATAGAAGTACTTAATGATGAGGAATTACTAAAAAAAGTTAAAAATTTAGATGATTCAGTTGTTGCTTTAAAACAATATTTCACAGATACAGCTAATCCAATTTGTGTAATTCAATATGAAAAAACTCGTCCAGCAAAAGAGTTATTTATTAAATTGAAATTTTTAGAGAGATATTTAAGTATTGTTGTTTTTGTAGATACACATCAAAATGATGTAAATAATCCTTATATGCTTGTCTGGAGAGTTACAAATAATATAGATGCTGCTCGTGATATTTTTATAGATAGTTTTATTGGAGTTGATGGAACTAATAAGAGTAAAATTGATGGATTTATGCGTGAATGGCCAAATGATGTAAATTGCAGTAAAAGTGTAATTGAAAATTTAAGAGAAAGAGAATTAATTGATATTACAGATGAAGAGATTGAATATTATCAAATAGTATAAATTTGTGTTACAATTCCAAATATTTTAATTGGGAGAATAAGTGTGGAAGGATTATATAATTTAGATATAGAAAGAGGTATTTTAGCAGCTATTATTTTTGATGGCGCTAATTTTGAAAGTGTAGCGGCTATTTTGAAACCAAAAGATTTTTATTCTCCTTTTCATCAAGATATGTTTGGGGCAATGGAAACTCTTTATAAAAAAGATTATCCTATTGATGAAGTTATGATAAGAGAGGAACTTAGTAAACAAAATAAATTTGATGAAGCTTTAATGATAGAAGTTATTACCACGGCTCCTATTGAAATGATAGAAACTTATGCAAAAGAAATCAAAGATAAGTCTGTAAAAAGAGAGCTTTTACACTTTTCTAATGTAGTAAAACAAGAAGTTTTAGAAAATAGTGAGGATAGAGCTGTTGATGTAGTAGAAGATATTCAAAGTAAACTTTTTAAAATTGCTACTGAAAGTGAAGATGGTGATTTTAAGGATATGAATTTAATCACTGATTTAACATTAGATTATATCAAGACACAAGTAGGAAAGGAAGGATTTTTAACAGGGATAGATACTGGATTTATTGATTTAAATAGAATGACAAGTGGATTTGGAGAAGGTGATTTGGTGATTATTGCAGCCCGTCCAGCTATGGGTAAAACTTCATTTGTATTAAATATTGCAGCTAATGTTTTGAGAAATAATAATGGAGTGGCCATATTTTCTCTTGAAATGCCAGCTGAACAATTAATGCTTAGAATGCTTTCATCTCATTCTTCAATACCTCTTCAAAATATAAGAACTGGAAATATGAATGATGAAGAAATGAGTAAAATTACGGCGGCGGTTGATTATTTTTCTACAAGAAAACTTTTTGTGGATGATAATTCTATGCAAACAATTCATTCTGTTAGGAGTAAAATTAGAAAATTAAAAGCAACACATCCTGAAACAAATCTTGTAGTTATTGATTATCTTCAATTAATGGTAGGAGATAATAAAGAAAGACATATAGCAGTTGCCGAAATAAGTAGGGGACTTAAAATGCTTGCAAGAGAGCTTAAAGTTCCTATTTTAGCACTTTCTCAGCTTAATAGAGGTTTAGAAAGTCGTCCAGATAAGAGACCTATGATGAGTGATTTAAGAGAATCAGGAGCGATTGAACAAGATGCTGATATTATAATGTTTGTATATAGAGATGATGTTTATAAGATTAGAGAAGCAAAGCAAAAAATAAAAGAAGCAGAGCAAAAAGGTGAAAAAGCACAAGATATAGTTATTCAAGAAAAAGATATTGAAAACTCAGAAATCATTATTGGAAAACAGAGAAATGGTCCAACAGGAGTAGTTCATCTACAATTTAATAAAAAATTTACAAGATTTGAAGATAAGGCAATAATGGTTAATGAATATGAAGCAACTAATACAAATATTGAAGTTCCGGTGGATATGGCAACTATTTAGTGTTGTCTTATTTATTTTTCTTTTAAATATATCTTATAAATATTATGAATATAAAAACTTTATTTCAAAAAGTGAATTTATAACTGCAAAAATAGTAAATCAATATAAAAAGAAAAATTATTGGGTTTTAAAACTGAAAAATTCTAAAATGGAGTTTTATACTACATCGCGAGATGATTTAAAAGATATTTTAAATTCAAATGTAGAAGTAGGGGTAATTACGAAAAAAATATCTTTTTTTGGCTATTTAACTAAATTTTATGCTCCAACTTTTCATTTAGGACTTTTAGAACAGCCAGAATATAACAAATGGATAGAAAAACAGCATAAAGATAAATATATTGCTAATATTTTCAATGCTTTGTTTTTTGCTGATGCCCTGTATTACAAAACAAGGCAACAATTATCTACTTTAGGAATTAGTCATCTTTTGGCTTTGAGTGGTCTTCATTTAGCAATTATTAGTGGACTTTTATATCTTATTTTATCTCCAATTTATAATTTATTTATGCCTGCTTATAGAAATAGAAATATAGATTTGGGAATATTAATTCTTATTATTTTATTTATTTATCTTGCATTTGTAGGATTTCCTGCAAGTTTAGTAAGAAGTTTTATAATGGAGATTATTGCTTTTTGTTTTGCTTTTTATTTAAGAGATATTTTTAGTTTTAAACTTCTATTTTTGACTGCAATTGTAGGAATTGTAATTTTTCCTTCATTTTTAACTAGTCTTGGTTTTTTTCTTAGTTTAAGTGGAGTATTTTTGATATTTTTGTTTTTTAAATATTTCAAAGCTACTTTTATAAATGGATTAGTGATTTTGCCAATTTATTTGTATATTGCTATGATTCCAATTTCCCACTATTTTTTTGGAAATTTTAACGAGTATCAATTAATTAGCCCTTTTGTTAGTATAATTTTTACTCTTTTTTATCCATTAGAGATGTTTTTACATTTGATAGGAGAAGGTGGAATTTTGGATGAAATTATAAAAAGTTATTTAAGTTTAGGAGATAAATTTATAACTTTTTATATTCCCAATTTTATATTTTATAGTTATTTAGTTTTTTTATTTTATTTATCTATTGCAAAACAAAATTTGAAATATTTAAAATAAGGAACTGATCAAATAAACGAAACAACTACAAATTTTAACGAAAAAAAGCGTAAAAAAAAGTGTGCTTCAAACCCAAAGGGCGCTTGCGTTGACACTTTTTAGCTTTTGTGTAGTGTTAAAAAATTTGTTCTATTGTTGAGTGTTTTAGGTCAGTGACTAATTAATATTTTTATTTAAATAAAGTTAATAAATTAAGATTTCAAATACTCTTTAATATAATCCAACCCACTATAAACAGTTAAAACAACTGCCAACCATAATAAAAATTCACCACCATACCAATTCATTGTAAGAAAACCAATAGCTCCCATTTGAGAAACTGTTTTTACCTTTCCAGCCATTGAAGCAGCTACTTTTTTTCCTTCTGTTGCCATTTGAATTCTAAGTCCTGTGATGAAAAATTCACGAACTAAAATAATAAATATAGCCCAAGGACTTGCTCTGTGGATTACAATTAATCCTATAAATGCAGCTAATACAAGCATTTTATCAGCAAGTGGATCTAGAATTTCTCCTAGTTTTGAAACTGCATCAAAACTTCTTGCGATATATCCATCAAAAAAGTCTGTAACAGATGCCAATGTAAAAATAAGAGCTGTAAAAAAATCAAGCCAAGATGTGTGAATATTTGGAAATAAATCTCTATTTACAAAAAACATAAACATTAAAATAGCCATTAAAACACGAGAAAAAGCTAAAATATTTGGAATATGTTTAAAAAATTTAATTAATTTCATTTTCTTTTGTAATTTTATATTATCTTCTGTGATAAATTTATTTTGTGTTGTCATTATTTAAAACTTGTTCCACCGTCTATTACAATAGTTTGACCAGTTAGCCAACTACATTCATTTGTACAAACAAAATAGCACATTCCAGCTAAATCTTTTGCTTCTCCCATTCTGCTAAGAGGACTTCTTTTTTCTACTTCACTTTTAACTTCTTCATAATTAGGAAATTTTTTCAGTGCATCTGTATCAATTGGACCGCCACTTACAGCGTTTACTCTAATGCCTTTTTCTCCGAGTTCCGCTGCGGCATATTTTACCATTGTTTCAACAGCTGCTTTGCTACTCCCGTGACCTGAATAATTAGTTGTATAAACTAAATTTCCAGTAGATGAAAGAGAAATTATACTTCCACCTCCGACTTTTTCCATTCTTTTAGCAGCTTCTTGAGCCCCAACTACAAATGCTAAAACAGTTGCTGTATAGATATTAGTAAGTCCTTTTGGTTTAAGTCTCATAAATGGAGCAAATCCTCCTACAACAGGTCTTCCTGAAATAATTGCATTAGAGATAAAGAAATCAACTCTATCAAAATCTTCATCAATTTGTTTAAATAAATCTTTATAATTATTTGGTTCTAAGATATCTAATGGATAATATTTTGCTTTAATATTATAAGTTTTTTCTAAATCCTTAGCTATCTCTTTTGCAATTTCTTCATTTGAATTGTAAGTAAATGCAATATTTACTCCACTTTTAGCAAATCTATAAGCTATTGCTTTTCCGATTCCTCTTGTAGCCCCACTTATTACTAATGTCTTACCTTTCATTTTATTCCTTTATAGATATTTTTTCACTACTTCTTCAATTTTTTTCATATTTTCATTACTTGGAGGAGTCAATGGAAGTCTATATTCAAGTTCACATAGTCCAGCTAAATACATTGCATATTTAATAGGAATAGGATTACTTTCTATAAATAAAATTTTATTAAGTTCATATAATTCTTCACTGATTTTTTTGCTTGCTTTTAAATCTCCTGAATTTGCTGTGTGAACGAGCTCTGATACTTTTTTAGGAAATAAATTTGATGTTACAGAAATAACACCTTTACCACCACATGCTAAAATAGCATAATTTATAGCGTCATCTCCACTTAAAATATCAAGTTTTTTATCTTTTGATTGATATTCTATTGCTTTGCTTACATCTCCACTAGCTTCTTTAACAGTTGTAATATTGGGGCAAATTTTGCTTAAATTAATTGCAGTATCTGGTAAGATATTAGAATTAGTTCTACCTGGTACATTATACAAAGCAACTTCTATATCAATTGAATTAGCAATAGCTTTAAAATGTTCAAAAATACCTTTTTGAGTGGGTTTATTATAATATGGACTAACTGAAAGAATAGCATCTGCTCCACATTTTTGGGCAAATTTAGCTAAATCAATTGCTTCAGCAGTAGAATTACTTCCAGCTCCTGCTAAAACTTTTGCACTGCTGTTTTTACAAACTTCAACAGCTATTTCTATACATTCTTTATGCTCGTTGTGTGATAAAGTAGCACTTTCTCCAGTTGTTCCCATTGGCACTACAAAATCAATTCCATTATCAATTTGTCTTTGAATTAATTTAGCGAATGTTTCGCTATCTACTTTTCCATTTTTAAATGGGGTTATTAAGGCTGTCATTGCTCCAATCATATAAATCTCCTAAATCTTTTTTGTTATTATATCAAATTATTTATTTTAAAATCACAGTTATGCTTTTATCAAAATATTTTTTCACATTCATTAAATCAGCTATTTTTAAAGAATTTATTTTTTTTTCATATTCAAGAAGTGGTTTTATATTTCCTTTTGCAAAATAACTTCCAAAAAGCTGTGCAACACTGTCACTACTTTCTAAACTAGTTATAAAATCCATTTTTGTATTTAGTTTAAGTTTATTTAACTCTTTTTTAGTAATTTTATAATTTTGCATAATATTTTTTATCTCTTTTTCTACTGTTTCGGCTTTTACTTTAGGATTACAAACGGCTAAACAAAGGAATAATCCATTGTCCTTGTTATCTATAGGGTATGCATATATTTGATTAACTAATTGTTTTTTGTAGATTAATTCTTTATTCAAAATAGAACTATTTCCACTACTTAAAAGTTCGCTTAGAGCAGATAAATTTATCATATCTTTATGTTCAAAATTTGGAATATGATAAGCAATAGCTACCATTTCAAGCTCACTCTCTTTATGAATATTTATTTTTTTATCTCCATCAAGAGGCGGTTCAATTTGATGAACTTTTGGTATTTTTATTTTATTTTTTATTTTTGAAAATTTTTCTTTTGCTAATTTAAAAACCTCATCAACTTTCACATCTCCAGCGATTACAATAACTGCATTTTTTGGTTGATAAAAAGTTTTGTGAAAATTTCTAATATCTTTAATATCCCAGTTTAAGATATCTTCTTTAAATCCAATCGGAGTCCAATGATATGGATGATAAATATAAGCATTATTAAAAAGTCTAAAATATAGATAACCTAATGGATTATTATCAGTTCTCCAAAGTCTTTCTTCATAAACGACTTTTCTTTCTCTTTGAAACTCTTCATCTGTAAGCTTTAGATTTTCCATAACTTCTGCAAATAGTTCTAAATTTTTGGACAAATGTCTAGAGGCTGATTTGATAAAATATTGTGTATAATCAAAACTTGTAAAAGCATTATCAACTCCTCCAATACTTTTTACAATTTTATCAAATTCTCCTTCAGATAGGTTTTTTGTAGATTTAAAATTCATATGTTCTAACATATGGGCTATTCCACTTTTTCCCATTACTTCATTTCTACTACCAACTTTATAGATGATATTTGTGCTAACTACATTACTTCCTTTATTCATAGGAATTATTACAATTTCCAGTCCATTTTTTAGTTTTTTTGTATAAAATTTTGGTAAATTACTCATATATTTAAAGCCTTTCTTAAACTAATTTCTATTTCTCTTGGATTTGATTTTGAAACAAATCCGTCTGCATTTAAACTTTTTGCCATATTTTCATTTGATTCTCCACTCATACTTGAATTTACAATTATTGGGATTTTTGAAAAAGATGGATTGTTTTTTACTTGTTTTATTACTTCAAATCCACTTGTAATTGGCATTTCAAGGTCTGTAATAATTGCTTCTACTTCATCAGCTCCATTAGAAGTTAAAAAATCTAATAATTCTTGTCCATTATTAAATAGTTTATATTTTACATTTAATTTTTCCATAATTTTACCCATTATATCCAAAACAGGTTTAGAATCATCAGCAATTAATATGTATTTGTCTAAATTTAACTCGGAAATATTATCTAATTCTTTTTCTTTTGATTTTTCAATCCAAGGAAAAGCATCAACTGCCATTTTTTCAATATCTACAAGTTGGACAATAGAATTATCATAATATTTTGTATGACCTATTACTTTTTGATTAGGATTTGAATCATCCTCATTTCTTGTAATTTCATTCCATTTTTTAGTGAGAATTCTTTGGGCAGCATAAACTCTAACTCCAACCAAAATTCCACTAAAATCACAAATAATAATTACTTTATCATCGCTTTCAACACCATATTTATCCAAATTTGTGTTGACTCCTTTGTAAGAAAACCACTTTTTCATATCAATTACTGGAATATTAAAATTTCTTACAGTAATTAATCCTTCTACGAAAGGAATACCACTCATTATATCAATAAATTCATCATTATATTTAATAATTTCTTTGATTTTGAAGATATTTATTGCATATAAATTACCATCTTTTTTAAGTTGAAACGTAAAAAATTGAGCTTCATTTCTTAAATGTAAAGAGGTGACTTCATCTACTTTATTCATATTGACTCCTTAAAAATTCTTTGGCTTTTTCTAATATATGCATATCATTTACTTCATCAAAAAATTCAAAACTTTTTCCACTTTGAATACTTCCATCAAGTAAATCTCCACTTTTTCTAAACATTAAATCAAGTTCTGCGATTTTAAAACCATCTATCGTTTTGGAAAATTTTTGTAATCTTAGGTTTTTTGTATCATTTGTATATAAATAGCAATACCCTTTTTGGCCATATCTTGCTACTCTTCCTCTTAATTGATGTAAGGTTGCAAGTCCCATTCTCTCAGCTCCAACTATTACAATTGTTGTAAGTCTAGGCAGAGAAATACCTACTTCAATAACGGTTGTTGTAAGTAAAATATTACCATAATTTTTGAATTCTTCTAAAACTTTTTCTTTATTTTTATCTTTACCGTGTGTTATATAAACTTTTTCGAAGTTTTTAAACCAAAATTCTTTAGCTTCTTCTATACTTTTATGATTGAAATTTTTACTTTCTTCTACAAGTGGATAAACTATGATGACTTGATTATTGTTTGCTATTTCTGTTTTGATTCTAATTATCAAATCTTTAAAATCACTTTTATCTATAACAAATGTATCTATATCCTTTTTGAAAGGTAGTTCTTTAATAAGTGTTATATTCACAAAATTTGATAAAATTAATGCTTGAGTCCTTGGAATTGGTGTAGCTGAGAATTGCAAAAAGTGAGGTAGCTTTTTATTTTCACTAGTCATTCTTGCAATTTGTTCTCTTTGCATAGTTCCAAAACGATGCTGTTCATCTACCATAACTAAGTCAACTTGTGGTAATTTTTGATAAAGAAGAGCGTGAGTTCCTACTAGTAATTTAGAATTATTCAAATCTTCTTCAGTAAATTTTGCTTTTTGTGTAATTAATGTTACTTTTTCATCTAAATATTTACAAGCTTCTTCATAAATTTGATTTGCTAAAATTGAAGTAGGGCACATTATGATTGACTTATCAGCTATATAAGCACTTGCAAGCATTATGATTGTTTTTCCACTTCCTACATCACCGATTATTACACGACGAGCTTGGACTGAGGAATCTAAATCTTTTTGAATTTCATCAATTGCATTTAATTGAGCATTTGTTAGCTTAAAAGGTAATCTATTGATAAAAGGTGTTATATCTTTTTTTATTTTTTTAATAGCAGGATAGACTCTCTTTTTTGTTTGTAGTTTTTTTATATGATTATAAATTTCAGTAAATTTAAGAGCATAATTATCTTCTAAATTTGGTATTTTTACAGGAAAATGAATATTATAAATTTCATTTACTATATTTTTAGGTAACTCTTTTTGTAAATTTTCTATCGTGATATATTTTTTTATAAGTGCTTTTAATGTTTTAGAATTAATTGGTGTTTTATAAATTACATTTATTTTATTAACTACATTTACTACTTTTGGCTGTACTATTTGATGATTTTTAATAATTCCTTTTATATATATTGTTGGATTAGTTGAAAATTGTTTTATTTGCCAAGATTTTATATTAAAATATAGTAAATCAACTATCAAATCCACATTCAAAAGATGAGCTTTTACTTTTGTGAATTTTGGATTTTTGGTAGTAGATAAAATTTTAGCTTGAAATGTTTGTTCGTTGTTTGTAATATAATTTAGAATAATATTATTTTCATATTTTTTAGGAGCGACCAAAGAAAGGTCGAGTAAATTTGTGATGTGTAGTTTTGAAAGTTTAGCTAAATCTTCTTTTGATATCATTTTGTTACTATGCTAAAAGATAACTTATTTATTTCATTATGATTTTTGATGAAGTTATTTAATTCATTTAATGATAATTCTTCAATTAATTTTAACTCTTTTTTGTAATAATTTTTTTCATATCCATTATAATATTCATTAAATTTTCTTGCTAATTTTTGGTTTAAAGTCTCATTTCTTAGAGGTTCACTTCCTATTAAAAAGTTTTTAGCTTGAATTAATTCTTCTTCTTTTATTCCATTTTGACTAAAATCTAAGATAATTTCTTTTAATTTATCTATAGCAAAGCTTTGATTTTCTATTTTTGTTTGCATATATCCTTTTAAAGTATTAGTATGATTTGTAAAAGAATTACTTGCATATGCTGAATAAGCAAGTCCATTTTTCACTCTAATTTCTTCCATTATTCTACTTCCAAATCCACCAGCACCTAAAATAAAAGTAGATATTTTTGCTTTATAATGCTCTTTTTTATTTACATTAAAAGGTGCATTGAAGTAGATATAAGCTTGCTCTGTTGTTTTGTTTTCAATAATTTCATTTTGAATAGGAGTGAAAAAAGGCATTTTAGCTTTTTTACCATTTGGAAATAGTTCTAAAAATTTATTAGTATCAATTTCATCAAAGTTTCCACCTATTACAAAAGTCATATTTTCTTGTATAAAAAAGTTTTTGTAATGATTTTTAACTTCTTCAAGAGAAAATTCTAATTTTTCTCCCATAATTGGATAGGCGAGTGGAGTTTGGGGAAAAGTTGCTTTATTTAAATTAATTGAAGCTATGTAATCAAAATCACTCTTTTTTCTCTCAATCGAAGCTAAAATCTCTTTTTTTGTTTTTTCAAAAGCTATTTCACTAAAATTTGGATCAACTAAAAGTTCTTTTAAAAGTTTTAGTGCAGTTTTTTGTTTTGATTTTAAAAAACTTGTATGAAAAGTTATAGTTTCCTTGCCACTTGCTATGGATAAATGAATAGCATTATCATCTAATTTTTTCAAAAATTTAGTTTCAGGATTTTTTGAAGTCCCTCTATTTTTGAATGTTTTTGCTAAAAAATTAGCCAATCCTTCTTTTGCAAACAGTGAGCCACTATTTTCAAAAATCACTTCAAAAATCACTCTATCTAAGTTATCTCTTTCTTTTATTATCATAAAATTCCTTTTTTTAAAATATGTTATAATTTTACCAAAAAAAGGTTATTTTATGAAATTAGCGGTATTTGATTTTGATTCTACTTTAATGGATGGGGAAACTATTGATAATTTTGCTGAGATTTTGGGATTAAAAGAAAAAGTGGCAAGTATTACTGAAATGGCAATGGCAGGGGAGTTGGATTTTTTTGAAAGCTTGATAATGAGAGTTAAACTTTTAGAAGGATTGGAAGAAAAAAAGGTAATTAAAATTGCTCACTCTTTACCTTATATGAAAGGTGCAAAAGAGACTATAAATGAGATGAAGAAAATGGGTTATAAAGTTGTATGTTTTAGTGGGGGATTTAGAGTTGCTACAAATTATGCAAAAAATATTTTGGGATATGACGCTGACTTTAGTAATGTTTTACATGCAAAAAATGGAAGATTAACAGGATTAGTTGGAGGGGACATGATGTTTAACTATTCAAAAGGTGATATGCTTGATAGACTTCAAAATATTTTGGGAGTTGATAGAAAAAACACTTTTGTTTGTGGAGATGGAGCAAATGATTTAAGTATGTTTAAATATGCAGATACTAGAGTTGCTTTTTGTGCAAAAGAAGTTCTGAAAAAAGAAGCAAGTATTGAAATAAATGAAAAAGATTTAACTAAAATTTTGGAACACCTATAATATATGATATAATTTTATTTCTCTAAGGAGAGGTGGCCGAGTGGCTTAAGGCGCACGCTTGGAAAGCGTGTGTAGGGAAACTTACCATGAGTTCGAATCTCATCTTCTCCGCCAGATATTTTCTACACTTTATAACAATCTATAAAATTTTCTATAATCTATAAATTTTATTTTAATTTTTCTTGACATATGCTCAAAAAAGTTGTATAATGAATTTATGAGCATATGTTCAAAAGGATTTTAAGATGCCAAGATATGTAAGAAGAAAAATTAGAGGAAGATTTAATCACAAATGCTTTAAACCGTGTGGTGTTAGAGCAAATGAACTTGATGAAATAATTCTTACAGCAAGTGAAATGGAAGCTATGAGACTTATAGATATAGAAAATCTATATCAAGAAGCGGCCGCTGAAAAAATGGAAGTCTCAAGAGCAACATTTGGTAGAATCTTATCGAATGCAAGAGTAAAAATTACAGATGCCCTGCTAAATGGTAAGGCAATAAATATAGAATAAGGAGAAATTATGAGAGGTCAAGGAAGAAATCAAGGAAGAGGATTTGGTAGAGGAAATAGAGGTTTTGGAGGAAGAGGACAAGGTCAAGGTTTTGGAAATGGAAACGGTGGAAACGGATTTGGAAGAGGTAATGGTCTTAGAAGAAGAGACGGAAGTTGTATGACAGAAGAAGCTGTTGATGTAAGAGGACAAGGAGGGCAAGGAAGAAATCTAAATAAATTAAACGGTCAAGGTCAAGGAATTGGGATTGGTGGAGGAAGAAGAAACCAAAATCAAAATCCTTGTAGAGGAAGCAGACCTGGATATGGACAAGGTCAAGGTTTAGGAAAAGGTGTAAATAGATGACAATAACAATTGCCAGCGGAAAGGGTGGGACAGGAAAAACCACTCTTTCTAGCAACCTTGCTTCATATTTAGCAAGTCAAGATAAAAAAATAGTATTAGCAGATTTAGATGTAGAAGAGCCTAATTCATCTCTATTTTTAAAATTAGAAAAAAAAGAGACTAAAATAGCAAACAAAATGGTTCCACACTGGGATAAAACAGATTGTACTCTTTGTGGAAAATGTGTTGATGTTTGTGCTTTTAATGCAATAGCAAAAATTTTTGATGAAATTTTGGTATATCCCCAATTGTGTCATAGTTGTTATGCGTGTAGTGAATTATGTCCTGACAGATTCACTCCCGATGAAACCTGAAAGAATTGGAGAAATTACACATTATAAAACAAAAAACTTTGATTTTGTAGAAGGAAGAATTGATTTAGGTCAAGAGATGTCAGTGCCACTTATTTCTCAAACAATTGAGTATGTAAATGAAAATTTTAGTGATTCTTTGAAACTTTTTGATGCACCTCCGGGGACAAGTTGTCCAGTAATTGAAGCTACGAAAGAGAGTGATTTTGTTATTTTAATTACAGAATCAACTCCATTTGGATATAACGATTTAGTTTTGGCAGTTGAGACTATGAAAGTTTTGAACAAAAAAATAGGAGTTGTTATCAATAGATATGGAATTGGAGATAATCAAGTTGAAGAGTATTGTAAAAAAGAGAATATTCCTATAATTGCAAAAATTCAAAATGATAAAGAGATAGCAAAAACTTATGCAAAAGGTGAGTTGCTTTATGAAAAAATTTCACATTTTAGAAAATCACTTGATGATGTAGTGAAATTTATAGGAGAGCTTAAATGAATACAAAAGAAATAGTAGTTATCTCTGGAAAAGGTGGAAGTGGAAAAACAAGTTTAAGTGCATCTTTTGCATATTTAGAAGCAGAGAATGCAATTATTGCCGATTGTGATGTGGACGCTGCAAATATGCATATTTTACTTGGTGCAGACTTTGAGAAACAAGAAGACTTTATGAGTGGAGAAGTGGCGGTTATAAGTGAAAAGTTATGTACAAATTGTGGTGATTGTTATGATGTTTGCCGGTTTGATGCTATAACTAAAACAGATAATTTTCATAAAGTTGACCCCATTGCTTGTGAAGGATGTTGGTATTGCAGTAGAGTTTGTGGGCACTCAGCGATTGAAATGGTAACTGGGAAAGCTGGTGATGTATTTGTATCAAATATTAAAAATAATGGTAAAATGGTACACGCAAAACTTGGATTTGGAGCTGAAAACTCTGGAAAACTTGTAAGTCAAGTAAAAATGAAAGCAAAAGAACTTGCTCAAAATTTACAAAAAGAGTTTATTGTTGTTGATGGAAGTCCTGGGATTGGATGTCCGGTAATTTCATCATTAAGTGGTGCAATGGTTGCAGTTTTGGTTACAGAAGCTACAGTTTCAGGACTTCATGATTTAAAAAGAGTTCAAAAATTGGTAAAAACTTTTCATATTAGAAGTTGTTGCATTATAAACAAAGCTGATTTAAATGAGAAAAAAGCAAATGAGATTGAAGAGTTTTGTAAAAATGAAAATATAGAAGTTATAGCAAAACTTCCTTATGATGTAACTTTTACAAAAGCAATGAGCGAAGTAAAACCAATTGTAGAGTTTGATGAAAATAGTGAAGTTTCTAATGTCATCAAAAATAGTTGGGAAAAAATTAAAGAATTAGCAAGAAAATAATAATTTTATAATAGTAGTCTCTAAAACACTCAACAAGAATGTAAATTTTTTAACACTACAAAAAGCTAAAAAGTGTCAACGCAAGCGCCCTTTGGGTTTGAAGCACACTTTTTTTAATGCTTTTTTTCGTTAAAATTTGCAGTTGTTTCGTTTATTTATTCACTACTATATTTTTTGAAATTATTATTTAAAAATTGAAACAAAATAAAGGATAAAAAAATGAAAATAGTATTTACAGCACACGGAACTGATTGGAATTCACAAATGGATGAAAGATTTGGAAGAGCTGAATATTTAGTTGTTTATGATGAAGAAAGTGATAAACTTGAAGCAATCGCGAATGACACTTCTTCAATGGATCATGGAGCTGGACTTCAAACAGCTCAAAAAGTAGCTGAAATTGCTCCAAATGTTATCATTACTGGAAATGGTGCTGGTGGAAAAGTTGTTGATGTTATTAAAAAAACAAATATAAAAGTTTATATTGGTGCAAAAAATATGACATTAAAAGAAGCTCATGATAAATATAAAAATAATGAATTAAATATACAATAAAAAGGAAAAAAATGAAAAGAGAGTTAAAATGTTTTCCTATACAACTTTTTGGTATAATTATGGGAATTTCTGGACTTACAATAGCTTTTGCTAAAGCATATCATTTTTTAAATGCTCCATATTTTATTTATGAAAGTTTATTATTAATTGATACAATTTTATTTTTTTTAATATTTACTTTTTATATTTATAAATGGTTAAAGTATCCTGAAGTTGTAAAAAAAGAGTTTGAACATCCTATAAAAAGTAGTTTTACAGCAACAATTTCAGTAAGTTTTTTACTTATTTCAATATCTTATTATGATTATGCACCTACTATTTCTATAGGATTTTGGTATATTGGGGCTGCGTTACAATTGTATATAGCTTTATATATTATTGAACTTTGGATAACAAAAGAATTTAAAGAAGCTCATATAAATCCAGCTTGGTTTATTCCAATTGTTGGGAATGTTTTGGTACCTGTTGTTGGAGTGGATGCGGCACCTATATTTGTTTCTATTTTCTTTTTTGCAATAGGAATATTTCTTTGGTTAGTTCTTTTTACAATGGTAATGTATAGAATTATTTTTCACCATCCATTGGCAAAAAAGTTACTTCCTACATTGTTTATTTTGATAGCTCCACCAGCAGTTGGATTTATTAGTTATTTTAGAATTAGTTTTGGAAGTATAGATATGTTTAGTATGCTTTTGTATTCTATATCATTATTTACTTTTATATTGCTTGTTTTTGCAATTAAAATGTTTGATTTTAAAGAATTTTTTATTTCATGGTGGGCATATACATTCCCATTAGCAGCAATTACTATAGCAACTATTTTATTGTATTCAGCGTATCATACTAATTTGCTTTATTGCTCGTCATATACTTTACTTTCAATTACTAGTATTGTAATTTTATATGTAACAGGAAGAACTATTAAGGCAGTGAATGAACAAAAAATTTGTATAGAGGAGAAAGAATAATGAAAAGAGGATTAATAGCAGGGCTAATTTTAGGATTAGCTTTTGGAGTGTTTTTAGCGGGATTTTTTATGAAAGAAGCATCTATGAGTATGCTTTTTAAAGAAATACCAGTAAATTATAGTTTTGATAAAACAGTTAATTTATTGGTAAATAGAATAAATTCTCAAAAAGGTTGGCATGTTACAAATATTGTTAATCAAGAAGCGGTAATTAAAAAATATCTCAATAATAAAGATGTTGGAAAAGTAAAAATTATTAAATTTTGTAATGCTAAATATGCATCTGAAATGTTAAGCAATGATGAAGATAGAGTAATGGCGGTTAAAATGCCTCTTAGTATAGCAGTGTATGAAAAAAGTGATGGAAAAGTTGTGATTGGTTTAATGAATGGATATTTATTAGCAAGAATGATGAGTGGAACTCATAGAGCAAAGATTATGGAAAGAATTGTAAAAGATATGGAATCTATTTTAGGGTTTGTGCATTTCAGATATACAATATTTTGATATAATTTTAAAGTATTAAAAATAAAGGAGAAAAAATGAGAATAGTAGTACCAACAGGTGAAAACAATGGATATTTATCAAAAATGGGGGCACATTTCGGAAAAGCTCCATTTTATACAATCATTACAACAGATGATAATGGTGAAATTGTAGATGTAGAAGGTGTTCAAAATCCAGGGCATAATGCAAATGCTTGTGGAAATGCAGTTGCTAATATTTTAGCTTTAAATCCAGATGCTTTGATTGTAGTCGGGATTGGGCAAAGTCCTGCAGAAGGTTTTGCAAAAGCAGGGCTTAGCGTATATGCTGATAGAGATTCAATTACAGTTGAAGAAAGTATTAAAAAATTATATAATAATCAACTTCAAAAAATAACTTCAGGGACTTGCTCTATCAAGTAATGAAAAAATTTGACAAAATTCAAGTGGCAACGATTTCGTTTGCCCACTTTACACACGATGTTTATTCATCATTTTTAGCGCCACTTTTACCACTTATTATTGAAAAATTTGGAATTAGTTTAGCAATGAGTTCATTTTTTGAGATTGTTAGAAGATTTCCAGCACTTTTAAATCCATTTGTAGGGATTTTGGCAGAAAGAAGTGATGTTAAATGGTTTGTAATTTTATCTCCTTCAATTACGGCTATTTCTATGTCTTTATTAGGGCTTGCAAATAGTTATGCTCAGATTCTATTTTTGCTTTTTATAGCAGGTTTGAGTGCTGTGTTTTTTCATGTTCCAACTCCAACTATTATAAAAAATAATTCCGGTAGTAAAGTAGGGCTTGGAATGAGTATGTTTATGATTGGAGGAGAGAGTGCCAGAGCGATTGGGCCTTTGATAGTAACCGCAGCTATATCTCTTTGGGGAATTGAAGGTATTTGGAGGTTAATGTTTTTTGGTATTCTTGTTTCAGTTATTTTGTATTTTAGACTTCGTGATTTTACAAATTTCAAAGCAAAAGAGGTTCAAAAAGGAGATTATAAACAAATTCTTAAACAATTTGCTCCATTTTTTATAATTGTTGGGATTTTCATATTTTTACAATCATTAACAAAAATTTTTACTACTCTTTATTTAGCAGTATATTTAACTAAAAATGGATTTAGTCTTTGGTATGCAACATTTGCTATTTCAGTTTTACAGTTTTTTGCGATAATTGGGACTTTTTTAGGTGGTTATTTATCTGATAAATTTGGGAAAAAAGAAGTTTTATATTTTTCAACATTTGCAACAGGTGTTTCAATGATAGGTTTTATCTTTTTTTCTCATAGTTATATTATGTTTTTGTTTTTAGCATTTTTAGGAATTTTTATATTTGCAGCGTCTCCTATTCTTCTAGCTTTAGTTCAAGAATTTAAAAGCGATAAACCTACATTTTTAAATAGTGTTTATATGACAATTAGTTTTTCTGTTTCATCTTTTAGTGCTTTTTGTTTTGGATTTATGGGTGATAAAATAGGAATGAATGATGCAATAATTGTAGCAACTTTTTTTTCATTTGTAGCATTTGGATTTGTGGGAGTTTTATTTAAAATAAAGAAAAGATTTTAGATATAATTACAAAAAATTAAAAGGTGTTCAATGGATATTTTTCAGTCGCTTATTTTAGGAATTGTAGAAGGAATTACAGAGTTTTTACCTATTTCTTCTACTGCACATATGATTATAGTTTCAACTCTTATGGGATTGAAGCAAAATGCTGCAAATGTTGCTTTTGAAGTTATTATTCAGTTAGGAGCTACAATGGCTATAATTTTGATTTATTTAAACAAAATTAATTTTAAAGAAAAGTCTTTATGGATAAAAGTCATATCTGCTTTTTTACCGCTTGCCATTATTGGATTTTTATTTAGACATCAAATCAAAGAGTTATTTACAGTTACTACTGCTGCTTGGATGTTTATCATAGGTGGTATTGTCTTTTTTATAGTTGAAAAAGTTTATAAAGAAGAAAAAATAACTGCAAAAAATGTAGAAAAAGTGAGTTTTAGACAAGCTCTTATAATTGGATTTTTTCAAGTGTTTGCTCTAATCCCAGGGACAAGTAGAAGTGGTTCTACGATTGTAGGAGGAATGCTTAGTGGTGTAAGTAGAAAAACATCTGCTGATTTTAGCTTTTTACTGGCAATTCCTACAATGCTTGCTGCAAGTGGTTATGAAATGCTTAAAAATATTCATTCTTTTGGTGAATCAAATGAAATTGTTTTAGCAGTTGGATTTGTAGTTAGTTTTGTCGTGGCTTATGTTACGGTTAAATTATTTTTGAAATTTGTAGAAAAATATACTTTAAATGCATTTGGAGTTTATAGAATTATTTTTGGTATAGCATTACTTTATTTAATTCATATCGGATATATTGAAGGGTAGAAATTCTACCCTTTTTTTATGGTTTTATACTTAAAGCAAATTCAGCTATTCCACCTTCAAGTGATTTTACATTTGTCATTCCAATTCTTTGTAGAAATGCAGTTGCTACAAGTGTTCTAAAACCTCTATGACAACTCAAAACTATTTCATAATCATTGTATTCTGTTAGTTTTTCAATTGATTCTTTTTGAAAAAGTTCATTCATCGGAATATGAAGAGAGTTTGGCAATGTATAACCCACAAAACCTTGTTCATATTTTGTTCTAATATCTAGCATTAAAATTTTTTCATTGTTATTTATTTTTTCAATAACTTCATTCGGATGAACTCTACAAGGTTTTTTACTTAAAAAGTCTTGTGAAAATCCTGAAAACATTTGATTTAATTTTGTTACTTCTTCCCAATCTATTTGATTATTTTGCATATTTATGCCTTTTTTTAGTTTATTATAACATAAAAGTTTTGAAATAATTTTATGTTATAATTTCTAAAAATAATAAAAATTAATATATTTTCTAATAATATATTAATGAAAAATAATATTTTTATATACAAATAAAGGCTTAAAATTATGAAATCAATATTTAATAAATTACAACTTATTATAAAATACATATTATTTATAATATATTTTATTTTTGAAGAAATTATAATAAAAACGGCAAAAAAATTACTTCAATTTATAAGAAAATTTAATTTTTATGATAATTTTATTGAATTTATCACTGAAAGTAATGATTTTATTTTGTTGGCCTCATTTTTATTTATAGCTGCTCTTGCTGAAACAAGTGCTACTTTTGCTGTTTTTTTAACTGCAAAAGGTTTTGTAATATTAGGGATTATATTTTATATCTTAAAGATTATTATATATATTCCTACTATTGATATATTTAAGCATAATAAAAAAAGATTGTTAAAATATTTCATTATTAAAATTTTTTATTATTGGTATTTACTTATAATAAGAAGTAAAATTTATAGAAATATAAAAAAATTTATAAAAAATATTAAAGAAAAAATAAAACTTTTTTTCAAGCCAATCAAAGAGATGTTTTTTTAATTTATGCTATAATAGAATCGTTAATTATTTGTTTTAAAAGAGTTTATCTAATGAAATAATAATTAAATGTAAAGGAGAATAAAATGAGATGGAATTATGAAACAGATATAAAATATGATGAAATAGATGTAAATTTAATAAAAGACAATAAATATCTTTTCAAAAATTTAGTTATTGCTTCATTTATTGAGATAACTTCAGATGTTTATGATATGAATTTATCAAAATTTTATGAAGGTGATGAAGAAACGGTAAATTGGTTAAATAATACTTGGGAAAAAGAAGAGATTCAACATGGTGCTTCTCTTAAAAAATATATCAATACAGTTTGGCCTGAATTTGATTGGGATAAACATTATAAAATATTTAGAACTAATTATTTGCCGTTTTGTAAGGTAGAATATCTTGAACCAACAAGAGCAAAAGAAATGATAGCAAGAATGGTTGTAGAAACTGGGACTTCAACTCTTTATAAAGCAATTGCAGCTTATGCAAAAGATTTAAATGAACCTGTTTTAGTTGATTTAGCTTTAAAAATATCAAAAGATGAAGTTTATCATTTTGAAATGTTTGAAAAAGTATTTAAAAAATATAAAGATGAAGAAAAATTATCAAAAACTGATATTATAAAAATTTTATATGATAGATTAAAAGAAATTAATAATGAAGATGTAAAAATTGCTTTTGATGCTGTAAATGATGATAATGAAAATTATGAAAAATTTTTAGAAACAACTAAACAATTTGCTAAAAAATATTATCCATATAAAATGGCTACCAAAATGTTTATGAGACCATTAGGACTTCATTCAATGGTAGAAAATGCGATTGCTTCTACTATTTCACCTGCATTTAGAATTTTAGGTATTGGATAGAAATAATAAATATATAGAAGTTATATCTAATAATGTTTAAAATTTGATAAAAAATAATATCTGAATATTTATGATAAAAAGAGTATTTGAATGATTTGGCGGAAGGGGGAAGGAATCGAACCTTCCGGGCAAACAGTCACCTGCCACCCCACCGGGTTTGAAGCCCGGGGTGTCCACCAGGATCACATCCCCTCCATTTTTTAAATGAGAAATGAATTATATCATAATTTTAAAAGTAAAGCAATATTTTTTGAATTTATTTAAAATATCTAAAAAAGTATAATTTTTTCTTTTTTTGTGCTATAATTCTACTTACTAGTAAGTAAGGAGGAAAATTGAGTAAAAAAGAGGAAATTTTAGAAGTTGCAAAAGTTCATTTTGCAAAGAAAGGATATGACAAAACTTCATTAGATGATGTAGCTAAAGATTTGGATATTACTAAATCAGCTTTCTATTATCATTTTAAGAATAAACAAACAATTTATAATTGTGTTTTTAAAAGAGAATTTAAAAAAATAGATATTTCAAAAATAACATCTTTAAAAGAGTATGTTTTTACTTTAGCAGATTTTTTTGAAATAAATAGTGAAATTAGGCAAATGTTTTCAAAAGAACTTTCTTGTAAAGGTAAGCATTTAGAGGATGAAACAATAGAAATAATTTCTAAAACTATCCAAAAATTAAAAGAAATAATTCCTGAAAATATAAATCCGTTTTTTATTCAAACAACAATTATGAGTGTTTTAATCAATTATAAAAATACAATTAATTTAAGGAAAAAAGTTGTAAATATAACTTGTCTAGATCCAGAGACTTGTCCAAATTCAAAAATAAAAGATATAAAAGAAGATTTATACAAAATGATACAAAACTACATAAAAGGAGAAAAATGAAAAAGTTACTCTTAATTCCACTTGTTGGAATAGGTTTGCAAGCTACAACACTTACTGGGCTTTTTGATGCAGTTCAAAAAGCACCAGAAACTCAGATAAATGATGTTATAACGAAAAATATGAAAATAAACAAAGAAGCAGTTAAATCATCTTTGTTTCCAAAAATTAGTTTAAATGCAAGTATTGAACATTATAATCGAGATATGTCATTAGTCCCATTAACTCCAACAGAATCTGGAAAAGAGTTAAATAAGGGGGAATCTTTACCTTTTGGACAAAATATTGCAAAAATTGGAGTAGGGTTAAGTATGCCTATTTTTGTAAAAGAGATATATGAAAATCAAAAGAAAATGAGTGATTTACTTAATGCTGTAAAACTAAAAAGTAAGATAGATTTACTCAAAAGAGATGCTCTTTTGATTGGATTATTAAGTAATTTTAGTTATTTAGAGGATTTAAAAATAGCACTAAAATCAAAACAATTTTCAATTCAAGAAACGATTAAAAGTATTCAAATAGGAGTAAAAGCAGGTGCAATTCCTGAATTTAATTTAATTAGACTTCAAGATGCCTTGACTCAAATTGATATAAAAATAGGTGATATAGGAACTAAAATTAATTCTATAAAATCAGAGCTTTATAAACTTACAAATATTGTAGTTGATTATCCAATGAATGTTGGATTTACAAATTATCAAAAAGATGATTTTATATCACTTAAACCAATAGAATGGAGTATAAAAGCAGATGAAAAAAATGTAGATGCCAAAAAAGCTACAAGATGGTATCCAAAACTATTTTTAAAAGCAAATATCTCAAAAGGTTATGTAAAATCATACAATACAGATAATATTGATGAAAGAAATATCGCTAATGTTGGGTTTTATTTACAATGGAATATATTTGATAAAGTAGCAAATAAAGATATAGAGAAAGCAAAAATTGCTTTGATAAAAGATAGATTAAACTTAACTAAATCAGAAAAAGATTTAACAGCCCAGGCGAATAAATTAACTTATGATTTAGTTTTAATCCAAAAAGAGATAGCTTCTGCTAAAAAGAGTCTGAAATTTAAAAAAGAACTTTTAAAAAGTGCAAAAACAGCTTTTAGTAATCAAGCTATGACAGTAGATGAATATTTAGGTTATGAAACAGATTTAGCAAATGCAAAAGCTACTCTTTCAGGTTTAAAAGCACAACTTAAAGAAACAGTAGCAAACTTAGCTTTCATTTATGGAAATGATTTTAATTCAATATTTAAGGAGCAAAAATGAAATTTTTAAAATGGCTTATAGTATTATTAGTAGTTGCGTTATTAGTAATTGCAGGTGTAAAATTGGTTAAAGAAAGAAAAGCAGAAGATGCTCATCAAAAAATAGCAGTTATTTACCCAATTAATGTAAAAGTAGTTACGCCAAAGGTAGAAAATAAAACTTTAACTTTACCATATTTAGCAGAGGTTAAAAATGATAATATCTCTATTATCAATACAAAATTCACAGGTAAAATTGAATTTATTAAAAATTTAGGAGATAAAGTTAAAAAAGGAGAAGTTGTTGCAAAAATTGATGATACTAAATTAAAAACTTCTTTAGTGTCTATTAATGCAAATATTAGAGCAAATGAAACTCTTTTAAATACACTTATTTCAAATCATAAAAGAACATATAAACTTTTGAAAGCAAAAATAGCAAGTAAAGAAAAATATGATAATGAAACGGCTCAAATTGAAGGAGTTAAAGCTAAAATCTTAGGACTTAAAGAGAGTAAAAAATCTATTTTAAATGATTTAAGTTATGCGACTATTATTTCACCAATTGATGGAATTGTAAGTCATAAATTTTTGGGTGAGGGAGATAACGCTTTTGCTGGTAAACCATTATTACAAATCACTCCAAAAAGTGGAAATTATTTAGTTGTTATTTTACCAAAAGAGAAAAAAGAGATTATTTATAAAAACAAAATTTATCCTTTGATCTCACTTGATACAACTATTAACTCAGTTAAAACTTATAAAGCTGATGTAAATGATGAAACTTTGGCAAGTGGAGAAAAAGTAAATGTAAAAGTAGTTGAATTTAATGGTGAAGCTACTATTTTACCTTATAAAGCAATTTTAAGTATCAATAATAAAAGTTATGTTTTAGTGGCAAATGGAAATAACGCAACTCCAAAAGAAGTAACTATTTTAGCAAAAGGAAGTGAAGGGGTAGCAATCAAAGAAAATATAAATGCACCAGTAGTTGTGGGAGAGCCTGATATTTTACTTGAACTCAAAACTGGACATCCAATTAAAGTGGGGGAGTAAAAAATGTTTGATTTTTTTTATAAAAGAGGTTATTTAACAACTGCTATAATCCTTGGACTTTTTGTTTTTGGAGTTATAGGACTTGTGAAGATGCCTAAAAATCTATTTCCCGATGCAAATAGACCTGAAGTTGTAATATTTACCACAGTTCCAGGAGCTCCTGCAAATGTAGTAGCTACCACAGTTTCTAAACCAGTAGAAGAAGAAATGGGAACTTTAAGTAATGTTTTTGAAATTAAATCAACAAATGTTCCTAACTTTTCGATTGTTCATGTTGTATTTCAATATACAAAAGGATTGAACGCGGCAGCGGTGGATGTAAGTAATGCACTAAACAGAATCAAAGCTAAACTTCCACAAGGCTCAGCTCCTTCGATATATGTAGTAGGAGATTTTACGATGCCTGTGGATGTGTTTAGTTTAAGTCCTAAAAACAATAATATGAGTTTAGCTGAGGTTAGAAAAATAGCAGATAGTTATATAAAACCAAAACTTTTAAGTAGTTCTGATGTTGGAAATGTAGAAATTTTTGGTGGATATCAAAGTGCTATTATGATACAAATAGATCCTATTAAAATGCAAAAATATGGTATTAGTTTAGACTCTTTAATTGGGGTTTTAAGAACTACAAATAAAGATATACCTATTGGATTTATGAAAACAAAAAATAGTTTTATGACTTTAACTTTTTATGGTGAAAAAGATGATGTTAAAAAACTTCAAAATATGTTTGTAAAACCAAATATTAGACTTGGTGATATTGCAAAAATAAAATGGAGTTATCAAACAAATAATACTGCTTATGTTGGAAATAATACTCCTGCTATCGCTGTATCAGTCGAGAGAGCACCAGGAGGAAGCGTACTTGGAACAAGTGACGCAGATAGAAAAATTATGAAAGAAATTTCAGCTAAATATCCAAACATAAAAGTAACTGTTTCAGATACTCAAAGAACATTAGTTGAAACATCAAACTCTAATATGCTTGATGCTTTGAGGGATGCGATTATTTATACACTTTTAGTATTGCTTATTTTCCTTGGAAATTTCAGAGCATTAGCTGCAGCTGCTATCTCTATTCCAATGGTATTTTTTGGAACAATTGCCTTTTTATATCTAACAGGTGCGGGATTAAATATAGTAATTTATACAGCTATTATTTTAGCTCTTGGTATGCTTACAGATGACGCGGTTGTTGTACTTGAAAATATAGAAAGACATCTTGATGAAAAAGAAGATTTAGAACAAGCTATATATAATGGAACAAAAGAGGTATTAAAACCAATATTTGCAGGAACCATTTCAACTATTGCAATTACATTTCCTTTAATGTTTGTGGGAGGATTTCCAGAGACGATTTTTAAACCATTAATTGAGACTTTAATTGTAGCACTTTTAATTAGTTACTTTTTATCAATTACATTTATACCTAAATTATCTCAAATTCTTTATAAAAATGGTTCAGGTAAAACAAAAGTAGAAAATTTCTTTGAAGTTTTATATCAAAAAACAATAGGGAAACTTGTAATTCCATATTTAGGAATTATTAAATTTTCAAATGGAAGTTTTTATCCACTTAGAAGAATATTAATTATGGCAGCAGCTGTTATTACATTAGTTTTGAGTGTAAAAAATATTATGCCAACTATTGGAAAAGATACAATGCCTCCAATGGATACAGGTATTATGAAAGTTCATATGGAATATTCATCAAATTTAAATGCTGATGAGGCAAAAAATAGATTAAAACCATTTTTAGCGTGGCTAAAAAATCAACCTTGGCTTGAAAAAAGTTCAATTCAAATTGGTACTGAAAAAGGTGTGCTTTCTCTTGGTGGTGGAGGTGCAGGTAATAGTATAAATATGACTATTATTGCAATTGATAGATTCCATAGAAAAGAGAATATTTGGCAAATGGAAAGTGAAGTTAGAAAAGAATTATCAAAATTAAAAGGAGTTAAAAAATTAGCAGTATTTGATTTTGGTGCGACAGCACTTTCAACTATTTCAGCACCTCTTGATGTTCAGTTAAGAAGTGATCATTATGCCCAGCTTCCAGCACTTTCTCATAAAGTAGAAAAAATACTTTATAATGTGAAAGGGCTTAAAACGATTATGACAAGTTGGGATAAAGATTTCCAAGAAGCTATAATAAAAGTAGATAAAAACAAAGCTTTATCTTATGGAATTACACCAGCAGGAATTGTTTCTCAAATTGCATTAAAAGACCAAGTAGCAACAGTTAATAGTGATTTAAGTAGTATGAATGTTCAATTTGTAAGAGTTAGATTTGACTCAGATTTTGCTAAAAATCTAGAAGCGCTTAAATATTTACCAATCCATACTCCAAAAGGTGATATTCCTTTGAGTCAAATAGCAACAATTACAAAAGGTTTCACTTATAATAAAATTGATAGAAATAATTTACAATATGCTATTGATGTTGAAGGATACAGAGCTACAAGACCAGTTAGTAAAATAACCGCGGATGCAGATGCGCTTTTACATAAAAATGGAATAACTAATTATCACGAGAAAGGTGATATTACAGCTATGAATGATAGTTTCAAAAGAATGATAAAAGCAATTGCTATTGGGGTTATAGTCTTGATTATGACTTTAATGGTAGTTTATGAATCATTTAGATTATCTATAATTATGATTTTAGTGTTACCTCTTTCTATGATTGGGGCTTCGTGGGGAATGCTTATCATGCATAAACCTTCTTGTATGCCAAGTTTAGTGGGAATATTGCTTCTGTTTGGTATTATTATCAAAAATGCTGTTTTATTAATTGACTTTTATAAAGCGTATGAAGCAAGTGGAAAATCTCCATATGAATCAGCACTTGAAGCAATTAGAGTGAGATTTAGACCTGTTATGATGACTGCATTTGGAACAATTGCAGGTATGATTCCTATTGCACTTGAACAAGCAGTGGGACTTGAAAGACTTTCACCTCTTGCTGATGTTGCAATTGGTGGGCTTTTAATTGGAACATTGCTTACACTAATTTATGTTCCAATGATTACATATGCGACAGATCCGAATAACAAAAAAACAAATATAATTGAAAAAATAGAAGAAGAATTAGAAAAATAATTTTTTCTTCTATTGAAATAGAAAAAATAAAACAAGGAGTTAATATGACTTATGATGAATTCGTAAAAGCTACTACTATAAAAAATATAGGAGAAAGTAAAATAACACCTCAAGATGCAGCTGAATTACTTTTAAAAGATGAAGCAATAATGGCGGATGTAAGAGAAGATTTTGAAAATGATTTAGTTGAATTTAAAATTGCTATTCATATTCCTTTTAATAAATTACCAGAAAATTTAGATAAACTTGATAAAAATAAAATTATAATTTGTGCATGTCCTGTAGGTTTTAGGAGCAATAAAGCTGTAGAATATTTAAGATATAAAGGATTTAAAGTAAAAAATTTAACAGGTGGATTTAAAGAATTTTTATCTGAAATAAGTATGAAAAATGCAAAAAGATTTCAAAATAAAGGAGAAAAATAATGAAAAATGTAATACTCATGAATAATCCAAAAGGGATGAAAGAAATAGCAATTGATATAGAAAGGTTTATTGAATTATACAATGAAGGAAAAGCAGAACTTTTAGATGTCAGAATGCCTTTTGAAGCTGATGTATGGAGTTTGAATTTTGGAATGCAAATCCCTGCACCAAAATTAGCAGAAAATTTAGATAAATTACCAAAAGATAAATTAATTATATGTGCGTGTCCTGGAAAAGACAGAAGTATAATAGCCATGAGTTATTTAAGAAGTGAAGGGTTTAATGCAGGATATTTAAATGGTGGGCTTATTAAATTGATGGAAAGATTGAAAGGTGGAAAAGCAAAAGATTTAGAATTAGGTAAATAGATGGAACTTTATATTATTTACTTTTTTTCTACTCTATTTTTTTCAACTCTTTTTGCAATGGGAGGAGTTGGAAGTGCAATTATGTTGGTGCCTTTGTTTAATATGATGGGTGCACCTCTTAATGTAGCGAAAGCCTTTGGACTTTTTATAAATTCAATGAGCACTATTACGGCTAGTATAATGAACTTTTTTAGAGGGGTTTTGGATATAAGAGCGACTATCCCTCTTGCCTTATCTTTACTTATTGGAACTCCCATAGGAGCTTATACAAGTAATTTCGTTCCACCCATTTATGTAAAAATAATTTTGGCTATTTTTATAATAGTAGCTGTTACTTTAATGCTTTATAAAAAAAGAGAAGCAAAATATAAATATACAAAAATATGGGTAATGGTGGTACTTGGTTTATCAGTTGGATTTTTATCAGGACTTGTTGGAGTCGGTGGAGGTGGTTTAATTTTACCAGTTCTTATTTTACTTGGATTTGATGCAAAAGTATCAGCATATATGGTAAGTTTTGTTCTTCCTTTTTCAACATTAAGTGGATTTTTGACATATATTAGTTTTACAAAAATTGATTGGCTATTACTTGCAGATGTTAGTGTAGCGGCAATTATAGGTGGATATTTGGGAGACAGAATAATGCATTACAGATTAACACCAGCACAGGTAAAAAAAATAATAGCTGTAATATTAATACTTTTGGATATCAAAATTATCTATTCAATTTTGAAATTTTACAATTTAGTATAAGGAAATAAAATGCATAGAATATTAGAAAAGATAGCTGATTGGATTGTAGAAAAAGAGGAAAAAAGTGCCGAAAAATGCGATATTCCAGATGAAGTAGTTGATGAATGGCTTGAAATTTTAAAAGCAAGAAAAAAAGAAGCCTTGGAAGTTCACGGAAAAAATTCAGAAGAATATGAAATGCTTAAAGATTTAGTGAAAAAAGTGGAACATATTAAAGCACTTAGAAAAAAGAAATGTGAAGTAAAATAATTTATTTTTTTAAAATCCCTTAATAAAAGGGGTTTTGATGAAATTAAAGGAGAAAAAATGTATGAAGCTTGTTATCCAATGGAAGAAGGAAAAATATTACATGAAGAGCACACTGAATGGCCATTTTTTGATGTAACTATTTATGGAACTAAACTTGAAACTCTAAAAATTTCAAAAAGACTTATGTGTAGTATAAAACATTTACCACTTAGACTAACTGTGCATTATGAACACAATACTCAAAAAGCAATTGAAGCAGGAGTTGCCAAAGACCCTACAATAATTTGGAATGGGAAAATCATCATAGAAGGATTAATTCCCGCAGAAAAAATTACAGAGATTTTTGAAAATTTATTAGGAGAAATATGATGACATTAAAAAATTATTATAATGTAAATACGAGAGAAGAAGGTATGAATACTTTAATGAGAAGTGTTTATATGTGGATGATGGTTGGACTTTTAGTTTCAGGCGTTACTGCTTATGCAAGTGTACATTCAGCAGTTTTAATGAATATGATTTATGGAAATCCTTATATGATTTGGGTTTTATTTATAATTGAACTTGGACTTGTAATTGCTATTTCAGCTGGAATCAATAAAATGAGTGTTGATACAGCAAGAATACTATTTATTTTATTTTCATTTATAGATGGGCTTACACTTTCAAGTATATTTTTAGTATATACAAGTACGAGTATTGCAGAGACTTTTTTTATAGCAAGTGCTATGTTTGGAGTTATGAGTTTATATGGATATTTTACTGATACAGATTTGACTTCATGGGGAAAACTTTTGTTTATGGCGTTAATTGGTTTGATTATTGCAATGATAGTTAATTTTTTCTTGAAAAGTAGTCCAATAGAATGGTGGGTAAGTGTAATTGGTGTAATCGTATTTACAGGACTTACTGCTTATGATACTCAAAAAATAAAACAAATGGGCGATGAAATGGAAGCAGAAGGTGAAAGAAACATATCAAAAATAGCGGTAATTGGTGCATTAGAATTATATTTAGATTTAATAAATCTATTTCTAATGTTATTAGAATTTTTTGGAGGTCAAAAAAGATGAGTAAACATAAAAAAAATAAATTTAATACTACTAAATATATCAAATTAAGTTTAATATATTTTGTTTTATTTTTAGCTGGATTTGGACTTATTGACTATTATGCTTTAATGATATTTAATTTTACATATTTTATTGCAATATCATTTGCTTTGGCAATTACAGTGGCTTATTATCATATTAAACAGAAAAAACACGATCATATAGATGATATAGCAGATGAAATTTGAACAAGAATTTTTTAAATAACTTTAAACAAGAGTAAATTATTGTATAATCATCTTAACAAACTAGAAGATGAGATAAAATAAATACACAATAATTTTAGAGGTAAAATAAATGAATCAGAACTTACACAACAAGCTAGTATCTTTTATATGGAGTATAGCAGACGATTGTCTTAGAGATGTATATGTTAGAGGAAAATATCGAGATGTTATTTTACCTATGGTTGTTTTAAGAAGACTTGATGCACTACTTGAACCTACAAAAGAGGCTGTTCTTGAAGAAGTGAAGTTTCAAAAAGAAGAAGTAGGGCTTACCGAACTTGAAGAGAATGGTTTAAAAGATAAAAGTGGATATGTATTTTACAATACAAGCCCATGGACACTACAACGACTACATAACACAGCTACAAATTCTACTCAAATACTTGAAGCTAATTTTATGGAATATCTTGATGGATTTAGCCCTAATGTAAAAGAGATACTAGAAAAATTTAATCTTAGAGCTCAAATCAAACATATGGCCTCAAAAGATGTATTACTAGAAATACTAGAAAAATTTACTTCACCAAATATTAATTTGACCAATAAAGAAAAAGAGGATGGTAAAGGTAAAAAATTACCACCACTTACTAATCTTGGTATGGGTTATGTTTTTGAAGAGCTTATTAGAAAATTTAATGAAGATAACAATGAAGAAGCGGGTGAGCATTTTACCCCTAGAGAAGTTATAAACCTTATGACACATATTATTTTTGACCCAATCAAAGATAATTTACCGCCTGTGATGACTATATATGATCCAGCTTGTGGAAGTGGTGGTATGCTTACAGAATCTCAAAATTTTATCACTGATAAAAATGGAGAGATAAGAGCTACTGGAGATGTGTATCTTTATGGAAAAGAGATAAATGATGAGACTTATGCTATTTGTAAATCTGATATGATGATAAAAGGAGACAATCCTGAAAATATCAAAAACGGTTCTACTTTAGCAGTTGATGAGTTTAGTGCAACAAAATTTGATTTTATGCTTTCTAACCCTCCTTATGGTAAATCTTGGTCTTCTGATATGAAATATATAAAAGATGGCAAAGATATTATTGACCCTCGTTTTATAGTAAGACTAAAAGATTATTGGGGTGAAGAAGCCCAATGTGATGCAACTCCACGAAGTAGTGATGGACAATTACTATTTTTAATGGAGATGATTAGTAAGATGAAATCTACATCTTCAAGTCCACTAGGAAGCCGTATAGCTTCTGTTCATAATGGAAGTAGTCTGTTTACTGGTGATGCAGGTGGAGGTGAAAGCAATATAAGAAGATATATCATAGAAAATGATATGCTTGAAGCTATCATACAGCTACCAAATAACCTTTTTTATAATACAGGTATTACGACTTATATATGGATACTTTCGAATAATAAAGCAGAGAATAGAAAAGGAAAAGTCCAACTTATAGATGCAGGAGAATTATACAAAAAGTTACGAAAAAATCTAGGTGATAAAAATTGTGAATTTACTCCTGAACATATTAAGCAGATAATAGAAGTTTATCAAAATATGAAAGTACAAGATAAAGATGATGAACAAAAATTAGCTAGTAAAGTGTTTGATAATAGTGACTTTGGATACTACAAAGTAAATATTGAGCGGCCAAAAAGATTGAAATCACAACTAAGAGATGAGTTGATAGAGACACTGCGGTATGATAAGTCTTTAATAGAGCCTATGACTTGGGTATATGAGAGCTTTGGCGATGAAGTTTATGAAGATGTAATA
This sequence comes from Thioreductor micantisoli, assembly GCF_055392745.1. Taxonomy (NCBI): domain Bacteria; kingdom Pseudomonadati; phylum Campylobacterota; family Thioreductoraceae; genus Thioreductor; species Thioreductor micantisoli. Next base: position 649,217 of record NZ_AP043760.1, read on the forward strand.
AAGTTTGAAAAAGAGATTTTAGAGTGGTGTGAAAAAGAAGAAATTAATCTAAAAGCAAAACAGAAAAAAACACTTATTTCTCAAGCTTTATGGACTAAGCATAAAATGTATCTGAAAGTTGCTAATACTCTTAAAGAACATATAGGAACAGAAGTTTCTGATGATTTTAATATCTTCAAAATAGAAGTTGATAAGATAATAAAACAAGAAAAAATAAAATTAAGTGCAAGTGAAAAGAATCAAATATTAAATGCTATTAGTTGGTATGATGAGAATGCTGTCAAAGTTGTAAAGAAAATTCATAAATTAAATGGCGAAAAGAAAAAATTATTACTTGAACATTTAGGTTGTGAAGAAAACAAACTTTGTAATTTTGGTTACTTTAAAACTGAAAAAGCAAATGAGTATATAGAATATGAAACACAGACTGATTTAAGAGATGCTGAAAATATACCTTTAGCAGATAATATACAAAGTTACTTTTTAAAAGAGGTTAAACTTCATGTAGAGGAAGCTTGGATAAATCTTGATAGTGTAAAGATAGGTTATGAGATAAGCTTTAATAAGTACTTTTATAAGCATAAACCACTAAGAAGTATAGATGAAGTTACAAAAGATATAATTAGTCTTGAAGAACAAAGTGATGGCTTGATTAAAGAGATATTAGGATTAGAAATATGATACAGTTTTATCTAACTTTCCCAATTTGGAACTTAGTGAGTACCAAATTGAGCTGGAGTCATTACTGTGTATTAAATACAATTGATAATCAAGAAAGAGAACAAAAGTTGCTAAATAGTGGAAATAAAAATGAGTAAATTAGTAAAATATTCATCTTATAAAGATAGTGGTGTTGAGTGGTTGGGGGAGATTCCTGAAGAGTGGAAAGTTAAAAAGTTAAAATATATATCTAAAATTAAAACAGGATATACACCTGATACTAGTAAATTAGATAATTATACAAAAAATGGGATAGTTTGGGTTAAACCTGATAATCTCAATGAATTTACTTTAATTTATAATTCAAAAGAAAATATAAGCTCAAAAGGAGTTAAAAAACAAAATATTATTCCGAAAGGCTCACTTTTAGTTAATTGTATTGGTACAATTGGTAAATTTGGAATAGCAGGAGTTGATTTAATTACAAATCAACAAATTAATGCGGTAATATTTAATAAAAGAATAGAAGATAATTTTGGAAAATATTTAATTTTTGCTTCAAACTCTGAACATAATAGATACTCAAATGGAAATGTAGTCCAAATACTAAATACTACAGCACAAGGTGCTATTAAATTTGCAATTCCACCAAAACAAGAACAAATAAAAATAGCTTCATTTCTTGATACTAAAACTCAGCAGTTAGACAAAGCTATAAAACAAAAAGAGCAACTTATAGAGCTTTTAAAAGAGAGACGACAAATTCTTATAAATGATGCCGTTACAAAAGGTATTGGAAATGGGACTTCAGTCCCATCAAATGGTGAGGCTAAAGCCCCACTTCCAAAATATAAAGATAGTGGAGTTGAGTGGATAGGTAAGATTCCTGAGCATTGGGAAGTAAAAAAGTTAAAATATGTATTTAAATTTAGTAAAGGTCTAACGATTACTAAAGAAAATTTAACCGATGAAGGAGTTAAGTGTGTTAATTATGGTGAAATTCATTCTAAATATGGGTTTGAAATAGATCCACAAATTCATGATCTAAAATGTGTAGATATAAGTTATCTTAAAAGTGATAAAAAGTCATTATTAAATTTCGGTGATTTTGTATATGCTGATACATCTGAGGATATAGAAGGCTCAGGAAATTTTACATACTTAAATAGTAATATAAAAATATTTGCTGGCTATCATACAGTAATTTGTCGCCCAAAAATAGAAATAGATTCTAGATTTTTTGCCTACGAATTTGATTTATCTACTTTTCGTTATCAGATTCAAAGAAAAGTTAAAGGAGTTAAAGTGTATAGTATTACTCAAGGGATGCTAAAAGATATTTTACTTTGGCTTCCTCCATTATCTGAACAACAAGAATTGGTAAAATATATAGATAAGAAAACATTAAAAATAGACAAAGCCATAGATTTACAACAGCAAAAAATCACAAAACTAAAAGAGTATAAAACAACTCTGATAGATAGTGTAGTTACCGGAAAAGTGAGGATAGTATAATGGCTAAAATAACAGTTTTAGATAATGAACTTACAATATTAAAAATAGAAAATGATGACTATATCTCTTTGACAGATATGATTAAATCAAAAGATGGAGACTTTTTCATTTCTGATTGGCTTAGAAATAGAAATACAATAGAATATTTAGGGGTATGGGAAAAGATACATAACCCAAATTTTAATTATGGCGAATTCGCCATAATTACATCTAAAGCTGGATTAAATAGTTATAAATTAAGTGTGAAAGAGTGGAATAGTAAAACAAATGCAATAGGCTTAGTAGCAAAAGCAGGTAGATATGGTGGTACTTATGCTCATAAAGATATAGCTTTTGAATTTGGAATGTGGATTAGTGCAGAATTTAAAATATACCTTATCAAAGAGTTTCAAAGACTAAAAGATGAAGAATTAAAACAACTTGGTTGGGATATAAAAAGAAATCTTACTAAAATAAACTATCAAATTCATACCGATGCAATAAAAGAAAATCTTATACCAAAAGAACTAACACCACAACAGATAAGTTTTGTATATGCAAGCGAAGCTGATATACTTAATGTAGCTTTATTTGGTATGACAGCCAAACAGTGGAGAGAAAATAATAAAAATAAAAAAGGAAACATAAGAGATGAAGCAAATGTAAATCAACTTGTATGCTTATCTAATCTTGAGTTTTTAAATGCACATTTTATAAATGAAGGACTTTCACAATCTCAAAGACTGCAAAAATTAAATAGCATAGCGATAAGCCAACTAAAAATATTAAGCAATCAAAATACTAAACAATTAGGTATAAAATGATAAACAATTCAAATATCCTAATCTATCAAAATGACAATGAAAACATAAAAGTTGATGTAAGATTTGAAGAAGGTGAACTTGATGGAAAAGTGAGAGTTTGTGATGTATAACAACGGAAGTGTGACTTTAGTCCCATATATAAAACATTCAAATTTACCACATATTGACATAAATGGATATTATCAATTTATTACTTTTAGAACTTATGATAGTTTAGATAATTATTTAAAAAAAATATATGACACGAAAAAAACTAATAAACAAAAACAGCAATTAATTGTAAACTATATAGAAGAAAATAATCAAAAAATAGACAAAGCTATAGATTTACAACAGCAAAAAATCACAAAACTAAAAGAGTATAAAATTACTTTGATAGATAGTGTAGTTACCGGAAAAGGGAGGATAGTATGAGTGAATTTTTAAAACAATTAGAATTTATAAAGAATCAATTTGCTTGGATAAAATCAAAAGTAGAATTAGATAATCAATTGGGGTTATATGATATAAATAAATTGGGTGAAGACATTTTCATGCATATGGTTAATGATGTTTATAATTTAAACTTAAAAAATGCAAATAATATACTCCATGACAATTTCCCTTCTATAGATTTAGTAGATGAAAATAGTAAAAGAGTTATTCAAGTCACTTCAACAACAACTCTAAAAAAAGCTCGTGAAACTATTAAAAAATTAAAAGACTTAAAATTTCATCAAATAACAGATAATACTAATAATAGCTTAAAAAATTCAATACCATTTTTTAGACAATTAGAAGATTATGAAGATTATGAAATTAGTTTTTTATATATTAACGACAAACCAAATATTAAAACAAAAAGTTGGGAACTGTTTTTAGAAGAGGAAAAGCTAAATAAAAGTAATTTTATAGGACTTGATGACATTTTAGAAATTGTTCAAGCTGATCCTGAAAAATGTCAAATATTGTATAATACTATTTATCAACGACTAGATAATATTTCTTTTAAATTTAATATAAATTCATATTTTGAACTAGCTGAGCCTCATTTAGAAAAAATCACAAATGAAAAGTTTAAACAATATGAATTTGAGTTTATAACTTTTATTGGATCTAAACATAAGATACTAGAAATATTTGCAGTGGGAGGTAATGGAAAATCTCACTTATTAAGATATTTTGGTAATATTGAAACTGAATATATACCTTTAATTTTTACTAAACAAATTAACATAGAAGAGGATTTAAAAAAGCTAGATTCTTCGAAAAAATATCTTTTGATTTATGATGATATTGATAGATATTTAGAACAAAATACTTTATTGAATTTATTAGCATACATCATTCAAAACTCTAATACAAAACTAGTTTTATCGTATAGAACAGCTTCAAGAGAAGCCATTACAATTTTTTATAAAAAGTTTAGTCATATAGATAATCAAACATTAGAAATTATTTGGGAAGAAAAAGAAATTTGGTCTTTAGTAGAAAGTTTATTGCCACAGTTAGAAAAAAATGAAGTTAAAAAATTAGCATATACTTTTAATAATAATCCTTATATTATTACACAAGCCATCCAAGGAGATATAAAAAGTATTCAAGAATTTTCTAAAAAAATAGTAGAAGATACAAAAGTTGCATTAATAGACTTTAATCTAAGTAACAAAGAGATTAAAGACTTATTATTTAATTTATCTTTACTTACTCCAATATCAAAAAATAATATACCTGGAGAATATAAAAATATTATAATTAAATTAGTAGAGAAAAAAATACTTCGTGAGTTAGTATCCAAATATCGTTTTAATCCAGACATAATAGGAGATCTTTATTTCGCTGAATTTGTAGATACTAACAAAGATAATTTTGAAAAGATAGTTGAAGATAATTTACAAAATTTTTCAAATACGGTTTTTACTAATCTAAGTTATGCCCTTGTATACAACAAAAATAATTCATTACAAAATTTTATAAAGGGTATTATAAACAAATGGATATCTAATAATGAATACACTAATACACATTTAGCTCTTATAAATAAAATTGTTTATTTTGCTCCTATTGAAAGTTTTGTATATTTACAAAAAGCCACTAAAAACTTAACTCCTAAAGAAACAAACAATATTCCAAAAAGTGGATTACAAAATATTGTTACGACAGTATCTATGGATACAAGTACTTACAATTCTGATAATGATGCAATTAATCTAGAGAGTATAGAACCAATCATTACTAAACTAATTTCTGCATTGAAAAACAATATTCCTACAGAAAGCTTAACATTAGAACATATAATTAAATATCTAACATCTGATATAGTATTAAATCTACCAAAACCATATTATGATAATCAGACTCTTGAAAGTATCTTTGAAAAGTTGGTTTCTCCTTTAAATACAATAAATTTTAATGTAATTATTGAATCACTTGAAATCATTGAAAAATGGATAAATGAAACTAATATAATAGATAGAAAAATACAACTATTAACTAAAGTAATTGATAGTTTATTAAGTGCTACTTTTGATGACAATAGAAGTGATGGTGTTAGTATTACTTTGGGGCAGCAAGTTTTAAATCTAAATCATAAAGAAGTACTAAAAATTATTGACAAAGCAAAACATATTTTATTTAAAATGCTTACTAATAAAAATATTTCTAGTTATGCATTAGAATCAGTAAGAAGTATTGGAGGCTATAGATTAAACTCTTTATCCCCTGAAGCTCAGACTTTTTATGAAAATATTAGACAGGAAGCTCTAATTAAATGTATCGAAATTATGCAGGATAATAATTTCAATATATACTCAAAACTTGAAAGTATAGCAATAAATACACTGAACTTTCATAACAGTAGAGAAGAAGCCTTAGCACTACTTGAAGTAATACAAAGAAATGACGAATATATACTGTATCAACAAATAAAAGGTGCTGATTTTATTATTTATGATTTTCAAGAATTTAAAAAAAATTTACCCAAAGAACAAAATAAAGTTAAAGACTGGATATCTGATAATATATACGACAAAAAAAATATTAACCTATCTGTGAAAGATAAACAAATTATCGAAAGACTAGCTAAAAAATATAACAATTTTTCAGACTTTATAGGTTTTTGTAATATATTAGATATGAGTGATTGGAATAGTAGGAATATTTTGATGGAGATTTTAGAATACTGGTATAATCAAAATTCTACTTTTATAGCAGATATTTGTAAAAGTCATATAATTGAACTACATGATATTAATACTATAGATATATTTAAAGAATTTAGTTTCAACAAAAATATATTATGTATTACTATTGCTAGCATAACGATTGATATCACAAATGATGAACTACGAATATATATAAATTCTATATTTAAAAGTTTTTCTGTAACTAATCTAGATGTTTTAAATAAAATAGTAGAAGTAATAGCAAAAAAGAAACAAGATGATATAAGAATGTTTATATCAATCATCTCCCCTAAGTTATACTTTATAATTAGCAAGCAGGTAGAGATATATAAAGAATTAGAACATATAATATTAAAGTTCCTACAATGGCAATATCAATATCTTTTCGATATAGAAAGTTATATTACACATTATATTCTATATGAAACTATTGATAATAAAGATATCTCAAATGAAGTAAAAAATGCATTAGAACAGACTATTAAAAATCATGAGATTTATATTGATGAATTTGAATTAAAACCTATTTATAAAATATTAGATTATGGACTAGACGAGTGTATTTCTATCTTATACAATAAATTAACCATACTTGATGAAAATAAAAAGCCAATATACTTTTTTATTCATTATTTTGATAGTAGTAAGATTTCTGAAGTTGTATTACTGAAGTCTTTTATTAAGTCTTATGATGACTTTAAACTATTAGTAGAGAAAGTAATAGCACTATATCAATATCCTATTAAATTTATAGGTGCTGATGGCAATGAATATGAGGAATATATTAACTTAGATTATTTCTTTAAACATACTATAAAACAAAATTATATAGTAAAATTGTTTGATGAATTTATAAAAAACAATAACACTGATAAAATTAAATTTTTTTATACTATTGTTCCTGTATCAAGTGAATATCTTAATATAATAATTCAAAATCTAAATTTATTAGAAGATATTGTGTCTGAAAATGAATTAATGAATTATTTAAGACAAGTAGGTAAAATAAAAAGTTTTTCAAGATCATATATGCAAAATAGTGATTTAGTACTAAGTGAAGAGGTATTATTTACTGAAATTCATGAAAAAGTTAATTCTTTATCTTTGAAATTAAAATTAAAAGAAGAGTTGAAATATCTGGAAATACAGAAAAGACAGGAACTAGAAGAAGACATAGTTCGTTTGTTGGATAAATAATGTTTAAATATTAGGAAAATAACAAAGGAAATATATGAATAATATCCTAATCTACCAAAACGACAACGGCAACATAAAAGTTGATGTAAGATTTGAAGATGAATCTATATGGCTAAATCAATCTCAAATATGTGAAGTGTTTGGTAAAGCAAAATCAACTATTAGTGAACATATAAAAGCTATATTTGAAGAGGGTGAACTTGATGAAGAAGTGGTTGTTCGGTATTTCCGAACAACCACTAAAAAAGTGAGATTTTATTATGTATAACGGCAACAGTGAGGCTAAAGCCACACTTCCAAAAAATGGAAATGGGACTTCAGTCCCACGAGAAGTAAATATATTAAATGGTGAGGTTAAAGCCACACTTCCGAAAAAACATTCAAATTTACCACATATTGACATAAATGGATATTATCAATTTATTACTTTTAGAACTTATGATAGTTTAGATGATTATTTAAAAAAAATATATGACACGAAAAAAACTAATAAACAAAAACAACAAGAAATTGATAATTATCTTGATAATTCAAATAATGGTGCTTATTTAAATGAATATATTTTAGAGTATTTGAATAATTTTTTCAAAATAGAAGATAAAAAATTATATGATTTAGTTGCCTTTTGTATTATGCCAAATCATATACATTTACTTTTAAAACCACTTCACAAATTATCTATAGTAATGCAAAAAATAAAAGGTGTTACAGCAAATAATATAAATAAAATATTATCTAAATCGGGTAAATTTTGGGCAAGTGATTATTATGATAAAGCTATTAGAGATGAAAAACATTTTTTTGTGGTTTATAATTATATTAAAAATAATCCTTTGAAACTAGGTGAGGCTAAAGCCACACTTCCAAAAAATGGAAATGGGACTTCAGTCCCACAAAAAGTAAATATATTAAATGGTGAGGCTAAAGCCACACTTCCAAATAGATTTTATGGTATTTATGAAGCAAGTGAACTACAAAAACTAGAGAGGTTAAAATAATGGCATCAAAAACAAATGAATTAGCACTAGAGCAAGCAATAGAAAAAGCACTTACAGGTACAACTTCTGAAGAGCTGAAAAGTGGTGTAAGTGAAACAGTATCTCTCAGAGATAAAAACGATTTTTATGTAGGTTTTAATAGTGATTTCAACAAAGAGTATGCTATAGATGAAAAACGATTTTGGCACTTTTTGCAATCAACTCAAGAAGATGAGTTAGAGAAATTAAAACGAGATTCACAATACAAACTAAAAGTTATTCAAAGACTAGATAGAATGATAAAAAAATATGGAATTTTAAAATTACTTCGTAAAGGTCTTGATGTAGATGATGCTCATTTTACTTTGATGTATGTAGCTCCACTTGCTTCAAGTTCTAAGGCGATAAAAGATAGATTTACTAGTAATGAATTTAGTATAACAAGACAAGTAACTTATTCAAAAATCAATCCTCTTCAAGAAATAGATATGGTTATTTTTATAAATGGATTGCCAATTATAACTATGGAGCTTAAAAACCAATGGACAGGACAAAATGCCAAAGTTCATGGACAAAAGCAATATAGAGAAGATAGAGATATTACACAACCACTTTTAAACTTTGCTAGATGTATAGTTCACTTTACAATAGATACAGATGAAGCATATATGACTACAAAGCTAGATGGCAAAAAAACTTTCTTTTTACCATTTAATAAAGGTAATAATCTGGGTTGTGGAAATCCAGTAAATCCAAATGGACACAAAACAGCCTATATATGGGAAGAAGTATTTACAAAAGAGTCTCTTGCTGGGCTTATACAACATTTTGTAAGATTAGATGGAAAAGATGGTGATGCTCTATCTAAAAGAACTCTTTATTTCCCTAGATATCATCAAATGGATGTAGTAAGAAAGATAATAGATGATGCTAGCACTAAAGGTGTAGGACAAACATATCTTATACAACATAGTGCAGGTAGTGGTAAATCAAACTCAATTACTTGGGCAGCTTATCAGCTTATAGAAACTTATCCAAAAAGTTTAGATACAGTAGGAAATCGTGGACTAGATAATCCACTGTTTGATTCAGTTATTGTTGTAACAGATAGGCGACTACTTGATAAACAGTTAAGAGACAATATAAAAGAGTTTAGTGAAGTGAAAAATATAGTGGCACCGGCTTATTCATCACAAGATTTAAAAACAAGTTTAGAAAGTGGTAAAAAAATTATCATTACTACTATACAAAAGTTTCCATTTATAGTAGATGGTATAGCTGATTTGAGTGATAAAAGATTTGCAGTAATAATAGATGAAGCACACAGCTCACAAAGTGGCTCTGCACATGATAATATGAATCGAGCAATGGGTAAAGAAACAGAACAAGACGATACACTAGATACTCAAGATGCAATATTAGAAATTATGAGAACTAGAAAAATCAAGGCTAATGCTTCTTATTTGGCTTTTACTGCTACACCAAAACCAAATACATTAGAAAAATTTGGAGTTAAACAAGAAGATGGTACTTTTAAACCATTTCATCTTTATAGTATGAAACAAGCAATAGAGGAAGGCTTTATTTTGGATGTATTATCGAATTATACTACGCTTAGAAGTTATTATGAGATTGAAAAGTCTATAGCTGATAATCCATTGTTTGATACTGTAAAAGCACAAAAAGCATTAAGGTCTTATGTTGAGAAAAATGAAAAGACTATAGCAACTAAAACAGATATTATAATTAATCATTTTATAAATAATATAGTAAATAAAAAAAGACTAAAAGGTAAAGCAAAAGCTATGGTAGTTACTCAAGATATTCAAACTGCTATTTTATATTATTTTGCTATAACTGAAAAACTAAAAGAGTTAAATAACCCATTCAAAACTATTGTTGCATTTTCTGGTAAGAAAAAAGTCAAAGGGATTGAATATACAGAAGATGAACTTAATGGTTTTGCTAGTAAAGATATAAGTGAAAAATTTGACAGTGATGAGTATAGAATACTCGTCGTTGCAAATAAGTTTTTGACAGGATTTGACCAACCAAAACTTACTGCTATGTATGTAGATAAGAGACTACAAGGTGTACTTGCTGTTCAAGCACTATCAAGACTTAATCGCTCGTGTGCTAAACTTGGTAAAAGAACAGAAGATTTATTTGTATTAGATTTTTTTAATAAAGTTGAAGATATAAAAGAATCATTTGACCCATTTTATACGGCTACTACTTTGAGTGGGGCTACTGATGTAAATGTACTTCATGAACTAAAAGATTCTTTAGATTCCGTTGGTGTGTATGAATGGGAAGAAGTAGAGAACTTTTGTGAGAAATATTTTGATGGTGTAGAAGCAAGTGAGCTTAGTACTATTATAGATGTTGCAGCTGGGCGATTTAATAATGATTTAGAATTAGATGATGAAGAAAAAGCAGATTATAAAATCAAAGCAAAACATTTTGTAAAGATATATGGACAGATGGCTTCTATTATGCCATATGAGATAGTAAATTGGGAAAAATTATTTTGGTTTTTAAAATTTTTAATACCAAAATTAATTATTCAAGATAAAAATAAAGATATACTAGATGAGATTCTAAACTCTGTAGATTTATCTACTTATGGGCTTGAGAGAGTGAAGTTAAATACTGCTATAGCACTTGATGATAGTGAGACAGAGCTTGAACCACAAAATTCAAACCCTAGAGGTGCACATGGTGATGATGAGGATAAAGACCCTTTAGATGATATTATTAATAGCTTTAACGAACGATGGTTTCAAGGATGGGATGCTACACCAGAGGAACAAAGAATACGATTTATAAATATGGCTCAAAAGATGAAAGAGCATCCAGACTTTCAAAGTAAGTATGTAGATAACCCTGATATATATACAAGAGATTTAGCTTATGTAAAAATCTTTGATGAGGTTATGAATAAACAAAGACGAAATGAATTAGAACTATACAAAATGGTAGCTCAAGATGATGCATTTAAGAGTGCTATGCAAGATACTGTTAAAAGGTTATTGGGAGTATAAGTGGCAATGATTATAGCAGTTCAAAAAAAGGAAACAATTTTATGAGTTATTTTTTAACTTTTAATATATTTATTTCTCAAAAAGTTTTAGTAATTTTTTACTATTTTTTGAAATGATGATAGGATATTTTGATATGCACGATTATTTACATAAATTAATGGAGATGAAATGAAAAAAAGAATAAAAAAATCACTAAAAAAAGCATTTATAGGTTTGGCTAAAGTTACACCAATGATTTTAGCAGTTATTGGACTTGTAGGACTTTTCAAAGCATATGTAACTCCGCAAATGTTGCAAAGTCTTTTTAATGGTGATTTAATTCATGATGAATTAATTGGAGTGTTTGCAGGTGCTGTTTCGATAGGTCAGCCATTTTTGAGTTATATAATTGGAGGAGAGCTTCTAAAAGATGGTGTTAGTTATTACGCGGTAACTGCTTTTATACTCTCTTTTGTTACATTAGGAGTTGTTCAATTGCCTTTGCAAATAGAAGTATTTGGAAAGAGATTTACTATTATTGTAAATGTTTTAAGTTTGATTTTTAGTGTAATAGTTTCTGTCGCGACTGTTTGGACACTCAAAGTATGGGGGCTAATATGAAAACTGGTTTTATAATGCTCTCATTAGTGATTTTATCTTATATTGCTTTATATTTTTTGGGTTCAGATACTGTTTTTGTAGCTTTGAGAGATAGTTTCAAAACACTAAAAGAGTTATCTTTTGTTTTTGTTATGGTATTTGTAATGATGTTTATAATTGATATGTTTGTTGATGATAAAAAAATAGCAAAATATTTTGATACTAAAAGTGGTATAAAAGCCTATTTTATTGCACTTATTGGTGGTATTTTATCTCATGGGTCATCATATGCTTGGTATCCTTTGTTACAAAGTTTAAGAGAAAAAGGAATGAAAGATAGTTTACTTGTTATATTCTTATATGCAAGAAGTATAAAACTTCCTTGGCTTCCTATGATGATTGCATATTTTGGTACAGGTTTTACAATAATTTTGATGTTTTATATTATAATAGGTTCATTAGCTCAGGGATTTATAGTAAAAAAATTATATGAAAAATAATGTAATAATATTGTTGTTTTAAAGTGGTATAATATAGAAAATGAATTAAAGGGGAGAAAATGAAATTTAACATTCCAGCAGATGTACCTGCTAAAAAAGTAGCAACTTACAAAAAAAATCTAAAAGAAGCGACTAATAATTCAAATCGTTTAATGCTTTTTGCAGGAGATCAAAAGGTAGAACATTTAAATAATGATTTTTATGGAAAAGGTATTACCAAAGAAGATAGCTCACCTGAGCATTTGTTTAAAATAGCATCAAAAGCAAAAATTGGGGTTTTTGCTACACAATTTGGGCTTATTAGCAGATACGCAAGAGATTATAAAAATATTCCATATTTAGTGAAACTAAATTCAAAAACAAATTTAGTTCCTTATGATGCAGAAGATCCATATTCAGAGGGTTGGCTTAGTGTAGATGATGTAGTGGATTTTGCAAAAACAAGTGGTCTTGATATAAAAGGGGTAGGATATACTATTTATTTAGGTGGAAAGTATGAACATTTAATGTTAAAAGAAGCTGCTAAGATTGTTCATCAAGCGCATAAAAATGGGCTTTTAGCTGTTTTATGGATTTATCCAAAAGGTAGATTTGTAAAAAATGAGCATGATGGACATTTAATTGCTGGAGCAGCAGGTGTAGGTGCATGTTTGGGTGCTGATTTTGTAAAATTAAAAGTTCCTTTCGATAAAAAAGCTAATTTTGATGCAACAGCACTTCAAGAAGTAACATTAGCAGCTGGTAGAAGTGGGGTGCTTTGTGAAGGTGGAGCAAAAGTTGATGAAAAAGCTTTTTTAGAAGAGTTATATACTCAAATTCACAAAGGTGGAAGTAGAGGAAATGGAACTGGAAGAAATATTCATCAAAGAGAGTTAAAAGAAGCTGTAAAAATGGCAAATGCTATTTATGCAATTACTTCAGAAAATGCAACAGTAAAAGAGGCTTTAAAATTACTTAAATAAGGTGGAAAAAGATGGAAGCTACAAGTGAAAAACTAAGAGAAATTAAAGAGTTAATCGGAAAATTGGAAAAAGATGTACCGACGCAGATTGGAGCATTTAGTAAATTTATGCAAGCTACTGAAAAATCAACTGCTATTGAAAGTAAATCGAGAGAGCTTATCAATGTTGCTCTTTCCGTATCTGCCCAGTGTGAATGGTGCATTGCTTTACATGTAAAAGGTGCTGTTGATGCGGGGGCTACAAAAGAAGAAATTTTAGAAGCTGCAATGCAGGCAGTTTTAATGCATGGCGGTCCGGCTCTTATGTATATGATACCGGTCGAAGAGGCTATAGAAGAGCTCATACAGGCTTAAAGGAAAAAAGATGAAAACACATTATGATTTAATAGTTATCGGTGCGGGACCTGCAGGAACTCCGGCAGCAATGGCAGCGGCACAATTTGGAGTAAAAACTCTTTTGGTAGATAAACGAGAAGCTCCGGGTGGAGAGTGCCTTTTTGAAGGATGTATTCCATCAAAAGTTTTGGAAAACGCAGCAAATAGATACTGGGATGTTGTGAATTCAGATAAATTTCACATAGAACTTGATGGTGCAGAACAGATGCATTGGAACGGTGTTCTCAAAGATAAAGATGAAATTGTAAAAAACCGTTCTTTGTCGACATTGAAACAAATAAAAAAGATGCCTTCACTTGATTATAAACAAGGAGAGGCAAAATTTGTAGATTCTTATACAGTGAGAATTAATGAAGAACTTTTTAGTTTTGACAAAGCACTGATTGCTTCGGGTGGTAAAACTTTATTCCCACCTATCAAAGGCAATGGACTCAATAAAGTATGGACAAATCGAGATATCTTTTTTGAAGAAACATTACCAAAAGAGTTGCTTTTTGTAGGTGCAGGTGCTGTGAGTTGCGAACTTGTTCAGATGTTTAACAAGCTTGGTGTTAAGTGTCATATTTTAGAACGCAGTGCAAGAATATTGAAGCATGTTTCCCAAGATGGTGCATTACTCGTTCAAGAAAATATGTTACAAAACGGTATAAAAATTGATTTTAATACAAATCTGCAAAAAATTGATTATGAAAATAATCGCTTTAAAGTTTATTTTACACAAGGGAATGAAGAACATGTTCTTGAGTATGAACATGTTGTAATGGCAACAGGACGTGGAGCAAATGTTGATGGGCTAGAGTTAGAAAAAGCCGAAGTAGAGTATGATGCAAAAGGGGTAATTGTTAATGAAAAATTACAATCATCCCAAAGTCATATTTATGCCTGTGGCGATTGTATAAAAGGTCCAAAATTTGCCCATACTGCAAGCTATGAAGCAGGGATAGTCGTACACAATATGTTTGCACCTTCAACACATGTAGTAAAGTTTGACAAAAACAGCTGGGTACTCTTTAGTGATCCTCAAGTAGGCATTGTCGGAATTGATGAGCAGACTGCAGCTGCGAGAAGGATTGAGGTAGATGTGGAGATTTATAAGTATGCTATTGATGCAAGAAGTCAGATAGATAAAAAAATAGATGGCTTTTTAAAATTTATCATAGATAAAAAGTCAAAAGTAATTATAGGTATAGAGATAGTTAATGAAGATGCTTCGTCTCTCATAGGAGAAGCTTCGCTCATCGTTGCAAATGAGATGAGTGCGATGGATGTACTTAAAGCTATTCATCCGCATCCGACTTTAACAGAGTCTTTTGGAAAATTGGCACAACAAATATTTTTTAAATCAATGATGAAAAGAGGATAGAGAAATGGCACAGACAATTATTAAAAGCGTAAAAGCATTAGAAATTTTAGATTCAAGAGGAAATCCTACAGTAAAAGTGTTTATAGACTTGGAAGATGGGACAAGAGTGTCTGCTTCTGTGCCATCAGGTGCAAGTACAGGGGAATATGAAGCAGTAGAACTAAGAGATGGGGATATGAAAAGATATGGTGGAAAAGGTGTTTTAAAAGCAGTAGAAAATGTAAATAAACAAATAGCCCCACTTGTAATTGGAATGGATTCGGTTGAGCAAGCTACAATTGATTATTCAATGATAGAACTTGATGGAACTGAAAATAAATCAAATTTAGGTGCAAATGCAATCCTTGGTGTAAGTATGGCAGTAGCAAAAGCAGCAGCCGCTTCAAGTAAGTTAGAACTTTATGAATATCTTGGAGGTGCAGGGGTTAGAAGACTTCCTGTTCCTTGTATGAATATTTTAAATGGTGGAGAACATGCAGATAATAGTGTGGATTTTCAAGAATTTATGATTGTTCCTCATGGTGCGAAGAATTTTACAGAAGGTTTGAGAAGTGGAGCTGAAACATTTCATGCATTAGGAAAAATTTTGGAATCAAAAGGTTATTCTACTGCAAAAGGTGATGAGGGTGGATATGCACCAAATCTTAAAAGCAATGAAGAAGCTATGGAATTAATTATTGAAGCTATAAAAAAAGCTGGATATATCCCTGGTAAAGATATTTCAATAGCTATTGATTCTGCAGCTACTTCTTTTAGTATAGATAAAAAAGAACATTATGATTTAAAATGGTCTGGTAGAGGTAAAATGACAAGTGATGATTTAATATCACTTGCGGGTGAATGGATAGAAAAATATCCTTTGATTTTATGGGAAGACCCATTAGCAGAAGAAGATTGGAAAGGTTTTGCAAAATTTACTGCTAAATTTGGAGATAAAATTGAAGTAGTTGGAGATGATATTTTTGTAACAAATACAAAATTTATCTCAAAAGGAATCAAAAATAAGACCGCAAATTCTTCACTTATCAAACTAAATCAAATAGGAACAGTAACTGAAACTATAAATGCAGTAAGACTTTGCAGAGATAATGGATGGAGAGCTTTTCTTTCTCATCGTTCAGGTGAAACAGCAGATACATTTTTAGCTGATTTTGCAGTTGCTATGGATAGTGGACATTTAAAAAGTGGTTCGGCTAGCAGAAGTGAAAGACTTGCTAAATATAACAGATTGCTTGAAATAGATGCAATGCTTGGAGATAAGGCACTTTATTATTGGAAATGATAAAATAAAGGAGAAAAAATGAAAAAAAGAGTAGCAATAAATGGACTAGGAAGGATTGGAAATCAAGTATTAAGACATTATATAAATAATTTACCTGAAAATTGTGAGATTGTAGCAGCAAATACTTCAAGTGTAGAAGATGCAGCATATTTACTCAAATATGATTCAGTACATGGAATAGCAAATTTTGATATAAAAACTGCTGAGAATAAACTTATAATTGATGGACATGAAATTACAATTGTAAGTAATCATAATGCAGTTGATTTGCCTTGGAAAGAGCTAAATATTGATATTGTTATTGATTGTACAGGTCATTATACAGATGGAGAATTGGCTAAACAACATATTCAAGCAGGGGCTAAAAAAGTACTTATTTCTGCACCTGGTAAAAATGTGGATATGACAATTGTAAAAGGTGTTAATCATAATGAATATGATAATTCAAAACATCATATAATATCAAATGCAAGTTGTACCACAAATTCATTAGCGCCAGTGATGAAAGTATTAGAAGATAAATTTGGTGTAGAAAATGCAATGATTACAACAACTCATGCTTATACTTCAAGTCAAGTAACGGTGGATAAAAGAGCTAAAAAAAGAAGAAGAGGAAGAGCGGCAGCTGTAAATATTATTCCTACTACAACTGGTGCGGCAATTGCAACGATTGAAGTAATTCCAGCATTAAAAGGAAAAATGGAAGCAATGGCTTTAAGAGTTCCACTTGTTGATGGTGCAATTACAGAAGTTGTAGCACTTTTAAATAAAAATATAACAATTGATGAGGTTAATACAGAATTTAAAAGAGCATCAGAAGATGAATTAGCTGGTATTTTAGAATTTACAACAGACGAAATTGTTTCAAGTGATATTATAAATAATAGACATTCAAGTATAGTTGATGGTCTTTCTACTTCAATGGTAGGGGAAAGAATGGTGAAAATATTGGCTTGGTATGATAATGAATATGGATATTCTCAAAGATTATTAGAAGTTGCTGATTTTATAGCAAGTAAAATGTAAATTTAAGGATTATTATGAAAAATAGAGCTGGGGAAAAAGCAGGGATAGAAGATTTAATAAATGTACCTTTGCTTATAAGTGATTATTATGAAAAAAAGCCTGATGTAACAAAAGAGAGTGAGAAAGTTTCGTTTGGAACTTCTGGGCATAGAGGAAATGCCTTTAAAAAAAGTTTCAATGAAAATCATGTTTTAGCAATTACACAAGCAATTTGTGAATATAAAAAAAAGATGAATTATGACGGAGTTTTATTTATTGGAAAAGATACTCATGCTTTATCTATTCCAGCACAAATAACATCAATTAGAGTATGTGTAGCAAATAAAATAAAAGTAGCTATTGCAAAGGATGATGAATATACTCCAACACCATTAGTTTCTTTTGCTATTTTAGAATATAATAAAAAAAATAATAAAATTGCAGATGGTGTGGTTATAACTCCTTCTCACAATCCTCCAAGTGATGGTGGATTTAAATATAATCCGCCAAATGGAGGGCCAGCAGATACAGATGTAACTTCAATTATAGAAAAAAGAGCAAATGAAATACTTGAAAATAATCTAAAAGATGTAAAAAGTATAAGTTATGAAGATGCAATTAATTCAGAATATGTGCAAGAGTATGATTTTATAACTCCTTATGTAAAATCTCTTGATGAAATAATAGATATGAAACTTATTCAAAATTCAAATCTAAAAATAGCAGCTGACCCACTTGGAGGAAGTTCTATAGGAGTTTATAAAAAAATCAAAGAGTATTATAATTTGAATATGGATATTATTCATCCATATGTAGATTTTACATTTAGTTTTATGACACTTGACCATGATGGAAAAATTAGAATGGATTGTTCATCTCCTTATGCAATGGCTTCACTTTTAAAATTGAAAGATAATTATGATTTAGCGTTTGGAAATGACACTGATTCTGATAGACATGGAATTATAACTCCAAAAGGCTCTCTTATAAATCCAAATCATTATTTAAGTGTTGCTATTTGGTATCTTTTTAAACATAGAAAAAATTTTACAAAAGAGTTAAAAGTAGGAAAAACATTAGTTTCGAGTTCTATGATAGATAGAGTTTGTAAAAGTTTGGACATTGAAGTTTATGAAGTGCCAGTTGGATTTAAATGGTTTAGTAAAGGTTTATATGAAGGTTGGCTTGGATTTGGTGGAGAAGAGAGTGCAGGGGCATCATTTCTAAGAAAAGATGGAAGTGTTTGGACAACTGATAAAGATGGGATTATTATGACACTCCTTTCTGCTGAAATAATGATACAAACTAAAAAAGATATAGCAGAAATTTATAAAGAATTTGAAGAAGAATTTGGTGTTTCTTATTATAAAAGAATAGATGCACCAGCTTCTTTGGAACAAAAAAAGATTTTAAAATCATTAGATAAAAATTCTATAAAAATAGATACTCTTGCAGGTGAGAAGATAGAAGCAATTTTTACAAAAGCATCTGGTAACAATGCTGATATTGGTGGGCTTAAAATTGTTACAAAAAACGGATGGGTTGCTATGAGACCATCTGGAACAGAAGATATTTATAAAATTTATACTGAAAGTTTTATTTCAAAAGATCATTTAAAAGAGATTCAAAAAGAAGCACAAGAAATAATGAAAGAGCTATTTAATATAAAAAAATGAAATTCAAAGAAGCAATTAAAAAATCTGCATTTAGTATTTTAAAAATTTTGCCAATGTTTGTTGCAATTGTATGGTTAGTTGGGATTTTTCAAGTTTTTGTAACTCCAAAAATGTTAAGTCATTTTTTTGATGGTTCATATTTTTACGATACAATAACTTCAATAGTATCGGGGAGTGTTACAATAGGACAAGTTGTTTTGTCTTGTATTATAGGATTTGCTTTATTGCAAAAGGGAGTAACTCTATTTGCTGTAACTGTTTTTTTTCTTACTTTTACTACAATAGGAGTAATTCAAATGCCACTTGAGATGGAGTTACTTGGGAAAAGATTTACAATTATTCAAAATTTTATGGCAATTGTATTTATTATTATAACTTCATATATTATAGTTTTTTTAATGGGAATTTTATGAGAAGTGGAATTATAATGTTAAGTATTACGATATTAATTTATGGAGTTTTTTTCTATTTTTTTCCAGATAAAACTTATATCGCTTTTATGAAAAGTTTTCATATTTTTGAGAAACTACTTTTAGTTTTATTGATTATTTTTATTTTTACAATTTTAAGTAATTTATTTATAAATAAGGATAGAATTTCTAAATATTTTTCTAATTCTTTTAGAGGATATTTTACATCTTTGTTTGCTTCGTGGGTAGCGATGGGCCCTACTTATGCTTGGTATCCACTTTTATCTACTCTCAAAGAAAAAGGAATAAAAGATTCTGTTTTAGTGGTATTTTTATTTGCAAGAGGAATCAAACCTATTTGGCTTCCTCTTATGATTGTTTTTTTTGGATTGAAATATACAATTATATTTGTGATAATAGTATCAATATTTGCTGTTTTACAAGGATTTTTATATAAATATGTATTTGAAAATAATATTTAAGATATAATACAAGAAATGAATTAAAGGAATGAGATGGAATTGATAAATTCAATTATTGAGTCTTTCAAAGATTTGGGAAGATGGGATATTAAAAAGTTATCATTAATTAATGGGATTATTTGGCTTTTTATCTGGTTATTTTTAGGATATTTGTTTTGGCAACCTATGATTAGTTTTACAACACATTTATTAAATTTAATGCCTTTTAGTTTTATAAAATATAGTGGGGCCTTTATAATATATAGTATTTTATGGATTCAAGCGATATTTATAACTATGGGGATTATTTTTTCACTTTTTAATGAACTTGTAGAAAAAGAGCTTGAAAAAACACATTTTCATTATGTAGCAATTACAGCAGGGGCTTTTATAATTGTCTTTTGGACTTTTATCTTTTGGCATTATGATACACCAGCACTTGCTTATATAGAAAATTTTCTTAAAATATTACCATTTTCGACGATTGAACAACTTATGAGTATTTTAGTGACAGTACTTCTGTTTTATATGCTTTATTCAGCATCTATTTCATTTACATTTTTATTTTTTATGATTAAAAAATTAGATGATTTATCAAGTGAAGAATATCCAGAATTTGATACAAATTCAGTAAATATCCCCAAAATTATTTGGATAATTTGTAGAGATTTTATTCTGTTTTTAGTGGGAGTGATGTTGCTTTTACCTTTTATGCTTATTCCTTTTGTTAATATATTTTTATTATTAGGATTGTGGGCTTTTATGATTAAAGATAGTTATTATAGTCTCGTAACAATGATGTTTGGAGATAGTGAACTTGATAAAAAAGAGTTGTGGGGATTATCTATAAGTTCTGTAATTTTAAATTTTTTACCAGTTATAAATATTTTTGCCCCAGCATTTGGAATTTTAAATTTTTATAACTATATTTTAGAAAAAAAACTTGATAAAGGAGGTAATTAAATGGATGAAAAAGAAGTAAAAATGACGCTTAAAGATATTGATATTCCGTTTTGGAATTTAGTTTTATTTCTTATAAAACTTGCTTTTGCATCAATACCAGCGCTGTTTGTGGTAACTTTTGTAATGGGAATAATTTTTTCATTAACAAGCGGTTTGTTTGAAGCTATGATGTTTCATGCTTAATTTTGGTATAATAAAATAAAAGGAGACGAAAATGTTTAAAGAATTTATAGAAAAAATGGAAGACTGGACTTTGGGAAAGGAAGAAGACTTGGCTAAAAATTGTGAAATACCAGTTTCTCAAATAGATAAACAGTTAGATATTTTAACTAAAAAAAGAGAAGAATTAAAAACTAAATGTGATGAACAGTTAAATGAATTTGATAAATTTATAGATAGACTTGAAAAAATAAAAAAGGAAGTAAAATGTTCATAAATAGATTTGATAATGATTTATTAAAAGAGTTTTCGACACTCTCAATTATTAGTGGAATTTTGTTTATAATAGCTGGTTTGATTGCTATTGTTTATCCTGTAGTTGGAAGTATTAGTATTGTATTTGTAATAGCTACACTTTTTATAATTGCAGGTATTGTAAAATCATATTTAGCATTTAAAGTACATAGAAATTCAGCAGGTGGTTTATTTAAAGCTTTTATATTATTACTAACTGGTATTTTACTTTTTGTTTATCCAGTAGCGGGAGCAGCGACTTTGGCTATTTTACTTGCAGTTTATTTTTTTATTGATGGATTTTCAACACTTTATATGGCATTTGAATTTAGACCTTTGAGAGGATGGTGGCTTCAATTATTAAATGGTGTTTTGGGCTTGTTATTAGGTGTTTTAATGATTGTTGGTTGGCCATTTAGCTCACTTGTTACAGTTGGAATTATTGTAGGGGTTAGTTTTATTGTGGATGGAATATTTATGACTTATACTGGATTTGAGGCTAAAAAGTTATAAAGATAAATAATGAATTATTTTTATTATTTTATTTTGACATTTGTTCTTTCAACTCTTTTTGCATTAGGTGGGATTGGTAGTGCTACGGCACTTGTTCCACTATTAAATATGATGGGAATTCCTTTCTCTCTTGCAAAAGCTACGGGGCTTTTTGTAAATACTTCAACAACAATTACAGCAAGTTTAATGAATTTAAAAAGAGGGGTTTTAGATATTAGATTTACTTTTCCTTTGGCTATTTCACTTATGCTTTTTGCACCAATAGGGGCATATTTGTCTCAATATGTAGATGTGAAGGTTATGAAATGGTTGTTAGTTGTGTTTTTACTATTTAGTGCATCTATGCTGTTTTTTGGTAAAAAAGAAACAGAAATTATTTATACTCAAAAATGGCTTTTGTATTTAATCGGAAGTGTTGTAGGGTTATTTAGTGGAATGATTGGAATAGGTGGAGGAAGCTTGATTATGCCTTTACTTATAATTCTTGGATATGATGCTAAAAAAATGGCGGTTGCTGTTAGTTTTATTATTCCTTTTTCTAGTTTTAGTGCTTTTTTAATGTATGCAAATACTATTCATATAGATTGGACTTTAATAGGAGTTACTGCAATTGCTGCATTTTTAGGAGGGTTAGTTGGAAATAAGCTTATGCATTTTAAACTTGATAGTAATCAAATTAAAAAGATACTTGCCGTGCTTCTTTATTTAATCGCTTTTAAACTTGGATACAATTTAATTTTTGATTAAAAAAGGAAAATAATGCAAAAGAAAAAAGCTTTTGGTTTATGGAGTGCAGTTTTTTTGGGAATTGGCTCAATGGTAGGTGCTGGAATATTTATCGTAATTGGACAAGCTGGAGTAATTGCTGGTAATCTTGTTTGGTTATCATTTATATTTGGAGGAATTATTGCTCTTCTTAGTGGTTATTCATTAGCAAAATTAGCACTTAGATATCCATCGCGAGGGGGTATTGTAGAATATTTAGTTCAAGAATTTGGAGAAAATCCTTTTTCTGGTGGAATGAGTGTAATGTTTTATATTGCCCAATTAATTGCATTAGCAGCAGTTGCTAAAAGTTTTGGAGAATATGGAGCAAGACTTTTTGGTTATCATTCTATATTTATTATAAATTCTTTTGCTATTGGAGTTATTGTTTTGTTTACTTTTATAAACTTAATAGGTGCTTCAATTGTTGCAAAAAGTGAAAATGTTATTGTAGTAATTAAATTATCTGTTTTGGTTGCTTTTTCAATTTTAGGCTTATTTACAATTAAGCCTGAATATTTATCTCTAAAAGATATGCCACCAATTAATAATATGTTTTTTGCTATTGGACTTACATTTTTTGCATATCAAGGATTTAGTGTAATAACAAACACTATAGAAGATATGGAGAATCCTCGTAAAACAATGCTTAAATCTATGATGATTGCTATTGGATTTGTTATGGTTTTATATGTGGTAACTTCTCTAGTAGTTTTGGGAAATTTATCTCTTGATGAGATTATAAAAACAAAAGATTATGCTTTAGCTTTGGCAGCAAAACCACTTCTTGGGGATTTAGGATTTAAAATAATGGCTGTAACTGCTTTACTTGCAACGGCAAGTGCTATAAATGCGACACTTTACGCTGCTACTGAAATCGGTTATACACTTGCAAAAGATGGAGAATTACCAGATGAATATGAATTTAGAGTTCATAATTCAACAGAGGGGCTTTTAATAAGTGCAGGGCTTATTATTCCATTAATTTTATTTTTTAATCTTTCAGAAATTACGAATATTGCAGCTTTGAGTGTTTTGATTATTCAAGGAATTGTTCATTTGGGGCATATAAGATTATGGAATAAAACAGGTGCTAATAAATTTATAATATTTATGGCTTTTATTTCTATGTTAATAGTTGTAATTTTAACTATTTGGTACAATAGCAAAAATAATATAAATATAATTTATTATTTAATAGGAAGTTTCATATTAGCTTATATTTTTGAATATTTGTTTAGAATATTTTTGAATAGAAAAGTTAGAAAACAGTGTGTTAAATAAAGGAAAACAGTGGCTAAAAAAATTGGATTTATAGAAGCATTTAGTATTGGTGTTGGTGGAATGGTAGGTGGAGGAATTTTTGCAGTTCTTGGGCTTACTATTGATTTAGCAAAGGGAGCTGCTCCTATTGCTTTTATGATAGCAGGGCTTATTGCATTAGTTACTTCTTATTCTTATGTTAAGTTATCTCTAAAATATCCAAGTGAAGGTGGAACTATTGAATTTATAGTTCAAGCTTTTGGAAATGGAATATTTTCATCAATTATAAATAATTTACTTTTGATGAGTTATGTTGTAATGCTTAGTCTTTATGCTTTTGCATTTGGACATTATGGAAGTGCTCTTTTTTTAGGGCATGATAATGCAACTTTAAGTAAAATATTAGAAGCTTTAGTTATTGTTGCTTTTACTTTTGTTAATATACTTGGTGCTTTTATGACTGGAAAAGCAGAAGATATAATGGTATTTACAAAACTTGCTATTTTAATTGTTTTTGTTATTCTTGGGTTTACTACTTTTTCACCAGTTCAATTAGAACCATCTCATTGGAATAATATGCTTTCAGTTACAAGTGGAGGTTTAATGATATTTTTAGCTTATGAAGGGTTTGAACTGATTGCAAATACAGCAAAAGATGTAGAAAATCCAGAAAAAGTTTTACCAAAGGCTTATTATTCAAGTGTAATATTTGTAATTATTTTATATGTTATGATAAGTGCTGTAACTATTGGAAATGTTAGTTTTGCAGAAGCTAAAAAAGCGAGTGATTTTGTATTGGCTATCGCAGCTGAGCCGTTTCTTGGACATTTGGGATTTGTTTTGATTGCCATTGCCGCTATGCTTTCAACTGCAAGTGCAATTAATGCTACGATTTATGGAGCTGGACGAGTTGGATATTTAGTGTCAAAACTTGGAGAAATTCCCCAATCATTTGAAGAAAAAGTAAAAAATGGATATGAAGGAATGATAATTATTGGATTACTAGCAATTATTTTTGTATTTAGTTTTGACTTAGAAAATATTTCTATAGCTGGAAGTTTAGGGTTTTTAATTGTTTTTTCATTAGTTAATTTAGCGAATTTTAAATTATACAAAGAAACAAATGCAAATAGACTTATAGCTGGGTTTGGATTTTTACTTACAAGTTTATCAGCAGTTGTTTTAGTTGGATATAATTTTGTTCATAATATCAAAGCTTTGGGAAGTAGCCTAGTCTTGATTTTAATTGTTATACTATTTTCATATTTTTACAAAAAGATAACTAAAACTCATCTTTCAAAATGTTTAGATAAAGATTTAGAAAAAAAGATAAATTTATAAATATTTTTTAGCTTCTTTTCTGCCTATTTCTATTAGTTCTTTATGTTTATGAAAAGCAAAAGTATTGGCTAAATTTTTTGAAAATGGTATTAAAATATCTGGTTTATATTCATTAATTCTAAGATTTGAAATATAATCCATCATTAAATCAATTGATAAACTTTTTAAATCGTCTGTTGGAGATAAGAAATTAAACCACATCTTTTCTAAAAAATTATCATCATTTTTTATTTTATAATCACTTTTTATATTTGAATTTATATCTATTACTATAGTTAAATCAGCAGGTGTATTAAGAGTAGGTGCTACTGGAGTTGTATTTAGAACACCGCCATCTACTAGAATATCTCCATTTTTCATAATAACTGGAGTAAAATATCCTGGAATTGCAGTTGATGCTTGCAAAGCATTATAAAGATTTCCTTTTTGAAACCATATTTCTTTGTTTTTAGTTAAATTTGTGGCTACTGCGGTAAAAGGGATTTTTAATTCTTCTATATTTATATTTCCAGTAAATTTTTTCATTTGTTCAAAAATTTTTTCTAATGAAATTGTTGTATTTGAAAGTTTATCTTTTAAATCAATTTTAAGCATAGTAATGATATCTAATAGTGATTGAGTGGTAATCCAATTTTTATATTTTTCTAATTTTCCACCAGCAGCCATAGCTCCAATTATAGCTCCCATTGAGCTTCCAGAGATAGAATTAATTTTATACCCTTTTTCTAAAAGAACTTCTATAACTCCAATATGGACATAACCTCTTGCCCCTCCACCAGATAATACTAAATTTACGGTTTTTTGCATTAAAAATGACCTTTTTTGAAATTGTAACAAAAATTTAATAAAAAAGTGATATAATTAATATTATGTAAATTTAAAAGGGGAAAAAGATGAAAAATAGACTTTATTATGACCCAAAAGTAAATCCAAATATTTTCAATGAAATAAAAAAAGAAAAAGATTTTATAGGTTATTATGATTTACCACTTCAAGATATTACTTATCTTTCAAGACTTGATAAATTTAATCAAAAACATATTGTTGTTGTAGGAATTGGTGGGAGTAGTTTAGGTACAAAAGCAGTTGATACATTTTTATCTTATCAAGACAGAGCTAAAAAGCTTCATTTTATAGAGACAACTGATCCTATTACAATTAAACAAGTTTTAAGAAATGTTGATATGGAAGATGCCTTGTTTTTGATAGTTTCAAAATCAGGTGGGACTATAGAGACAATAGCAGCTTTTAAATATATTTTAAGTTTTAAAGAACTTAATAATAAAGATTTTATATTTATTACAGATTTAGATTCACCTCTTTATAAACTTGGGAAAGAGTATCAAATAGAAACATTTGAAATTGCTAAAAATGTAGGTGGAAGATTTTCAGTATTAAGTGCAGTTGGGTTAGTACCTCTATATTTAATGGGATATAGAGTTAAAGAATTATTAAGAGGTGCTAAAAAAATTAAAGATGAATTTTTTCATGAAGGAAAAAAGACAAAAGACATACTTTTAAAAAAAGCTTCTTTTTATGCAGAACATATGGTTCATTATAATATAAATGCACTTTTTAGCTATAGTGAATTGTTTAGAGATTTTAATGCTTGGTATGTGCAACTTTGGGCTGAAAGTTTAGGTAAAAAGCAAGAAAACAGTGAATTAAATGTAGGTCTTACACCAGTTGGGCTTATTGGACCGACAGACCAACATTCATTTTTACAATTAATTGTAGAAGGACCAAAAGATAAAACAGTTACATTTATAAAAATCAAAGATTTTAAAGATAATACAAAAGTTCCGAATACAACTATTAAAGAACTAGAAAATTTAGATATTGTAAATGGAGTAAAATTTGAGACATTAATTAATATGCAAGCAGATTCAATTATCGAAAATCTTAAAAATAGACAAGTTCCATTAGATGTAATAGAGATTGAAGAACCAAATATCTATTATTTAGGTCAACTATTTTTCTATTACGAATTATTAACCGCGCTTACAGGAAAAATGCTTGGAGTTAATACTTATAATCAGCCAGGGGTGGAAGAAGGAAAAATTATACTGAAGGAAAAATTAACTAATCATACAAAAAAGGGAAAATAAATGAAAGCAGTGATAATGGCTGGAGGATTTGGGACAAGGATCCAACCTCTTACAAAATCAGTTCCAAAACCGATGCTTGATGTTGTAAATATTCCAATGATGGAACATATTTTAAATAGAGTAATAAAAGCCGGGATTAAAGAAGTTGTTATTTTATTATATTTCAAATCAGACATTATAAAAGAATATTTTGGAAATGGTAGTAAATGGGGAGTAAAAATTGATTATGTTTTACCTGAGAGTGATTTTGGAACTTGTGGAGCCGTAGGTCAAGCAAGAGAGTATTTAAAAGATGAATCTTTCATAATAGTTAGTGGAGATTTAGTTACAGATTTTGATTTATCTGAAATTATAAAATTTCATAATAATAAAAATTCACTTCTTACAATAGCACTAACTCCCGTAGATAATCCACTTCAATTTGGAGTTGTTATTACAGATAAAAACTCAAAAATTATTAAATTTTTAGAAAAACCATCTTGGGGAGAAGTTTTTAGTGATACGATTAATACAGGAATTTATATAATTGAGCCACAAATTTTAGATTATATTCCAAAATATAAAGAGTATGATTTTTCGAAAGATTTATTTCCCAAGTTAATGGATGAAGGTGTGGATTTGTGGGGATATCATATTGAAGGATATTGGAGAGATGTAGGAAATCCACAAAGTTACAGAGAAGTTCATCAAGATATTTTAAATGAAAAAATTAATTATGATTTTGAAGGTGAGCTGGTTAAATTTGAAAATGGAAAAGTTTGGACAAAAAGTAAACTTCCTAAAAATATAAATATAGAAGGGACTATTGTTGTAGATAAAAATGTTCAATTAGGGGAAAATGTAACTCTTATAAATAGTTGTATTGGCAAAAACACTATAATAGATGATAATTCTTTTATTGAAGAAAGTGTGATTTGGCACGATGTAAAAATTGGAAAAGAAGCAAAAATTAATAATGCCGTAATTTGTAATGAAGTAATTATTCAAAACAGAGTAAAAATATTAAAAGGTGCAATTGTTGCTAGGGGTTGTAAAATAGAAGATGATGTAGAAATTATAAAAGATGTAACTATTTGGGATAATAAACTAATAGAAAAAGGAGCTATTGTGGGGCAAAATATAGTATGGGGAGATAAATTTAAAGCAAATATATTTCATAAAGGAAGTGTAGTTGGGACTGTAAATATAGAACTTACAGGAGATATAGCTGATAAAATTGCAGAAGCATTTGGCTCTATTTTTAAAGAAGGAAGTAAATTTTATATCTCAAGAGATTATCATCATGCATCAAGAATGTTAAAAAGATTTATTGCAGGTGGTCTGCTTGCTGTTGGTATCGATGTGTTAGATTTAAAAGCAGTGCCTGCAAATGTTTTAAGATATACAATTGCAAATGATGAAAATGTGGTAGCTGGTATTCATATTCGTCAATCAATTACAAATCCTTATAAAACAGAAGTGACATTTTATAATGAAGATGGAATGTTTATTGATTCTAAAATATCTGATGCAGTTGAAAGAGTTTATTTTAGGGAACAATTTAGAAGAGTTAATTGTGAAAAGATTGGAGCTATAAAAGAGATAGAAGATGCAAATAAAAATTATATAAAAAATTTACAAAAAATTGTAGACAATGAATATTTTACAGAGCAAAAAAATGTAGTTGTAGATTTAATGTATGGAATGACTGCCGAAATTTATCCAAAATTATTAAATAAATATAATGTAGAAGATATTATGTTAAATGCTTATGCATCACAAGAAAAACTAATAGAAAATTCAAATGAACTCGAAAAAACAAAACAAAAATTAGTTCAAATGGTAAAAACATTAGAACTTGATTGTGGAATTATTTTATATCCTAATGGGCAAAAGGCAGATTATATAGATGAGGACGGATATATTATAGATAAAGTTTGTCTATTGTTAGTAACATTACAACTTCTTGATTATGAAAAAAAAATTATAAAAGTTTATCTTCCATCGTGGGCACCTGATTTTATGGATAATTCATTTGATAATATTGAAATCACTAGAGGAAAATTGATGGGTAAAAGAAGTAATTTTCTTAAAAAATTTGATTTAATTGCAGATATTGATGGAAAATTTGCTTTTACTGAATTTGGCATTACAGCGGATGCTATATATTCAACTCTTAAAATGCTTGAACTTATGCAAAAACATAGAGTTACTCTAAAAGAACTTAGAGAAGAGATTCCTAAATTTTACTATTTTAATATGAATATTGCAGCGCCAAGTTCTAAAAAAGGGATTTTGATGCGAAAATTTTTAGAAAATGCTGAAGGTAAAGAAGTTTCAACAATAAATGGAATTAAAATTTCAGAAGGTAAAAATTTTGTTTTAATGATTCCCGATAATTCAAAAGATATAGTTCATTTATACATTCAAGCAACTACAAAAGTGGATGAAGTAACTTTGAAAGACGAATATAGTAAAAAAATAGAAGAATGGATAAAATGAAACTTCATTTTCTATGGCATATGCATCAACCTTTATATTTAAAAAATGATGAAATAGTTATGCCATGGGCTTTTTTACATGCTATTAAAGATTATTATGATATGCCTTTTTTAATAGAAAAGACTAAATCAAAAGCCACTTTTAATATTACTTCAACTCTTATTATTCAATTAAAAATTTATGAAAAAACTCCTTTGAGAGATAAATTTTTAAGATTATGGCTAAAAGAGGTTAAAGAACTTACAAAAGAAGAAAAAAAGTATTTATTAAAAATAATAAAATCAATCAATGAAAATTTAATAATAAATGAAAAATTAAAAGAGTTATTAGAATTTGAAGACTTAAATGATATAGATTTTTTAGATTTAGAAATTTTATTTATGTTATCTTGGTGTGGAGAATATTTAAGAAATAAATTAGATAGCTTTATAAAAAAAACAACTTTTAATGAAGAAGATAAAAAATATCTTTTTGATGAATTAATCTCTTTTATCAAAACGATTTTGCCTTATTATGAAAAGTTAGCAAAAGAGAGGATGATTTCTCTTTGGACTACTCCCTATTCTCATCCAATTTTACCATTACTTTTAAATATGAATAATGCAAAATATGCAAATGAAAATACAATTTTACCTAAAAATCCAATATCTTTAAAAGATGATGCATTAAAACATATTCAAAAAGCAAAAAAGATTTATAAAGATACTTTTTATATGGAAAATAGAGGGTTCTGGCCAGCAGAAGGCGCAGTAGATGAAGAAAGTTTGGAATTGTATAGCCAAAATGGTATAAAATATATTGCAACGGATGAAGCTCTTTTACATAAAATTGGAGTTTTAAATCATCACATTCCTTATAATAAAAATAATGTAATTATATTTTTTAGAGATCATATTTTAAGTGATTTAATAGGTTTTAAATATAAATTTTTAAATGAAGATGAAGCTGTTAATGATTTTCTTTCAAAACTTCCAAAGAGTGGGATAGTTTCTGTTATTATTGATGGTGAAAATGCGTGGGAATTTTATAAAAATAGAGGATATAGTTTTTTAGAAAAGTTATATTTAAAACTAAATAATAAAATGATAAAAGCAGATGATGTTGAACTTAATGATTCTCAAAATCTATCTCATTTGCCAAGTGGTACATGGGTTGATGGAAATTTTAATACTTGGGTGGGAGATACACAAAAAAATAGAGCATGGGAGCTTTTATTTCAGACAAAAAAAGAGTATTTAGATAGTGGTATTACAAATGAAAAAATAGAAGAGTTTTTTTTAGAAGCAGAATGTAGTGATTGGTTTTGGTGGTATGGGAGCGGTCATTGGAGTTTGTTTGCAAAAGAATTTGATGAAATTTTTAGAACTTATTTAATAGAAATTTATAGACTTATGAATAAAGAAAATCCTGAATTAAGAGTTCCAATTATAAAAGAAAAAAATAATTTTATTGTAGAACCACGAAATGAAATAAGTCCTATAATTGATGGAAAATTTGATACTGTTTTTGAATGGTATGGTGCTGGAATAATTGATGAAGAAAAATTATATTCTACAATGGATAAAGAAAAAATAATTAAAAGAGTTTATTACGGAATGGATAAAGATAACTTTTATTTTGCATTTGATGGTAATATAAAAAATATAAATGAATTTATTATAATATTAGATGATAAAAAAATAAAAGTTAATTGCAATTATAAGGATAAAAATATAAAAATTAAAAAAGATAAAACAATAGAGATTGAACTTAATAAAACTATTTTACAAAATGAAAGTTATATTCAATTTGATTTTGGTGAAGAAATAATTCCGAGCTTTGGTAAATTAAAATTGGAAAAGAATAGAAACTTTGAGGAGAATTGGTTTGTCTAAATTACTTTTTGGTGTGCATATGCATCAGCCGGTAGATAATCTTGATGTTGCAGTAAAAGAAGCAATAGAATTATGTTATAGACCTTTTTTTGAAGTAATGTCTAGATATAAGTTCAAATTTGCTTTGCATTCAAGTGGTTGGATTTTGGAGTATATTAAAAATAAATATTTAGATATTTTTGAAAATATAAAAAAATGTAATATTGAATTTTTTACAGGTGGGTATTATGAACCTATTTTAGCTTCTATTGATGAAGTTTCAAGAATTAATCAAATAAAAAAACTTACTAAGTTTATAAAAGAGAATTTTAATCAAACTCCGAAAGGTTTGTGGCTCACTGAAAGAGTATGGAGTGATGAAATTATAAAAGCTTTAAAACTTAACAATATTGAATATGTAATAGTTGATGATGAGCATATTTTTAAAGCAAATCAGACTAAAATAGAAGGATTTTGGACTACTGAAGATAGTGGAAGAAGTGTTGATATTTTTCCTATAAATAAGGAGTTAAGATATAAAATTCCTTTTGATAAAAGTGAAGAATCCATCGAAGTTGTTAAAAAGTATAAAACAAGTATAATGTTTGATGATTTAGAAAAGTTTGGATTGTGGCCAAAAACAAATGAGTGGGTTTATAAAGAAAAGTGGCTTGAAAAATTTATAGAAGGTGTTTTGGAAGATAAAGATATTGAAGTTATGCACTTTAATGAATATCATAAAGAAAATAGTTCTTTGGGTCTTATTTATCTCCCAGAAGTTTCATATTATGAGATGAATGAGTGGGTAAAAGGTAAATGGAAGAATTTTTTTGTAAAATATAGTGAATCAAATAGAATTCATAAAAGAATGCTTAGTTTTAGATATTTACAAAATGAGCCATTTTTTAAAGTTCAGTCAAATGATGTTTTTTGGCATGGGATTTTTGGAGGAATTTATCTTCCTAATTTGCGAGATAATGCATATAAATATTTAATAGAGTGTGAAGAATTTAGTAATAATGAAACTTTGTTTAGAGATATAGAATTAAAAGGCTATAAAGAGTTAAAATTTAAAAATGAAAATATAATTGCTATATTTAGCCAAAAAGGTGGAAGTTTAATTGAATTTGATGATAGAAAAAGTAAATTTAATTTTCAAAATACACTTACAAGACGAGCAGAGGAGTATTACTATACAAAAAATGAAAAAAATTCGAATACTGCTATTGAGACAATTCATAATATAAATAATATTGATAAATCAATAAAAGATAAACTTATTTTTGATGAGTATGAAAAAGTCTCTTTTATTGATTTTGTAGATAATAAATGTTTGATAAATGATATTTATGAATTTAAAGATAATAGTTTTATTCATCAAAAAATTAGTAAAAAGTATAAACTTATAGAAAATGGATTCGAGTTTGAAATATCTGCAAATGGAGAATATAAACTTGAAATAAATTTACATTTTGCTCATTATGATATTTTGATAAATAAAAACGTATTAAGTGAGAATGAATTAATTTGTGATAATATTTTTACGATAAAAGATTCTTTTACAAATAAAATTTTAGAGATAGAATTTGATACAAAAACTATTATGAAATATCAATTATTAAAAACTTATTCAAAAAGTGAAAGTGGATTTGATGAAATAATTCAGGGAATTAATTTTGTTTTTGAGTTTGATAAAAAAGAGATAAAAGGTTTAATATGTCTGAAATAAGATATTCTAAATTTGATGATAAATATGTAATTATCGCACCTGAAAGATTTCATAAACCAAATAAATTAATAGTTGAAAATGATAATGAAAATATCAGTAATTGTCCATTTTGTCCAGAAAATGAAAATAAACTTGAAAAAGAGATTTTTAGTATTAGAGAAAATGGAAAATGGCTTACTAAAGTAGTTCCAAATTTATATAAAGCTCTCAGTTTAGAAAATAGATTTGAATCGCATATTCTTAATGGTTTTGAGTATTTTGGAGGTTTTGGAATTCATGAAATTATTATTGATACTCCAAGGCATATTAAAATTTTTGAATTTAGCACAAAAGAGTGGATAAATCTGTTTATTACAATAAAAACAAGAATTAGTGATTTAAAAAAAGATTTTAGAATAAAATATCTTTCTATTTTCAAAAATTATGGCTTTAAAGCAGGAGCTAGTCAATCACACCCACATACTCAAATTATAGGAATGCCTATTTTATCAAAAGTAAAAAGAGAACTTTTAAAAAGAGAATTTGAGTATTATAAAAAACATGGAAGAAAGCTCTTAAAAGATATTATTGAAGAAGAAATGATAGAAGATAAAAGAATTTTATATAAAAGTCAAAATTTTATCTCTTTTATGCCATTTGCTTCTATTTTTCCTTTTGAAATTATGATTATTTCTTTTAATAAGTCATCTTATTTAGAGATGAATGATTTTGAAGAATTAGCAGTTATTTTGCAAAATAGTATAAATCTTTTGTATCAAGAAATAGGGGAATTTGATTTTAATATAGAATTTTTTGAACCACCAATTAATAAAAATTTTGATAATGAAGAGTTTTTCGATGAAATAAAAAATTTTCATCTTTTTTATATTAGAATTAGACCAAGAATATTTAATTTAGCAGGATTTGAAATAATGAATGAAATGACCATAAATCCAGTTGAGCCTGAATTTGTAAAAAAGATTTTAGAAGAAATGATATGAATTTATATATAGATATGGGAGGGACTTATTTAAGATATGAAATAGATAATAAACTTTTTATAGAAAAAGAAAGTAATATTGTTATGTTAATAAAAAAGCTTACTCAAAAATATCCAATAAAATGGGTATTTATCTCATGTGCCGGTCATACTCAAAATAATATTATCTATTCGGCTCCAAATATAGATATAAAAAATTTAAATTTAAAAGAATATTTTCCAAATATTAACTTTATAATTGAAAATGATTTAAATTGTGCAGTTTTAGCTGAAAGTAGATATTTTAATGAAAAAAATATAGTTGCTTTTTATATAGGAACTGGTGCTGGAAGTGGAGCTATTATTGATGGACATTTAATCAAAGGAATTGAAAATTCAGCTTTAGAAATAGGTCATATTCCATTTAGAAAAGCTCCCTTTTTATGTGGATGTGGCAAAGATAATTGTATTGAAAATTTTTGTAGTGGAAGCGCTATAAAAAAATGGGCTAAATATTTAAAACAAGATTTTAATACATTTACAAAAGCGCCAAAGGAGGTAAAAGATAATTTTTTAGAAGCGTTAATGTTTGCAAGTGCTACACTTATAACACTTTTTAATCCAAAAATTTTAGTGTTAGGTGGGGGAGTTATTGAAAATAATCAATTTTTGATAAAATATATAAATAAAAATATTAAAAAATATGCTTTTAGTCCAAATTTAAAAAATATTTTAATAACAAAAACAAAACTTAAAAACGCATCATTACAGGGGTGTAAATTATTAAGTAATTAATTGTAATAAAGGGGAGAAAATGAATATATTATTTGTAGCAAGTGAAGTAGCAGGATATGCCAAAAGTGGGGGTCTTGCAGATGTAGCAGCAGCTCTTCCAAAAGCACTTAAAAAAAGAAAAAACAATATAAAAGTAGTAATGCCAAGATATTATTCAATTGATAAATTTAAACTGACAAGTTTAGGAAGTATGGGAGTTCCTATGGGGAATTGGGGAGAGTTTTGGTGTGAGTTGTTTCAAGATAAAAATAATAAAGATATTGATATTTATTTTATTGACTATGAAAGATTTTTTGGTCGCAATGGACTTTATGATGATGAAAATGGATATGCTTATGCAGATAATGATGAAAGATTTATATTTTTAAGTAAAGCTTCTTTTGAGGTTGCTAAAAAACTTAATTTTAAAGTAGATATTATTCATTCAAATGATTGGCATACATCTATAATGCCTACAATATTAAAATCAAAATATAAATATGATGAACATTTCAAAAATAGTGCAACAGTGCTAACTATACATAATATGCAACATCAAGGAAAATTTTCTACTAAAATATTAGATTCGGCAGAAGTTGGATGGGAGGCATTTATGAGTGATAATTTAGAAGAATTTGGAGGAGTTAATCTCCTAAAATCAGGAATTACACAAAGTGACGCCGTTAGCACTGTTAGTCCAAAATATTCAAAAGAGATAACAACTCCTGAGTTTGGATGGGGATTGGAAGGGTATTTACAAAAAAGAGAATTGCTTTTTGGAATATTAAATGGGGTTGATTATGATGAGTGGAATCCGGCAATTGATAAATATATTGCTAAAAATTATGATATTGATACAATTAAAGATAAAATATTAAATAAAAGAGATTTACAAAAAATATTTAATTTGCCCCAGAAAGATATTCCATTAATAGGATTTGTAGGTAGATTTGCTACTCAAAAAGGAATTGAATTAATTGCTGGAGCAATTTGGGATTTATTGCAAATGGATATTCAAATTGTTATTTTAGGAAGTGGAGAAAAATGGGCAGAAGGATTTTTTAGTGATGTAGCGAGTAGGTATCCAGATAAATTTGCAACTTTTATTGGTTATAATGAAGCTTTAGCTCATAAAATTGAAGCTGGAAGTGATATGTTTTTGATGCCTTCCCTTTTTGAGCCGTGTGGATTAAATCAAATTTATTCACTTAGATATGGGACTATTCCTATTGTTAGAGCAGTTGGGGGACTTGACGATACTATTAAAAATTTAGATGGATATACTCAAAATCCAAATGGATTTAAGTTTTATGAAGCAAGTAAATATGCATTAGTAAATACTGTAAAATGGGCTGTTGATGTTTATTATCAAAAAGAGGTGTTTGATAATTTAATAAAAAATGCTATGCAAGAGAGATTTAGTTGGGACAAGGCCGCTTGGAAGTATGAAAAGTTATATAAATTAGCTATATTAAAAAGGGAGCTTAAAAATGAATAATTATGAATTATATAAAACTTTTGGAAGTTTTATAACAAAAAATGGGGTAGAATTTAGAGTTTATGCACCAAATGCTGATTATGTGAGTGTAATAGGGGATTTTAATAATTATGATTCTATAAAAAATCCACTTAAAAAAGATGAAAATGGTGTATGGGAAGGAATTGTAAAAGATGCAAAAGAGAATCAAACATATAAATATTTTATAAAAAACAGAGAGAGAGAATTTCTAAAAGCAGATCCATATGCAAGATATGCAGAAGTAAAACCAAATTCAGCTTCTAAAATATTTAAAAGTAAATATAAATTTAAATATCCTACATTTAAACATGCAGAAAATAAATCTATTTATGAGTGTCATTTAGGAAGTTGGAAGAGGGATGAAAATGGTAATTATTTAACTTATAAAACATTAGCAAAAGAGTTAATCTCTTATGTTAAAAAAATGGGATTTAATTATATTGAGCTTATGCCTATAACAGAACATCCATATGACGGCTCTTGGGGATATCAAACTACGGGTTATTTTGCTCCAACTTCTAGATATGGAAATCCTGATGAATTTAAATATTTTGTAGATATGTGCCATAAAAATGATATTGGAGTGATTCTTGATTGGGTGCCTTCTCATTTTACAACTGATGGGCATGGATTAATTGCTTTTGATGGAGAGGCTCTTTATGAACATCCAGATCCTAAGAAAGGGTATCATCCAGAATGGAAAAGTAATATATTTAATTATGAAAGTGAATATGTTGTAAATTTTTTAATAAGTTCAGCTTATTGGTGGGTAAATGAATATAAAATAGATGGAATTAGGGTTGATGCAGTCTCTTCTATGATTTATTTAGATTATGCAAGAAAAGAAGGAGAGTGGGAGCCTAATGAGTATGGGAATAATATAAATATAGCTGCTATTAATTTTCTTAAAAAATTAAACAAAACTATAACATCAAAAACATCTGCTTTAATGATAGCAGAAGAATCAACAGCTTTTTTAGGAGTTACAGATAAAAAAGAGGGGCTTGGATTTGATTATAAATGGAATATGGGATGGATGCACGATACAATAAATTATTTCAAATTAGATCCACTTTTTAGAAAAGATAACCATGACAGGCTTACTTTTATGTTTTGGTATGCTTTTGATGAAAACTATATTTTACCTTTAAGTCACGATGAAGTGGTTCATATGAAAGGAAGTATGATAAATAAAATGAGTGGGCTTTATGATTGGAAGTTTGCAAATTTACGAAGTTTATACTCTTTTATGTATGCTTTTCCTGGTAAAAAACTTCTATTTATGGGAAATGAAATAGCTCAATTTAATGAATGGCATTATGAATGGCAACTTGATTGGGAAGTTTTGGAATATGACTCTCATAAGGGAGTTAATAAAATGATAACAGAGCTTAACAAACTTTATAAAAATGAAAAAGCTTTACAATTTGATAAACAAGAAAATTTTGAATGGACAAATATTGCAGATAGAGATAGAAGTATTATAACTTTTGAAAGAATTTATAAAGATGAAAGAATTTTAATAGTTTGTAATTTCTCAGGTGCAGAATATAAAGACTACTTTGCAGCAGTAAGCAAAAAAGGTAAATATAAACTTATATTTAATTCAGATGCTTCTAAATTTAATGGAATTGATAAAAGTAGAAAAAGAATTTATAAAACTAAAAAATTTGAAATATTAAATAAAGAAGATGTAATTGAAATTGATTTGACACCTTTAAGTGTGAGATTTTTTAAATTAGAGAAATAAAGGAAGAGAATGGCAATAGCGATAATGAGCAGTGGAGGGGACTGTGCTGGTATGAATCCAGCTATTAAATATTTTGTAGAATATTCTATTTTCAAGAAATTAAATCCTTATTTTATTTATGATGGATTAGAGGGGTTGATTGATAATAAAATCAAAAAAGCAACTTTTGAAGATGTAAGTGGAATTATTCATTTAGGTGGAACAATTATAAGAAGTTCTCGCTCAAAAAGATTTTTTGATAAAAAATATAGAGCTCAAGCTTATAAAAATTTAAAAAAACATAAAATTACAAAAATTATAGTTTTAGGTGGAGACGGTAGTTTTAGAGCAATGGATGTTTTTTATAATGAATTTAAAATTAAATTTGTGGGAATTCCTTCAACTATAGATAATGATATTTTTGGAACGGATTATTGTTTAGGAGTTGATACAGCTCTCAATATGATAAGAAGTGCAGTGGATGCCATAAGAGACACAGCAAGCTCATTTAGGCGGGCTTTTGTAATAGAAACAATGGGTAGAGAGTGTGGTTATTTGGCTTTAGTAAGTGCTATTGTCAGTGGTGCTGAAATTTGTGTAATACCCGAAATGCCAAGCGATTTAGAATATCAAAAAAACAAAATTGAGCTTGAAATAAAAAATGGTAGAAAATATATTTTAGCAATAGTAGCTGAAGGTTCGCAAAAAACAGAAGAGATTAAAAAATGGTGTGAAAATGAACTTAAATTAGAAACAAGAGTTACTGTTTTAGGACATATCCAAAGAGGTGGAAACCCAACTGTTTATGATAGACTTATGGCTAGTGAATTCGTAAAAAAATCAATAGATAGAATTATAGAAAAAGATTGTAAAGGTGATGTAATTGTTTATAAAGATTCTAAATTTGATTTTAAAAATATAAATGAGATAATTTCTAATAAATATGAATTACCACAAAATCTTATAGATTTGTATAAAGAAAATTATTGTCAAAAATGTAAAGGATAAAAATGTTGAAATTACCACAATTATATACATATAAAGTAAATGAAGATTATTCTACAAAAGTTGCCTATTTTTCAATGGAAATAGCTATTCATCAAGCTTTAAAAACATACTCAGGAGGGCTTGGTTATCTCTCAGGAAGTCATATGAGAAGTGCTTATGATTTAGGACAAAATATTATTGGCGTTACAATGCTATGGAGTTATGGCTATTGTGATCAAGGAAGAGATGAAAATAGAAATCTAAAAATAGAATTTATTAGAAAATATTATTATTTTTTAGAAGATTTAGAAACAGAAGTTATAGTAAAAATAAATGGACATAATGTTTGGGTAAAAGCATATCTTTTAAATCCAGAAACATTTGGGAGTGCACCAGTTATATTTTTGAGCACTGATTATGATAGAAATGATTATTTATCAAGAACAATTTCTCATAAACTTTATGATAAAGATGAAAATGCAAGGATTGCACAAGAAACAATTTTGGGAATAGGTGGAGTTAGAGTTTTAGAGGCTTTAGGAATTGAGAGAGACATTTATCATTTAAATGAAGGGCATGCACTTCCTTTAGCTTTTGAACTTTATCAAAAATATAAAGAAAATTTAAAAAAACACATTGTTTTTACAACACATACACCAGAACTTGCAGGAAATGAAACTCATAATATAAATAAATTATATAAATTAGGATTTTTTGCAGATTTAAACTTAAATGAGGTTAGAAATTTAACTGAAATTACTGATAATAATTTTTCCTTAACAGTGGCTGCTCTTAGAATTGTCAAAATATCAAATGCAGTTTCTGCTTTGCATGAAAAAGTAGCAAATAAAATATGGGGAAAATATAAAGATATTTCAAAAATAATTTATATTACAAATGCTCAAAATAGAAGATTTTGGGTTGATGCTATACTTCTTAGATATTTGGATGAGCATGAAGATTATGAATTAATTGCTAGAAAAAAACATCTTAAAAAAATTCTTTTTGAAGAAGTGGCTGACCAAACGGGTAAAATGTTTGACCCAGATATTTTAACTATCATATGGGCAAGAAGATTTGTTGATTACAAAAGACCAGATTTACTTATTAGAGATTTTGAAAGATTTCATAATTTAGTAGAGACTAAAAAAGTACAAATAATTTGGGCTGGAAAACCATATCCTTTTGATAATGGGGCAATTAATCTATTTAATCATTTACAAACTATTTCAAATAATTATTCAAATGTAGCAGTTTTAGTGGGGTATGAGCTTAAACTTTCTCAAATGTTAAAACAAGGTGCAGATATTTGGCTAAATACGCCAAGAATTACTCACGAAGCAAGTGGAACAAGTGGAATGAGTGCTGCTATGAATGGTGCAATTAATTTTTCTATAAATGATGGTTGGATTCCTGAATTTTTAATAGATGGTGTAAATGGTTTTATGATTCCAGCTGATGCTTCAAAACCAATAGAAGTGCAAGATGAAGAAGATAATAAAAATATGATGGATATTTTAGAAGAAAAAATTATTCCTTTGTATTATGAAAATCAAGAAGATAAATGGTTAACTGTTATGAAAAATTCAATGAGAGATGTAAATCCTGTGTTTGATTCAGGAAGAATGGCTCATGAATATTATACAAAATTATATGATTATGATACCGAAAAACAACAAAATCAGGAATATATAAAGGAAAAATAGTGAAATCATTATATTTAATTCCTTATACAAAAAATAGAATTATAACTCTCTATTTTTTAGAAGTGCTAAAAACTAAATATAAACAAGTAAAGCTTATAAAGGTAATTTCAATAGATGAAACTATTTTACAATTTGAAAAAAGCACAGCAGATTTTGTTTTATTTGAAGGAAATTTAGAAATTGATAATAAATTTTTAGCCGAAAATTTACAAAGTGGAGTAGTTGGAGTTTTTGAAGATAAAGAAAAAGAGTTAAAAATCGATAATTATTTAGGGAGTATTGTTATTCCACAACTTGATGAATTAAATAAAATTCCATTTAAACAATTAATTGAAGAATTAAATTTAGAAGTTGTTTTAGAGGGTGATTTTCAAAAAGATATCAAAAATTTAATAATTACCACAATGGGAGTTGATAAGTTTTTAGAAGCTGTCAAAGATGATGAATTGATTATTACTAATAGTGATAGAAATGATATTTTATTAGCAAGTATGAGTTTGCTTCTTTCTCAAAAAAGTGCAAATCCAAGTACAGTTTTGTTAACAGATAAAAATTTAGAAATATTAAAAATTATAAATGATTTTCCTGTTAAAATGTCGATTTTAGCAACAAATAAAACAACAGCTGAGATTACAAAAGAGTATTACAATTTAACTCCAAATGTAAATTATTTAACAAAAGATAAGTTATTAAATATTTTTGCGAAATTAGATAAATTTATAGATAAAAATTACTTTTTAAATAAATTAAAAACTCCAACAAAAGAGATAACTCCACTTATTTTTAAATATCAAATTTATGAAAAAGCAAAACAGAATAAAAAAACAATACTTTTAGATGAACTCGATGATAGAATTTTAAAAGCGAGTGAAATAGTTTTAAATAAAGAATTAGCAAACATAGTTTTTATTGGTGATGAAACAGAGTTTAAAAATAGAGCAAAAATTATAGGAGTGGATATCTCTAAAGCTAAAATTATAAATCCTAAAACTTCTAAATACAGAGATGAATTTATAGAAAAATTTTATGAGCTTAGAAAACATAAAGGTATTACAAAGGCTCAAAGTAAAGAAATAATTGAAACTCAAACTATCTATTTTGCAACAATGATGGTCTATTTAGGTTATGCTGATGGATTAGTTAGTGGTGCAATTCATACCACCGCAAATACAATGCGTCCAGCACTTCAAATAATAAAAACAACTCCAGATATTCCTCTTGTTTCAAGTCTATTTTTTATGCTTTTAGAAGATAAAATTTTAGTTTTTGCTGATTGTGCTATAAATGAAAAACCAGATGCTGCTTCTCTTGCTATTATTGCAATTTCTACAAATGACAGTGCTAAAAAATTTGGAATTGAGCCAAAAGTGGCACTTCTTTCATATTCTACCAAAGGAAGCTCAGAAGGTGAAGATGTCCAAAAAGTAGCTAAAGCTCTTGAAATTGTAAAAGAGAAAAGAAAAAATATTTTAATAGATGGTCCACTTCAATATGACGCTGCGGTTGATAAAGATGTTGCTAAGAAAAAAGCTCCTATTTCAAAAGTAGCGGGAGTTGCAAATATTTTAATATTTCCTGATTTAGATACTGGGAACATTACTTATAAAGCAGTCCAAAGAAGTGCAGGAGCTATTGCTGTTGGTCCAATTATGCAAGGCCTTAAAAAACCGGTAAATGATTTGAGTAGAGGTTGTGAAGTAGAAGATATAATCGATACAATTGTAATTACAGCCATACAGGCACAAAAATGAAAAGAATATTAGTTTTAAATAGTGGAAGTTCATCTATAAAATATAAATTTTTTTATGACTTAAAAGAAGTTAAAAGTGGAGTTATAAAAGAAGTTAAAGATTATCATTCAAATATAGAAATGATTTTAAAAGAAGTTGGAGAAGTTG
This sequence comes from Thioreductor micantisoli, assembly GCF_055392745.1. Lineage (NCBI taxonomy): Bacteria > Pseudomonadati > Campylobacterota > Thioreductoraceae > Thioreductor > Thioreductor micantisoli. Next base: position 692,250 of record NZ_AP043760.1, read on the forward strand.
ACGCAGTAGCTCATCGAGTAGTGCACGGGGGTGAAAAATTTATAAATAGTGTTATAATTAATGATGAGGTAATTGAAGATATAAAAGATTTGATACCACTTGCTTCTCTTCATAATCCAGCCAATTTAGATGGAATTTTATCAGTGAAAAAATTACTTCCAAATATTCCACAAGTTGCCGTTTTTGATACATCATTTCATCAAACTTTACCCGATTATAATTATATTTATCCAATTTCTTATGAGTTATATAAAAATAAAGATATTAGAAAATATGGGTTTCATGGAACAAGTCATAAATATGTAGCAAATAAAGCAAGTGAAATTTTAAATAAGCCTTTAAATGAATTAAATTTAATAACTTGTCATTTAGGAAATGGTTCGAGTTTATGTGCTATTAAAAATGGAGAAAGTATCAATACAAGTATGGGTTTTTCTCCATTAGAAGGGCTTATGATGGGGACTAGATGTGGAGATATTGATCCTGAAATTATATTTTATCTTTCCAAATTTATGGAAATAGAGAGTATTAGTGTTATGTTACATAAAGAATCTGGTTTTAAAGGAATAGCAGGGGATAATAATCTAGAAAATATTGAAAAAAGAGATGATAAATCGGCAAAACTTGCAATAGAGATGTTTGTAAGTCGAGTGCGAAAATATTTAGGTGCTTATATGATAGAGTTAGGTAGAGTTGATGGTATTGTCTTTACTGCTGGAATTGGAGAAAATTCCAGTTTAATAAGAGAAAAAATAACAGAAAATTTAGAAAATTATAAAATTGTTATTGATAAAGAAAAAAATAAAAAAAATAATATTATAATCTCAAAAAATAAAGTAAAAGTAATGGTGATTCCTACAAATGAAGAGTTACAAATTGCAAAAGAAGCTTTTAATTTAATCAAGAAAAAAGGATAAAAATGCGGGTAATTAGTTTAATCAATGGGTCTTTAATCTCGGAAAATTCAACTATTTATGCACTCCATTATGCAAAATTTTTGGGGTATAAACTTACTTTAATTTATATCAATGGAAAAGATGATATTAAAGAAGTAAAGAAAAATGCCAAAGAGTTAATAAATTTAGCTAAAAAATTTGAAGTAGAAAGTGAATTTTTAACTTTTGATAAATTAAATGAGTTAAAAGAGTTTGTAGAATCGAAAGATATTGATATGATGTTTTGTTCTACAAGACATAAACATTCTATTTTAGATAAGTCGTTTATACAAAAGATAATAAAAAAAGAGATAAAAGTTGACTTAGCAGTTGCTAAGATTCTAAAATTAGGACAGGCTGATAATGTAGATAATATTATTTTACCTATTAGAGGCTCGAGACTTTCTGTTAGAAAATTTACTCTTTTTTCTGCTTTCGTTTTGGCTTACTTTTCTAAAAGTGAAATTTATTCTGTGGATAAAGTCTTTCCTATGGAATTTAATACACAAAATCAAAAAGAAAAACTTAAAGAGGTTATATTCAATTTAAGACACTATTTTAAATTAGCTAAAATGATGAATTTTAAATTTTCTATAAAACATGATTTTGCGTTAGTTGAAGAAGAAAAAGTTCAAACTCATATTGCAAGTGGTGGATATGATTTAGCAATTATTGGGGCTCATCATAATAATAGTTTTTTTGGAAAACATCCAATAGATATTTTATTTGAAAAACCTATAATAAATAGTATCTATTTTATTCCATATAAGGATGAACCATGAAACCTTTTGAATTAAATAAAGATAAATTATTTAAAGAATTTAAAACAAATAAAGATGGATTAACTCAAGATGAGGTATCAAAAAGACTAGATGAATTTGGTCAAAATGTTATTGAAGGTAAAAAAAAGAAAAATTATATAAAAGAGTATTTTATTCAATATATTCAATTTTTCCCTATTTTACTTGAAATTGCTGGTATTTTAGCATTTATAGCAAATTATTATCAACCAAATCAGGGAAATGATATTTTAGGTTATGCTATTTTTGGAGCAGTCTTTATAAATGCATCGTTTACTTTTTGGCAAAATTTTAAAGCGGATAAGGCAATGGAAGCACTTCTAAAACTTATGCCCACAATTGTAAAAGTAAAAAGAGATGGAAAAGTAGAAGAAATTGATGCAAATACTTTAGTCCCAGGAGATATAATAATTTTAGAAGAGGGAGACAAAATAGCCGCCGATGCGGTGCTTATTGAAGCAAATGAAATTTATATAAATACCTCATCTCTTGATGGGGAATCTAAACCCTCAAAAAGAGAGCTTAAAAGTGGGGGAGCAAAAAGAAGTATTGATGCAAAAAATATGGTCTATGCAGGGACAAGTGTAGTTAATGGAAGTGGAGAAGCAGTAGTTGTAGCGACGGCAATGGCTACGGAATTTGGAAAAATAGCAACACTTACGGGTAATATCGAAAAAGGGCTTACTCCTCTTGAAAAAGAGGTTATAAATATGACTAAAATTTTAACAGTTTTGGCGTTACTTGCGGGAGTTGTCTTTTTTTTCCTTGGATATTTTTCTGGGAAAGGTGTTTTAATAGCGGCAATTTTTGCACTTTCTTTGATTGTAGCAAATGTACCAGAAGGATTGCTTCCTACAATTACTCTTTCACTCTCTTTAGCATCTCAAAGAATGGCAAAAAAGAATGCACTTATCAAAAATTTAGCATCTGTTCAAACATTAGGGAGTGTAACAACTATTTGCACAGATAAAACAGGAACTCTTACAAAAAATGAAATGACTTTGCAAGAGATATATCTTATAAGTGGAGAAAAAATTTTTCTTAGTGGTAGTGGATATTTAACAGAAGGAGAATTCAAGATAGAAAATGAAAATGAAAATTCTAAAAACAATCTTTCTAATTTATTAAAAGCTGGTTGGTATAATTCAAGAGCAACTATTGAAGAAGGAAAAATAGTCGGAGATCCTACAGAATTAGCACTTGTGGCAGCGGCTAAAAAATGTAAAATTAATTTCAATTTCGAAAAAATAAAAGAGAATCCTTTTTCAAGTGATAGAAAAATGATGTCCACTTTTGGAACAATGGAAGATAAAGAAATTCTTTTTGTAAAAGGAGCACCAGAAGTAATTTTTGCTAAAGTTACTCATTATCAAGATAAAGATGGTATAAAAGAGTTTGATGAAAATGTAAAAGAAAAAATGTTAAAAGAACTTCATAATTTTGAAAATAGGGCGTTTAGAGTTTTAGCTATTGCTATAAATGATAAAGATGACGAGAATAATCTTACGCTTTTAGGACTTGTAGCTATTATGGATATTGCAAGAGAAGAGGTAAAAGAGGCGCTTGGTAAATGTTACACGGCGGGAATTAGAACAATTATGATAACAGGAGACAATCCAAACACCGCTGCAGCAATAGGTAAAAAAATTGGACTTAGATTTGATGGAGTTATGACGGGAGATGAGGTTGCAAAACTTAGTGATAATGAACTTCAAAAATTATTAAAAGAGAAAACTTATATTTTTGCAAGAATGGCAAGTAATCAAAAACTCAAAATTGCTGATGCTCTTCAAAAAAATGGTGAAGTGGTAGCTATGACGGGAGATGGAGTTAACGATTCTCCTTCACTTAAAAAAGCTGATATTGGTATTGCTATGGGAAGTGGAACAGATGTTGCAAAAGAAGCAAGCGATATGATACTTCTTGATGATAATTTTAATTCTATTGTTTCAGCTATTGAAGAGGGAAGAACGGTATATTTTAATATCAAAAAATTTGTTACTTATATTCTTTCGTCAAATATTCCAGAGATTGTGCCTTATGTAATGTCATTTTTCTTTAAAATTCCAAATCCACTTTCAGTTATTCAAATTCTTTCAATTGATTTAGGCTCAGATATGCTTCCGGGGCTTGCATTAGGAAGTGAAAAACCAGAAAAAAATATTATGAAAAGACCACCAGTTGGAAAAGATGAAAAAATTCTTGATTGGGAAGTATTTAAAAGAGGATATTTTTTCATCGGTATCATCGAAGCAAGTGCAGCAATGTTTGCTTTTATTACTTTTCTTTTGTCTCACGGATGGCAATATGGTCAAGTAAATTTAAATGATCCAGTGTTTCACGCACAAGCTATGACGATGACCCTTTTGGGAGCAGTTACTTGTCAATTAGCAAATGTATGGACTTTGAGGAGTTGGGATTTTAATATTTGGACACTTAGTTGGGAATCAAATAAAGCTATACTTTTTGCTATGGTAGCGGTTTTTGCGTGGATATGGGCACTTTTAAATGTAGAAGCAGTGCAAAAAGTATTTAATACAGCTCATGTGCCACTTTCTGATTTGTGGATACTTATACCTTTTCCTATTTTACTTTTAGTATCACATGAAACTTATAAATATTTGAGACTGAAAAAAATGAAAAGTTTACATTTTGATTAAATTTAGAAAATTATGGAATTTTTATTAATGAAGAAAAAAATAAAAAAATAGTGTTATAATCTCAATAGGAAAAGTGAAAGTAATGCTGATTCCTACAAATGAAGAGTTACAAATTGCAAAAGAAGCAACAAATTTACTAAGGGAGAAAAAATGAGTAAATACATAAAATGGTTTAAGGATTTAAGTGTTAATGATGTAGTAGAAGTAGGGGGAAAAAACGCAAATTTAGGGGAAATGTATAGTAGTTTAGTAAGTGCAGGAGTAAAAGTTCCAAATGGATATGCAGTTACGGCAAGTGCTTATAAATATATTTTGGATTATAATAATTTGTGGGATAAACTAAAAAATATTTTAGATAATATGAATATAAATGATGTAATTTCTTTACAAAAAGCAGGGGAAGGTTGTAGAAATTTAATTGAAAATGCTATTGTTCCCGATGATTTAAAAGATGAAATTATAAATAATTTTTATGAATTAAAAAAAGAGTATGGAAATGATGTATCAGTTGCAGTTCGTTCAAGTGCCACAGCGGAGGATTCACCAGAAGCCAGTTTTGCAGGTCAAAATGAGACATATTTAAATATTCAAGATGAAAAAGCATTAATTGATTCATACAAAAGATGTTTAGCAAGTAATTTTACAGATAGAAGTATTCATTATAAATATGATAATGGATTTGATAATTTAAAAGTTTATCTTTCAGTTGTTGTTATGAAAATGGTTAGAAGTGATTTAGCAAGTGCTGGGGTTATGTTCTCACTTGATACAGAAACTGGATTTAAAGATGTGGTATTTATCAATGCTTCTTGGGGACTTGGAGAAAATGTAGTCTTGGGTGCGGTTGAACCAGATAGTTTTTATATTCATAAGCCTACATTTAATAAAGGATATAAAACAGTTTTAAAAAGAAAACTTGGGAATAAAAATGTCAAAATGATATTTACAAAAGAGGCAAATATCTCAAATATGGCATATGAATATACTAAAAATGTGCCTACAAACGAAAAAGAAATGAGTCAATTTTCTATAACTGACGCGGATGCTGTAATTCTTGGAGATTATGCAATTAAAATAGAAAATCATTATTCTGAAAAATTTGGATTTCATAAACCAATGGATATGGAATGGGCAAAAGATGGGCTAACTGGTGAAATATATGTAGTTCAAGCAAGACCTGAAACTGTAGAATCACAAAAAAAGGATGATGTTTTAGAAATCTATTCTCTAAAAGAGAAAGGAAAGATTCTTTTAACAGGTGGAGCAGTTGGAACAAAAATAGGAGCTGGAAAAGTTCATATTATACATGATATCTCTGAAATGGATACCTTTAAAGATGGAGAAGTGTTAGTTTCAGATATTACAACTCCAGATTGGGAACCAATTATGAAAAAGGCGTCCGCTTTAATTACAAACAAAGGTGGTAGAACTTGTCATGCGGCAATTGTATCTCGTGAGCTTGGACTTCCAGCAGTTGTAGGGACTGAAAATGCAACAGAAAGTTTAAAAGATGGTGATGAAGTTACAGTTTCTTGTGCCGAAGGTGAAACTGGATTTATTTATGAAGGTATTTTAAAATATAATGTTACAAAAACAGATTTAAATAATTTAGCTAAAACAAAAACTGAAATTATGATGAATTTAGGAAATCCAGACCAAGCTTTTTCATTATCATATCTTCCAGTTGATGGGATAGGTTTAGCAAGAATGGAATTTATAATTAATAATTATATAAAAGTTCATCCAATGGCCTTGTTACATCCAGAAAAAGTAGATAATGAAACTAAAAAAGAGTTAGATAAGATAGCAGTATCTTTTTCTTCAAAAGAAGAATTTTTCATAAAAACATTAAGTGAAGGTGTTGCTACTATAGCGGCAAGTGTATATCCCAAAGATTGTGTAGTTAGAATGAGTGATTTTAAATCAAATGAGTATGCAAGTTTGCTTGGAGGAGAATTCTTCGAGCCAAAAGAAGATAATCCAATGATAGGTTTTAGAGGTGCATCAAGATATGCCAATCCAGCTTATGAAGAAGGGTTTAGTTTAGAGTGTAAAGCTATGAAAAGAGCAAGAGAAGAGATGGGATTTGATAATATTATTTTAATGATTCCTTTTTGTAGAAGAGTTGAAGAAGGTAAAAAAGTTATTGAAACAATGGCTAAATATGGACTTAAACAAGGCATTAATGGGCTTAAAATCTATGTAATGTGTGAGATTCCTAATAATGTAATTTTGATAGATGAATTTGCAAAAATTTTTGATGGATTTAGTATTGGAAGTAATGATTTAACTCAACTAACATTAGGAGTTGATAGAGATAGCGAAATAGTTGCATTTGATTATGATGAAAGAGATCCTGGGGTTGAAAAAATGATAGATTTGGCAATTGATGGAGCAAAAAGAAATAATCGTCATTCTGGAATTTGTGGTCAAGCACCAAGTGATTATCCAGAATTTGCAGAGTTTTTAGTGAAAAAAGGTATTGATTCTATTAGTTTAAATCCTGATAGTGTCTTAAAAATAAAACAAGATATTTTAGAGTTAGAAAAAAAATTAGGTAAATAAAATGAAAACAGATATTTTAGTAATAGGTGGGGGGCCTGCTGGAATAGTGGCAGCTACTTCAAGCAAGGCATATTATTCAGATAAAAAAGTAATGGTTGTCAAAAATGATCCAACAACATTAGTTCCTTGTGGGCTTCCATATATTTTTGGAGATAAAATTGAATTTGATGATGATATTGTAGATTGGGATATGATAGCCCAAAAAAAAGATATTGAATTAGCTATAAATGAAGTTGTAAATGTTAATTATGATGATAAAAAAGTAATTCTAAAAAATGGCGAAGATATAGAGTATGATAAATTAATCTTTGCTATTGGCTCTATGCCTAAAAAAATTTCAAAATATAATCATCTAAAAAATGTTTTTTATATTTCTAAAAATTCACAAGAACTTAAAAAAACTTATGAAGAATTAAAACAAAATAAAGATATTAAAAATATTACAGTTGTTGGAACTGGATTTATTGGAGTTGAAACTGGACTTGAACTTTACAAATATGGAAAAAATATCTCTTTTGTAGGAAGTAAATTATTGGGACATGCCTTTGATGATGAATTTACTCAAATGATAGAAAATATTGTCTTAAAAGATGGTATGAAACATTATAAGGCTCATTTGAGTGATATTGAAGAAAAAGATAATTTAGCAAAAGTTGTAATAACTGATAAAGGTGAGAAAATAGAAGCTGACGCAGTTATAATTGCTATTGGTTATACTCCAAATACAGAACTAGCTAAAAAAACAGGACTTTCTTTGAGAGGTGAGTTTATTTATGTAGATGAATATATGAGAACTACAAAAAAAGATGTTTTTGCTGTAGGTGATTGTGCCGAGAAGAGAGATTTTATTACTAAAAGAACAACTCCAATTATGCTTGCATCTACGGCAACTGCAGAAGCTAGAACAGTCGTAAGTGCTTTATATGGAATTAAATATGCAAAAACTTTCTCAGGAACAATTGCTATTTTTTCAACTGTTGTAGATAATAGAGTATTTTCATCAGTGGGAGTTACAGAAGCTGAGGCGTTAAAAGAGGGATTAGAAGTAGAATCAGCTATGGTTACAGTGGATGATAAACACCCAGCAAAATTGCCAAATGATTCAAAACAGACAATAAAACTCATTTGTATGAAAAGAAGTGGAGCAGTTGTGGGTGCTCAGATTGTTGGAAATGTAGATGTAGGAGAGATGATAAATATTTTAGGTTTAGCTATTGAAAATCATGTAAATATTTATTCATTAATTAATCTTCAAGTTGCTACTCATCCTCTTTTAACTTCAGCTCCAACTTCATATCCAATAGCAAAAGTAGCAGAAGTGTTAGATTTAAAAATAAATAAGGAAAGATAATGAAAGTGGGGGTTATAGGGGCCGGAAATGTAGGCGTTGGAGTATTAGATAGTTTAGTTTATTTAGGAGTAGCAAAAGAAATATTTTTATTTAATAGAACATTAGAAAAAGCCCAAGGGGAGATTTTTGATTTAGAAGATTCTTTACCATTTTTAAATGATATGAAACTTAGCGCTACAAATAATTATGATGATTTGAAAGAGTGTGAGGTTATTGTAATTACAGCGGGTGTTAAACAAAAAGTAGGTCAAACAAGATTAGAGCTTTTAAATCAAAATGTTGATATTATTAAGTCGATTATAAACGAACTTGATAAAATTAGTTTAACTTCTAAAATTATAATTGTTACAAATCCAGTAGATATTCTTACAAGAATTGCAAAAGAAGTTACAAAAAGAGATGAAAATTTAACTTTTGGAAGTGGAACAGTTTTGGATTCTATTAGACTTCAAGAAGCAATTTCAAAAGAAATAGGTGTTAGCACAAAAGATATTCATGCTTATGTTATAGGAGAACATGGAGATAGTGAATTTGTTTTATGGTCTATGGCAATGGCTGGGTGTGTTGAAATAGATAAAATTAAACAAATTGATAAGGAAACTATAGAAAATAGAGTGAGAAAAAGAGCTTATAAAATAATAGAGAAAAAAGGCTTTACAAAACAAGCAATTGGAGTTGCAGTTGCTACGATTATAAAAGCTATTGTTAATGATGAAAAAAGGATTTTTACAGTTTCTAGTGTTTTAGATTGTAGATGTTTTGAAAGTAAAGTTTGTATTTCTCAACCTTGTATTATAGGAAAAGATGGAATTGAGAGAAAACTTTTAATAGAGTGTGATGATGAGGAGAAACAATTACTTCAAAAATCTATAAATAAATTAGATGAGGTTTATCAATCTACTAAATGAAATTTATAGAATTAGGATTAGTGGAATATGAAAGATTTTTACAAATTCAAAACTATTTGCATAAAAGAGCAATAAGAGAAAATAAAGAATATACTCTTTTTGCAAGTCATTATCCTGTTTTTACAAGAGGAGTAAATGAAAAAGAATTTGAATTTGCTTTGAGGGTTGATAGAGGTGGAAGTATTACATATTTTGATGAAGGTAGTTTTATGATTTATTTTATTCATAAAGTTCCAAGCCCACCAATTTTTTATAAAAGAGTGGTTAAAATATTAAAAGAGTTTTTTAGTTTTGATAAAAATATAGTTTTTGATAGCAAAAAAGCAGGCTTTTATATCGAAAATAGAAAAATCTGTTCTATTGGGCTTAGTTATAAAAAAGGATACTCAAAACATGGAGTAAGTATTCATTTAAATAATAATTTAGAAAATTTCAATAAAATTAATCCTTGTAATTTAGAAGGAATTAAGGCAACTTCTTTACATAATGAGGGGTATGAATTTTTAAGAGAGGAAGTAAAAAAAAGAGTAGTAAATATTTTTGCAAAGGAAAAAATTTGAAATATTTCAAACCAAAAGTAAAAGCTCCAATTGATGAAGTTATAGAAAAAACAAATTTTATAATTAAAAAATATAACTTAAATACAATTTGCTTCTCTTCAAAATGTCCAAACATTAGTGAATGTTTTTCAAGAGGGGTTGCTACTTTTATGATTTTAGGAAATATTTGTACAAAAAATTGTAGATTTTGTAATGTTACTTCTGCAAAACCTCTAAAAGTTGATGAGAATGAACCACAAAAAATAGCTGAAGCGGTTAAATATTTAAATTTAGATTATGTAGTTATAACTTCTCCAGATAGGGATGATTTGAATGATTATGGAAGCAGTCAATTTGTCAAGGTAATAGAAGAGATTTCAAAAATTAATAATCAAATTAAAATAGAAGCTTTAACTCCAAGTTTTGAGGGAGATTTAAACTCTTTGGAAAGTTTAGTAAATTCAAAAGCTTATAAATTAGCTCACAATATCGAAACAACTGAAAATCTTCATAAATATTTAAAACCAAAAAGTGACTATAAACTTAGTTTAGATGTTTTAGAATTTTATTCAAAATATAAGCTTACAAAATCTTCAATCATTGTGGGATTTGGAGAAAATATTAAAGATTTAAAATTAACTTTCAAAGACTTATCAAATGCAGGAGTTAAACAACTTACAATTGGACAATATTTACAACCAAGTCCAAAACATACAAAAGTAGTAAAATATTATACAAATGAAGAGTTTAAGGAGCTAGAATTGATAGCAAAAGAGTATGGTTTTGAAAGTGTAATTAGTGGCCAATTAGTTAGAAGTAGTTATTATGCAGATAAATTATAAAAATTACAAAGGAGTCAAAATGAACAATATGATGTTAAAAAAGTTTTATTATTTAATGAAACTTGGACGGGAATTTGAGTTAAGAAGTAAACAAGAATATATGAATGGAAATATTGCAGGTTTTTTGCATTTAGATATAGGTCAAGAAGCCATAAGCATAGGAAGTATGTTGGCCTTTGAAAAAGGGGATGTATTTGCTCATTATAGAGAGCATGTTTTAGCGATTGCAAGAGGAATTGAACCTAAATATATAATGGCAGAACTTTTTGGAAAAAAAACTGGAGTAAGCTCGGGAAAAGGCGGAAGTATGCATCTTTTTGAGCCAAAGCTTGGTTTTTATGGTGGAGATGCAATTGTAGGGGGACATTTACCACTTGCGGTTGGTTGTGCATATGCAAGAAAACTTCAAGGAGAAAAAGCAGGAGTTTTTGCTATTTTTGGAGATGGTGCTACAAATGGTGGTGCCTTTTTTGAAAGTATAAATAATGCTACAACTAATAAACTTCCTTTAATATTTTTTCTTGAAAATAATCAATATGCGATAGGAACGCACATAACTTGGACTTCTCCATTTTTAGAGCAATATAATAAAGTTAAAAATTATATGCCAACGATATTAATTGATGGAATGGATGTAATCGAAGTTTATAATGCTGTAATAAAAGCAAAAGAGCATATTGAAAATGGACTTGGTCCGATTTTTATAGAAGCTATGACTTACAGATATGAAGGTCATTCAATAAGTGACGCGGGAAAATATAGAAGTGAGGAAGAGTTAAATATTTACAAATCAAAAGACCCAATTAAGAAATTAAAAGAGTATGCTATAAATGAAGAGAGTGTGGATGAAAAGTGGTTTGATGAAACTGATGAAAAGATATCAAAAGAGATAGATGAAGCGGTAGAATTTGCTTCTCATTCACCAGAACCAGATGATGAAGAACTTTTTGATGATGTTTTTTGCGAAAATTGCGAAGTGTAAGGGGGAATTATGTTATACAGAGAAGCATTAAATAAAGCGATTGATGAGATGATGGAAGAAGATGAAAGTGTTGTTATTTTAGGGGAAGATGTAGGAAGATATGGGGGAAGTTATAGAGTTAGTGAAGGTTTGTATGCAAAATATGGAGGAAAAAGAGTAATGGATACTCCAATTGCAGAGCTTAGCATCGTTGGAAATTCTGTAGGTATGGCTCTTGCAGGGCTTAGACCAATTGCAGAAATAATGACTACAAATTTTTCACTTTTAGCCTTTGACCAAATTATAAATCACGCAAGTAAACTAAGATATATGAGTGCAGGAAAGTTAGCTGTTCCATTAGTTGTAAGAATGGCGACTGGAGTTTCAAGACAGTTAGCAGCTCAACATAGTGAAAATTATGATTCAATGTTTATAAATGTGCCAGGACTGAAAGTTATTTCTCCAAGTAATCCGACGAGTGCTTATTATTCATTGAAATATGCTATCAAATCAAATGACCCAATAATTTTTCTTGAGCACGAACTTCTTTATCCAAAAGATGAAGAGTTTAAAGAAGTTGAAAATTTCAATCCTTTCAAAGCTGAAATAGTAAAAGAGGGGGAACAGTTAACTCTTATAACTTATTCAAAAATGAGATACGACTGTTTAGAAGCTTTAAAAGATATTGATTTAGATGTAGAATTAATTGATTTAAATTCAATTAGTCCAATTGACATCAAAACTATTAAAAAATCTATTTCAAAAACTAAAAAAGTGGTAATTGTAGAAGAAGAATCATAAAACAGGGGGAGTAGGTGGAGAAATAGTTGCCCAAATAGTAGAGAATTGTTTTTATGATTTAGATGCTCCAATTCTTAGAATAAGTGGTGAAGATGTTCCAATCCCATATAACAGAAAATTAGAACTTCTTTCTATTCCAACTCCGGATAAAATAGTTGCTAAAATCAATGAATGGAGAAGTCAAAATGGAATATAAAGTAACTATGCCTATTTTGTCTGATACGATGGATAAAGGGACGATTGTAAAATGGCACAAAAAGGAAGGGGAGAAAGTAAAAAAAGGCGAAGTGATTGCTGATGTTGAAAGTGATAAAGCAGTTATTGAGGTTGAGAGTTTTTATGATGGATATATTCATCTCCTTTATAAAGAAGGAGACGCGGTTGAGGTTAAAAAAGATATAGCAATTATTTATGATAAACCTTTGAAAGAGGTATCAAAAAAAGAAGTTTCAGAGGAGTCAGAGAAAGTAATTCAAAAAGAAAATCCACAAAAAATCATTCAAAAAGAAATAAAAAAAACTCCAAAAAAAGAAGTAAAAAAAGAGATTAAAATTGTAAGTAATAATTTTTCAAATAGTTCTGCTTCTCCTGTGGCAAAAAAAATAGCAAGTGAATTAAATATTGACTTAGAAAAACTTCAAAATGAAAATAAAGTTAATATTCCAACTCACGAAATAGATATAAAAGAGTATATTTATAGTCATTATTTTACTCCAAAAGCTAAAAAATTAGCAAAAGAGTATGATATTTTAGATAAATTTATATTTAATCATAAAATTAATTCTGATGAGGTAAGAAAATATATTTTAGAAAATAATTTACCTAAAAAAATCTCTTTAACTCCAAATCAAATAGGTATAATTAAAAATGTAGAAAATGCTATAAAAAAGCCAACTTTTAATATTTATGATGAAATAGAGATAACTTCTAAAAACGAGTTTAAAATAACAACTTTGATTATAAAAGTATTAGCAAATACAATGCAAAAATATCCTAAAAGTAGAACTATTTTAGAAAATGACACACTTTTAGAATTTCAAAATTCAAATATTTCAATAGCCGTAGATAGAGAAGATGGGCTTTATATGATAGTTTTAAAAGAGGTAGAAAAATTGACTTTGTTTGAAATAGATGAGTGGCTTAAAAATATTAAAATAAAACGATTAAATCTTAATGATTTAAAAGGCTCAACAGGTGGGATTAGTAATCTTGGAATGTTTGGAATTGATAGCTTTGATGCTTTAATAAATGATAAAGATAGTTTTATGATTGCCTTTGGTGCTATGAAAGAGAATAAAATAAAAATAACTGCAAAATTTGACCATCGAATTTTTAATGGAGTAGATGCAAGTAAATTTGTAATGGATTTCAAAGGTGGATTTAATGAAATATGATGTAATTTTTATAGGTGGAGGGCTTAATTATGTGGGTGCTATATTTTTAGCAAGAAGTGGCAAAAAAGTAGCGTTAATTGAAAAAGATTTAGCTCATATTGGTGGGACTTGCTTGAATAATGGGTGTATTCCTTCAAAAAAATTGCTTCATAGAACAAAAACACTTTTTGAGACGAAAGAAGAATATTTTACTCCTTCAAAATTAGATATTAAAAAATTGCTTAAAAATATAGAAATTGAAAGAAAAATATTAGTTTCTAGTGTAACTAAACAAATAAAAGCAAGCGGAGTTGAGGTAATAGAGGGAGTTGCAAAACTTATTTCTAAAAATGAAATAAAAGTAGATGATAAAATTTTTGAAAGTGATTATATTGTAATTGGAACTGGTGCAAAACCTTTTATTTCAGAGGGAATTGAAATTGATTATAAAAAAATTATTACAGGTAATGAAGCTTTACATTTAGAAAAGTTACCAAAAGAGATAATAATTTATGGAGGAGGTGCAATTGCTCTTGAATTTGCAGGATATTTTGCAATAAATGGAGTAAAAACTACTCTAATTTATAGAAGAGATAACTTCAAAATGCACGAAAAAATATCACAAAATCTAAAACAACAACTTCAAAAAATAGGTGTAGAATTAAAATTTAACACTTCAATAAAAAGTGCAAAAGTTGATAAAAAAGTAGAAATTATCACTCAAAATGATAAAAAATTACAAACTGAAATGCTTTTAGTGGCAACTGGAAGAAAAGCAAATTTAGAGTTTTTAGAGTATGAATTAGAACTTCAAAAAGGTGCTATCAAAACAAATCAATATTTTCAAACAAGTGAAGAGAATGTTTTTGCAATAGGTGATTGTAATGGGAAATTATCATTAGCTCATGCGGCAAGAAAAGAGGCTATTAATGTGGCTAACTTTTTAAATGGTAAAAAAGAGGTTTTAAATTTAAATAATATTCCTAAATTTATATTTACACTTCCACTAAGTTATGCATTAATTGGTGTAAAAAGTGAAAAAGAGATAGTCTATCCACTAAAAGCACTTGGAGTTGCAAGTGCAGTTGATGGCAGTGGAAATGGGTTAATAGTTATTTATTATGATAAAGATAAATTTATTACAGGAGCTGAGCTATTTATGCCAAATGCAGAAGAATTGATATCTATTTTTGGAGAGATAATAGCCGGAGAAATGGATGCAAAAACAGCTCTCAACACTACTTTTGCTCATCCAACTTTTTCAGAAATATTTGATTATGCTTTAAGAAAAATTCAATAATTTGTAGTAAATAGTTACAAATATTATTAAATTATATTAATATTGGAATTTACTGTTTAATAGAAGTGATATAATCTTAACATATAAATTAAAAAAGGTTTAAAATGAATATGAATAAAATTATTTCAGGGTTTTTCTTTATTCTCGCAATGACTATTAATTTTGGGTTTTTTTATGGTGATCCTACCGTTATTGCACAACATAGTGCATGGGAATTATTTTTCGCAATTATTGTAAATTTAATTGCAACTACTATGAAATTAGGAGATAAAACTCAATTAGGGGCGGTTTTATTAGCTACAAGTTTAGTCGCTGATTTACAACTTATATTATCTGCTGTTGTATGGGGTGTAGCTTTGTATGGAATTAAAGATTTTAATGTTACAACATCAGTAACAATTGTTTCTCTTTCCGGTGGAGCATTGCTCGCAAATATTGTTTCAGTTATTTTATTTATAGCAGATACTATAAAATCAAAAAGATAATAATGGATAATCAAGTAATTTGGATTGTTTTAAAAAAGCTAAGAATTCCATTTTTAGTTTTGTTATTTACTTTTTCTGTTTCTATAATAGGACTTATGTTAATTCCCACGGTTGATAATAGTGGTCATATTTATCATTTAAATTTTTTTGATGCTTTCTATTTCGTAAGTTATATGGCTACGACTATAGGGTTTGGAGAAGGACCTTATGCTTTTACTTATCCTCAAAAACTTTGGGTTACATTTTCTATTTATATTACAGTTATAGGTTGGTTTTATGCTATAGGGACTATTGTAGCACTAATACAAGATGAGTCACTTAAAAAAGCAATAAATATTAGAAAATTTATAACTCAAATCAAATATTTAAAAGAAGATTTTTTTATAATATTGGGTTATAATAGAATTACAAAAGAAATTATAAATAATTCTAATTTTAGGTTTGTAGTTATAGATAAAATAGAAGAAAAAGTTGATGAATTGTATTTAGAAGAATTTAATCCATATGTACCTGCTATTGCAGGAGATGGAATGAATGAAAATATTTTAAAATATGCAGGGATTAAATTAAAATATTGTAAAGGGGTTATATCACTTTTTGAGGATGATGCTAAAAATATGCAAATTGCTACAATCTGTAAACTTTTAAATCCAAATATTGAGCTTATTGTCAAAGCTACTTCAAAAAATCAAGAAGATTATTATAAGTCACTTGGAATAAAATATATTGTAAATCCTTTCAAAATAATTTCAGATAGAATCTATTTAAATCTTACAAAGTCTTATATATGGCTTTTGGAACTTTGGGCTTTTGGGCATAAATTAAGTTTAGAAAAAAAAGATTTTTTACCAAAAGGAAATTATTTAATATGTGGATATGGTGGAATGGGTCATGCTTTAGAAGAAGGACTTAAACGAGCAGATATATCATTTAATATTTTAAAAATAGATTCAAAAAATTATGAACAAGAAAAAGGAACAGTGATTTTTGGGGATGAAGAAGATCAGAAATTATTAGAAAATTTTGATATTAAAAATGTAGAAGTAATAATTGCAGCTACAAATAACGATTTATTAAACTTAACTATTATAAATAAGGCAAAAAAATTAAATCCTTCTATTATTACTATCGCAAGAGAGAATTCGTTAGATGGTATTACTATTTTCCAAGCTTCAGATATTTATAGACTTTATGTTTTGGAAAAAATTACGGCAGAATATGCAATAATAAATATTTCTAGACCTTTAGTCAATACTTTTATCAAAGAAATAAGAAAAAAAGAAAATGAGTGGGCTGAAATAATAGTTAATATGTTAAAAAATATAGCAGGAGAAAATCCAATTTATTATGAAATTACAATAAATGAAAAAAGTGCATATGCCCTTATTCTAAAACTTAAAAAAGGCAAAAAAATTACATTAGGAGATATAAGAAAATCAAGAGCTAATAGAAATGAACTTTTAAAAATAGTTTATTTGCTTTTAAAAAGGGGTGAAGAAATTATTTTGATGCCAACTCCTGATATTGAAATCCAAGAAAATGATAGGTTGTTAATAGCTTCTAATGATGAAAATTTAGAGGATTTTGAATATATTATAAATAATATTTATGAACTAGAATATGTGCTAGGGGAAGGGTAAGGTATATTTATATGATAAATAAAAATCGATAAAAATAAAAGTTATTTTTTATAAAAATTTAAAATTTTAATTTATATTTTATATAAACTTGGAGATGTTTTTGGTATAATAGTTTACATGAAAAGCCTTTGTGTATTATATTCTATAAAGTTTTTTTTGTAATAAAAAATTATAGTATTATAATTCATAATAGAAAGGATTTCTAAAATTTAATTTCTAAGTGGCTCTATTATGTACCAATTTACTTTTTGGATAAAATAATTAAAATATAAAATAAAGAGACTAAATATGAGAGCAATAGAAACAGAAAAAGCAATAAAACAAATTGTAAGAAGTGCCGTTGAAGCTTATGCTAACGGATTTGAGACAAGACATATTGGAGAAGTTAATGATCCAAAAGGAACAATAAATATGAAAATGCATAATGTATTTATTTCTGCACTTGCTGAAGAAATACAATATTATACTTCATTAGTTCGTTCACTTGATAGTTCAATGGGAAATATGCTTGAAAAGATGGCAATAAATATTGCAAAATTATTTTATGAAGTAGAGCAAAGTGTAGAAGGTGAATTATATCCAGAGCAAACAGCAAAAATAGCTGAATTATTAGAAGGATATAAAAATAGTAAAAACAGTTTAAAACCATTAATTTCTCATTATGATGAGATTAAAAATCTTACAACAAATTCAGATGTAATAGTTAAAACTCATGTTAGTGATTATTATTTATTTGACAAACAAACTAATACACATCATTTAATTGAACTTAAAATAGGTGGAGATTTAGATAATAAGAAAGCTAGAAGTGAAAAAGAAGCAATATTTGAGCAATATGCAATTCTCTCAAATTCTTTAGGAAAAAATGCAAATATAAAATGTCATTTTGCAACTGCCTATAATAGATTTGGAGAAGATAAAGAGTGGAAACAAACTAGAGTTTTACAATTTTTTGCAAAAGAAGAATTATTAATTGGTAAAGATTTTTGGAATCTTGTATGTTGTAGCGATAGGGGCTATGAAATAGTTATAGATGAATATAGAAAATCAGCATATTTAATTAATAATGCATTAGAAAATATTAAACAAGAATACTTAGGTTAATTAAAATGATTGTACCTATAAAATTATTACAACATGATAATATATTAGAAAATAGACTATCTCCTATTTTAAAATGGGCTGGAGGGAAAGAACAAGAATTAAAATATATTCATCCAGCAATACCAAAGAAATTTAATAACTATTATGAACCATTTATTGGGGGTGGAGCAGTTTATTTTTCAATTAATGCAAATAAGCTATTTATTAATGATAAATCTTATGAGCTTATTGATTTATATAATACTATCAAAAATGAAGATAAATTATTTTTTAAAATTATGAATGAAATTATTTATAATTGGGAATTATTAGAAAAAATTGTAAGTAATAATTCTAATGAATTTATTAATTGTTACATTAACTTTTCAAAAAATAAAATAACAGAATTAGATATTAAAAACTGGATTGTTGAATTTATATTTAAACACTCTGCTGAATTTAATGGTATGCTAAAATCTAATTTTAATATTAATCTTGAGAATTTTATTAAAGAACTTAATAAAAATCTTGTTAATAAAACAAAAAGAATGAAAAAGATTGAGTTGGAAAAAGGTAAACTTCCAAATAAAGATATTCTTGATAATATTGAATCAGCTTTTAAGAGTGCTTTTTATATGCATTTTAGACATCTTTATAATAATATTGAAAAATACAATATTGAAAAATACAAAGAAGTAGCAATTTTCTTTTTTATAAGAAATTTTGCTTATAGTGGAATGTTTAGATATAACAAAAGTGGAGCTTTTAATGTACCTTACAGGTGGAATAGGATACAATAGAAAAAACTTATCTAAAAAACTTGATTATTTACAATCAAAAGAACTTATTACACATCTAAATAAAACAAAAATAACTAATTTAGACTTTGAAGATTTTTTTATGCATAACAAACCTAAAAAAGATGATTTTATATTTTTAGACCCACCTTATGATAGTGAATTTAGTACTTATGCACAAAATGAATTTACTAAAGATGACCAAAAAAGGTTAGCAAATTACCTTATAAATGAATGTCAAGCTAAATGGATGATTATAATTAAAAATACTGATTTTATATTTGATTTGTATGATAAAAAAAATATAAATATCAATACATTTGATAAAAAATATATGGTAAGCTTTCAAAATAGAAATAATAGAAATACTAAACATTTACTAATTAGAAATTATAAGGATTAAAATATGGGAAGAATTACAGAAAGAGAGCTTATAGCTCCAGCATTAAAATTATTAGAAAAATATAATAGTTTAACAACAACAGAATTGATTGATAAATTAAGAGATCTACTAAAACCTAGTGGCGATGATTTAAAAATTTTAAAAAATAGAAAGGATGATGCTTTTTCACAAAAAGTTAGAAATTTAAAATCTCATAATTCATTTACTGGAGATAAAAATGAATTTGTAACCTATCATAATGGAGTTTATACAATTACAGAAAAAGGTAAGATTCATATAAAAAATGTATATCTATAAAATGATGATAAATAATAATTACAGAATTTTTAATTGTGATAGTTTAGAATTTATTAAAACAATGAGAACAAACTCTGTAGATTTTATATTTACAGATCCGCCATATAATCTAAATAAGTATTCAACTGGCAATATAAAATTTAAATATAGAAGTGATATTAATAATGATATAGCTGATTGGGATAGAAATTTTGATCCTAAAGATTATCAAAAGGAATTTTTAAGAATATTAAAACCAAATGGTAATATATTTGTATTTACTTCTCCTAATACTATAGGATGATGGCATAAAGTATATGATCCTATTTTTGACACTTTTTAGTTTTTTGTTTGGCATAAAACAAATCTAACACCAAAATTTATGAAAGCAGGATTTCTAAATAGTTGTGAAATGATAGCTTGTATGTGGAATAAAGGACATACTTGGAATTTTGGAAAACAGAATGAAATGCAATTTTTTTGAAACTCTAATATGTATGCGACCCGAAAGAATTCAAAATCCAAAATATTTTCTACTCAAAAACCAGTTAAATTATTAAAACATATAATTAAAATGGCAACAAATGAAAATGATGTTATTTTTGATCCATTTATGGGAGTTGGTTCAACATGTGTAGTAGCTTTAGAATTAAATATAAAATTTATTGGTATTGAAATTGATAAAACATATTTTTAGGCATCTAAAAAATGTATAGTAAAATATCTAATAAAACATAGAATAGACAAGCTATCACAGTGTTAGCTCTTATGTATTCCGGGAACGAAAGGCGAGAAAAAGTGAAAACTTTTACTACAATGGATGCGCAAAAATAGCCTTGAATGCTACTTTTTTGCATCCAAGTTTTGCAGAAATATTTGATTATACTTTAAGAAAAATTATATAAATCTACTTACCCATTGTTCGAATTGTGGTGCAGGTAAGGCTCCACTTACTCTATCAACTTCTACACCATTTTTAAAAGCTACAATTGTAGGAATACTTCTAATTCTATATTTTGCAGATACATTTGGTGCTCTATCTGTCTCAACTTTTACAAATTGAGCTTTTAAAGGGAAGTTTTGAGCAATGTTAGCAAATGTAGGTGCAAACATTTTACAAGGACCACACCACTCAGCCCAAAAATCTATAATTACAGGTAAATCTGTATTTGAGATGAAATATTCAAAGTTAGAATCATCTAAATGAGCTGGAGTATTATCAAGTAAATTTGTTTTGCAATGTCCACACACTGCTTTTTTATAACTATCTTTTTTGGGAATTCTATTTATTTTTAAACATTTTGGACAAACTACATTAATTGTTTCCATTTTTGCTCCTTTTTGTATATAATATATTTATATTATAACAATCTTTATAACAAAAATCAAGTAAAGGAAACAGATGAAAATAGCATCAATAGATGTTGGACTTAAGAGAATAGGTGTTGCTTATACTCCTGATGAAAAAGTTGTAGTGCCACTTTCAGCAGTTATTAGAAAAAATAGAAATCAAGCAAGCACGGATGTTAGTAAACTTTTGGAAGAGTGGGGAATTGACAAA
This sequence comes from Thioreductor micantisoli, assembly GCF_055392745.1. NCBI lineage: Bacteria > Pseudomonadati > Campylobacterota > Thioreductoraceae > Thioreductor > Thioreductor micantisoli. The sequence continues at coordinate 713,530 of NZ_AP043760.1, forward strand.
CTGGTAGTAGGACTTCCTTTTACAAATGAAGATACAAGTAATAGAATTAAACATTTCACAAATTTATTGGAGTTTAAAGGTGAAATTGTATTCCAAGATGAGAGTTATTCAAGTGTGGAAGTGGAAAATATGATGAAAGGAAAAATAAAATATAAAAGAGATGGAAGAATTGACAGCTTAGCTGCCAAAAATATCCTTGAGAGATACTTAAAGTTGAATTGATAATTTTCAATTATCAATTAATTTTTATTTTGCTTGATTTTGAATATATTCATCCATTTCGTTAACGATTTCTTCAATTCCTCTTTCTCCATTAATTTTATGAAGTAAAGTTTTGCTTTCATAGAATTTTTGAATATCAGCTAATGGGTCTGTATAAACTTTCATTCTGTTGTTGAATACAGTTTCGTTATCATCAGCTCCTCTTGCTCTTCCTAAAACTCTGTCTTTTGCAACTTCTTCGCTTACTTCAACTTCGATAACTTTTACAAGTTTTACATCATTTTCTTTTTCTAAGATTTCATCAAGTGCCATCATTTGTTCTACGCTTCTTGGGAATCCATCAATTAATACAATGTTTTTATCAGCTGATTTGATAGCAGTTACGATTGTGTCAATTACGATATTTAAAGGAACTAAATTTCCATTATTTACGAAACTTGCAATTGTTTTACCAAGTTCGCTTCCGCTTGCTACTTCAGCTCTAAGTAAATCTCCTGTTGAAAAGTGTGCTACTTTGTTTGGATGCCTTTCTGCAATTAACTCAGCATCTGTTGTTTTTCCACTTCCTGGGGCACCTATAATTAAAAATAATTTTTTACTCATTTGTTTTCTCCTTTGGTTTGATTGAATTTTATTTTAATTCGTTATTGAAAATAGGGCATTCATAGTGTTTGACTCTAATTTTTTTAGCCATACCTCTACCAATAGCAATTTTTGTTCCGTCAAATTCCACTTCGACAGGACCAAAAAATCCTTTATTAAGGATTTGTCCCATTTTATTTTTGTTTGCTCCAAGACTAATTAGTCTTTTTTGCATATCATCACAAACATCTTGAAAATCTATGATTTTAAAGACATCATTTTTAGATAAATCACTTAGTTTCATTAGATGGTAATTTTATCCTTATGTTTAGTTCTTTGAGTTGTTCTTTTTCTACTTTGCTTGGTGCATTTGTCAAAGGACAAGCTGCTTTTTGAGTTTTAGGGAATGCAATTACATCTCTAATGTTTGAAGTATTTGTGAGAATCATTAAAACTCTATCAAGTCCAAGTGCAAATCCACCATGTGCAGGTGCTCCAAATTTAAGTGCATCAAGTAAGAATCCGAATTTTTCATTTGCTTCTTCTTGTGTCATTTTTAACATTTTGAAGATTTTTTCTTGAATCTCTTCTTTATGAATTCTGATACTTCCACCACCAATTTCATAACCATTTAATACTAAATCATATGCAATTGATTGAATACTTTCGAAATCTTCTTCATCCCAAGTATCCATATTTGGCATAGTAAATGGGTGATGAAGTGGAGTAGGGTTACCATTCTCATCAGCTTCAAACATAGGGAAATCAACTACCCATACAAATTTATATTCATCTTTTATCAAATTCATATCTTCTGCAATTTTAATTCTTAATCTTCCCATATAATCTAAAACTACTTTTTTATCTCCTGCACCAAAGAAGATAATATCTCCAACTTCTGGATTAGTTAATTCTAAAAGTTTTTCTAAGCTTTTTTCACTCATAAATTTAGCAAGTGGACCTTTTAGTCCATCTTCTTTTACTTGAATATAAGCAAGCCCTGCCGCACCAAATTTTCTAACGAAATTTTCAAGTTCTTTAAGTTGTTTTCTTGAATAGTGATTGTCTGCACCTGTTACTTTTAAAGCTTTAAATCTATTTTTTTTATTATCTTTTGCAATGTTTGAGAATATTTCATTATTGCTATCTTCAAAAAGTTTAATTACATCTACCATTGGCAGGTCAAATCTTAAATCTGGTTTATCACTTCCATAAGTTTCCATAGCATAAGCGTATGTAATTCTCTCAATTGGAGTTTTGATTTTAACATCTGCTGCTTCAAATCCAGCTGACACCATTCCTTCAACTTGTGCGATTACATCATCTTGTTCTACAAAACTCATTTCTAAATCGACTTGTGTAAATTCTGGTTGTCTATCCGCTCTCAAATCTTCATCTCTGAAACATTTAGCAATTTGGAAATATCTATCAAAACCACTTACCATTAAAATTTGTTTAAATAATTGAGGAGATTGTGGAAGTGCATAAAATTCTCCACCATGAACTCTACTTGGAACTAAATAATCTCTTGCACCTTCTGGAGTTGATTTAGTTAATATTGGAGTTTCTACATCTAAAAAATCATTTTTATTTAAGTAGTTTCTAATTGCCATAGAAACTTTACTTCTAAGCTGGAATGTTTGGAACATTTTAGGATCTCTTAAATCTAAATATCTATATTTTAATCTAAGTTCTTCATTTACAGCTCTATCACCGATGGCAAAAGGAAGTGCTTCACTTTTGTTTTCAATTGTTATTTTTTCTATAACAACTTCAATCTTACCAGTTTTTAGTTTTGGATTATGAAGAGCTTCGCCTCTATTTCTAATAAGTCCTTCTATTTGAATAACATATTCATCTCTTACTTGGTCGGCAATTTTGTGTGATTCACTTGATTCTGCTGGATCAGCTACAAGTTGAATAACTCCAGTTTTATCTCTTAAATCTATAAAAATAACTCCACCATGGTCTCTGTATGAGTTTACCCATCCTGTTAATTTTACTTTTTCACCTATATTATTTTCGTTTAATTTGGCGCAATAGTGTGTTCTCACTAAAAATCCTTTTTTTGACGAAATTATAACATATTATTGTATAATTTTAGAATAAGTTTATATAAAGGTTTAATTTATGAAAATAGGAATTGTTTTAAGACCATCTTCTCCGGATATAAAAGATTTATTTTTAAAAGTAAAAGATGAATTTGAAAAATATGAAGCAACTGTCTATTTAGCTGCAAATTCAGCAAAAATGATAGGACTTATTGGTATTGAATTTGAGAGAATGTGTGATATGTGTGATATCTTAGTTTCTATTGGTGGAGATGGAACTTTAATTTCACTTGCTAGAAGAAGTTATAAATATAATAAACCAATTATGGGTATAAATGCCGGAAAACTTGGGTTTTTAACAGATGTTAGGGTTGATGAAATAGAAAGTATTATAGAAAAATTTTTTAATAATGAATATAGAATTGATAAAAGAATGATGCTTAGAATTGAAGTAAATAAAGAAAAATATTATGCATTTAATGATATAGTTTTTTCAAGAGAAACAATCTCTAGTATAGTTGATTTAAAGGTAGAGGCTGAATCTTTACATGATAAATCAAAGGAAAAATATTGGCTTAATACATATTATGGAGATGGACTTATAATTTCTACTCCAACAGGAAGTACAGCTTATAATTTAAGTGCAGGTGGTCCTGTTGTTTTTCCACTTACTAAAAGTTTACTTTTAACTCCACTTTGTCCTCATTCACTTACCCAAAGACCATTAATATTGCCAAGTGATTTTAGATTATTAATTGAGAGTGGTTCAAAAGTAGAAATAATTATAGATGGTCAAGAAATTGTGCATTTATATAATGGGAAAGCAAAAATAAAAATAGCTTCAAAATCTGCAAAACTTATCCATAGGGTTGAGAGAAATTATTTTGATGTATTAAGAGAAAAGCTTAATTGGGGTGGAAAATGATTGAGAGAGTTTATCTGAAAAATCATTTAAGTTTTGATGAAGTTGAACTAAATTTTTCTGAAGTAGAGCTTAATCTATCAAAAGGACTTATGATTTTCACAGGTCCTTCAGGGGCAGGGAAGTCGGTATTACTTCAAGGAATATTGGCTATTTTCGCCTATTTTGATGCAAATGCCGAACTTAGTGAAGCTATTATTGATGATAAAATTGATTTAAGTGATTTTGGAATAGAAGTGGATGAAGAAATAATTTTTAAAGAAATTAAAAAAGAGAAGATAAGATATTTTATAAATAATCAAGCAGTTAGCAAAAAAGTAGCCAAAAAAATAGCTGATGAATTTATTGATTATTTGAGTTTAAGAAATGCAGATGAATTCAAAAATGAAAATATACTTCAAGTTGTAGATAAATTTGCAAATAATGATATTTTTAGCTATCAAAAATTATTTTTTGAATATAAATCTATTGATAAAAAATTACAAGATATTATTCAAAAAGAGAAAAAAGCTGAAGATTTAAAAGAATTTTTGAATTTTGAAATAAATAAAATAGAATCTATAGCTCCTAAAACAGATGAATTTGATGAACTTATGGATATTAAAAAAAATCTTTCAAAAATAGAAAAATTAAAATCACTTAAAAGTAATGTAGAAAATATTTTTGAATTTGAAAGAGTTGTAAATGAATTTCTAACTTTTCAAGAAATTGATACTTCTTTTTTTGATGAAGCTATGAATGAGCTTAGAAATTATATGGATTTGGCTGATGAAAAAGCTGAATTCTTAGAAACGCTAAATATCGAAGAAGTTTTAAATAGGCTTGAAGAACTTCAAAGTTTGATCAAAAGATTTGGAAGTATTGAAGAGAGTTTAAAATATTTGGATGAAAAAAGAGGTGAATTTAAAAAACTTAAAAATATAAGTTTTGAGAAGGATGAATTAATTCATCAACAAAAAGTAATTTTAGAGAGATTAAAAGAAAAAGCAGATAAAATCACTAAAAAAAGAAAAGTTGGCTTAAATAAATTTGAAAAAAATATTAATGAATTCCTAAAAAAACTTTATATGCCTAATGCTAAATTAATTTTAAAAGAGGTAGAACTAAATCAATATGGAAAAGATGAAATAGTTTTAGAAATAAATGATACTAAATTAAATGAGCTTTCAACTGGGGAATTTAATAGATTACGACTTGCTTTTTTAGCAGCTAAAATTGATTATGAAAATAGAGAAAAATCTCTATTTTTAGATGAAATTGATGCAAATTTAAGTGGGGAAGAGTCTATGAGTGTGGCTGAAGTTTTGAAATTTTTATCTAAAAAATATCAAATTTTTGCAATTTCTCATCAACCACAACTTACAAGTAAAGCGGATAAACACTTTTTTGTAGGAAAAGATAAAAATAAATCATTTGTTAAAGAATTAAGTTATGATGAAAGAGTAAATGAAATAGCAAGAATTATAAGTGGAAAAGAGCTTAAAAAAGAGGCTATTGAGTATGCTAAAAAATTATTGAGTGAGGGGCTCAAATAAATATAAAATTATATTAAAGTTTCACATCTCTTTCATATAAAAAGTCGTGAGTGATTGTTCGTGGCTTTAGTTTTGCAATTAATGGCATTTTTCTTTTGAATTGATTTTGATAAACTCTTTTTAAAAGCATTTCTACTAAATTGTGATCATAATTTTCTAATAGCTCTTTTTTAGTCCATCTTTCATCTACAAATTTACCCAAGACTTCATCAATCTGTGCATAACTATATCCTAAATCATCTTCATCACTTTGACCTTCCCATAAATCAGCACTTGGGGGTTTGGAGATAATTTCTTCATTTACTCCTAAAAATTTAGCAAATTCAAAAATTTCACTTTTATATAAATCTCCGATTGGATTAAATGCACTTGCTAAATCTCCAAAAATAGTTCCGTATCCAAGTAAAAGTTCACTTTTATTACTTGTACCTATTACCATTCCATTACCTTCACTTGCTTTATCATAAAGAATAGACATTCTCATTCTTGCAGAAAAGTTACCTTTTCTAAGATTAGAATCAATTGGGTAAGCATCAAGAAGTGGGGCTATTGAAATAGTTTCATTTTGTATATTAAATTTTTTGCATAAATTTAGTGCGTCTGTTATAGAATCTTCAGAAGAGTGCTTACTTGGAAGTAAAATGGCTTTGAAATTATCTCCTAAAGCTTCTTTTGCTAACACAGCAACTACAGCACTATCTATTCCACCACTCAGTCCACATACAGCATTTTTAATAGATGTTTTGTATAACTCTTCTTGAATAAATTTAATTAAATATTTTTTGATAAGTTTCATTAAATTCCCATATAATTTTTAAGAAGTTTACCAATATTTGGATGTCTTAGCTTTTTGATAGCACTACTTTCAATTTGTCTCACTCTTTCTCTTGTTACATTTAGTTCATGTCCAATCTCTTCAAGTGTTCTTTCACTTTTATCAGGCATCAAACCAAATCTCATTTTGATAACTTCTCTTTCTCTATCATTTAGATTTTCTAAAACTTCATCAATTTGTTTTCTAAAATCTTCAAGCATAATATTTTCCATTGGATTTTTGAGTTTTGTATCAGCTACATAATCTCCAAATTTAGTATCATCATCTTCTCCTGCTGGAGTTTCTAAACTAATTGGCTCTTTTGCAATTTTTAGAATATTTTTAACTTTATCAAGACTTAGTTTCATTTCTTTTGCTAATTCATTTATATCAGGTTCTCTTCCTGTCTCTTGAAGATATTTTCTATTTATTTTATTAATTGTATTGATTGATTCAATCATATGAATTGGAATTCTAACTGTTCTTGCTTGGTCTGCTATTGCTCTTGAAATAGCTTGACGAATCCACCAAGTTGCATAAGTTGAAAATTTAAATCCTTTTGAATGTTCAAATTTATCAATAGCTTTCATAAGTCCGATGTTTCCTTCTTGGATTAAATCCAAAAATGGAAGACCTCTATTTGTATATTTTTTAGCAATACTTACAACAAGTCTTAGATTTGCTCTTGCCATTTTTCCTTTTGCCGCGTCAGTAATTTTTTTACCTCTTTTAATTTGTTCTAATATTATTTTTAATTTCTCTTTTGGAATATTAAATGTGTTTTTACTGGCTTCTTTTGTTTCGATTAATTTTTTAATATCCATATAACTATTTATCATAGTAGCTTCTGGAACCATTTCAGCAATATCTTCTTTTGTTAGTTCTGTGATTTGTGACAGTATTTTTTTATGATTTTCTCTTAATTGATCATTAAAAAGTGGTAATTTATACTCTTTTTTTCTAAGTTCTTTTTTGAATTCAGTATCACCTTTTAGAGCATTTTGAATAGTTTTTACTATTTCATTAATTAATTTACTTGTTGGTCCTAAATCAAGCAGTTTATCTTTTACAATTTTTTTCTTATAAGTCAAAGCTAAAATTTTATGAGTTCTTTCAATTTCATCCATATCTTTATTTGCAATAATTCCATCATATTCTTCAATTACTTTTTCCCAATCTTTTTTTGCTTTTTCTAATTTTTTAAATAGTTCATTGATTTTTTTCTCACGAATAGAGATTTTTTTTAGTTTTTTAGTTTCTTTGCTTATATCATCATTTTCATCATTTTCTTCATTTGCAAATGATTTAAAAAGTTCTTTTACTCTTCTTTCTCTATTTAAAAGAGCTGCTTTATAATCTAAAATCAGTTGGATTAAATATGGAACAGAGCATACAGCATCAAGTATAATAGCCTCACCAAGTTCAATTCTTTCTGAAAGTTCTACTTCTTCTTCTTTGGTTAATAGTTGGATATCACCCATTTCTCTAAGATACATCCTCACAGGAGAATCACTTCTACTCCATTCAAGTAATTCTTTATCTTTCAATAATTCTTCTGCATTTAGTTGTTCTTTTTTTCTTTTTTCTTGTTCTCGTTTACTAAGTAGTAAATCTTGAATATTTTTTTCTTTTGCAACTTCTGCTGCTGTTTTGAATTTTATTTTACTTTCTTTTGCTAACTTAACAACATCTTTTGATTGTGTCTTTGTAGGAGTTTTTGGAAAATAATCTACCAATTTTTCATATGTTACAGTAAGACCTTTATTTTGTTTTAAAAATTCTTTATAATTTTTTGCTTCTGACACTTAATTCTCCTTCTATAAAATAGCTTGTGATTATACCAAAAATTTTTGGAATCAAATTTGCTTAAACCTTATAAAAAGGCTCTAAATTATGCAAACTGGATATTATGTTGCAACGGGTGGGCTTGTTACTCAATTTAATAGATTAAATGTAATAAGTAATAATTTAGCAAATGTTAATACTAATGGATATAAATCTTATGATGTTATTATCGGAAATTTTGAAAAAATGTTTAAAGAAAGTAGGGATAATCTACCATTAGATAATAATACAAAAGAAGCATCAAAATTTATTAATAGAGATTTAAATAAAGTTCCAAGAATTGTAAAAGAATATACAAATTTTAATATAGGAGATATTAAAGAAACTGGAAATGATTTGGATTTTGCACTTAAGAAAAAAGATGCCTTTTTTTTAGTTAAAACTCCAAGTGGTATAAAAGCCACAAGAGATGGAAGTTTAAGTATAAATGAAGATGGGCATTTAGTTACAAAAGAGGGATATGAAGTATTGCCAAAAACATATTTTAAAGATGGAAAATTATTTGAAGTTCAAGAAAATTTAGATATAAAATCTGATAAAGATGGGAATTTATATCAAAATGGGAATCAAACAAATTCATTATATGTTGCTTCTTTTGATGACTTAAAAAAACTTAAAAAAGTTGGAAATAATTTATATGATTTTGGAAAAGAAAAACCTATAGAAAATAGTAAAAATGCGGTAGTTCAAGGATTTGTAGAAAAAAGTAATATAAATCCAGTAATTGAAATGACAAATTTAATAGAAACAAACAGACTTGCTGATATGTATCAAAAGGTTATGGATACGCAGATGAATGAATTAAATAGAGATGCTATTGAAAAATTAGGAAATGTTAGAGCTTAAATAATTTATCGGTTATTGTAATGGAATAAAATTTGCTTTAATACAGATATAATGATTATTAAAAGGAATTAATATGCTTAGAAGTTTATACACAGCAGCTACAGGGATGATAGCACAACAAACTGGAATTGATGTAACAACAAATAATATAGCGAATGTAAATACAGTAGGATATAAAAAACAAAGAGCGGAATTTGCTGATCTTTTTTATCAAACAATGGAGTATGCAGGGACTTCGACTTCTAGCGATACTGCTTCTCCTACTGGAATAAATATAGGTTTAGGAGTTAGACCAACAGCGGTTACTAAACTGTTTTCTCAAGGAAATTTCAAAGAAACTGGAAATAATTTAGATTTAGCAATTACTGGAAATGGATTTTTTCAAGTTCAACTTCCTGATGGAAGTACTGGTTATACAAGAAATGGTAGTTTTAAAGTAGATACAGATGGAGATATGGTTACAAGTGATGGGTATAAATTAATTCCAAATATTGTAATTCCACCAGATGCTACTCAAATTAGTATAGGAACAGATGGGACGGTTAGTGTGCTTCAAGCAGGTCAAACAAATGCAACTCAAATAGGACAAATTACACTAACTAACTTTATAAATCCAGCAGGTTTGCATGCATTAGGAGATAATAATTATATAAATACAAGTGCAAGTGGTGATCCTATTGAAGGTATTCCAGGGAAAGATGGACTTGGACAAACTAGACAAGGTTTTGTAGAGATGAGTAATGTGCAACTTGTAGAAGAAATGACAGATTTAATTACAGGACAAAGAGCTTATGATGCAAACTCAAAGGCTATTACAACAAGTGATGAAATGTTAAAAACTGTTAATCAACTAAAAAGATAATGAATAAGTTTATAGAAAGTTATCTTTTTTATCCTAAAAATATTTTTCAAAGACTTTTCTCTTTTTTACTTCTTCCTTTTACTTTAATTTATTGCATAATAATTTATTTTAAATTTCCTAAAAAATATAAAGATATGCAAATTCCAATTATTTCAATAGGAAATATTATAGTTGGTGGAAGTGGCAAAACTCCTTTTACAATTGCTTTAGCAAAAAAGATAGAAAATGTAGCAGTAGTTTTGAGAGGATATGGTCGTAAAAGCAAAGGTTGCAAGGTTGTTAGTAAAAATGGGGAAATTTTAGAAAGTGTTGAGGTTAGTGGGGATGAAGCACAAGAGATAGCAACTCTAACAAAGGCTACTGTAATTGTGGCTGAAAATAGAGAAGAAGGAATAAATAAAGCAAAAGAGTTAGGAGTAAAAGTAGTTATTTTAGATGATGGATTTGATAAACCTTTTAAAAAACTAAATATTGTTATTGATGTGAAAATAAATAATCCATTTTGCTTGCCAAGTGGAGGGTATAGATATCCACGAGAATTTTTGAAATATGCAGATATTATTTTAGAAGAAAATAGAAATTTTAAAAGAGTTGTAAAGATTCCAAAATGTGATAATTGTATATTAATTAGTGCTATTTCAAAACCAGAGAGGCTTTTTGAATTTGTAAATATAGATAAATATCATTTTTTTATGGACCATTATGAATATAAAAAAGATGAAATTGAAGAAATTTTGAAAAAAAATAGAGTAGATACAATCTTAACAACCAAAAAAGATTATGTAAAACTAAAAAATTTTGGATTTAATATCAAAGTAATTGAACTTGAATTTGAAATTTCTAAAGAAGTAATGTCACAAATCAAAGAATATTTGGTAAAATACGAATAAAAAAGGTATTTTAATGAATGGAAAAGAGATTATAGAGGAAATTAAAGAAGAAGAATCGTTTTTACTTAAACTTTTTCAACTTGAAAAGGTAGTAAATAAATATAAATATCAACTTATTGGATTTTTTGCGCTTTTAATTGTTATATTTATAGGTTATCAAATAAATTCATATGTAAATGAACAAAATCTTATTAAAACAAACAAAGCTTATAATGAATTATTAGTTAATCCAAATGATAAAGAAGCTTTAATGGAACTTAAAAACAATCCAAAACTATTTAATCTATATTTATTACATAGTTCAAAGAACATAATTGAATTAAAAAAAGTAGCGAGTGGGAATACAATTGTAGCAAATATAGCAAAATATGAAATAGCAGCTTTAAAAGGTGATAAAAAATCACTTGAAGATTATTCAATGACCTTAGATGCAGTCTATAAAGATTTAGCACTATTAAATGTGGAAAGATTATATTTAAAAGAAAATAATCATAAAAAAGCTGAAGAAATTGCCAATGAAATAACAGAAGGGCAAATTAAAAAACTTGCAGATTCACTTTTGCATTATGGGATAGTTAAATGAAAAAATATTATTTATTATTAATTGTATTATTATTTATAAGTGGATGTGGTACTAAAAAATATTATGTGCCTGATCAAAAAGTATTATCGAATAATAAAGTATCTTTACAAAAAGAGTTGCCTTCAAAAATTAAATTTTTTACAAGAGATGATGCTACATTAGAAAATGGTATTGTAATTCCTGAAAATAAAAAATTACCAAAAGGCTTTGTTTCACTTAATAAAGATTTGGCAAAAAAAGCTTATATTTTATTAGTAGATAATAAACAAATTACTTTTAAAAAGTTAATTGTAGAGGCTTCAAAAAAAGATAATTTAGTAGCTATTCTTTTTTCAGATAATAGTATGACACTTTTTGATTTAGATAAGAATAAAGCAGTTTTGAGTGAGCAATTTGATGCTTTATTAGGACTTAGAAAATTTGTAGCCGCTCCACTTTTTTATAAAGATTTATTAATAATTCCTACACTAAATGGAAAATTGGCTATTTTTAATTTAAAAACTAAAAAACTTATTAGAGAAATAGCAGTATCTAAACAAGATTATTTTAGTAATGTTATATTTTTAACTGTAAGAGGGGATACTTTAATAGCTGCATCAAGAGATAATATTATTTCTATTACTCCTGGAGTATTTTCTCAAAAAGAATATAATATAAAACATATTTTTGCAAGCAAAAACAATATTTATATTTTTACATTAGAAGGTAATATCAAAAAACTTAATTTAGAATTAAAAGAAGTTAAATCTGTTTCTTTAAAATTTGCAAATATAATAGCACCAACTTTCGTAGATAACAATATCTATTTTGTAGAATATGGAGATGGAACTTATTTAGTAAAAATGGATAAAAATTTAGAAAATTTAAAAGTTTATGAATTAGATGCACCAGATGTAAGTGATTCTAATATATTTACAAAAAATGGTGTTTTATATATAAATGATGTTTATATTGATTTAAAAAGCATAAAATGAGCAAAGAACTTGAAGCTTTTATAGAATATTTGATTATAGAAAAGGGACTTTCTAAAAATTCTGTCTCTTTTTATAAAAGTGATTTAGCTCAATTTGAAGAATTTCTAAATAAATCTGTTATAAAAGCAAATAGTGATGAGGTAATTGAATTTTTATCAACACTTAAAAAAACAGAAGATGGAAATATAGTAAATCAAAGAACTTTGAATAGAAAGCTTTCAAGTATAAATGCTTTTTTTAGATTTGCTTATAAAAAAGAGTGGACAGATAATAAATTAAAAATTAAACAATTAAAAATCCCTAAACAACTTCCAAAATTTTTAACGAATGATGAAATAGAAGATGCTTTAAAGAATATAGATAGTGATAATTGGTTAGCTCTTAGAGATAAAGCATTGATTTTGTTTTTGTATGCAACTGGCTTAAGGGTTACAGAAGCTATGGATGCTAAAAAAAGTGATATAGAAGAAGGCTGGATTCGAGTGAGAAGTGGAAAAGGGGATAAAGAAAGATTGGTTCCAGTTGCCTTGCCCGCTCTTAAAGCTTTAAATGATTATCTATTTAAAAGACCTCATGTAAGTGATTATCTATTTATCAATTCAAGAGGAGGAAGACTTTCGAGAATTAGTGCTTTTCACATCACAAAAAAGTATCTAAATGTTTCTCCTCATGTATTAAGACACTCTTTTGCAACTTCTTTGATTTTAGGTGGAGCTGATTTAAGAGTAGTTCAAGAATTATTAGGACATTCAAGTATGCTTACTACTCAAATTTATACACATATTCAAAAAGAAAATCTTTATGAAACAGTAGAAAAATTTCATCCATTAAAGGAATTTGATGAATGAATTAAATGATTATCTTTTTGAAAACAATATAATTTTGAAAGAGATTGAAAATATTACACCAAAAACAAGAAAAAAAATAGAAATTTATTTAGGTATTGATATGAAAAATAGGTATTATTTAATAGTTAAGCTTAATAAAAAGAGTCGAATTTTTATGAAAGATGCAAAAGAGTTGCTTGAATTTTTAGTTAAAATAGATAAAATAAAAGATATAAATTTTAAATATAAAAAAAGAGTTTTACTTTTGAGTGGAGATATTTGCTCTAAAACAAAAGAATTTTTAAAAGAATGGAGGATTTTGTGATTCTTTGTGATATTGGTAATACTCATTTTCATTTTAATTATAATGGTAAATTAATTGATACTAGAAAATGTGAAATCAAACAAGAAAAAATTTATTATATTAGTGTAAATAAAGAAAAAACAAAAGAACTACTTAAAAAAAATCCAGATAGTATAGATTTAAGCAAACTTGTTAAGTTTAATACAAGTTATATAGGACTTGGAATTGATAGAATAATGGCTTGCAAAACTATTGAAAATGGAATTGTAATTGACGCAGGAAGTGCTATTACAATGGATATTATGAATAATAATATCCATTTAGGTGGATATATAATTCCTGGAATTAATGGATTAAATAAAAGTTATTCTTTAATTAGTAAAAAATTAGATTATAATTTCAATATGCAAATAGAAAAAGATATCTTACCTATAAATACAGTAGATGCTATTAGTTCGGGAGCTATTGGAATGATTATAAGTTTTATAGAAAATATAGAAAAAAATAAGAAACTATATTTTACTGGTGGAGATGGAATATATTTATCTAAATTTTTTGATAATTCTATTTATATAAAAGATTTAGTCTTTCGAGGAATGAAACAAACAATTAAGGAGAATAATTTATGATTACAGTTGCTTTACCAAAAGGAAGAATTGCTGAGCAAACTTTGGATATTTTTAAAGAAATATTTAATGAAGATTTTCAATTTAAAGGAAGAGAATTAATTCTAAAAAAAGCAGGGTTTACATTTTTGAATGTGAGAAATTGGGATGTAGCGACTTATGTTTATCATCAAGCAGCTGATATTGGAATAGTTGGGTATGATGTTTTAAGAGAGCTTAATTTAGATGTTTTAGAACTCCTTGATATGAAGCTTGGAATTTGTAAAATATGTGTAGGTGGAATCAAAGATAATAATAGTTATAAAAATAAAACTGAATTAAAAGTTGCTACAAAACTACAAGGAATTGCAAAAGAGTATTTTTCAAAAAAGGGAATTCCTGCTGAAATTATCAAATTAAACGGATCAATTGAACTTGCACCATTAATTGGTCTTAGTGATGTGATTGTTGATATAGTTGAGACCGGAACTACTATGAAAGAGAATGGACTTGAAGTAAAAGAGGATGTTTTGGATTATGTAAGTGCAAGACTTATTGCTAATAAAAACTCTTTTGTAGCTAAAAAGCCACAAATTATAGAAGTTTATGAAAGAATAGAAGAGATAGTTAATAAATGAATGGATTAGATTTATATGCAAAAGTAGAGCATCTTTTTGATTTTGAAGATGTTATGGATTTTTTGTGGGGAAAATATATTGAAGAATTAAAAACTTTAGGTGTTAAGAGAGTTCTTGATATTGGATGTGGGACTGGTGGATTTATGCAAAAAGCTAAGGAAGCTGGATTTGAAGTTGTTGGAATCGATATTAGCAAAGAGATGATAAATTTAGCAAAAGAGAAAGACTTAGAAGTTTATCATAAGGATTTGTGTGAATTTAGTGGAAAGTTTGATGCTTGTGTAGCTATTTTTGATGTAATTAATTATATGGAAGATGAATATTTAAAAAACTTTTTTAAATGTGTTAAAAATGTATTGAAAAAGGATGGATATTTTCTTTTTGATGTAAATACTCTTTATGGATTTGATGAAATAGCACAAGGGACTATTGCAGTTGAAGATGAAAATAATTTTGCAGTATTAAACTCTATTTTTGAAGATAATGAAATGTTAACTAAAATTACTTTGTTTGAAGAAAATAGTGACTGTTTTGAAAAAAAAGAGGGTGAAATAATTCAATATTTTCATAAAAATCAAAAGCTTAAAAAATTAAATCCTTTGAAATTTGAGAAGAAAATAGAAATTAATTTATATGATGGGGATATGCCAGATAAGGAAGTGCTAGTTTTTAAACAAAAATAGCACTCATATATCCAACTACTTGGTTTTCATCCCCACTTGCATCTGCGCTTGTTCTGTAATCTACGATTAAAGGTGTTAGATTTAAATCTTCAGCACTTTTAATAATAGCACCGATTCCTATTTTACCACATGCTTCACATTTATCTAAAAGTTTTTCATCTAAATCATGAACTGCTTGAATACAGTTATAATCAAGTGCCATAGCTGTTTTTTTATCATAATAGTGGCTTAAATCACTACTTATTACAACTAAATTTTTTTCATCTCCTAATAAAAAATTGATAATTTCACTCAGTTTTGCTGGAGAATAATCAGAATATACTATTTCTACTAACTCTACATCTTTTATATAATGAGCTATGAAAGGTACTTGAACTTCTGTTGAATGTTCTGCATGAGCAGTTGGTAAATTTATTAAATTAAATTTTTCTTTTAAAATTTCAGAATATTCTATATCAATTTTTAAATTTTTACAAGGTGATTCATACTCATTTTCTAAGCAAATACTAGCACCTTCATATGCAATTTTATGACTTGGGCCTATTAATATAACTCTTTTATTTTCGTAATTTTTAGTCATTCTATATACAAAATTGGCAGTAAAACCTGAATATACCCATCCTGCATGTGGGACAATCAAAGCTTTTGGCTTTAATTCAAAAAGTTTTCTATCTTTTTCTTCTATATTTTTATCTAAAACTTCATTAAAATAAGTTATATGTGTTTCTATTTCACTACAATTTGCTGGATAGAAACTTCCAGCTACACTTGCTTTTCTCATATTGACTCCTTTATTTCTTTGATAAATTTTTTTTGATAAAACACTCTCTCAAAATATAATCCATTAGGACTTATTAATTTAGTAGAAATTTTCTTTTTTTTATCTATCTGATTTTTTAGATCTTCAATAGTTAATTTTTTATCGGAAATATCTACTAAAAACTCAGTCATCATTCTTACTTGACTTCTTAAAAAGCCATTTGCCGTATATTTAATTATAACATAATTTTTGTGAGTGATTATATACGCTTTATAAATTTCTCTTATGAATGAATGGGGATTACTTCCAACTTTATGAAAATATTCAAAATCATGAACTCCTATAAAAAACTTAATAGCTTTTTGCATAATTTCTATATCTAATTTTTTTTTATAAAAACTATAATCATTAGAAAAAGGGGTATATTGATTTGTTATTACATATCTGTAACTTCTTACAGTTGCCAAAAATCTAGAATGAAAATTTTTATCTACCAAACGAACAGTTTTTATATAAATATAAGGGGATATTATTTTATTTATAGATGTTTTTAATTGGTTTAAGTTTTGCCAAAACTCAGGAATCAAAAAATCAATACTTTGATTTAGAGCATGTACTCCTGCATCAGTTCTGCCAGCATAATTAATTTTGCTGTTAATATTTAATTTAGATAAAGCATATTCTATTTTGTCTTGCACGGTTTGTTTATGAGGTTGGGATTGAATCCCTTGAAATTTACTTCCATCATAACTTATTATGGCTTGAACTCTTAAAATCTTGCTATCCTTTTTCTTTCAATTATATATCCAATTGATATAAATAGTGGAATTAAAAGAATAGAATATAGATGTTTGTAAGTTATAAAAACTATAAAATAATATAAAATGGATATTATTATAGAATAAATAATAGAATGATTTTTTTCATACCTATTATGAAAAAATGAAATAGTTCCTATAAAGAAAAATGCAATAAAAGGAAATAGAGAAATAAGAAAGTATTTAGTTATTTTTTCTTTGTTATTTTCAATATATTTAGTTATTTTTAATATAGTTAAATTGTCTATTTCTATTTTATTGTTTATATTTAATTTTTTAAATTTTATTATATTTGTTTGTTTATCTATATAATAGATCATTCCATTATATAAAGAAAGTATAAAATAGTTATCTTTTTTATAAGTTTTTGCACTGTTTGCTAATATTAAACTATTTTGTTTATTGTTATATAAAACTATATTTTTATAATTGTTGTTTTCTTTTTTTTCTATAAATATATTCCAATTTCCAAATCTTTGTCCAATTTCTGAAGGCTTGAAGTTAAATTGTGACTCGGTTTTTTTTATATTTATAAAATTTTTATATAAAATATTACTAGTTGGAATGGATAAAAATGTAATAATTAAAAGTAAAAAAGAAAAAAATAGACTAATGAAAAAAAATGGTTTTAATATTCTTTTGGGTGAAACTCCAATAGCTAATATAGTAATAAGCTCTGATGTTTCAAATAGTTTAGATAAAGAAAATGCGGCAGTTATAAAAAAAGATAAAGGTAATGTGTAAAATATAATTTCAGGAAGTGTTAAAATATAAAGATATAAAAATTCAAAAATATTTATTTTGAGTATTGCAGTCATATTTGAAATAGTTAACAAAAATACCATCGATGCTATTATAAATAGTATTGCGAATAAAGTAAAAAATGATGAAAAAAAGTTTTCTATTAAATATTTGTCTAATTTAAGCATATAGTTTATTCCATATATCTAAAAATTGATTTTCAAATATCCATACTATAAAAAGACCTAAGCTTAGGAAAGGGATGAAAGGTAACTCCAAATCTTTTTTTGCAATTCTATTATAAATTGAAGGAAAAAGTGCTAAAATTGCTCCTAAAAAGATAGCCATTAAAGATAATTTAATTCCTAAAATTGCCCCCATAGTACCAAATACTAAAATATCTCCATCTCCCATTGCTTCTTTGTTTATGAAGGCACTTACATAATCACGAATAAAAACAGCACCACCAGTTAAAAGCAGGGCATTTGTGAAATTTTCTAAAATATTTGAACTTGAAAAAATAGCAAATGTTATAGGTAAAATATTCATGATATAAGTAATAGCTTTATATCTCAAGTCAACTATACTTGAAACTAAAAGTGATAAAAAAGAAGCCATAAGCATAAGAGAATAGATATCAAATCCGTTTTTGTAATAAACAATTCCAACTATAAATCCACTTGCTAATTCTATTAGTGGATATTGAATTGATATTTTTTTACCACAAAAGGCACATTTTCCTTTTAGAAAAATATATGAAATTATAGGAATATTATGCCACCATTTTAAGGGAGTTTTGCAGGTAGGGCAGTGACTTGCCGGAAATACTATACTTTCGTGTTTTGGTACTCTTAATATTACTACATTTAAAAAACTACCTATTATAATACCAAATGTAATTGCTAAAATTAAATTATATACCTCCATATCGTCTTTCCCTTTTTTCAAAATTTTTTATTATTTCTTCTAATTCTTTTGTAGTAAAATTTGGCCATAATGTATTTGTAAAAAACATTTCAGCATAAGCAATTTGCCATAATAAAAAGTTACTAACTCTAATTTCTCCACTTGTTCTAATAAGTAAATCTACATCAGGAATATTATGAATAGAAGTATCTAAATATCTATTAATATTTTCTTCAGTTATCTCTTTTTTTTCATTACATAATTTTTTGACTGCTCTTGTTATTTCGTCTTTACTTCCATAGTTTAGAGCCAAAACTTGAGTTAATTTTGTGAAATGTTTTGTTTTTTCTTTTGTAATATTAATTCTTTTTCGTAGTTTATCTGAAAATTTAGAAATATCTCCAATTACTTCAAATCTAACTTCATTTTCTAAATAAGTATCAAGCTCTTTTTTTAGCCAATTATCTAAAAGTTTCATCAAAAAATCTACTTCATATTTGGGCCTTTTCCAATTTTCAGTGCTAAAAGCATAAAGACTTAAATAGTTAATTTTATCATTATTAGCACAAAAAGTTGTAATATCTTTTACAACCTCAGCGCCTTTTTTATGACCTTCAGTTCTGTTTAATCCTTTTGCTTTTGCCCATCTTCCATTTCCATCCATAATTATAGATAAATGCATATTATATGTTCCTTATGCTTTTATATTTAATAAGCTATTATCACTTACTTCAAATAGTGGTTTTATTTTTTCTTTTTTTATATTTACAATTATTCCTTTTAATTCATTAATATTTTGATTTATCAAAGCCAAACTATTTTGAAATTCTACCATTAAATTAAGGTAAATAGTATCTGCAAAAAACATTTCTCCTCCAATTGCTCCTAAATGTTCAAAAAATCCATAAAATTTTATTTTATTTTTTTTATATTTTAATTGTATTAAAGCTTTTTTATTTTTTTCATTAATAAAAAGATGTTTTATTTGTTGATTCTGGGCAAGAAGAAGTTGGGTAAAAAATAGAAATTCATCTTTTGAAGAAGAATTTGCTAAATGATTTAATAAAAAATTTTTGTAACTTTTATTGTCTTTTAGAAAATTGTCTTTTATTAAATCATCTATTGTATAATTTAGGTTTTGTGGTATTTTATTAAAAATAGTAGGTAATTTTGAAAGATTTTTAATCTCGATTTTATTATTTGTTTGATTAATCTCGGCTTTATAATTTGCTCCAATCTCTAATTTGGTATAAGATTTTACTTCCACATCTTTTTTCCCTAATTGCAGTAAATATCTGATAGGATTAAGTTGTTTTTTGACAGTAATAGTAAGAGGCAAAGTTGCATTAAATTCAGTAGGCATATTAAGTCTGTTTGTGGCTTTCATAATTTTACCAATTTGAGATATATTAAACATTTTCACTTAATTCTATTATTTTTTTTGCTATTTTTCTTTTATTAGCTTGTGGAATTTTTGTTTCATTATCTTTTGTGATAAAAATAACTTCGTTTTCGTCACTTCCAAAATTATTTTTTGTTAGTAAATTTAAACAAATTGCATTTGCATTCTTTGAAATTAAAGCTTTTTTTGCTGAATTTAGTGCATTTTTTTCATCAGTTTCAGCTTTAAATCCAATTTTTTTAATTCCATTTATAGACTTTAAAATATCTATATTTTTACTCATTTTGAGTTGCCAAGTATCACTATTTAACTTATCTTTTTTGATTTTGCCTTTTGAATAGAAAGGAGAATAATCACTAACTGCCGCCACCATAAATAGATAATTATTTTGAGTAACTATTTCATCAAGTTTTGTTTTTAAGTCATTTACACTTTCAAAAGGAGTAAGTTTAATCTCTTTTGGTAAATTGTGTGCTTTTGAGCTAAGAAGTGTAACATTTGCACCAGCTATGTAGAGTTCAAGTGCTAAAGCTTCTCCCATTTTACCACTCGAAAAATTACTAATAAATCTAACATCATCTATTTTTTCTATTGTGCCACCAGCTGTTACTATTACATTTTTATTTTGCCAAAATTGATTTTTTTCTAAAAGTTTCAAAGTTTTATAAAAAATATTATTTACATTTGCCATTTTACCGATTCCAGTATCACCACAGGCAAGTAATCCAGATTCAGCTTCTATAATTTGTAAATTTTTAAGACTTTTTTGTGTAGTAGGGTGCATATACATATTTGTATTAGCACTAGGGGCAATTAAAACTTCTTTTGTAAAAGCTAAATAAGTTTGCAAAAGTAAATTATCTGCAATTCCTGCATTTATTTTATTTACTGTATTTGCAGTAGCTGGGGCAATTATAAAAATATCTGCCCATTTACCAATATAAATATGATTGAAGTCATTACTCCAACTCTCAGTTGTCTCATCTAAAATTTGGTTTCTTGTTAAAGTCTCAAATGTTAAAGGAGTTATAAATTTTTTAGCTGAGTTTGTCATAATTACTCTAACATTATCTCCATTTTTTACAAATAAACGAATAAGCTCTAATGTTTTATAAATCGCAATACTTCCTGTTACACCAATTAATATATTCATATTAAATCTTAAACTCTTTTATTGAAGATTCAATTGCTTTTAATGAAACAATAGTTTTTCTAACATCTTCTGTCGTTTTTTTGGCAAATGTTAAGTTAGAGTTTGATAATGTTGTAATATCTAAACTAATTTTCATTAGCTCTTTTGTTTGTGTAGATATATAAGTTGATTCTTGTGTTGCTTGCAATGATTGATTAATAGTGTTGTCTAAGTTAGTTGTAACTTCTAATAATTTATCTTTTAAGTTTTCAGAATTAGTAGCAATATCGTTTATTTTTTGACTATTTTCAATGATCTCATTTGAAATATTTTCTGCACCTTCTGATATAGTATTTATAATAGAATTAATTTCAATCAATGCTTTATTTGTTCTTTCAGCTAATTTTCTAACTTCATCGGCAACTACTGCAAATCCTCTTCCAGCTTCTCCAGCACGAGCCGCTTCAATTGCTGCATTTAATGATAATAATTCTGTTTGTTCAGAAATAGTTTTTATAATATTTATTACATCTTTTGACTGTTCAGAAGATTCTTTTAAACTATAAGCCTCAGCGGCTAAATTTTCTTCTTCTTTTTGTGTATCTATAATATCTGTTACATTTTTATCTAATTCATTACTAAATATAGTTAAAATTTCTTTTACTTTTTTTAAATCATCAGTTGTAGATATTATATCTTCTTCCATTTTATCAATTCTTATATATAAATCATCTATTATATCTTTTATAATAGTTATTTTTTCGTTTTGAACTTCTATTTTTGTTATTAATTCTTTAGAACCATTATTCATACTATTTATTAAAGGAGTGCTATTATTTATTTCGTTCATTGTAATAGTTAATGTTTTTCTAATAGTTTTTAATAAATTCAGTATATATTTTGATATTTCTCCTATTTCATCTTTTATATTTAAATCTATATTTTTTGTTAAATCTTTTGTTTGTGAGAGGTTTATAATATTTTTTTCTAGTTTTATTATAGGAGAAGAGACTATTTTTGCAAAAAAGAGAGCAAAGAATATCATAATTATAGAAAAAAACAGAGTTAAAGAAAATATGATGCTTTTTGCAAATTCTATTTTTTCTTCAATTTCTTTTAATTGATAATGAGTAATTAAATTTCCTATTTCATTTAAAAAGTATAATCCAGCTAGACCGATTATAATCATATAAATTGTAGCCCAAAAAGCATTTAAATATAGCTTTTGTTTTATAGATATGTTTTGAAAAAAAGTTATAATATAGTTCATTTTTTATCCTTATTAAAAAATTTATAAAAAAATCCTTTTATAGATTTTTGTTTGTTTCTTGATATAGCTAAGTCACCGCTTTTTACATCTTTTGTAATAGTACTTCCTGCAGCTATCATTACATCATCTTCAATAACAACTGGTGCTACTAATTGAGAATCACTTCCAATAAATACATTTTTACCTATTTTTGTTTTGTATTTATTAACTCCATCATAATTACAAGTAATTGTTCCAGCTCCTACATTTGTGCCACTTTCAATATCGGCATCTCCCAAATAACTTAAATGCCCAGCCTTTACATCATTTAAAGTTGATTTTTTGATTTCAACAAAGTTTCCAATTTTACTATCAATTATTTTTGACTTAGGTCTTATTCTAGCCATAGGTCCAATTTCAGAATTTGTAATAACTGCCTCTTCAATAACTGTATTTGCTTTTATGAAACTTTCTTTTATTATAGATTTACCTTTAAACACACATCCACTTTCGATCTCACATTCGCCTATGAACTCTGTATCATCGTCAATAAAAATAGTTTGAGGTAAATGCATAATAACGCCTTTTTTCATCCATTTTTCTTTAATTCTATTTTGATGAATGAGTTCTGCATTTGCTAAATCAAGTTTAGAATTTACACCTTTAAAATCTTCTTCTTTTACTTCAATAGCTTTTATTGAATTTCTGGCTTTATTTGCTAAATACACAATATCAGTTAAATAATACTCTTTTTGAGAATTATTATTATTTAATAAAGGTAAAAACTTATCTAAAATCTCTTTTTTGATTAAATAAACTCCAGCATTTACAAATTTTATTTTTAATTCTTCTTGATTTGCATCTTTTTGTTCTACTATTTTTGTTACTTTATTATTTTCAATAACAACTCTTCCATAGCCATCAGGATTATTTAGCTTTATTACACTCATTACAATATCTGCATCAATTTCATCAAATTTTTGAAGCTCCTCGCTTGTAACTAAAGGCATATCTCCATTTAAAATAAATACTTTATCATTTTTTGGATTACAACATTTTATGGCTCCACCAGTTCCAGGAAAATTTTCATGATCTTGTGTTATAAAGTTAATATCATCAAAATATTTTTTCATAGTTTCAATTACTTTTTCTTTTTGATGGTAAACTATTACATTTATATCATTTGATAGCTTTTTAGCTTCTTTTATAGAGTAGAATAACATATCTTTACCACTAATTTTATGTAAAACTTTTGGTAAATTTGATTTCATTCTTGTCCCTTTTCCAGCAGCCATAATAATAACAGACAACATTTAAACCCTTTTTTATAAAAATTTGTTATAATTATAGCAAAAAAATTATAAAAGGAATATAAAATTGGATTTAGCTACAGTCATAGGGCTTGTTGGTGCATTTGGACTTATTATTTCTGCAATGGCCATGGGAGTTGGTATTGGTGCATATATTGACCCTCAATCAGTCCTAATTGTTGTTCTTGGTTCTATTATGACTCTATTTATTAATTTTAAAATGGAGCAAATGAAACAATTTGCAAAAGTATTTATGCTTGCAGTTAAGCCAAATTATCAACCAGATTTTCCCGAGCTTATTAAAAAACTTGTAGAGTATGCCACACAAGCAAGAAGGGATGGTATTTTAGCACTTGAAGGTCCAGTAGATAAAGAAAAAGATGAATTTTTGAAAAAAGGTCTCTCTATGGCAGTTGATGGAAATGAACCTGATACTATTAGAGAGCTTTTAGAAATTGATTTAGAACAAATGGATGAAAGACATAAAACTATGGCTTCTATTTTTCATAATTGGGCTGGACTTGCTGGAGCTATGGGGATGCTTGGTACACTGATAGGTCTTGTTGCTATGCTTCTTAATATGGCTGACCCTTCTGCAATTGGTCCAGCGATGGCGGTTGCTTTACTTACTACTCTTTATGGATCGTTGATAGGAAATATTTTTGGTAATCCTATAGCTGGAAAGCTAGGTCTTAGAAATTCAGATGAAATTTTGGCTAAAACTATGATTATTGAAGGAATTATGTCTATTCAATCAGGAGATAATCCTAGGACATTAGAAGCAAAACTATTAAGCTTTTTAGCACCAGCTAAGAGACAAAGTCAATTCGAGTAAAAAATGGCAAAAAAATGTAAATGTGAATGTCCTGAATGTATGCCTGAGTGGCTTGCTACATTTGGGGATTTAATGAGTCTTCTTTTATGTTTCTTTGTGCTTCTTTTATCAATGTCTTCAATGGATGCAAAAAAAATTGAAGAAGCAATTGGAAGTCTTCAAGGAAGTATGGGTATTTTATCAGGTGGAACTATTACTAAAAATTCTCTTAAAAAAGGAACACCTTCTACAGAGTCTCCTATACCAAAAAATATATCACAAATGGCAAAAGAAGTTTCCCAAGTAGTAAAAGAGTTTAATGAATTGAAACAACAAAAAATGGGAGGAAGTGCTGTATCTATGCAGGAAGCAGAAGAAGGCCTTATTGTTCATTTGCCGGCCGATATTTCTTTTAAACCTGGAACAGCTGAGATCTATAATGAAGATTCAATTCTATTTTTAAAAAGAATAGCTTTAATTATAAAAACATTACCACCAGAAGTTCAAGTACAAATAAGAGGATTTACAGACAATACACCTCTGCCTAAAACATCTCCTTATCAAGATAACTGGGAATTAAGTGGTGCAAGAGCTTTGAGTGTTGTTAGATATTTAATTAAATTTAGAGTAGCTCCTAAGAAACTTAGTTTTGCTGGTTATGGAGAGTATCACCCAGTAACTACAAATGCAACAGATGAAGGTAAAAAGAAAAATAGAAAAGTTGATATTATATTTTTTGATCAAAAAAATGTAGCTAAAAATGGTAAAAAAATTAGAAAATCAATATTGGATATAAAAAAGTGAAAAAAATTATAATTTTATTTATAATTTTATCTCCTATCATTGTATTTGCAGGTGTTAATGCTCCTCCTATTCCCATGGTAAATTTAAGCTTAACAGCTCCAAATAGTCCTACACAACTAGTAAAATCACTAAATATAGTTATTATTATGACTTTATTAGTTTTAGCCCCTAGTATAGTTTTGGTAATGACTTCTTTTGTTAGAATCCTTATTGTTTTTTCATTTTTAAAACAAGCTCTAGGAACTCAACAAATGCCTCCAGCTCAAATTTTAGTTAGTTTAGCTTTGGTTTTAACATTTTTTATAATGCAACCATATGCCCTTAAATCTTATAATAATGGAATAAAACCATATATGGATAATCAAATAGGCTATGAGCAAGCTTTTACAAAAAGTGTAGCACCTTTTAAAAATTTTATGATTAAAAATACTCGTGAAAAAGATTTGGCACTTTTTTATAGAATTAGGCATTTACCAAATCCAAAAAGTATAAAAGATGTAGAATTAACAACACTTATACCAGCTTTTATGACAAGTGAGCTTAAAACTGCTTTTGAGATTGGATTTTTAATATATTTGCCGTTTTTGATAATTGATATGGTAGTAAGTGCAATTTTGATGAGTTTGGGTATGATGATGTTACCACCAGTTATGATTTCAATGCCATTTAAGTTGTTAGTTTTTGTTTTAGTTGATGGATGGAATTTATTGGTACAAAATTTAGTATTAAGTTTTAAATAAAGGAAATAGATGAATTGTAGTAGTTTTGGTAAATGTGGAAGTTGTGTATTGTATCAGATACCTTATAATGAGCAAGTCCTGATGAAAAAAAATAAATTAATTGAAATGTTTAGTCAGTTTGATATGCCTAAGTTAGGAGTTTTTACAGGAAGTGATGAGCATTTTAGAGCAAGAGCTGAATTTAGAATTTGGCATGATGGAGATAGATGTGATTATGGAATGTTTGGACTTACTGAGCGAAAAATAGTTACGATTGATGAATGTAATATTGTAGATAAGTCAATTAGTAATATTATGAAACCAATGTTAGAAGAAATTATCAAAGATGAATATCTAAAAACAAAACTTTATGCAGTAGAATATTTAAGTAATTCAAAAGGTGAATTGATTGTAACTCTTATTTATCATAAAAAATGGGATGAAGAAGAGATGAAACCTCATATTTATGCTTTAAAAGATAAATTTAAAAATTGTGATTTTGTAGTTAGAAGAAAAGGTAAAAAACTGTTTTTGGATAAAAACTACTTAATTGAAGAGCTTAATATAAAAGATGAGATTTATAAATATAAGCAAATTGAAGCGACATTTACTCAACCAAATAGAAAAATGGCCCAAAATATGATAACTTGGGCAATGGATAATTCAGAAGAGCTTAAAGGAGATTTGGTAGAGCTTTATTGTGGAAATGGAAATTTCACAATTCCTCTTTCAAAAAGATTTAGAAAAGTTATTGCAACTGAAATTTCACAGCAATCTATTGATTCTGCTTTTTATAATGCTGATATAAATGGAACTAGCAATATTACATTTTTAGCAATGAGTGCGGCAGATTTTGCAAGACTAAAAGATGAAGAATCTCCACTTATAAAAAAATATAATTTAAAAAATATACTTATTGACCCACCAAGAGCAGGACTTGATGATAAAAGTAGAAAATTTGTAGATAGTTTTGAAAACATAATCTATATTTCATGTAATCCAGAAACTTTAAAAAGAGATTTAGAGACATTAAGTAAAGGAAGAGTTATAAAATCATTCGCCTTTTTTGATCAATTCCCTTGGACTAACCATATGGAATGTGGAGTTGTTTTAGAGAGAGAAAAATGATAAATTTTTGGCATCATATTTATGAACATTTCAATCCTATAGCTTTTGAAATTTTTGGTTTAAAAGTCCATTGGTATGGAATTATGTATATTTTAGCACTTTTAAGTGCATTATATGTAGCAAAACTTATAGTAAAAAAAGATAAATTGAGTATTAGTGAATCTATTTTAGATAATTATTTTATTTGGGTTGAAATTGGTGTGATTTTGGGAGCAAGAATAGGATATTTTATATTTTATGTACCAAATAATTTATACTATTTCACCCATCCTTGGCAAATGTTTAATCCTTTTGTAAATGGTAAATTTGTAGGAATTGCTGGTATGAGTTATCACGGAGCTGTTATTGGATTTGCTATTGCTACTTTTTTATTTGTTAAAAAGTATAAAATTAATATGTGGAAACTGCTTGATATAGTAGCAATTGCAGTGCCTGCTGGGTATGTTTTTGGAAGAATTGGTAATTTTCTTAATCAGCGTTTAATTGGAAGAGTAACTGATTCTGATATTGGAATTTATGTAAATGGAGTTTTACGATATCCATCGCAACTTTTTGAAGCATTTTTTGAAGGTGTAGTTATTTTTATAATTCTATTTTTATATAGAAAAAAGAAAAAGTTTGACGGAGAATTGATCTCTCTTTATATGATTTTATACGGGATAGCAAGAAGTTTTTGTGAAATGTTTAGACAACCAGATCCTCAACTTGGATTTATTTTTATGCACTTTACAATGGGAGAATTGTTAAGTTTTGTAATGATTTTAGCAGGAATTGTTATATATTTTATAAAACTAAGCAATATTTCAAAAAAAAAGTTATATAATAACACAAAAAATAAAAGGATAAAAAAGTGACAATTAATCATTTAAAAAATTTAAAATTAGAAAATATAGGAAATATTAAATATAATCCAAGTTATGATGAATTGATTGAAGATACTATCAAAAAGGGTGAGGTAGAATCTACATCTCTTGGAGCTACAGCAGTTGATACTGGAATTTTTACAGGTAGAAGTCCAAAAGATAAATATTTTGTAAAACAAAAACCAAGTGAAGATCATATTGCATGGGGAGAAATTAAT
The DNA here is from genome assembly GCF_055392745.1 of Thioreductor micantisoli. Taxonomy (NCBI): domain Bacteria; kingdom Pseudomonadati; phylum Campylobacterota; family Thioreductoraceae; genus Thioreductor; species Thioreductor micantisoli. The sequence goes on from NZ_AP043760.1 coordinate 741,577, forward strand.
CAACCAATTTCATTGGAAGTATTTAATCATCTTTTGGAAATTTCAAGAAAAGAGCTTTCTAATAGTGATATATATATTATAGATGCTTTTACAGGTGTTGGAAATAGTAGAAGAGCTATTAGATTTGTTACAAAAATAGCTTGGCAAGCACATTTTGTGGAAAATATGTTTATAGTTCCAACAAAAGAAGAATTAGAAACTTTTAAACCAGATTTTACTTTTTATGTAGCGGGTAATGCCAGAAATGAAAAATTCAAAGAACAAGGACTAAATTCTGATGTATTTATTGCATTTAATGTAGAAGAAAATATGGCAGTTATGGGTGGAACACTTTATGGTGGAGAAATTAAAAAAGGAATATTCACTATGATGAATTATTGGCTTCCACTTGAAGGAAAACTTTCTATGCATTGTTCTGCAAATATAGGAAAAGATAATGATACTGCACTTTTCTTTGGTTTAAGTGGAACAGGTAAAACTACACTCTCAACAGATCCAGAGAGAAGATTAATTGGTGATGATGAACATGGATGGGATGACGAAGGTGTATTTAATTTTGAGGGTGGATGTTATGCAAAAGTAATTAATTTAGATCCTAAAAGTGAACCTGAAATTTATGGGGCTATTAAAAAAAGTGCACTGCTTGAAAATGTAGTTTTAAATGAAGATGGTGGAGTAAATTTTGCTGATGGAAGTAAAACTGAAAATACAAGAGTTTCTTATACAATTGAACATATTGAAAATCATGAATGTACATTAAAAGGTGGACATCCTAAAAATATTATTTTCTTAACTGCTGATGCATTTGGAGTTTTACCACCAGTTAGTAAATTAACTAAAGAGCAAGCAATGTATTATTTTTTAAGTGGATATACTGCAAAAGTAGCAGGAACAGAAAGAGGAATTACAGAACCAGTAGCAACATTTAGTGCTTGTTTTGGCGAGCCATTCTTACCACTTCATCCAACTGATTATGCTAAATTACTTGGAGAAAAAATTGATAAACATGGTGTAAATGTATATCTTGTAAATACAGGATGGACTGGTGGAGCTTATGGAGTTGGAAAAAGAATGAGTATTAAAGATACAAGAGCTTGTATTAATGGTATTTTAAATGGAAGCATTAATTCAGCTGAATTTGATACATTACCTGTATTTAATCTTAGAGTTCCAAAAGCATTAGAAGGTGTAGCTGATAATAATGTATTGAATCCAAGAAATACATGGAGTGATAAAGAAGCATATGATACAACTGTTAAAAAGTTAGCGAAAATGTTTATAGATAACTTCAAAAGATATGAAGATGCTAAAACAGAAGAAGATTATTCAAAAGCAGGACCAAGCCTTTAAGGCTTGAGCTTTTATATCAAGTTTTTTTTGAAGTTTTATAGCAGTTGATTTATCGATTACTTTACTTAACTCTTCAAAAGATGCATTTTTAATATTTTCAAAACTTCCGAAGTAATTAAGTAATTTTACTATTTTTGCTTTTCCTATTCCTTTTATTTTTAATAATTCAATCTGCTTATCTTGATTTATTTTTTGTTTTCTATGAAAAGTTATAGCAAATCTATGCGCTTCATCTCTAAGTTTTTGTAAAAATTGTAAAATAGGTGAGTGGGTATCTAATCTGTAAATTTCATCAAAAGAATATATTTTATCTTTTGCACTTCCTTTAGCTCTATAAGATTTTTTATCTACTTTTTCTTTTGCAATTCCTAAAATATCAACATCAATTCCAGTTGAATCGATAATCTCTTTTGCTATTTTTATTTGTGATAATCCTCCATCAATTAGCCATAAATCAGGAGGAGAAAGTTTATCAAAACTTTCAGCCCTTTTAGTTAATAATTCTCTCATTTGAGAATATTCATCTTTACCTTCTAAATTATAATGACGATATTCATCTTTTTTAAATTTATCATTACTCCATACAATTTTACTACCTACATTTGCTTGGCTTTGCATATGAGAAGTATCGAAAACTTCGACTGTGTAAGGAGTGTTTGAAAGCTTGAAATACTCTTTTATTTTTTGATAAATTGGAGTTTGTTTTTGATTTTTAAGTATTTCATTTGCATTTAATTTACATATATTAATAAGTTTTTTTCTTTCTTTTGTTGTTGGAGTGATAATTGATATTTTTTTATTGAATTTTTCACTTAACAAATTTTTAATTGCAACTTTGTCTTTAAAAGACTCTGCTACCATTATTTTTTGAGAAATAAAAGGAGTTTCTTTTGAATAAAAATCTAAAATTGCTCTTTTATAAATTTCATCTTTATCTAAAAATTCAGCATTAATTATTGAATTATCACTTGAAATTAATTTACCATGTCTAATAAATAATCTAATAACAATAGATTTTTTATTAAATAAATGAACGTAAAATAGATCTAAATCATCGAGTTTTGCCATATCCACATTGCTAAATAATTCAGCTGATGATATTGCTTTTATTCTATCTCTATAAATTCTTGCTTCTTCAAATTGTAGATTTTCGGCAAATTTATACATTTTATTTTCTAATAGTTTTATAGTTTGTTTTTTATCTAAAATTAATTTTTCAGCTTTTTTTATTAAATCTTGATACTCTTTTTGTGTAATTTTATCTTCACAAGGAGCTGAGCATTTTCTTAACTGATAAAATAAGCATAATTTTTTACAAGATTTTGACTGTTTAAGAGGAATTTCTTCATAAATTGTTTCAAGTAATTCTCTAGCACCTGAGCTAAAAGGTCCATAATATTTAACATTTCCTTTTATTACTTTTCTTGTAATCTCAAATCGTGGAAATTTTTCATTTAAATCTATATAAATATAAGGATAAGTTTTGTCATCTCTTAGCAATATATTATATTTTGGTTTAAGTTGTTTAATTAGTGAATTTTCCAAAATCAGAGCATCATTTTCATTTTCTACTACAATATATCTTAAATCGATAGCTTCATTTATCATTTTTAAAATTCTAAGAGATAAATTGGGATTTGGATGAAGAGTAGGAGTAAATCTCCAATAACTTTTTACTCTATTTTTTAAGTTTTTTGCTTTTCCTATGTATAAGAGTTTATTGTTTTTATCAAAATATTGATAAACTCCAGGTAAATCAGGTAAAGATTTTACCTTTTTTAGCAATTTAGCTCCATAACAACTGGTGTATGGTCTGATGGAGTAGGAAGAGTTCTTGGATTTAAGTCAATATAAATATCATTTATTTTATTTAAAATAGGTTTTGTAACTAACATATAATCAAGTCTTAAACCTCTTTTGAAATATTTATCACGATAATCATAAAATGAAAATTGTTGTTTATTTGGATAAAATTCTCTAAAGCTATCATATAATCCTAAACTTAGTAGTTGATTAAATATTTCTCTCTCTTCTGGTAAAAATGTAATATGACCCTCCCATTTTTTTGCATCAAAAACATCTATTTCTTTATGTATAATATTAAAATCACCCATTAAGATGAGTTTTTTATTTTGTAAATCAAATTTATTTATAAAATTCATTAAATTTTTATAAAATTGTATTTTATGTTCAAATTTTTCTCCATACAAATCTCCAAGTGGTGCATAAATATTTATTATATTTATATTATTAGTTTTTGTATAAATTGCGCGGGCTGGTTCTAAAATTTCAGTTTTATCAAATTCAAATATAGAGCAACTCATGACTCCATTAAATTGTTTAGCAGATGAATAAAAACATTCATAGTTATCTATCAAAGGAGGTGTTAATGTTTTTAGCTCCTGCAAGGCTAAAAAATCAATATTTTTGGACTTAGCCCATTTTTGCACTATTTCTTTTCGTTTATTTATGCTATTTATATTAAAAGTAGCGAGTTTCATATTTTAAATTTCTCTACTTCTTCTTCAAGTTTATTTACTACTTTTTTAGATTCATTAGAAATTTTATGTAAAGTTAATGTTACATTTGTTAAGTTTTCTGTTTTTTTCATTGTTGATTCTGATAATTCAAGTAAATTTCTAAGTGTAAAGTTGATTTTTGTTGTTTGGGCACTTGCTTCTTGGGACAATTGCATAGTTTCTATTGTGTGTTGTTTAGTATCATCTGCAAAAGTAACTAAGTTTTGAGTTATTTCGGCTACATTATTTGCATCTTGACTAACTTCAATTATTTCCCCTTCTATATTATTTACAGCTTGAATAATAATATTAATTACACTTTCTATCTCAACTATACTTTTTTGAGTTTTTTCAGCAAGTTTTCTAACTTCATCGGCTACAACTGCAAAACCTCTTCCAGCTTCTCCTGCTCTTGCGGCTTCAATTGCAGCATTTAGTGCTAAAAGATTAGTTTGTTCCGCTATTTCTTTAATTATAGTTACAACATCTCCTACTTGTTTTGATTGTTCAGCTAAAGAAGTTACAGATGATGCAATTTGAAGTTCTTGTTTTGAATTTTGTGCAATTTTGTCAGTTACTGTATGCAAATTTTCTATCATTTTATCTAATGCATTATAAGCAATGTTTAATTTTTCAGCAGTGTCAATAACTTTTTCTTCAGCACTTGCTATATCATTTTGTGCAGAATTAGTTGCGTTTGAAATATTTGTAATTGTTTCTCTTTGAGAATTTACAATTTTTGTTAATTTAGTTGATTCCTCAGCTGTTTTGATTGCTACACTGTTTACAGTTAATGTATTATTTTTAATATTTTGAAGCATATTTGCAATTATATCGATAAAATTGTTGATATCTATAGCCATTTGTGCTATTTCATCTTTTCCATTTACTGTAAGTTTTTTATTTAAATTTAAATTTGTAGCTATAACATTCAGTTCATTTTTTATTCTTGTTAAATCTTTTATTAAATCTTTTTGTAATAAGAATAGAGGTATTAATATAAAAATTATAAAGAATAGTAATAATCCAATGTTAATATATAAATTTTTCATAATTTGATTTTTAATTTCTTTCAATAATGTAAAATTATATGCACTCATTTTATCATCTATTTTTTTAAGAAGATTTATTTTTTTAGTAATTGTTTTAAACCAATATTCTGAATCTACTCCAAAGTTTCCATTTAAATGAATTTTTGCTATATTTTCCATTTTTTCAACTTCAGCTATAACATTTGAATTCATAGTTTGTTTATAATAATTTTTAATATATGGTGTTGCCGTAGCCATAGAAGCATCTAAATAAGAGTTTTGTTCAGCTAAAAGAGTAATAAATTTTGCATAAAATCCTGGTTTCCATTTATTAGCTCCAAATGTACCTGATAATACTGCTCTTTCTATACCGGCTCTCTCTTTTGATTTTAAAAAGTTTGTATAACTATTTAATGCTTTTGCAAGTTTTGCATTTTGAGCTAAATTTGTAGCAGTTTCAACTATTTTTAGTAATTTTGCATTTGTTTGTGTGTAATATTTTACTTCATTTTTTATAGATATAGATAAATTAGATACTTTCTTTCTTATGCTATTTAATTTTGATAAATTATTTAAAGCATCTTGAATTCTATTTTTTAAAGTTTTATCAAATAAATTTAAATTAATATTTTCTAAAGTTACTTTAAATTCTGATAACCTTTTATTGGTTAATAATCTTTGTTTTGGTAAAATTGTAATAAATTTTTTACCATGACTACCTATAAATCCTGCGCTTGCACCTCTTTCTTTCTGTGTTTCATGTAAAAGAAGTGATATTTTTGATGAAAGAATACTTAAATTTTCTAATTTATTTAATTTTTCATTGGAGTTTTTCGTTTGAACAATAGTTTGGATTGTATTAATAACAAGTAATAATGTTACGACAGTTAATATTCCTAAAAGTTTTTGTTTTATTGTAAAATTTTTAAAATTCATTTTATTCCCTTATATTCCCATTTTACCTGGGTTTAAGATTCCATTTGGGTCAAATGTTTTTTTGATTTGTTTAAATAAGTTTAATTCAGCTTCGCTAAATGCAATATTCATAAATTCAGCTTTACTTATTCCTATTCCATGTTCTCCACTTAGAGTTCCGCCTAAATCTATAACAAGCTCGAATATTTCTTTGATTGCTTTATGCCCTTTTTCAACTTCTTCTAGATTATTTTTATCTTTTACCATTACATTAACATGTATATTTCCGTCCCCTGCATGACCAAAACAAGGAATTTCAAATCCATATTTTTCACCAATTTTATATATTCCATTAAGTGCAACTGGAAGTTTACTTCTTGGCACTGAAATATCTTCATTCAGTTTTAGAGTTCCATAGATTGTAGTAGCAGGTGAAGCATTTCTTCTTGCATACCAAATTTCATTGCTTTCTTTTTCATTATTTGAAGTTTTAAAATCAAAGCATCCATTTTCTTTGAAAGATTTTTCTAAAATACCTTCTTGAAATAGAATATCTTCTTGTACATTTCCATCAATATCACCAATAAGGATTGCACCAGCATTCTCAGGTAAATCGGCATTTAATTTTTGTTTAAGGGCTTTAATCACTAGTTTATCTAAAAATTCCATAGCAACTGGATTTGCACCATTTGCAAGAGATTTAAAAACTGCATTCATAGCATTTTCAACATCAGGAAATGAAGCTATATAACTTTTTTTGAATCTTGGTTTTGGAATTAATTTTAGTGTAATTTCTGTAATAACGGCAAGTGTTCCTTCATTAGCTATTAGTATACCAGCTATATTATAACCAGCTACATCTTTAATAGTTCTTTTCCCAGCTCTGATTATATCTCCATTTGGTAAAACAGCTCTCATAGCCATTACATAATCTTTGGTAATTCCATATTTTGCAGCTCTCATTCCTCCTGCATTTTCACTTACATTTCCACCTAGTGTAGTATAATCCATACTTGCAGGATCTGGTGGATAAAAAAGACCTTTTTGTTCTACTGCATTTTGTAAATCTGTATTTATAACACCAGGCTCGACTACTGCTACCATATTGGCTTCATCAATTTCTAATATTTTATTCATATGTTTTTCAAAAGCTAAAATTATTCCTCCATTTACAGGTAAACTTCCACCTGTAAATCCACTTCCTGCACCTCTTGGAGTTATTAGAGTTTTGTGTTCATTACAATATTTCAAAATATTACTTACATCATTTTCATTTCTTGGAAATACTACAAGTTCAGGTTCAAATCTTTGTTTTGTAGCATCATAAGAATATGCTCTTAAATGTGCTTTATCTGAATAAACATTATCATCCCCAACAATTTTTTTTAAAGCTTCTATGTGTTTATTTTCCATTATTTCCCCTTAATAAGTGATTTATAATATTTTATCCAATTATTTGGAATTGATGAGAAAAGACTACTACCAAATTTATCATAACTACAAAAGAAAGGTTTTGTATAAGTAGAAGTTTTTATTTTATTTGTTTGTAAAATAGTCATACTTTGGCAATCAACTATATATTCTTTATCTAAAATAAAATCAATTATTCCAACTTTTACATCGCTACAAAAATTTCTAAAATTTTCTTTTGTAGGTTTACTTTCAAAATAAGTTGCAAATAGATCACTATTTATCCATTTAATATTTGGATGATTATTTTGGGCTTGGATATATCCATTTTGATTAGGAGCTATTATTAAACCTCTTTTATTATATAATCCAAATATAATCTTATCACCTTTTTTAGGCATAATTTTTGGTTTTGCCAGTGCACTGTTTTTAAGTGCTCCAAAAGGTAAATATTTAACATTGCCATTTCCTAATGATAAAGCTTTAGCAATTATCATTTTATTATGAATTACATATCCAGTTAGACCATTTTGTATATCTTTATTATCTACAATAGCATAGTGTAAATCTGTAATTAAAATTTTTGTATTAATACGATTTGGGTTAAATGCAAATAAATTTACAAAAACTAATAAAAATAGTATTTTTTTCATTCAAGTCCTTTTTTTATTGAATTATATCAAAAACTTTTTTAAATTTGTTATAATTTGAAATATTAAAAAAAGGTTTGTGTAGTATGAAAAGTTTAAATTTAAAATTTATTTCAGAAAAGGGATTAAAAGAGTTTATAGAAAAAAATATTATAGAAAATAAAAATATGTTAGTTCAAATTTTTTCTGGTATTGTAAATGAAAAATTGATAAAAAATATAATTGATATTTTAAAAGAAAATATTAAAAATGTAAAAATAATAGGTTGTACAACAGATGGTGAAATTATAGATGGAGATGTTACAACAAAAGAAATTATTATTAATTTTACTATTTTTGAGAAAACAAGTGTAAAAACAGCAATTTTAGAAAAAGATGATATGAGTGATTTTGAAATGGGTGAAGAGTTAGCTTTTTTATTAAAAGAAAAAAATAGTAAATGTATGATTTTGTTTAGTGATGGTTTAAATACAAATGGAGAAGATTTTGTAAAAGGTATTGAATCAAAGAGTAATGTTTTAATAGCAGGAGGTCTTGCTGGAGATAATGCTGAATTTACGAAATCATTAGTTTTTAATGAAGAAAGAATAATTTCAAAGGGATGTGTGGGAGCAAGTCTAAATAGTGATGAACTAATTGTTCATAATAAGTATAGTTTTGATTGGCAAGGTATTGGTAAAATTATGACTGTTACAAAAGCCAATAAAAATGTAATTTATGAAATAGATGGGAAAAAAACAGTTGATATTTATAAATATTATTTGGGGGAAGAAATCACGAAAGATCTTATGAAAGAGTGTTTGAAATTTCCTCTTATAATAAATAAAAATGGAATGAAAATAGGAAGAGCTATTGTAGGGGAAAATAGTGATGGAAGTTTAGTTTTAGCTGGTAATATAGAAGAAGGTGATAAGATTCAATTTGGATTTGGAAATTTTGAGTATATACTCAAAAAAAATGATAGATTATTAAAAGAGATAGAAAATGTAGAATCTATTTTTATCTATTCATGCACAGCAAGAAAAAGATTTTTAGGAGAAAATATAAAATATGAGATAACTCCTTTGAAAGAAATAGTTTCTATAGCTGGGTTTTTTACTTATGGTGAATTTTATCAAATGAGTAAAAATTATTTCTTTAATCAAACTATGACTATTCTTTTTTTAAGTGAAACTAAAAATAAGAAAATAGTAAATAAAGATCATAAATTAAATATAAAAAATGAAGAGTTATTGACTTTGAATATATTTAGTCATTTAATAAATGTAACGAGTAAAGAATTAGTTGTACTTAATGAAAAATTAGAAAATAAAATAAAACAAAATACAGCAAGAATAAGAGCAAAGAATTTAGAACTTGAATATTTATATTATCATGATGATTTAACGGATTTACAAAATAAAAATGCCTTAGAAAGAGATATATTAAAAGAAAATCCTTTAGGCTCATTACTTATTGATATTAAAAAATTTTCATCTATAAATGATGTTTATGGTGAACAGATAGGAGATTTAATTTTAAAAAAATTTTCAAAAGAATTGTTAAAAATTGTAAATAAATACAATTGTAATCTTTATAGAGTTGCAGCTGATCAATTTATGACATTAAATATAACAAAAAATAGTGAATTATGTAAAAATGTAGTAAAAGATGTATTTGAATATTTTAAAAATAATCCAATATCTATGGAAATAGGAAATAAAAATATTTGTGTTGATTTATCACTTAGAATTGCAATGGTGCCTAAAACTAATCCTGAACTTTATAAAATAAGAGCGGATTTAGCACTTAATTATGCTAAAAAACAAAATAAAGATTTTATAGTTTATAGTGAACAGTTAAAACTTGAAGAAACCATTTCAAAAGAATTGCAAACTATTGAAATGGTTAAGAATGCAATCCAAGAAGATAGAGTTATTCCAGTTTTTCAAAAAATAGACAAAAAAGAAACTAATTCTTATGAGTGTTTAATAAGAATAAAGGATAAAGAAAATGGTAAATTACTTCCACCTTTTTTCTTTTTAGATACAATAAAACATACAAGATATTATCAAGAACTTACTCGAATAATGATAAAAAAATCTTTTGAATATTTTAAAAATAAAAAATATAGTTTTTCAATTAATTTTTCATTTGAAGATATTATTAATGATGAAACAGTTAAATATCTTTGTGATATGATTGATGAGTATAAAATGTATAATAGGGTTATTATAGAATTGCTTGAAAGTGAAGCTATTGAAGATTTTTCAAAAGTTGAAAAATTTATTAAAATAGTTAGAAGTTATGGTGCAAAGATAGCTATTGATGATTTTGGAAGTGGATATAGTAATTTTATTTATCTTACAAAGATTAATCCAGATTTTATAAAAATAGATGGAAGTTTGATTAAAAATATTCATACACATGAAAAATCATTAATTATTGCTAAGAATATAAATAATTTTGCAAAAGAGATTGGATGTAAAACAATAGCAGAATTTGTGCATAATAAAGAAGTTTTTGATATTGTTAAAGGGCTTAATATTGATGGTATTCAAGGATATTATTTAGCTGAACCAGAAGAAGAGATATGAAATTAAAACTTTTTTCTACTCAAAGGCAAATTAGAAATTGGTTAAATGATAAAAATAATACTATTTTAGATAAACATCAAACAATTGGAGAATTTTTAAATAATATTGTTGTTGTTAAAAATAGAAAATTTATAGATAAAGATATTAGAAAAATATATCTTTTTAAAGCTATTGCTAATTTGGATATTTCAAAACTTGGATTTAAAAAAGAGTTTTTAAGTTTTGCAAATGATAGTGAATTTATATTTAGTTTTTTTAAGGAATTGTTTCTTGAAAGAGTGAATATTTATGATGTTATTATGAGTGATACTTATATTGAGTATGAAGAACATTTGAATTTATTAAAAGAGATAAAACGAAATTATTCTAAACTTTTAGAGGAAGATGGTTATATCGATGATTTTTTAATTGAAGAATATGAAATAAATGAAAAATTACTTGAAGGAATTGAAGAGATTGAAATCCATTTAGATGGATATTTATCTAAATTTGACGCTGAAGTTTTAAAAAAAGTAAATAAAAAGATTATTATAATCGTTGAAGTTTCTAAATTTAATAGAAGTTTAATTAGAAAATTTTTAGTGGATTTGGATGTTGGGTATAAATATAAAATTGATTTTAATACAAATGAAATTTTAGAAAAAGAAATTATTAGTAATAAAAGTGATATAGAAGTAACACATTTTTCAAAAAGATTTGATGAAATTAATTTTGTATTTGCTAAAATTGCTGAATTTGTAGAAAGTGGGATTGAAGCAGATAAAATAGCTGTAATTTTGCCAGATGAGAGTTTTGCTGAATTTTTAGAGGAGTTTGATGAGTTTAAAAATTTAAACTTTGCAATGGGTAAAAGTTTTACTGAAAGTCAGTTATTTATAAAACTTGAAGCATTATATTCATATTTAGTAAATGAAGATGAGGTTTCTTATTTAAAAATAAATGATATTTTAGATAATTATCAAAATATAGATTTAATTGAGTTTATAAAGAGTTTAGCAATAAATAAAGAACTTGAATTAATTGATGAAACTTTGTTTAAACTAAAAGTTTTTGAAAAAATGTTTGAGGATAGAAAACTATTTTTACATTTTATAATTGAGAGATTAAAAGAACTTAGCTTTGATGATATTTATAGTGGAAAAGTTACTACAATGGGGGTTTTAGAGAGTAGGGGAATTAATTTTGATGGTGTAATTTTGGTTGATTTCAATGAAGGAATTGTACCAAATGTAAATAGTAAAGATTTATTTTTGAATAGTGCAATTCGAAAAAAAGCAAAACTTCCTACAAGAAGTGATAAAGAAAACCTCCAAAAACACTACTATCATAATTTAATAACTAAATCAAAAAAAGTAGCAATTAGTTATGTTCAAAATGAAAAAGATATTCCAAGTAGATTTATTTATGAATTAGGTCTTGAATTGGGTGAGAATCAAGATGAAAAATATAATGAAGTTTTGTATAAATTTTCAAAACCAAAAAATATAGTTTATTATGATGATGAATTTGAAGTAAAAACTCCACTTTATCCTACAACTCTTAGAACTTTACTTGAATGTCCTAAAAAATACTATTTTAGTAAAATTTTAAAAATAGAAAATGATGAAGAAAAAGAGGAAAATTTTGGAACTATTTTTCATAAAGCTGTGGAAAATACAGTAAAAAACAGAGATAAACTTAACTCTGAAAATGAATATTTTGAATTTATAATGAACGAAATTTATCAAAAAATGAATTCAAAAAAAGATATTTATGAAATTAGAGTAAATTTTGAAGATTCTATACAAGAATTTTGTAAGCAAGATTATGAAAAAATGAAATATAGTGAAAAAAATTTACGGGAAGAACCGGTAAATTTTGAATTTGAAAATATCAAACTTGGTGCAAGAATTGATAGAATGGATATAAATGAAAAAAGTATTACTTTAATTGATTATAAAACTTCTAAAAGTTTAAAAACTGATTATATTTATGACTTTCAATTAACCTTTTATTATCTTTATGCTATGCAAAAATATCCAACTAAAACTATAAAAACTGCTTATTGGGATATTTATAAAGCTGAATTTATAGAAATCCAGCCAAAAATAGAAGAGCTAAAAGAAATATTACAAAATTTACCAACACAAATTCGAGTGGCTGAAGATGTTGTCGTGGGTGATAAAACTATCAAAAAAGCGAGTGATATTTGTAAATATTGTGATTATAAACTTGCTTGCAAGGGGGAAGTATGAAAAGACTTTTATCACTTAGTGCAAGTGCAGGAAGTGGGAAAACTTTTTCATTAGCTGGTAGATATCTATCTTTGCTTTTTAAAGGAGTAAATCCAAATGATATTTTAGCCGTTACTTTTACAAATAAAGCTGCAAATGAGATGAAAGATAGAATAGTCAATTTTCTTAGAAATTTAGAAAAAGAAGAAAAAGATATAATAACTATGAGAAAAATAATTTCTAAAAATACAGGAATTAATGAAAAAATTTTGCTTGATATGAGAGGTAAAATTTTACAAAAGTTCCTTGTGAGTGATATTTATATCTCCACAATTGATGCTTTTATAAATAAAATTTTAAGAAAATTTAGCTGGTATGTGAATTTTGAAAGTGATTTTGAAATTGGAAGAGAAGATAAAGAGGTTGTATTAAAGGCGTTTTTAAATGATTTAGGTGATAAAGAGTTTGAAAATTTAGTCGTTTTTTCAAAAAGAGAAACAAAAATGCAAAGCTCAATGGAAGAAATTTTTAATCTTTTGTATGAAAAAGATAAAGAACTTCCTACTAAATTAGATCCGACTAAATATCCAAATGATAGAGAAAAAGCTTTTAAAGAGTTTAATAGATTAAAAAAGTTTATTTTAGAATCAAATGCAAGTAATCGTGCTAAAAAAGCAGTGACTATTGAATTTGAAGATATTCCAACTACTACTTGGTTTGCAAAAAATTCACTAAATGAATATAGCTATTTCAAAAAAGTGTATGAGGTTTGGTTTGATGATGTTTTATTGGAGTTAAAAGAGTATTTTAGAGTGGAATTTATCAATAGAGAAGCCGATTTTTTGTATAGACTTTTAGATCTATATAAAAAATATAAAAGAACAAAGTTTTATTATAAAAAAGAGAATAATATTCTTGATTTTAAAGATATTGAGATTTTGGTGTATGAACTTTTGCGAGAAGAGAGTTTTGTAAATGATATAAAAGAGTTTATTTATTTTAGACTTGATTCAAAAATAGAGCATATTTTAATAGATGAATTTCAAGACACTTCTATTACTCAGTGGCAAATATTTGAGCCGTTAGTTGATGAAATAGCCTCAGGAGAGGGGGTAATCCCTTTTAAAAGCTTTTTTTATGTAGGAGATGTAAAGCAATCAATCTATAGATTTCGTGGTGGACAAAAAGAGCTTTTTGATTATGTTTATAACTATTATCAACAATTTGGAATGGTAAAAGATACTCTTAAAACAAATTATCGTTCAAAAGAGAATATAGTAGAGTTTGTAAATAATACTTTTAACTTAAATCCAAGACAAAAAGGTAATAAAAAAGGCGGATATGTAGAAGTTATAGAAAGTGACACTGTTTTAGATGATTTAAAGGCAAGTTTAAGCTTTTTATTTGATAAAGGTGTGAGGGATGAAGATATCTCTATTTTGGTATGGAAAAATGATGATATTATCAAAGTAGCTGATTTTATAAAAGAGACTTTTAATAAAAATGCCTTCACCTCAACAAGAGCAAAAGTGATAAACCAACCTTTTGCTAGTGCGGTTATAAATCTAATGAAATACACTTATAATAAAAAAAACAGACTTAATAAACTCAATTTTTTATCTTTAATTAGTAAAAAATGGAGTAGTGAAGAGATAGTCGTTCCAATAATGAAACCATCTAAAATGATAAAATTTATTATGGATAAGTATGAATTAATTGATGAATCAACTTTGAGACTTTTAGAATACTCTTTTAAATACAAAACACTCATTGACTTTGTGTATGATATTGATAATTTTGATGAAGAACTTCCTCAAAAAGAGCTAAAAGGTATTCAAATTTTAACAGTACATAAATCAAAAGGATTAGAGTTTGAAAATGTAATAGTTTTAGATGTTTTAGGACAAAATAGAAATTCTCATAATGAGCTTTTATTTGATTATGATTCAGTTAAACTAAAAGATATCAAAAAATATTTCAAAGGTAGAGAAGTTGTTGATGAAAAATATAAAGAAGTTTTAGAAAAAGAGAAATTATTAGAATATGAAGATAGTAAAAATGCCGAATATGTAGCTTTTACAAGACCTAAAAATTCTCTATTTATTATCAAAAAATCAAAATCATCTAAATTTGTTACAAATTTAACTCCTCAAACAATTGGTGAGTTTGAAAATGATACCGAAGAAAAAAATGAAAAGAAAACTGAAAAATTTGATTTAGAACTTAGAAATTATGGAAAACAAGAGTATAAAGAGATAGAAGAAAAAGAGTATAAACCAAATGATTTTGATGCTATCTATTTTGGACTTGCTACTCATTATGCTTTTGAGTGTGAAAATTTAGATGCTGTGCAAAATAGATATGGAGAATTTTGTGATGCAAAAGAGGCTTTTGAATGGTATAAAAATGGTAAAAAGTTATTAGAAGAATATAAAAATGAAAAAACATATAAAGAGTATCCATTTTTATATAATGAGCAAAAAGGTATTATAGATTTACTTATTGAAAAAGATAATGAAATTATTATAATTGATTATAAAACCCATACTCCAGAGGATGAAAGAGGATATATTGAACAGATAAAAAGATACAAAGAAGCTATGGAAAACCTAAAAAATAGACCTGCAAAAGGATATATTTTGTATCTTGATAAAATGGAAATGAAAAAAATTCGATAGTTATTTTTAATTTTTTATTCATTTGCTTATGTTATAATCCTACAAAAAAGGATAATGTTTGTTAGAGTTTGGAAATTTATGGGTATTTTTACTTTTAATCCTATTTTTTATTTGTTATAGATTTTGTCCCGAAAAGAGAATAGCTATATATTTTCCACACTTTTCTATGACAAAAAAGTTAAATAGTGATTTTTGGCTTAAATTTTTTATATTTACTTCTATTTTATTTGCTTTAAGTAATCCTTACATAAAAAAAGAAATAATTCAGACTAATAAAGGTGATGATATAGTTTTGAGTATTGATAGTAGTGGAAGTATGTCTCAGTTTAACAAATTTGCTTTTGTGAAAGTTGCAGCTAATAATTTTATTCAAAAAAGAAAAACTGATAAAGTGGGGCTTGTAGTATTTGGAACAAATGCTTTTATTGCTTCACCTTTAACTGAAAATAAAAAGTTTGTTCGTGAAATTTTGGGTAAAATGTATGTAGGTATTGCTGGGCAAAATACTGCTATTTTGGATAGTCTAGTTCAAAGTATAAGACTTCTAAAAAATAGCAATGCAAAAACAAAAATTATAATTTTACTAACAGATGGAATTGATAATTCAAGCAAAGTTGATTTAAATAGTGTAATGAAAGAGATAAAAAAATATAAGATCAAAATTTATACTATTGGAGTGGGTGGAAGTGATGAAGTTAATTTTAATTTATTAAGTTACTTAGCTAAAAACAGTGGTGGAGAAGTTTTCCAAGCTCTTAGGCCAAATGATATTTTACCAGTTTATAAAAAAATAGATAGTTTGGAAAAAAGTAATATTACTCATAAATTAATTTATAAAAAATATCTATATATTTATCCTCTATTTTTAGCAATTGTTTTACTTTTATTTTATCTTAGGAGAAGAATATGATTTTTTTATATCCTTATGCATTTTTATTGCTTTTGTTTTTACCACTGTTTTTTAGAAAAGAGAATAAAATAGATATAAATCCAAAGATTATAGTTAATAAAGAATCAAATAAATTTAAAAAAATATTTTTAGCACTTGGATATATATTTTTGGTGATTGCTCTTGCAAGACCAGTAACTGATAAAAAAGAGATTTCAACTAATATGAATTTAAAAAAAGTGGCTTTGGCTTTGGATATATCTCGTTCTATGTTGGCCGAAGATGTTTATCCAAATAGACTAAAATTTGCAAAACATAAAATGAATCAGTTTATTGATAAATTTAATGGTGAAATAGCTATTTTAGGTTTTAGTAACAGTACTTTTTTAATCTCGCCTTATACCACCGACAAAAATACTCTTAAATATTTATTAAATAATATAAATGATAATTATATAACTTCATCAGGAACCGATTTACAAAATTTAATAAATACTGCTAAAAAAATGGGTTATAAAGATTTAGTGATTTTTACAGATGGAGGGAGTGTCAAAAATTTAGATACCAAAGGAATTAATCTTTATGCACTTTTGATAGGGACGAAACAAGGTGCTCCAATTAAGCTAAAAAATGGGAATTTACTTATGAATAAAGGAAAAGTAGTTATCGTAAAAAGAGATGATAATTTCTTGAAATACGTTAAATTTGGAGTAGTTGCAAAAGCTGGAAATAGCGATATAAATGAATTAATTTCACAAAATTTTCAAAAAGTAAAAAGTAGTAAAAAGATAGTTGTTTATAAAGAGTTATTTATGTATCCATTGTGGCTTGGGCTTTTATCTATTAGTTTGGGATTTTTCTCTATTTCAAATTTAAAAAGAATAATTCCTATTTTTGTTTTGATGATGGGTATTCAAACAAATGCGTCAATGCTTGATTGGCACTATTTAAATCAGGCAAAAGAAGCTTACCAAAAAGGAAATTATCAAAAAAGTGCTAAGTTTTATAAAAAAATTGATAATGATGAAGCTAAATTTAACGCAGCAGATTCACTTTATAAAATGAAAAGATATAAAGAAGCACAAGAAATTTATAATCAAATAAAAGATAAAAAATTATCTGAAAAAGTGGAATATAATAAAGGAAATTGCTATGCAAAAATGAATAAAATTGATGCGGCAATTAAGTCATATAAAAATGCACTTAAAATAAATCCGAATGATAAAGATGCTAAATATAATTTGGAACTTTTAGAGAAGAAAAAGCAACAACACAAACAACACAAACAAAATAAAAATAATAAACGACATAATAAGCAAAATAAGTCTCAAAAAAATCATAAGCAACAAAATAAAGAGAATCAAAAGAATAATAAAAGTAATCAAAACAAATCTCAAAAGAACACTAAAAAACAGAATAATTCTAAAAAGAAAAATAAAAATAACAAACAAAAAGATAATCAAAATAAACAAAATAAAAAACAATCTCAACAACAAAAAAATGAGAAACAACAACAGTACAATAAATTAGCAGCTCAAAAAAGAGTAAATAAAAAAGAATTAAAAAATATAAAACCAATAAAAATTGGAATCAATAAAAATGCTAATCAAAAGATTTTTAATAAAATAAAATCAAAAACATTATTATACCCATTAAGTAAAGGAAAAAATGATGAAAAAAATGAGTGGTAAATTTATAATTATTTTTTTGTTATCAATTAATCTTTTTGCAAATATAGTTGCAAAAGTAGATAAACAAAATGTGATCCAAGGCGATAGTGTAACATATTCAATCACGGCAGATGGAAATAAAATAACTTTTCCAAAAATAGATAAAATTGCTGGATTTAATGTAGAATCAGTTTCAAATTCTCAAAGTATTTCTATAATTAATGGAAATTATCAAAAAAAACTTACAAGAAGTTTGAGTTTTACTCCTCTAAAATCTATAACTATTCCTTCGTATGTTGTAAAAGTTAATAATAAAGAGTATAAAACAAAACCAATAAAAATAAATGTTGTAAAAGATTCGAAACTCAATAAAAATTTTAAACTTGAAATTAATGTAACTAAAGAAGCAATAGTTGGTTATCCAAGTTTAGTAAATATTAAATTTTATCAAAAAACAAATGCAAAAGTATCTGCTGTCCAAATGATTTTGCCAAAAGGAGATTTTGAATTAAAACAAATAGGTAAAGAAAGTGATTATTATGATGGAGTTTATAAAGTAGCTGAAGTCAAATATCTTTTGATTCCCAAAAGTACTGGAGTTATTCATTTTAGTGTAGCACTTAAACTTGGTTTTGCAAAACCTGCAATGGATAATTTTGGATTTGTAACACAAGCTATGAGATATAAAACATTAGCCAAAAATATAGATATTAAAGCAAAAAAAGTTTATGATGGAATTGTAGGTAATTTCAAAATATCTATGAATGTAGATAAAACAAAGGTCAAAGCAAATAAACCGGTAAATGGGAAACTTATTATCGAAGGTTATGGAGATTTAAGTGATTTAGATAATATTAAAATAAATATACCAAATGCAACTATTTATAACAATAAACCAAAAATAAGTCAAACTATAAAAGATAACAAAGTTTATAGCCAATATGAAAAAAGTTTTGTTGTTTTAGCTGATGATAATTATACAATTCCACCAGTTGAAATTTCTTATTATGATATGAAGAGTAAAAAAGTAAAAAATATTTCAACTAAAGCTATTTTTGTAGAAGTTATAAAGGATAAAAATAAACAAATTGTTAATAATAATATGCATAATAAAATCCAAACGAAACTCCAAACAAAAATAGTTACAAAATATAAAACTAATTATTTACTAATTTTATCTGTATTTATTTTGGGTATTATAGTTGGATATTTATTAAATTTTATAAAAATTAAAAAAGAGTTTAAATTGCCAGCAAATTTATATAATAAACTTTTACCTTATGCCGATAATCCTAAAATTAAATCTATTTTAGAAAAATTATATAAGAAAGAAAAGTTAACAAAAGAAGAAAAGCTGTTTATAAAGGAATTTTTTGAAAATCAAAGAAGCACTAAAAATCAAAGAACTTAGTAGAAGTGAAAAAGAGTATATCCTCTCTAAACTTCTAAATGAGGATAAAATATTTTTACATTTAAATCCAGAATTTGAGTTTGATGAAGAAAAATTCTTAAAAATTATTGAGCTTAGAAAAAAAGAGTATCCACTTGAATATATTTTTAATGAAGCCTATTTTTATGATGAAAAATTTTATATAGAAGAGGGAATTTTAGTCCCAAGAGATGATACAGAAGCCTTAATTGATGTATCTATTAAAGAGTTAGGAGATTATGTTAAACAAGAAAAAAAACTAACAATTACCGAAATAGGGGTGGGAAGTGGAATAATTTCAATAACACTTGCAAAAAAATTTCCACAATTTCGATTTATAGCAACTGATATAAATCCAAAAGCGATTGAAGTAAGTAAAATTAATGCAAAAACTTATAATGTAAATATAGATTTTAGATTGTCTAATTTACTTGATGAAGTAAAGGAAAAAATTGATATCATAGTTTCAAATCCTCCTTATGTAGAAGAAGAGTGGAATTATGAACCTCTTAAATATGAGCCAAAAGAAGCACTTTTTGCAAAAGACAGTGGAACTTTTTTACTAAAAGAGATAGTAAAAGAAGGAATTAAAAGAAAAGTTAAATTAATTATTTGTGAATTTGGATATAATCAAAAAGAGTTAATGATAAAGTTTTTTGAAAGTTTAAATATAAAAAATTACTATTTTTATAAAGATTTAAGTAGTAATACAAGAGGATTTGTGATAAAATTCTAAATTCAATAAAAGGTGATTTGTATGGAAAATAATAATGTTTTTAATTTTTGTAATATTAGTGATGAATGTATAAAGTGTGGTAAATGTATTCCTGAATGTACAATTCATAGAATTAATCCAGATGAAGCCACATCTCCAAGAGGATTTTTGGATTTATTAGCAGGGGTTCAAAATGGTGAACTTGAACTTGATAAAAATGCAAAAGATATATTTGAGAGTTGTTTTTTATGTACAAGTTGTGTGCAAGTATGTCCGAATCATCTTCAAACAGATTTTGCTATTGAGAATGTAAGAAGAGATATTGCTGATAAATATGGAATTACATGGTTTAAAAAAGTATTTTTTTATTTACTTAGACATAGGAAAATTTTTGATATTGTAGCAAAACTTGGATATATGTTTCAAACTTGTGGCTTTAAAATTGAAGAAGAAAAAAATGCAATGGGAAGTAGATTTTCTATTCCTTTAATTAAAAGAGGAAGATTACTTCCAAGTATGAAAAAAACATCATTTTTAAATAAATATCCTGAAAAAATTCCAGCTAAAAAACCTAAAAAGAGAGTGGCTATTTTCATAGGTTGCTTAGCAAATTATAATTATACAGAAGTAGGAGATAGTTTAATTAAAATTTTGAAAGCCCTTGATATAGATGTTTTTATTCCTAAAAAACAGATGTGTTGTGCAGCTCCTGCTTATTTTACGGGAGATTTTGATACTACGGATAAATTAAGTAAATATAATATGGATTATTTTGAGAGTTTTATAGATGAAGTTGATGCAATTATTGTACCAGAAGCCACATGTTGTGCTATGTTAAAAGTAGATTATGAACACTATTTCAAAGAGTATGCACCTGAATATTTAGAAAAACATAAGAAAATAAATTCTAAAATTTTTGGAGCTAGTGAATGGCTTTATAAAGAAACTAATTTAGTAGATATTTTGAAAACAAAAGAAAAAAATAAAGTAAAAGTAACTTATCACGACCCTTGTCACTTTAGAAAAATGCTTGGAGTTTGGCAAGAACCAAGAGCTTTAATAAAAGAGAATTATAAGTTTACAGAAATGAGTGACCCAAATATATGTTGTGGATTTGGTGGGATTACAATTCAAACAGAAAAATTTCATTTAGCACAAAAAGCAGGTAAAATAAAAGCTGATATGATAGATGAAACAAAAGCAGATGTTGTAGCTGCTGAATGTAGTGCTTGTAGAATTCAGATTACAGAAGCGTTGAATCGTAATAATAGTAATGTTATTTTTAAGCATCCACTTGAATTAATAGCTCAAATGTTATAAAAAGGCTTAAAATGGGGATATGGATACTTTTAGGAATTATTGTATTAATTATTTTATATGTTATTACAACATACAATTCATTAGTAAGACTTAAACAATATATTCAAAATGCATGGTCAGATATAGAAGTTCAACTTAAAAGAAGATATAACCTTATTCCTGCTTTGGTAGATACAATAAAAGGTTATAAAAATTATGAGCAAGAAACATTGCAAAAAGTTATTGAAGCAAGAAATAGTTTCTCAAATGCAACTTCTTTAGAAGATAAAATAAAAACGTCAAACAGCTTAAATAAAAGTTTAGGTGGAATTTTTGCTTTGGCTGAAGCTTATCCGGATTTGAAAGCAAATACGAATTTTATCAATTTACAAAATGAGCTTAAAAATACAGAAGATATAATATCAAATGCAAGAAGATATTTTAATGCAAGTGTCAGAGAATATAATACAAAAGTACAATCGTTTCCTTCAAATTTAATAGCTCAAAAATTTGGATTTAAAGAATTACCATATTTTGAATTAGAAGAGAATGAAAAAGATGAAGTGAGTAAAATGCCAAAGATAAATCTATGAAAAAATTACTAATATTATTGCTTTTTATTACTTTTCTTTTTGCAGAACAAATTGATAAATATGATGTTTATTTGAGTATATCTCAAAATGGAAAATTAAATATTCAAGAAGTTATAAGTTATAATTTTGGTAATCTTAAAAAACATGGAATTTTTAGATTTATACCCATTTTAAGAGGAAAGCCTGAAAATATTAGTGTAAGTATGGATGAACACACGGCTAAATTAGTTACTGCTACAAAAGATAATAAATTAATTATAAGAATTGGAGATGCTAATAAACTTGTAACGGGTATTCATATTTATAAAATTAATTACACAATGAATAAAGTTGTTAGAGAATATAATAATAAATTAAATACAATTAGATTTAATGCAATTGGAACTGAATGGAAAGTACCTATAAAAGATGTAAATGTGTATTTAAAACTTCCTAATATTTTAAAAAATACTACTATAAAAACATTTAGTGGAATTTATGGAAGTAAAACAACTACTGCGAAAATTCAAAAATTAGATGAGTTAGATTATTTAATAACAATTGATAAATTGGCACCCAAAAACGGTTTAACAGTTGGTTTGTATTTTGATAAAAATTTAATACAAGCATATAAAAAACCTGAGTTAAATAATTTTTGGGTATGGTTTTTTATAATTGTTTTTTCAATAGGTAGTTATCTTTATTATAAAAAACATATTGTTCATTTAGGACCTGTTGCTGTAGAGTATTATCCACTTGAAAATTTTGATATTTTACAGAGTGGAGTCTTAATAGATGAAGAATTTGATGATAAAGATGTAACATCAGCCATTTTAGAACTAGCCACAAAAGGTTATTTAAAAATTCAAAAAGAAAATAATCAAATTATTCTTCAAAAAAAGACATCAGATAAAAAATTAACTCCTTTTTTACAAAAGTTATATGATATTCTATTTAGAAATGGGGATATTTTTATTTTAGGTAATGAAGATGTAGAAGTAGCTAAAAGTATGAGGAATAATATATCGTCATTAAAAGATAAAGTTTTTAATTGGGCTATAAAAGAAGGATATTTTTATCAAACTCCAAAAGCTGCAAAATCTAAATTTTTTATGATAAATTTATTAGTAGCTTTACCTTTTATTGTGTTTGCTGGATATCAAACATTATCTATGGGTAATGAAGATATTATAGGTATTAGTGCATTTTTAATTTTTGATATTGTATTTATTTTAATTGCATTATTTGCTATTAAGTCAAAAATTATGAAAATAGTTTTTATTGCTATTCCAGTAATTCAATTAATTTCTCTTTCAAATGAAATTTTAAATTCTTTAAAATATCCATTTCCCTTGATTCTAGTAGTATTAATTCCAATATTATATTTTAGCTTAAGTATAGATGTTTATACCACAAAAGGGGCTAAGTCATTACGATATTTATTTGGATTTAAAGAATTTATTCAAAAGGTAGAAGCAAATAAAATAAAACTATTTTTGAAAGAAGATCCAGAATATTTAGATAAAGTATTGCCTTATGCAGTGCTCTTTGGAGTTAGTAAACATTGGCTTGAATTATATTCTCAGTTAAATAAAGAAATTGAATGGTATGAAGGAGATAAATCATATTTTTATGGGCTTTATGATGAATTATATAATAGTTTTGAAATTACAAAAAATTATACAGAAAGTGAAAGCACGTCTTCTGATTTTGGTGGAAGTAATTCAAGTGGAGGCGGAAGCTCAGGAGGTGGTGGTGGTAGTTGGTAAAATAGATTATTTAAATCTTTTGCCTTTTCATATTTTTATCAAAAAATATAATATTAAGACAAAAGAAGGTTATCCGGCTAAAATAAATAGACTTTTTGATAAAAAATTAGTAGAAGCAGGCTTTATTTCTTCAATAAAGTCAAAACATAAGAAATGTTTTGATGCTGGAATTATTGCAAATAAAAAAGTTATGAGTGTTTTAGTTTGTGAAGGTAAAAATCAAGATGATTTTGAATCAAATACTTCAAATGTTTTAGCTAAAATCTTAAATTTACAAGGTGAAATAGTAATAGGGGATAAAGCACTTCAGAGATATTTCAAAGATTCAAAAAATTGTAAGGATTTGGCAGAGGAGTGGTACAAAAAATATAAATTGCCATTTGTGTTTGCAAGATTTTGTGTAAATAAAAATTATAAACAATATGAAAAATTAATAAATAAATTTTTAAAAACAAAAGTGAAAATACCTCAATATATACTTAAACAAAAAGCAAAAGAGTTAGGATTAACTACAAAAGAAGTAAAAAATTATTTAAATTTGATCTATTATAAGATGGGATATAAAGAAAAAAGAAGTTTGAAAATTTTTCTTAAAAAAGGCAACAATTTTTAACTGTTTTTTATTTATTCGCAGGTAAGTTTATTTCTTCCATTTTCTTTAGCATAATATAATCTATTATCAGCTTTGTTAATAGCAGTTTCTATATCGTCTTCAAAAAGATTTATTTCATATACGCCAATACTAATAGTTATATTTAAGTTATTTTTCCCACAAAAAGTATATTCCTCAATTGTTTTTCTAATTCTATTCATTTTTTCACAAGCTTTTTCTATAGAAGTAAATGGCATAATAGTTAAGAATTCTTCTCCACCATATCTAGTGACAACATCACTTCCTCTAAAATTAGTTTTAAAAATATTTGATAACTGTTTTAAAACACAATCCCCCATTAAATGTCCATAATTATCATTGATCTTTTTAAAGAAATCAATATCTATCATTGCGATACTTATAGAAAAATTATATCTTTTTGCTTCGTTTATTTTTTGAATTAAATAATTTTTCATAAATTCTCTATTATAAAGGCCAGTTAAAGAATCTATTGATACTTTTTCTGATAATGCTTTATTTTTTATTTCTAAGTCTTTTAGTGTTATTTCTTTTTCTAATGATATTCCTAGGGGTAGAGCTATTTGTTTTAGTAAAAGTTCTAAAAAATTTTTATCTTTTGTAGAAATTTTATTATTTGTTTTTATATAAAATGTTCCAATTCTTTTATTTTTTTCATTTATTAAATCTTTTTTAAAAGAAAAATTTTCATTTAAAATATCTTTTTCATTTATTTCATGAAAGTGATTATCTTTAAATTCAACAATATACTTTTTTTTAGAATAATTAGAATTTGAACAAATTATTATTTTCTCTAGTGAAGATATAATATTTTTAATTTGTTTAAATAAATTTTTAATTACTAATTCTGTAGATAAAAGAGAAATAGTGTCTTTTAGAAATTTTTTAAATATATCATCACTTTTTACTAATATATCAATATTAGTTATATAATCATCCATTAAATATATACCACAATCTAATTTTTTTAATTTATTAAATAAAGGCTTGATAAATTTTTTTTTTATAATGCTTCCGTGTTGTGGTGCTATGAAAGATGGGTTTTTATTTTCTATTTTATTTAGAGCATAATTTAATATATCTTTGCTTGGAATATAATGTTGATGAAAAAGTTTTGCATATTCAAAATATTCATTTATATTTGTAGCAAAAAGTTGAAATTCTGGAGTCATCCCTCCTACTAAATCACTTGAAAAAACAATTTTACTTTTTTTATCATAAGTACATATTGAACCTGCAAAATGAGCATAAGGAGTGAAAATAAATTCAAGTTCTCTTTTTTCTGTCTTTAATGTCCAATTGTTTTGATCTACTAAATAAAAAGGTGTTTTCCATTGGTAATGTTTTAGCAACATTTTTGTTCTCCAATGGGTTACTATTTTTCTATCATCTCTTTTGGGCATAATTTTTTCGAGAGTAGAGTAACAACTTACAATATCTGGGTCTTGATGATGCATAATTATGTATTTTATATTTTTTAATGAAGTAATCGACATAATTTTTTCTAAAACTATAGGGAAAGTTATCATACTTCCTGGATCTATTAAAATAAATTCATTACCATTTTTGATTAAATACACATGACATTGAAAAGGATCATTTGGTATAACATAACCTACCCAAAAGATATTAGGGGCTATTTCTATAGCTTTTGTGAAATCCATTTTTTTCCTTTTTTAACGAATAGTAAAATCATAACATATATTCTAAAAAAGTTTTTGTTGTTTAGAATTTTCTTTATAAAACGCTTTTACTTTTTCATCAATATAAAATACAGATTTAAGTGGCTTATATTTTGGTGGATTAATTACAATATTATCCGGATTTACTGCACGAGATAAGGCCACATAAGCTTGTGAGGGTGCGAAAATATAGCTCAAATCTATTGCTAAATTATCAATAGAAAGTCCTTGTGATTTATGAATTGTTATTGCATAAGCTAGTTTTAGTGGGAATTGATAAAAACTTCCTATAATATTTTGGATTACTTTATCTTCTGTGCCGTCATAATCATACTCTATCAAATCAAATGAGTATTTCTCAATTTCAAAAACACCTTTATCAAAAGCTACTTTTATAATTTCGTTTTTTTTATCTATATCAAGGATAATTCCTTTTTCTCCATTATATAAAACTTCATCATCAAATTTTTGATTAACTGTATTGATTACCACGGCCCCCTTTTTTATTTCAAACTTTTCAGGTATATTTAATGACTTTTTGAAGTTTTCAAATTGCTTTTCTTTATCTTTAGAAAAAAGTTCATCATCAGCTTTGAAAGTAATTAAAGGTGCGTCAACTTCTGCTAATTTTTCAGAATTTTTTTTATCTACTTTTTTATTTGTTGAGTATAAAAATGTAAGATTTTTTTTGATTAAATGTTTATTATTTTTCATATTATATATAAATTCTATGTCTTCTTCATTAAATTCATTGGTTCGAATATTTAATAAAACTTGACTAAATTTTTCGTGTTTAGTTCTTTTGATTTCAGTAAGTTCTATTGTATCAAATTCCCAATATTTCCACCATTTACTCTCAAATGCCCATCCTTCTTCTTCGACATTTACAGGAGGAAGTTGATAAAAATCACCTACAATTAGTAGTTTTCCTTTGTATTCTATTTCATTTAATCTGTTATTTATTGCATCAAAAAGTTTTTTAGATACCATTGATATTTCATCAATAATTATTAAATCAGTTTTTTGAAGAAGCTTTTTTTTAGGATAAGTTAAATTATTTAATTTTGATAAATTTCTTGAAAATTCAAAAAAACTATGAATTGTTTGACCACCTACATTTACAGCAGCTATTCCCGTGGGAGCGATTACGACTAAATTACCAAAATATTCTTTTATGAGCTTTTTGGTTAGATAACTTTTTCCTACCCCAGCACCTCCAGTTAAGAAAACATTATTATATTTTAGTTTTTCAATTAATTCATTAACTTCCACTTGTTAGCCTTACCATATCATTAAAAAGTCCTAAAAACATCAAACTACCCAAAATTCCCCATCCTGCAATAGTAAGTTTAATCATAATAGCTTCATTTATAGGTTTTCTTGCAATTAATTCATATAAATTAAACATAATATGCCCTCCATCAAGTGCAGGAATAGGAAGTAAATTTAAAATACCTAAATTTACTGAAATAAGTGCTGTTAAAAGTAGAAGTGGAACTATTCCATAATGAGCTGCGTCACTTGTAACTTTTACAATAGTTACTGGGCCACTTACATTATTTAGCCCAATAGCACCTGTGATTAATTTTTCAAAACTTTTGAAAATTAGTACGCTTTGAGATATTGTTTCATCAAATGAAACTTTTAAAGCAGTCAAAGGATCATGATAATGAATAATTATAAGCTTTCCACTCGGAGATATTCCAATTAGTTTTCTTTTTACATTTTCCCCAAATATATTTTTTGTAGTCATTATTTTAGGAGTGATATCAAATTTCATTAATTTATTATTTCTTTTAATAACTAAATGAAGTGGAATAGGGGAATTATCAACTGCTTTTTTTATATCATCCCAAGTTGTTATTTTATAATTGTCTATTTTTACTATTAAATCGTTTTTTTGTAAAATATTTACAGCAGCAGAATTTGCTAAAATCTGACCAACATTGGGTGCTAATTTAGTCCATCCATAAAAAGAGATAAAAAGATATATTAAAAATGCTAAAAGTATATTAAATCCAGGGCCTCCAAGCAGTATTGCTATTTTTTGAAGTGGAGTTTTACTCATATAACTATCTTCGTCGTAATTTTTTATAGTTGGATTTAAGTCATCTTGACCTTTCATTTGAACATATCCACCAAGAGGAATAGAACTCAGACACCAATTGGTAGTACCAAATTGTTTACAAAATAATTTTTTACCAAAACCAATACTAAAGACTTCTACTTTTACACCAACTGCTCTTGCAATCAAAAAATGACCCAGTTCGTGAAAAAATATTAAAAATGATAAAATTAAAATAGCAGTAATAATTCCCATGAAATTCCTTTTGTGTAGTTATTCATAGCATACCCGTAAGCCGAGTTTTGTTTTAGGAAATTATTTATCTAGATGCTATTTTACAATAGCATTCAAGCGAAGAGTACAATTCTAAGACTTTACCATCTCTTCTTGCTGCGGATTGGGTTTACCAAGCAACTTATATTGCTATAAGTTCTGGTGAGCTTTTACCTCGCCTTTTCACCCTTACCAAATAATTGGCGGTCTATTTTCTGTGGCACTTTCCCTCACCTTACGATGGCCATCTGTTAGATGGAATCCTGTCTTAGTGCAGCTCGGACTTTCCTCTTTTGCAAGCAATTTCCCAGTATGCTATGAATTTAGTATTATATCAAATTATTCTATATTTTTAGTAGGTTGTATTGAATTATTATAAAGATATTCTACAATTTCATCTACATCATCACTCACAAGAAATAGATCCAAATCAGATTTTGCTATCATATTCTCTTTTATCATATTTTTATAAAATTTCATAAGTGGTTCATAATATACTTTTCCATAAAAGGCTACTGGGATTTTTGACATTCTTTTTGTTTGAACAAGTGTTAAAACTTCACTTAATTCATCTAATGTTCCAAATCCTCCCGGCATCATCACTGTTCCTACTGAATATTTTAGAAAAGTAACTTTTCTTGTAAAAAAGTAATCAAATTCAAGTTTTATTTTTGAGTATGGATTGGGATGTTGTTCATGAGGAAGTTTAATATTTAATCCTACTGAAATATTAGCACCTCTGTTTCCAGCTTCCATAATTCCAGGTCCTCCACCTGTAATAATAGCATATCCTTTTTTGGATAATTTCTCACTAATTTCTACTGCTTTTTTATAATATTTATTATCTTCTTTAACTCTTGCACTACCAAAAATGCTAATTGCAGGAGGTAAATCATTTAATTCATCAAATGCATCTGTAAAATCACCAATTATTTTAAATATTCTCCACATATCTTTTTCTATATTACGATTGTCTAAAAATTCTTTTTGAAAATCTTTCATACCATTCCTTTTAATTTGTTGTATAATTATACTATATCAAATAAAGTAAAGGAAAAAAAATGAAAGAAGAATCATTTGGAGCTACGAAAGTAGTTACTGGAAGTTGTCATTTAATAATGACAAAAAAAATTAATTTTTTAGTAGATTGTGGGATGTTCCAAGGAAAAGAAGAACATAGAAATTTTGAACCATTGGATTTTGATGCAAATGAAGTTAAATATCTTTTGGTAACTCACGGACATTTAGATCATGTAGGAAGAATTCCTATTCTTTTTAAAGCAGGATTTAGAGGGGAGATTGTTACTACAAAAGCAACTTGGGATTTAGCTAGAATTGTTTTAACAGACTCAGCTGATTTAATGGAAGAAGGTTATATTACAAGAAATAAAAAAGCACTTAGACGAGGTGAAAAGGCTAATAAACCATTATATACTCCAAAAGATGTTAGAAAAGTTTTTTCTGAATTAACTGTTAAATTTGTAGAATATGAAGAAAAAGTAAAAATTTCAAAGAATATAACTGCTGTTTTTAAAGATGCAGGGCATATTTTAGGTTCAAGTATGATAAAATTGATTATTAAAGATAAAAATGATAAAAAGATTCTAGTTTTTAGCGGAGATTTAGGAAATGAAGATAATGATATTTTACCAGCACCAAAGATTATAAAAAAAGCTGATTATTTATTTTGTGAATCAACTTATGGAGATAGAAATCATAGAAGTTTTGAGGATTCAATCAAAGAATTTAGAGAGACTATAATAAAAACATTAAAAAGAGGTGGAAATGTAATAATCCCTTCATTTGCAATTGAGCGAACACAAGAAATTTTATATGCTTTAAAAGATATGAGTGAAGAAAATTTACTTCCAAAAAATGCAAAAGTATTTTTAGATTCTCCTATGGCTATTAAAACTACAAATGTTTATGTGAAATATCATAAAAAATTATCAAAAAAATGTAATAAATTTTTTGAAGAAGATGGAACTATTTTTGAATTTCCTGAGCTTAGATTTACTACAAAAGTAGATCAATCTAAAAAAATTAATAATATTAAAAGTGGTGCTATTATAATAGCAGGGAGTGGAATGTGTAATGGTGGAAGAGTCTTACATCATTTAAAAAATAGAATTTGGGATAAAAGCAATACTGTTTTGTTTGTAGGTTACCAAGCATTTGGAACATTAGGAAGAAAAATCGTTAATGGAGAAAAATGGATTAACATTTATGGAGAAAAGATTTTAGTTCAAGCTGAAGTTGTTACAATTAATGGTTTTTCTGCACATGCTGACCAGAGTGAACTTTTAGAATGGATAAAACCAATGAAAAAGAATTTAAAAGCTATATTTTTAGTTCATGGAGAAGAAGATAAACAAATTATTTTTAAACAAAAAATTATGGAAGAATTTGACATTAAAACTCATATCGTTGATTATGAAGAAGAAATAGGACTTTAAGAAGGTTTGAATCCTTCTTTGCTTTTGCAATAGTTAATCAAGAAACATTTATCACATTTTGGATTTTTTGCAGTGCAAATATATCTACCAAATAAAACTAACGCTTGATGAAGAGTTGCTAAATCTGTTTTGAAAGCAGTTACTAAATCTTTTTCGCATCCTTCTACATTTTTTGCATCACTAAGGCCTAGTCTATGGCTAACTCTAAAAACATGAGTATCAACAGCCATTCTATTTTCATTATCTTGTTCTATTAAAAATACATTTGCAGTTTTATTTCCAACTCCTGATAATTTTATAAGATCTTTATGCTCATGTGGAATTTTTCCATTATATT
This sequence comes from Thioreductor micantisoli, assembly GCF_055392745.1. Lineage (NCBI taxonomy): Bacteria > Pseudomonadati > Campylobacterota > Thioreductoraceae > Thioreductor > Thioreductor micantisoli. The sequence continues at coordinate 772,706 of NZ_AP043760.1, forward strand.
TTTCTTCTACTATTTTTGCCATTTGAATTATGTGTTTTGATTTATTGTTGAAAAATGAACAACTTTTAAGTAATTCTTTTACATCCTCTAAATTAGCTTTTGCAAGCTCCTTTGTAGAAGGATATTTACTAAATAGGGCAGGTGTAATCATATTTACTCTTTTGTCTGTACATTGAGCTGATAAAATAATAGAAATTAATAGTTCATAATCACTTTGATATCTTAATTCTGTTTTTGCATCTTTGTATTTTTCTAATAATATTTCTTTTATTTCTTTAATGTTTTTTTTAGAAGTTTTTATCATAATTCTATCCTTTTTCATACTTTAGTAATTTTAATTTGGTATAATATCAAAAATTTTGATTAAAAGGATATTAATGTCTGGACACAATAAATGGTCGAAAATTAAGTATGTAAAAGCAAAAAGTGATGCAATAAAAGGAAAACAATTTACAAAAGCAGTTCGAGATATTACTGTTGCTGCAAAAAATGGGGGAGGTGATCCTGAACAAAATGCAGCATTAAGACTTGCAATTGATAAGGCAAAAGAAGTTTCAATGCCACAAGCAAATATTCAAAGAGCAATAGATAAAGCCACTGGTAATTTAGAAGGTGTTGTTTATGAAGAATTGACTTATGAAGGATATGGGCCAAGTGGTGTAGCTATTATGGCTGAAGTTATGACAGATAATAAAAACAGAACGGTTGCTAATATTAGACATGCCTTTACAAAAGCTGGTGGAAATTTGGGAACAAGCGGAAGTGTAAGTTGGATGTTTGAAAAAAAAGGTGTTATTTCTGTAAATAAAGATGAAAGAGAAGAAGAAATTATGGAAACTGCTATGGAATATGGAGCAGAAGATATAAAAGAGTTCGATGAAGTTTTAGTTATTGAATCAGCACCAGAAGATTTTAATGCTTTACTTGAAGCAATTAGTGGGCTTGGAGTAGAAATTTTGGAATCAAATATTGATTATATAGCTACAAATGAAATTGATGTAGATGATGAAATAGCTGAGAAAGTTGAAAGATTAATTGATACATTGGAAGATGATGATGATGTTCAAAATGTAATTCATAATATGGCATAAAAAAAGGAAAAAAAATGAAAAAATTAGTATTAGGAAGTTTAGTTTTAGTTAGTAGTGTGTTCGCAAGTAGTGATGTCTTAGCTAGTGTTAATGGAGAAAAAGTTACAAAAGCCCAAATAAATCAATTATTGAAAGCTAAGAGAATAACTTATGATAAATTGCCAGCTCAATATAAACAAAAAATATTGGATGACATAATTACTCAAGCACTTTTAATTCAAAAAGCTGAAAAAAGTGGAATTGAAAATACAAAAGAATTTAAAAAAGAACTTGCAAAAGTAAAAAGACAATTAGCTTTAAGAGTATTTTTGAAACAAAAACTTGCTTATATTTCTGTAAGCCTAAAAGAAGCAAAAGTATTTTATAATAAAAATAAAGATTTAATGTTCAAACAAGCAGCCGAGGTTAAAGCAAGACATATTTTAGTAAAAACAAAAGCAGAGGCCCAAAATATTATATCTGAACTTAGAGAAACTCCAAAAAATAAATTAGAAGCAAAATTTATTGAATTAGCAAAAACAAAATCAGTCGGACCAAGTGGTAAAATGGGCGGAGAACTTGGATGGTTTAGTAAAGCTAAGATGATACCATCATTTAGTGAAGCTGCATTTAAACTAAATATTGGGGATATTACATTAAAACCAGTTAAAACGAGATTTGGTTGGCATGTAATTTATGTAGAAGATAAAAAAGCTGGAGGATATGCTTCATTTGAAAAAGTAAAAGCAATGATTATTCAACAATTAAAAATTAAAAAATTAAAAAAATATGTTAATAGCATAAAAGACAAAGCAAATATAAAATATTACAACTAAGGGGTAAGATATGCAATTTAGAAAAGGTGTCTTAACGGGAAGTGAAGCAAAAGAAGTTTATGCTTATTGTAAAAAGAAAGGTTTTGCTCTTCCAGCTGTAAATGTAGTAGGGACAGATTCAGCTAATGCAGTACTTGAAGCTGCAAAAGAAGCAAATTTACCTGTAATTGTTCAGTTTAGTAATGGTGGAGCTGAATTTTTTGCTGGAAAAGGTATGGGTAATGAAAATTACAAAGCCTCGATTTTAGGTGCCATAAGTGGTGCTAAACATATTCATACAGTAGCTGAAGGTTATGGTGTTAGTGTAATTTTACATACGGACCATGCAGCCAAAAAACTTCTTCCTTGGATTGATGGACTTTTAAAAGCAGGGGAAGAATTTTATAAAGAAACAAAAAAACCTCTTTTTACTTCTCATATGCTTGATTTAAGTGAAGAGAGTTTAGAAGATAATGTATCTATTTCAAAAGAGTATCTCAAAAGAATGTCAAAAATTGATATGTTAATTGAGATTGAACTTGGTGTAACTGGTGGAGAAGAAGATGGAGTTGATAATACAGGGATTGATAATTCAAAACTTTATACTCAACCAGAAGATGTGGCTTTCGCTTATAAAGAGTTAAGAGAAGTTAGTGATTTATTTACAATTGCAGCAAGTTTTGGAAATGTTCATGGTGTCTATAAACCAGGGCATGTTAAACTTTCTCCTGAAATTCTTAAAAATTCTCAAGAGTATATCAAAAAAGAGTTTAATTTAAATACAGATAAACCAGTTGACTTTGTATTCCATGGTGGAAGTGGTAGTGAAGTAGAAAAAATTCACTCAGCTGTTGATTATGGTGTAGTTAAAATGAATGTAGATACAGATGCTCAATGGGCTTTTTGGTCTGGTGCAAAAGCTTATATAGAAAAATATAATGATTATTTACAATCTCAAATCGGAAATCCTGAAGGTGAAGATAAACCAAATAAAAAATATTATGATCCGAGAAAATGCTTAAGAGCGGGAGAAATTTCTATGAAAGATAGAGTATTAGAAGCTTATAAGGCGTTAAAAGCTATTTAATGCTTTTTCCTTCCCCAATTTCAGAATTTAACTTTAAAAAATTTAACTTTTTAATAAAAAGAGATGATTTAATTAGCGAAGACTTTTCTGGGAATAAGGCTTGAAAATTTTACTACTATTTTAAGTATCTAAAACAAAATTCACAAATAAAAAAAATAGTTTCTTATGGCTCAAATCAATCAAATGCAATGTATTCTTTGAGTGTTTTATCTAAGCTTTTTAATTTAGAGTTAGATTATTATGTTAATCATTTACCGCAATATTTAATTGATAATCCAACTGGAAATTATAAATATACCATTTTAAATGGGACTAAGATTATTGAAAACTCAAAAATAGTAAAAGAGTTAAGAGATAATCAAATTACTTTTAGTAAAGATACTATTTTTATTAAAGAAGGTGGGGCCGTTAAAGAAGCTGAATTTGGTATAAAAATGTTAGCAGATGAGCTAAAGGAATATAAAAATTATTCTATTTTTTTACCAAGTGGAACTGGTGTAACAGCTTTATATGTACAAAAACATTTTAAAGGTAAAGTTTATACTTGTAGTTGTGTGGGAGATGATGAATATCTTATTAAACAGTGGCAGGAATTAGAAAAAAATTCAAATTATTATCCTACTATTATCCCAAAACATAAAAAATTTCATTTTGGAAAACTTTATAAAGAAAATTATCAAATTTGGCTTGAACTTAAAAATGCGGGAATTGAATTTGATTTACTTTATGACCCAATCGGTTGGCAAGTTGTGATGAATAATTCAGATATTTTAGGCGAAAAAATAGTTTATATTCATCAAGGAGGTCTAAAAGGAAATGAAAGTATGCTTCAAAGATACAAAAGAAAATTTGATATTAATTGACAATTTAGAATTGAGAATGGACAATTTTTAATTATCAACTATCCATTATACATTATAAATTATTTTTACTCTTCTTCCAAAATTACATCTACGCCTATTTTTTTCAATTTTTCAGTTAAATTTTCATAACCTCTAAAAAGATGGTAAACTCTATGAATTGTAGTTTTTCCACTTGCAATAATTCCAGCTAAAACAAGTGCCGAACTGGCTCTAAGATCAGTAGCCATTACATCTGCACCCACTAAATTTTTATTTCCGTAAATAGTGGCTACTTTTCCATTAATTCTAATATCAGCACCTAAACGATTAAGTTCAGCTACATGCATAAATCTATTTTCAAAAAGTCTTTCTTCAATAGTAGAAACTCCATTTGCTTGAGTGGCAACGGCCATAAATTGAGCTTGCATATCTGTTGGAAATCCAGGATGTTCATTTGTTACGATATTTACTGCTTTTATTTCATTAGTTGGTAAAATAGTTACAGAAGTTTTATTTTTTTCAAAGCTAAAATTCATTTCTTCAAGTTTTGATATAATATTTTCTATGTGTGATGGAATTATATTTGTAATTGTAAGTTTAGAATTTGCAATAGCACCAGCGCAAAGATAAGTCCCAGCTTCAATTCTATCAGGAATTACACTGAAAGGTTTAATTTCAATTAAATCATTTTTTCCTTGAATTGTTAGAGAGCTTGTTCCTATTCCTTCGATTTCAACTCCATTTTCTTTTAAAACTTCGCATAATTGTACAACTTCTGGCTCTTTTGCTGCATTTAAAATTTTTGTTTCACCTTTGGCTAAAACTGCTGCCATTATGATGTTTTCAGTCCCTGTTACTGTAATTTTATCGAAGATTATTTCAGTGCCAATTAATTCATTACATTTTGCGTGAATATATCCATTTTCTATTACAATTTTAGCTCCCATTTTCTCAAGTGCTTTTATATGCAAATCTACGGGTCTTAAACCAATAGCACAACCACCGGGAAGTGAAACTTTACACTCTTTAAATCTAGCAAGAAGTGGTCCAAGTGTTAAAATAGATGCTCTCATTGTTTTTACTATATCATAAGTTGCTGTTGTAGAACTAATTGAACTGGTATCTATTTTTAAAGTATTATTTTCAAATTTTACCTTACTTCCTAATAATTTTAGAAGTTTAATCATTGTGTTTATATCAGCTACATTTGGGACATTATTTATTGTAACTCCATTTTTGGCTAAAATAGTCATAGCAATTAATGGAAGTGCTGCATTTTTAGCACCACTTATTTTTACAACTCCTCCAATATTTGAATTTTTTATTATTAAAAGTTTCATTATTTACCTTCAAAAGAGTAGAGTAATTTTATCTCTTCTTCCCAAATATCAGGGTTTGTTGTTTCTAAAATCAAAGGAATATTATCAATTCTTTTATCATTCATTATGAATTTAAAAGCATCTATTCCAATTTCTCCAAGTCCTAGAGAGTTATGTCTATCTACTCTTGAAGAAAATTTAGCTTTTGAATCATTTATATGCATACCTTTTAAATATTTAAATCCAACAATCTCATTAAATTCTGCCATTGTTTTATCATAAGCTTCTTTTGTTCTAATATCATATCCAGCTGCAAAAATATGAGCAGTATCTATGCACACTCCAATTCTACTTTTATCTTCTATTAAATCAATAATATCTCTTAAATGCTCAAATTTATATCCTAAATTTGTTCCTTGTCCAGCTGTAGTTTCTATAACTGCTATACTTGAATTAGTAATTTTGAGTGCTTTATTTATATTTTTTGCTATTTTTTCTAGACACTCTTCTTCACTTATTTTTTTTAAATGACTTCCAGGATGAAAATTTAAATATTTTAATCCAAGTTCTTCAACTCTTTTAAGCTCATCAATAAAAGCATTTAAAGATTTTTCTTCTTTTTCAACTTCTGGATGACCTAAATTAATTAAATAACTATCATGTGGTAAAACCATATCCGCTGTATATCCAAATTCTTCTATTTTTTCTTTAAATTCATTTACTGTTTTTTCTTCAAGTGGTTTTGCTACCCATTGTCTTTGATTTTTGGTAAACATAGCAAAACCTTTTGCACCTATTTTATGTGCATTAATTGGAGCATTAAAAACGCCACCACTACTACTTACATGAGCTCCTACATATTTCAAAATTTTTCCTTTTCTAATATAAATTTTTATAAAGGCATTGACTAAATAAACGAGACAACTGTAAATTTTAACGAAAAAAAGCGTTAAAAAAAGTGTGCTTCAAACCCGAAGGGCGCTTGCGTTGACACTTTTTAGCTTTTTGTAGTGTTAAAAAATTTGCATTATTGTTAAGTGTTTTAGTCAGCGTCTATTATTGCCTATTATAAATTATCCTAACTTAGGCCAAGCAAGTTTTGTTCCACCTAAAATATGAAAATGTAAATGAGGCACTTCTTGACCACCGTTTTCACCAATATTTGTAATTACTCTATATCCATCTTCAAAAATTCCAGCTTTTTTAGCTACTTCTTTTATAAATTCTGTTATTTTTACTATAGTTTCGTTATCTACTTCATTCAAACTTTTTATATGAATTTTAGGAATTACAAGAATATGAACAGGTGCAATTGGATTAATATCATTAAATGCTAAAAACTCTTCATTTTCTAAAACCTTGTTTGAAGGTATCTCTCCGGCTATAATTTTGCAAAATATACACATATTTTATCCTTTTCTTAATTTTCTTTGAATTATACTCAAAATTTTTGTAAAATTAGGAAAAAATTTAAAGGTCTTAATAAATGATTGATTTATCTAAAATAAAAAATGCTTTACATTTGGATGAACTTGAAAAAATTAGAGTAGAACTTCTGGGTAAAAATGGAGTTATTACTAATGAGTTTAAAAGAATGAAAGAGATTCCAAATGATCAAAAAAGAGAATTTGCTAAAAACTTAAATGAAATGAAAGAAAAGGCAGCTGCTTTGATTGCTGAGAAAAAAGTAGAGTTTGAGAAAAAAGCACTTGAATTAAAATTAAAATCAGAAAAATTAGATGTATCTATGTTTTCAAATAGAAGTCAAATAGGTGCATTACATCCAGTTAATATGACAATGGATAAAATTATAGACTTTTTTACTAAAATGAATTTTTCAGTGGAAACTGGTCCTTTGGTAGAAGATGAGTTTCATAATTTTGAGGCACTTAACTTACCAAAATATCATCCAGCAAGAGATATGCAAGATACATTTTATATGAGTGATGGAACTTTACTTAGAACTCATACAAGTCCTGTTCAAATTAGAACCATGATGAATCAAAAATTACCAATTAGAATGATTTCTCCAGGTGCTGTATTTAGAAGAGATTATGACTTAACTCATACTCCTATGTTTCATCAAGTAGAAGGATTGGTTGTTGAGGAAGAAGGAAAGGTGAGTTTTGCAAATCTTAAATTTATGTTAGAAAGCTTTTTAGTTGAAATGTTTGGAGATGTAAAGGTTAGATTTAGACCAAGTTTTTTCCCTTTTACAGAACCGAGTGCAGAAGCAGATATAAGTTGTATTTTTTGTAAAGGAGAAGGGTGTAGAGTATGTTCTCATACTGGTTGGCTTGAAGTTTTAGGGTGTGGAATAGTTGATCCTAATGTTTTTAAAGCTGTTGGATATGAAAATGTAAGTGGTTATGCTTTTGGTTTAGGTGTTGAGAGGTTTGCCATGTTAATTCATAGAATAAATGATTTAAGAAGTATGTATGAAGGAGATTTAAGACTTATGGAGCAATTCAAATGATAGTTACAAGAAAATGGTTGGAAGAATTTATTGATTTAAAAAACTTTTCAACAGATGAAATTAGTGATGGTTTAAATAGCATAGGTCAAGAAGTAGAAGCAGTTAAAAAACTTAGAATTCCCGAAAAAGTTGTGGTTGGTTATGTAGAGGAGTGTGATAAACATCCTGATGCTGATAAACTTAATATTTGTCAAGTAAATGTAGGAAGTGAAATTACACAGATAGTTTGTGGGGCTAAAAATGTAGCCAAAGGGCAATTTGTAGCAGTTTCTGTAGTTGGAGCAGTTTTACCAGGAAATTTTAAAATTAAAAAAGCAAAGCTTAGAGGTGTTGAGAGTTTTGGTATGATTTGTTCTTCTACGGAGATAGGCTTACCTAAACTTGAAGATGGAATTATGGTGTTAGATAATTCTATTGGTGAGCTTGAAGTTGGTAAAAATGTAAGTGAATATTTAGATGATGATGTTATTGAACTTGGTGTTACTGCAAATAGAGGAGATAGCTTTTCTATTTTAGGAATTGCAAGAGAGCTTAGTGCAAAATTTAATGTTTCTTTAAAAGATGTAGTAGAATATGAAGATGATAAAAATGCTGAAGGTCTTGGAAGACTTTTTCAAATAGAAGGTGATATAGATAATTCATCGCATTATTTAAAAGGATTTAATATTGAAAATGATAATATTCCTTTTAAAATCAGATATAGATTAAGTTTGGTTGAAGAAGCAGTTATTAATACTATTTGTGATTTTGCAACTTATACTACTGTAGCAACAGGTGTTATTACAACTATTTATGATAATTATAAAAAACTTATATTCAAAACAGAAAATAAGATTGATATTGTAAAAAATGAAACTGGAATTATTTATGAAACCGGAATAAAAGTTATTAAAAAGCCTGAAAATAAAATAGGTAATTTTGTAATTGATGCTAACTTTATAGATCCTGAGTATGTTTCAACTATTGTATATGAAACTAAAATAAAAACAGATGAAATTTTCTTTAGAAGTAGTAGAGGAAGTAATCCTGATTTAAAATTAGCAATTAATTATATTACAAATGAATTAAATTTAATTAATGCTAAAATTTATAATGGAAGTTATGATTTAACAAATGAAATAGAAAAAAAAGTTTTAAGTGTTGATTTAGAAGATATTTATACTATTATTGGAGAAGTTATTGATGAAAATAAAATAGTAAATATTCTAAATAAACTTCAAATAAAAACGGAAGTGAATAGTTCTGATAAATGTTTAAAATTAATAATACCACCTTTTAGACATGATTTGATTAATAAATATGATATTGCAGAAGAGATTTTAAGAGTATATGGAATTGATACATTAACTTCAAAACCATTAATATTTGCTGAAAAAAATAGAATCAATGATAGTATGAAAAAAATAGAATTTTTAAAAGCTATTAGAGAAAAATCTGTTGGAAATGGATTTTTTGAAACATTACATTTTATATTTGATTCAAAAGAAAGATATAAAAAATATTCAATTCCTGCAATAAAAGATGAAGAAGATATCTTAAATCCAATTGTAAATGAATTTGATACACTTAGACAAACTACAATTTTACAACTTTTAGATGCTGCTAGTTTTAATAAAAAAAATGGATATAAAAAACTTTCATTATTTACAATAGGAAGTGTATATAATGAACTCAGAGAAGAATCTCAAAAAATAGGTTTTGTATGGAGTGGAAATAAATATAAAGAAAATATAACTCATAATAAAAATGAAAATGTTGATTTTGCTTTTTTTGTAGAAAGGTTATCTTCTATTCTAGGTGATTTTGAATTAGTTGAAGATAAACATATTATTCTATCACATCCTTATCAAAGTGCAAAAGTACTAATTGATGGAGTAGAAGTTGGATTTATAGCAAAATTACATCCGAAAATAGAAAAAGATTTTGATTTAGATGATACATTTATTGCTGAATTCTTTATAGATTTACTTCCAAATAAAGAATTTAAGGCAGAAAATATAGTTAAAATTCAAAAATCAACAAGAGATTTAAGTTTAGTTGTTGATAAAAATCAAAATTATAATGATATAAAAAAAGAGATTGAAACTCTTAAAATATTAGAAATAGTTGAATTTTATCCAATAGATATATTTGATTTAATAGATAAAAATTCATTAACATTACGATTTATTTTACAAAATTCTGGAAAATCATTAACAGATGATGAAATAAATGGTATAATTGCAAAAATAATTGAAAAATTAAAAGACTTAGGTGTAGGGTTAAGATGATAAAAGTAAAACAGTTAGAACAAAATTTTGATATAGTTATAGATGAAATTGCCAGTGATAAATCAATATCACATAGATGTGCAATTTTTTCTTTATTAAGCGATAAGCCTTCAATAATAAAAAATTATCTTCAAGCTGAAGATACATTAAATTCTCTAAAAATTGCCGAACTTCTTGGTGCAAAAATAGAAAAAAAAGATGAATTTATAAAAATTACTCCTCCAAAAAAATTAAAAGAGCCATTTGATATACTTGATTGTGGAAATAGTGGTACAAGTATTAGAATTTATAGTGGTTTATTGGCTGGTATTGATGGTTTTTTTGTTTTAACTGGTGATAAATATCTAAGAAATAGACCTATGAAAAGAGTGGCACTTCCTTTAACTAGTATTGGTGCAAAAATTGATGGAAGAGATAATGGAAATTTAGCTCCTCTTGCTATTAGAGGAGGAAAATTAAAAGCTTTTAATTATGAAAGTAAAATTGCTTCAGCTCAAGTAAAATCAGCTATGATTTTAGCGGGGCTCAATGCTGATGGGGTTTCTAGTTATAAAGAGCCAATTTTAAGTAGAGATCATACAGAAAGAATGTTAAAAGGAATGGGTGCAAAAATTGAAAGTGAAAAAATGGAGAATGGAGAATGGACAACTGAAATTTCGCCTTTAAAATCTCCTTTAAATCCATTAGAGATAACTGTTCCGACAGATCCAAGTAGTGCTTTTTTCTTTGCAGTTGCCGCTGCTATTACAAAAAGTAGGGTAGTTCTTAAAAATTTAACTTTAAATCCTACAAGAATAGAAGCCTTTAAAATTTTAGAGAAAATGGGCGCAAAAATAGAGTATATTCTAAAATATGATAAATATGAGCCTATTGGTGATATTATTGTAGAAGGTAATGAATTAAAAGCTGTAGAAGTAAGTCAAAATATAGCTTGGCTGATAGATGAGATTCCTGCACTTGCAATGGCTATGGCAGTTGCAAAAGGTAAAAGTGTAGTTAAAAATGCAGCTGAACTTAGAGTAAAAGAATCAGATAGGATAAAAGCTGTAGTTGATAATCTAAATAGATGTGGAATTGAAACTGAAGAGTTTGAAGATGGGTTTGCGGTTATTGGTGCTAATCCTAAATTTGCTAACATTTACTCTTTTGGAGATCATAGAATAGCTATGAGTTTTGCTATTTTAGGTCTTATTTCAGGAATAGATATTGATGAAACTTATTCTATTCAAACATCATTTCCAAATTTTGTAGAGATTTTAGAAAAAATTACTGAGGTATACAATGAAAATTAAATTAGCAAAAAGTTATGGATTCTGTTTTGGAGTAAAAAGAGCAATTGAAATTGCCGAAAAATCTAATGGCGCTGTAACTTATGGTGAGCTTATTCATAATCCTCTTGAAATAAAAAGATTAAAAAATGACTATAATGTTGGATATGTTGAAAATTTAGAGGAAATAGATACACCAAAAATAATTATCAGAACACATGGAATTACAAAAGATGATAGAAAAAAATTAGAATCTCAAGGTAAAGAATTGATAGATGCTACTTGTCCATTTGTTACAAAACCTCAAGAAATTGTAAAAGAGATGAGCCAAAAGGGTTATGATATAATACTTTTTGGAGATATAAATCATCCAGAAGTTAAAGGTGTTAAAAGTTATTCCCAAAATCAGAACAGAACATTTGTTGTTTTGAATGCAAGCGAACTTAAAAATATTAAATTAAAAGAAAAAATAGCAGTTATAGCTCAAACAACAAGAAAAGTTTCTGAATTTTTAAAAATAGTGGATTTTTTAATTGAGAATCATAAAGAAGTAAGAGTATTTAATACAATTTGTAATGCTACTTTTGAGAATCAAGATGCGGTAAAAATTCTTGCAAAAGAAGCAGATGTTATGATAATTATTGGTGGGAAAAATTCATCAAATACAAAACAGTTATATTTAATAGCAAAGGAAAATTGTAATGACAGTTACTTGATAGAAAATGAAGATGAATTAAAGCTTGAGTGGTTTAGAAATAAAAACCTTTGTGGAGTGAGTGCAGGAGCTAGTACTCCAGAATGGTTAATTCAAAATATCATAAAAAAAATAAAACAAATAAAGGACGACGATGAGTGAAACAGTTGAAACAACAGAAAATTTTGAGGAAATGCTAAATGCATTCGAAAATGAACAAAAGAAAACAAGAGTTAGAAATGGAATGATAGTGTCTATAGATGAAGGAACAGTATTTATAGATGTTGGAGAAAAAGTAGAAGGTGTTTTACCTAAAACGGAAATTACTGATGAAAATGAAGAACTTAAATTTAATGTAGGTGATGGAATTCCTGTAGTAATTACAAGAAGAAGAACAAGTAAAGGTGCAGCAGTTCTTAGTCATAAAATGGCTGTAAATGAAGCAAAAAGAAAAGAGTTTTTAGATAAATTTAATGTAGGTGATGTGGTTGAAGTAACAATTGCAGAATTGAACAAAGGTGGATTTGTAGCTAAAAACGAAGATGGAATAGAATTTTTCATTCCAAAAAGTGAATCAGCTTTAAAACTTAACGAAGATAATATTGGTAAAAAAATAACAGCTAAAATTATTGAAATTAAGAAAAATGGAGTTGTGATTTCAAGAAAACAACTTTTAAATGAAAAAAAAGAAGAAAGAAATAAATTTGTTGAATCTATCAAAGATGAAATTGTAAATGCAAAAGTAAAAAATCTTAAAAAAGATGGTGTTGTAATTGAATTTGAAAATGGATGGACTGGATTTGTTCCAAAAGATGAAGTTAGTTATAAAAAAGAAAATCATTTTAGATTACTTAAAAAAGGTGATGAAGTAGAAGTAAAATTAATTGATACCGATAAAATGTTATTTTCAATTAAAGCTACTCAAAATGATCCATGGGAAGAAGTAAAAGAGAGTGGTATTGCTAATGGCGATGTTTTAAATGTAACTGTTACAAATATTAGAGAATATGGGGCATTTGTTGATATTGGAAATGGTGTAGAAGGATTTTTACATATTTCTGAAATTTCTTGGAATTCAAATTCTAAAATTGAAGATTTATTAAGTGTTGGTGATGAAATTGATATTGAAGTGACAGATTTAGACTTGGAAAATAGAAGACTTAGAGTTAGTTATAAATCACTTTTACCAAAACCATCACAAAAATTTGCTGAGAATCACAATGAAGGTGACATAGTAGAAGGTAAAGTTGTAAATCTTACTGATATTGGTGGATTTATAGAAGTTGATGATGTTGTATGTTTTTTACCAAATAGATTTGTTTCTTGGACAAAAGGTGAAAAAGCAAAAGATATTTTAGAAAATAGTAAAACTTATGAATTTGCAGTAATTTCTATTGATGCAGATAATAATAAAATTATTCTTTCAAGAAAAGATGCAGAGGATTCTCCATATGTTGCATTTGCTAAAGATCATTCTTTAGGAGATTCAATCAAAGGTACTATCAAAAATATAGCTGACTTTGGGGTATTTGTTTCATTTGAAAATGGTGTTGAAGCACTTATTAGAAAAAATGATCTTGAAAAAGATATTGAAGAATATAATGTTGGTGATGAAATGGAAGGTCATATCGTTGAGCTTGATGCTGAAAATAAAAGAGTTAAACTTTCTCAAAAATAATAGAATATGAAATATTTTTTCTTTTCTATTTTTTTTATACTAGCAGGGGTATTTATAATTGTTTATATGAAAATTTCAAATTATAATGTAAATAATTTGGAAATAAAACCTAAAATTGTAAAAGAGCAAAAAGAAAAAAGTAGTATCATAAAAGTACTTAGTTTAAATGAAAAAAAGGTAATACTTCCAGCAAAGGAATTGTATTTAAGAATAGATTTGAATTATAATCCTAAAATAGTTATTCTATATCAAACAGTATTAAATAATCTAAATAAATATACACTGTTTGGAATAGAACAAATTTTGAAACTTAATAATATAAGATATTCTATTATTAAATCAAAAGATGACTTGAAACTTTTTATAAATTTTAATAAAAAGTCACAAGCAAATAGAATAATAGAGCTGTTTAAAAGTTATAATTTTAATGTGAAACTTAAAGAAATAAAGTTAAAAAAATAAAAAAAAGGAATAAAATGAAAAAAGTAGTAGTTTGTGATCCTATTCATGAGATTGGATTTAAAATTCTTAATGAAGCCCAAGATATAGAATTAATTGATGCTTCAAAAACTCCTAAAGATGAATTATTAAAAATAATTGAAGATGCTGATGGTGTCATTACAAGAAGTCCAACACCTGTTAATGATAAATTTTTAAATGCTGTAAAAAATTTAAAAGCAGTAGTAAGAGCTGGTGTTGGAGTTGATAATGTAGATATAGATGGTGCATCTAAAAAAGGTATAATTGTCATGAATGTTCCAACTGCCAATACAATTGCGGCAGTTGAGCTTACAATGTGTCATTTAGTTTCTTCAATGAGAGCTTTTCCTAATGCTGTAAATGCTTTAAAAAGAGATAAAGAATGGATTAGAGAAAAATGGCTAGGAAATGAGTTATATGGTAAAAAACTTGGAATTATTGGTTTTGGTAATATTGGAAGTAGAGTGGCTATGAGAGCAAAATCATTTGGAATGGATATTGTTACTTATGACCCATATATAAATCCAAGTAAAGCAACTGATTTAGGTATAAATTATACAACAAATTTTGATGATATTTTATCTTGTGATGTAATTACAATTCATACACCCAAAAATAAAGAAACTATCGATATTATTACTGCTAAAGAAATAGCAAAAATGAAAGATGGAGTAAGACTTATAAATGTTGCAAGAGGTGGATTATATAATGAAGATGATGTTTTAGCTGGACTACAATCAGGAAAAATTGCATGGCTTGGTATTGACGTATTTAATAATGAGCCTTTAAGTGATCACCCATTTTGGAATGAAGAACATACATCTGTAACACCACATATAGGTGCAAATACAATGGAAAGTCAAGAAAAAATAGCTACTCAAGCAGCTGAAAATGTAATTCAAGCAGTTAGAGGAATTAGTTATCCAAATGCTTTAAATTTACCAATTGATACAAACACAACTCCAGAATGGGCAATAAAATATTTAGAATTAACTCAAAAAATTTCATATTTAATAGCTCAAACTATCAAAAAAGCTATTAAGAAAATAAGAGTTACTTCTTATGGAGATATTTCTGAGTATTCAGATTCATTACTTACGTTTGCAGTAGTTGGAGCTATGAGAGAGATCGTAGGAGAAAATGTAAATTATGTAAATGCTACATTTTTAGCAAAAGAAAATGGAATTGAACTTGAAACTAAAGAAAAAAGCAATGAAAATAGTCCATATAAAAATTTAATAAAAGTTGAAGTTTTAACTGATACAAAATCTTATACAATTAGTGGAACAATGTTTGAAGATAATTTTAGAGTTGTTGAAATTGAAGATTTTGAACTTGAATTTGAGCCAAAAGGTAATTTGATTTTCTTTAGAAATACTGATATTCCAGGTGTTATTGGTGAAGTTGGTATGACACTTGCAAAAGATAATATTAATATTGCAGATTTTAGACTTGGAAGAAACAATAAAGGTGAAGCAGTAGCAGTTATTTTAACAGATACAAAAGTAACAAAAGATGTTATTGAAGAACTTTCAAGATTAAAAGCAGCACTTAGTGTGCATTATGCTCAAATTTAATTAAGGAGAAATGATGGCGTATGGAATGAATGAGTTAAATAAACATTTAAATATTGAATTAGACGGAATACCTTATAAAATAGTAGAATATCAACATGTAAAACCAGGAAAAGGGGCTGCATTTGTAAGAACTAAAATCAAATCTTTACTTGATGGAAGAGTTATAGATAAAACTTTCCATGCAGGTGATAAATGTGAAGAACCAAATTTAGAAAAAAAATCTTATCAATATTCATATAATGAAGATGGAATGTATTATTTTATGGATAATGAAACATATGATATGCTTTCTTTACCAGAAGAAAACATTGAATATGAAATTCAATTTTTACTTGATGGTATGGCAGTAGATATTAATTTTCATAATTCTAAATCAATAGGAGTTGAACTTCCTCAAACAGTTGAACTTGAGATTATTGATACACCAGTTACAAATAAAGGTGACAGACAAGGTGCTTGTAGAAAACCAGCAACAGTAAATACAGGTGCTACTATTACAATTCCTTGTCATTTAAATACTGGGGACAGAATAAAAGTAGATACAAGAACTGGGGATTATGTAGAAAAAGTTAAATAATGAAAATAAATAAAGAAGAATTATTTATTTCTCTTATATCCAAATCATCCCTTGAGGGTGATGATGGAGCTTATTCTAATGGCTTTGTTTATAGTAAAGATGCTTTTTTTGAAGATATTCATTTCAAAAAAGAGTGGCTTTCTTATAAACAAATTGCTATAAAATCTTCACTCGTAAATATTTCAGATTCCATTGCTATGAATGCAAGACCTAAATATGCTTTACTTTCTATCGCTATGCCAAAAACAATAACCAAAACTCAAATTAAAGAACTAACAAATGGATTTTTAGAAATGGCTAAAAAATATAATTATGAAATAATCGGAGGGGACACAATAGCAAACGCTAAACTTGATATAACAATGACTTTTATTTCAACTACAAAAAAACCAATTTTTAGAAAAGGTATGAAAACTAATGATTTAGTAGCTTTTACTGGAAATTTAGGAACAACTTCAAGAGATTTAAATAGACTTTTTCGAAATAAGAAAATTAATAAAAATTCAAAATTTATAACTCCAATTCTAAGAGATAAATTTATGTATAAAGCAAGTAGATATATCCATTCTGCACTTGATATTAGCGATGGGCTTTTTAAAGAATTAGAAAGATTATCAACTATAAATAAAAAAGGTTATAAATTTTTTAAAAATTTTAACAAAAAAATAGGTTGTAGTGGAGAAGAATATGAACTTTTATTTACTTTTTCTCCTAAACATCTAAAATATATTCAAAATATAGCAAAAATTACAAAAACTCCAATTACTGTTTTTGCTAAGGTGACAGTTGGTAAATATATTTCTGTTTGCACAGAAAATCATTTTTAAAGGAAAAGTATGATAAAAATTGAAAAAATTGAAGAAATATGTAAAGGCAATTTTATTACACTTAAAAAATTATATTTTACTGAAAATAATAAACATAGAATTTGGGAAATAGCTGAATTGTATGACAGTGTAGCAATTTTAATTTTTAATATTACAAAACAGGCTTTTATATTGGTTAAACAGTTTCGTCCAGCTGTATATTTGAAAAACAGTGATGGATTTACTTATGAACTTTGTGCAGGAATTTGCGATAAAGAACTTAGTTTAAAAGAAATTGCTATTGAAGAGATAGAAGAAGAAACCGGATATAAAGTTGATGATATTGCTGAAATCAATACATTTTATACATCTGTTGGTAGTGCAGCGGCAAAACAGACTCTATTTTATGCAGAAGTAGAAGATAAAGATAAAATTAATCGAGGTGGTGGGGTTGATGATGAAAATATTGAAGTTGTAGAATTGCCTATAAGTGAAATGGAAGAGTTTATGTATGATATTTCTAAGGTAAAAACTCCAGGACTTTTATATGCGTTTGAATGGTGGAGAAATCAAGCTATTGATTCAATGATGGAAGATGTGGAGATTTCACACTGACCTAAAACACTCAACAATAATACAAATTTTTTAACACTACAAAAAGCTAAAAAGTGTCAACGCAAGCGCCCTTTGGGTTTGAAGCACACTTTTTTAAACGCTTTTTTTTGTTAAAATTTGTAGTTGTTTCATTTATTTAGTCAGTGTTTAAAAAATTATTAGTTAAAAGGATAAAAATGAAATCAATTTTTAGAGAATATGATATTAGAGGGATTTTTGAAAAAGAGTTAAATAGTGATATAGTTAAAAAAATAGGATATTTTTTAGGTAAAAAAGTAGATAATGATTATGTTTTAGTTAGTTTTGATGCAAGAGTACATTCTCCAACTTTAGCAAATTGGCTTATTTCTGGATTTAATAAAGCAGGTAAAAAAGTTATTTTAGCGGGGATTTTACCAACAGGAGTTAACTATTTTGGTAATTTTCAAAAATTGTGTTTAGATGGAATTGGAAGTGTAGAAGTAGGGGCTGGAGTTCAGATCACTGGTAGTCATAATCCTCCAGAATATAATGGATTCAAAATAACACTTGAAAAAGATCCATTTTTTGGAGAACAAATTTATAAATTAGGCGATGAAATTTTAGAAAATGATATTGAAATAGAAGATAATTTTGAAGCAATTAATTATGATTTAAAATCTCAATATATTGATTATATTGTTAATCAATTTTCACATTTACAAGGAATTGATAAAAAATTTGTATTTGACGCAGCAAATGGAGTTGCGGGAGTAGTTTTAAGAGATATTTTAGATAGATTAAAAATTAAAAATTATAAAATTATGTATGAAACTCCAGACGGAACTTTTCCAAACCACCACCCAGATCCAAGTGAAGAAAAAAATTTAATAGACATTAAAAAAGAGTTAAACAATTTTGATTATGGATTTGCTTATGATGGTGATGCGGATAGAATCGCTTTTTTAGATAAAAAATATAATTATAAAGGTGATATTTTAGCTTTATTTTTTGCCAAAAATATGAAAAATCCAACTATTATTTCAGAAGTAAAAGCTACTCAAGTTATGTATGATGAGATTAATAAATTTGGAAAAGCAATTATGTATAAAACAGGACATTCAAATTTAAAAGTAAAAATTAGAGAAACAAACGCAGATTTAGCAGCTGAAGTTAGTGGTCATATTTTTTTCAATGATAGATATTTTGGAGTAGATGACGCTATTTATGTAACTTTTAGAATAATGGAACTTATCAAAAATGGTTTTGAATTTGATAAAGAATATGAAAAACTTCCAAAAGTTTATAACACAGATGAATTAAAAGTAAATACAACAGAAGATAAAAAATTTAAAATTATTGATGAACTAAAAAATAGACTTTTTGAAGATAAAGAAAAACTTAAAATAAAAGATATTATCACAGTTGATGGAGTAAGAGTAATTTTTGAAAATGGTTGGGGCTTAGTACGAGCAAGTAACACAACTCCTGTAATTGTTACAAGATTTGAAGCAAAAGATGAAAAAAGTTTAGAAGAGATTCAAAACATTCTTATGGATCTTTTAAAAGGAATATTATGAAAATAGTAATTACTGCTGATGGAGAGTGGATGACTTCTAACTTTTGTCCTCATTTTGAAGAATGTAAATATTTAATTATTTATGATACAAAAACAAAAGAATATTCATCAATGAAATCACCAGCTTTTCAAACAAAAGATAAAGAAAAGTTAATAAATTTTTTAAAAGCAATTTATATGAAAAACATAATAACTGGTAAAGATTTAGAAAATAAATATTTCAAGGTATATATACCAGAAAAAAATGAAGCAATTATTGAAGAAGTTGTAATAGAATTTTTAAATAGAATTAATTTATAATGTTTAAGTAATAAAAGAGTTAATAATATAATTATTTTTCAAAATAAGAATTGGAAAAATTTTTTTTGAGCTTAATTTTTAAATTAATTTAAAGTTTCTATTTTATGAAGTTTTATTGTTGATTAGTTTTAATTGATTTTATTTATTTGGTGGAGACGTGGGGGATCGAACCCCAGTCCAAAAATAAAGCCATTTCTTGCGCTTCTACATACTTATTTCATTGATTATACTTTACAAAAAGGCTCAACGAACAAAACCTTTTTTGCAAAGAGACACTAAATTCTCAATAACCTTTTCGTATCTAAAAAAGACTATCCAGCCACTCTAAGTTGAGGCTCGACCTAATTCCATTGTGGCACTAGATAAAAGGGAGCCACCCGAAAATTAAGCTACAGCTTTTGCTGTAGTTGGGTTGTAATTTGTATTGTTTGCGTTTATAATTAAACAGATGTTTAACGACAATCCAAGTCGGTATGCTACACAAGAGACTCTACTCCTGTCGAAGCCAAGTCATCCCCATATGCAAACTTATACAAAGTTGGCGGATTATAGCAGATAATTTTTAAAAAAGCAAGAGTTTTTTAAGGAAATTTTAAGAATTGATAAGAAAATGTATATTATGATTATAAGCACTGACCTAAAACACTCAACAATAAAACAAATTTTTTAACACTTCAAAAAGCTAAAAAGTGTCAACGCAAGCGCCCTTTGGGTTTGAAGCACACTTTTTTTAACGCTTTTTTTCGTTAAAATTTGTAGTTGTTTTGTTTATTTATTCAGTGCTTTTATATTATTAAATTTAATCATTAACAGAATTAATTTCGCTTTTTATATTTCTTGCTATTTCAGAAATTTTATTTATTTTATTTGAGTAAGTATCATTTTCAAGTAAAACTTTTATAAAAGCACTTCCAACAATAACTCCATCAACACCTTTTGATTTTTCTTTGGCAGTTTTCTCGTTTACACCAAATCCTATAAAAAGTGGAGTATTGCTTGCTTCTCTAATATTTTGAATAGTTTGGGTCAAGTCTTCTTGTTTTCCACTTCCAGTAATTCCTGCATAAGCAACCATATAAATAAACTCTTGAGCATTTTTTAGTACTTTTTTAATTCTTTCTTTATCATCAGTTGGAGCGACGAATGAAATAAGTGGATGTTTATTTTCATAGGGTGCTATCTCTTCAAATGGTAAATCAGGGATAATAAATCCTTTTATATTACTCTTTTTCGCTTGGCTTGCAATAAAATCATAACCTTTATGATAAAAGTTATTGAAATATCCCATCCAGTAAGTATCGATTTTATTACCTATTTTATTACTAACTTCAAAAAGGTCATTTAATTTAAATCCATTTTGAAGAGCAATTAAATTTGCTTTTTCAATTACGGGACCATCCGCCACGGGGTCAGAAAACGGAATTCCAAGCTCTATCTTATCAACTCCTGCTTCTTTTAGAGCTAATGTTGCATCGATTGTAAAATTAATATCGGGAAAAGCAGTTGTTAAATATGCTACTAATTGTTTCATAATTATAAACCTTTATATATTTTTTTGAAAATTATACCATTTTTTGATATTATAAGTAATTATAACTTATTGAAATAAAGGATTTTTAATGAAAACAACAATTTCAAAACTTCATTCATATAAAAATAGTAAAAAAATCACAATGATTACGGCTTATGATGCCCTTTTTGCAAAAATATTTGATAATGAAGTTGACACTATTTTAGTGGGAGATAGTTTGAATATGAGTTTTTTTGGAGAAAATGACACTTTAACTGCTACACTTGAACAAATGATTTATCACACAAAAGCTGTTTGTAATGGTGCTAAAAATGCTTATATTATAGCGGATATGCCTTTTGGAAGTTATTCAACACCTAATAAAGGTTTAGAAAGTGCAATTAAAATCTTTAAAGAAACAAAAGCGGATGCGGTAAAACTTGAAGGTGGCGAGGAAAAAGCTGAAGTTATAAAATTACTTACAGATAACGGGGTAGCGGTGGTTGGTCATATAGGACTTATGCCTCAATCTTCAAGAAGTGAAGGTGGATATAAAGTAAAAGGAAAAAATGAAAAGTCAATTAATAAAGTTTTAAAAGATGCAAAAGCCGTAGAAGAAGCTGGGGCTGTTATGCTTGTAGTTGAAGGCGTAATAGAAGATGTAACAAAAAAGATAACCGAAATGCTTACAATTCCAGTAATTGGAATAGGGGCAGGAAGATATACAGATGGGCAAGTTTTAGTTTGGAGTGATATGCTTGGATTTTTTGATGAATTTAAGCCAAAATTTGTAAAAAGATATTTAAATGGTGCTACAATTACAAAAGAAGCAGTTAAAAACTATGTAAAAGAGGTAGAAAACGGACAATTTCCTACCCAAAAAGAGATTTATTAATGAGAGTAGTTGAAGTAGAAAAATTTGAAATTGAAGAAAGTTTTGAAACAAATTTAAGACCTGAAATTTGGGATGAATATATTGGGCAAGCTTCAGTAAAAGAAAATTTAAAAGTTTTTATAAAAGCTGCAAAAATAAGAAATGAACATTTAGATCATATTCTATTTTTTGGTCCCCCAGGTCTAGGAAAAACAACTTTGGCCCATATAATTTCAAATGAAATGAATGCAAGTATAAAAGTAATATCGGCTCCAATGATAGATAAAGCTGGAGATTTGGCAGCGATTCTTACAAATCTTCAAGAAGGTGATATTTTATTTATTGATGAAATTCATCGATTGAAAGCAACTATCGAAGAGGTGCTTTATCCTGCGATGGAAGATTACAGACTTGATTTAGTTATAGGAAGTGGCCCTGCTGCTCAAACTATAAAAATTGATATAGAAAAATTTACATTAATTGGTGCAACTACAAGGGCTGGTATGCTTAGTAATCCTCTAAGAGATAGATTTGGTATGAATTTTAGACTTCAATTTTATAATGATGAAGAGTTATCTAAAATTGTTCAAATTGCTGGAAATAAATTAAATAAACCAATAAAAAGTGAATCGGCATTAGAAATTGCCAAAAGAAGTAGAGGAACTCCAAGAATTGCACTGAGACTTTTAAAAAGAGTTAGAGATTTTAGTGATGTAGCAGAGGAAAAGGCTATAACATTAAAAACTACAAAATATGCACTTGATAAATTGGGTGTTAATGTAAATGGGTTTGACGAACTTGATTTGGCATATCTAAGACTTCTTTGTAATGCTAAAAAGCCCTTGGGATTATCAACTATAGGAGCAGCATTAAGCGAGGATGAAGAAACTATCGAAGATGTAATAGAGCCTTTTTTACTTGCAAATGGGTATGTTGAGAGAACGGCTAGAGGTAGAATAGCTACAAGAAAGAGTTATGAATTATTGCATTTAAGTAGTGAAAGGAGCCTGTTTTGATTAGTTCAAATGCTTTTTTGAATATTTTATTTATTATTATTACATATTTTATGTATATTACTTATCAACCATTTTTGATGGATATAGTTGTTGCTATTTTGTTGGCTATATCTTTATCTAAAGTATATTCAATTTTAGATAAAAAAATAAACAATAGATATATATCTTCAACTATTATGACATTAGCTCTTGGATTTTTACTTTTTGGGCCACTGTTTTATTTTATTACTGAAGCTGCTGGGCTTATAAATAAAGTTACTCCAAATACTATCCACTTGGTAGTTGGGAAAATAAATGAACTTTTTGCATATTTGCCAGAGGTTATTTCAAAAAAAGTAGAAGAATATCTTTCAGCTAATAATTTAAATTTAATATATCAAAATTTAGCATCATTTATAGCACCATTAACTGCAAAAAGTGCAATGTTTTTAAAAGATATGATATTAATTGTAATATTTTATTTTTTTACTCTTTTATATGGAAAAGATATATTGAAATTTCTAGAAAATGTTTCCCCACTTGAAAAAAGAAAATCTGAAATTTTAATTAGAGATACTCAAGAAGTTATGGGGCTTGTATTTTATTCAGCTATGTTTACCGCTCTTTTTGAAGGGTTGTTGTTTGGTGGGTTTATTCAGTTTTACGGATTTGACGGGGTGTTTTTTACTGTAATGTATGCTTTTGCATCTTTAATTCCTGTAATAGGAGGAGCAATAATGTGGCTTCCTGTTAGTTTATATTTGTATTCAACAGGAGATACTAAAGGAGCTATAATAGTTGCATTATATTCTATAATAGTTATTTCTGTAATAGCAGATACATTTGTAAAGCCACTTATTATTGATATGATAAAGAAGCGTATGCACAATGAAATAGAATTAAATTCAATGCTAGTATTTTTCTCAATTGTCGCAGGACTTAGTAGCTTTGGATTTTGGGGTGTTATTATAGGTCCTGCTATTACTTCTCTTTTTATCTCTATTTTGAAGTTTTATAAGAAATTATAGTTGATATGAATGATTTAGATAATTAAAGTTTAGTCTATTTTACTAAGCTTTTTTATTAAATTCTTGACAAATTATAAAAAATAGTATATAATTACACCGTCAATTAAAGATAAAGAGTGACAAATGAAAAAAGAAATGATATTAAATCATCTTATAGATTTATATTTAAAAGAAAATATTCCGGTTAGTTCTGGAGTATTGAAAAAAAAGTGTAAGTTGCCTTTTTCACCATCAACAATTAGAAATTATTTTCAAAAGCTTGATAGTGAAGGGTTACTTTTAAAGGTTCATATTAGTAGTGGAAGTGTACCTTCTAGGGAGGCACTAGAACAATATTGGTATGAAAATTTGAGATATGATGGAATAAATATAAATAATTCTTCTTTTGAAGAATTGGCAGATGAATTTAATCTTTTTCTTGCAATAAGAGAAAAAGAGTTCGTAACTTTAAAAAGTGTTATAAATTTTAGAAATAGATTTGTAATACTTGATTTTGAAAAATATGAAGTTATTTTGAAATATTCATCTGAAGTATTTCATTTTTTTACACAATTTATAAATTATAGTATAGATGATTTAAAAAAAATAGTTTTTTCATTAAATCTTAATGTCTTTTATAAAAAGTTAAGTGTAAGTGAGTATAAAAATTTTAATAAAAATTTTTTATACAAACATTATCAAAACTTTTCAATAGACAAGTTGATAACTGATGAAATTTTTAATCATTTTAAAAAAGGTCTCTCTTTTAACAATGATTTTATGGCATATAAAATTGATGCTATAATTGATGAAAAAGAGAGTGAGTTTATCATGATTGGAAGTATATATGACAATTATATAAACTTTTTTGAAAGTTTATCGGCTTAATCTAAAAAAGGAGGAAGAATGAGTAAGAAACATAAACATCATAATGATGAATTAGTAGAAAAAGAAACTAAAGAGCAAGAAGTTGCTGAAAATAGTGAAGAAGATAAAGTATCTGAAGAGGAGAAAGTATCTGAAGTGGAACAAAAATTGGAACAAGCATTAAGAGCATATGCAGCTTGTGAAAATGATAAAAAAATTATAGAAAAACAGAAAACCCAAGCAATTGAGTATGCAGCTGAAAAATTTGCAAAAGATCTTTTACCTGTAGCAGATACACTTGAACTCGCTATTAAAAATATAAAAGAAAAAGATAATGGAAGTGTAAAAGAGATGCTTGAAGGAATTGAACTTACACTTAAAAAAATGATGGATACATTTAAAAACTATGGAATTGAACCAGTTGAACATAAAGAATTTGATCCAAATCTTCATCAAGCAATTCAACAAATTCCAAGTGAAGAGCATAAAAATGGGGAAATTGTGGAAGTGTATCAAAAAGGATACAAACTAAAAGACAGATTAATTAGACCAAGTATGGTTACAATTTGTAAAAACTAAAAAATTAAATAAAAGGAGATAAAATGGCAAAAGTAATAGGAATTGACTTAGGAACAACAAATAGCTGTGTAGCATATTATGATGGGAAAAATGCAAAAGTAATAGCAAATAAAGAAGGAAGAAATACAACTCCTTCAGTAGTAGCATTTACTGATAAAGGTGAAATTTTAGTAGGGGAACCTGCAAAAAGACAAGCAATTACAAATCCAGAAAAAACAATTTATTCAGTAAAAAGAATTATGGGGATGATGTGTTCTGATAAAGAAGCGGCAGAAGCAAAAAATAAAGTTCAATACAAAATTGTTGAAAATAGTGGAGCGTGCGCCGTTGAAATTGATGGTAAAAAATATACACCACAAGAAATTTCTTCAAAAATTTTATCAAAATTAAAAGAAGATGCTGAAAGTTTTTTAGGAGAGCCTGTAACTGAAGCAGTAATTACAGTTCCTGCATATTTTAATGATAGTCAAAGAAAAGCAACACAAGAAGCTGGTAAAATTGCTGGTCTTAATGTATTAAGAATTATTAATGAACCAACAGCAGCAAGTTTAGCATATGGACTTGATAAAAAAACTGAAGAAACTATATTAGTTTATGATTTAGGTGGTGGAACATTTGATGTTACAACTTTGGAAATTGGTGATGGAACTTTCCAAGTATTGTCAACTGACGGTAATGCATTTTTAGGTGGTGATGATTTTGATAATATTGTTATCGATTGGCTAGTATCTGAATTCAAAGCTGATAATGGAATTGATTTAAGTCAAGATAAAATGGCTATGCAAAGATTAAAAGATGCAGCTGAAACAGCTAAAAAAGAGCTTTCAAGTAAAACTGAAACTGAAATAAATTTACCATTTATTACAGCAGATGCAACTGGACCAAAACATTTAGTAAAATCTTTAAGTAGAGCTAAATTTGAAGCTATGATCGGTGATTTATTGAAAGAAACATTAAAACATATTGATACAGCTTTAAAAGATGCGGATTTAAGTAAAAACGACATTCAAGAAATAGTAATGGTTGGTGGTTCTACAAGAATTCCAAAAGTTCAACAAATGGTAAGTGAATATTTTGGAGGGAAAGAACTTAATAAAGGTGTAAATCCTGATGAAGTTGTAGCATTAGGTGCAGGAATTCAAGGTGGTGTTTTAAAAGGTGATGTAAAAGATGTATTATTACTTGATGTTACACCATTAAGCTTAGGAATTGAAACACTTGGTGGAGTAATGACTAGAGTTATTGAAAAAGGGACAACAATTCCTGCTAAAAAATCACAAGTATTTAGTACAGCAGAAGATAATCAAAGTGCGGTTACAATTCATGTATTACAAGGTGAAAGAGAATTTGCAAAAGACAATAAATCACTTGGACAATTTAACCTTGAAGGAATTCCAGCAGCACCAAGAGGGGTACCTCAAATCGAAGTTACATTTGATATCGATGCGAATGGTGTATTAAATGTAAGTGCAAAAGATAAAGGAACTGGAAAAGAACAAAAAATTACAATCTCTGGAAGTTCAACTTTAAGTGAAGAAGAAATCGAAAGAATGGTAAAAGAAGCTGAAATGCATAAAGCTGATGATGAAAAAAGAAAAACTTTAATCGAAGCAAAAAATCAAGCTGATGCATTAGTTTATCAAACTGAAAAATCATTAAGTGAATCTGGTGATAAAATTGATGCTAAAACAAAAGATGATATTCAAAGAGCAATTGATGATTTGAAAGAAACACTTAAAAAAGAAGATGTTACAAAAGAAGAAATTGATACAAAAGTTAAAACTTTAACTGATTCAAGTCATAAACTTGCAGAAGCAATGTATCAAAAAGAACAAGCTGGAGCAAATGGTGCGAACCAAAATGCAGGAGCAAATAAAAAAGCAGATGATGACGATGTTATCGATGCGGAAGTAGAATAATTTCTACTTCTTTTTCTTTTTTTACTTCTAAAATTCTATGCTTAATATTTCTCAATTATTAATTTTTTATGGAACTGACCTAAAACACTCAACAATAAAACAAATTTTTTAACACTCTAAAAAGCTAAAAAGTGTCAACGCAAGCGCTCTTCGGGTTTGAAGCACACTTTTTTGAAAGCTTTTTTTCGTTAAAATTTGTAGTTGTTTCATTTATTTAGTCAGTTCCATTTTTTATTATCTATTCTCAATTTAATTTAAAATATGGTATAATTTTTCAAAAATTAGGGGCTAAAAATGAAACTTGGAGTAAATATAGACC
The DNA here is from genome assembly GCF_055392745.1 of Thioreductor micantisoli. Lineage (NCBI taxonomy): Bacteria > Pseudomonadati > Campylobacterota > Thioreductoraceae > Thioreductor > Thioreductor micantisoli. Next base: position 800,187 of record NZ_AP043760.1, read on the forward strand.
ATATTGCAACACTTAGAGAAGCAAGACAAATAAATGAGCCAGATCCATTACAAGCAATAGGAATTTGTAAAAATGCAGGGGCTGAACAAATCACTACTCATTTAAGAGAAGATAGAAGGCATATTGATGATTTTGATGTTAGAAGAATTATTGAAAGCTCATTCTTACCAGTAAATGTAGAATGTAGTATTAATGAAGAAATAGTAGAAATATTATGTAAACTTAAACCTAATCGTATAACTATTGTCCCTGAAAATAGAGAAGAAGTTACTACGGAAGGTGGGCTTGATTTATTTAAAAATAGTAATAGAATAAAATCAGCAATTAATAAATTTTTAGAAAATGATATAATGGTATCTCTGTTTATTGACCCAGAAATTTCTCAAATAGAAGAAGCAAAAAATTTAAATGCAGATATGATTGAACTTCATACAGGAAAATATGCAAATTTAGGTTTAGCTTTAAATTCAAATTTAAATTACACAAAACATAAACTTTTTACAAAATTTAATAGAAAAGAGTTATCAAAAATGTTGGAAGATGAAATAAAATTAATTAAAGATAGCGTAATTTTTGCAAATGATATTGGACTTGGAGTAGCTGCAGGGCATGGACTTAATTATCAAAATGTTTTACCAATAGCTCAAATTAAAGAAATTGAAGAACTTAATATTGGTCATTCTATAATTGCTAATTCTATTTTTGTGGGGCTTGAGCGAGCAATTAAAGATATGAAAGATTTAATTAGTTTTTAATACATAATTTGTTATAATAAAGAAAAAGGCGGATAATGAAAACATTATTTCAAAACATATCTTCTTTAAAAGAAAAAGCAAAAGATAAAGAATCAATAGATTTATTACATGATTTAGAAAAAGAACTTAAATTACTTAGAACTAAAACAGGAATAACTCAATTAATTAAAGGTAAAAAACTTAGAAAAGCAATAAGAACTGTAGAATATGAGGATGAATTAACAAAACTTCAAATGGAACTTATCAAATTTCAAAATTGGGTTTTTGAAAATAAAAAAAGAGTTATAATTATATTTGAAGGAAGAGATGCGGCAGGAAAAGGTGGTGCTATTAAAAGATTTACTGAATATTTGAATCCAAGAAAATTTAGAGTAACAGCATTACCTAAACCAACAGAAATAGAAGCTGGGCAGTTTTATTTTCAAAGATATTTTCAACATCTACCTAATCAAGGTGAAATAGTTTTTTTTGATAGAAGTTGGTATAATAGAGCTATAGTTGAACCGGTATTTAATTTTTGTACAAAAGAGCAATATAATAAATTTATGAAAGAAGTTCCTGAAACAGAAAATGCTTTAATTGATGATGGAATTGTAATTATAAAATTTTGGTTTTCAGTAAGTCGAGATGTCCAATTGAAAAGATTTACAGAAAGAGAGCATAATCCATTAAAACAATGGAAACTTAGCCCAGTCGATAAAGAAGCTCAAAAAATGTGGGAGAAAATTACATTCTATAAAGAAGAAATGTTTAGTAAAACACATACTTCATATTCTCCATGGATAATTGTAAATAGTAATGATAAAAAAGTTGCAAGATTAGAATCTATTAGATATGTATTATCTCAATTTGATTATACTGGTAAAGAAAATGCACTTACAATTCTTCATCCAGATCCGGATATTATAAATAGATATAATAGAAGAGCAATGCAAATAGATACTTATGATAAAAAAAGTAAATAGAAATTATTTTTCTATCTTAGAGAATAGCTTATTTATTTAAACTATTCCTTATAGCCTTTTTTATGGCTTTTTACATGGAGCAATAAAATGGAAACTTCGTCCATCAAATAAACCTTTATCACTAAGTTTTATTTCTGGAATAACTAAAAGTGCCATAAAAGAAAGTGTCATAAATGGACTGCTTAATTTAGAACCCAAACTGTTTTTAACAAATTTGTCTATCTCCTCATATTTCTTTGCAATCTTAAATCCATCTTTATTACTCATAATTCCGGCAACACTTAAATCTAATAAATGGGATTCATCTTTATTTACTGCACTAATACCACCTTTAGCATTTATAATAAGATTTGCAGCTTTTGCCATATCTTTATCGCTGCAACCAACTACGATAATATTATGAGAATCATGAGCAACACTTGAAGCTATAGCTCCATTTTTTAATCCAAATCCCTTAACATGAGCAATTCCTTTTATTGCACTATTATGATATCTATTTATAACCGCTATTTTTAAAACATCGTCATCATCATCACTTAAAACTTTTTCATAAGTTATAAGTTCATGATCGACTACTTGAATCACTTCCATTTTTTCACATTTTGGCAAGAAGAAATCTGATGGAGTTTTCAGTGATGTCTCAAATTTATTAACAATATCAACATTTACAGAATTTAATAAACTTTTTCCTTCTTTTGCAACTACGGTTCCATTTATAAATGTTTGTATGACTTTAAATTCTTTTAAATTATTTATTTCTATAAAATCTGCACTATCTCCCACTTTAAGAGTACCAACATCCAAATTGTAGTGTTCAATAGGATTTAAACAAGCCATACCTAAAACATCAAAAACATTATGTCCTAAAGAAACAGCACGAGCAACTAAGCTATTTATATGTCCTTTAAGTAAATCATTAGGATGTTTGTCATCACTACAAAACATCATATTTTCATGATATTGGTCTATAAGTTTATGAAGTGTATCAAAATTTTTTGCAGCTGAACCTTCTCTAATGAGAATTTTCATCCCATTTTGAAGTTTTTCTAAACCTTCTTCATAACTAAAAGCCTCGTGGTCTGTTGATATTCCTGCAGCTATATAAGTTTTTAAATCTTTCCCCATAAGTCCTGGTGCATGCCCATCTATAGGTTTGTTTAGCTTCTTTGCAGCTGCTATTTTTGACATTATATCTTTATCATTATTTATGACACCAGGGAAGTTCATTACTTCACTTAAAAATTTTATTTTAGGATTTTTTAGTAGAGTTGTTACGGCTTTTACATCTAAAGTAGCTCCATTTGTTTCAAATGGTGTTGCGGGAACGCAAGGTGAAGCTCCAAAATAGAACTTGAAATTCGTTTGATTAGCATTTTCGAGCATAAATTCAACACCTTTTAGACCGAGTACATTGGCTATCTCATGAGGGTCACTTACAGTTGCGACAGTCCCATGTAAAACTGCCAAGCGAGCAAATTCACTAGGAATTAGCATTGAACTCTCGATATGAATATGGGAATCAATAAACCCAGGAAGAACATAAGTCTCATATTTTTCATCTGTTTCAATTATAGAGTTTATAATACCATTCTTAATCTCTATGATAGAGGGTGTTATTTTTCTTTTTTTAATATCAATTAAATTAGCTTTGATCTGCATTTTTATCCTTTAATTGAAGTTTTATTATAATTCTATTATAAATCTACTTTCATTTGGTATAGGTTCATATTTTATCGTTAAATTATCTTTTTCTAATATTTTTTTAACCATATAAAGACCTATTCCAGTTCCTTTATCTTTGGTAGTAAAGTTATGTTCAAATATTTTATCTTGAATTTCTGTAGGTATTCCTCCTGCATTATCTTCATAAATTAATTTGTTATTTTCTATTTTGATATTAATATTTCTTTCTTTAATATTTTTTTCTTTAAAAGCATCTATTGAATTGTTAATTAAAACAAACATAACATGTTTTAGATTGTTTTTATTAAATTCAATATTAATATCATCACCTTCTATATTTACTAAAATATTATTCATAATAAGTAAATCTTTTATCATTTTTATAATTTTAAAAAGTTCATCTTTTAAATTTATATTTTCTTTTATATCTTCTCTAAAAAAACTTTTAAACTCATTAATAATTTCGTTTAATTCTGTGACTTTTGATGAAACATTTGATACACATGTAGAATTTTCTAATTTGGGATTTTCAATTTCAAATCTCATAAGTTCAAGTTTCATAATATTCAGTGGTTGTCTCCATTGATGAATAATATAATCAATCATTTCTCCCATTATTGCTTGTTTTGATTGTTTTATAAGTTCTTCTTCTTTTTGTTTTATTTCAAATTCTTTAAGAGAAATAAGTTTTTTAAGTTCTTGATTCTTGTTTATTAAATCTAAATTCATTTTTTCAAGTTTTATGAATTGTTCAACTTTTATTATAAGAGATTCAATACTAAAAGGTTTTGATATAAAATCATTTGCTCCATTTTTCATCATATTTAAAATTTCATTTTGTGAATTATGACTACCTGAAATTGCTATAATAGGAGTGTTTATGTTTATTTTTCTTATATTTTTTATAACTTCAAGTCCATTTATATCCGGCATTTCTATATCAACTAAAATTAAATGTGGCTCAATTTCCCTTATATCTTCTACTATATTTTTCCCACTGGCTTTTGTTTGGATTTGAAAATTATCTCTTTGTAATACTTTTTTCATTAAATTTCTTGAAAAAGATGAATCATCTACTATCAATATTCTATAATTTTTATTTTCTTCAAGTTGATTATATTTTTCAACTATTTTTGTAATAGTATAATCAAAAGGCATAGTTTTAAGATAATAATCGATAACTCCTTCTCCAAAAAGGTAATTTCTTCTTTGAAAATCAGTATCAGCAGTTAATACAATTATTTTATTATCTTTTCCATATTCATTTATTATTTCATCACCATCACCATCTGGAAGATTTAAGTCAGTTAATACTAAATTAAACTTTTGATTATCAAGGAAATTTTTAGCTTCTTTTATAGTAAATGCTTGAGATATTTCACTATTTTCAAAATATTTTTCTAATGATTTCTTTAATGTAGTATTTATTACTTTAGAATCTTCTATAATTAAAAGTTTCATTTTATATTACCTTTTTTACATATATCATATAATTTTAACATAATTAAAACTTAAAAATAAATTTTTTATTAAAATCAATACCTATATTTCCACCTTTTTTAAGTTTTCCAAATAATATTTCATCGCTTAAAGGCTCAATTATTTCATTTTCTATGAACTCTGCCATAGGTCTTGCACCCATTTTCGGATTATATCCTCGTTTGATTAACTCTTCTTTTGCTTTATCACTAAGAGTTAAAGTTATATTTCTTTTTGCAAGTTTTTTGATTGTTTCTTGCATAAATTTATCGACTACTTTAAGTAGAGCTTTTTTGCTAAGTGGTTTAAATCTAATTATACTATCAAGTCTATTTATAAATTCTGGTGCAAAAAATCTGTTTATAGCTTCCTCCTTGAAATCACTTTTTTCTTGATCAAATCCTATATTACTACCTTGGCCAACTCCAAGATTTGAAGTCATTATTAGAATTACATTTCTAAAATCTGCTTTTCTCCCTTCACTGTCTGTTAAAGTTGCATTATCCATAACTTGAAGTAAAAGTTGCACAATATCAGGATGTGCTTTTTCTATTTCATCTAAAAGTAAAACAGTATGGGGGTGTTTTCTAATAGTTTCAGTTAAAAGCCCACCTTTTTCATATCCCACATATCCTGGGGGACTTCCGATTAATTTTGCTATACTGTGGCTTTCTTGATACTCACTCATATCAAATCTTTCAAAATGAATTCCCATAATTTTGGCTAATTGTTTAGTTATTTCAGTTTTACCCACTCCCGTAGGTCCCACAAATAGAAAACTTCCTATCGGTTTATCATCTCTTGTAAGTCCCGCTTTTTTTCTTTTAATAACTTTTACGATGTTTTTGATAGCTTCATCTTGGTCAAATACTTTTTGTTTTAGATTGTACTCAAGCAGACGAAGTTTTTCAATCTCATTTGTTTTTGCTGATTCTTTTGGAATATTTGCCATTTGAGCGACGATCTCTTCTATATCTGTTTTTGATATTTTATTTTTATTTTTTAGTTTAAATTTAGCTCCAACTTCATCAATTACATCAATAGCACTATCTGGTAAAAACTTTTCTCTTAAATATTTTTTACTAAGTTCAACTGCTGTAATGATAGATTCATTTGAATATTTAACATTATGAAACTCTTCATATCTGCTTTTTAAACCTTTTAAAATCTTAATTGTATCATTTACACTTGGTTCGTTTATATCAATTTTTTGAAATCTTCTGTGTAATGCTCTATCTTTTTCAAATGTTTTTTTATATTCTTCATAAGTAGTTGCACCAATACATCGAATTTCACCTCTTGCAAGTGCTGGTTTTAAAAGATTTGCAATATCCATAGTTCCGCTTCCACTAGCTCCCGCACCAACTATCATATGAATTTCATCTATAAATAAAATAGGCTCATCATATTTTTTAAGTTCATTCAAAACAACTTTCATTCGTTTTTCAAATTCACCTCTATATTTTGTCCCAGCGATTAAACTTCCAATATCAAGGGAAAATATTTTTTTATCTTTTAAAACTGGTGGTACATCTCCAACGGCTATTTTTTTAGCGAGCCCTTCTGCTATTGCACTTTTTCCAACGCCTGCTTCACCTACTAAAATTGGATTATTTTTCTTCCTTCTTAATAAAACTTGCATAACTCTGTTTATTTCTTTTTCTCTACCGATGACATTATCATATTTTAGAGCCTCACTAACCATTTCGATAGTATATTTTTCTATTTCAGTCTCTTTTTTTGGTTTATCTTTCTTCTCTAAGTTTAAAGAAGAGATATATTGTAAAATATCGAGTTTATCTATTCCAAAACGAAATAGAAGTTGCATAAAAAAACTTTCACTTTCTTCTGCCATAGAAGCTAACATATCAAATTCATTTGCTTCATCTTTTCTAATTCCCTGGAGATGTTCAAACATTCTATTTGTAACTCTTTGGAAAGCATCAGTTTCTACTGGTTGAAAATCTTCAGGCATTTTATCTATCGTTTCTACATATGTATTTAAATATTTATTTGTTGTAATTGTTAAAAATTCTATATCAGCCCCTAAAGTTATTATATGTGAAGACATTGTAGAGTTTCTAAGCATTGCATAAAATATATGTTCTAATGTTACAAATCTATTTTTTCTTCTTTTTACATCTTGCAAGGCATATTGTAAAATTTTATTAAGTCTTGTTGTTATATTCATTCTTCCTCCATTGTAGCTAGCAAGGGAAATTCAGCTTCTTTTGCCATAAATTTTACCATACTAACTTTTGTTTGGGCTATATCATAAGGGTAAATTCCAACTATTGCAAATCCTTCTCTATCGACTTTGAGGGTAAGTTCAACTGCTTCATCTTTTGATTTATAAAAAACAGTTGTCAAAACATCTATCACAAAATCAAAAGTCGAATAATCATCATTATGTAAAATAACTTTATACATTTTTGGTTTCATTAATTCTATATCGATATCATAATCTAATTCAGTATTAGCCATAAAATTCCTTTCTTTTTATAAGAGATTATTATATCAAAATTTCTGTTATAATTATAATAGAAAGAATATTTTGATTTTGATAATAATAAAAGGGATAAACAATGTTAGGTGCAATAATAGGTGATATATGTGGTTCAGTTTATGAGTTTGATCCAATTGAAGTAAGAGATTTTTCTCTTATGAAAGATGGTGTTGATTTTACTGATGATTCTGTTTTAACAGTAGCTGTTGCTGATGCAATTTTGTATAATAAAGATTTTGCCGAAACAATTAAAAGATATGCACAGAGATATCCAGGAAGAGGTTATGGCGGAAGATTTTATGATTGGATAGATTCAGAATCATTAGAACCTTATGGAAGTTATGGAAATGGTAGTGCAATGAGAGTATCTTCTGTTGGATTTTATTATGATTCAATTGATGAAGTTTTAGAAAAAGCAAAAGAAAGTGCAGAAGTTACTCATAACCATAAGGAAGGTATAAAAGGTGCTCAAGCAGTTGCATTAGCAATTTTTTTAGCTAGAACAAATCATACAAAAGAAGAGATTAAAAATGAAATAGAAACAAGATTTAATTATGATTTAAGTAGAACACTTGGAGAAATAGAGAAAACTTATCATTTTAATGAAACTTGTCAAGGTAGTGTGCCTGAAGCAATAACAGCATTTTTGGAATCAACTGATTTTGAAAGTGCTATTAAAAATGCTATTTGGTTAAAAGGTGATGCCGATACACAAGCTTGTATGGCAGGAGCAATAGCTGAAGCTTTTTACAAAGAGATACCTCAATATTTAAAAGATAAAGCTTTTGAAATAATCCCCGAAGAGTTTAAAAAAATCATAGATGAATTTTATATTGCAATAAACAGTAATAATAGCATCTATAAGGATACAATAAAACAAATAGAAGTTCATTTTCATAAATTAATTAATGAGAGAATGAATGAGTTTGGTATAAAAAATGATATTGAATTACCTGAGTTAAATTCTAAGCAAATAAATTTATCAAAAAATATCTATTTTCCTATTTATGGAATGTATGGTGGTTTTTCTTATAGATTAGAGTTAAAAAAGGATAATTTAGAATTAATCTCTGAAAGTTGGTCGAGAATTGCAGGTGGTTCAGGCGAAAGACATATAATTAATAAAAATGGTTATGAATTAGTAGATGAGGGATTTGTTTAAAAAATAAAGGAATAAATATGGAAAAATTTGATTTTAAAGGTTTTAGAAAATATGGTGAGAATATTAATTTTCCCTCGATTACTACATACATTTCATTATTAAAAAGAGGATTAGAAATAGTAGATAAATTGGGACTTGATTTAAAACAAATTGATACAGGTTACTTTAAAGATAAGTTTAAGAAATATATGAACGAAAATAAGTTACATCAAGATTTATATAATGATTTTAAATCTGCATATAGAAAATATTTAATGTTTGAAAATGAAGAAATATCAAAAGATAATGAAATGAAAAAGGGAAATAAAATGCAAAACAAAAATCAATCACTAAATCAAATTTTATATGGACCTCCAGGGACTGGAAAAACATATAATACAATAAATAGAGCATTATCAATTATAGAAAATAAAACTTTAGATGATTTAGAAAATGAAAATAGAGAAGAGTTAAAAAAGAGATTTGATGAATATAAAAAAGCAGGGCAAATTGAATTTGTAACTTTTCATCAAAGTTATGGATATGAAGAATTTGTAGAGGGGATTAAGGCTGAAAGTGATGAAAACGGGAATTTAAGTTATCGTGTTGAAGATGGGATTTTTAAGAAATTGTCAAAAAAAGCAAAAGAAAATTTTGAAAATTCAAAACTAAAACAAAATCAATCAAATAGAAAGCTTTTTTTTAAATCAGTATTTCAAAAAGTAATATTAGATCCTTTAAAAATACAAAACAAATTAAAGATTTCCCTAACAAAAACATTTTTTTACATTTATAAAGTAAATAATAATACTATATATTTAGAAACATCTAATGGAAATAAAAATCTCCATTTAGCAATAAGTACATTAGAAGAAATGTATGAAGAAGAGAAAAATAATTGAATTAAGGGTGGATTAGAAATATACTATAATGCAACTTTAAAATTACTTCTTGAAAATTCAAACGAATTTAAATATGTAAATCAATTAAATTTGAAAAACTACATTCTAATAATAGACGAAATAAATCGTGGAAATATCTCAAAAATATTTGGAGAACTTATTACACTTATTGAATTGAGCAAAAGAATTGGAGCAGGTGAAGAGATAAAAGTTAGACTTCCATATTCAAATGAAGAGTTTGGAGTGCCAAAAAATTTATATATTTTAGGAACTATGAATACCGCTGATAGAAGTATTGCTCTGCTTGATACGGCACTTAGAAGAAGATTTGAATTTATTGAGATGATGCCAAAAGCTGAACTTTTAGAAGATATTAAAATTCAACAACATGATATTGATATTAAAAAGATGTTTGAAACTATAAATGAAAGAATTGAATATCTTTACGATAGAGACCACACCATTGGTCATTCTTATTTTATGAGTTTAGAAGATAATCAAACGATAGAAGAATTAACAAATATTTTTAAAAACAAAATTATCCCACTTTTACAAGAATATTTTTATGATGACTTTGAAAAAATTATGATGGTTTTAGGTAAAGGATTTGTAGATAAAAAAGAACTAGATTCTAATATTTTTGATTACAAGAAAGATGATTATTTGGATGATGAAAAATTCATATATGAAATTAAAGAAAATTTTGATTTTAGTGATTTTAGAAAATGATTTTAAAAGAGTTTGAATTTATTCAGTGTAAAGATAAAAATCAAAAAAATTTTATAAAAAAATCTACTTTTGAAGAGTTAGAAAAGTTTATTTTAGAAAATGAAGCAAGTGCTAATTATTTAAAAATTACTATGAAAAAAGGCTTTGGAAAAGTATTACAAGCTCAAAATTTCGTAGGTTTAATTCAAACAAAAGATGGCACTACGATTGAAATTCTTCCAAAAATCAAAAATAAAAGTGATGAAGAATTAAAAAAAATTGCTTTTAAAAATGCTAAAAACTTTGAAAAATTCTCCTTTTAAATCTTTTAATATGGCACAATTAAAAGCTAATAAAATGCCTCTTTTAGAAATTTTTATCTCAATGTTTTTAGATGAATTAGATAAACTTATAAAAAGAGGAATAAAAAGTGATTATATTCAAAAAGAGGAAAATTTAAAATTTCTAAAAGGTAAATTAAAATTAAAAGAGCAAATTAAGAAAAATTTTATTCATAAAGAGAGATTTTTTGTAGAATATGATGAATTTATGAGTGATAGGATTGAAAATAGAATCATAAAAACTACACTAAAATATCTTTATAAAAAGTCTAACTTAAATAAAAACCAAAAAAGAATTAGAGAGTTTTTGTTTGTTTTTGATGAGATAAAAAAGTGTAAAAATATAAAAATAGCTTTTGATAATATTAAATTAAATAGACAAATGAAAGATTATGAAAATATTATTTTATGGGCAAAAATATTTTTATTTGGAAATAGCTTTACACCTTACAAAGGAAATAGTGTTGCTTTTGCACTTCTTTTTGATATGAATCAACTTTTTGAAAGTTATGTTTATCATTATCTGAAAAATAAGATGAAAATCAAAAATATAAAAGCACAAGATAAAACTCATCATCTTGCATATTTGAATGGAGAAGATAAAAAGTTTCAGTTAAAACCGGATATTGTATTAGATAATGGGAAAGTTATACTTGATACAAAATGGAAAATTTTGAGTGAAGAAAAAATTCATAATGGAATTAATCAAGCAGATATGTATCAACTTTATGCTTATGGAACAAAATATCAAAATTGCGAAACTCTGTTTTTGATTTATCCAAAAGATAATGATATTGAAAGTAGTTATTATGAATTTTTTAAAAATAAAAGCTTAAATTTAAAAATATGTTTTTTTGATTTGTATGGAGATAATAATAAGTTAGAAAAAGAGATATTATTTTAACATCTCTTCCATTTCTTCTTCGCTAATAGTTTTAACTCCTAAATTTATAGCTTTATCATATTTACTTCCAGCATCTTCTCCATAAATTACAAAGTCAGTTTTTTTGCTAACTGATGAGGTAACTTTGGCACCTAAATTTTCGAGTATTTTTTTAATTTCACCTCTTGGTTTGCTCATCGAACCAGTTAAAACGATAGTTTTATTGGTAAATGGTGATTTTTTTATCTCTTTGATTTCTGGATTTTTTGGGTTTATTATCTCTTTTAGTTTTATAATTTTATCTTTATTAACTCTTATAAATTCAAGTAATGAATTTGCCATTTCCTCACCAAATCCATCAATTTCAAGAAGATTTTCTTTGTTAACATCTAAGAAATTTACTCCAAATTTCTCACAAAGTTTTTTACTTGCGACTTCTCCAATATGTTCAATTCCTAAACCATTTATAAATCGCCAGCATTCAGCTCCCTTAGAATTTTCGATAGAAGTAAGTAAATTTTGTGCTTTTTTCTCTTTGAATCCTTCTAATTTAAGAAGTTTATCCATTGTTAAAGAGTATAAATCCACAACATCTGTAATTAATTTTTCATTTACTAAAAGTTCAACTATTTTTCCTCCAAGACCATCAATATTCATACAATTTTTGCTTGCAAAATAGATTATAGCATTAATCACTCTTGCAGGACATGATAAATTTTGACACTTGATGAGAGCCCCTTCATCCAAAACTTCACTTCCACATACAGGGCAGTGAGTAGGGCGAGGGATTTTATTATCACTATGATGAGATACCACTTTTGTAATTTTAGGAATAACATCTCCACTTCTTATAATTATTATTTCATCGTTTATTCTTAAATCCATTCTTTCAATTTCATCAAAATTATGAAGAGTTGCTCTTGTAACTATAGCGCCATCAATTAGGGCAGGTTTTACAACTGCTACTGGTGTAATAACTCCCGTTCTTCCTACTTGTAAAATAACATTTTCTAATATAGTTTTTTTCTCAATAGCTGGGAATTTAAAAGCTACCATCCATTTTGGATATTTTACTGTATATCCCAAAATATCGTGTTTTGAAATATCATCAATTTTGATTACCATTCCGTCTAACATCATTTCAAAATCTTGGCGAAACTCTATAAATTCATTATATCTTTGTATAATCTCTTTTTTTGTTTCTACTAATGCTCTTTTAGGTGGTTCATTAAATCCTAATTTGTAGATAAAATTCATCATTTCATAATAACTATTATAATTTAATGAATTAACTCCAACGCCCCACGGATAAAACTCTAAATTTCTTTTAGCTGTAATTTTATTATCAAGTTGTCTAAGACTTCCAGCAGCTGCATTTCTTGGATTTGAAAATGCATCTTCGCCGTTTTTTAGTCTTTCTTCGTTTATTTTCTCAAATTCTTTTTTTTTGATGACAATTTCACCTCTAATTTCTATGAGTTCATTATAATTAATTGTTTTAGGAATAGAATTTATTACAAAAGCATTATTTGTAATGTTTTCTCCAATTTCTCCATTTCCTCTAGTAATTGCTTGTTTTAATTTTCCATTTTCATATATTAGATTTAAACTTGCACCATCAAATTTCGGCTCTATATAAAATTTATCTATCTGAATGGTTTTTTGAATTCTATTTATCCATTCATTTAATTCTTGTTCATTAAAAATATCTTCCATTGACCACATACGGCTTAAATGTTTAGCTTTTTGGAATTTATCTAATACTTTATAACCTATTTGCCCAGTAGGTGAAGTAGTGTCGATTTCGTTTGGATGAGCTTTTTCATATTTCAAAATTTCATGATAAAGTTTATCATATTCTTCATCCGTTGCAGTTGGATTATCAAGCACATAATATTCATAAGCATATTTTTTTAGAAGTTTTACTTTATCTTTATAGTCATTTAAAGTCATTATAAATCCTATTTTTAATTTTATTATAATAAATTATAACAAATTTTATAAATTTTTGATACAATTACTTAAAAACTAAATAAAAGGATTGAAAATGGGAATGAGTAGTACAGAATTAATTATTATTTTAGTGATTGTAGTTTTACTTTTTGGAGCGAAAAAAATACCAGAACTTGCAAAAGGAATAGGAAGTGGTATTAAAAATTTCAAAGAAGAAATGAAAACAGTAGATACTGAAGAAGATAAAAAAGAAGTTGAAAATAAAGCTACTGAAATAAAAGTAGATAAAGAAACTGAAACTAAAAAAGAAGCATAATGCTTGATGAAATAAGACCTCATATTGCTGAGCTAAGAAATAGATTATTTAAAATAGTAATTTCATATGGAATTGCTTTTTTAATTATATTTATGAAGTGGCAACTTGTTTATGCTTGGATGAAAAAGCCTTTAGAACAGGCTTTTGACAAGCCTATGATATTTACATCATTAGCTGAACCATTTTTAACAGCTCTTAAAATTTCGCTTTATGCTGGATTTGTATTGGCTTTGCCTTTTATAATGTGGCAAGTGTGGAAATTTATAGCGCCTGCTTTATATGAAAATGAAAAAAAGATGGCAGTTCCATTTGTGTTTTGGTCAACTATAATGTTTTTAAGTGGAGTTGCATTTGCTTATTATGTAGTGTTTCCATTTGGTTCTAATGTTTTAATCAATTTTGGTGGAGTTCAATTTGTAGCTATGCTTAAGATGAGTGAATATATTGGATTTTTTGCTAAATTTATGTTTGGGTTTGGAATAGCTTTCGAACTTCCTGTATTTTCATATGCTTTAGCAAAATTTGATTTAATTACAGATAAAACTTTAATGGATGGATTTAGATATGCAATTGTTATTATTTTTATAGTTTCCGCTATTCTTACTCCACCAGATCCAATGACGCAACTTTTAATGGCAATTCCACTAATTATTTTATATGGAGTTTCTATTTTAGTAGTAAAATCTGTAAATCCTTATAAAGAAGAAAAGGAAGAAAAGGAAGAAAAAAACAAAGAGGAAAATCAATAAAAGGAAACAAAATGGTAAAAGTATGTGTACCTTTAGCAGAGGGTTTTGAAGATATTGAAGCAGTTACATTAATTGATGTAATGAGAAGAGGCGGTATTGAAGTTATCGTGGCTGGAGTTAATGGAAGTTTGATAACTTCTGCACATAATTTAAAAATCCAAACCGATACGACTATTGATAAAGTAAGTGCAGACGAGCTTGATTTGTTTGTTTTACCAGGAGGTTTACCAGGTGCGACTAATTTAGCAAAAAGCGAAGAAGTAAAATCTCTTCTTCAAGAAATGGATAGCAAAGGGAAATATGTAGGTGCTATTTGTGCTGGTCCGATTGCTTTAAAAGAAGCAGGAGTTTTAAAAGATAAATATACTGCATATCCAGGATGGGAAGATAATATAAGAAAAGAAGGATATGTAAGCGATAAAAAAGTAGTTGAAGATAAAAATGTTTTGACTTCAAAAGGTCCAGCGACTGCTATTTGTTTTGGGCTTGAAATTGTTAAAAAATTTGTAGGAATTGAAAAATATAATCAATTAAAAGCTGGATTATTAGTAGATTTTTGCTAAACTTTTTTTAGAGATACTACCATTTAAAATAAGGCACTGACTAAATAAACGAAACAACTACAAATTTTAACGAAAAAAAGCGTTAAAAAAAGTGTGCTTAAACCCAAAGGGCGCTTGCGTTGACACTTTTTAGTTTTTTGTAGTGTTAAAAAATTTGTTTTATTGTTGAGTGTTTTAGAAGTGTGCCTAAATTAATATTTTTATTTAGATGAATTTTGATATAATTACTTAAAAACTTTAAGGATTTATTTATGTTAAAACCATTACTTATTGAAATAGGGGTAGAAGAATTACCTGCTATTCCTTTTTTAAAAGAACTTCCAAATATTGAAAAAAAGTGGAATAATATTTTAGAACAAAATTCACTTGAATGTGAGTTTAATTTTTATTACACACCAAGAAGATTAGTTTTATGGCATAGAGAATTTCCAACAAAACAACAAGATAAAATAAAAGAAGTTTGGGGAGCACCTAAAGCAATAGCTGGGAAGAATCCAAAAGCAGTTGAGGGTTTTGCTAAAAAAAATGATATTAGCCTTGATGAAGTTACTTACAAAACAAAAGGTAATCAAGAATTTTTATATATTAAAAAAGAGATAAAAGGTAAAGTTTCAAAAAATTTACTTCCTAAAATGGTAGATGAATTTTTAGACTCATTAAATTTTGGTAAAACTATGAGATGGGGAGCTAATCCAAAAGAATTTATTCGACCTATTAGATGGATAAATGTTATTTTAAAAGATGAACCAATTTTATTTACTTCAAGTTATGGTGTTAATAGTGCTGATTTTACATTTGGTCATAGAAATTACAAAGATCCAATTTTTATTGATTTTGTAGGGACTTATTTTTGCGAGTTAGATAAAAATGGAGTTGTTTTATATCAAGATGAAAGAAGAAAAAAAATCTTAAATGAAATTAAAAAAATAGAGCAAAATAACAACCTTAAAGTTGAGATTGATGAAGAGTTACTTGAAGAAGTAGTTACTATTACTGAATATCCAACTCCTTTGCTTGGAAGTTTTGAAGAGAAATTTTTAGAATTACCACCAGAAGTGATTATTACCTCAATGAAAGAACATCAAAGATATTTTCCTGTTTATAAAGATAACAAACTTACTAATAATTTCATAGTCGTAAGTAATTCTAAAACAGATGATTATAGTCAAGTTGTTAGTGGGAATGAAAGAGTTTTACGAGCTAGACTTAGTGATGGACTATTTTTCTGGGAAAATGACTTAAAAAATGGATTTAATATTGAAGGTCTTAAAAATATTACTTATATGGATAAACTTGGAACTGTTTATGATAAAGAACTTAGAGAAG
Source organism: Thioreductor micantisoli (assembly GCF_055392745.1). NCBI lineage: Bacteria > Pseudomonadati > Campylobacterota > Thioreductoraceae > Thioreductor > Thioreductor micantisoli. The sequence continues at coordinate 816,457 of NZ_AP043760.1, forward strand.
CAAAAATAGCTGAAATTTTAGCAGATAAATTTAAAGAAGATAAAGAATTAATCAATAGAGCCGTAATGCTTAGTAAAGCAGATTTACTTAGCGAAATGGTATTTGAATTTACAGAACTTCAAGGAATTATGGGGTATTATTATGCTCTAAAATTTAGAAAAGATGAAAAAGTAGCTATTGCTATAAAAGAGCAATATACAAACAGTGCAACTAATAAATTTAGTGCAATTGTTTCACTCGCTGTTAAATTTGATACTTTAATGAGTCTGTTTAGCATCGGGAATTTACCAAAAGGAAATAGAGACCCATTTGGTCTGAGACGTGCAGCAATTGCTATAATTAATTTGATAAAAGAACATAATCTAAGTCTAAATTTAAAAGAATTTATAGAAGAAATAAAAGGAAATTATGAAAAATTTAATACAAATTTAGTAATTGAATTTATTTTAGAAAGACTTTTCCAACTTTATAAAGATGTAAATCCAAGTGTAATTAAAGCAGTATTGGCAAGTGGTGATACAGATTTGATTGAAATTGATAAAAAAATAAAAGCTTTAAATGAAATTGTAAATTCTGATGATTTTTCTGAAGTATTTACTACATTTAAAAGAGTTGCAAATATTGTAAAAGATGAAAAAATTGGTGATGTAGATGAAAGTTTATTAGTTGAAAATGCAGAAAAAGAATTATATCAAGCATTTAAAGAAAAAAATTCTCTTGAATTAGATTATTTAGAAAAAATGGATGTTTTATTTAGTTTAAAACCAGAAATTGATAACTTTTTTGATAATGTAATGGTAAATGTAGATGATGAAAAATTAAAACAAAATAGAATAAATTTAATAGGAAATATCTATAAAGCATTTAGCAATATTGCAGATATTAAGGAAATTAGTATATGAAATTGATTATTAATGGAGAAGAGAGAAAATTTGACTCTTCTATTACTATTTTAGAAATTTTAGAAAAATTGGAGATTAGTAATAAAGCTATGGCAGTTGCTGTAAATATGGAAATAGTTAAAAAAGACAATTGGGATAAATTTGTTCCAAAAGAGAATGATAAGTTAGAAATACTACAATTTGTAGGAGGAGGTTAAAATGGCAAGTATTTGGGTGGATTATTTAGAAAGAAATTTTTTAGATAATGAATTTAAAGAGTTAGTAAATAGTGGTTTGATAAATGGAATTACTTCAAATCCAGCTATTTTTGCAAATGCGATTACAAAAAGTGATGCTTATAAAGAGGATATTGTAAAATTAAAAGGTAAAACTCCAGAAAAAATATATGAAGAGTTAGCCGTAACTGATATTCAAAAAGCCTGTGATGTTTTAGAAGATAAATATAAGACAAAAGATGATGGTTTTGCAAGTATTGAAGTTAATCCTAAACTAGCAAATGATTATAGAGGTACAGTAGATGAAGCTCTGAGACTTGTTGATGAAATCCAGAGAAATAATGTTATGATAAAAGTTCCAGCAACCAAAGAGGGGTATAAAGCTATGGCTGATTTATCTAAAAGAGGAATAAATATAAATGCTACACTTGTTTTTTCTCCAAATCAAGCTATGAAATGTGCTGAAGCTTTAAGTAATCTTCCAGCAAGTGCTGATGGGGTTATTTCAGTTTTTGTAAGCAGATTTGATAGAGCTTTGAATGATAAATTAGAAAAAGTTAATTTAAGTAAAGATAGAGTGGGATTTTTTAATGCTATTAAAATTTATAATCAAATAAATGAAAAAAAATTAGCAAATGTAAAAACTCTTTTTGCTTCAACTGGTGTAAAACAAAAGTATTTAAAACCTGATTATTATGTGACTCAACTAAATTTAGATAATTCAGTTTTAACTTTGCCTCTTGATGTAATTGAATTTATTAAAGATAAAGAATTAAGTCCTGCATTTGAATTTCAAACAAAACATATAGATGCCTTTTTTAGTTTCTTAACTCCTGCGAATATTTCTATGCAACAAACTTATGAAACTTTAATGAATGAAGGGTTAAAAGCTTTTGAAAATAGTTTTAAAAATATGTTAAATACTTTAAAGGTATAAAAATGAATGAAGAACAACTTAAATTACTTGAACAAGTAAAAGCCTTTCTGTATAAAATGATTGAAATGGAAGGAAGTGATTTATATGTAAAATCAGGAGGTTATATATCAGCAAGAATAAAAGGTGATATTCATAAGTTGTCAAATTTTACAATTACTAGAGCTACTGGAATGGAAATTTGTAGAGCATTACTCAGAGGTAGAACAGATGAATTTATAGAAAAAAAAGAAGTAGATTTTACTTTTAAACTTGATGAAAATTATAGATTTAGAGGAAATGCTTTTTTTCAATTAGATGGTCCAACAGTTGTATTGAGGGTAATTCCAGCAAAAATATCAACTCTTAGTGAACTTCAAATGCCTCAATCTTTATATAAATTAGTTAATAAAGAGAGGGGGCTTGTTTTAGTGACTGGAGTTACAGGTTCTGGAAAATCAACAACTTTGGCTGCGATGATAAATGAAATAAATCATAAAGATGCAAAACATATTATTACAATAGAAGATCCAATTGAATTTGTTCATAAAGAAGATAAATGTATAATTGAACAAAGAAGTATAGGCCAAGATACTTTAAGTTTTACAAATGCATTAAAAAGTGCTTTAAGAGAAGATCCAGATATTATATTAATTGGAGAAATGAGAGATATTGAAACTATTGAAATTGCTTTACATGCAGCTGAAACTGGTCATTTAGTTTTTTCAACACTTCATACTCTTGATGCAAAAGAAACAATAAATAGAATTATAGGTATGTTTCCATCCCAAGAACAAAACAGAATTAGACTTACATTAGCTGAAATTTTAGAAGGTGTAATTTCTCAAAGACTTATAAAAACGGTAGATAATCAAAGAATGGCAGCAATGGAAATTTTACTTAGAACATCAAGAATTAGTGAATTAATTAAGGGAAATAGAGATGCTGAGATTAAAGATGCACTTGAAGAAGGTCATGAAGCTTATGGAACTCAAACTTTTGATGATGCCTTAGTAGAATTAGTATTAAGTGGACGAGTTTCAAAAGAAGAAGCCATTAAAAATGCTTCAATACCTGATGATTTAGCACTTAAAATCAAAAAAGCTCAACTATTAAATATGAGCTCAGATGAAAAAGAAGAAGAAATTATTGGCTTAAAATTATAATAAATAATTAAAGAAGGTAGAAAAAATAGAAATTTATGATATAATTCTATTTCAAAAAACTTAAAGGATTGAATAATGTTAGAAGGTATTATTAGAGAGAGTACTGGCAAAAAAGCTACAAAAGCTTTAAGAAAGGATGGTTATCTAATTGCTAACATTTATGGTAAAAATAAAGAAAACATAAATGCAGCTTTTAAAGAAAACGAATTTATCAAAAGTGTAAGAGCAAAAGAAACACTTGCATTTGATGTAAAAGTTGGAGATGATACTTATAAAGTAGTAATTCAAGAATATCAAAAAGACCCTGTTACAAGTAGACTTGTTCATGTGGATTTACTTTTAGCTCAAGATGGTGTAAAAGCTTATTACCAAGTTCCTATTAAAGTAAGTGGAACTCCAAAAGGTCTTAAAAATAAAGGTGTTTTAATCTATCATAGAAGAAGAATTAAAGTTAAAACAACTGCTGAAAAACTTCCAAATGGTTTTGAACTTGATATAAATGATTTAGATGTTGGAGATAATATTTTAATTAGAGATATTAAATTCCCAGAAGGTGTTGAATGTTATATTAACTCATCAGTACCAGTAGTTGGTGTAATTAAAGCTAAATAATTTAGCTTTCTCCTTTTTAGGAGTTAAATTATAAGTGTAATAATATTAAATTTATAATTTAACTGCAAAGGCTTTCAATGACTCTTATAGTTGGACTTGGTAATATAGGCAAGGAATATGAAAATACAAGACATAATATAGGGTTTATGGCTATTGATAAAATTCTTCCAAATTTAAATAATTATACAACTATAAATAAATCAATTTTTAAAGGTCAACTTTTTAAAAATGGAAATTATCTTTTTTTAAAACCTTCTACTTATATGAATCTTTCAGGTGAAAGTGTAGCTGCTGTTAAAAATTTTTATAAAATTGATAATAATGATATTATTGTTGTTCATGATGATTTAGATTTAAAATTAGGAGCTCTTAGGTTTAAAAAAGGTGGCGGAAATGCCGGTCATAATGGACTTAAATCTATTGATTCATATATAGGAAATGATTATCATAGAATTAGAATTGGAATAGGAAGACCTGAAGGTGAAATAAAAGTTGTGGATTATGTTTTAGGAAAATTTAAAGAAGAGGAATTAGAAAAATTAGATATAACATTGGATAATGTTCAGAAGGCTATATTTGATTGGGATGAGAAAACCTCATCTAAATACTCTCTAAAGGGTTAATTTGATTTATTTTAGAACTTTAATTATTTTATATTTTAAAAATTTTTTTGTAATTATTCTTAGTCTAGTTTCTTTTTTTGTATTTATAGATTTTATGTTTAATAAAGATAAATTACCAGAGAGTTTCAACCTTCAGTTTTTGTATGCTTTTTATCAAGGAGGAAATGCAACATTATTGATTTATCCACTTAGTTTATTATTTGCAATGATTGTTACTATAATAGAGCTAGTAAAGAAAAATGAACTTATATCTCTATTATCATTGGGATATTCCTTAAAAAAACTGTATAAACCATTTTTTATATTTAGTTTTTTTTTAACTCTATTTTTTATAGGATTTCAGTTTACTAAATTTTCTCTTTTTGCAAATAGTGCAATGCATATCAAACAAAGTGATTTTTCAAATAAAACAAATAAAAATCTTTTTTTTAAATTTAAAGATAAAATTATTTATATAAAAAAAATAGATATTTATTTAAAATCTGCAGATGGTATTAAGTTTTTTAAAATGAGTAATGATAAAATTAAAAAATTATTTTTTGTAAAAAAAGCCTCTTTTAAAAATAATGAATGGCATTCTAATAATATTTTTGCTAAAGAAATAAAAAACAGTTATATAACTACAAAACATATAAAAGGAACTTTTTTAAAAGGGTTTAAACCTACTATTTTAAATAAGTTAGAAACTAAATCTAATATGACATTAAAAGAAGCAATAGATACTTTATATTTTTTAAAAAAAGAAGATATAAATACAAATTTTATTAAAGTTTATATTTATAATGCAATAATACCTCCTCTTTCTTTTTTACTTTTAATGACTATTTTATTTTTTAAAGCTCCAATTCATAGTAGAATTTCAAATATTAAAATTTATATTTTAATATCTTTGATGAGCTCTATATTATTATGGGGTTTATTTTTATTGGCAAAAAAGATAGCATTGAATGGAATTTTAACTCCAAATATACTTTTTTTTACTCCATTTTCATTACTTTTGCTCTTAGCTATTTATTATTTTAAAAAAATTTGATAAAATCCATATAAAAAAAGGAAATGTTTATGGATTTTAAATATTTAGCTGGGAAATATTCAACACCTTTATATATATATGATTTTAATTATTTTACAAAACAATATAAAAAATTAAAAGAGGCTTTTAAAGCTAGAAAAAGTTTAATAAGTTTTGCAGTAAAAGCAAATTCTAATCTTTCTGTAATAAAACACTTTGCATCTCTTGAAAGTGGTGCCGATTGTGTAAGTATTGGAGAAGTAAAAAGAGCGTTGTTTGCAGGAATTCCCAAATATAAAATTATTTTTTCAGGAGTTGGAAAAAGAGATGATGAAATCTTAGAAGCATTAAAACTTGATATTTTAATGATAAATCTTGAATCAATGACTGAAATGAAAAGAGTTGAAGAGATTGCTAAGAAATTAAATAAAATAGCAAGAATTTCAATAAGAGTAAATCCAAATATTGACCCTAAAACGCATCCATATATCTCAACAGGACTTCATGAAAATAAATTTGGAGTAGATATTGATACTGCTACAAAAATGTATCTACAAGCAAAAAAGAGTGAAAATTTAGATCCTATTGGGATTCATTTTCATATAGGAAGTCAACTTACGGAACTTAAGCCAATTAAAGAAGCTAGCGTGATTGTATCTGATTTAGTTAGAAAACTTCAAAAAGTTGACATCGATATTAAATTTTTTGATATAGGAGGAGGGCTTGGAATTTGCTATAATAATGAAACTTTAATAGAACCTTATGATTATGCTCAAGTTATTTTGGAAACTTTAAAAGGACTTGATGTTACGATTTGTATGGAACCAGGTAGATATCTTACAGGAAATGGTGGATATCTTCTCACAAAAGTTTTATATGAAAAAATCAATGGAGATAAAAGATTTGTAATTGTTGACGCTGCTATGAATGATTTAATTAGACCAAGTCTTTATAATGCTTATCATAGAATTGAAGTATTAAGTGAAAGTAGGGAAAAAAGTAGAGCTAATATAGTTGGTCCAGTTTGTGAAAGTGGCGATTTTTTTGCGAAAAACATAGAAGCTCCAGCAACTAATTCAAATGATTTGGTAGTGATTCATAGTGCAGGTGCTTATGGATTTGTAATGAGTAGCAATTATAATACAAGGCCACGTGCAGCAGAAGTTGCTATAATTGATGGGGAAGATAAACTTATTAGAAGAAGAGAAACATTTGAAGATTTAATAGCACTTGAGAAAGATTATTTATAAAGGCAAATAATGCTAAATGAACTTAGAAAAGAAATTGATAGGATAGATGAAGAATTATTAACACTTTTAAATAAAAGAATGGAAGTTGTTAGAAAAGTAGGGGAATATAAAAATTCTTCAAATGCTCCTATCTATAGACCTGAAAGAGAAAAAGAAATTATTAATAGACTTACAAAACTCAGTATGCATCAAAATGGACTTTTGAAAAGGGATGATATTGAAGCTATATTTCTAGAAGTATTTTCTACAAGTAGAAATTTAGAAAGAACTGAAAGAATTGCTTTTTTGGGGCCTATTGGAACATTTACTCATCAAGCAGCTGAGAGTAGATTTGGCGCTACTGGAAAATATTTGCCAGTTTTAAATATTGAAGCAGTCTTTAAAAGTGTTTCTTTTAAAGAGAGTAAATATGGAGTAATTCCAATTGAAAACAATACAGAAGGGATTGTAAGTATTACACTTGATAGTTTAAGAAAATATGATGTAAAAATTGTAAATGAAATTTTTATGGATATTCATCACTCTTTTGCATCTCTTGAAGAAGATATTACAAAAATAAAAAAAATATATTCTCACCCACAAGCTTATAATCAATGTAAAACATTTTTGGAAGAATATTCTTTAATGAATGCTAAATTTATTCCTACAGAATCAACTGCAAAAGCTGCTAAACTTGCCAAAGAAGATAAGGAAGCAGGAGCAATTTGTTCGCATATTGCAGCGAAATTATATAAATTACCACTTTTATTCGCAAAAATAGAAGATAATGAAGCAAATAAAACTAGATTTATTGTTATAAGTGATTATAAAACTGGGAAGAGTGGAAATGATAAAACCTCAATTATTGCAAAAACATCTCATAAAAGTGGAGCTTTGTTTGAATTATTAAAAAAGTTTAAAGATGCTGGAATTAATTTAACTAAAATAGAATCAAGGCCTCTAAAAGATGATAGTTTCCATTCACTTTTTTATATAGATTTTGAAGGTCATATTGACGATAAAAATGTTGCAAAAATAATAGATAAAGAAAATATAACTTGGCTTGGAAGTTATGCAAAGGGAGAATAAAAATGTTTAGTGAAAATTTAGAAAAACTTACAACTTATGAAGCAGGTAAGCCAATTGAATTAGTTGTAAGAGAATATGGAATTGAGCCCAAAGATATAATCAAACTTGCAAGTAATGAAAATCCGTATGGATGTAGTAAAAGAGTTCAAAAAGAGGTTGAAAAGATAGTAAATCAAATGAGTGTATATCCAGATGACTCAATGTATGAATTAAAAGATGCACTTTCGAACAAATTTGATGTTAATGAAAAAAATATTATAATTGGGGCAGGTTCAGACCAAGTTTTAGAATTTGCAATTCATGCAGTTGAACCTAAAAAAGTTTTGATGGCAAATACAACTTTTGCAATGTATGAAATTTATGCTAAACATGTTGGTGCTGAGATTTTAAGAACTAATTCAATTTTTCATAATTTAGATGAATTTAGAGATAAATTGAATGAAAATCCAGATATTATTTTTCTTTGTTTTCCAAATAATCCAGTTGGAGAATGCTTAGATTGGACGGAGATAGAAAAATTCCTAAAAGAAGTTGATGAAAATATATTAATTATTATCGATGGGGCGTATCAAGAATATGGTGCATTTAAAGATAGTAATAAAAAAATAGAACCAAAAGATATTTTAAAATATAAAAATGTTTTATATACTGGAACTTTCAGTAAAGCTTATGGTCTTGGCGGTATGAGAGTAGGGTATGGGATTGCAAATGAGCATATAATTTCAAATTTATATAAACTAAGGCCTCCGTTTAATATTACTACTTTATCATTAAAAGCTGCTATTATTGCACTTAGTGATGAAAAGTTTGTAGATTATAGTATAGAAAATAATTTTATTGAAATGAAAAGATATGAAAAGTTTTGTAAAGAAAAAAAATTAAAATATATTGAAAGTTATACAAATTTTATAACCATTTTTGTAGATAATTCTACAAAACTTAGTGATGACTTACTGAAAAAGGGTATAATAGTTAGAAATTTGGCCGGATATAAAATGAATGCTATAAGAATAACTATTGGCTCAAGTAAGCAAAACGACAAAGTATTTAAAATATTAAATGAAATGGTATAAGGAAATAAATGGATATTAATGCGCTTATAAAACAAATTATTGCACTTACAAAAAAATTAAATAAACAACAAAAAATAATTATTATAGTTACTATTGCTTTTGTTGTTGCATTAATATCATTTTTAATTGTTTATAATTCATCTTCTAAAACAAATGGGGATGATGGATATAGAGTTTTGTTCGAAAATCTTAAACCGAGTGATGCAGCACTTATAGTCCAAGATTTAGATAAAAATAATATTTCTTATAAAATACCAAGAGATGGAGTGATTGAAGTTCGAAAGGATAAAGTACAAAAAGTTAGACTTCAAATTGCAGCTTTAGGATTACCTAAAAATAGTAAAGTGGGATTTTCTTTATTTGATAAACAAGAATTTGGTGCTACTGATTTTGAACAAAACATTAAATATTTAAGGGCAATAGAAGGAGAACTTTCTTCTACAATTGAGTCAATTAATGCAATTAAAAGTGCAAAAGTAAACATAGCAAAGCCTAAAGAATCACTTTTTGTGTCACAAAAAGTTCCAGTTACAGCATCTGTAATGATTGAACTCAGACCAAATATGGTTTTAAGTCCAAAACAGGTAATTGGAATTAAAAATTTAGTAGCTGCTGCAATTCCTAGACTTAAGCCAGAAAATGTAAAAATTATAAATCAATATGGGGATTTGCTTGGTGAAAATGATGCATTAACTGCAAATAATGACCTTCTAAAAGCTGAACTTGTTTATAAAAAAAGATATGAAAAAGCATTAGAAGATAAAATAAAAGATATTTTAGCACCAATTGTAGGTGGATATAATAAGGTCGTTGCAAAAGTAGATGTTGATTTTGATTTCTCAAAAGTTAAAAGTAAAGCAGAAATTTTTTCTCCAGATAATGTAGTTAGAAGTGAACAAACAATGGAAGAAAAAAGAGAAGGATATTCTCCAAAACAAATTGGAGGGGTTCCAGGAGCTGTGAGTAATATAGGACCGGTTCAAGGACTTAAATCTGGACAATTAAAAGATAAATATAATAAATCTACAACAACTACTAACTATGAAATATCTAAGACAATTAAAGATATAACAGAAAATTTTGTCAAAATAAAAAGAATTACGGCAGCAGTTGTAGTTGATGGTAAATATGATATGAAAAAAGATACAAAAGGAAAAGAAAAGCTTACTTATATTCCTTTATCGCAAGAAAATTTGAGCTCAATTATAAATTTAGTAAAAAGTTCTATTGGATTTAATCCTAAAAGAGGAGATGATGTAAGTGTAAGTAATTTTCAATTTAATGTTTCTTCTATTACACATCAGACATTAACTCCAGTAAATAAGGTTACTATGATGATTTCCCAATATGTAGGGCCATTTGGGCCTATTCTAAAATATCTTTTTTTAATAATAATCTTATTTATTTTTTATAAAAAAGTTATTGCTCCTTTTAGTGAAAAAATGTTAGAAATTAAACCAGAAGAAGAAAAATTCACTAAAAAAGAAATTAATTTTGAAGAAGAAGAAGTTGAAGATACTTATGATAAATTAAAAGACTTAAAAAATAAAGTAGAACAACAATTAGGTATTAATAATGATATTAATCAAGAAGATTTAAAATATGATGTTTTACTTGAAAGAATTAAAAATATGGCAGAAGAAAAGACAGAAGAAATTTCAAATGTTTTAAAGTCTTTACTTAAAGAATCAGAAGAGCATAAAAAGGGGTAATAAATGGCATTAACACCACAACAACAAGCATATTTAGATGAATTAAATATGGCAGAAAAAATAGCTATTTTACTTATTCAATTAGGAGAAGATATAACGGCACAAATATTTACTTATTTGGATGTAGAAAGTATTACAGAAGTTTCAAAGTATATAGCTACTGCAGGAGCTGTAGATAAAGCAATTGCCAGTGCTGTTTTGGAAGAATTTTATGTAATATTTCAATCAAATCAATATATTTCAACTGGTGGTATGGAATATGCAAGAGAGATTCTTTATAAAGCTCTTGGACCAGAAGAAGCTAAAAAAGTATTGGATAGACTTTCTAAATCACTTCAAAGTGAGCAAAATTTTGGATTTTTGGAAAAAGTTAAGCCAGAACAACTTGCAGATTTTATTGTACACGAACATCCTCAAACAATTGCTTTAATTTTGGCTCATATGGATCCTACTAGCGCAGCTGAAACATTGGGATATTTTACTGATGACTTAAGGGCGGAAGTACTTATCAGAATGGCTAATCTTGGAGATATTTCACCTACTATTATTAAAAGAGTTAGTGCTATTTTAGAAAGTAAATTGGAATCACTTACAAGCTATAAAGTTGAAGTAGGTGGAACTAGATTTGTTGCTGAAATATTTAATAGATTAGGACAAAAATCAGCTAAAAGTACACTTTCATATATTGAACAAGTAAACGATACATTAGCAAATCAAATTAAAGAAATGATGTTTACCTTTGATGATATTATTAAGTTGGATAAAACAGCAATAGTTGAAATTTTAAAAGCTGCAGATAAAAAAGAATTAATGATTGCACTTAAAGGAGCAAATGAAGAGCTTAAACAAAAATTCTTAGAAAATATGTCAAGTAGAGCTTCTGAGGCCTTTGTAGAAGAGTTACAATTTTTGGGTCCTGTAAAAGTAAAAGATGTAGAAGCATCTCAAAGAAAAGTTATTGAAATAGTTCAACAACTTGCAGAAGAAGGTAAAGTATCTATTGGTGCCCAAGAGGAAGTAATTGAATAATGGGAAAAATTTTAAATGTAGAAGAAGGAACACATAAAGTTGAAACATACGCGTTAAAACCTCTTAATTTAGAAAAAAATTCTAAAAAAGATGAGACAGTAAAAGTTGAATCTATTGATATAAAAGATATTCCTGAAAATAATAGTAACAATAACGAATTAATTGAAAATTTATTAAAAAACAGTGATGAAGTTTCAAGTCAGCTTGCAAAAATGCAAATACAATTTGAAACTCAACAACAAGAATTTCAAAAACAATTAACTGAGGTAAAAAAATTATCATATAAAGACGGATATAACGAAGGTTATAATAAAGCTAAAAATGAAAATGAAGAAGAAATTAAAGCAAGGCTAGGTAAATTAATTGAATTAATATCTAAAGTTGAAAAAGTCTATGAGGAGTATCAAAATAAAGCAGAAAATATAGAAAAAGAGCTTGTAGGCGTTGCTATGGATATAGCTGAACAAGTAATTGCTAAAGAGCTTAGTAAATATTCAAAAGAGATAGCTCTAAATTTGACTAAAGAGCTTATAAATGATATAAAAGAGGCCACAAAAATAGAAATAAAAATAAATCCAATTGATTATGAATATGTTAAAGAAAATTTACAACTTGAAAAAGTAAAAATTACGCCAGATAATGCTATAAGTCCAGGTGGAGTTGTTATTTTAAGTGATACTGGTAATATTGAAGCTGAAATTGGTGATAGATTTAAAACAATAAAAGAAAATATTGTAAAAGGTTAGAATTTGAATATAAAAAATAAAAATATACAAGAATTAGAAAAATTAGCAAAGGAAATAAGAGAAAAAATTATTGATTTAGTATCAACAAATGGAGGTCATTTAAGCTCAACACTTGGAGCAGTAGATTTAATTATAGGAATGCATTATGTTTTTGACGTTCAGAAAGACCCTTTTATTTTTGATGTTTCTCATCAAGCTTATGCACATAAAATGCTAACTGATAGATGGGATAGATTTGATAGACTTCGTCAGATTGATGGAATTAGTGGTTATACTCGTCCAAATGAAAGTAAATATGATTATATTAGTGCAGGGCATTCTTCTACTTCTATTTCAGTTGCTGTTGGAGCTGCAAAAGCCATAAAATTAAAAAATGAAGATAGAATCCCAGTTGCTTTTATTGGTGATGGAAGTATGAGTGCTGGAATGGCTTGCGAAGCTATGAATGAATTAGGCTTTAGAAAATATCCGGTAGTTATAATTTTGAATGATAATGAAATGAGTATAGGTAAACCAACAGGTGCAATTAGTAAATATTTAACTAAGATGAAAGCTGGAAAATTTTATCAAGGTTTTAAAGACAAATTCAAAGGATTTTTAGAAACACTCCCACAAGATTTTAAATATGCTGCTAAAAAATTTGAAGAAATGCTTGCAATAAATGGAATATTTTTTGAAGAAATGGGACTTGAATATATTGGGCCAATTGATGGACATAATTTAGAAGAAATAATTGAAACATTAAAAATAGCAAAAAAGTTAAAAAAACCAGTTGTTGTTCATGCAAAAACAATTAAAGGAAAAGGTTACAGACAAGCAGAAGGACATTTTGAGCATTGGCATGGTGTAAGTCCATTTGATAAAGAAACATGCAAACCTTTGAAACCTTCGACTTTAAATGCAACAAAAGTATTTAGTAACTATTTACTTAAAAAAGCTGATGAAAATGAAAAAATAGTAGGAGTTACTGCTGCTATGCCAAGTGGAACTGGAATGAAGCCACTTTTGGAAAAATATCCTGATAGATTTTGGGATGTAGCAATTGCAGAACAACATGCAGTTACTTCTATGGCTCCACTAGCAAAAGAAGGATTTCGCCCTTTTGTAGCGATTTATTCTACATTTTTACAAAGAGGGTATGATCAAATTATTCATGATGTTTGTATAGATAAATATCCAGTTATTTTTGCTATTGATAGAGCAGGGCTTGTAGGACAAGATGGAGAAACTCATCAAGGACTTTTTGATATAGGATATCTTAAAATTATTCCAAATATTACAATTTTCGCTCCACGATGTTTCAAAACACTTGAATATGCTATGGATTTTGCAATAGAATTTACTAATAATGCAACAGCATTTCGTTATCCAAGAGGGGCTTTTTATGAAGTAGAAGCCGAGCCTTCGCCTTTTGAATATGGGAAAGGTGAGTTATTAAAAGACAGGTAATAATATTATGTTAATAGGATATGGGAATGGAGTTGGTAGAGCTTGGCAAGTTAGTAAATTATTAGAAAAAGATGGAATTAATTCAGGAGTAGTTGACCTGCGTTTTATAAAACCATTAGATGAAAAATTGCTTCAAAATATAAAAGCAAAAACTATTTTTGTATTTAGTGATAGTGCTAAAATAGGAGGGGTTGGAGAAACTTTGGAAGCTTTTTATAATGAAGTTCAAATAGATAAACGAATTATATCTTTCGAAATTGAAGATAGATTTATTCCACATGGTCAAACTAAAGATATTGAAAAAATGTTAAAGATTGATATAGAAAGTTTGGCTAAGAGAGTTAAAGAATTGAAAATTGATAATTGATAATTGATAATTGATAATTAATATTTTTTAATAATTCTCAATTTTATGATTATTGAGTATAATTTCAAAAAACTTTTAATAAAGGAAATAAATGTTAAGATTTGCACCAAGTCCAACAGGTGATATGCATATAGGAAATTTAAGAGTAGCTTTATTTAATTATATTGTAGCTAAACAAAGAAATGAAAAACTTTTAATAAGAATTGAAGATACAGATAATGAAAGAAATATCGAAGGTAAAGACCAAGCAATTTTAGATATTCTAAATGCTTTTAATATAAAATATGATCAAATTGTTTATCAAAGTAGTAATTTCAAAACTCATTGGAAATTTGCAACGGATTTATTAACAAATAAAAAAGCGTTCGTTTGTTTTTGTTCGGCTGAGGATATTGAAAAAGAGAGAATAAAAGCAAGCGCAGAAAAAAGACCTTATAGATATTCTGGTAAATGTGAAACTTTGAGTGATATTGAAGTTTTAGAGAGAGAAGATGAACCTTTTGTAGTTAGACTTAAAAAACCAGAAGAAGCTATTGAATTTGATGATTATGCAAAAGGACATTTAAAATTTGAACCTTTTGATATAGATAGCTTTGTAATTTTAAGACAAAATAAAATTCCAACTTATAATTTTGCTTGTGCAATAGATGATATGCTTTATGATATTTCTTTAATCATCAGAGGAGAAGATCATTTAAGTAATACTCCAAAACAAATAGCTATTCAAAAAGCAGTTGGATATGATAAAAAATTAGAATATGCACATCTTCCTATTATTTTAAACAGTGAAGGTAAGAAAATGAGTAAAAGAGATGAAGCATCAAGTGTTTTATGGCTTTTTGAAGAAGGATTTTTACCAGAGGCAATTGCAAATTATTTAGTTTTACTTGGAAATAAACCTCCCAAAGAAATTTTTACACTAGATGAAGCAATAGAATTTTTTGATTTGAAAAAACTTTCAAAAGCGCCAGCTAGGTTTGATATTGATAAACTTAGATTTATAAATAGAGAACATCTTAAACAAATAGATGATTTAGCTTCTTTACTTCAAATTCATAAATCACTTAATAATTTAGCAAAAGTTTATCTTGAAGAAGCATCTACTTTGAAAGAATTAAAATCTAAAATTGATGATGTTTTAACAAAAAGAACTTTAAATGAAGAATGGAAAGAAGAAATCAAACTTATCAAAACTGAAATTTTAAACAGTGATTTAGAAGAAGATTATAATGAGTTTAAAAATAGAGTTTCAAAAAATACAAACCTTAAAGGAAAAAAACTTTTTATGCCTTTAAGATTGCTTTTGACAAATAAAACTCATGGACCAAATATTAGTGATATTTATCCAGCAATTAAAGATATGTTAAAAGAATTAATTAAATAAAAGGAGAAAATTATGGCAAGTTGTGAATTACCAAGTGCAGGTCAAAAAAACGAAAAATTATGTAAAATGTTAGAAGATACAAAAATAATGGCTGTAGTAGGGCTTTCACCAAAACCTCATAGAGATAGCAATATAGTTGCAAAATATTTTCAAGATAAGGGAGTAAAAATCATTCCTGTGTATCCAAGAGAAGAAACTATTTTAGGAGAAAAAGTTTATAGAAGTTTAGATGAGATACCTGAGAAAGTGGATATGGTAGTTGTTTTTAGAAAAGCTGAGGATACCCCTCCTATTGCTAAAAAAGCTGCAAACATTAAAGCAAAATATTTTTGGATGCAAGAGAGTGTTATAAATGATGAAGCTATAAAAATAGCTGAAGATGGTGGGCTTGAAGCTGTTCAAAACAGATGTTCTATGGTAGAAGATAAAAGGTGTCAAAATGCTTAATTTAGAATCAATAAAAAAGGCACAAAAAAATATAAATAAGGTTGTTACAAAAACTCCTTTTGCTTATGCTCCAGTTTTATCTCAAATGATAGGTAATGAAATTTATCTAAAAAAAGAAAATCTTCAACACACAGGTTCTTTTAAACTTAGAGGTGCTTTTAATAAAATAGCAACTTTAAGTGAGGAAGAAAAATCAAAAGGTGTAATCGCTGCAAGTGCTGGAAATCATGCACAAGGGGTCGCATATAGTGCTAGTTATTTTGATATTCCTTCAACTATTGTTATGCCAGAAGCAACTCCCATGACAAAAGTGAGTGGAGTTAAAAGTCATGGTGGAGAAGTTGTATTAGCGGGAAATAATTATGATGAAGCGTATGCAGAGGCGGTAAAATTATCAGATGAAAAAAGTCTTACTTTTATTCATCCATTTGCTGATTATAAAGTTATGGCAGGACAAGGAACAATTGCACTTGAAATGTTAGAAGAACAACCAGATTTGGAAGTTATTATAGTTCCAATCGGTGGTGGTGGTTTGATTAGTGGAATAGCTACTGCTGCAAAAGCAATAAATCCAAAAATTAAAATTATTGGAGTAGTTTCAAGTGGAGCACCTGCAATGTATAATTCTTACAAAAGTGGAATTATACAGGATTCTACAAGTGTAAAAACAATAGCAGATGGAATTGCCGTTAGAGATTCTAATCCAATGACTTTTGAAATAATAAAAGATATAGTAGATGATATTGTAACTGTTAATGATGAAGAAATAGCAACTGCAATTCTATATTTAATGGAAAAACAAAAAATTGTAGTAGAAGGTGCTGGGGCAGTTGGAATAGCAGCACTTATGCATCATAAACTTAAATTTAATTCTCCTAAAAAAATCGGAGTAGTAGTAAGTGGTGGTAATATTGATGTTACAATGGTAAATATTATTATTGAAAAAGGTTTAATTAAATCTAATAGAAAAATGAAATTAATTGTAACTTTAATAGACAAGCCTGGAAGTTTAATGAAATTAACAGAGATTTTAAAAGATGTAAAAGCAAATATTGTTCAAGTTGGTTATGATAGAACTGATATTAATTTATCTTTTGGTGATGCAAATGTATCTGTAGCACTTGAAACTAGAGGAGCAGAACATCAAGAAGAAATAAAAAAAGCTTTATATAAAAATGGATTTAGATTTGTAATTGAGTGAAAATAATTGATAATGGAAAATAGAGAATTGAGAATTTGATATAATTAGAAATATAAAATAAAGGAGAATATTTTGAGTAAATATTATGAAACAGTTATAGGTTTAGAAGTTCATGTTCAATTAAATACAAAAAGTAAATTATTTTGTTCATGTCCAACAAGTTTTGGTGATGATGCTAATATTCATACTTGTCCAGTATGTTTAGCACTTCCTGGAGCATTACCAGTTATGAATAGAGAAGCTATGAAAAAAGCAGTTATGTTTGGTAAAGCTATAGGAGCAGTAATTAATAGAAAATCTATTTTTGCAAGAAAAAACTATTTTTATCCAGATTTACCAACAGGTTATCAAATTTCTCAATTTGAAGTTCCAATTGTAGGAAAAGGTGAGTTGGTAATTGATTTTGAAGATGGAACTAAAAAAACTATTGGTGTTACGAGAGCACATTTGGAAATGGATGCAGGAAAGAATATGCATGATGGTCCTATTTCTAAAGTTGATTTAAATAGAGCAAGTACTCCACTTTTGGAAATAGTTAGTGAACCAGATATGAGAAGTAGCGAAGAAGCTATTCTTTATCTTAAGAAACTTCACGCAATTGTTAGATATATCGGAATTAGTGATGCAAATATGCAAGAAGGGAGTTTTAGATGTGACGCAAATGTTTCAGTTAGACCAAAAGGTCAAAAAGAGTTTGGAACAAGAGTAGAAATCAAAAACTTAAACTCATTTAGACATATTGCAAAGGCAATTGAATATGAAGTTGAAAGACAAATTGAAGCTTATGAAGATGAAACTTATGAAGATGAAGTTTATCTAGAAACAAGACTTTTTGATGTAAATAATGGTATTACTAAATCTATGAGAGGTAAAGAAGATAGTGCTGATTATAGATATTTTCCAGATCCAGATTTATTACCTCTTGAAATTGATGATGAAAGTATGGCCGCCCCAATTCCAGAACTTCCAGATGAAAAAAAAGAAAGATTTATAAAAGATTATGGAATAAAAGAGTATGATGCATTAGTATTAACAAGTGAATTGGAGATGGCTAATTTTTATGAAGAAGTTGTTAAATGTAAAGTTAGCGGTAAAAATGCAGTAAATTATTTAACTACTGAATTATTAGGAAGACTTAAAAAAACTGGAATTTTTGATATTACAAAATCTCCAATTAGTGCCAAAACTTTAGGAAAAGTTATATCAAGAGTTGAAGATGGTACAATTAATGGAAGAGGTGCAAAAGATTTACTTGATTTACTTATGGAAAAAGTTATAGAAGTTGACGACGCAATTGAAAAACTTGGAATTAAACAAATGAATGATGAAGGTGCTTTAATTGCTGTTATTGATGAGATTTTAACTAAAAACGGCGATAAAGTAGAAGAATATAAATCAGGAAAAGATAAACTATTTGGATTTTTTGTTGGACAAGTCATGAAAGCTACAAAAGGTAGCGCGAATCCAGCAAGTGTAAATAAGATTTTAAAAGAGAAACTTTCTTGATTGCAAAATTTCTAATTTTTTTAGCTAGATATTTAAATACAAACGAAAGATATAAAAAAACTAAAAAGTTTTTTTATAATCTTTTAGAAAATGATTCTTATAAATATAAAAAAGTTTTTGATACTTTTATGATTTTTATGGTCTTAAGTAGTGTTTTTGTTTTGCTTTATGATGTAAAAAATAGTTTAGGAGAACTTCTTTATATTTATGATATTTATGTTGTAACTACTATTTTTATTGTTGAATATTTACTGAGAGTTTGGGTTTATAATGATAATCGTAAAATTATTTTAAATGAACTTGAAGAATCTACATTTCTTAATAGGAAATTTAATACAAAAAAAATACTTTTTAAACTTGTAAAGAAAAAATTTGAATATATTACAACTCCATTTGCTATTATTGATTTGTTGGCTATATTACCGGCATTTAGGGCTTTTAGAATTTTTAGAATTTTTATGCTTTTTAGACTTTTTAAAGTATTAAGATATACACAAAGTGTAAATAGTTTTCTTTCAATTGTAACTACAAAAAAATTTGAAATTTTAACACTACTTACGTTAGTTGCTTTTATTGTTTTTATTGGTGGGGCTGTTATTTATGTTTTCGAATATGGTAAAAATCCAAATATCCATAATTTTTTTGATGCTCTTTATTGGAGTTTAGTAACAATTGCTACTGTTGGTTATGGTGATATTACTCCTATTACATACCAAGGGCGTATATTAACTATGTTTTTAATTTTATCTGGTATTGGTTTTATCTCTTTTACTACTTCGATTATAGCATCTGCTTTTAGTGAAAAATTAAGGGAAATGAAGCTAAATAGAATTGAAACAGAAGCCCATAAATTAAAAGAATTTTATTTAATTTGTGGATATTCTAAAATCACAGAATTAGTTGCCGGGAATTTTAAAAAAAATAAAGAAAGGTTTATTATAGTTGATCTTGATGAAAAAAAAATATTAGAAGCAAGTGATAGAGGGTTTTTAGCTTTAAAAGCAGATGTTACACAAAAAAAGATTTTAGAAATATTTGACTTTAAACATGTAAAATATATAATGGTTTTAACAAATGATGATATTATAAATACATTTTTAACTTTATCTCTTCATTCATATGCACCTAGAACAAAAATGATATCTATTGCAAATGATGAAAGAAATAGAGAAAAAATTCAAAAAGCAGGTGCGAATATAGTTTTAAATCCAACAAAAGCATTGTCTTTATTTGTTAAAGAGTACATAGGTAATCCTGTCTCATTTAAAGTTATTACTACAATTTTTGAGAATAATTCAAAAACAGGTGTTGATGAAATTGAAGTTTTAGAAAATTCTTTTTTAGAAAATAAATTTATTGGTGAAATAGAATTAAAAAAACATAAATTAGTTTTAATTGGCGTAGTTAAAACAAATAAAAGTAAAAATCATCATCATACGATTGATGTAAAAGATAAATATTTTTATTTCAATCCTGACTCTGATGTTTTGCTTGAAAAAGGAGATGTTTTGTTGGTAATAGGTGATGATAGAAGTATAAAATATTTTAAATATAATTATGTAGAGAAACTATCATGAAAAAAGAGATACTTTTTGGATATGGGAAAAATGGTAAAGCTGTAGCTCATGAACTCGAAAGAAAAGATTTTACTATTGTTGTGTTTAATGAAGAAGAAAAAAAAGATGCTGGGAATGATGGATATTTAAATGTAGAATTATTATCTAACGATATATTAGATGAAGAATTAATTGAAATTGGTATAAAAGATACTGAAATAGCTATATGTGTTTTAGAAAATGAAGCAAGAAATCTATTTTTAAGTTTAAGTATTCGAAATTTAAATAAAAATATTAAAATTATTGCAAAATCAGAAGATAAAGAGTATGTCCATAGATATAGACTTGCTGGAGTAAATAAAATAATTTCTCCTTATGATATAATAGCTAAAAGAATAGATGTGATATTAAAAAAACCTGTAACAATTGATATAATTAATTCTATTGTATTTGAAGATACAGATTTATATTTTTCTCAGATCGATATTATTGATAATTCATTTTTAGATGGAAAGAAACTTAGTGAAATAGAACTAGAACAAGAGTATAATTTAGTAATAGTTGGAATTATAAATAAAGAAAAAAGTAATAGATTACAATTTTTAGGTAATTATGATCATAAACTCGATGGAGGTGATATATTAGTAGTTATTGGCCCTTCTTCTGAGTTAGAAAGAATAAAAAATGAAATGGAGGTATCTACGAAATGGCACTCTCAGTAATTGGAGCAGGTAAATGGGGTGAAGCACTATTTAGTGCTTTTAAAATAAATAATAAAGTAGAAATAACTTCAAGGACAAAAAGAGATATTGATGGATTTGTAAGTTTAGATGAAGCATTAACAAGTGAATATATAGTTATTTCTATTGCTACCCAAAGTTTAAAAGAATTTTTGAAAAAAATAGATTTAAAAAATAAAAAAATATTAGTAGCTTCAAAAGGAATTGATAAAGAAAATTTTAAATTTATAAATGAAATTTATGAAGAGTGTGTAGATAAAGATAATTTAGCATATATTGGAGGCCCGAGTTTTGCAAAAGAAGTAATGGAATATAAACCAACCGCACTTGTAATTGCAAGTTATAATATAAGTTTAGCAAAAGAGTTTAGTGAATTTTTCCCAAATTTTATAAAAACTTATATCAGTAAAGATGTAATGGGAGTGGAAATTGCAGGTGCATATAAAAATGTAATAGCTATTGCTAGTGGAATTTGTGAAGGTCTTAATTTAGGAAATAATGCAAAAGCATCTCTTTTAGCAAGAGGGCTTGTTGAAATGGATAGATTTAGCGCAGTTTTTGGTGGAGAAAAAGAGACTATTTTAGGACTTGCTGGAAGTGGAGATCTTTTTTTAACTGCTAATAGTGTGTTATCAAGAAATTATAGAGTAGGGCTTGGACTGGCAGTTGGTAAAAATTTAAATACTATTTTAGAAGAATTAGGTGAAGTTGCAGAAGGTGTTTGGACTAGTGATGCGATTTATAAATTAAGTAAAAAATTTAGTATTTATACTCCTATAGCAGATGAAGTTTATCATATATTAAATGGTAAAAATATAAAAGAAAGTTTAAAGGATTTATTAAAGTGAGATTAGATAAATATTTAATGGAAAAAGGCTTTTTTGAAAGTAGGAATAAAGCGGATGAGGCTATTAAAAATGAAAAAGTTAGAATTAATGGAAATTTAGTTAAAAAGTCATCTTATAAAGTAAATGAAAATGATAAAATTGAAATTTTAGGAGAAAGTTTTGTTAGTCGTGCAGCGTGGAAACTAAAAAATTATATTGATAAATATGATATAAATATTCAAGATAAATTGGCACTTGACATAGGAAGTAGCACTGGTGGATTTAGCGAAGTTTTACTCTCAAATGGAGTTAAAAAAGTTGTTTGTGTAGATGTTGGTAAAAATCAATTACATAGTAAAATTAGAAATAATGAAAAAAGTGAAGTTTATGAAAAAACTGATATAAGAGAATTTCAATATTCCCAAAAGTTTGATGTTATAGTAAGTGATGTGAGTTTTATATCACTTCTAAAAATTATAGATAAAATTAACGCGCTTGCAAAGAATGATATAATTTTGCTTTTTAAACCTCAATTTGAAGTTGGAAGATTAGCAAAAAGAGATAAAAAAGGTGTAGTAATAGATGAAAGAGCTATTTTTGGTGCGTTAGAAAATTTTAAGCTTCAATGTAAGATTTTAGGTTGGGAATTAATGAGAGAAGAAGAAAGCTCAGTTTTAGGAAAAGAAGGAAATAAAGAATATATTTTACATTTTAAAAAGGATAAAAAATGATGAATTTAATTTTATTAATTGTAGCACTATTTATTGCATATAAAGTATATGAAAATATAAATAAATTTGGATGTAAATGTGAAAATTGTGGTAAAAACATCAAATGTGATGATGAATTTTGTATTCATTGTGGTGCACCAAATAAGCATAAAGAAGCATATATGGATAATGGACAAAAGCAAAATAGTAATTTTAATTATGAAGAACCTGAACAAGAAAAAGTTCATTATAACTATTATGAAGTGGTGGATGATTTAGATGGTGTAATAGTTTCTCTTATGGCAAAAGTTGCAAAAGATAATGGAATTGTTAGTAAAAATGAAGCAAAATATATTTCCCAGAGATATTTGGAACTTGCAAGATTAACACACAAAACGACTGATGTAATTGATGTTTATGAAGAAATCTTTAATCGTGAAAAAGATAGAAAAGATAATATTAAAGAAATTGCTAATAAATTAAAAGATTTAGATGAATCGGCTAAAGCTTATGTTTTAAAAGTTTTAACTGAATTATCTGGAATTGATGGCGAAAATGAGATTTTAAAAGAGATAAAAGAGGCTATGAAATTTGAAATGAAAGCAACAAATAGTTATTATGAAATTTTAAATTCTAAACCTACTGATAATTGGGATACTATAAGACATAATTATAGAGAGTTAGTAAAGCAATATCATTATGATAAATTAGCAAGTAAAAATTTACCAAAAGATATGCTGACATATGCAGGGCAACGATTAAAAGAGATAAATGAAGCTTATGATTCTTTGAAGAATTTAAAAGAAAAATAAAATATTATTTTTCTAGATAAGCAATTGGGTCTTTGAAACCTGCTTTTTCAAAACCTTTAAGTCTTAGCCTACAACTATCACAAACCCCACAAGCTTTATCTTCATTTTGATAACAGCTCCAAGTTAGACTTAAATTTACTTTTTCTTTTATTGCTTTTTTTACAATATCTTCTTTTTTTAGATGAATTAGTGGAGTTTTTATTTCTATATTAGTCTCTTTTTTTGTTCCTAAATTTATACTTTCTTGCATACTTTTTATAAATTCATCAGTACAATCAGGATAACCACTACTATCTTCCTCAACAACACCTATAAACATAGCTTTTGCATTTTCTTTTTCAGCAATAGCTCCAGCAATTGATAAAAATATACCATTTCTAAATGGAACATAAGTTACAGGAACTCCATCTTCTAAACCAGTAGTTGGGACAGAAATATTTTTATCTGTCAAAGCACTTGCTCCAATTTGAGTAAAAAAATCTAAATCTATTACATATTTTTTAGTTATATTTAATTCATTACAAACATTATTATAAGATTTTAATTCTCTTTTTTCAGTTCTTTGTCCATAATTAAAATGAACTGCAATTACTTCATAACCCTGATTTTTTGCTATATAAGCTGTTGTGGTACTATCCATTCCACCACTTAAAATTACTACTGCTTTTTTCATTATCGTCCTTTATTTAACTTTTATATAGTGTAATTCTACCAATTTTTTATAAATTTTACTAATAATAAGACCTGCCGCACTACCTCCATGACCTCCATGTTCTATCATAGCTGTAACTACAAATTTCGGATGTCTGTATGGCCCATAAGTTGTAAGCCAAGCATGTGATCTTTTCCAATAAGCCAATTCATCTTCTTTTTTTCTTTTTTTTACATCTTGTGGTATTGAGTGAACTTGTGCGGTTCCTGTTTTACCAGCTATTTGAAAATATGGTATTTTTATATGATTTGTGGCAGTTCCTCCAGGAGAGTTACAAACTTCCCACATTCCTTTTCTAATGATAGGTAATAATTTTTTTTCTTTGTTAGTTAAAACATCTTTTTGTTTTGGCATAATTATTTTAGTATCAATACTTTTTATGATTTGAGGGATTGGTAATTTACCAGTTGCCATTAATGCAGTATTTACAGCTACTTGTAAAGGTGTAACTAAAACATATCCTTGACCAATTGCACTATTTAGTGTCTCACCAATAAACCAATTTTGATGATACCTTTTTAGCTTCCATTTTTTGTTAGGAATTATACCACTTCGTTCATTTGGTAAATCTATTCCAGTTTTTTTGCCAAATCCCATTTTTTTGAGATTTTCAGAAATATAATCAATTCCAAGTAATAATCCAATTTGATAAAAATATGTATCTGCACTTCTTTTTATAGCCTTAAATATATCAGTCCAACCATGACCTGCAGCTCTCCAATCTCTAAATTTTCTATTTCCTATTTCTATATATCCAGGGCACCATAATTTTTTGTATGGGCTTATTTTCCCACTTGCAATAGCAACGAGTCCAATAGCTGGTTTTACAACAGAACCAGGAGGATAAAGACCAGCTATAGCTTTATTTAGAAATGGTTTAAAATTGTTATGAATTAATTTTTGCCACTCTTTAACAGATATTCCTTTTACAAATAGATTATTATTATATGAAGGATAGTTTACCATAGAGATAATTCTTCCTTTTGTATCCATAACAATAATA
This sequence comes from Thioreductor micantisoli, assembly GCF_055392745.1. NCBI lineage: Bacteria > Pseudomonadati > Campylobacterota > Thioreductoraceae > Thioreductor > Thioreductor micantisoli. The sequence goes on from NZ_AP043760.1 coordinate 841,492, forward strand.
GTTCCTTTTTTATGGGATTTTTTAAAAAGATTAAATATAAATTTTTGTAAATTTACATCAATATTTAATGTTAAATTATGTGTACTTGGTTTAACTTTATTTATTTTTTTTATTATTTTATTTTTTGCATTTACAATTACATTTATATAACCTAGCTTTCCTGTTAATTCTTTGTTATATTCTTTTTCAATACCACTTTTACCAGTTATTTTTATATATTTTAATTGGGGATTTTGATATATTTGTTTTTGATTTGCTTTTCCTACATAACCTAAGATATGGCTTAATATCTCTTTTTGAGGGTAAATCCTTAAATAATCAGACTCTATTTTTATATTTTTATTTTGTATTAAAATAGGAAAATATGAATAAATATCATTATATTTTATATAATCAATCATATTTATATATTGATGGTTATACCACGAATTTTGTTTTTTATAATCTTGAAAAATTTTATTTTTATCTATTTTTATATAATTATTTATAAAGTTAATAGTTTTATTTAATTCTACATCTTTTAAATGTGGCTTTATAAGTAAAGCAAATCTAAGTTCATTATATGCTATTGGATTATGGTTTGTATCATAAATAACTCCTCTAATAGGTTTTATGTGTATTTTTTTATGTATGTTATTATTTGCTAAATTTGTATATAATTTGTGATTTATTACAGATAAATCAGATACTCTTATTATAATTAATAAATATAATAAAAATATTATTGTTAATATTATTTTTTGTTTCATTTAAATACTTTAAGAATTAATAATTCAATTAAAATATAATAAAATATATAAGTCCAACTAAAAATAAATGGGGTAGAGCTAATCATCAAAAACGAAGATAAAAAGCTAAAAAAAAGGATGTAAATTAAGATTATAGAGACATACTCGATATATTGTTTATCTATTTTTAGTTCTAAAAAAGTATAAATATATTTTTTATAAATAATCGTAAATAATAGCAGTAGAAATAGGGGATAATTATGTGATATTTCTGTAAAAATTAAAAAATTTATCAAAAAAAATAGTCTAAATTTTAATGTGATTACAATACCTATAAACAAAGGAAATAGTATAAAACTACTACTAAACATAACAATTATAAAAGGAATTGTTATATCTATTAAATAGTTTTTATAAGTGATATTTCGTTGCAATTTGGAAAATGAGGGCATTTGATACAATCACTCCATACTTTTTGACTTGGTACTTCTTCTTTTGGAATTTCTTTAAATCCTAAACTCTCAAAAAACTCTTTTTGATAAGTAAGTGTTAATAACTTTGTTAAACCTAATTTTTTAGCTTCTTTTTCCAATTCTTTTACTATTTTTTTACCTAATCCTTGTTTTTGATAATTTTTATCAACTGCTAAACTTCTAATTTCTCCTAATTCTTGAGAATAGATATGAAGTGCTCCTATTGCAATAAATTTATCATCTTTTTTTATTGCAATATATGAACGAATATTAGTAGCTACCTCATCATTCTCTCTTTTTAAGATAATACCTTCTAAAACAAATGGTGTTAATAAATCTTGAATTTTATGTATATCTTTTAAAATAGGTTTAATTGTTTTCATTTAAAATCTCCAAATAGTGTAGAGTAAATTTTATCATTTGCTTCTTTGATTCCTCTTTTTTTAGGTTAGAGACAAATATCGAATTTGGATACTCTTTTTTCAATTTAGCAAGTTCATTTTGTTTAAGTTTATCACTTTTTGTAAAAATAGTTAAAATTTGTTGATCTGCTTTTTTTATAAAATTTAAATATTCATAAACTTGGTTATCTATTTCTAAACCAGGATGTCTTGCATCTCTTAGTTGAACAAATAGTTTTATATTAAACCTGTTTGCTATAAAACTATTTAAATTCTTTTGCCAATTTCCTTGTTCTTTTTTACTTACTTTTGCATATCCAAATCCTGGTAAATCTACAAAAATTGTTTTTGCATCATTTTCATATAAAACTTCAAAAAAGTTTATCAATTTAGTTTTTCCTGGAGTTGATGAAATTTTTGCTATTTTTTGATTAGTAAGAGAATTTAAAAAACTACTTTTTCCTACATTACTTCTACCCATAAATGCAACTTCATTGAAATTTGGATCAATTGAATCTTTTATGCTTTGTGCTGATTTTATAAATTTTACTGATTTTATTTTCAATCATTTACCTTTAATATAAATTTTACAGGTTTTGTTTTTTGACCAAAAACTTGTGATTCACCTGTTTTTTTATTTATGATTACTTTGTTCCCAAAAAGTTGTTGATTATCTTCAATTTTTGTAATATGAACATTTCCTTCAAAAATAAATATCTCTTTTGGCGCAATATAAGTAAAAATATCACTATTCCCTTTATATGTAGAATTTTTATCATGAATTAAAAATTTTACATTACCCGTGGCAATCATTTTATCTATTTTTTTATTTTTATTAAAATATACAGTTAATAAATTACTTAAAATATTGTCTTTTTCTTTTGTAACATTTACATCTGTTGTGAAATAAGATATATTTTTTATTTTATCATATTTGAAATTTTTTGAAGTTATTTCTAAGTTTGAGCTCCAACCATAGATAACTATTAAAAAAATTATTATTTTTTTTACCATTTAAAACCCTTAATTACATAATATATATTGTTGGCTGTTATTATATCATTTTTATATACCATATTTTTACCTTTTCCATCTATTTTTTTATTAAAAAAATTAAAATAGTTTGATGATGCAATTTTAGTTTTAGGATTATATATAGCTTTATTTGCATTATATATATAATTATCTGTTATATACGACATATTATAAAAATTATATATATTATAAAAATGCAACTTTTTCGATTTTAAATTTGAATTTTTATCTACTATATACATTATTAAATTATATACAGTATAATCATTGTTATTTATATAATCTAATTTACTAAAAGTTCCATTTTCATCTAAGTTTAATGTAAATTTTTCGAAATTTCCTTGTTCTATTTCTATATTAGGTAAATTGATTTTATTGACTGTATTTACTCCTTTTTGTTTAAAAAAGAAAGGAGTAGAAATAGCTGTAATTAAAGAAAATATAAACAATATTTCTTTTATACCCATAATTTCATAAACTCATCTTCAAGTTTTTCTTGTTTTAAAATCATTTCTATCATTTCAGCAACACATCCTTCACCACCATTTTTGTGGAGGGTATGCTTTACTAAATCTTGAATTATTGGGTTAGCATCATATGGACAATAACTCTCTTTTACTCTTTTTAATAGTGTATAATCATTCATATCATCACCTATAAAAGCTACATTGTTATATGAAATGTTATTTTCTTTTAATATTTTATCAAGCTCTATTTTTTTATCTTTGATACCCTGACGAATAAAAGTTACATCTAATTCTTTTGCTCTTTTATCTACAATATTACTTGTTCTTCCTGTAATAATCGCACTTTTTTTACCAAGCATATTCCAACTTTTTATCATTAAGCCATCTTTTATATTAAAACCTTTTATTTCTTTATCTTCATTTGAATAATAAATTGTTCCATCTGTTAAAGTCCCATCTACATCTAATACAATTAATTCTATCATAATATACCTTTTGTTGATGGTGTTTCATCTTCTCTAAAATATAAAGCTCTTCTTAAGGCTACCGCAAAAGATTTGAAAGCTGATTCAGCTATATGGTGTTTATTTCTTCCCCTTTTTAGAATTAAATGGCAACTAATTTTTGAATTAAATACTAAACTTTTAAAAAATTCTTCAAAGAGTTCCATATCAAAATCTTTTATAACTCCATCCATTGGCAGTTCATAAACTAAATAAGGTCTTCCACTTAAATCAATATCACATTCTACACCAGCTTCATCAAGAATGGCAACTGCATTTGAGTATCTTTCTACATTTGAAATAGGGAATATTTCTTTATATAGAGCTTGGCCTAAAACTATTCCTACATCTTCTACTGAATGATGATAATCTATATGAGTATCACCTTTACAATATATTTTCATATCAATTCCACTATGTTTTGATAATGCTTCAAGCATATGATCAAAAAATCCAATTCCAGTAGATATATCATATTTACCTTTTCCGTTTATATCTATTTTTATATCTATTTTTGTTTCTTTTGTTTCTCTTTTTAATTCAGTCATTTTATTTCCTTATTAAACTAATTAATTAGTTACTATAAATCCATTTAAATTATTTCTTATTTTAAAGTTATTGGCCTCATTTCTTGTTTTAAAGTTTCCTATATAAACTTTATAGATATTATTTTTAGTTCGTATATAACTATTAAATCTTTTATATCTATTTTTTGTTATTTTAGCTCCTTTTAAAGAATTAAATGCACCAATCTGAATTTTTATTGTATCATTTTTTTGTTTAGATATAGATAAATTTTTATGATGTTTTAATAAAATAGGAGTAGAAAGAACTATTACATTAACAGGAGCTGTTCCAGTTTCATTAATTCCTATTTTTTTCCCTGCTGCATAACTCAAATCAATAATTCTTTCTTTTACAAAAGGACCTCTATCATTAATTCTTACAATTACACTTTTATCATTATTTAAATTAATTACTTTTACTACTGTTCCAAGGGGCAATATTTTATTTGCAGCTGTATATCCATACATATTATAAATTTCACCATTGGCAGTTAATTTACCATGAAAATCAGGTCCATACCAACTAGCAATTCCTTTAAAAATTTCACCTGAGTAAGCAGGAGTAGGGTAATACCATTCACCTAAAACATAATAAGGCTTTTGTAGTTTTGTATTATAACTTTTTTGTGATTTATTATAAAGAGTGTAATTATTTGGCATATTGTGTAAATAAAAATTATCACTTTCATAACATCCTGTAAAAAAAATAAGTATTATAAGTAGTAAAAGGTTATTTTTTGTCATATTTTACCTCATTGTTATATAAGTTGGAATTGATAGTTTTTGATTTTTATATATTGTAAAATTTCTTAAATTATTTAATTTTCTTATTTTTGCAGTTTTTGTATGATATTTTCTTGCAATTTTATTAAGCGAATCACCTTTTTTTACTCTATAAGTTATAATTTTAGGTATTTTTATATTATGTCTTATTGGGATTACAAGTGTTTGATTAACTCTTAAAAAAGATGTTCTTAAATGATTAAAATCTTTTATTATTTTATAATTGAGTTTAAAATTTCTAGCAATTCTGTTAAGTGAATCACCTTTTTTAACTTTATAAATAATTTTTCTAGCAATTTTTTTGTTATTAAATGTCATTCTAAATAGTGCTAATTTATTATATGGAATATAAATATAGCTATCTTCATTTGGAGGTGTGAAGGCATATTTTAGATGAAGATTATTTTTTCTAAGTCTAGAATAACTAATATGTAAAAATTTAGAAATATATCCTAGAGATGTACCGGCTGGTACATTTACTTTTATAATATTTGACATACTTCCTCTATTTAATAAATAGTGATTTTGATATTGTACAAAATTATTGGAATTTAGTAAAAAACTCATAGCTACAATTTTACGAATATATTTTCTTGTTTCTTTTGGTAAGTATTGTCTTTTAAGACCTTTTTGAACTCTAAGTAAATTTTCTAAATTTAAATTTTGGGGATATAATCTGTTAGTTTTTTTAAAAGAATAATATAATTTAGAAAATTTTCTATGATTTCGTTGATATTCTTTAATAAAACTTCTTAATTCTTTTATTTTTTTATTTTTTCTACATTTATGTGATTTACAATATAAATCAAGTTTTGCTCTTGTTACTGCTTCAATTACTCTTGCTTCACCACAATTGTAAGACATAATTGCAAGATACCATTTTCCTGTTTGTTTTTTTAAAAAAGATAAATATTTTATAGCAGCTATTGTAGATTTTATAGGGTCTTTTCTTTCATCTACATATGTATTGATTTTCAGACCAAAATGTTTAGCAGTTTGGGGCATAAATTGCCATAAACCGATTGCTTTTTTATTACTTTTAGCATCAGATGAGAAATAACTCTCAGCCATTGCAACAAAAACTATATTTGATGGAATATGTGCTTTATTAATCTCTTTTTTTATAAGTGGAATATAAGAATATCCATTTTCCAAAATATTTAAAAAATATCTTTTTTTTCTTTTTGAATATATATTAAAAAGATAATTAGTTTTTTTATCTTTTATAAAAGAAGGATTGATATTTAAAGAATTTAATGCTATTAAATTAGGATTTGATATATCAGTAGTTAAAAATGCATAAAGATTACTAATAAAGATTATAAATATAATTATATATTTCATATATTAAAAAGTTCCTTTGCATTGTTTGTTGTAATTTCTTCTACTTTTTTAGCACTAATATTCCAAAGCTCAGCAATTTTATCTCTTACAAGTGTAGTGTAACTTGGCTCATTTCTCTCCCCTCTATGAGGATGTGGTGTTAAATATGGGCTATCTGTTTCTATTATAACACGATTTTTAGGAATTTTAGGAAAAACTTCCACTAATTTTCTTGCATTTTTAAATGTAATTACACCACCAATTCCAAAATAAAAATTATCTTTTAATTTTAAAAATTGCGCGTCTGCATTAAAACAGTGTAAAACTCCCTTTAGAGTAGGGTATTTTAAAACGTAGTTTTCTAAAATTTCAAAAGCATCTTGATTTGCCTCTCTTATATGAATAATTACAGGTTTATTATACTCTATAGCAATATCAAGTTGTTTTTTAAATAATTCTATTTGAATCTCTCTTGTTTCTTTTGTATAGTGATAATCTAGCCCAATTTCTCCAACTGCTACACATTTAAGGTTATTTATATAATCAGTTAAATATTTAATTTTAAAATTTTCTATATCACTTGGATGAACTCCCACTGCAAAATATATTTCTTCATATTTTTCGGATAATTCAACTGCTCTTTTTATATCTTTTGGCGAAGCTGCTGGAATTATAAATTTTTCAACTCCATTTACTTTTGCTCTTTTTATAACTTCATCTACATCTAAATAATATTTTTCATTATCTAAATGGCAGTGAGTATCTATAATCATTTATTATTATCCTTTTACAAATTGTAACACTTTAACTATAAATAAGAGTAAAAGTGTTTAATTTAGTAACTTTTTAAAAATCTTTTATATAATTGTATCAAAAAATCAAGGAGAATAAAAATGAAACCTATCACAAAAGAAGAATGTTTAGAATATCATGCCAAACCAATACCGGGGAAAATTAGTGTAGAGGTTACAAAACCAGTAAAAGATGCAAGAGATTTATCTATTGCATATACTCCAGGAGTTGCTGAGCCTTGTTTAGAAATCGAAAAAAATCCAGATTTAGCATATGAATATACTGCAAAAGGAAACTTAGTAGCAGTTATTTCAAATGGAACAGCAGTGTTAGGACTTGGAAATATAGGAGCATTAGCTGGAAAACCAGTTATGGAAGGAAAAGGAGTATTATTCAAAACCTTTGCTCATGTTAATAGTTTTGACCTTGAAATTGATTCAAATGATGTTGATGAAATAGTGAAATTTGTAAAACAAGTTTCTCCAACTTTTGGTGGAATTAATCTTGAAGATATTAAAGCACCAGAATGTTTTGATATTGAAAAAAAAGCTCAAGCAATTTGTGATATTCCAATTTTCCATGATGATCAACACGGAACTGCGATTATTTCAGCAGCAGCTGTCTTAAATGGATGTGAAATTAGTGGTAAAAAAATTGAAGATTTAAAAATAGTTATAATTGGTGCAGGAGCTGCAGGTTTAGCTGCTTGTGAAATGTATAAAAGCCTTGGAGCAAAAACAATTATTGTAAATGATAGTAAAGGTCCAATTACAACAAAAAGAAGCGATTTAAATAGATATAAACAACCTTGGGCTGTTGATATGAATATTAAAACACTTGCAGATGCAATGGTTGATGCAGATGTTATTATAGGAAATTCTGCTGCAAATTGTATCACACAAGATATGGTTCAAACACTTGCTCCAAATGCAATGTTATTTGTAATGGCAAATCCAGAGCCAGAAATCAAACCTGAACTAGCTCTTGAAGTTAGACCTGATTTAATGTTTGGAACAGGAAGAAGTGATTATCCAAATCAAATCAATAATGTATTAGGTTTCCCTTATATTTTTAGAGGTTCATTAGATGTAAGAGCAAAAGCGGTAAATATGGAAATGAAATTAGCTGCTTGTCACGCGTTGGCAGAAATTGCTAAAAAAGCAGTTCCTCAATATGTAAAAGATGCATATAATGGTAAAGAATTAAAATTTGGAAAAGAATATATCTTACCAACACCATTTGATAGAAGAGTATTTGTAGATGTTTCAGTAGCTGTTGCAAAAGCAGCAATGGATAGTGGAGTTGCAAGATTAAATATTAATATTGATGAATATAAACAACATTTAATTAATGAACTTAAAGAAAAAGAAGGAATTGACTATGAAGCTAAATAAGCTTCTTTCTTCTTTTTATATTTTACATCCAATCAATTAATTTTTCAACCTCAGTAACTACATATGTTTTAAAATAATTTTCAATAGGTTTACTTGGAACTATGGCTTTGGAAAATCCCATACTTTTAGCTTCTTTTAGGCGAATATCCAAACTTACAACATCTCTTATATCACCAACAAGACTTACTTCGCCGATAAAAACAGTTTCTTTGCTTATTTCTCTATCACGAAAAGATGATAAAATAGCAGCTATTACAGCTAAATCTCCAGCTGGTTCGTTTATTTTGATACCACCTGTAATATTTACAAATACATCGTATTGATTAAAAGGAAGATTCAGTTTTTTTTCTAAAAGAGCTAAAATCATATTTAAACGATTATTTTCATAACCGGTCGTGCTTCTTTTAGGATTTCCATAACTCTCAGCCACTAATGCTTGAACTTCAATTACAATAGGGCGGGTTCCTTCCATTATAACTGTTATAGCACTTCCAATTTGTGGCTTTTTAGAAAAGAAGGTTCTATTTTGGGCAGATTCAATTCCTGTTTTTGTCATTTCAAAAATCCCAATTTCACTAGTTGACCCAAATCTGTTTTTGAAACCTCTCAAAATTCTCAATTCTTTACTTGCATCACCCTCAAAATATAAAACGGTATCAACCATATGTTCCAAAATTCTTGGTCCTGCGATTGAACCTTCTTTTGTAATATGTCCAACGATAAAAATAGGAATTCTAAGCTCTTTTGCAAGTCTCATAAGCTCAAATGTAGTTTCACGCACTTGTGAAACACTACCTGGCGCGGAAGTTATATTGTTTGAATATATTGTTTGAATTGAATCGATTATAATTAATTCATATTCCTTTTTTATTTCAGAAATTATATTTTCTAAAATTATTTCAGGATATAAAAACAACTTTTTATTGTGAGATTTAAGTCGATTAGCTCGAAGTTTTATTTGTCCAGGACTCTCTTCTCCAGCGACATAAAGAACTTTTTTATTTATATTTGAGGCAATTTTTAGCATTAAAGTGGATTTTCCAACTCCAGGACTTCCACCGATTAAAACTAAACTTCCTGGAACTATTCCACCACCTAAAACTAAATCAAATTCTTCATTTCCACTACTGAATTTTTCGATTTCATCTTCTTTTATGTCATCAATAGCTATAACTTTTGAAATACTATTTGTTAGAGGGTTTGAAACTACTTTTTCATTTACTTCTACGAAACTATCCCATTCTCCACAACTTGGGCATTTACCCATCCATTTACCACTAGTATAACCACATGATTGGCATTCAAATGTTTGTTTTTTTTTAGCCATTATTTTGTTTGAAAATCCCGTTTAAAATAGTATCGATAAACTCTACTTTATCAAACTCTATCAAATCATTTGGTTGTTCCCCAACTCCTATATAAAATACAGGAAGTTGTAAATTCCACACAATACTAAAAAGTGAGCCACCTTTGGCAGTTCCATCAAGCTTAGTAATAATAATTCCATCAATTCCTACCATTTTATTAAAGGCTTTTGCTTGTTCTGTAGCACTATTTCCTTGTGTTCCATCAAGAATTAATATTTTTCTATGAGGTGCACCAGACATAGCTTTATCCATTATACGAACAATTTTTTTAAGTTCATTTGCTAAATTTGTTTGTGTGTGAAGTCGGCCAGCTGTGTCAATTATTACATTATCAAAGTCCTTTGATATAGCAGATGAGATTGTGTCATAAGCCACTGCACTTGCATCATGACCTTGTTTCGTAGCGACAATTGGAATATCTAATTTTGTGGCCCATCTACTTAATTGCTCAATTGCCGCAGCTCGAAATGTATCTCCAGCACCTAAAATGACTTTTTTACCTTCACTTTTGTATTTATTTGCAAGTTTAGCAATAGTTGTTGTTTTTCCTGCACCATTTACACCTATGATTAATTCTACAAATGGAGTAACTTCTGGTTTTTTATAATGTTTAATATTACCGAATATTTTTGAAAGTTCTTTTCTCAAATCTTCTCTTGCGACAATATCAGGAAGTCTATTTACTATTCCTTCGACTAAATCATATTCGATATCACTTTCAATTAATATCTCTTCAATTATATCTTTTGGATATTTTTCTTTTTTTTCAGGAATTACAGATTTAATAGCTTCTGTTGTTTTTGCTAAACTTTTTGTGATTTTTTGTTTTGTTTTTTTTAAAAATCCAAACATTTTAATCCTTTATTTCATATTTTAAGACTTCATTTGGTATAAAGCCTTCATATTTTTTTGTACTATTTTTATCTAAAATTATTATACTTGGAAATATATGTATTTTAAAATACTTTTTAATCCTATTATTTTTTATAGAGTGAAAATTAGTTTTATTTTTAGTTAATTCTTCTTTTTGTGCTATCGATAATTTATTGTTATCTGTAAAAAGAAGAATATTAGTTTGATTTGTTTCATAAAAAATAGTATTGTTTTTTTCTTTAAAAACTAAATTTGGAAATTCAACTATAATTTTTACTTTTTCTTTAACTTTAGGTTGAGTTTCTATTAAAGATACTGTTTCATTTTTCTCTGTATTTTTTTTCTTGGAAGTATTTTGATTACAGCTAATTAATAATAATGAAAAAATAAGTAAAATATATCTCAATTTAAGCCTTTTTTAAATATAATTATATCAAAAAAAGGAATAAATTGAATAAAGTAATGTTTAGAAAAGAGTGTATTAAGATTTTAAATAAAAAAAATAGATATGTTTTTGATAAAAAAATCCAGAGAGAACTTTTTAAAAAACTTTCTAATAAGAAATATAAAAATATATTATTATATTTATCAATGGGAAATGAAGTTAGCACAAAAAATTTAATAAATAAGTTAAAAAGGAAAAATAAACAAATTTTTGTTCCATTTATGCAAGATATAAGTTTTAAAATGGTAAAATACTCATTGCCTTTAGAAAAAAAGAAATTTAATATATACGAACCAAAAAATAAGAATAAAACAAAAAAAAGAATAGATATAGCAGTTGTTCCTATTATTGGAATGGATAATAATTTTAAAAGAGTTGGTTTTGGTAAAGGAATGTATGATAGATTTTTTGATAAATTGAAATATAAACCAGAAATTATTTTTGTTCAAATTTATCCTTGTATTACAAAAAGTATAGTGACGGATATATATGATATAAAAGCTAACTCTTATATAACTTATAATTTGGTTTGTGACAGGAGAAAAAATGATAATAGAAGTCTTGATAGGGTCGGGTGTATCCCTAATAGCAGGGTTTTTTATAGAAAAAAAACTCAATGATGCTAAATATGATGTTTATGTAGCACAAGCCGAGGCGAAAGCTAAAGTAATTGAGCATGAAGCCCAAATGTTACTAAAAAATGCTAAAAATGAAATAGTAGAAAAAGAATTAGAAATTAAAAAACAGTATGATTCTGAACTTATGAAAATACAAAATGAATTCGAAAAAAAAGGATTATTACTAGATCAAAAAGAGAAAGAATTAAACGAATTAATTCAAGAACAGATTATGAAAGAAAGAACACTAACAAGAGAATTTAAAAATCTTGAAAAAGAAAAAGTTCGTTTAGCAAAACAAAAAGAAAAATATAATGCTAAAATGAAAGAAGCTAAACGGTTGATAGAAAGAGGAGCAGGTCTTACAAAAGAAGAGGCTAAAAAAATAGTTTTAGAACAAGCCAAACAAGATGCAAGAGCTGATATGTCACATATAGTTAGAAAAGCTGTAAAAGAAGCTGAAAAAAATGCAAAAAAAGAAGCGAATTGGGTAATAGCTCAAGCAACTAGCAGATTTGCAGGAGAATTTGCAGGTGAAAGACTTATAAATGTAGTTCATATTCCAAATGATGAAATAAAAGGAAGAATTATTGGTCGTGATGGTAAAAATATCAAATCACTAGAATCAACATTAGGCGTTGATATTATTGTAGATGATACTCCAAATGCAATCACTATAAGTCATTTTAATATCTATAGAAGACAAGTTGCAGTTGAAGTTATTACAAGACTTGTGGAAGATGGAAGAATCCATCCTGCGAGAATTGAAGAAATTCATCAAAAAGTATTAGAAGAATTTGAAGAAAAAGTATTAGAAGAGGGTGAAAATGTAATTCTTGAGCTTGGTCTTGGAAATTGTGCTATCCATACTGAACTTATAAAATTAATTGGAAAACTAAAATATAGAGCAAGTTATGGCCAAAATGCCTTAGGTCATTCACTTGAAGTGGCTTATCTTGCTGGAACTATGGCTGCTGAAATGGGTGGAGATGAGTTGCTTGCAAGGCGAGCCGGAATTATGCATGATATCGGAAAAGCTTTGACTAATGATTATGAAGGAAGCCATGTAACTCTTGGTTATGATATTTGTAAAAGATATAATGAACCAAGTGAAGTATTAAATGCTATAAAAGCTCATCATGGAGAAGAAGAAGTTAAAAGTATTGAAGCAGCAGTTATTTGTACAGCAGATGCCTTGAGTGCGGCAAGACCAGGGGCTAGAAGAGAAGTTTTGGAAAGTTTCTTGAAAAGAGTGCAAGGAATTGAAGAAATAGCATCAAATTACGAAAATGTAAGACTTGCTTATGCGATTAATGCAGGTAGAGAAGTGAGAGTTATTGTAGAAGCTGATTTGGTAAATGATGATGAAGCAATTTTAATGAGTCAAGAAATAGCTAAAGAGATAGAACAACAAATTTCTTACCCAGGAGAAATTAAAGTAATGGTAATAAGAGAGGTTAGAGCAATTAGCTATGCAAGTTAAACCTTGTGGAGAGTATCAAACAAATTGCTATATTTATAAAGATATCATAATTGACCCAGGAGTGGGGGCTACTTCTTGGGTTAGTAAAATCGTAACTTCTCCCAAAGCTATACTTTTAACACACGGACATTTTGACCATGTTTGGAGTGTGGCTGAACTACAAAAAAAATATAAAATCCCTGTATATATCCATAAAAATGATAAATTTATGTTAAGTGAAGATATTTTTAATGTTGGAGTACCAAAAGCAAAAGCTGATATTTTGATAGATAAAGATGAAACTATATTAATTGATGATATTGAGGTTAGCTTTAAGCACTTCCCAGGACATACCCCTGGATGTATGACAATTGAAATCGATGAGTATATGTTTAGCGGGGATTTTATTTTTAATGGAAGTATAGGAAGAGTCGATTTTCCTTACTCTTCGCCAAGTGATATGAAAAAAAGTTTCGATAAATTTCTAAAAATCAATTATGATAAAATTGTTTTACCAGGACATGGAGATAAAACTACTATCAAAAAAGAACAAAATAACATAAAAAACTTTTGGTATGATAGAATTTAAAAAATTATTAAGGATTTTTAAATGTTAATGAGAATTGGAATATTAATTTTATCTTTTATGGTTGTTTCTCTATTTGGAATGGATAATAGTAGGGCTTTAAAATTAAAAATAGAAAAAATGAAAAAAGAGCAAAGAGTTGCTTTAGTTATTGGAAATGATAAATATTATTCAAAGACTTTACCTAACTTAAAAAATCCTATAAATGATGCAAGACTTATGAAAAAGATTTTAGAAGAGAGAAATTTTAAAGTCTATTATTTTGAAAACGCTACAAAAAAAGAGTTTGCAAAAGCACTTAAAAGATTTGGAAATAAGTTAAAGAAAGGTGGAGTTGGATTATTCTATTTTGCTGGTCATGGACTTCAAGTCGATGGATATAATTATTTAGTAGCATCGGATTCAGATATTGAAGATAAAAGTGATGTGGAGTTTGAAACTATAGCACTAAATCATATTACAAAAAAGATGCAAAATGCAGGAAATAGATTGAATATTGTTATTCTTGATGCTTGTAGAAGCGACCCATTTAGCAGAGGGGCAGGAGGGGGGTTAGCTCCTATATCAAATGCAAAAGGGATATTTGTAGCATATGCTACAGAAGCTGGAAAAGTAGCGAGTGATGGAGATGGAAAAAATGGAGTATTTACTAAATATCTTGCAAAAAACATACTAAAACCACTTTCTATTGAAGAAGTATTTAAAAAAACAAGAGAAGAAGTTTATAATAAAACAAATGGAAAACAAATACCAGGGGTTTATAATCAAATTTTTGGAGATTTTTATTTTACTCTTCCTAAAATAGATAATAAAATAAAAACAATTAAATATATCAAACAAAATGTTAAAATTCAACCTGATGCAGAAGCTTGGGCTTTAATTAAAAATAGTGATTCTATTGAAAACATAGAATATTTTATAAAGGAATTTCCTAATAGTAAATTTAGTTTTGCTGCAAAAGTGAAATTATCTAAGCTTAAAGCTGCTTTGAAAAAGAAAAATAATTCATTAAAAATTACAAAAAATAACTTTCCTTTAATATTAAATAAACATTATAAAGTTATAACCAAACCAATTCGAACATTTATTGGACATAAAAGTTATGTTTATTCAGTAGCCTTTTCACCAGATGGGAGATATATTGCTTCTGGAAGTTTTGATAAAACTATAAAACTATGGAATGTAAAAAGTGAAGAGAATATTCGAACATTTATTGGACATAAAGATTATGTTAAGTCAGTAGCCTTTTCAGCAGATGGGAGATATATTGCTTCTGGAAGTTGTGATAAAACCATAAAATTATGGGATGTAAAGACAGGTGAGATTATAAGAACTTTTAGAGGACATGAATCTGATATTAATTCAATAGCCTTTTCCCCTAATGGGAAATATATTGTTTCAGGAAGTAGTGATAAGACACTTAAACTTTGGGATGTAAATACGGGTGAATGTATCCGAACTTTTATAGGTCATACCAATACTGTTTGGTCAGTAGCCTTTTCACCAGATGGGGGATATATTGCTTCTGGAAGTTTTGATAAAACCATAAAACTATGGAATGTAAAAAGTGGAGAGAATATTCAAACTTTTTTTGGGCATACTCCTCGTTGTTACATTAATTCAGTAGCTTTTTCGCCGGATGGGAGATATATTGCTTCTGGAAGTTCAGATAAAACTATAAAACTATGGGATATAAAGACAGGTAAAAACATTCGAACATTTAGAGGTCATAAAAATTCTGTCTTTTCAGTAGCTTTTTCTCCAGATGGAAAATATATTGCTTCTGGAAGTTCAGATAATACTATAAAACTATGGGATATAAAGACAGGTAAAAACATTCGAACATTTAGAGGTCATAAAAATTCTGTCTTTTCAGTAGCTTTTTCTCCAGATGGAAAATATATTATTTCAGGAAGTCAAGATGAAACTATAAAACTTTGGAAAGTGGAGTAAATTTAATTTAAAAAAGGTTAAATATGAAAAAAATTATAATGTTAGGATTGTCGGTTTTTGCGTTAAATGCTTATGTTCCGGTAACTTTAGTAGGACAAGCAAATGGAAATGGAGAAAAAGCAAATAAAGAAGCTCTCTCAGACCTTTCAAATCAAGTATCAGTTACTGTAAAAAGTAGTTACAAAGAGCTTCAAAAAGCTATTAAAAATAGTTATGAAAGTTATAAACAAAATTTAATCGAAACATCTTCTAATCTTCCTTTGAAATCTGTAAGATTTAAATATGAAAATGGAAAAACTTTGGCTATTTTAAATTCTTCATTAGCTTTGTCTGTTTATAAAAATGAGTTAAATAGACTAAAAAAAGAAAGTGAAGAGATTCAAAAAGAGATTAAAAGTGCAAAATCAAACACTCAGAAATATACTCTTTACAAAAGACTTCTTGAAAATGTAGGAGAATTTAATAAAAATAAGATTGTAGCTTTAGTTTTAAATGGGGAAAATTTACCAACTATAAATATTTCAGAAGCCAAAATTAAAAATGAATTAGAAAAACTTTCTCAAAAAGTTGATTCTATTGATTTAGCAGCTGAAATTTTATCCAAGGGAATTAATGAAAATGATATTTATGTTTATCCAATAAAAACAAATTATTCAGACGAAGTTACTCAATTTGCAAGAGTTTTAAAAGATGAAATAAGTAAAAATATTCAAATAGTCAATAAACCAACTAATGCAAGATATTTTATTAGAGGAAATTATGAAATATTAAAAGGTAAAATTTTTATAACTATTAATTTGATGAATATAAAGAATGAAATTTTGAAGACAAATTCTGTTATGCTTGATAAAAAAGCGTATAATTTTATGAATTATAAACCAAAAACGATTAGTTTTGATGAAGCTATAAATAGTAATTTTGTAAAAAATGAATTTAGAGTTAAACTTGGGATAAAAGGATATTATTCTTCAAATGGTATTGATTTAACTGAGGGTGATGATGTTAATTTAGTTTTGAAAACAAATAAACCAATGTGTTATTATATTGTAGGGCATACTTTAAAATCAAAAGGTAAAAAATACTCTTATTTACTTCAACTTAAAGATGATAAAGGAAGAGAAGCATTTATAGATAGAATTACTGGAGAAGATGTTAATAAAAACTATGCATTAGGAAAAATGGAAGTTACCAAACCTTTTGGTCGAGAATCTCTTCAACTTTTTGCACAAACTTTACTAAAAGGAAAATGTCATATAAATATTCCAAAATGTGAGTGGAGGGGAGATTTATGCATTATTGATGGAAAACCATCGAAAGTAGTGGAAAAAACAAGGGCATTGATGCTTAAAAAACCTAAAAAAGCTCTGAAAGCAGAGGCTATGATAGATTTTACTTCATTTCCAAAAGAGAAATAATTTATAAAGTTTTTAAAAACTCTAAAATTCCTTTCATTATATCTATTGGAGTTGGAGGGCACCCCTCGATAAAGTAATCGATTTTAAAAGGTACATCTGCTTTTATTGCATAAGTTTTTTCAAAAACACTTAAATTTTTTACACAATCACCTACAGCAATTACCCATTTAGGATTAGGAATTTGATGATAAGCATCAATTACATGATGATACATATTTGCGGTAATTACTCCAGTTAAAATCATAACATCAGCATGTCTAGGTGATGCTACAAAATGAATACCTAATCTCTCAAGATCATAATAAGGATTACTTAAAGCACTACATTCAGCTTGACAAGCATTACAACCTCCGCTGTCAACCATTCTAAGAGCTAAACTTCCTGCAAAGTTTTTATTTATTTTATCTTTTATTGTTTTTTCAATTTCTTTAATTTCTTTATCAAATTCTAAATTTTCTGTAACTATTCCAGTTTTTACTCTTTTTTCCCAAAATCTTAACATTTTTTATCCTTATAAATCATTTCCTGCATAGCTTAAATCAAAGCTTTTATTTATTACAGGGAAATCTGCAATAATATCTTTATAAACTGTTGTATGAAATGCTTGCCAATTTACATGACTTGCATCACGAACATAAAATCTATCAATTAATCCATCTTTTATTTTCATAAACATAAAAAGTTCACCTATGCTACTTTCTACAAAACTAACAAATTCTCCATCTTTAAATTCACTAAATTTAATACTTTCATCACTAGAAGTTTTTAAATTTCTTATTATTTCTATAGAATTTAAAATTTCTTTAATTCTAAGTTTGAATCTTGCTGCTGCATCGCCTATTTCTTCAGTTTGTAAAGCAAATCCAAAATTTTTATACCATTCATTGTTTCTTCTATCAATCTCTAATCCACTAGCTCTTGCTCCAAGCCCTACAACAGAATATTTTATAGCCTTATCAATAGTTAAAATTCCAGTAGTATCAAGTCTATCCCAAATAGAAGGAATATCAAAAATCCAATTTTTAAAAAATCCAATTTCTTTTTCTAAATAATCTAAAAATTCAATCAATTCATCATAATTAATTTGTATATTTTCTTTGATTGCACCAAATCCAAATCTATGTCCTGTAATTTTGGCAAGCATTCTTTTTGTTTCTTCTGCCAATTTTGAAGCATAAGCAAGAGCTGTCCCAAATCCAGCATCATTTGGAATACCTCCAAGATCTGTAATATGATGAATAAGTCTTTCAATTTCTAAAAGAGTTGCATATTTTTGTTTCAGACTATTTGGAATTTCTATTTCGCAAGCTTGGGCTAATATTTCAAAAAGAGCTATTTGATAAGCGATAGATTCATTTCCGCTAATTCTCTCTACTATTGGTTTAATTTCAAGAGGGGATTTGTTTTCACACATTTTTTCAATTGCACGATATTTATAAAAATGTCTTACTTCAATATGAAGCATATTTTCACCTGCTTGTGAAAATTGAAAATGTCCTGGTTCAATAATTCCTCCATGAATTGGTCCAACTGGAACTATATAAACACCTTCTCCACCAATCTCTTCATATTTATAAGGAAGAAAATCAGTAAATTCAATTTCTTTTTTTGTAAATTCTTTTCTTAAAGGATAAATTTCTTTTGGAAATCTTTCATGTTTAACTGTAGGACGATTATCAAAACTGTTGGTAAAATTTATTCCAAATTCATCTCTTATTTTTCTTTCCATCCAAATGGCAGCTGGATAATCTTTGGTAATAGTTTCTATTTCTGGATTTTCTTTATTTATTTGATGTTTTACGATTTTTCCTTCAAAAACATCTTGAATTTCAAAAACATCTCCTAAATCTAATGCAAATCTTGCTATAAATCTTCTCATTTTAATCCTTTTGCTATTGTGTCAATATAATCAAATCCGAAAAGCAGGGCAACTAATGATACAAAAAATAGAATCAACATAATTTTTTCACTTGTATATACAACTTTTTCTTTATCATTTTCACTTTCATTTTCATTTTCATACATAGCTTTTTGGTAAACATCTACAAATTTATAAAAAATTATACTTAATAAAATTAGAATAAAAATAATTCCTATTATCATTAAGACAAAATAATCTGAATTTTTAGCAATATCTATCATTGATTTAAATCCAAATATTTCACTAAAAAACATAGGACTTGGTGGAAGAGAAACTACTCCAAGTAATAATGCAGATATTATTAAACTTACATATTTTGGTTTTATATTTTTTAAAACACCTTTGAAATTAAATTTACCATTTTGTTCTAAAATTCCACTTGATAAAAATAAACCTGGTTTAAAAAGAGCATGTGCTGCAAAATGTAAAAGAGCTGCAAAATATCCACCACTTACCCAAAAAAGTGTAATTATTGTCATATGCTCAATTCCTGAAAGTGAGAAAAGTCTTACAAAATCTTTTGCTTTGTAGATTAAAAAACTTACCATGAATAGAGTAAAAATCGAATAAGTATAAACAAATCCAATCAAATGAGAATAATTAATGTGCATTTCTATTTGAGAGAATCTAAAAAATCCTAAAATAATAGCAGATTCCAAAATCCCACTAAATAAAGCAGCAACTGGATAAATAGCACTTCTTTCAATATCTGCAAGCCATAAATTCATAGGGAAAAATCCCATTTTTACAAAAAGTCCGGTAGTTGCAATAAAAAATCCCATTTCAAATAAGAAGTGATTAATATGGGCTGTGTTTTGTGAAAGTGCTAAAAAATTCATAGCATTTGCTCCAAGAGTTGCTTTTGCACTTCCATACATCAAAATAATTCCAAACAAAACTAAAGCAATGGCAATAGCTCCAATAATTAGATATTTCCAAGCTTCTTTGTGTGCAGCTTCGGTAGGTTTAACCTTTATCATATAAACAGTTGAAAGTGTTGCAAATTCAAGTCCAATCCAAAAAAGACCCATATTATTTGCTAAAATTGAAATTGTTAATCCAAGCCAAAAAATTCCAAAGAATCTATAAAATCTTTTTATATTCTTTTCTTCTAAAGATATTCTTTTAGGAAGACTTATCATAATTATACTTACTCCAATCCCAACAATTGAAGAAATTAGCATTATGAAAGAATTTAATTTATCTACCATAAAATATGTATTATTAAATGGGTGAAAAATAATCCAAAGAGCAGGTATTATTACACTTGTTGCAATTATACTCATTAAAATCCTATTAATTTTTGTATAACTTAGTAAAAATATTAAAATAGGTGGTATGAAAATTAGATTCATGCTTTTTCTCCTTCATTTTTAAATAATAGATTTATGATAATAATTAACATCATTAAATCTACAAATATACCAAGTTCAATTAACATTGGCATTCCTTCAACAGCACTGATTCCAAGTAAAAATAGACTATTTTCAATAAATAAAAATCCAACAATTCTTGCAGATATATTTTTTTGTTCTATTATTAAAAGAAGTGATAAAAACATACTACTAATTGCAATTGCAACATAATTACTATTCATTCCAAAAGAGCTGAGCATTGGTGATACTAAATAAAAAGTAAATACCAAAATTATAGGAACTATAATAATTGAATATTGAATACTAAGGCTAGGAGGTGCTTTTCTGTCTATATTAAATTTTCTTGTAATATATTTTAAAATGTATGGAATTAATAAAAATTTAATAACTATAGTGATAATTCCTGTAATTACCATGGCTGTATCTTCAATTCTAAAACCCAAGATTATAGCAATGCTACCAAGCATTAAAGAATTTAAAGCATACCATAAAAATAATCGGTAAAGCCTTGTAGTAAATAACGCTGAAATTAAAATAGCTATAAAAAATCCAATAAGTGCATTTATCATTGAGCACCTCCTAAAATATAAAATGTAACCAAACTTAAAAATCCAAAAATTATAGCAATTCCAAGTAAATTTGGAACTTTAAAGAGTCTAAGTTTTGCACCATTTACTTCAACTAATGCAACTGCTAAAGATACTAGTAATAATTTTAAAATAAAAATTATTGCTGCTAAACACCAGCATAAATCAGCTCCAAATGGAATAAACAAAGTTACAAAAATAGATGCAAAAATAATAAATTTAAAACTTCCTGCCAATTCGATAAGTGCTAGATTGGAACCTGTAGCTTCTAAGATCATCGTTTCATGTATCATTGTAAGCTCTAAATGAGTATCTGGATTGTCTACAGGAATTCTACCATTTTCTGCAATTAATAAAATGAAGAAACTAATCCCTGCTAAAATAAAACTTGCACTATGTTCTACTGGAAAATGATTTACCAAATTTAAAGCACTTGCTCCAATATTTATATTTCCCCCAATTAAAGAGACTGAAAAAATAGTTAATATCATTGCTGGTTCTACCAATGCAGAGACAAAAGCCTCTCTACTTGAACCAATTCCTCCAAAACTACTTGCACTATCAAGTCCTATTAGCATTAAAAAGAATGCTGAAAGACTTAAAAGTCCTGTAATAGTAAAAGCATCCATAAAAGATATATAAAAACTTCCAGAAAAAATAGGAGGAAGTAAAAAAACAACTAGAACAATAGGAGATAAAATCAAAAATGGTGCAATTCTTGAGATAGATGATGCTTCTTTTGAATAAATTATTTCTTTACTAAATAGTTTTTTTAAATCTAAATATGGTTGAAATGGTGAAACTGGTCTTTTAAATAATAGAAACATTTTTATACTTTTGATAAGCCCTGTTAAAAATGGTGCAATTATAAAAATAAACAAAGTTGTTAAAATATATTGAGTCATTTTTTACCTCCTATTACTATAATTCTAATAAATATAGACATTACTATAAATTCAAGTAAAATACTTCCCCAATTACTTTGATGATCAAAAACCCTATAACTAAATAGAACTGTTGCCAATAAAACAAAAATTAAAGAAGCATATTTTTCTTTTTCAAAATTACTTAATTCATAAATAATATCACTTATTTTATCTGTTAAAATCTTTGTATTGTCATAAAGAGATTTTTCAAATAAAGGTTTTACATGCACTTCATAAAGAGAATCACTAAATTTAGTTTTATGTCCTGCTAGTGTTGTTTTATGGGAATGAACTTCTGGTTTATAAAGCCATTCAAAAAATCTTCTAATAGGCCCAGCAAATCCTGTAGCTGTATATTGACTTCTTGCATTTGTATTGTATCCACAAGTCCAAGTATGATAAATTCTTGTCTTTAGATTTAAAGATTTATATACAAAAACAATTAGTCCAGTAATTACAAGTAATGCGCTCAAAAGTAGGAGTGGGGCAACTGCTCCTCCATTTAATGAGTGCATTACAAAATAAGTTGGAAATAGTTTTGAATAAATATCAACTATAGGTAAAGAACTATTTATTAAATGAATAATGTTTGGTAAAAATAACATAAGAAATATAACAACACCTCCCATCAAAATTTGTCCAATTAACATGAGCTTATTAACTTCTTTAGCATGTTTCGCATTTGTACTTCTTTCAAGTCCTAAAAAAGTAATTCCAAAAGCTTTTACAAAACAAGCAATTGCAAGTCCTCCCGTTAAGGCAAGGGCAAATATTGCAAATGGAAAAGCAAGTTTTAATATAATATCATTAACACTATGTGAACTTAACATACTTTGAAAAATCATCCATTCACTCAAAAACCCATTGGTTGGTGGAAGTGCTGAAATAGAAATAGCTGCTATCAAAAATAGATAAGCAGTAATTGGCATTGCTTTTATTAGCCCTCCATATTTTTCCATATTTTTAGTGTGTGTTTGATGTAAAACTGAACCTGCAGTCATAAAAAGTAAACTTTTGAAACTCATATGATTAAATGTATGATAAACACCTGCTATAAATCCAAAAGCTGCAAGTGTATAAAGATGTAAGGTAGTAAAGATCATCCCCACACCAATACCAATTAATATAATTCCAATATTTTCAATAGAATGATTTGCAAGAAGTGCTTTGATATCATGTTCTGCTAGGGCATATAAAACACCAACTAAACTAGATATTGCACCAATTGTTAGAATAATAACTCCCCATTCAAGAGGCCAATTTGGTAATATAAATATAAATCTTAAAAAAGCATAAATCGCAACTTTTAGCATAACTCCACTCATAAGTGCAGAAACTGGACTTGGTGCTTCTGGATGGGCATAAGGAAGCCATACATGAAATGGTACAGCTCCCGCTTTACTTAGGAAACCAACTGTAATTAATACAAATAATAAAGTAGGGTATTTGAAATTACTTGCTAACTCTTTCATATTACTAAATGATGCAAACGCATTATCTGGTGAAAGAATTAAGAAAAAAAGTAAAATAAATACAAAACCAAAATGGGTCATAAAAAAGTAAAATCGTGCAGCTTTTATTGCTTTATCTGTTGGTTCTGTTAAAACCAATTGCCACGAAGTTAAACTCATAAGTTCCCAAAAAAACAGGAATACAACTACTTCATTTGAAACAACAACACCAATCATTGAAATAATAAATGTAAAATAGTGGATTAAAAAATGTGTTTTTCTTTTTATGTGAGATAAATATCCACTTGCATAAAAAATATTTGGAATTGCTCCGAGTAAAATTAAAAATACAAATAGCAGTGAAAGAGAGTCAAAATTGAACATAGTTAGCAACCTTTTATGATATTCGATAAACTTCAAAGAGTTTAAGGCTAGTTTAAGTTTAAAAACTTATGTCGAATTATAATACTTTTTTCTTAATAATAACTTAAAAATAGTTAAAAAAATTATTAATTTACTTTAAATAACAATATAAATTTATGATATAATTCCAGCAAAAAAAATATTTTTAAGGAGATAATTTGGAATTTGAATATTATGAAATTTTAAAAGTATCAAAAACTGCAACAAAAGCAGAAATAAAAAAAGCATATAGAAAAAAAGCTATGAAATATCATCCAGATAAAAATCCAGGAGATAAAGAAGCAGAAGAAATGTTTAAAAAAATCAATGAAGCTTATCAAGTTTTAAGTGATGATGAAAAAAGAACTGTTTATGATAGATATGGTAAAGCTGGACTTGATGGTCAAATGGGTGGAAGAAGTGGTGGATTTGGAGGTTTCGAAGGTTTTGGAGATATTTTTGAAGAAATGTTTGGATTTGGTGGAAGAAGCAAAAAACCACGAAGAGAAACTCCATATAATTTAGATGTTTTAATAGAAGTTAATCTTGAATTTAAAGAAGCTGTCTTTGGTGTAAAAAAAGAAGAAGAGTATGAATATTATACTGTTTGTAAAGCTTGTGATGGTAAGGGTGCTAAAAAATCACATAGTTGCCCAACTTGCGGAGGAGCTGGTCAAGTATTTATGAGTCATGGATTTATGAAAGTTGCTCAAACTTGTCCAAATTGTCAAGGTTCTGGAATAATCATCGATGAAGAGTGTGATGAATGTAAAGGTAGCGGATATAAAATAAATAAAGACAAAGTAGAACTTGATATTCCAACAGGTGTAGATGATGGTATGAGAATGAGAGTACCAAATAAAGGTAATGAAGATTTCGATGGAAGAAGAGGGGATCTATATATTCATATTACAGTAAGAGAGGATAAAGTTTTTAAAAGAAATGGAGATGATATTTATGTGGAAGTTCCTATTTTCTTTACAAGTGCAATTTTAGGGGATAATATAAAAATACCTACTTTAAGAATTGAAAAAGAACTTGATATTAAACCTTATACAAAAGATAATACAAAATATAGATTTAAAAATGAGGGAATTGCTAATGTTCATACAGGACGCAAAGGAAATCTAATAGCTGTTTTAAAAATTATTTATCCTGAAAAATTAACAGATGAACAAAAAGAACTTCTTGAAAAACTTCATAAAAGTTTTGGAAAAGAAATAAATGAACATAAATCTATTTTTGAAGAAGCAATAGAAAAAGTAAAAGGATGGTTTAAATAAGTATCTCTTTAATTTTCTTTCTTTCTGCTTCATTTGTAGCAATTTCTAACTCTTGTATAAATAGTTTTTCCTCTTTTTTAAGATAAGCTCGTAAAATTTCCTCAAATTCATCAAAAAAAGCAAATATATTAACATCTTTATCTATAGCGCCTTGTTTAATTTTAGTATTCATATGTAGCATAATTTTTCTAACAAGCATATTTTCTAATACAATTCTATCAACTTCTTTATTTATCTGATTAGTTAATCTGTTTTGTAATGCAAAATGATTATTTATCTCTTTTTCTAATTCATTAGAATATTCTAACAATTTATTAAAAGTTACATCTTGATTATCGAAATCAAAAGTTTCTCTTAATTTATCCATTTTTTCATAATAAATATCTTTTAAAATCTTATGATTATCCAAAATTTTTTGTATCATTGTTTACCTTTTTATTTATATTCTTTTCCAACATTGGAATAAATTCTGTTTTGTCTATCTTAACAGCACCCATTCTTTGCAGATGTTCACTTCCACTTTGACAATCAATCCAATTAATTCCATTATCTTGACACACTTCACAAAAATAAATAAGTGCCAATTTACTTGCATCACTTTTTTTGGCAAACATACTTTCACCTGAAAAATAATTTCCAATTCCAACACCATAAAATCCACCAACCAATTCATTTTGAAAATAACTTTCTACACTTAAAGCAAAGCCTAGTTTATGTAAATTTGTATAAGCTTCTATAAAGTCACTGCTAATCCAGCTATCTCCGTGATGAACAGGTCTTTTAATAGAAGCACAATTTTTGATAACTTTTTCAAAATTTGTATTAATTCTAAAATCCCAATTTTGACTTCTTAATTTTTGAAGTAGTTTTTTTGTTTTTTTTACTTGATTTGTATAAAGAATCATTCTGTCATCAATATTATACCAATGAAACATACTATCTTCTGCTTGATACCAAGGGAAAAATCCTTTACTATATCCATTTAAAAGCCTTTGTGGTACCAAATCAGCACTTGCTCCTACAAATCCATCTTCAAAAGGTTCATAAGGGTTTGGAAATGTATAATCATCTAAGTAATAAAGAGGAGGATTTTGTGAGAGTTGATACATTTTTATCCTTTAAATTATAATTACTGCAGCTATTGCAAAGCCACCATCGTGAGTAATAGAAACATCTATTTGTCTGTTTTTTAGTTTATTAGCTAAATTTTTATTTAATAGGTTTATAATAGGTTTTCCTTTTTTAGTTTTAATTATTTCTATATCCAAAAAAGAAAATTCTTTGCCAATTCCTGTGCCTATGGCTTTGGAAAATGCTTCTTTACTTGCCCATATTCCAGCAATAGAAGAGGACTTTTTAGCCCACTTTTGTTCACTTTGAGTCATAAATTTATTTTTTACTTTATTTTTAAATTTTTCTATACTTTTTTCAATTCTAAGAATTGAAACTATATCAATACCTATCATTGAATTACAAAAGCTGTAAAATAGACATGTTTTATTTCACCTTTTGCTAAAATTGCATTTATATTTTTTTTAAGTTCTTCTTTTAGTTTTTCTTTTCCTTTGGCAGTTGAAATTTCAGGAGTTGTTTTACTTGAAAGAATTCTAATTACTACATCTCTCACTGCTGGTTTAATTTTATCAAGTTCTGGTTGAGTATCAGGACTATCAATTTCTAAATTAATTGTACATTTCAAATATCTAGTATTATTTGTACTTTTTAGATTCACTGTAAATGGATCAAGTGGATAAATAGGACCAATTTCTAATGCTTCAGTATCTTTTTTTACAGAAGATGATTTTTGTTCTATTTTTTTATCTGATGATTGTTGTACTGTTTCATTTTGAGAAGTATTATCTGCAAGTAAGAAATAAGCAACCAAACCACCTATAATTAAAAGTAAAAGTAATAAAACTATAATAATAATTAAGATTAATTTATTCCCACTGTTTGATTTTTGTTCTTCTTTTTCTCCGTTTTGTTCTTCTTTTTTTTCTTCTGCCATTTTATATCCTTTTTTTTGATATAATTTTACCAAAAAAAGGTTAAACTTTGATAGAAAATTTCTTTTTTAGCATAGGAAGTATAGTTTTAAAGATGTTTGATCTGATAATTGGGACATTAGGACGATTTTCTGTTTTCCAATTAGAAGTATTAAGACTATTTTTTAAAAGACCATTTAGAATTAAAGAAATATTATCACAAATAGAAATTATTGGTATGAATGCTTTTTTAGTGATTTTCTTAACAGCTTTTTTTATGGGAATGGTTGAGGCAGTTGAATTATATAGTGCCTTTCATAAATTTGGAATAGAAAATTATATGGGATATACAATATTTATATCTATTTGTAAAGAATTAGGACCGGTATTTGCAACTCTTATGGTAATTAGTCGTTCAGTAAGTGCAATAGCTGCTGAGCTAGGAACAATGAAAGTAACAGAGCAAATTGATGCTCTAGATGTAATGGCTGTTAATTCAAAACAATATTTAATTGTACCAAGAATTTTAGGAATGATTATATCTCTTCCAATTTTAATTTTAATGTTTGATACTATTGCAAATATAGGTTCATATTTGATTTCTACTTATGTTTTAGATATAAATGCTACAAGTTATTTAAACACAATTAAACAATATGCTGAATTTAAAGATTTTACACAAGGTATTATTAAAGGAGTTGTTTTTGCATATTTAATTTCCACAATCGCTACATATGTAGGTTATAATACAACTGGAGGAGCAAAAGGTGTGGGTAGAAGTACAACTACTGCAGTTGTTTTAGCATCTATTACAGTTTTTATAGCTGATTATATAGTTGCATCTATGTTTCTATTTTTTGGTTGGAATTAAGAGTTTAGCATTGACCTAAAACACTCAATAATAAAACAAATTTTTTAACACTCTAAAAATCTAAAAAGTGTCAACGCAAGCGCCCTTCGGGTTTGAAGCACACTTTTTTAACGCTTTTTTTCGTTAAAATTTGTAGTTATTTCGTTTATTTAGTCAGTGCTATTTTTGTTATATTAGGTTATTTATTTAATTTAAGTTTATTTAAATAAAGCACTTCCAACTCTAATCATATTACTTCCACATTTAATAGCAAGTTCAAAATCACTACTCATTCCCATTGAGCAAACTTTTGCACCTTTATTTTGCAGTTTTTCAAAAATAGAATGAGTTAACTCAAAAGATTCTATAATCTCTTTTTCTTCTTGGGAATGAGCACCAATTGTCATAACCCCTTGAAGATTTATATTTGGACAAGTCTCCAATATTTCATTATAAGTATCAATTGCAAGTTCTGGTTGAAGTCCTTCTTTACTTTCTTCTTTTGCTGAATTAATTTCAAGTAAACATCTAATTGGTTTGGTTGCTCTTTTATTTATATCTTTTGCTAATTCCAATGAATTAATTGATTGAATCATAAAAGGATTTAGTTTTAAAAGTTTATTTATTTTATTTTTTTGTAAATTTCCAATAAAATGCCATTCCAGTGGTAAATTATTTAAATCATTTATTTTTTCTTCTAAAACTTGAACTCTATTTTCTCCAAATGCTCTTTGACCTTCATTATAAAGTTTTTTAACCGCATCAGAATTACTGTATTTACTTACAGCTACTATCTTTACTATTAAATGTTCATTTACTTCAAGTCTTGCTTTTTCTACTTTTTGAATTAACTCATTTAATGTCATAATTTTCCTTTTTAAAATATTCTATTGCTTTTTCTTTGTCTCTAATTATAGCTGTTTTTAACTCTTTTATATTATTAAATTTACGAATTTTTCTTAGGAAATCTAAAAATTCTAATTCAAATAATTCTCCATTATCAATTATCAATTCTCCATTATCAATTATATAGGTTTCTATTGAAAAATTATTATCTGTTGAACGTATCCCTATAAATGTAATAGAAGGCTCTTTATTTAATAAAGTTAAATATACTCCATTTTTGGGAATTGTATAATTATAAATAGGTTTGAGATTAATAGTAGGTAAAAGTTCATTTTTACCAATTCCTTGACCTTTTATTTGAGTTGCTTTTATTTTATATAAATGATTCAAAAATTTAGTTGCTTTTTTTATTTTTCCTTCTTTTATAAATTCTCTAATAATTCTAGAATGAACTCCGACATTATCTATTTTTATTTCATCTATAATTATTACATCAAAATATTTTTTTAATATTTCAGGAGTTCCAAGTCTATTTTTCCCAAATTTAAAATCATATCCAATTACAATGGTTGTTGGATTAAATTCTTTTTTTATTTTATTTATAAATTCTAAATAAGTTAACTGTTTTATTTCATCCAAATTATAAAAATCACAAGGTAATACGGTGTATTCACATTTTGTTTTAAAAGGTGTTAATGAAGAACTTTTTTCTATTATTAATATTTTATCACTTAAAGAAAAAAGTTTTTGATGGGCGTAATGCATCCCATCAAATCCTCCAATTGCTAATTTCATTATGCTCTAGCTGCTTTTGCCATATCCCACATCGGTAAGAAAATACCAAGAGCAAGTAATAATACTAATGCTCCAATAAATGCTATCATAATAGGTTCAATTGCATCTCCTAAACCATCAATTATTATATCAAATTGTGTCTTATAATAATCACTTGCATTTTCAAGCATTGTGTCCAAATTCCCGGCTTCTTCCCCAGCTGCTATCATTTGTAAAGTAACATTATCAAGTATATTGTTTTTTTCAAGAGAATTAGTTAAATTTTGCCCTTGATTTATACTTTTAATAACATTTTCTATTTTTGAATTTAATACACTATTATCTAGAATACCATTTGAAATAGTTAAAGCATCTATCATAGGGATTCCAGCCTTTGTAAGTTTTGTAAATACCAACAAAAATCTACTTAAAGATGCATATTCTACAATAGGACCAACAATTTTCATTTTTAGCATTAAACCATCAATTCCATATTTATATGTTTGATTAGTCCTATAGAAATATTTATGAGCAATAAAAATTATTATGAGTATAGCAAGTGTAAGAAGCCCATAATTACTTAAAACATATTCAGCACCTATAAGAATCCTTGTTGGTAAAGGTAACTCTGTATGTAATTGTGAGAATATATCTGCAAATTTTG
This sequence comes from Thioreductor micantisoli, assembly GCF_055392745.1. Taxonomy (NCBI): domain Bacteria; kingdom Pseudomonadati; phylum Campylobacterota; family Thioreductoraceae; genus Thioreductor; species Thioreductor micantisoli. Next base: position 871,740 of record NZ_AP043760.1, read on the forward strand.
GAACAACATACATTATTAAAACAGTAAAAGCACCCGCCATTGCTGTAAGTGTAATTAAAGGATAACGCATAGCACTTTTGAATTTTTGTCTATTCTCTTCTATATTTTCATAAATATCAGCCATATCTTCAAGAGCTTCACCTAATTCACCAGTTTTTTCTCCAAGCTTCACCATGGCAACCGCAAGATTACCTACATAAAATTCATATTCTTCAAAAGTATTTGATAATGATAAACCATTATCTACATCATTTGCTGCTTTTTCAAACATTTCTTTTACTAAAGGATCGATAGAATTTTTGGCTATATTATCCAATGAATCTTTAATAGAAATTGATGCTTTAGTTAAAGCACCAAGTTGCCTAATTGCACTAATAAACATAGGATAATTTAATTTCTTTCTAGTAAATGTAGCTTTTATAATTTTGCCTAATTCTTTCATTTTTTCTTCAAATGGAACATTTATTTCTTCAGCTTTTATTATAATTCCTCTGCCTTTAGCATTTAACTTTTTAATAGCTTCTACTTTATTTTCAGCTTTTAAAATAATTTCTTCTTTTTGACCTTTTTTTAATATACTAACTTTATAAATTCTCATAAATCCACCTTTGTAACTCTAAATATTTCTTCTAAAGTTGTTTCACCTTGTAGAGCTTTTATTAAACCATCTATAAACATAGGTTTATAACCTTTTTCTTTAGCTTTACTTTCTAATTCATTAATAGTTATATTTTTTGCTATAAGACTTGATAATTCTTCATCAATAGTAAAAATTTCGCTAATCAATGTTCTTCCTTTATATCCTGTATTATTGCAATAATCACATCCTTCACCTTTATAAAATGGTTTATTTTCTATTCCTGGTATTTTTTCTTTTAATGCTTCAATTAAAGCTGGATTTGGTTTTGTTTTTATTTTACAGTGTGGGCAAATTCTTCTGACAAGTCTTTGCGCTTCAATAGCAATTGTTGCAGCACCAACCATAAATGGGTCAGCTCCCATATCAATCATTCTACTAACGGCACTAACAGCATCATTTGTATGAAGTGTAGATAAAACCAAATGGCCTGTAAGAGCAGCTTTAATAGCAATTTCAAGTGTCTCAAGATCCCTAATTTCTCCAATCATAATAATATCTGGATCTTGTCTTAAAATACTTCTAAGCGCTGAGGCAAATGTAAGTCCTGCAGATTCATTTACATTTACTTGTTGAACAAGTTTTATTTGATATTCTACAGGATCTTCAACTGTAATAAGCTTTTCTTCTACACTTTTAATTCTATTTAGTGATGCATATAAAGTAGTCGATTTACCACTTCCTGTAGGACCTGTTACTAAAACAATTCCATTAGGAGCTTTTAAAGATTTTTTCCATTTTTCTAAATTTTCAGAATTGATTCCAATATCTTCGAGTTCTTTCATAATATTTCTTTTATCAAGAATTCTAATAACAATACTTTCACCTGTTGCTATAGGCAAAGTTGAAACTCTAAAATCAAAATGATTACCATTTAATTCCATACTAAAACGACCATCCTGAGGTTTTCTTTTTTCAGAAATATTTAAACCACTTAATAATTTTACCCTAGCAGCAATAGCTGGAAACAGTTCTTTTTCTATACTTATAACTTCTTGCAAAAATCCATCAATCCTACTTCTAATATTCAATGAATTTTCACCAGCTTCTATATGAATATCACTAGCATCTTTAGATATAGATAACACAACTATATATTTTATAAATTGCATAGTAGCTGATTCTTCATCATTTTCTTCCTCAGCATTACCTAAAATTTCTTTTTTCATTTGCTCAATTATAGTATGTGCTTTTTCTCTATTTTTTAATTGATTAATATGCTTTAATATTTCTTTTTGTGAAGAAATTAGAACTTTTATAGGTTTGTTAAAATATCTTCCAATAGTGTTTTGAGCCTCTATATCTAATGGATCAGCAAAAGCAACTTCAATATTTTTATGATTTTCTTTTACAGGAATTGCTTGATATTTTTCCAAAATTTTTGCTGGAATTTTTTTTAAAAGTAAAAAATCTGGTTCAATTCTGTGAATTATAGGAAAATTTAATTGTTTAGATAATACTTGCATTATTATTTCTTCATTAACTAAACCTTCTTCTATTAAAATTTTACCTATTCTTTTATGGTTTGGAGAAGATTTTTGTATTTCTATAGCTTTTTGTAAATCTTCTTTTGTTATTGTGTTTTCTTGAATAAGCAAATCCCCAAGTCGTGTTTTTTTTATCAACATGTTAAATTCCTATTTTACCAATAAATATGTTTAGATTTTTTATTATTGTTTATTATTGTTATCATTATTTTATTATTTTTAAAATTTTTTAAAGGTTGTAATATATAAGTAACATTTTTTAATTTTATTATAAATTCGTCATTTTCTTTAATATAATTATGTTTCGATATATTTTCAAAAACTTTTGATAAAAAATGATTTGATTTAGGAAGAGATAAATTTGATAAATTTGTTTTATCATATATGAATTGAATAAGCAATCTTTTTATTAAATATAAATTTGCAACATATGAAGCATTTGCTCTTCCTATTTTTGTCTTGCCCATAAGTTTAGAAATTCTAATAGCACTATTTAACATATCATCTTTTACACAAGATAAAGCTACTATTGATAAATATATTTCATCATTTTTAAATTTAGTAAATTTCCATCCCCCTTTTTTACATACAGTTTTATAATTTTTATTTTTATATAAAGTATAAATCTGATTTTTGGTTATTGCAAATGAAAATGATGAAAAAATAATCAATGATAAAAATAATTTTAACATAAAGTAACCTTTTATTTGATTTGATAGCGTTATTTTATCAAAAATATTGTTAATTTCTTTTAAATATACTATAATTCTAAAAAAATAAGGAGAAAAAATGTCAATTAACGTTTATTATGACAAAGATGCTGATTTAAATTTGATCAGAAGTAAAACTGTAGCAATGATAGGATTTGGTTCTCAAGGACATGCACATGCGGAAAATTTAAGAGATTCTGGTGTAAATGTAGTAGTTGGGCTTAGAAAAGGTGGAGGTAGTTGGAAAAAAGCTGAAGCTAAAGGTTTTGAAGTATTAACAGTTGCAGAGGCTACTAAAAGAGCTGAAGTAGTTATGATTTTATTACCAGATGAAAATCAAGCTGAAGTTTATGCTAATGAAATTGCCCCTAATTTACAAAAAGGTGCAACAATTGCGTTTGGACATGGATTTAACATTCATTATGGAAGAATTACTCCTAGAAGTGATATTAATACAACAATGATAGCTCCAAAAGCGCCAGGTCATACTGTAAGAAGTGAATTTGTAAGAGGTGGAGGAATTCCTGATTTAATCGCAGTTGGACAAAATCCAAGTGGAAATACAAAAGAATTAGCATTATCTTATGCAAGTGCAATCGGTGGTGGTAGAACTGCTATTATTGAAACTACTTTCAAAGATGAAACTGAAACAGACTTATTTGGAGAACAAGCTGTATTATGTGGTGGAGTTACTTCATTAATTCAAGCTGGATTTTCAACTTTAACAGAAGCTGGATATGCTCCTGAAATGGCATATTTTGAATGTATGCACGAACTTAAATTAATCGTTGATTTAATGTTTGAAGGTGGAATAGCTGATATGAGATATTCTATTTCTAATACTGCTGAATATGGTGATTATGTAAGTGGTCCAAAAGTAGTAAATGAAGAAAGCAAAAAAGCTATGAAACAAATTTTAAAAGAAATTCAAAATGGTGTATTTGCAAAAGACTTTATTTTAGAAGGTCAAGCAGGATATCCAAGAATGAAAGCTGAAAGAAATAATGCAAGAGCATCTTTGATTGAAAAAACGGGTGCTAAATTAAGAGCTATGATGCCTTGGATTGGTAAAAATAAAATTATTGACCAAAACAAAAACTAAAATAATAAGAAAACTAAAAACTTTTTTAAGTTTTTGTTTTTTTTAAAATAAAGCACTTTCTAAAGAACTTTATTTTAAAAAAATAAGAAGGATTTATAAAAATGGGGCAAATCATAACAGTTACAAGTGGAAAAGGTGGAGTAGGTAAATCAACAACTACTGCAAATATTTCTTCTGCATTAGCAAAAAATGGTAAAAAAGTTATCGCAATTGATTTTGATATAGGGCTTAGAAATCTTGATATGATTTTAGGTCTTGAAAATAGAATTGTTTATGATGTAGTTGATGTTATGGAAGGTAATTGTAATTTAGCACAAGCCATTATAAAAGATAAAAGAACTCCTAATCTTCATTTTATTCCAGCAAGCCAAACAAAAGATAAAAACATTTTAAATAAAGAAAAAGTAAAAAAATTATTAGATGATTTAAAAAATGAATTTGATTATATTATCATTGATTCTCCTGCAGGGATAGAAAGTGGATTTGAACATTCTATATTTTTGGCAGATAGAGCCATTGTAGTAACAACTCCTGAAATTAGTGCAGTGAGAGATGCTGATAGAGTTATAGGAATCATCGATGCTAAAAGTCAAAAAGCAATAGATGGCAAAGAAGTTGAAAAACATATTATTGTAAATAGATTAAAGCCTGAACTTGTAAAAAGAGGGGATATGCTAAGTGTAGAAGATGTACTTCATATTTTATCACTGCCTCTTATAGGAGTTGTGCCTGATACAGAAGAGATTGTAAGTTCAACTAACTTGGGCGAGCCTATTGTTCATAATGAAAAGTCAGTAGCTGGAGAAGCATTTAGACGAATTGCAAAAAGAATAGAAGGTGAAGAAGTTTCTTTACTTGATTTAGAAAGTAATAAGGGCTTTTTTGCAAAATTAAAAGGGATATTTAAATGAGTTTTTTTAGTAGTTTATTTGGAAAAAAGAAATCTGGTAATATTGCCAAAGAAAGACTTATGATGATGCTTGAATATGAAAGAGCATCTACAAAAATAGGTAATATCGATGAAATGAAAAAAGATATTATTGATGTAATTAGAAAATATGTAAAAGTAAAAGATGTAAATATTAAAAATCATTCAAATCAAGATTTTGAAGCATTAGAGTTGGAAATTATTTTAGATAAATGAAAAAAACAACAAAAAGAAAAACAACAAAAAGAAAAAGAAAAATTTTTAAAAATAAATTTATTTTATGGAGTGTAATTTCAATAGTTGGTTTAATTGTTATTGGAACTGCTTTTGTAACAGGATATATTGTAGCAAAAAACTCAATTAAACCAAAAATAGTTGTAAAAAAAGATACTGGAGCCCAAAAAGCTCTGAGGGAACTTCAAAAATTAGTTGATGAAAATTTAAATAAAAAGCCTTCTACTCCTGTAAAAAAAATGACACCTAAAAATATAAAAAAAACTAAATCTAAGACTGTAAGCAGTGAAGCTATAGACTACGCTCAAAATAGTAAATATAAAACTCAAAAAAGTGTAACACCTATTATTTATACAAATAAACCAAAACTTGTAATAATTATGGATGATATGTCTTTTGGCGCGCAAGTTAAAGGGTTGAAAAATTTACATATGATAATAACTCCATCTTTTTTCCCGCCTACATATAATCATCCTTATACAGCAGAGTATGCAAAAGAGTTTAAACATTATATGGTGCATTTCCCTATGCAAGCTACTAATCCAAATTTTCATGAAGAACCTAAAACTTTGCATACAGATAGTAGTTATAATTTTATAGTAAGTAGAGTAATTTTTATTAAAAGAAATTTTCCAAATGTAAAGTTTGTAAACAATCATACAGGAAGTAAATTTACAAGTGATTTAGCAAGTATGCAAAAACTTTATAAATCCTTAGATAAATACAATCTTACTTTTATAGATAGTGTTACTACCTCAAAAAGTAAAGCACCAATTGTAGCAAAAGAAAATCATAAAATTTTACTACAAAGAGATATATTCTTAGATAATATCCCAAATGTAACTTATATTAGAAATCAACTAAAAAAAGCAGTAAAAATAGCTAAACAAAGGGGATATGCAATTGCAATTTGTCATCCTCATAAGACAACATTTGAGGCATTAAAAACAAGTAAAAATATTTTAAAAGGTGTTCAATTGATTTATATTGGACAAATGTATAATTTTGCCAAAAAACATAACTTATCAAGATTATAATCTTTTTTATAAAGGAGATATAAATCTTCTATATACTCCAAAAGTTGCTATCGTAGGAACTAGAAGACCTTCAAAATACACAAAAGAAATGACTGCACTTTTATCAGCTAAATTGTCTAAAAAATATACAATTGTAAGCGGAGGTGCGTATGGAGTAGATGCCGTGTCTCATAAAAATGCTAGAAAAACAATTATGGTGAGCCCCGCTGGAATTGATACTATCTATCCAAAAATAAATAAAAATTTAATAGAAAATATTATTGATAATAATTTGATGATTAGTGAATATGAAGGTAGTTATATGCCAAAAGCTTATAATTTTATTTATCGAAACAGAATTGTAGTAAATATTAGTGATTTTGTAATTATCACAGAAGCTGATGAAAATAGTGGAAGTATGAGAAGTTTTGAGTGGGCACAAAAATATAATAAAAAAGTTTTTGTTTTACCCCATCGGATAAATGAAAGTAAAGGAAGCAATTATTTAGCAAGAACAAATCAAGCAGAAGTTATTTGGGATATAGAAGAATTTATTTTAAGCTTAGGAATTGAAGAAAAAGAGAATAATAAAATAATGGATTTTAACGAAGCACTTTTGGAATATGGAGATAAACTATATGAAATGGAATTGGAAGGAAATGTAGAAATAAAAAATAATAGAGTCTATTTCTAAACATTTTTTACTTTTAGTAAAATTTTTGAACTATTTTCCAAAATAGAAGCTTTTTTAGCTAATTCTTTCAAATCTCTATCATATATATATGCACCATAACCTTTTATAATAACAATTTCATCTTTTAAAATATTTTTTTGAACTACATTTTCAACTTCTTCAATAAAATGCTTACTATCATTTATTTCATAAATTTTTTTATTCCCAATAACAGTTTCACCATAAAAATCTAATGCTTTAAATTGTCTATGATATAAACTATAAGTAACTAAATTTATAGGAAAAATATGAGCTATAAATTTTGCAGTTGATATTTTTTGATAAATAAAAGAGTGTATATTCGCATCAGAGCTTGCTTCTTTCCAAGAAAGATCTTTTTTATAATGAATTTCTGTAAACATTTCTTCTTCTAAAAATAAGGCATCACTTTTAGTTATGAGAAATTTATCGTTTTCGGTTCTTATAGAAAATGAAGTTTGATAAATATGAAACATTCTTTTTTGTATAAGCGTTTTAAGTATTTTTTCATAATCTTTTTTTATCTCTTCTTTCACTAATTTGCCTTTTTTGATATAATTCTATCAAAAAAAGAGAATTATGGAGATAAAAACTAATATACCTCATATACCTGTTTTACTAAATGAAACATTATCACTGTTTAAAAATATGGAAGAAGGTTTTTTTATTGATTGCACTTGTGGATTTGGTGGACATAGTGAAGCTATTTTAAAAACATTTCCAAATATAAAATTAATTGCAATTGATCAAGATATAGAAGCACTAAACTTTGCTAAAAAAAGATTAGAGCCTTTTAAAGATAGAGTAGAATTTGTTCATTCAAGAAGTAGTGAAGCTTTGCTTAATTATAAAGATAGAAAAATAGTAGGAATTTTGGCAGATATTGGAGTTAGTTCTTATCAATTAGATGAGAGGAGTAGGGGATTCAATTTTGAGGGTGAAACACTCGATATGAGGATGAATCAATCACAAGAATTTAGCGCAACAGATGTAATAAATCAATATAGCATAAATGAACTTGAAAAAATATTTAAAGAGTATGGGGAAGAAAGATATGCTAAAAAAATAGCTTCTAAAATAGTAGAAAGAAGAAAAGATACTAAATTCACTTCATCAAAAGAGTTGGCAGAGTTTATAGCATCATTTACTCCAAGAAGAAAAATACATCCTGCAACGCAAGTTTTTCAAGCAATTAGAATTGAAGTTAATCAAGAATTAGCAGAACTTAAAAAACTTTTGGAAAATTCCTTAAAGATTACGACAAAAGGGACGATATTATCTATAATCACATTTCATTCATTAGAAGATAGAATTGTTAAACATACTTTTAGAAAATGGAGTAAAAATTGTATTTGTCCACCAGAAGCATTTAAATGCGAATGTGGAAATAATAATGCAAAAGTAAAACTCATAAATAAAAAGCCTTTTGTAGCTTCAAAAGAAGAACTTTTAAGTAATCCAAGGAGTAGAAGTGCAAAAGTAAGAGGTGTTAAATTTTTATAAAAATAAATTTTGTTGCAAAAAAAGGATTTTAATTGCAAAATATGGTAACTGAAAAAGAAGTTTTATTAGACTCTCTTGAAAATGTTTTTTTAGAAAAAGATCAAAATATAACCATTAGTTTAGCTCTTTCTTTAGGCGCAGTTATATTTTTTGTACTTTTTTTATTTGTTCCAAAAATATATTTATCAAACAATATCTATAAACAATCTACAACAATAGATAAATTACAAAAAGAATATCTTTCTTTATATAATGAAAATGAAATTTTAAAATCAAAAATAGATAAATTAAAATTTAAAAATGGAATAAATCATTGAAGTTTTTTCTTAAACATTCTGTACTTACGCACACACTTTTTTTCTTTTTAATTATACTTTCTATAATGTCTTATAATCGTATACCAAAAGAACTTTTCCCTACTTCATCATTTGATAAAATTGCTATAAGTGGGGCTTACGCAGGGGCAAGTAGTGATACACTAAATAAAATAGCAGTTAAACCTATTGAAGATGGAATTAAAAATTACAGTGATGTAGCAGACATTGAATCAACTATTTTAAATGGAAGTTTTAATATTATTGCAGATATAAAACCAAACAGTGATTTAAATTCACTTCAAAATGATTTTAAAACAGTGGTAGCTAATATCAAAAGAAATTTACCTAGCGATATGAATGAACCTAGTGTAACACTTGTAAAAAAAGCTTTTCCACTTATTACTGTTACAATTGCAGGAAATATTAATAAATTTAAGTTACTTGATATTGCCGATAAGTTAAAACAAAAACTTTTAGTTTTAAAAGATTTATCAGAGATTCAAATAGAAGGAAAAGGTGATAAAGAGTTAATAATTAATTTAAACAGTGATAAGATTCAAGCTCTTGGTCTAGATGAAACACAAGCGGCAAATGCTATTTCTAATCTCTCTTCTATTATGCCAATAGGAAAAATAGAAGGAGTTAATCAATATTATTTGTCTATGAAAAATATTAAAAATATAAATAATATTAAAAATATAATTTTGACTATAAATAATAAAAAAGTATATCTGAAAGATATAGCAAATATAAAATATGATATAGAGACTCCTAATACACTTGGTAAATTTAATGGAATTAAAGATGTCTCACTCAGTATAAAAAAAGGTGATACTGGCGATGCCATAGCTTTAACTAAACAGATTAGAAAAATAACAAAAAAGTTTGCTAAAAATTATCCTAATTTAAAATTTGGTTTTAGTATGGACACTTCTGTTTGGGTAAAAAATAGACTTAATACAGTTATTTCAAATATTGAATTTGGACTTATTTTAGTGTTTTTTGCAATGTGGATTTTTATAAATAAAAGAATATCATTTGTAGTAACAATCGGTATTCCGACTTCTTTTGCTATTGCTTTGATAGTTTTAGATTATATGCATTACAGCCTAAATTTATTGTCTATGCTTGGAGCTTTAATAGCACTTGGTATGATTGTAGATGAAGCCATTGTGGTAGCAGAAAATATACAACGACATATGGAAATGGGTAAAAACAGAATGGACGCGGCTATTGATGGAGCAAAAGAGGTCTTTTGGCCAGTTATAGCAAGTTCAATGACCACTATTTTTGCCTTTTTACCACTTTTAATGATTAAAGGTGAAATTGGTATTTTTATGAAGATAATTCCAATAATGATAAGTGTTTTGATTTTATCTTCAGTTATGGAAGCTTTTATATTTTTACCTTTACACTCAAAAGAGATATTAAAACCAGAAGAAGGGACTAAAGAAAAACTATGGGAAAAAGTTAATCTTTATTATGAAAAAGTATTGACTTTTCTTGTAAAATTTAAATGGATTAGTTTAGCTTTATTTTTATTGGGTATTCCAACATTAATTGTAATAGGAATGAAATACTCTAAATTTCAGCTTTTCCCTGATTTTGATACAACTCAAATATATGTAAATGGAAGTTTTGATAGTAATAATACAATCTATGATACATTTAAAAATGTTTCAAAAGTAGAAGCTTTACTTAAACAAAAACTAAATGGAAATAATATAAAATCATTTACTACAATTGTTGGAATGAAACTTAATGGAAAATCAAATATTAATGCAGTTGCTAATAATTTTCAAATATTTGTGGATTTGTATGACAGAAAACCAACTGATATTTACAATAAATATATAGCACCTATTCTAAATCCAGTAAAATCAAACTTAGATGATGTAAAAAGAGAAAAAAGTGCCCAAGAAATTGTAAAAGAGTTACAAAAAGAATATAAAAATTTACATTTAAATATCCCTGAACTTAATGTAAAAGTGCCAGGTGTTGGAATAGTAAAAAGTGATATTGTTATTATGATTACAAAAGATGATATGAAAAAAACTTCATATGCCTTGAAAAAACTAGAAGCTAAACTAAAAAATATAAAAGGTGTTTATAATATTTATGATGATGCAACTTTGGGAGCAAAACTTTTAAAAATCAAAATAAATAAATATGGGCAAGAGTTAGGGATTAATCAAGCTTATATAGTTTCAGCTTTACGACCATATTTTAGTGAAGGTGAATTTGGAAAAACGATTGATGATGATGTAATTAAAATTAAATTAAAAGATATAAATAGAGATAGTTTTAAATTTTTACAAAATTTTAGAATAAATATTCCAAATACAAATCAATATATTTTACTAAATAAAGTTACAAATTTTTATATAGAAAATAATTTTCAAAAACTAAATAAATATGATGGAGTTTTAGCTAAGAGTGTTTATGCAAATGTAAATCATAAATTAATTACAACTAATGAAGTTTATAAAAGACTTCAACCTGTTTTAAATGAACTTAAAAAAGAAGGGATCAAATACAGAATAGGTGGCGCTAAAAAAGTATCATCTGCATTTATGCAAGATATGAAATATTCTGGAATTTTAGCGTTAATTCTTATTTTTATTACACTTGTAGCTATGTTTGATTCTGTTGTTTTACCATTTATAGTGATTTCAGTTATTCCATTATCATTTTTAGGCGTAATTATTGGAAATTTTTTAGTAGGGATTAATTTTACGATGATTGGGATGATAGGTGTTGTAGGACTTTTTGGAGTGGCAGTTAATGATGGTATTATTATGATTGAATTTATAAAAGATGCAAAAAATATAAATGAACTCATCAATAAAGCAAAATTTAGAGTAAGACCAATATTTCTTACTTCAATCACTACTATTTTAGGACTTTTAACTTTAATGTTTTATCCTTTTGGTCAATCTGTAATTTTACAACCACTTGCTATTGCTATTGGTTTTGGAGTTGCTTTTTCAACTTTATTAAATCTCTTTTATTTACCTCTCTTTTTTGCTATACTTAAAAAAATAAAATAAAGGAGTTTCTTATGTTTGAAGGTATAGCACTTGCTTTAGTTAAGACATTAGCAAGTTATCTATTCGGGGGATATTTAAAAGCACATTATGGAAGTGTTGAGATTGAAGGTGCTCCAAGTTGGTATGGGCATGAGCCAAGTGAGGCAATTTGTGTATCTACTTATAATAATGGTGGTCTTGAAAAATTAGAACTTACTAAAAAAGAATCAAAAATCATACTTAATAAAAGAATAGGGCATATTATTGAAATTGTAATTTATCAAAATTTTAAAAAATTAAAACCAGATGAAGAAAAATTTTTAGAAAGTATTCAAAAAGATAAAAAATTACCACTTTTTGTAGATTCTAATATGAAATTTCAAAATATAAAAGTTGATAAAGACAAAAAAATGGTATTTGTTAGAAGTTGTTTGGATAAAGAATCTTTTATAAAATATGAAAAATTAAGAGTAAAAGAACTTCAAAAAAAAGTGACTTTTTATAAATCAGATAAAGCTTTTGATGAATTGAATGATAATAAAAAAAATTATAACAAACCAGATGAAGAAGATAAAGCTTTTGGTGAGTTAGCTAAATAGAAATGAAAGTATATTTTAAAACATTTGGATGTAGAACGAATATATATGATACAGAACTTATGCAAAGTTTAGTAAATAGTGAAGTTGTACATGATGAAACAAAAGCAGATATTATTGTAATTAATTCTTGTACTGTTACCAATTCAGCAGATTCAAATCTAAGAAATTATATTTCACAAGTTAATCGTAAAAATCCAAATGCTAAAGTTTTAGTAACTGGATGCTCAGCCCATTCTATTGGAGAAGAACTTTACAAAGATGAAAGAGTTTTTGGAGTTTTTGGGCATAGTGAAAAAGAAAAAATAAATGAAATCATTTCTAAAAATGAAAGATTTTATAAAATTAGTGATTTAAATTTTGTAAATGAAAATATAGTTACAGATATTACAGGTAAAACAAGGGCTTTTATAAAGATTCAAGAAGGTTGTGATTTTGATTGTGCTTATTGTATCATTCCAAAAGTTAGAGGAAATGCAAGAAGTATGACAGAAGACAAAATATTATCTCAAATTGAAATTTTAAGTAAAAATGGATTTAGTGAGTTTATTTTAACTGGAATTAATATGGGAAGTTATGGTAAAGATACAAATACAAGCTTAGCAAAACTTCTTAAAAAAATTTTTGCAATTCCAGCTGTTAAAAGAGTTAGACTTGGAAGTTTAGAGCCAAGTCAAATAGATGAAGAATTTATGGATATTATTCAAAATGAAAAGCTAGAGAGGCATCTACACATAGCTTTACAATATTCTGATGATGAAATGCTTAGAATTATGAAAAGAAGAAATAGAGTAAATAAAACGCTTTCTCTTTTTAATAAGTTAACAGATATGGGCTTTGCTTTGGGAACTGATTTTATTGTAGGACACCCTGGAGAAACAGAAGAAATTTTCGCTCGTGCTTATGAAACTTTAAAAAAATTTCCAATAACTCATATTCATACCTTTAGATATTCTCCTAGAGCTGGAACTTACTCAGCAACTTTGAAACAAAATGTCCCAGGTGATATTGCCAAAAAAAGACATAAAAAAGTAGAGGAATTAATTCAAGGTAAAAATTTAGAATTTAGAAAAAATAGTAAAGTCCCTTTGAAAGTATTAATTGAAGAAGAAAAAAATGGATATTATCAAGGATTTGACCAGTTTTTTAATAAAGTTTTGATAAAATCACGAGATAATTTAGTTCATCAATGGATAACAGTAGATGAATATGAAATAAAGGATAAAAATTATGCAGAAAAATAATAAATTATTAGTAACTATTTTACTTTTAATTACTGCTTTACTAGGTCTTGCAATGTTGCAACAAAAAGGTTTTACAATGACAAATCTCTTGAATGATATGTTATCTGGATTTATTGTATTTGGATTTTTTTTATTAATTGTGGCTCTAATAAGAAAATTTGCACCAACTAATCAAAATCAAAATATGCCAAATGGAAGTGTTCAAGCACAAATGGAAGAAGTTGATAAAGATTTTATAATTGATGCTCAAAAATCAAATATTACTTTTGATGATGTAGCTGGAATTAATGAAGTAAAAGAAGAACTTGTAGAAATAATCGATTTTTTACAAAATCCTGAAAAATATAGAGAGTTTGGTATAAAAATGCCAAAAGGTGTTTTACTTGTAGGTCCTCCAGGAGTTGGTAAAACTTTGATAGCAAAAGCAGTTGCAGGTGAAGCAGGGGTTCCATTTTTTTATCAAAGTGGAGCAGGATTTGTGCAAATGTTTGTAGGAATTGGAGCAAAAAGAGTAAAATCTTTGTTTGCAAAAGCTAAACAAAATGCTCCTGCTATTGTTTTTATAGATGAAATTGATGCTATTGGTAAAGCCAGAGGTGCTTTAAGAAATGATGAAAGAGAAGCTACACTTAATCAACTTCTTACTGAAATGGATGGGTTTGAAAAAAACGAAGGTGTTATTGTAATTGCGGCTACTAATAAAGTTGATTTACTTGATGATGCACTTTTAAGAGCTGGTAGATTTGATAGAAGAGTTTATGTAGAACTTCCTGGACTTGAAGATAGAGAAGAAATTTTAAAAATATATTTGAAAAATAAGCCATTCAAAGATGATGTAAAGAAAATAGCAAAAATGACGGTTGGATTTAGTGGAGCTGCCCTTGCTAGTTTGGTAAATGAAGCAAGTATTTATGCTCTTAATCATAATAAAAAAGAGTTAACAATTGATGACTTTTTGGCAGTAAAAGATAAAGTTTTAGCTGGTAAAAAGAAAATATTAAGTTACACAGAACAAGAAAAAAATATTCTCTCTTTTTATCAATCAGCAAAAGCTGTAACAGCAAATTGGCTTGAAGTTGATTTTGAAAAAATGAGTTTGGTAAAAGATGATTTTAAAGAAATTGATAGAGAATTAGTTTCTAAATCTGAAATAGAAGCAAAAATTCAAGTATATTTAAGTGGACTTGTATGTATAGAAGATATATTTAACGAAAAATATTCAAACGCAAGTAGTGATATTAAAAAAGCAAAAGAGTTAGCTACTAAAATGATAACAGAATACGGAATGGGCGATAAAATCATCTCTAATGAAATGGAAGTAGCAACTCTTTTGGAAGAAAGCTATAAAAGAGCTCAAATTTTATATGTATCACAAAAAGAAGTTATTTTAAAAGTTCAACAAAAATTACTTGAAAAAGAAGTAATTACAAAAGCTGAAGTAAAGGAACTTTTTAATGAGGTATTATAGTGGTTTTGGATTTTGGAATGAAAAAAAACTTTTTGAAAATTATTTAGAAGAGGATGAATTTGTTGTCGCTGGTTTTAGTTATGGAGCACAAAAGGCATTAATTGATGCAGTACATACCACTAAAAGAGTGGATAAACTTCAACTTCTTTCGCCTGCTTTTTTTCCTAAAAATTCAAAGTTTGCAAAGCTTCAAATAAATGCTTTTAAAAAAGATAAAAATAGTTATATTAAACATTTTCTAGAAAATGTAAAATATCCGACTGAAATCAATTTAGATATTTATTTGGATGAGCCTGAACTTTATCAACTTGAAGAGATGTTTGAATTTAATTGGGGACTAGTTGAATATGCAAAACAAAAAAATATAACTATTGAAGTTTATGTTGGAGAAAAAGATAAAATAATAGATATTGAAAATGCAGTTAAATTTTTTAAAAATTATGCAAAAGTATATTTTATAAAAGATGCTGGACATCTACTTTAAGGAGAAAAAATGATAGTATTATCGACACTTATTGCAGCAATTGCAAATATTTTAAATATGGTATTAGGACTTTACATATGGATTGTAATTATAGCTGCACTTATTACCTGGGTAAGACCTGATCCATACAATCCAATCGTACAAATTTTATATAAACTAACTGAACCAGTTTATGCACTTATTAGAAAATATATTCCTACAAACTTTGGAGGAATGGATATAGCACCTTTGATTTTAATTCTATTTTTAGAATTTTGTCAAATGTTTTTTGTTAAATTATTGTTTGAGCTAGCCAATAGTTTAGGATGAAATTTTTAACTTTTTTTTTTCCTTTATTTCTTCTTGCAATTCCTAATTTAAAGGATGTATTATCATATCCAAAAACTTTTGTTCGAGATTTCTATATTACAGAGTATTTAAAAGAAGTTAACTCTACTAAAGAAGCTGATAAGCTATATAAAGAAATTACATTTAAGAAAAAACATCACCTATATATTTTATCTAAAAAATTTGATAAATATAAAAAGATTTATAATTGTAAATATCCTACAAGATTTAATTTTAAAGATATTAATTCTTCTTGCATTGTTCAAAATGGATTTAGATTAAGAGATTTATCAAAAATGAAGGATGAGGATATTAAAACTCTTTTAAATAAACTTCCTAAATCAACAATAAAGACAGAAATTAATGCAATTTTTAATAAAAACTATATTAAAATTTTGAAAAATAAAAAAGCTTTTTTTGACCTTTTTATACAAGATCCAAAAGATATAGAAATTCCTGAAATTTATCTCAATAATTTAGCAATAGATAAAAATTTTTACTATTTTTTAAATATAGTTGTTAGAAATAGAAGTCTGACAAATTTGCATAAATCATTATTTAATATTAATTATAAGCTAGTTAATGATAAAAGTAAATTTTTATTAGCCTTAAATGCAATTAATTATAATTATATTAATTATGCTATTGATATTTTAAAAAGTATCAAAAAGAAAAATAACAAAACTATTTTTTGGCTATATCTTTTAACTAAAAACAAAATTTATGCTAATAAGTTACTTCAAAATAAGCGCATAGATTTTTATACATTATATATTTATGAAAAATTTAAAAAAAGTTATAAAATTGATAGTGTAAAAATTTTCAATAAAGCTAAAAAAAATTATAATATTGATAACCCTTTGGATGTTATTAGATTTAATATAGATTACTCTAAAGTTAAGGATTATTTTAAATTTGCTAAAAAACTTGATAATAATGAAGTACTTCCTTTGAAAGCATTGGTTTTAGATAAAGCATTTAATTATACAAAGAATTATTATATTATGCCTAAATATGATTTAGATGATTTAAATATTTCAAGTAAAGCTCTTTTTTATGCATTAGCAAGACAAGAAAGTAGATTTATTCCTGCTCAAATAAGTCATTCTTATGCAATTGGACTTATGCAAATGATGCCATTTTTGATTAGAAATTTTAAACCAAATGAAGATATTTCTAAATTTTTTGAAACTAAAATAAATGTAAAATATGCTAAAAAACATATTTTATGGCTTGCAAAAAGATTAAATAATCCACTGTTTATTTCTTATGCATATAATGGGGGAATTGGATTTACCCAAAGAAAAGTAGTTCCTTTTTTTAAATTCAAAGGTATCTACGAACCATTTTTAAGTATAGAAATGGTTCCATATACCGAAAGTAGAAAATATGGTAAAAAAGTTTTAACTAATTATGTTATTTATTATAATCAATTAGGAGGAAAAGTAACTCTTCATGAGTTACTTCATAAAGGTAATAAATAAATCGGTACTGACCTTTTTTTACTTTAAAATTTGCAATTGTTTCACTTTATTTAGTCAGTGCCAATAAATCTTATGTTATAATTTCAAAATATTAAAAATAAAGGAATTTTTATGGCAGAACAAAAACTTTCAAGTGGAAGATTCAAAGAAGTTCAAGATGAATTATTAGATAAATTTAATGCTTCTATATTTTTTGATAACAAACTTTATGAAGAAGATATTAAAGGAAGTTTAGCTCATGCTAAAATGCTTGCAAATCAAAGTATTTTAACTAAAAAAGAATTTGAAGATATTCAAAAAGGTTTAGCCCAAGTTAAAAAAGAGATTGAAGAAGGTAAATTTGTTTATGATATCAAAGATGAAGATATTCATATGGCGATTGAAAAAAGACTTACAGAGGTTATAGGTGACGCTGGTAAAAAGCTTCATACAGCAAGAAGTAGAAATGACCAAGTAGCAGTTGATTTTAGAATGTATGTTTTGAAACAAGATAAAATTATTGCTGCTAAAATAAAAGAATTAATTAATTCTTTTGTAAAAATTGCCGAGGAGCATAAAGAAACTATTTTACCAGGTATGACTCATCTTCAACATGCACAACCAATTAGTTTTGCATTTCATATGTTAGCTTATACAAGTATGTTCAAAAGGGATTATGAAAGATTTATATCAAGCTATGAGAGAAACAATCTTTCCCCTTTAGGATGTGCAGCACTTGCAGGAACACCTCATCCAATCGATAGAGCTCAAACTGCAAAAGAGTTAGGATTTAGAGAGCCTACAATTAATTGCTTAGATACTGTTAGTGATAGAGATTTTGCACTTGAAATCCTTTTTAATATTGCTACTTTATCAATGCATATGAGTAGAATTGCAGAAGAATTAATTCTATGGAGCACAAGTGAATTTAAATTTGTAACAATTAGTGATAAATATGCTACAGGAAGTTCAATTATGCCTCAGAAAAAAAATCCAGATGTTCCAGAACTTATAAGAGGAAAAACTGGTAGAACTTATGGTAATTTAATTGCACTTCTTACAGTAATGAAAGGTCTTCCACTTGCATATAATAAAGATACACAAGAAGATAAAGAAGGTGTCTTCGATAGTGTAGAAAATATTTTATTATCTATGGATATTTTAATAGCTCTCATGAATACTTTAACAATCAATAAAGATAGAATGCTAAAAGCTAGCAAAATAGGACACTTAACTGCTACTGATTTAGCTGATTATTTAGCGAAAAATGGTGTGCCATTTAGAGAAGCTCATCATATTACAGGTAGAGCTGTAGCTTTGGCAGAAGATAAGGGAGTTGATTTAAGTGAACTTAATTTAAAAGAACTTCAAAGTATTGATGAAAGAATTGGAAGAGATGCAGATATGAGTTTAATTAATTCATTAAATAGTAGAAACTCTTATGGAGCAACTGCACCAAGTCAAGTTGAAAAACAATTAAAATATTTTAAGGAATTTTTAAATGAAAATTAAGACAAGATATATTGATGAAATGAAATTTGAAATCATAAATGATAAAACTACTATGATTATCGATGCAAAAGAGATGAGTCCTGTAGAAGTTTTTACAGGTGCTATGATCAGTTGTAGTGGGGTGGATATAGTTCATTTAGCTACTAAACAAGGATATGAAATTAAAAAATGTGAAATTGAAGCAGATATCATTAAAAAAGAATCATATCCTCAAACATTTAAAGAAGTTACTTTTATTTATGATATTGAAAGCAATGCAGATGATGTAGTAGCAAAAAGATGGGTTTTAAGTTCACTTGAAACATATTGCTCAACTATAAATAATATCAGAAATACAGCGAAAATTTATTATACAATTAAACATAATTCAAATGTTATAGCATACAAAGAAGCGATTTTATCTGGGAATAGTACTGGTGGACATCAATTAGAAAATTTTGATGATGATTTAGAAGGAATGGGTTGCGCTTGTTGTAACCATTAATAAAGGAATAGAATGAAAAAAGTATTAATAGCAGGAATTTTAAGTATAAGTTTATTTGCACATGGAGAAAGTAATGATCCTGGAATGAAATTGTTAGCAAAAGGTGAAAATCAAAAGGCTTTACAAACTTTTGAGCAAGAATGTCAAAATGGAAATGGTTGGGATTGTGGAAATGCAGGGCTTATGTTGTATATGGGAATGGGTATAAAGAAAAATATAGCTAAATCTAAAAAATATTATAACAAAGGTTGTGAGCTTAATGATATAGGAAGTTGCGAAAATCTAGGCGAAATTGCTTATAAAGAACAAAATATGGTTTCTGCGAAAGGTTATTTCGAAAAAGTTTGTGGAATGAAGAAATATATCAAAAATTCTCTTGATGCAAAAACAATAGCAGAAAGCTGTAAAAAAGCTAAGTCTATTAAGTAAAAGAGTTAAAATAACTCTTTTACTATTTCAAATTTATTAGCAGTCATTATATGAATTTTGGGATGAATTTTAAGTAAATTTTGAAATAAATTTCTACTTAGCTCAAGTCCTACTTTATACTCTTCATCTTTTGAAATATTATGCGCTTTTATAAGTGCTTCTATCCAACTATCAGGAACATAAATACCAGGCACATGAGAAGATAAAAATTGAGCAGTTTTTAAATTTGTAATTGGGAAAAATCCTAAAACTATTTGAAAATTAGCTCTTTCATCACTAAATTCTCTTCTAACACTTCTTTTGATATCAAGTAATTGTTTAGCTATATCTATATCATAAACAGGTTGTGTAATAATAGCTGTAGCACAATTTTTTGCTTTATTAAATATCTTTTTTTCTATAGTTGCGAAATTTTTTGCATAAGAGTTGCTTACTGCAAAAGCCGTTATATTTTTAGGTTTTATTTTAAATTCTCTACCACTATAATCAATTCCATTGTTAAAGCCTCTAATAATTTGAAGTAATAAATTTGAATTTCCCTCTAATACAGATTTACTATTTGGCTGATCACTCATTTTAGCAGGGTCTCCAGTTAAGGCTAAAATATTTACCACATCCAAATCATTTGCTCCTAATAAATCACTTTGAAGTGCGATTTTATTTCTATCTCTCATACTCATTGTAGCAATTACTGGTAAATTAAATTTTTGTTGAAGTTTGAATGCTGCTATAATTGAATTATATTTCATTTGTGAAAGAGGGGAATCTGTAGTCGAAAATCCATCTACAAATTTATAAGCTTCTGTTTTTTTTATTTTATCTAAAACACCATTAAACGTAGGAAGTTTTGGAGGAGTTGTTTCAAGTGTAATATATTTTTCATCACTTATAACTTTTTGGCGTAAATTCATAAAATAACCTTTTTTCATAATTATATCAAAATAAAATATAACTTGTTAAAGCATCAGCTAATAAAAAATCATTAGAAAAAACTCTATTTTCTTTTAAAGATAGTTTTCCTTCTTCTATTAAATTAAAGCATTTTCTTTTTTCTTCTTCATTTAAAATATTAATATTAAATCCAACTATACTTCTTAGTCCCAAAAGGACTTTTTCTTCTTTTGTATCATAGTTGTTTAAAGTTTCTATCTCTTTAAAAGTAGGATTTTTTATATACTTTTCTGGTAATTTATGAGTATAATATCTATTTTCCCCATCATATCCAACCGCTCCAGCTCCTAATCCAATATAAGAATCAAGTTTCCAATATCCTAAATTATGTTTACAAACTTTACCAAAATTAGAGATTTCATATTGATTAAAATATTTTTTAATACTATTTATAAACCATATCTCAAGTGCTTCATCTTCTTTCCTTTTATCTGAAGTTTTATAAAATTCTGTATTTTTTTCTATAGTTAGGGAATAGGCACTAATATGAGATATTTCTAAATTAACTGCTATATCTAAATCATTTTTAAGTAAAGTTTTATTATCAAGTTTAGTAGCATAAATCAGATCTAAATTTACATTATCAAAGACTTTTAAACTATTTTCAATAGAAAGTAAAGCAGCTTTTGAAGAGTGATTTCTACCTAAAAATTTAAGTTTTTCATCATCAAAACTTTGCACACCAAAACTAATTCTATTTACGCCAAACTCTTTTAATCCTTTAAGCCATTCTATTTTTGTTGAATTTGGATTAGATTCTATAGTTATTTCTGTATTTTTATTAATATAAGAAGATATTAATTTAAATAATTTTTCATAAAATTCTAAATTCATTACACTTGGAGTTCCACCTCCTATAAAAACAGATTTAAATTTATTAGGTTTTTTTTCGTTTTTAAATTGAGTTTTAAGTGCACTAAAATAATCTTTTTTCAAATAATTTTTAGTAGTATATGAATTAAAAGCACAATAAAAACATTTAGAATCACAAAATGGAATATGTATATAAAGCAAATTTATCCTTTTTATATAATTTTATCAAATTTTTATGTTAAAATAATAAAAACACTAATAAAAAGGAGTGTAAATGTCAAATAATATTTCTATTAGTAAAAGGATTATTTTTTTATTGATTATTACTATTTTATTAGTTACTATTGGAGCTATTGTAATTTCTATTAATTCTATTAAAAGATTAACAAATGATGAAATAGAATCTTTTACAAAAACAATGATGGATGAAAAAAAAGATGATTTATTACATAAATCAGAAATTATTACAAAAGTCATAGAGGCAAGTTATAATAAAACTAAACCTGAAAATATGGAAAGAGATTTAAAAAATAAATTAGCACAGAAAGCTGATATTCTTTTTAATGTTATTAATACTTTCTACAAAAATAATAAAAATAAAATAAGTGATAAAGAATTAAAAAATAGAATTAAAGAATTAGTTAAAGCTGTAAGATATGGAAAAAATGGATATTTTTGGATAAATGATTTTAATTATAAAATGATTATGCATCCAATAGAACCATCTTTAACAGGTAGAGTTTTCATAAATACACCAAAAGTTCCATTTGTTCAGTTGGCAGTAGATGCTCTTAAAAAATGTAATTGTGATAGAACTTATATTAAATATAAATTTTATTCTCCAAAAACTAAAAAATATGAATTTAAAGTATCACTTGTTAGAGTTTTTAAACCTTATAATTGGATTTTAGGAACAGGAGCTTATGTAAGCGATGTTACACCCCAAGCAAAAAGAGAAGCGTTAGAAGCAGTTAAAAATACAAGATATGGAAAAAATGGATATTTTTGGATAAATGACATGCATTATAAAATGATAATGCACCCAATTAAACCACAATTTAATGGTAAAACTTTTATAAATACACCAAAAGTTCCATTTGTCGAGTTAGGAGTAGATGCTCTTAAAAAAACAAAGAAAGATTATGCTTTTATTACATACACTTTTTATAATCCTGCAACTAAAAAATATGAAAAAAAATTATCAATAGTTAGATTATTTAAACCATGGGGATTTGTAATTGGAACTGGAACATATTTAAGTGATATAGATAAAACAATTTCTAAAATAAAACAAAAAGCAGATAAAGAAATAAAAAATGCATTAACAAAAATTTTAATACTTACTCTTATACTTTCAGGAATTATTCTATTAATTGCAATATTTATTAGTAAAAATTTTATAGCCAAGCCAATTAAAGAATTAAAAAA
This sequence comes from Thioreductor micantisoli, assembly GCF_055392745.1. NCBI lineage: Bacteria > Pseudomonadati > Campylobacterota > Thioreductoraceae > Thioreductor > Thioreductor micantisoli. The sequence goes on from NZ_AP043760.1 coordinate 894,614, forward strand.
TATTGTAAAAGATTTATCACAAAGTAATAAAAAAAGAGTTAATAATATTGAGATAATGGAGATTTAACAAAAAGAGTAAATATTGATTCAAAAAATGAAATAGATTCTATGATTATCTATGTATTTCTATCAATAATAATTAAATATTAATTCAAATAATTTGTTAGTAATATATGAATTAAAAGCACAATAAAAACATTTAGAATCACAAAATGGGATATGTATATAAAGCAAATTTATCCTTTTTATATAATTTTATTAAATTTTTATGTTAAAATTACAGAAATGCAAAAAAGGAGTGTAGATGTTGAAAAATATTTCTATTAGTAAAAGGATTATACTTTTATTAATTAGTGCTATTTTATTAGTTAGTATTATATCAATTGTTATTTCTGTTAATTCTATCAAAAGATTAACAAATGATGAAATAGAATCTTTTACAAAAACAATGATGGCACAAAAGAAAACTGATTTATTATCTAAAACAGAAATTATTAAAAAAGTAGTTGAAGTAAGTTATAACAAAACTAAACCTGAAAATATGGAAAGAGATTTAAAAAATAAATTAACACAGAAAGCTGATATTCTTTTTAATGTTATTAATAATTTTTACAAAATTAATAAAGACAAAATGAGTGATATAGAATTAAAAAATAGAATTAAAGAGTTAGTAAAATCTGCAAGATATGGGAAAAGTGGATATTTTTGGATAAATGATTTTAATTATAAAATGATAATGCATCCAATTAAACCATCTTTAACTGGTAAAACTTTTATAAATACACCAAAAGTTCCATTTGTTCAATTAGGGGTAGATGCTCTTAAAAAATGTAATTGTGATAGAACTTATATTAAATATAAATTTTATTCTCCAAAAACTAAAAAATATGAATTTAAGGTTTCATTAGTTAGAGTTTTTAAACCTTATAATTGGATTTTAGGAACAGGGGCTTATGTAAGCGATGTTACACCTGAAGCAAAAAGAGAAGCATTAGAAGAAGTTAAAAATACAAGATATGGAAAAAATGGATATTTTTGGGTAAATGATATGCACTATAAAATGATAATGCATCCGATTAAACCATCTTTAGATGGTAAAGTTTTTATAAATACACCAAAAGTTCCATTTGTCGAGTTAGGAGTGGATGCTCTTAAAAAAACAAAGAAAGATTATGCTTTTATGACTTACAGTTTTTATAACCCTACAACTAAAAAATATGAAAAAAAATTATCAATAGTTAGATTATTCAAACCATGGGGATTTGTAATTGGAACTGGGGCATATTTAAGTGATATAGATAAAACAATTTCTAAAATAAAACAAAAAGCAGATAAAGAAATAAAAAGTACATTAACAAAAACTTTAATAATCACTCTTATACTTTCAGGAATTATTCTATTAATTGCACTATTTCTTAGTAAAAATTTTATAGTCAAACCAATTGAACAATTAAGAGATATTGTAAAAGATTTAGCTCAAGGTAATGGAGATTTAACAAAAAGAGTTAATATTGATTCAAAAGATGAAATAGGCGAAGTTGCTACTTATATGAATATATTTTTAAATAAACTTAGTTCTATGGTCTCAGAACTTAAAAATACAACTAATATTGCTAAAAATATAATTGATGAAGTTCAAAAAGGAAGTAATCTAACAAGAAATACAGTTGCTAGCCAAAATGAATTAATTATAAAAACAAAAGAGTATATTAAATATATAGAAACTGATTTAGCAATAGCAGAAGAAAGTGTAATTACAACAGCAGAAGATATGAATATAGTATACAATACACTTAGAAAAACTACTAAAACATTAAATAATGTTGTTAGTAAAATAAGCGAATCATCAAATAATGAAATGGGATTAGCTAGCAAGGTTAATACACTTGCAGAACAAACTAATCAAATAAAAGACATTATTGGTATTATTAAAGAAATAGCAGACCAAACAAATTTACTTGCACTTAATGCAGCTATTGAAGCAGCAAGAGCCGGTGAGCATGGAAGAGGTTTTGCTGTTGTGGCAGATGAAGTTAGAAAATTAGCTGAACGAACTCAAAAAAGTTTAGGGGAAATTGAAGCTGCTACAAATATAATTGTTCAAGGTGTAATAGAAGCTCAAACAGAAATAGAAGATAATGCACAAGAGTCTCAATCAATATCATCTACAACAGAATCATTGGTAACCCAAACAAATGATTCTATGAAAAATTTAGAACATACGATAGAACTTTCTAAAAAAGCAGCAAGTGAAACTACAAAAATTGATACAAATGTAAGATTTTTAGTTGAAACAAGTGATGGTTTGACTAAAGAAGCAAAAATCACAGATAAAGTAAGTAGTGAGCTTAATAATATTTCCACTAAATTAGAAACAATATCTGATAAATTAAATCAAGAGATTAATAAATTTAAGATTTAATTCTTCTTTCCCTTTTTTCTCCTTCAATTTTTGTTATAATTTCATTAAAAAAGGAAGAAAATGGCTAAAAAAATTTACAGACCTAATGTAGCCGCTATAATTCTTTCTCCAAAATATCCTGAAAGTGTAGAAGTTTTAATCGCAAACAGAGTTGATTTAGATAATGTTTGGCAACTTCCTCAAGGTGGAATAGATAAAGGAGAAACTCCAAGAGAAGCCCTTCTTAGAGAATTAAAAGAAGAAATAGGAACTAACGATATTGAAGTACTAGCGACAATTCCAAATTGGGTAAGTTATGATTTTCCTCCAAAAGTAGCGGAAAAAATGCAACCTTATTGTGGGCAAAGACAAAAATATTTTTTGGTAAAACTTAAGCCAAATGCAAACATTAATTTAAATACAGAACTACCGGAATTCAAAGCATATCAATTTGTTAAAATGAGAGATTTTTATAAATATATAAATAATTTTAAAAGACCTGTTTATAAAGGGGTGTTAAAATATTTTAGAGAACAAGGATATATATAATGCTGGTAGTTCAGAAATATGGTGGAACAAGTGTAGGTGATTTAGATAGAATCCAAAATGTAGCTAATAAAGTTGCCAAAACAGCTGATGAGGGTAATGATGTAGTTGTAATAGTCTCAGCTATGAGTGGTGAAACTAATAAATTGATTGATTATGCTTGTCATTTTAGTAAAAGACCTCCTCAAAGAGAACTAGATTTATTAGTAAGTTCGGGAGAGAGAGTAACTTCCGCACTTTTGAGTATAGCTCTTCAAGAGATGGGTTATAAAGCTATTGCAATGACAGGAAGACAAGCAGGAATTAAAACTGATTCAAATCATACAAAAGCAAGAATTTCCTCAATCAATCCAATTCCTATGCAAAAAGAGATTAAAAAAGGTAAAATAATTGTAGTGGCTGGTTTTCAAGGTATTAATGAAAATGGAGATGTTACAACACTTGGAAGAGGTGGAAGTGATTTAACTGCAGTAGCTATTGCCGGAGCATTAAAAGCTGATGTTTGTGAAATTTATACAGATGTTGATGGTATTTATACAACTGATCCAAGAATTGAACCAAAGGCAAAAAGACTAGATAAAATTAGTTATGATGAAATGCTAGAACTTGCAAGTATGGGTGCAAAAGTTATGCAAAGTCGCTCAGTTGAACTTGCAAAAAAACTGAATGTAGATATTTTAGTAAAATCATCATTCAAAGATGAAGATAATAATGGAACTTTAATTACAAAAGAGGAAAATGTTATGGAAAAAGTATTGGTAAGTGGAATTGCACTTGACAAAAATCAAGTGAGAGTAACTATATTTGGACTTAAAGATAAGCCTGGAATTAATGCAGAACTTTTTAATAAATTAGCCAATAAAAATATAAATATAGATATGATAATACAAAATGTAGGATATGATAATAAAGCAAATGTAACTTTTACAGTTCCTGGGACAGAACTTGAATTTACAAAAGAAGTTATGAAAGATTTTGAAAATAGAAGTGATGAAATTACTTATGATGAAAATATTGCAAAAGTAAGTATTGTTGGCGTTGGTATGAAATCACATAGTGGAGTTGCTTCTAAAGCTTTTGATACTATGGCAAAAGAAAATATAAATATACAAATGATTTCTACAAGTGAGATTAAAATTTCAATGGTAGTTAATGAAAAATATGGTGAATTGGCAGTTAGAACTCTTCACGAAACTTATGGCTTGGACAAATAATTGAATCTACTTGAATGGACAAAAGAAACTATTAAAAGCGATAAGAGTTTTGATAGTTGGCTTGATGAAAGAGTGTTAGAATGGGTACCTTTATGCGATGATGCAATTACGGAGCTTATGCAAGGGACTCCATTTCTAGTTATAACAGATAGACAAAGAGATTGGTTTAGTCATTATATTATCAATAACATTAATAATGTTTCTAATAATCGTCCATTTGTGCCAGTATATCCTCTAATATCTTTTATTCCATATTCTCACAAAACTGATAAAATAGAATATCTTGATATGATAGAAGATATGCTTGATATTACATTTAATGGTAACTATAAATATTGGTATATTGGTAAAGAAGAAAGTAATATTTATAATTTAGTAAAAAGAAAAGAAGATTCTTTCGTCTGGCTTATGGATAGTGAAATTAGAAATAGTTTTTATATTAAAAGTTATGATGATAAATTAGACAGTAAACTTATGACTCTTTTAAAACTATTTAACAAAACAATAACTTCAAGTATATTTGGAGAAATTAAGCTTTGAATATAATTTATATATCTAATGATATTGAAAAAGCAAAAGAAGAAATTGCTTCTAAATATGAAAACCTTTATATTTTTGAAGATATTGATTTAAAGCTTGAGCTTGTAAAATCAATAAAAGAAGAAGCTTATCAAACTACTGGGCAAGATAAATATATTTTAATTAAAGCTATTAATTTTAGGATTGAATCTCAAAATGCTTTACTTAAAATATTGGAAGAAACCCCAGATAAAGTTAACTTTATTATTTTAACAACTTCAAAATATGCTTTACTTGACACTATTAGAAGTAGGATAAGTATAGAAACTGTAAATTATCCATTACCAAAAGTAGAATTTAATTTAAATATAAATAGATTAACTACAAAAGATATATATGAAACTTTAAAAAAATCACTTGATAAACAAGAACTTAAAAGTTTTATATATGAACTTTTCAAAAATATTCAAAATCCTGATGAAGAATTATTAGAAAATTTCGAATTGGCTATAAAACTAGTTGATTTAAATACAGATAGACAAGCTATTATTTCACTTTTATTACTTTCAATAAGGAATTTAAATGCAAATTTACAAACTTTCAAATGAGATAGATATTGTTAAATCTATGAATAAATTAAATGTTGATTCTGCTGGAATTACTATTATGAAAAAAAAGTCAAAACTTCATTTTTTTTACTTAAAAAACATATATTGTGGTGCAAGTAATATTCTAAAACAAGATGCTTTAAGTATAGGTGCAGAACTCATTGTACCTCATGGAGGAGTGGATTGTTCTGTGCAATATCATGATGCAATTTTGATATGCAATACAAAACAATTAGAAATTTTATCAAATAAAGAAAAATCTCAACCATTTAAATTAAAATTATTAGCAAAAATTTTATCTGAATTTAAACAAGAAAAAAAATTTCCATTAAAACTTATGGGTGTAATTAATGCAAATGATGATAGCTTTTTTAGTGGTAGTAGATTCAAAGGTGAATCAGCAGTTGATAAAATAGAAAAAATGATAGAAGAAGGTGCTGATATAATTGATATTGGAGGGGTTTCTTCTCGTCCTGGAAGTATTTATCCGGGAATTGAAGAAGAACTTAAAAGAGTAAAACCAATTATAGAAGAAATTTATAAAAGAAATTTATATCAAAAAGTTTCGTTTTCAATAGATAGTTTTGAGCCAAAAGTGATTGATTTTGCATTAAATCACGGATTTAATATAGCAAATGATATAACAGGCCTAGCAAACGAAGAAGTTGCAAAGGTAGTAGGGCAGTATAATGCTGGGGTGTGTATAATGCATATAAAAGGAATCCCTGAAAATATGCAAAATAATCCATATTATAAAAATGTAATTTTAGAAGTAGATACATATTTTCAAAAAAGAATAGAAACAGCTCTTAAACATAATATTGAAGATATAATTTTGGATATTGGAATAGGATTTGGTAAAAGATTGGAAGATAATTTAACTCTTATTAAACATTTAGAACATTTCAAAAGATTTGGATATGAACTTTTAGTAGGGGCTAGTAGAAAAAGTATGATAGACAAAATTATTCCAACTCCCGTAGAAAAAAGGCTTCCTGGAACTTTAGCTCTTCATTTAGAATCGGTTAAAAATGGGGCTACAATTATACGAGCACATGATGTGGCTGAGCATAAACAAGCTTTTGAAGTATATAAAGCTTTAGAAAATATAGATATATAAAAGGATAAAAATGATAAAAGAAAAATATATAGAGTTTAAAAGTGCCTTAGCAAATCAAGATACACAAAAAGCAGAAGAAAATTTTCAAGAAGGATTTAATAAATCAATAGAAATTTTTAATAAAAAAATTACTGATCAAGAAAGTATAATAATGGCTGAAGAAGAGGAGTTATATGCAACTCTATTTTTGTTTGATAATATGCTTGGACTGTGGTCTCAAAATTTAACAGAAGAAGCACTTCAAGTAGCTCAAGATATGTCAGTTTTAGTAGATAATCCCAAAATTAAAGAGATGTTTCTACTTTTTTCTTATGGAATGAATAAAAAAGAAATAGATGTAAATACATTCATAAATACATATGTTGATTTAGCTAAAGTAGATGAGGAATTTCCTATGTTTTTAGTTAATTTTAAAGACGGGGTTGAAAAATTAATTCCGGAAAGTATAAGGAAATAAAACTATGTTAAACAATATTTACAAACACTCACCAATAGAATCCCCATTATTCAATAAAAACAGTGAAAACTTCTTAGTAGAAGAAAAAGCATTATATGAATTTTCAAATAATGGAGAATGGCTAATTTTAAAAGTTAGAAAAAAAGATTTAACAACTTATGATTTAATAAAAATTTTATCAGAAAGAACTGGAGCTAAATCAAGAGATATCGGTTATGCAGGGCTTAAAGATAAATATGGATTAACTATACAATATATCTCAATTCCTAAAATATTTACAAAAGAAGTTGAAAAAATAAGACATCCAAAAATTAAAATTTTAGAAAAACATATACATAAAAATAAACTACAAATAGGACACTTAAAAGGAAATAGATTTTTTTTAAGACTAAAAAAAGTAAATCCAACAGATGCTAAAAAAATGGACAAAATATTAAAATCTTTTAAAAAATATGGGATTCCTAATTATTTTGGTTTTCAGAGATTTGGAAAAGATAATTCAGCAAAGCAGGGTAAAGATTTAATAGATGGAAATTTGGTAATTAAAAATAAAAAAATAGCTAAACTTCTTGTAAATGCTTATCAAAGTGAGCTTTTCAACAAATGGCTAACAGAAAGAATTAATTTATCTAATATTTTTGAAGAATTTACTCCCAAAGAACTTTCTAAAGAGTTTCCTAAAGATGTGATTGATTTTATCAAAAAACAAAAACATCCATTTAAACTTCTTCAAGGCGATTTGATGAGACATTACCCTCACGGAAGAGATTTTGAATTAAATTTAGATGAAATAGAAAGATTTGAGAAAAAAGATATAGCTCCAACTGGATTATTAAATGGTAAAAAAGTAAAAAGAGCATCTAAATACGCTGGGATTATAGAAGAAAAATATGCTAATTATATTCCTGGAAGAGATGGTGATAGAAGATATGCTTGGATTTTTCCTGAAGATATAGAAGGTAAATATAATGAAAAAGAGTGGCATTACAATTTGAATTTCTTTTTACCAAAAGGAAGTTATGCAACTGTATTTCTTGAACTTCTTTTAAATAGAGATGTATCGGATATGATGTAATGAAAAGAAAACTACCAAGAATTGCAACAATTGCGTCCAGCAGTGTAGCTTTTTTCTTAGCTATTACAAAAATTATCGTTGGATTTATGACAGGAAGTGTAGCCGTGATTGCAAGTGCAGTTGATTCTATTTTGGATATGTTTGTAAGTATTTTCAATATGATAGCTGTTCGTTTAAGTGAAAGCAGGGCAGATGAAAAATTTAATTATGGAAAAGGTAAAATAGAAGGGATGGCAGCCCTTTTTGAAGGACTTTTAATTATAGGAAGTGCTGGATTTATCATATATACAGCAATTAATAAATTTTTACACCATTCTACAATTACTAAAATTGATTTAGCCTTTTATATTATGATTTTATCTGTAACAGCTACATTTTTTTTAGTTCTGTTTTTAAATTATGTAGCTAAAAGAACTAATTCTTTAGTTATTAAATCAGATGCCTTGCATTATAAAACAGACTTAGTTTCAAATATTGCAATTATCTTAGTTTTAATAGCTGTTAAATTAACTGGTTATTATCAAATTGACTTTATAGTTTCAATCTTTATAGCTATTTATATTTTCAAAGAAGCATTAGACCTTGTAAAAGAAGGATTTCTAAATTTACTTGATATTAGTTTAGATTTTCAAACGGTTGAAAAAATAAAAACTATCATAAAAAAACAAACATTAGTTTTAGATTATCATTGTTTAAGAACTCGCCAAGCAGGAAATAGAAATTTTGTAGATATTCATTTAGTAATGACACCAGATATGAAACTTAAAATGGCACATACAATAATAGAACAAGTTGAAGGAAAAATAAGAAATATAAATAGTGACAAAATATGGGTAATAAATATTCATGCTGATCCTTATGATGATTCAGCTATAAATAAAATACAAGAAGAGTGTTAAGTAGAAAAATATATTTTAAAGAGAATATACATTATGTTAAGTAAAAATCATAACAATAATTAAGCTGATTTTAATGTTCATATCCAATTCGATACAATTATACATTTAGAACCAAAGAAAAACAAAGGCTCATTCCCTTCAAAAGAAGCGGCTTTTAAAGTCCTTTTTACTTCAACACAGGAGGTGCTGGAAAAATGGAAAAGCAATAGAATCAGGGATTGGTCGGAAATTTATCCTCAGCTTGTTATTTATTTCCAGGATATTTTTTAGTAAAATATATTTAAGGTTTTAGTCTATGGTTTGTATTTACACAGTTAATTTGATGAGCTCTATTTTTTAGCCATAGCTATAAAATCATCCCAATCTTTCCAAAATAGAGTTGTATTGTTCTCTTTATAATATTTTGGAATTTCAACATTTGGCACCACAGGGACAAAACTGGCATTTTTACTAAATATTTCTTGAGCTTTTTGTGATACTAAAAAATCGGCTGCTTTTTTAGTTTCTTCACTATACCCTTTTTTCATTATCATTACTTGTGTAAGATGAAGTGCTCCTTCTTTTGGCCAAGATATTGCTGTGCTATTATTTCTTGAAAACATAGCAAAAGGCAAAGATATAATTCCAATATCATATTGTTTGCTAGAAACTGCTTTATTTACATCTATTGGAGATCCTAAATATTCAACATCATTTTCAACAAAATCTTCACCTTTTTGCCCTAAAGTGTGTTTATAAAATTGTTTAAAAAGAATAGCTGGAAATGATGCTACATTTGTTGTAATGATTTTTCCTTTAAATCTAGGCTCTAACAGATCATTCCAAGCTTGTGGAGGATTTTTCATATCTTTGTTGTAAAATATAACGATTGGCATTACATAAATAGGTTTTAAAACCCATTTATCATCCAAAAGTTTTTTTGATTCTAAATTAGTATTTATGTCATATCTATACTCATTATCAAAAAGATTTGAATCATTTAAATAATCTCTCTCCCATAATATTTCGGGACACGTAGAAATCAGCATATCAGGAACTTCATCCATTTTTCCCTCTTTTATGTTTTTTAAATATATCAACTCATTAGAATGATAGTTACATACTTCTGAATTTGGACAAATTTTTTTCAATTCTGTAAATATATTTCTATATACATTCATAGGCGCCGATATATATATCTTATTTTTACTCATTTTATACTCCTATCTCATTTTCTAATATTTCAAGTGTTTTTTCATCTAATTTGCCACCGTGTCTTAAATTTTCTCTAAAAGTTTCAAGAATTCTATCTATCTTTTTAAAATATTTTAGATGTTCTCTTTCAATTTTATCTGATACTATAAGTTTAGACATTGAACCATTTTTCATAATAACTCTTTGCTTTGCTGTTATAATTAAGCTTGGATCATGTGAAGCCATTAAAACCATTTTACCCTCAGCTGCTAATATCTCAATCCCTTTTGTTTTATTAATTCCTGCATTTTCAATCTCATCAACCAAAACAATAGGAGCATTGCTAATAAGTGCCGTATCTGCTATCATCAAGGCTCTTGATTGTCCACCGCTTAAAGATGTCAGATTTGATGAAGCTGCTAGAGGTTCACCTGCTAAACTATTTGCCATCTCTAGTATTTTTTCTACAATATTTTTATCTTCAATTTTTCTACTTTTTGCATGCAATTTTATAAAACTACCCACATCCAAATCCATTATAAAGTGCATATTCTGGGATAAAGAAGCTGTTATCTGTATTCCCAAAGGATCTATCTTTTCTCCATTTACAAGTACTTTTCGCCCTGATGGTGAATCTCCATTTGCCAACTGTTCAACGTCAGATAATAATAAGCTTTTCCCAGACCCAGTAGGTCCTGCCAAAATAATAATATCACCCTTTTTGATTACCAATTCTTCTACAGCTTCTTTATTTCCATTTTTATCTACACCAGATATGATTTTTATCTCTTCTATTTTCATACTACTTCCTCTATATCCATTTTTATAACATTACCCATTTGATAATCGGCACCAAGTCTCGTCTCACCTTCGCAATATGAACATACTGCTGAGGGCATATCGTGTCTAAGTTCCATACCATTAAGTGATTGAGTTGATTTTGCATTTAAGACTAATCTTTTAAGATTTAATGCACCCATTCCTGTTAAACCATTTAGCTCAATTGCTTTTGCATGTGGATTAGCTTCCAAAACATTACTTCTAAAAACTTCTCTTTCTGCTTGAGAAACCATATCTCCTTTTGTGATTACAACAACATCTGCTGTTGTAAGCATAGGACCTATTTTTCTAGGCGTATCAATACCGCTAACACAATCAACAACTGCAATAGCCATACAATCTTTAATAGCAGGTGCACATCTATGACATAAACCAGCTGTTTCTACAATAGTTATATCTGCATTATGAGAAACACCAAATTCAAATATTTCTTCTGCATTTACTGCACCATAATGATCAGGACAAACATAATCACTAATTCCAACAACTACAGGAATATCTAATTTTTCTTTAAAAAGCTTTCCATCTGTTGTTTGATGACAATCAATTTTACCTATTGCAACTTTTATATTATCTTTTTTTAAAAGTTTAATTAGTTGAATCAACGCTAATGTTTTTCCAGAAGACGGTGGCCCTGCTACTGTTATAAATTTCATTTTTTATTTCTCCTTTTTTATTCTTTAATGATTATTTATTTTTTCAGAATCTAAATTAGATTGTGTTTCTAAATTTAAATTTTTAACTACTCTTATTAAAACTCCTATTCTAACAATAATTAAGCCAAGCTCTATTTCTGACAAAATCCAATTCTTGGATTAAAAGCAGACATAATATATCTTGTAAGCCCATAGATAAACCAAAATTCATCAACAATTATTAAACTTGTACCAGATGTTAATCTAAGAAAATCTAATATTTTAATAACACCTTTACCTATAATATTTGCTTTTTCAGCAATTTGATCTTCATTTTTTTCTGTCATTTTAAATTCTTTTACTATATTTCAAGAATTTTACAACAATAAAACATTTAAATCAACAATAAAACTAAACAATTTTTATCTTAATATAATGCACATTCTCGCTTAAAAATCTCAAAAATATCTAAAAACATCTCAAATTTATATAATATTGTGGTATAATTATTTATAATAATCCAAATTGCTAGTTAGAAAAAAAGTTTAATTTAATATATAATGCTCCATAAAAAGACTGTGGAGGTTTTTATGGAGCATAGAATTATAACATTTTTTTATTTAATCGATGAATATTTAAAAATAATGGGAATAAAAGATGATAGTAGAGCTAAAATATCAAATAGTAAAATATTGTTAAGAGGCTAGCTTTGAGTGTTTTTTAAAACTTGAGAATAAACAACAAAATTTGTTATTCAACTAGCAATTTGGGTTATAATATTATTTTTAATAATAAAAAAGGATGAAAATGCGAATAAAAATAAAAGATAGTGTAATGACAATTCCAGATAAACTAATAAAAGAGCTTTATAATCTTAATATAAACACTGCTAATGTAATAAATACCCTTTTGAATAAAGAAGTAGGAGATTCACTATGAAAAAAATATTATTAATATTATCTATACTTTTAACTATTTTATCAGCAGAGAAACTGGACAAAATAGTTATAGCTGGACCAGCTACAAATATTTCTTATCCAATATTTAGAATTATAGAAAGTGGCGCTCTTAAAAATATCGCTAAAAAAATCGAATTTAAATTATGGAAAAATCCTGACCAGCTAAGAGCAATGATTATTAATAAAGAGGTGGATTTTGTAGCAGTTCCGACTAATGTAGGGGCAATACTATACAATAAAAAACAGCCTATTAAACTATTAAATGTTTCTATATGGGGACTTTTATATGTTTTAGTTAGAAATAAAGAAATTAATTCTCTTAATAAACTTAAAGGAAAATCACTTGTTATTCCTTGGAGAGGAGATATGCCGGATATTGTAATTAGAAGTATTATGAAAAAAGAGGGACTAACTAAAAAAGATATTAATCTTATTTATGTTTCAAATCCTATAGATGCGGTTCATCAGCTTATATTAAGACGTCAGAATAATGCCCTGTTGGGTGAACCTGTTGTTTCAATGGTGCTTAGAAAAGCACATGAGCTTTATCGTGGTATTGATATACAAAAAGAGTGGGAAAGAACCTTTAAAACAGAGTCGAAAATACCACAAGCCGGGATGGCGGTTGTGGGGAAAATGCGTAATAATAAAAAAGTTGTAGAGAAGTTTGAAAAAGCTTATGAAAATGCAACGATTTGGTGTAAAGCCCATCCAAAAGAATCAGCTAAAATGATTGTAAAATATATAAAAATGTTTACTCCTGAAGCCATAGAAGATTCAATAACTAATGTAAAAATGAATGTTGTGCGTGCAAAAGATGCTAAAAATGATTTGAAATTATTTTTTAATCAACTAAAATCAGAAAATCCTAAAATAATTGGAGGGAAACTTCCTGATAAAGAATTTTATTATTGATTAATGCACTTAAAAAAATTATCAAAGATTTTCCAAAATTTTTGTGGAGTGGATGGGGGTCAATTGCTTCTATTTTGCTTTTTATTGCAGTTTGGGATATGGAAAGTCAGTTTTATGGAAATATGATCTTACCATCACCATTAAATAGTTTTCAAACAGTGCTTGATTTATTTAAAGATAAAGAATTTTTACAAAATTTATTAATTACTATAAATCGTGTAATTATTGGATTTAGTTTTTCTCTTTTAATTGGAACTATATTAGGATTATTAGCTGGTTTTTTTATAACTGCTTCAATTACTATCCGTCCAATTATCACTATTTTAATGGGAATGCCTCCAATTGTATGGATTGTGCTTGCTATGATTTGGTTTGGTATGGGTGATATGACAGTAGAATTTACGGTTTTTGTTGCATCTATGCCAATTGTTTTTATAGGAGCTTTGCAAGGTACTAAAACACTTGAAAACAAATTTAATGAAATGGCAGATACTTTTAAAGTTCCTAAATGGATGAAATTTACTGATATATATCTTCCTCATATTTTTTCTTACATTTTTCCAGCTTGGGTAAGTGCATTAGGAATAGCTTGGAAAGTTGTAATTATGGCAGAACTTTTAGCTACAAGTGATGGAATTGGTGCCGAACTTGCAATGGCAAGGAGTCAGCTTGATACTAACACAATATTTGCTTTAGTTGTTATTATAATAGGATTTTTGATGATTATGGAATATATCTTTCTTGAGCCTATAAAAAGAGAGGTAGAAAAATGGCGAGATTAAAAGTAGAAAATTTAACCTTTTCTTTTGAATATAAAACGATTCTTGAAGATATAAGTTTTGAAGTTAATAAAGGTGAGGTAGTTTCTATTGTAGGACCGAGTGGAGGAGGAAAAACAACACTTTTAAGGCTTTGTGCAAATCTTTTAGATAGACAAAAAGGAAAAATTGAAAATAGTTTTAAAACTCAATCAATTGCCTTTCAAGATCCATGTCTTTTACCATGGAAAAATGTTATAAACAATATTGCCTTTGGACTTAAAGCTCAAAGAATTCCTAAAAAAGAACAACTAAAAAGAGCTAAAGAAATTGCTTTAAAATTTGGCTTAGAAGAGGAAGATTTTGATAAATTTCCAAAAGAACTTAGTGGTGGAATGAGTCAACGAATTTCTTTTGCGAGGGCATTGGTAACAAAACCAGAACTTCTTTTTCTTGATGAACCATTTTCTGCTTTGGATATTGGATTAAAAGAAGAATTACAAAATCATGTTATAGAATTGGCAAAACAAAAAAAGACTACTATCTTTTTTATTACTCACGATATTATGGAAGCAGTGCGTCTTAGTGATAAGATTCTTGTACTTGAACCTGACCCAGGAAGAATAATCAAAACTTTTACATTTAATATTCCACAAAGTAAAAGAGATGATAGTTATATTTATAGTAAAACAACAAAACTTTTACAAGACCCTTATATTATTAAAACATTTGAATTGGAGTTAAAATAATGGTAGCAACTAAACATTACGAATCTTATCCAAAAGGAGATATTCCTTCTTATTTAGCATATGGATTTAGACCAGCATTTTTATTGATGCCTCTTTATATGATTATTTCTATCGTATTATGGGTATTATATTACAATGGATATATAACACTTGGATTTATCCAAGATGGTATTAGTTGGCATATTTATGAGATGCTTTTTGGCGTTGGGTTTTTAGGAATGGCAGCATTTGCATTAACCGGCACACCAGAACTTTATCCAGGAACAGTGCCAATTGTAGGTAAAACTCTGAGAAATTTATTTGGACTTTGGATTTTAGGTAGAGTAACATTTTGGACAATGAGTATCATAAGTGTATATCCTGCTGCAATTATTAATATTGTACTTTTTGCGTGGCTTACTGTTTTAATTGCAAAACCTATTTTTAAAGATCCTGCTAAAAGAAATGTTAGTATTGCTTATGCCTTTGTAGCTGTTCAAATAGTTCAAATTTGGTTTTTTCTTAGTGTTGCAGGGATTGTTTCAATTGCACCTTGGGAAGTATTAAAAATAGCTCTTGGAGTTTTTATGGTATTGATTGTACTTGCTATTCGTCGTGTAAATACAGAGACAATTAATGAAATTTTAGAACATGAAGGGGCTATGAAGAAGTATTTTTTGCTTGTCCTCCTGCTTATAATTTGACTATTTTTATGATTGCTCTTTTTACAACACTTGAATTTTTCTTTCCTCAAAATAGAGCTTTAGGATGGGTTGCATTAGGAACCGCTTGTGCATCACTTGCTATTTTAAATGATTTTATCAATTATGAAGAAACAAATATTCTTTTTAAAAAACTTATAATTTCTTTGGAGTTACTTCCTATACTTATTGCAATTGGTTATGCTCTAATTGGTTATAATTATCTTAGTGGATTAAAGCTATTTAACGGAGATCTTATTCATATGCTTACAGCTGGTGCGTGGACACTTGCTTTTTATATTGTAATGGTGGTAATTACAATTGTGCATACAGGAAGAGATATTGCAAAGAAAAGAGATTTTTGGATATGTTTTAGTGTGGGTTTAATAGTAATTGCTGCAATTCTTAGAACTTCAGCTGCTTTTTATCCTAATTATAGACTAACTATTTATCTTGTATCTACTTTTATTTGGATATCACCTTTTATAATTTATATTTGGCGTTATTATAAATGGTTACTTCAACCAAGAAAGGATGGGTTACCAGGATAATTTTTAATAAGTAGTCAGATAAAGGGTACAAATCAATAATTGGGAATTTTCTACCATATAAACTTAAAAATAGCTTAATTAATATATTTGAAAATAATAGGCTTCTATAATCCGCTACAATCCAAAAACTTAAAATTTTTTGACTCATATCATTCATAAACCCTTTTGTCTCATCTAAGGTAATTAAACGATGAATTTTTTTTGATGAACGAGTGAAATCATATTCTCCATAAAAATTAATAAAATTCCAATAAATAATTAAACTATTTTTAAGTGCATTAAGAATTTCTTCTTTTTCATTCTCATTTGATGATTGCTGTAATTTTTTTGTGATAAATCAATTACATATCCAGATTCTCTCTCATTTACATTGATTACTTGAGAATGAAAAAGTCTGTGTGATTCATCAATAAATGTGTAAGCTACAACACCTTTATCTATTCCAAAATATTTAAAAGAATACCCCGCATTAGTGGAATCAAGATTTTGTGCAATATTATATTTTTGTCCATCACTTGAAGTATGATTTATATCTTTATTAGCTCGCATAAGTTTTACAATTTCAAGCTTATCCATATAGGAAATTATCTTATCGTTTACTTCACTTGTATTTCCTTCACTCATATACCAACTTTTAATATTATCAAGTTTATTTTCACTAATACCTTTGGAAATTTTACTCATTTTTGGTAATGAAAGATTACTATTCTACAGTAAAATATTTATACAAACATAATCTATTTCAAAAAGCTACACTAATTCCTAGTGATGAATGGTTAGTAAAAATGATTGAAGAAAATAGTAATCAAAACAATATAAACAGAGTTAAAAATATAGTAAATAATAAAAAATAGAAAAATATAAATAATTTAGATTTTTATTCATTAAAATTATTATCTGTTTATACTAATTTACTTTATAATAAAAAAAAATTGATGAAAATATAAAAAGTAAAATAGAAAAAAGTGATAAAATTTTTGATATTTATCATTATAAATCTCCAAATAAAATACCACCTGAAAGACAATTTGAATTGGGCTATGCAAGAATAAATAATAATAATAATAATAATTATATGAAATTATCATTTTTAGGAGTATCTTATTTTCTTAATAATGATAATCAATAATATTTTGGGAAAAATGAATTGAAAATAGGATATTTATCTATTTTAGCAAATAATTCAAATATAAAATTAAATGATCTTACTTTATATGGTATGAAATCTTATATTCCATATGATACTTTAACAAATGATTTATCTTATCAATTTGAAGTTGTCCATAAAAAAAGATTATACAAAATCTTTTGACTATAAAAACACTTTTAAACTTGATGCTGGAGTTGGAATAGATTTTTTAATTGCTAAAGATATTAATCTATTTTTTATGCTAAATGATGAAGTTGGATACAATACCTAAGACCAAACTCACCTATTTTTTAATCCTAAAATTGATGGTATGATATATGAAATTTTTAATATGAAAACTTTTCTTTCTTATCAACCATTATTTATAGGAAATAATAAAGTTTATAATAAATATACTCTAAAACACAATATTTTTTTCAATCAAAACTTAACTATTTCAGCTAATATAGCAAAAATAAAAGGTAAAAAAGATTATACTAATTATGAATTTTCTTTGAAATATCTATTTTAATATAATTTTCTTCTATTTCTTAATTTTTTATGTTATATTATATAAAAAAGGATTAAAATAAAATGATAATGGCAATTACAACAAATGATGATAAAAATGTGGGAGAATTTAGCTCAGGTAAAATTTTATTGATTGATACAGATAAAAACACTCAAACAGAAGAAAGCTATATGAATGCTGTAAAATATGCAGATATTTTAGTTAGTTCTCATCTTGATGGATTTGACGCAGAAAATATTACAAAAAGTGGAGTTCATCCTGTTAAATTTCAAGGAACAATAGAAGAAGCGCTCGATTCGTTTACAGATTGTGGGCTTACAAGAACTATGCCAATTGGAGAAAGTGAAGGATGTAGTGGAAATTGTGGAATTTAATAAAATTTATATCTAATTTATTAAAGTTTTCTCATTTCAAAAAAATAAGAATATATTTTCAATTATAATAAATTAATATTTAGCGCTTTAATAATCAAATATATATCTGAGCCTATATCTAAATTTAATTTTTCATATGCGTTTGAAGTAATAATTACTATAAATTTTACTCCATTAACATTTACTTTTAAATCCATTAAATAATCTCTTTTTTCTATTTTTTCTATCTTTCCATTTATACAATTTTGAGCTGAATCTTCCTCATAGTTTACAGCAACTGTTATATTTTCAGGACGCACTGTAATTCTAACATCATCACCTATATTTGCTGTATCAGTAGAATATAATTTAAAATTATTTATTCCTAAAACAGTTAAATTTTTTTCTTTTCCAATTACTTTTCCATTTAAAATATTTGTTCCAACAAAATCAGCCACACACTCATTTTTTGGTTGGGAAAATATTTCTTCGGGAGTTCCTACTTGTAATATTTTTCCAAATTTTAGTAGTACTGTTTTATCTGCTAATGCCCAAACATCATCAAAATCATGTGTTACATGTAAAACTGTTATTTGATATTTTTTAGCAACATCTCTAAGCAACTTTCTCATTTCTTTTTTAATTTTATAATCAAGAGCACTAAAAGCTTCGTCCATTAGAAGAAGCTTAGGCTTTACAATCAAGGCTCTTGCTATGCTAGCTCTTTGCATCTCTCCACCACTTAATGTTAAAGGCTTTCTTTGTAATAAATGATCTATTTTTAAAAGTTTACTTATTTCGTTAATATCTTTATCGTTTTGAATTTTATTTTTATTATATTTTTTTAATCCATACATTATATTCTCATATACAGTCATATGAGGAAAAAGCATATAATCTTGATAGACAATGCTAATATGTCTTGATTCAATAGATTTATTAGTAATATTTTCATTATTTAAATAAATTTCACCTTTTTCAGGTTTATAAAATCCAGCAATTGTTTCAAGTAAAATAGACTTTCCACTTCCACTTGGCCCTATTATTGTAACATATTCACCTTTTTCAATATTTAAATCAATATTTTTAAGATAAAATTTTCCTAAAGTTATATTTATATCTTTAATCTCCAAAAACATTTTTTTTACCCTCCATATATTCAAAAAATAGTATAGCAATAAATGAAATAACAATAAGTACAATTCCACTTGTAATAGCCATACCTAAATTTCCATAAGAAATATTCAAAAACAGTGTTATAGGAAGTATTTCTGTTTTCATATAAGAGCCACCAGCTAAGATAAGAACAGCTCCAAAAGCACCCATTGATCTTGCAAAGGTAATTATAGTTGATGCATAGATTCCATTTCTTGCAAGAGGAACTGTTACATTTTTAAATGTTTCAAACTCTCCATATCCAAGACTTCTTGAAACAAATTCATATCGTCTATCAATAGCTTGAAAAGATGAATAGAGAATTCTAATTCCATAAGGTAAAGCTGTAAAAAATTGCGCTACTACAATGCCTGTTTTTGAAAAAACAATTTGTATTCCTAATTCATCAAAAAAAGTTCCAACAAAAGTTTTACTAAAAAGTAAGAGTAAAGCTAAACCTAAAACCAATTCAGGAAAAGCCATTGGCAAATTTATAATAGTTTTTAAAATAGATTTACCAAAAAAATCATATCTTGATAAGGCATAAGCAATAGGAATAGAAAAAAACAATACTAAAAAACTAGCTAAAGATGCTGTAAATAAAGATAATTTTATAGAATAAATCATTTCATCAGAAGATAATGCTTCAGCTACATCTTTAATACTTGGTACAAAAAACAAACTTAAAATTGTAATAAAAAGCAATAAAGTAATTAATAATGAGATAAAAATACTAAAAAATTTAAAAGAAAAAATTTTCATAGTTTAAATCCCCATTTCTTCCAAATTTTTTTTGCTTCATCAGATACTAAATATTTATTAAACATAAATGCAGCTTTTTTATTTTTACTCATTGTTCCAACTGCAGTTTCTATTGTTTTAATTATATTTTCATCTTTAGGAATATCTATGATGTCAAATTTCCCTTTTTTTTGTGTCCAAGTAGACATATCTTTCCATATAATAGCAACATCTACTTGATTCATAGCCATATAAATAAATAACTGATCTACTGTTCCAGCATAAACTATTATATTTTTTTTTACACTTTCAAAATTTTTATTTTTTTCTAACATCTTTACTGCAACTTTTCCAATTGGTATTGATTTTGGATTACCGATTGCAATTTTTAAATTTGATTTTGATAAATCATTAAGAGAATGTATCTCTTTTGGGTTCCCTTTTTGGACAATAAAAGCTGGAATATGCTTTGCTATTATTTTTACACTATTTCTATCTAAAAGACTTTTTTTTACTCCTTTTCTTATATAAAAAGCAGCCCCTGGTACAAATACATCACATCCTCTTATTTGTAAAGTTGGAAAAATTTCTCCTGCACCACCATAATGAACATCAATAGAAATATTATTTTTATTTTCAAATTTTTTTATAATTTCATTCATTGGCTTTATAAGCCCAGCTCCTGCACATAAAACTATATGTTTTTGGGCATAACTTTCCACAAATGATAAACTTAAAACTAATAATGCCATTAATATTTTTTTCATATTTTCTCCTTTTATTTTTTTGTAATTGAATTGTAACTTATAAAGTTAAAAGAAACTTAAATTTTCTTTTTTCTCGTATAATTTTAGGACTAAATTCAGAAAATAATTACAGAAAAGTCTTTATAAAAACAAATATCCACATTAATATCATAAATATCTCTTTATTTATATAAAAGTAGGGGCATCATTACTAAAAAGTATCAAATCCCCTGCTTTTGTATTTTCTGCTAATATTTTTTCAAGTTTAGACTTATCTCCTAAATATATTTTATTTGGTTTTTGAATATTTTCACATAATACATGACGATTTAAACTTCCTGTTACTATTACAATATCAAAAGTATCATTTATAGCTTTAGCGAGTTTTGTATTGAGTTCTTCATTTGCTTCTACAAGTCCTGGTGTAATTATAACTTTTCTACCATTATATTGTTTTGCTAAATTTACCCCTTCAAGCATACCTTCAATATTTCCATTAAAACTATCATCGATTATAAATTTTCCACCTACTTCAATTTTTTGAAGTCTATGAGGAATTGGTTGAATTTTTGCTATTTTTCTAATTAAATAATCTGTTTGGATATTTAACTCTTTCGCCATATAAAAAGCAAGTGAAATATTTATTGCATTAAAACTACCTAAAATCGGGGCTGTTAGATGTAAAGTTTGATCTTTATATTCCAAATCCCACTCTATTCCATTTAGAGTTGATTTTATATTTTTTATTTTATCTTTTATTTCTACACATTTATCTTCATTTACTTCATAAGTTATACTTTTTTTTAATTTTGGTGATAGTAAAATCTCTTTTTTTGTATTTATAATGTTTTCAATAGTTTTGAAATATTCAATATGTTGAGGGCCAATTTTACCAATAATAGCATATTCATTTTCTACAAACTCAGCTATTTCTTTTATATCACCCTTTTCTCTCGCCCCTGCTTCTACTATATAAATATCACAAATTGGTAAATTTGTATTTATATCCTGAACTATTCCTTTTAAAGTATTTACACTTCTTGGAGTTTTATAAGTATTAAATTTTTCGTGAGTTAATTGATAAAGAAAATTTTTTATACTTGTTTTTCCATAACTTGCTGTAATAGCTATAATTTTTGGATTTATTTGATTTAATTTAATTTTTGCTTCTTTTTTATACCCATTAAATAAAATCCATTCAATTATCTCACTACCAATACCTGCTAAGATAAGTGGTAAAAATATTCCATGTGGAGTATTGAAATAATAATCAAAAACATAACCGAGTAATGTAAGAAAAATTAATAATCCAAAGAATCTCTTGATTCTTGCAGTAAAAACCAATTTTTTATCAAGCTTTTTATTCCATACAAAAAGTGCCGGTAAATATCCAAAAAATAAATATATCCAAAAAAATTTCCCTGCTAAATAATAAGTAGCAACCGGTAAAATAAAATATAAAATATGCCATTGCCATTTGCTAAATTTAAAAATAACTCTCTTTAGTTTATAACTATACCATTGTAATACAATTGCCGAATAATACCCTATCGCTAAAATAGTAATAAAATTAATTAAATAATTTATATAATTCATTTTTTATATTCCCTTAGTAATTTATGATAAGTTGTAATTATATCAAACTTTGTAAAACTATGATAAAAAGCTTTTTTATAAGGCATAGCCATAAAAAGTAAAATAGCAAATAAATAAAAAATAATAACTGATTTAATATCTTTATTCCACAATTTCAAAGCAGTTCCAAAACTTTTTTTCATTCTATTTCC
Organism: Thioreductor micantisoli; assembly: GCF_055392745.1. Taxonomy (NCBI): domain Bacteria; kingdom Pseudomonadati; phylum Campylobacterota; family Thioreductoraceae; genus Thioreductor; species Thioreductor micantisoli. The sequence goes on from NZ_AP043760.1 coordinate 917,156, forward strand.
ACTTAAATCAACACTATAAATTTCATCAAGCACCAAATGTGTAAAAGACCCTAAAAATATAAACATTCCAAAATACCAACTTACTAAATAGTTAAATTTAAAAACATAATAAAAAAGTAAACTAAAACTGAACCAAAAAATAAATCCTGCTGGAATTGAATGAAACATACCTCTATGAACTGTTAGCTTATTAAAAAAATTGAAAAGCAACATAACTCCCATAAAACTCAATATCCATATTAAAGCTAAATTAATAATAGGATACATTCCAATATATTTAAATAATATAAAAAATGAAATTAAATTTGCAAATAGATATTGCATAATTCTTGTAGGAGTTGAATTATCACTATCTATATCTGGTAAAATTCCCCCTACTATTCCTCCAACAAAAAGTAAAGTTGCATCTGATTTATCTACTAACCCACTATAATACATAGTCCCTGCCCCTACTGCACCAATAAATGCTGCTACATTAAAATGTGTTTGAAAATTTGCCATTTATTTCCCCTATTAAATTTTTTATATTTTTTGTAATTAAATTTTTGTTTTGTTTGTTTAAGAAAAAGTAGTGATCTCCACTTAACATAATAAGTTTACCATTTAATAATTCGGATATTTTTTGATTTGCTTTTGGTGATACTGCTTTGTCTTTATCTCCTCCAAAAACTATAGGTTTACCATTATAGTCATTAAAATATTTACTAAAATCTTCATTTACTACATTTTTAAAAGTTTGATACATATTTTCACTCATTTCTTTTGCATCAACACTCACAAAAAGTTTTCTTATTTTTCCCCCACCAAAAGGTTTTAGTAATTTAAATAGTTTTATTTTAACTTTTACTTTTAAAGATTTAGTCTCAATAATTCCAGCAGAACTAAGTAAAACAAGATATTTAGGATTTAAAAGAGTTGCTACTTTACCACCAAAACTATGCCCTACTATACAAAACTTCTCTATATTTAATTCTTTTAAAAATTCATCTATTTTATTGGCATATTTTTGTGTATTCCATACTTCATTTGTTTGACTTTTACCAAATCCAGGCATATCAATAAAAAGAAGTTTATTATTTTCAAATTCATCTTTGAAAACTTTCATAACTTCTTTATTACTCCCCCATCCATGCAAAAAAATAATTGGATTACCTTTATCTAAATTATAAAGTTCATAAGTAATTCCAAGCTTAAGAGCCACTATTTACCTTTAGCCATTTGAATTTTATTTATATAACTATAATCAATATCTATTCTTTTTTCAAATTTAAGTGAATTAGCTAACTTTTCTATAACCTCATCAAAATTTTCAAACAGATAATTCGCCATACTTCCTGGAATTGGATTTATTTCATTTAAATATATTTCTCCATTAAGTTCAAAAAAATCACATCTTATCAAGGCCCCTTCAAATAAATTTCCATAAATTTTACTAAAATTTTCTTTTATTTTTTCTTCTAAAATAGAATCAACTTTTTGAAATTCAGCTTCTTTTCTAGAAAAATCACAATATTTATCATCATAACTTAAGAAATCTTTTTTATTTACTTTTTCGACTTTAGAAAAAATCAATTTCCCTGCTTTGCATCCTGCAAGATTATACTCGCTAATTCCTTCTTTAAACTCTTCAATAATAGCTCCATCATCAAATTCAAAAGCTATATCAAGTCCATACAAATACTCTTCTTTATTCTTAGCAATAGTTACACCTATACTACTTCCAAGTCTTACAGGTTTTATAATTACAGGATAATTTTCTGGAATATAACTATTATTAGTCGCGTATCTATAATTTAAGACTTTAACGCCTATCTCTTTTGCATACATTTTTGTATAGAGCTTATTGTAACTTATTACGCTCGCTTCTACATTTGGAGTTATACATTTAATACCAAAAAACTGCATCATACCTGCAATTTTCCCATCTTCACCATCTCTTCCATGAATTAAATTTAAAACAACTCCATTTACATTAACGCTACCAAAAAGTTTTTTATAAGCAAATCCACCCTTTACAAAAGATAATTTTTTTACTTTTTTATATTCTAAACTAGCAAAATACTTACTTTTCATATTTTCTTTTTCTATCAAATAAAAATCTCTATCTTTATCTACAAATATAAAACTTAAATTATGTTTTTTTATTTTATCTTTTAATGTAATTGCACTAACTATTGAAATTTCATGTTCATAACTACTTCCACCAAATAAAATTATTAAATTCATTGCTATCCTTTTTTAAAAACTTGCTAATTTTTTAAGAGCCAATTTAACTGCCTCTTCTGTTGAAGTAACTTTTACATCTTTTAATGCTTTTATAATAGCATCCTTTTTAAATCCTAAATTCTCTAACGCAGTTATTGCATCTGGAATAGCACTATCTTCCGCGCTTATTTCACCTACACTAAATTCTCCAAGCTCCACAAGAATTCTACTTGCACTTTTGGGACCAATTCCTGGGACTTGTTTAAGTGCTGATATATTTTTAGTTTGAACTATACTTGCAAATGTTTGCGGAGTAAATGTCGAACATATTGCCAAAGCAACTTTGGGACCTACTCCATTAATTTTGATTAAAGTATCAAACATCTTTTTTTCAAATTCATTTACAAAACCATACAAAGTATAACTATCTTCTCTAATTATTTCAGTAATATATATAAATACATTATCTTTTAATTCAGAATATGTATTTACACTTACTCTAATTTCATAAATTACATTATTTACATCTATTAAAACACTATTTAATTTTTTTTTAAATATTTTTCCTCTAAGAGCTGCTATCATCTTTACTCCCTACTATTTTATATTCCATCTCTCCAAAATCTTTAAGCATAAATACTTTTGTATTTCTATCTTTTTCTTTTGTATCATATATTATTGTCATAGGAGGTTCAATCATATGAAATTCTATTCTATTGAATTCAGGAAAACCTGAATGAGAAACTACTTTTGCTAAAAATATACTATTTTGCATTCCCTCAAGTCCATTTTTAATAGATGCTATTTTTTCTTTTATTTCTTTTAGAGAATCTTCAATTTTTTTAGTTTGTTTTATAAAATCGTTATATTTTCTTAATTTTTGTAACCATACTGATTTAATAGGTATATTATTTTGTTTATATTCATTTATCTTCATTTTTAATTCATTAATTGAAAATTTATTTTTTAAAATTATTTGTCTATTTTCATCATATTTCTTTTTATATTGTCTAAATTTTATTTCAAGTTCTTTTATAGAATCTTCTTGTTTTTTAATATAATCAACTTTATTTTCCACTTTACCTTCATCAATTATAAATTTATTTTCACCACCTTTTAAAGTTTCAATTTCAATTAAATTTGATGATATTAAAGTAATATGCGAACCTAAAAGATCTACTTTTATCTCTTTTGCACTAACTTGACCACTAACTGCTTGTAAAATATGAACTTTCTCAGCTTCTATTTTCCCACCTTCAAGTCTATGGACTAAAACTTCTTTTCCTTTTAATAAACCTCTATGAACATTTATATCTGCATCAGTAGCAATTATTTTCGAGTTCCCATGTGTTTGACCTTCAATTACTAATTTTTTTGCTTTTATTTTAGTATTATTTCCTATATTACCTTTTACAACTAAATCTGTTGTTTCAACCACCATCCCATCGGCAATAGCCTCTTTCATAGCATCACTTTCATTTATCTCAAGTTTTATATCACTGTTTTGAGCCCCTCTAACATTCCCAGTTTTTAAAGATATTTGATTAACTTCCAGTTCATCTTTAACAAAAATAGTTCCATCCTTAACATAAACATATCCATTTTTATTTGCCATATATTTGATGGACTCATCATCTTCTTTTTTTAAAACATCATCATTATTACTATTAAAATTAGGAATTTGGCTTTCTTTCAATTCAGGAATTTTTATATATTTACCCCTACAATTTCTACCGTTTTTTCCTTCTTTTGGTTTTATTATTTCTATAATAACATCATCTTTTTTTATGGGATAAATAAACTCTTTTACAAATTTATCTTTTTTTTCTAAATTTTTATAATGTTCAATTAACTCCATTTTTATAGGATTAATAGGCGTAATAGCTTCACATAAAGTAACAGAAAAATCTTCTTCTATCATTCCAACTACTCTAATTTTTGTAATTAAATTTTTAATATCATTTACTAATTTTTCTTCAAAAGGTTTAAATTTAATTATCATTTGTGCTTTTAATTTCTTTTTATATAACTCATTTAATATAATAGATTCTAATTTATTAGAATAGTTAAGTAATGACTGAGGAGAAATTAGAAAAATAGCATGTGTTAAAGATCTATTAGCTTGAAATTTTCCTATTAACTCAAAATCATCCAAATATTCAAATTTTTTAATTTTTATTTCATACGATTGTTTAATCTCAAAATCTTCATTTAATAAAAGCCTGTTTTTTATAACTAAATCTTCAGTTTCGTCATCCATTAATACAAAATCACTATCTTTATGAAGTTTTATATATGTTTCAACACTAAAAATATCAAAATCTAAATTAGACAAAGCTAAATTATATTTTTTACTAACTTCTTCTAAACTGTTAGATACATTATTTGTTTTAACAATCTGTGTTGTAAATTTAATTTCTTTAGTTTCTTCTTTTTTATTTTTAAAAATACCAAACAATCCCATTTTTTTCCTTTTTATGCTACAATTTCATCTATGTTTAAAGCAATATTTACAAATAGTTTCGGAATTCTATTTTCAAGAATTCTTGGTTTTATCAGAGATTTATTAACAGCATCCATTCTTGGAGCAAATATATACAGTGATATTTTTTTCGTGGCATTTAAACTGCCAAATCTTTTTCGCCGTATTTTTGCAGAAGGTGCATTTACTCAAAGCTTTTTACCAGCTTTTAGTGCAGCTATTCATAAACCTTCTTTTTCATTTAATATTTTAAAAAAGTTTTTTATTATTATACTGTTATTATCCATAATTGTCACTATATTTGCCCCATATATTACAAATATTTTAGCATTTGGATTTAACAATAAAGCCAAAAATATAGCAGCCCCTTTAATTGCTATTAATTTTTATTATTTAGATTTCATATTTTTAGTTACTTTTTTAGCTAGTTTATTACAATATAAAAATCATTTTGCTACTACTGCTTTTTCGACTGGACTTTTAAATATAAGTTTAATTATATCATTACTTTTGTCATACAATAAAGAGCCTTTAATGATTATTTATTATATGAGCTTTGGAGTTTTAGTAGGAGGATTATTACAATTAATTGCACATTTAATTGCCGCTAAAAAATTTAAAATATTAAAACTTTTAGAGATTGGGTGTAAAAGTAAAAAAGAACCAGAACTAGGAGAAAAAAAATTCCAAAAAGCCTTTTTACCATCAGTTTTAGGAAATTCAACTGCCCATATTTCTGCTTTTTTGGATACTTGGCTTGCTACATTTTTAGTAAGTGGAAGTATTAGTTATTTGTATTATGCTAATCGTCTCTTTCAGCTTCCTTTAGCACTTTTTGCAATAGCTACAAGTGTTGCTGTATTTCCAAAGCTTTCAAAATATCTAAATAATAATGAAGAAAAAAAAGCCAATGAAATTATAAAAAAAAGCTTTTGGTTTTTAGCTATTATTTTATTAGTCGCTACTATAATTGCTTTTGTAGGTGCTAAATTAATTGTGCAATTACTATTCCAAAGAGGTGCATTTAATCATACTGATACAGTCAATACGGCTTTTGTATTACAAATGTATATTTTAGGACTTATTCCTTTTGGACTTTCTAAAATATTTTTAAGTTATTTATACTCTACTCATCGTCATATGAAAGCAGCTAAGATTTCTGCCATTTCTCTGGGATGGAATATAGTTTTTAGCTTAATCTTAATTTATCCAATGGGTGCAAGTGGATTAGCACTTGCAAGTACCTTTACAGGATATATTCTATTTTTCTTAAGCATTAAGGAATTTGGATTTGATAATTTTAAAAAATTGTTTACTTCACAATAAAAGTTAGGTACTGACTAAATAAAACGAAACAACTGTAAATTTTAACGAAAAAAAGCGTTAAAAAAAGTGTGCTTCAAACCCGAAGGGCGCTTACGCTCCCTTTTTAGCTTTTTGTAGTGTTAAGAAATTTGCATTATTGTTGAGAGTATTTTAAGTCAGTATTTAATTTTATCTTAATATTTTTGTTATAATTCCAAATATAAAAATTAGGAGTAAATTAAATGAAAATTTTCAATTCTCATACCAAACAAAAAGAAGAATTTAAACCAATAAAAGATAATAATGTAAAAATTTATGTATGTGGTCCAACAGTATATGATGATGCTCATTTAGGACATGCAAGAAGCTCAATAAGTTTCGATTTACTTCGAAGAACACTCGAAAAAACCGGTTACAATGTAACATTTGTAAAAAACTTTACTGATATTGATGATAAAATCATAAATAAAATGAATCAAACTGGTAAAACTCTCAAAGAAATTACAGAATTTTATATAAATAGCTATTTAAATGATATGGATAAATTAAATGTAAAAAGAGCAGATATTGAGCCAAAAGCAACTGAAAGTTTAGATGCTATGTTTGAACTCATTCAAATATTAAAAGATAAAAATTATACTTATGAAATAGAGGGTGATATCTATTTTGATACTTCAAAAGATAATGAATATTGTTCTTTATCTAATAAATGTCAAGAAAATACAGAAAGTAGAGTTTGTAATTTTGGTAAAAAAAATCCAGCAGATTTTGCTTTATGGAAAGCTTGTAAAGGCGAAGATGATGTATGTTTTGATTCTCCTTTTGGAAAAGGTCGTCCAGGATGGCATATAGAATGTAGTGCAATGATAAAAAAACATATAGCTTATGACGAGGAATTTGAAATTGATATTCATGGAGGTGGCGCAGACCTCTTTTTCCCTCATCACGAAAATGAAGAAGCTCAAAGCCATTCGGCTTATGACAATCATTTAGCTAAATATTGGATGCATAACGGATTTGTAAATATTAATGGTGAGAAAATGAGTAAATCACTTGGAAATAGCTTTTTTATCAAAGATGCACTAAAAATATATGATGGAGAAATTTTAAGATACTATTTAATGCAAACTTATTATAGAGATGGATTCAATTTTAGTGAAGAAGACCTTTTGGTAAGTAAAAAAAGACTTGATAAAATTTATAGACTTAAAAAAAGAGTTTATGAAATTATTAAATCCAATCAAGATAAAGAATTTGAAACTAAATTACTTGAAGCTATGAGTGATGATTTAAATATATCAAAAACGTTAGCCGTAATTGATGAGTTCATTTCTTACGCAAATGAAACACTAGATAAAAGTCCAAAAGATAAAGTTTTAAAACAAAAAATTAATTCTAATATAAAATATATTTCTGAATTATTAGGAATTGGTAGTAAAGATGCTTATCAATATTTTCAAATAGGAATCGATGAAGATACTAAAGAAAAAATAGAAAAATTAATTTCAAAAAGAAATGAAGCTAAAAAAGAAAAAAATTACGAAGAAGCTGATAAAATTAGAAATGAAATATTAAGTTTAGGGATAAAAATCCAAGATACACCAAATAAAACATTATGGGAGAAAGTATAATGTATGAAAAAATTAGACCAATTTTATTTAAAATGAATCCGGAAAGTGCTCATCATTTGGCTGAAATAGCTTTAAGCATGGCAAGACGATGTCCTCTATTTTTCAATTGGATGAGCGAAAAATATTTTGTAGAAAATGAAAAACTTCATCAAAAAATTTGGGGATTAGATTTCAAACATCCAATAGGAACTGCTGGAGGATTTGACAAAAATGCGACAATGATTCAAGCACTTCCGAGTTTAGGCTTTGCGTGGGGCGAACTAGGTGCAGTTACTCCAAAACCACAACCTGGAAACGAAAAACCTCGTGTTTGGAGACACATAAAAGAAGAATCACTTCAAAATGCTTTTGGATTCAATAATGAAGGAGTTGAAGTAATTTCTAAAAGACTTGATGAAATTTATCCATTTATTTTACCTCTTTGTATGAATATAGGTAAAAATAAAACTACTCCAGAATATAAAGCAATTGAAGATTATAAAATTTTAGTAAAAAAATTAAAAAATAGAGTTGATTTTTTTATAGTAAATGTATCAAGCCCAAATACTCCAAATTTGAGGGATTTATTAAATGAAGAATTTGTTTCTAATCTATTTATTGAACTTAAAAAAATCACAAACAAACCTATTCTAATGAAATTAAGTCCTGATATGGATATTGAATTTGCAATCCAAATCGCCAAAATTGCAGTCCAAAATGGAGCAGATGGAATAGTTGCTACAAATACAACTGTTGATTATAATTTGGTTAAAAATCCCCAAAACAGAGGTGGGCTCAGTGGAAAAGTTTTAAAAGAAAAAGCTTATAAAATGTTTGCAAGCCTTGCAAAAGAATTATTTGGCAAAACTATTTTAATAAGTGTTGGTGGAATTGATAGCGCTGAAGAAGCTTATAAAAGAATCAAAGCGGGGGCTAGTTTGCTTCAAATATTTACTGCTTTTATTTATCATGGGCCTGAACTATTAAAAACAATAAATGAAGGTATCCTTGAACTTATGAAAAAAGATGGATATAATCATATTTCAGAGGCTATTGGGAGTGATCTGAATAAAATATAAATTTGTAAAAAATTAAAAATTTTTGTAAAATTCGAATAAAGATATTAAAAAGGATATATATATGAATATAATAACTGGAAAAGTTTGGAAATTTGGAGATAACATAGATACAGATGTAATTATCCCAGCAAGATATTTGAATACATCTGACCCACATGAATTAGCAAAACATGTAATGGAAGATGTAGATCCAGAATTTTCTAAAAAAGTTCAACCAGGAGATATTATAATAGGAGGTTGGAATTTTGGTAGTGGAAGTAGTCGTGAACATGCTCCAATTGCTCTAAAAGCAGCAGGAATAAGTGCAGTAATAGCTAAAAGTTTTGCAAGAATTTTTTATAGAAATTCTTTTAATATGGGACTTCCTATTTTTGAACTTTTTGAAAGTGATGAAATAAATGAAGGCGATTTAATAAAAATTGACCTTGATAATGGAGAAATTCATAATTTTGAAACTGGAAAAACTTATAAATTTACTCCAATCCCGGAATTTATGCAAGAATTAATCGCAGCAGATGGACTTATAAATTATGCAAAAGAAGAGATAAAGGAAAAATAGATGAGTAATAAATATAAAATAGCTTTAATCAAAGGTGATGGAATTGGCCCTGAAATTGTAGATGAAGCTGTTAAAGTTTTAGACGCAATAGCGAGTGTAGAAAATATATCATTTGCATATAACGAATATTTAATGGGTGGATGTGCAGTAGATGTATTTGATAATCCATTACCTGCTGATACAATTAGTGGTGCTCTAAATAGTGATGCAGTTTTATTTGGTGCTATTGGTGGACCACAATATGATTCTTTGCCATCAGAAAAAAGACCTGAAATGGGGTTGTTAAAATTAAGAAAAGCTCTAAATGTATTTGCCAACATTAGACCAGCAGTTATTTTTGATGAATTAACAGAAGCTTCAACTCTAAAAGAAGAAGTAGTTAAAGGTGTAAATCTTTTAGTTGTTAGAGAACTAACTGGTGGAATTTATTTTGGAGAACCAAGAGAAAAAAAAGAAGATGTAGCATATAATACAATGATTTACACAAGAGATGAAATCAAAAGAATTGCAAAAGTAGCATTTGAACAAGCTATGCAAAGAGATAAAAAAATAACTTCAGTTGATAAAGCGAATGTTTTAGAAGTATCTAAATTATGGAGAGAAGTAGTTATTGAAATGTCAAAAGATTATCCGGAAGTAAGATTAGAGCATATGTATGTAGATAATGCAGCTATGCAACTTATTAGAAATCCAAAACAATTTGATGTTATTTTAACAGGGAATATTTTTGGAGATATTTTGAGTGATGCGGCAAGTATGATAATTGGAAGTATAGGTTTACTTCCTAGCTCAAGCATTGGTGGAAAAGTTGGGCTATATGAGCCAATTCATGGAAGCGCTCCTGATATCGCAGGTCAAGGAATTGCAAATCCAATCGCAACTATTATGAGTGCAAGTATGATGCTTCGAGATTTAGGGGAATTAAAAGCAGCTGATAGAATAGATAATGCTATAAAAGATGTTTTAAAAGAAGGATATAGAACTCATGATTTAGCTAACTTCGATGCAAAAGAAGTAGTTAGTACAGAAGAAATGGGAAGCTTGATAGCTGAATATGCAACAAAATAAAACTTATGCCAAAATTTTAGAATCACAAGGCTTTTTCACAGAAGCTTTTGTGATTTATAAAAAACTTCTTAAACAAAATCCAGAAGATGGAGAAATAAAAACTGCACTTAAAAGATTAAAAAAAATTAGAACAAAATTTAATGGAACCGATAATAATATAAAAGAATTTTTTATACAAATGAATGAAAATAAGTTTAATGAATTTGAAAAATGGCTTATAAAAGGCTTTTAAAGGAATAAAATGAATGATTTAAAAGATGTAATTTTACAAACTCTTGAAGAAATAGATGAAAATGATGAAATTACAGAGACTTCTACAGCCAATTCAATTGATAAAGATTTTTTATTTAATTTAAAAGAAAAATTGTTGGTTTTATTCGAAGGACTTCAATCTCCAAATATAGTAGAATTAGATAAAAAACTTGATTTAACACTTAATTTCCTTGAATTTACTCTTGCCCAAATTGAAAAAAAATTGAATGAGTGAATTAGAAGAAATAACAAACTTCCTTAAACCTTACACAAAAAGAGCCTATTTAGTAGGTGGTGCAGTTCGTGATATTTTACTGAATAAAACTCCTATGGATTTTGATATAGAGATATATGATATTGAGCCTAACCAATTTGAAAGCCTTATGCAAAAGCTTGGTGCCAAAGGAGTAGGAAAAAGTTTTTTTGTTTACAAATACAAAAACTTCGATTTATCTCTTCCAAGAATTGAAAATAAAGTTGCTAAAGGGCATAAAGGATTCAATGTTAAAGTATGTCAAGATGAAAAAAAAGCAAGTCTAAGAAGAGACTTTACAATAAATTCAATTATGATAAATATTTTTACAAATAAAATTTTAGATTTTTATGGCGGACGAAATGATATAAAAAGCAAAATTATTCGTCACATTGATGATATTAAATTTAAAGAAGATTCTTTAAGAGTTTTAAGGGCTATGCAATTTGCAAGTAGACTAAAATTTAAAATTGCCCCTGAGACTATTGAATTATGCAAAGAAATTAATTTAAATGATTTAAGTCATGACAGAATATACAAAGAGTTTGAAAAAATGTTTTATTCTAAATATCTATATTATGGTTTTTACTATTTTATAAAACTAGATATTGCAAAAAAAGTTTTTAATTTAGACATACCACCTACTCTATTTTGTAAACTAAGTAAAATATATAAAATAAATCCTCATCCAAGCTATTTTTTATATTATTTAAAAAATTATAAAAAATTTAATTTTGACTTTTTTCCAAAAAATATAAAACGACCTGCTTTAATGAAAAAGAAACCAAAAAAAATAAGTAATCGTTTTTTAATAGCTCTTTCGCTAAAATATTCTCTTAAGACTTGGTCTATTTTAAACAATAATTGCTGTAAAGAATGGTTAATTGAAAATAATTTATATGAAAAAAAATATAAACCCCAAAAAATAGACCCAAAAAATCCCAAAAAATCAATTTTAGAAGAGATAAAAAAGAAAAAGTTTGATATAATAAACTAAAAAATATGACACTGACTTAAAACACTGGGCAATACAGTTGTTTTATTTATTTAGTCAGTATCAAACAAGGACGAAAGTTGAAATATATTCTTTTAATAGATACAAAAGATGAAACAGGTTTAATTTATAAAATTTCAAAAGCTTTATTTGATAATAATATAAATATTACAAATGAACAAGAATTTGTAGATAATGAAAATTCTAAATTTTTTTATAGAAGTGAAATAAGTGGAGAAATAGATATAATCTCTCTAAAAAATAACCTTCAAAATATTTTACCATTAGCAAACATAAAAATAACTAAAAAGGAAACCAAAAATGTAGTGCTTTTGGCTACAAAAGAAGCTCATGCATTAGGCGATATCTTAATCAAACAATATGGAAAAGATTTAGATATAAATATTCAATGTGTCATAGCAAATAGAGAAAATTTAAAAAATTTAGTTGAAAGATTTGGAATCCCATTTTATTATATAAATGCTGATAATTTAGATAGAATTGAGCATGAAAATAAAATGATAGAAGTAATTGATAAATATAATCCAGATTTAATAGTTTTAGCTAAATATATGAGAATTTTAACTCCAAATTTTGTAAGCAAATATCCAAATAAGATTATAAATATTCATCACTCTTTCTTACCAGCTTTTATTGGTGCAAATCCTTATAAACAAGCATATAACAGAGGTGTTAAAATAATTGGTGCAACTGCACATTTTGTAAATAATGACTTGGATGATGGGCCAATAATAGAACAAGATATTACAAGAGTAAATCACGAAATGAGTTGGGAAGAAATGAGAAACAAAGGGCGTGATGTAGAAAAAAATGTATTAAGCAGAGCTTTAAAACTAGCGTTAGAAGACAGGATATTTGTATATGGCAATAAAACAATCATTCTCTAAAGAGGAGATAAAAACTAAAATCATAAAAGATAGATTATCTCATATTTTTAAAGAAAATCAAAAAAGTATTGCTAAAATTTTAGCTTATCTTATTAAAAGGCATAAAAAAAATGTTTAATATAGTTTTATTTAATCCACAAATTCCTCATAATACAGGGGCTATTGGACGCCTTTGTGTAAATAGTAATGTAAATTTACATCTTATAAAACCTCTTGGTTTTGATATAGGTGAAAAAGCAGTTAAAAGAGCTGGGCTTGATTATTGGCATAAAGTTAATTTAACAGTTTGGGAAAATTATGAAGATTTTTTTGCAAATGTGGATATAAGTAGATGTTTTTTCTCTACTACTAAAAGCAAAAAGCCCTACTTTAAAGCAAAATTCAAAAAGGGTGATTACATAATTTTTGGAAGTGAGACAAGTGGTATTCCAATGGAAATAATGAAAAAAAATGAAAATAATATGATAACTATTCCAATGGGAAAAGAAGGAAGAAGTTTAAATCTTGCTATTAGTGCTGGAATAGTTTTATATGATGCCATCAGACAAAATTTCAATGAATTTGATTGTGCTAATTGCGAAGAAAACTAATGACAAATGAAAAATTTAGAGGCGAAATAGATACTTTAAAAAAGTTTTTTGAACTTTACTGCCATGACAAACATCAAGATAGGATTATGCATGAAGGAAATTATAATATTCCTTATAATAACGAATATTTCAAACTAAATATTACTCTTTGTGATGAATGTAATTCTCTTTTATCTGTAAGTATTAGAAATTTACAAAACTGCCCACATGAAATAAAACCAAGATGTAGAAAATGTCCTAATCCTTGTTATGAAAAAGAAGATTGGAAAGCAGTTGCTAAAATTATGAAATATAGTGGAATGAAATTAGGTCTTGGAAAAGCTGGAAAAAGATTAAAAAAGTTTTTTAGAATAAAGTAAAGATTTTTATTTTTTATAGGCAATGACCTAAAACATTCAACAAGAGGGCAAATTTTTTCGTTTATTTAGTCATTACCTTTTCATATATTCAACAATCATTCCGTGAAAACGAGCATAACATAAATTTAAATCATTCTCATTTTCTTTGGCTATTTTATCAAAATTATCTTCAATACCACTTTGTAAAAAATATTGAATATCCTCATATTCAAAAAATTCCATACCTTTATTTGTTAATAGTTTTTGAGTATATTTATCAACTACCATAGTTTCTCTAAAACAAACATAGCACAAAATTGCATCTGCACTTTCAAATCCTATTCCTTTTTGAGATAAAAGCCATTCACGAGTTACATTTTCTTGAAAATTTTCAAAATCTCCAAACTCATCCACTATATTTTTTGCTAAAAGTTTTAATCTTTTTGATTTTTGATTTTTAAATCCACTTGGTGCAATTTTATCAGATAAAACTCTTTCATCAATTTGAATTAAATATTCCAAACTAACTTCATCTAAATTATTCATAGATTTGTGTGCATTTTGCCATTTTGTATTTTGAGTCAAAATCGTACTTATCAAACACCACAAAGTTCCTGCATTTGGCCACCAATACTTTGGAGAATTGATAAGTAAATTTTTATCTCTTAAAAACAGATATAAATCAAGTGATGTCATTTTTTTCCTTTTTTAAATTCGAATAATATAGACAACTAAAATAAATAAACGAAACAACTGTAAATTTTAACGAAAAAAAGCGTTAAAAAAAGTGTGCTTCAAACCCGAAGGGCGCTTGCGTTGACACTTTTTAGCTTTTTGGAGTGTTAAGAAATTTGCATTATTGTTAAGTGTTTTATTGAGTTGGCTATATTTAAACAATAAATTTTATAACCTAAAAGCCTTTTGAGAAATAAACTCTTCTTCAAAATCATAAGCCTTAATTTTAAAAGCATCTACACATTTTTTACCATCAAAATCAAAAACAACTGCTTGAAATATCTTTTTACACTCATCAACTACATCATATTTTTTACTAAACCCAGTTTTACATCTCTGTAAAGGTTCTTTTTCACTCATTCCAATTACATTATCAAAACACCCAGTAAGACCGATATCTGTTAAATATCCAGCACCTTTGTCAATTACTAAATCATCAGTCCCAATATGAGTATGAGTTCCAACAATTGCTGAAATTTTATTTTTAAGCATTAAAAACATAGCCCTCTTCTCTGCAGTGGCTTCAGCATGGAAATCTATAAAGATAACATAATCTTCTAACTCTTGAATATAGCTCTCTATAATTCTAAAAGGATTATTAAATCTAGGCATTGTAAAATCACCCATAAGAGAAATTATGGCTAATTTTTTTTCAACACTCACAAAAATTCCTTTTCCTGGTAACTCTTCATACATATTAAGTGGCCTTAAAATTGGCTCATTTTCAAGTAAATCAAAAATCTCTTTTTTATCAAAAGAGTGATTCCCCCCAGTCATCACATCAATTCCACTATTTTTAATCTCTCTATAATTTTTGGGAGTCATTCCAAACCCATGAGAAGCATTTTCATAATTAGCAACTACAAAATCAACACTATATTTTTCTTTAATCTTTGGTAAATGGTGTTTTACCATAACTCGCCCAGGTTTTCCTATAATATCACCAATAAATAATAATCTCAAAATTTACCTTTTTTTGATATAATTGTAACAAATTTTATAAAGGATACTTAAGTGGATTTTACAAAAATAGCAAAAGAAGTATTAAAAATTGAAGCTGATGCTTTAATGCAAGCCCAAATTGATAATGATTTTTTAAAAGCGATTGATATTATATTTAATACAAAAGGTAAATTAATAATTACAGGAGTTGGGAAATCAGGACTTATTGGAGCAAAAATGGCTGCCACTTTTGCAAGTACTGGAACACCAAGCTTTTTTATTCATCCCACAGAAGCACTTCATGGTGATTTGGGAATGATAAGAAAAGGTGACTCTGTTTTAGCTATTTCTTATTCAGGAGAAAGTGAGGAACTTGCCAAAATTTTACCACATATAAAAAGATTAGATATTCCTCTAATTGGTATGAGTAGAGACAAAACTTCAACACTCGGAAAATATTCAGATGCATTCATTCCTACAATTATTGAAAAAGAAGCGTGTCCCTTGGGAATAGCACCTACGACTTCTACAACTTTAACTTTAGCTTTGGGAGATGCTTTAGCCGTATGTTTAATGAAAAAAAGAAACTTTACAAGGGAAGATTTTGCATCATTTCATCCAGGTGGAAGCTTAGGAAAACAACTTTTTATAAAAATAAAAGATTTAATGAAAAAAGATTTTCCAACGGCTGATAGAAATATTTCTTTAAAAGAAGCTATTATAAAAATGACTGAAGGTAAAATTGGTCATCTATTATTTATAGAAGATGGAAAAACTATTGCCATTTTAAGTGATGGGGATTTAAGACGAGCTATGATGAGTGATAATTTTGATTTAAATAAACAAGCTTTTGAATTTGCTACTAAAAATCCAAAAACAGTAGATGAAAATTTACTTGCAAGTGATGTTTTAACCTTTATGGAAAAAAATAAAATACAATTACTTCCAGTAGTTGAAAATAACAAAACAGTTGGAGTAATTCATATACATCAATTAATTGAAGCTGGAATTAAATAAGGAAAAAAATGAGACTAAATAAATTTATAGCACACCATACAAAATATTCTAGACGTGATGCAGACAAGTTAATTTTTGATGGAAAAATCAAAGTAAATGGAGTTTTATGCATAAACCCTGCAACTGATATAGCGTCAGGTGACCAAGTAGAGGTAAACAATACTCTAGTTACTCAGAAAAAAAATTATACTTTTATTGTTTATAACAAACCAAAAGGTGAACTTGTAACTAAAAGAGATGATAGAGGTAGAAAAATAATATACCATTCACTCCCAACAAGATTTAATGGTATGAGATATGTTGGAAGACTAGATTATGCAAGTGAAGGTGTTTTAATTTTAGGAGATGCGATTGATATAGTGGATATTTTATCAACTTCAGACTTACCAAGAGTTTACAAAGTAAAAATCAAAGGTAATATCACAGAAAATATAATAAATGCAATGAAAAGAGGGATTGAGCTTAACAATAAAAGAGGAGCTCACAGTGAGAGTAAATTTAATCAATTAGAACTTCAACCTTTTATAAATTTTGAAATTATTAAAAATTCACCAACCTACTCTACTTTAAAAGTAGCTATAGCCGAAGGTAAAAACAGAGAACTTAGAAGATTTTTTGCCAATTTCGATAGAGAAGTTGCAGACTTAAAAAGACTTTCTTATGGATGGGTAAGTTTAAATAATCTAAAAGAAGGAAAATGGAGATATTTTACTCCTGATGAATATAATCTTTTACACGATTATTTGAAAATGCTAAAAAAAGAAGAAAGAAAAGAGCATTATAAACAAATCGATTTAGAAAGAGAGGGAGTAACTGAAGAATGTGTGGAATAGTAGGATATATAGGTAAAAACAATATAAAAGAGCAATTGTTAGATGGTTTAAAAGAGCTTGAGTATCGTGGATATGATAGTGCTGGATTTTCGATTATGAAAGATGGGGAATTATATTCATACAAATCAGTAGGAAAAATAAAAAATTTAGTAGAAAAATCAAAAAAATTCGAGATTGATGGATTTGGACTTGGAATCGCTCATACTAGATGGGCAACACACGGAAAACCTACTGAAATTAATGCACATCCACACTTTGCAGAATTTAGCTCAGTCGTGCACAATGGAATTATTGAAAATTACCAATCAATTAAACAACAACTTGAAAAAAAAGGAATAAATTTCTTATCTCAAACAGATACTGAAGTAATTGTTAAGCTTTTTGAAGATAAACTTGAAAATGATGCTTTTGAAGCATTTAAAAATACAATAAAAGAGTTAAAAGGTGCCTATGCAACTCTACTTCTAACAAAAAAAGAGCCAGAAACTATATTTTTTGCAAAAGTAGGAAGTCCTCTGTTAATTGCCAAAAATGATGAAGAAATATTTTTTGCTTCAAGTGACGCGCCAGTTGTAGGAAAAGCCAAAAAAGTAATATATCTTGAAGATGGAGATTATGGATATATAAAAAATAATCAAATTCATCTTTTTAGAAATGATAAAGAACTTCAATTAAATTGGAGTGATTTACCAAAAAATAGAGAATTCGCCCAAAAAGAAGGGTTTAGATTTTTTATGGAAAAAGAAATTTATGAGCAATCTCATGTGATAATTGATACAATGATGGGAAGAGCTTATGAAAATGGAATTAAATTTGAAGAGTTGGACAAAAACTTTTTAGATGGTATTACAAATATTACAATTTGTGCATGTGGAACAAGTTATCATGCAGGAATGGTAGGAAGTTATTTGCTTCAAAGAAATGCAAAAATAAAAACTACATTAGAAATTGGAAGCGAATTTAGATATAAAACACCACTTTTAACAAAAGATACACTTTTTCTTGTAATCTCTCAAAGTGGTGAAACTGCAGATACATTAGAAGCGTTAAAAATGGCTAAAAAAGCTGGACTTAAAACATTAGCTATTTGTAATGTAGATAATTCTTCAATCGTTAGACTTGCTGATAAAACAATCCTTACAAGAGCAGGAATTGAAAAAGGAGTAGCATCAACAAAAGCATTTGCTACACAAGTTATGGTTTTATGGATGTTATCAGACTTTTTTGGTGGAATAAATGAATACAAAACATTTATGAAAATTTCTAAAGCTTGTGAAGTTACAGAAAAACTACACGAAAAGATAAAAAGATTAAGTAAAAGATATTTAAATGGACACGGATTTTTCTATATTGGTAGGGATGTTTTTTATCCATTAGCGCTTGAAGGTGCTTTGAAACTAAAAGAGATTAGCTATTTACACGCCGAAGGTTATCCTGCTGGAGAGATGAAACACGGACCTATTGCCTTGGCTGATCCAGAGCTTTATACAATTGCACTTTTAAGTAAAAATTTACTTTTTGATAAAACAAAATCAAATATTGAAGAACTTTCAAGTAGAGATAGTACTATTCTTACAATTTCTTGTGAAGAGATAGAAACAACCGATGATTTTATAAAAATAAATGAAAGTAATCACTATATGATAGAATTTTATGAAATGATGATAATTACACAACTTATTGCTATGGAAATAAGCGTTCGTCTAGGAAATGATATAGATATGCCAAGAAACTTAGCAAAAAGTGTTACGGTAGAATAAGGAAAAATAATGGCAAAAAAAGAAGAATTAAAAGACGAAGAACCTATGAAATTAGGTGCAGGATTTGGAATTAAAATTTTAATAGTTGCAGCTAGTTTAATAGCTATTATAATTGGAGTTCCATATTTTTTGATGAAATAAACAAATTTTATGGTATAATTTTATTTCAAAATTCTCATCTGTCAATTTCCTTAGAAAAGGTTGCACGAAAGTGTTGAGGGACAGAGAGGAAAAAACCTAAACTAAAAAGATAAAACACAAGGAGAACTTATGGCATGTAATGTAACAATGAAAGACCTATTAGAAAGTGGAGTTCATTTCGGACACCAAAAAAGAAGATGGAATCCAAAAATGAAAAAATTTATTTTTGGTGTTAGAAAAAACATCTATATTATAGATTTACAAAAAACTTTGAGATATTTCAAATATACTTATAATATTGTTAGAGATTTTGCAGCAGAAGGAAAAACAATTCTTTTCGTTGGAACAAAAAAACAAGCAATTAATGTAATCAAAGATGAAGCAATTAGATGTGGAATGCCTTATGTAAATCACAGATGGCTTGGTGGTATGATGACTAACTTTAATACAGTTAAAAAATCAATCAGAAAACTTGATATCATTGAAAAAATGGAAGAAACTGGACAAATTAATTTATTAACTAAAAAAGAAAGATTAATTCTAAGTAGAACAAAAGCTAAACTTGAAAAATATATTGGTGGGGTTAGACATTTAACAACTACTCCTGATGTATTATTCGTAATTGATGCAGTAAAAGAAAAAATTGCTATTCTTGAAGCAAAAAGATTAAGAATTCCAGTTGTAGCACCACTTGATACAAACTGTGATCCTGATATAATTGATTATCCAATTCCAGGAAACGATGATGCTATTAGAAGTGTTCATTTATTTGCAAAAACAATGGCAGATGCTATCATTGAAGGTAAAGAATTAGCTGCAGAGGAAAGTGGTGAAGAAATTGATTTACCTATTTCAGAAGAAGAAGTTGCAGAAGTTGCAAAAGAAACAAAAGAAGAAGCTGTAGCTGAAACAAAAACAGAAACAGAAATCGCTGAAGAAGTAGCAGAAATTAAAGAATAATTAGAAGGAGTAAAAATGGCAAATATTACAGCTAAAATGGTAAAAGATTTAAGAGAAAAAACAAGTGCTGGAATGATGGATTGTAAAAAAGCATTAGTTGAAGCTAATGGTGATGAAGAAAAAGCAGTTGAACTTCTTAGAAAAAATGGTCTTGCAAATGCAGACAAAAAAGGAAGTAGAAATGCAGCAGAAGGTGTTGTAAATGTTGAAATCAGTGATGATTATAAAACTGCTACTATTTCTGAAATTAACTGTGAAACTGACTTTGTTGCTAAAAATTCAGACTTCCAAAAATTTGTTACACAAACTACTGAACATATTCAAAAAACAGAACCAGTTGATGTAGATGCTTTATTAAATGGTGAATTCAAAGGTGCTAAATTTGAAGAAGAACTTAAAACTACTATCTCTAAAATTGGGGAAAATATTGTTGTTAGAAGATTTACAACAATCAAAGCTGATAAAAATGGTGTTTTAAATGGTTATGTTCATATGGGTGGTAAAGTTGGTGTTGTTGTAGCAGCGGCTTGTGATAAGCCTGAAACTGCAGATGCTATCAAAGATGTTCTTAAAGATATTGCTATGCACGCAGCAGCTATGAATCCTAAATATTTGAATCCTGAAGCAATTCCAGCTGAAGATATTAAAAAAGAAGTTGAAATAGCGAAAGCACAACTTGAAAAAGAAGGAAAACCTGCAAAAGTAATTGACCACATTATCCCTGGTAAAATTGCAAAATTTGAAAAAGATAATTGTCTTACAAAACAAGAATATGTAAAAGCAGAAAAAAAAGAAAATGTTGAAACTTTCTTAAATAATATGGCTAAAAAAGCTGGCGGTGAAGCTAAACTTGTTGAATATATTAGATATGAAATGGGTGAAGGTCTTACTAAAAATGGATGCACTCTTGCAGAGGAAGTAGCTGCATCTCTTGCTTAATCGAGGTCTTTCCTTGATTAAGACAATTAATTTATCTCACGAATTTGATTATCCTCTTTTCAAAAATATTTCTTTAGAAGTAAAAGCTAAAGAAAAAGTAGCAATACTTGGCGTAAGTGGTAGTGGGAAGTCAACATTGCTTCATATTTTATCTACATTTCTAAAACCAAATAGTGGTGAAGTTTATCTATTTAATGAAAATATTTATTCTCTAAAAGAGAAAGAATTACTTGAATTAAGAAAAAATAAAACTGGTATTATTTTTCAATTTCATTATCTTTTTAATGGATTTTCAGCTCTTGATAATCTAAAAGTAGCTGAGATTTTAGCTAACACACAAATCAATGAAAATCTTTTAAAAAGATTAAATATAAATGATGTAATACATCAAAATATACAAACCTTAAGTGGTGGACAACAACAAAGAGTAAGTATAGCAAGAGTGCTTACTAAAAAACCAAAAATTATATTTGCAGATGAACCAACTGGAAATTTAGATAGAGAAAGTGCATTTGAAGTTATGGATATATTAGAAGAATATTGCAATAACAACAACGCTTGCTTAATAATGGTCACACATGATGAAGAAATAGCCAAAAAATGTGATACACTTTATAAATTACAAGATTATGGACTATACACAATTACTAAATGACAAAAATGTCATAACATTTTTTCTTTTATTTATCAGATGGAGTGCTTTAATAGCTTTTTTACCAGTCTTTAATTTTAAAACAATTCCTAACATGATTAAAGCTGCTTTTGTATTTTGGTTTACAATTATAACTTTTCCATTAGTTCCACTTATTACATTTGAGCCTACTCTAAACAATATAATTTTATCTATTATTAACGAAATTACATTTGGCTTTTTTACAGGAATTGCTTTACAAGTAATCTTTATGATTTTACAATTTGCAGGTGAGCTTATATCTTTTGTTATGGGACTTACAATGGCTACAATAGTTGATCCTAATAGTGGAATCCAAACTCCTGTAATATCACAATTTTTTAATCTATTAGCAGTTGTTATATTTTTAGCTGCAGATGGACATTATTTGATGCTTGAGCTGATAGCAAAATCTCTACATTCTATGCCTTTTGGACAATTTTTCGATATGAAAAGTATGGGGGAATATTTAATGTATGAAATGAATCATTTTTTTATACTAGGATTTTCTCTAGCTTTTCCAATACTCGCAGTATCATTTTTAAGTGATATAATTTTTGGAATGATTATGAAAAGTATGCCTCAATTTAACTTACTTGTAATAGGATTTCCTATTAAAATTGCAATTAGTTTTATGATTATAATTGCAATTTTAAGCAGTATGATATTTATGTTTAAAAAAGAAGTTTTTGATGTTATAAATATATTATCATCCTTCATTTAAATAATAAAATTAATTATTTAGCCTTCCACAACTTTTCAAAGATAGGAATAAATCTTCTTGTAAAAGTTCTATCATCATTTATATATAAAAGTTCATAATTTTTATGAAAAGCAGAATAAGTATAGTTAGCACTTCCAAAAGCCACTACTCTTTTATCAATTATTAATAATTTTATATGCATAATACCTTTATACTTTCCAATTGCCCTACCACTTAATAAATGAACTTTAATATTTCTTAATTTTTTTAATCTTGGAACTATACTAAAATATTTTTGATTATTATTTGAACTTCTATCGGCAACTATTCTAATGCTAATACCTTTTTTGGCAGCTATTTTTAAGGCTTTAAAAAAGACTTTATTGGTAAAAGCATACATTGCTATATCTATATTTTTATGAGCATGAGATATTAAATAAGAAATCTTTTTTTGAGCTTTTTTACCATCATTAGGCATAAAATATATTTTATCTTCCGCATTTAAAAATATTATACAAACAATTAAAATAAATATTTGTTTCATTGCTATCCTTTTTGGTATAATTATACTAAAAAATGGGAGAATATAATGAAAACAGCCCTATTATTTAGTGATAATGCTACCATAAAAAAACTTTTTTCTTTAAGTTTAGAAAAAATGGGTATGCAACTTATAGAAGGTGATATTAATAATCCACAAGAAGACGCTAATATTATATTTATAGATAATTCAATATATTCTGATGAATTAATACAAAAGCTACCTCATTCAACAAAAAAAGTACTTATTTTAGGGAAAAATGAAGAAAAAAAATCTGGTTTTGATGAATATATGAATAAACCATTTTTACCTACTGATTTAATAGAATTAATTAAAAAGACTGAAGAACAATCTAAAAATACACAAGAAGATATACAAAAAGATATCTTGGATAATAATGAAAATCTAGATCTAGATATAGATGATGAACTGTTTTCTGATTCAGATGATGAAATTTTCTCAGATGATTCTAATTTAGATGAAGATTTAAATGATATTGAATTAAATGAAGATTTAAATATTGAAAATGATGATGACTTAAAAATTGATAACATTGATGATTCTGATCTCTCTTTGGATGAGAATAATGTTCAAGCCGAAACAAATAATGATAATGAAATAGAAAATTTGGATGATGATGAAGATATAACTATTGATGATTCTGATTTGTCTTTGGATGAAGACAATGAGCAAGATAAATCAAATAATGATAATGAAATAGAAAATTTAGATGATGATGAAGATATAACTATTGATGATGCTGATTTGTCTTTGGATGAAAATAATAATCAAGAACAATCAAATAATGATGATGAAATAGAAAATTTAGATGATGATGAAGATATAACTATTGATGATGCTGATTTGTCTTTGGATGAAAATAATAATCAAGACGAATCAAATAATGATAATGAAATAGATTTAGACAATACAAACTTAGATGAAGATGATAAAACAAAGGATAAAAATATGGATTTAGATAAACTTGATAATGAACTTGAAGATATGGATGAAAAAAGTGTCGCTGAAGCAATTGGGGAAAATATAGAAGATATGGGTGAAAAAAATGATAATTTAGATAAGTTAGCCAACGAAGAAGCTGAAAATCTATCAGAAAATGAAGAAGAAAATAAAAATTTAACTGAAATACCAGAAAAAAACAAAGAAAGTGAAGAACCAAAGCAAAATTCAAATAACAATAAAGAAGCTGAAAATACAGTAAATTCATTATTAAATTTAAATCTGGAAGCGCTTAAAAACTCAGGTGCTACACTGACAATTACTATCAAATTTGATAAAGAATAAAAATGGGTAGCTTAGTTGTTTTATCCGGACCAAGTGGAAGTGGAAAAACTTCAATTGCTAGAGAAGTTTGCAAGAAAATTGGAAAAGATAAAACTATATTTTCTATCTCCTCCACAACAAGACTCCCAAGAAAAGGTGAAAAAAATGGAACTGATTACTATTTTGTTACAAAAGAAGAGTTTCTAAAAGACATAGAAAAAGGCTACTTTCTAGAATGGGCAGAAGTTCATGGAAACTATTATGGAACAAGTATAAAACCTATTGAAAAAGCAATGAAAGAAGGAAAAATTGTATTTTTAGATATTGATGTTCAAGGGTTTGAATCTGTTAAAAAAATATATTCTAATGTTATAACATCAGTTTTTATAACTACAAAAACTAAACAAATTTTAATTGAAAGACTTAAAAATAGAGGAACAGAAACTGAAGAAAGTTTAAAAATAAGACTTATAAATGCATTAAATGAAATGAAAAAAATAGATGAATATGATTTTTTATTAATTAATGACATCTTAGAAAACAGCATAGAAAAACTTGAAGCAATTGCAAAAGTATCATTAATAAAAGCAGATAAACAAAATTTAGATATATTTATAAAGGAATGGAATGAAACAAAAGATAATTAATATTATTAAAAATCATATAGATGATGAAATTATTTTACAAAAACCTAAAAAAGAAGAATTTGGGCATTTTGCAGTACCTGTATTTAAATATGCTAAACAAGAAAAAAGAAATCCAATGGAATATGCAACTGAACTAGCAACTTCATTTGAAAAATATGGTGAATTTGAAAGTGTAGAAGCAATTGGTGGTTTTGTTAATTTCAAACTTAGTGATTCTATGATGAATGAAATGGCAAATAGAGTCTTAGAAGAAAAAAATAATTTTGGAAAAGATGAAAAGAAAGAAACTATTTTACTTGAATATATTTCTGCAAATCCCACAGGACCTATGCATATAGGACATGCAAGAGGTGCAATATATGGAGATGCCTTGCTTAGAATAGGAAGACATTTAGGATATAAAATAGTTAGTGAATATTATGTAAATGATGCAGGAAATCAAATCAGACTTTTAGGTGTATCTTTATATTTAAGTGCAAGAGAAATCCTTTCTTATGATGTAAAATGGCCGGAAGAATTTTATAAAGGCGAATATATTAAAGAGTTAGCGTCAAAAGCAATCGATAAATTTGGAAAAGAATATTTTAATGATGAAAATAATATAGAAAATTTATCAACTTGGGCAAAAAATGAAATGCTAAAAGTCATCAAACAAGATATAGCAAATCTAAAAGTAACTCCTTTTGATAATTGGGTAAGTGAAAAAAAACTTTACAATAAATGGGATGAAGTTTTGAATAAACTGAAAAAAGCAAATGCAATTTATGAAAAAGATAATAAAATTTGGTTAAAAAGCACAGTTTATAAAGACGGTAAAGATAGAGTAGTAGTTAGAGATGATGGACGGCCTACATATCTTGCAGGAGATATTATTTATCATTTTGATAAGTTCAAAAGAAATTTTGATAAATACATCAACATTTGGGGTGCTGATCACCACGGATATATCGCAAGAGTCAAAGCTGCTATTGAATTTCTAGGATATGATTCTAAAAAACTTGAAATACTTTTAGCTCAAATGGTAGCACTTTTAAAAAGTGGAGAACCATATAAAATGAGTAAAAGAGCTGGAAATTTCATACTTGCAAGTGATGTAGTAGAAGATATTGGTGCAGATGCACTTCGTTTTATATTTCTAACAAAAAAAGCTGATAATGCACTTGAATTCGATGTAGATGATTTAAACAAAACTGATTCAAGCAATCCTGTATTTTATGTAAATTATGCTTATGCAAGAATTAATTCTATATTTGATAAATTAAATAAAACTTTTGATGATGTGAAAGAAGTTAAACTAGATAATTTAGAAAAAGCTGAAAAAGAGTTACTTTTTTTTGCCCTGCAACTTCCTTATGAACTTGAAGATTCATTCAAAAATAGAGAACCACACAGAGTTACAAACTTTTTAATAAATCTAGCTTCAAAACTCCACAGCTTTTATAATTCAAACAAAGTAGCTGGAGATGAAAGAGAAGCAATTAGATTAAAAATCTTAGCAAGCGTAGCTACAATCATCAAAACTGGTACGAATATTTTAGGAATTGAACTAAAGAACAGAATGTAATGCAAAAAGCACTGATTAGTGAATGTATGCTTGGAGTAAGTTGCAGATATGACGGAAAATCTAAACCATTAGATAAAAATATATTAGAGAAATTAAATCAAAAATATATTTTAATTCCTTTTTGTCCCGAAGCTTACACTCTCCCTACTCCAAGACCTGCAGCAAGATTTATAGGAGATAAATTAATTGATATAAATGGAGTTGATAAAACTGAAGCTTTTTTTAAAGGTGCGAAAAAAGCACTGAAAATTTGTCAAAACGAGAATATTAAAATATTTATAGGAAAAGAAAAATCTCCTAGTTGTGGGATAAAACAAACATCAGCTTATATAAATGGCTGTGAATGCAAATGCAACACTTACGGCCTTACAAGTAAAATTTTGAAAAAAAATGGAATTGAATTGATTAGCGAATGGGAATTATAATAATTGAGAATTGAGAATGAAAAAATGTTAATTTTAAAAAAAATTTTTAATTAAAATACTTCCCCATACAAAAACAGCAAATAAAATAGAGATAAGAACTGCTGAACTACCAGCATCTTTTGCTCTTTTTGCCATTTCATGATATTCCAAAGTTACCAAATCAACAACTCTTTCAATCGCTCCATTTAGTGCTTCCACTATCAAAATCAAAACTAAACTAAAAAACATAAAAAGTTTTTCAATAAAACTAACATCAATAAAATATAAAATAGTAATAAAAACAGTAAAAGCAATAATTTCCAATTTAAATGAAGTTTCATTTTTAAGTAAATCTTTTAGCCCATCAATTGCATAACTTGAGTTTTTGAAAATTGAATATTTTGGCTGATTTCTCATTTTTCTATCTTTCTATCATCTATAATTTCTACATCTATTACATCATCTTCACTATCAAATGGATTTTTATCTTGATTCTCTCTTTTTGGCAAAAATTGTCTTGCTACAAAAGCACCAAACTCATCAAATTGCATCAAAACCCCTAAAATATCACTAAAAACCCCTGGTAAAATAAGTAAAAAGGCCCCAATTAATTTAAACAACCCAATACTCATAAATTCTTCTTGTGATATCTCTTTTTTCATAACTTTTTGCATAGAATCAACCAGTGAAAAATGTAAAGTCCTTAAGATAAAAACACCTATAAATCCACTAAATAAAATTTCAATAAAAGTCCCAAATGGAGAGACTATAGATGTAAATTCATAAGTTACAAAAATTTCAATAAAAAGATAAGCTAAAAAATAAATCATATTATCTCCATTAATTTTTCATATACTTCATCACTTTTTATTTCAAATTTTTCCAATATTTTTCTATCTCTAATCTCAACAATACCATCTTTTAACTTTTTACCAATTACAACAGCATAAGGAAAACCAATAAGTTCAAAATCTTTGATTTTTGGTCCAAATCTTTCTTTTCTATCATCAAGAAGTATTTTTATTCCTACATTTTGTAATTTAGAATACAATTCTTCCCCAAATTCCACCTGTTCAGCTTTTTTAACATCTCCAATAATTATATCTACTACAAACGGCGCTATCTCTTTTGGCCAAATCATACCAAATTCATCATGATTTTGCTCAATTGCTGCTGCTACTAATCTACTAACCCCTATTCCATAACATCCCATAATAAAAGCTTTTGCTTTTCCTTGTTCATCCAAAAAAGTTGCATTCATAGGTTTTGAATAAACATCTCCAAGTTTGAAAATATGCCCAACTTCTATACCTTTTGTAAGTTTCAATCTTCCTCCACATTTAGGACATCTATCACCTTCTTTAACAGCTGCTATGTCTCCATATCGTGTAACATTTCCAAGTATATTAGCTTCTTTTAAACTTGCACCTTTGATATGATAAGGCTCGATATTTGCACCAGCTACCAATTCATCAGCACCTCTTAAATCATCATCAATAATATAATCTACTTTACTATCAAGTCCAAATGGTCCCACATATCCAGCAACTAACCCACTATTTTTAATCTCTTCTTCACTTGCATCTACTAAATCATCTGCAAATATTGCATTCTTTGCTTTTGTAACTTCTAGTTCGTCATCACCTCTTACGAAAAATACAACTATTTTTTCTTCATCTGCGAAAATTGCCTTTTTTATAACTGCTTTGATTATAAAATGTTTATCGACTCCCAAAAATTTAGAAACTTCTTCTATAGTTTTAATATTTGGAGTTTCGATTTGCTCTATCTCTTCTGTTTTTATAGGATTTTCTTTTTTAGGATTTCTTCTGCTTGCAACTTCTAAATTGGCAGCATAATCACAACTCTCACAAACAGCTAATGTATCTTCCCCACTATCAGCTAATACCATAAATTCTTTACTTCCAGTCCCACCAATAGCTCCACTATCAGCCATAACTGCTCTAAATTCAACTCCAAGTTTTGTAAAAATTTTTCTATAAGTCTCTTCCATTAGATTAAATTCTCTATCTAAATCTTTATCATTACTATGGAAAGAATAAGCATCTTTCATTACAAATTCTCTACCTCTAAGAAGTCCAAATCTAGGTCTTGCTTCATCTCTAAATTTTGTATTAATTTGATATAGATTTACAGGAAGTTGTTTATAACTTTTAATTGTATTTCGAACAATATCCACGAAACTTTCTTCATTTGTCGGACTTAAAACATAACATTGATTTTTTCTATCTTTGATTCTAAGCATTTCATCGCCCATTTTATCAATTCTTCCACTTTCAGCCCACAACTCACAAGGTGTTACAAATCCAGCAGTAACTTCATTTGCTCCTGCTTCATCCATCTCTTCTTTTACAATTTTTCTAATATTATCAAATGTCATCTTTCCAAGTGGTAAAAAATCGTATATTCCAGCTGCTATTTGTTTAATAAATCCAGCTTTTACTAAATATTTATGGCTTGGTAAACTGGCATCTTTTGGGTCTTCTTTTGTTGTATAAGTAAATAGTCTTGAAAATCTCATAATTATCCTTTAATCTGTAAATTTACCTGATTTTATTCTTTGCACTTCCATAAGCTCTATCTCTCTTGCACCACTAACTACTATTTCATCTTCTGGCACAAAACTTAAATCTTCATTTCTACCTTCATAATCTATTGCATTTAAAATAACTTTCATAGCATTAAGTCTAGCTTTAAATTTATCATCACTTCTAATAACAGTCCAAGGAGCATAAATTGTATGTGTATTTTTGAGCATTTCATATTTCATTGTTGTAAATTCATCCCATTTATCTTGAGCTTGAAGGTCAATTTCACTTAATTTCCATTGTCTAAGTGGATCTCTTTGTCTTTTAGCAAATCTTTTTGCTTGTTCTTCTTTTGAAATTGATAGATAAATTTTTACTAAAACAGTTCCGTTTCTAACAAGTGATTTTTCATATTCTACTACATCTTTTTTAAAGTTTTCATATTCTTCTTCTGTGCAAAATCCAAATACAGGCTCAACCATTGCACGATTATACCAACTTCTATCAAAAAGTACTATTTCTCCACCTCTTGGAAGTTGTTCTGTATATCTTTGAAAATACCATTGAGTTCTTTGTACATCACTAGGTTTTCCAAGAGCAACTACTCTATAATGTTTTTCATTCATATATCTTGTAACTCTTCTAATAGTTCCACCTTTTCCAGCTGCGTCTCTTCCTTCAAACAAAACTACCATTCTTTTTGAATTATTTTCTAAATAACTTTGCATTTTAATAAGTTCAGCTTGATAAGGTTTTAAAGCTTTTTCTGAAGAATACTTTTTTACTGCTTTTTTTTCTTCATCTTTTAGATTAGCATACTCATTCATCATATCTTCAAATTTCATTTTTTTATTCCCAACCATTACATATTCTGGATTATTAAATTCATTTAAATCAATTTCTCTCATTTCTTACCTTTATATTTTCTAAATTATGGTAAAATTATACCAAAAAAAGGTTACAAATTGGTTATTGCTCTTTATAATATAAAAGGAGGTGTAGGAAAAACATCAACTACAATAAATCTAGCTTTCAATGCCTCGAAAAATAATAAAGTATTAGTATGGGATTTGGACCCACAAGGAGCATCAACTTTTTATTTAGAAAGAAAAGTCAAAAATAAAAATTTAGTTTCAAAAATAACCAAAAAAGGTCTTGAAAAATATATAAAACATACAAATTTTGAAAATATTGACATAATTCCTGCAGATTTGAGTTCTAAAAGATTTAGATAAATATTTGGAAGATGATAAACTTTTGACAAAATTATTAAAAAGCATAACAGGATATAAATATATTTTTATTGATTCCCCGCCTACTTTATCTCCTATTTCACAAAATATATTTAAAGCTAGTGATGTGATAATTATTCCAACAATTCCAACAATTCTTTCTATTAGAACATATAACCAAATTGTAAATTATTTCAAAGCCTATACTTCCAAAAGAAAAGTGTTTACATTTCTTTCAATGGTGGATAAAAGAAAAAAAATGCATCTTGAAATAAGTGAAAAAATATTAAATTTACCTAAAAAACAAATTCTAAAAACTCCGATTTATAATTCTGTAATTGTAGAGAAAATGGGAGAAGAACTCGCACCTGTAGAAGTATTTGCTCCATTTAGTGAAGTTTCAAAAGCATATCAAATGTTATGGAAAGAGATAGAAACTAAAATCAATTAAATTTTCTTATAAAAAATCCCATTTTTATAATCTTTTTCTATTTTTTTATAACTATCAACAACCCCATTCATCGCAATATAGATTCCATTTTTGCTATTTTCTATAAATCCAATAGCTAAAAATAGATTTGCAGTAGCTTCTACTGAATTTATCTCATAAGGTTTCATCGCTCCACAAAAAACAATCTTTTTATCTTTAATTTCTGAAATAAATTTAGCTGATTTTTTCATCGTATCTGTTCCGTGAATTATAATTATTTTATCTTCTTTTATATTTTGTATCGTTTTTTGTAATAATTTTCTATCGTTTTTCGTAAATTCGAGTGAATCTTTCGAGATAATTTGAGTAATTTTATATTTTTGATTAAAAAGCGAGTTTTTTAAAATCTCTGATAATGCTTCATAATCCAAAGGCACTTCAAGAGTGCCTTTTACTCTATTATATCTTTTATTGAATGTTCCACCTGTATTGATAAAATGAATCATTTTTTTATATTTCTATAATCCTCATAAGTTCCCATAAAATCAGTAATCCCTCCATCTGGATTGATTTCTATGATTCTATTTGCAAAAGCATCTATAAAATCTCTATCATGAGAAACTACAATTGCTTGGCCATCATAATTGAAAATAGCTTCACCAAGAGCAATAATAGCTTCTAGATCTAAATGGTTCGTAGGCTCATCTAAGATCAATACATTTGGACCTATTAGCATTAGTTTTGAGAGCATCATTCTATGTTTTTCTCCACCACTACATTTTTCAATTGATTTTTCTTGTTCCTCTCCATTAAAAAGCATTCTTCCAAGTGCATTTCTAATATCACCTATTTCAGAATCTTTTTTGAATCCTCTAAGCCAATCATAAAGTTTTTCATCTCCTGTAATTATATCAGTTGTATTTTGTGGAAAGTAACCAATATCTGATTTTGCACCCCATATAACTTTACCCTCGTCAGGTTTTAGATTTTCTACTAAAATCTCACAAAGTGTAGTTTTCCCTATCCCATTTGGTCCAATTAATGCTATTTTATCACCTTTGTTCATCACAAAACTAATATCATTTAAAACTTTATGGCTATCAAAACTTTTAGAAATATGCTCTACAAAAAGAATTTCTTTTCCTATTTCTCTATTTTGTTTGAAAACAATACTTGGTTCTCTCCTACTTGAAAGCTCAATCGGTTTTAAATCAAGTTTATCAAGTTGTTTTTGTCTAGAAGTTGCTTGTTTTGCTTTTGAAGCATTTGCACTAAATCTTCGGATAAACTCTTCAAGTTGTTTTTTTTGTGCTTCTTTTTTATCTCTATCTGCAACTGCTTGTTTTTGCAACACAGTAGAAGACATATACCAATCATCATAATTTCCAGCAAATTCTCTCAGTTTTTTGAAATCCAAATCTATAATATTAGTTACAACTTCGTTCAAAAAATGTCTATCATGAGAGATTACAATCATTGTTCCTTCATGTCTTTTGAGTTGACTTTCAAGCCATGAAATAGTTTCCATATCTAAGTTATTTGTAGGTTCATCTAAAAATAAGATATCTGGTTTGGGAAATAATACTTGAGCAAGTAAAACTTTGAATTTATCTGCATTTGGAACTTCACTCATAAGTTTTAGATGTTCATCTTTGGAAAATCCCAAATCTTCTAGAATTTTAGTGATTTTAATATCATATTCGTAAGTAGGGTCTTCTTCTACTTTTATCATTTCAAGTTCACCAATTCTATTATTGATTTCATCGGTAAATTCTTCTGACATATATAATTTTTCTTGCTCTTTGATAGCATCAAAAAGTTTTTTATTTCCATATAAAACTGCATCAAAAAGAGTGAAATCTTCAAAAGCATATTGATTTTGACCTAAAACACCTACTTTCAAAGCACTATTTATAATTATTTCACCATCTGTAGCATCTTCTAAACCAGAAAGTATCTTCAAAAATGTTGACTTACCAGCACCATTTGCACCAATAAGTCCATATCTTTTACCTTTGTCAAGAGTTAAATTAACATCCTCGAACAAAACCCTACTTCCATAAGATTTTTTTAAATTTTGCACTTTTACCATAAAAAATTCCTTTTTTATGAAATTATAACAAAATTACCAGTTTAATTTATGATAAATTTGTTTATTTAAATGATCATGATTTGTCTTATTAGTATCAACTGTATTTTTATTAACATCATTATGAGAATTATCAACGCTAACTCCCATCCATTCTTTTGGTGCTTTATTTATAATTATATTTACACAAGGATGAGTTGAACAATCAGTATTTGATGCACTTGGGTCTTTATAAGCTTTCCCTGTTTTTGAATACCAAAGCCATGAAGCTATTCCTAAATGTAATGTTGCCTTATATGGTCTTGATGATATATTAGTATTTATATTAATATCTTGAATTCCATTTGTTATAGAATCCTCATTTAGATTAGTTACATTTATTGGATCTTTTGTATATGTTGAATTCACATCTCCATATGTTTTATTATGATCATTATTAGTTATCCAATTATTGTCATGATAATAGACAAAAAGAACAGGAATAACTACATTATTGGTATATAAAGATACACTTTTTGTAGTTACTTTAGCATATCTAAAAATAATATTTTGATCTATAGTTTTGGACCCATTAACATCATCTTCATCTGTTACATTTAAATCATTTAGTGTTAAATTGAAATCATTTACAGGTTTTGAAACTTTTCTATCAAAGTTTATTTTTAAATTCAAACTCAATATACCATTTGAGAAATTACCTTCACCTATTGTAAATGATATATTTTTATCTGTAATATTATTTTCTCCATACTCAGTTAAAACCTTCGATAAATTTTGTATATTAGTTGGAGAAAAAAGAATGGAAATATTGATATCTTTTGCATATAATCCAGCTCTATAATTTGTTGTAGTTTCATCTACTTTATTTTGTGCAGTAATCGTAGCTTTAAGATTTCCACTCATATTTAAATCTTTTGAAAGATATGTATAATTACCTTCATTGAAATTACTTACATTAATCTCTGTTACATCAAAATGATCTGGAATTACTCTAAAAAACCCTGAACTACCAGAATTAATAAATCTTTCGCTATCTGGTGTGTCATCTGCATCAACTTTTGCAAATTCACTACCATTTATTTCTGAAAGTGTTAGATTGATATCACCAACTTCTGGATATTTAAGATAATTAATATTGGCAACTCCATTTTCAAAATTAAAGCTATAATCTAAACTACCAATATTAGCACTACTATTAGCATCTTTTACACTTAAATTTAAATTACTAATTGATTCATTATAATTATCTACTCTATTACTATTTTCATCTACTGCATTCATGGAAATAAAAGAGATATTGTTATCTGCTTTATTAATTCCAGTTCCACTTATTCCAAAATGGTCTGGTCTAATTGCAAAGTTATCTGAACTATAAAATTTTCTAATACAAGGACCTGTATCTGTCGAAGTTGAACATTCTTTATAGTTATCATAAACATCCTTACAATAATCATATGGATATAAAGTATAATCATTTCCATCATAACTAGAGCATACTTTGAATTGCACATACACATCTCGATATGCTTTTGAGATATTAAAATTATGATTTGTTGTAGCAGGACTTGAAGCATCAAAAGGTTCATAATCAGTTATATTATTTTCATTATTATCATTATCAACTAATGCATATCTAATATCTATACCTCTTTTTGTTTTAATAGCATCATTATTTTTATTAATTGAAGCAATTATTAAACTAAAATTTTGATTAACAATTTTTGTGGTTATATTTCTATCACTTATACCATGATCTGTATCATTATTCCAAGCATCAAAAAAACCATGTGGTAATTCTCCTCCTCCAGAGCTAGAATTTTGACATTGACCAACAATTAAATCATAATGTCTTCCCTCTTCATCTTCATAATGTGCTAAATAAAGAGAACTCTCATACCATTTACAAAAATCAAAACCAAATAATGAATATGTATATGTTTGTTGATAATTGCTTTCATCTGTTGGACCATAATTGTAATTATTATCACCCAATTTATAAGTAACAATTCTATCATTGAATAAAGAAGCATCTATTCCTAATCCACTTACATTAACTAATCCACTATTTGATTGATCTGCATTTCTTACTTTATTTTCATCTTGATCTACTACTTCATTTCTATTAAACATGCTAAGAGAAAAAATTGATTTTTTATGTGCTTCATCTATACTTACATTACTTAAATTTTCATCTGATTTGATAGGAACTTCTATCTCAGAAAACATACTAATAGAAAACCCTGGACATTGTCCAAAATCAAAATTCATACCTGAAACTTTTGGAGTATCATAACATAAAGGACACTCACCATAACCCAAGTCATCAGCATTAGTATCATAATAAAAATAGTGCTTACTACCTTTAATACTTATATCACCTTCACTTGTTAAAGCTCCATGAAGTGTAAATCTGGATCCAGGTAAAGTAGTTTCTCCTTTTACATAAACAAATCCATTTAATTCTGTATCAGAACCACTAACATCAAAATCTCCACCTACATAAATAAATAAATTACTTGCTTTAGTATTTTCATCATTTATATTCATTCCACTTCCACTAGATTCTAAATTATTCTTGACAAATATACGAACAATTCCATTTTTTGGTAAAATAATTTTACTATTACTACCAGTAAAGGTAAGTTCGTCAAAATAATAATCTCCTGGCTCATCAAAAATAACTGTAGTATGACTACCACTAAATTTATAACTTCCAACTGTCATATATTTTATATTATTATCATCATAACTATTTGTAGGAGTTAGATGTATTGTTTTATTACTTCCAGTATAATGCTCATCATCACTACTTGTTAACAAAATATGATCATATTTATTTTTTGGTGGATCTATTCTACTACAATTTTGTAAATTAGAATCATCCTCATTTACTGAACATTGTAATTTATTCTGATTGTCATTATAAATTTGTGCAGAAATACTTGCAGAATTATAAACTTTGTGATTTGATCCTACAACTTTTATAGTTTTATATGAAGTTAAAGCACTTGGAAAAATTCCACATGTATAATTATTATCATAATCAACACCAAAAAGTAAACTAATCCCTATACTCATCATTAAAAATATTTTTTTCATCTTCCCCCCCCCCTTTTTTAAATTTGTTAAATTACCAATTTAATTTATGATAAATTTGTTTATTTGAATTGTTGATATCTTTCCTCTTTATTTTTATAGTATTGTTACTAACATTGTTTTCTGCATTTGGGACTCCAACTCCTGCCCAATCTTTTGATAATTT
The DNA here is from genome assembly GCF_055392745.1 of Thioreductor micantisoli. Classification (NCBI taxonomy): domain Bacteria; kingdom Pseudomonadati; phylum Campylobacterota; family Thioreductoraceae; genus Thioreductor; species Thioreductor micantisoli. Next base: position 953,501 of record NZ_AP043760.1, read on the forward strand.
ATTTATAATTATATTCGAACAAGGATGAGTTGAACAATCAGTGTTTGATGCACTTGGTTCTATATAAGCTTCCCCTGTTTTTGAATACCAAAGCCATGGATCTATTCCTAAATGTAATGTTTCTTTATATGGTCTTGATGTTACATTAGCAAGGTTTAGATCAATATTTTGAGTTCCTTTTGTAATATTATTTTCATTTAAAGTAACAGAAGTTCCTTTTGGATATGTATCATTCACATCCCCATATGTTTTATTAATATGATTTTCATTAATTACCCAATCATTATTATAATAGTAGTAATAATGAACAGGAACAACAACATCATTACCATATGTAGATACATCTTCTGCTTCTGCTTTACCATATCTAAAAGTTAAAGGTTGGTTTTTAAGATTATTTGAGACATCATTACCATTTGTAACATTATCATCATTTGTTACATTTAAATCATTTAATGTTAGATTGAAATCATTTACTGCTTTTGAAACTTTTCTATCAAAGTTTATTTTTAAACTCAAATTAAATTCCCCATTTGAGAAATTACCTTCACCTATCGTAAATGATATGTTTTTATCTATTAAAATATTATTTTCTCCATATTGAGTTAAGATTTTATCTGAAACATTATTTTCCGAAGTTGTAAATGGAATTGAAATATTTACATCTTTTGCATATAATCCAGCTCTATAATTTATTGTAGTTTCATTTGCTTCATTTTCTGCCGTAATTGTAGCATTAAGCTCTCCACTCATATTCAAATCATTAGAAAGATATGTATAACTACCTCCCTCGAAATTGCTTACATTAACATTTGTTATAGCAAAATGGTCTGGAATAACTCTAAATTTATTTGAAACATTAGATTCTATCAATCTTTGATCATCTGGTGTATCATCTTCATCTACTTGTGCAAATTCACTACCATTTATTTCTGAAATATTTAAATCAATTGTTCCAACTTCTGGATATTTAAGATAATCAATGGTAGCATTTCCATCTTTAAAACTAAAGCTATGATTTACTTCTGGAACATATGCACTTGAATTATTATCTATTGCATATAAAATTAATACATTACTTGATTTATTATAATCTTTTACTGGCTTACCATTTTCACCCACTGCAGTTATAGAAATAGTTGACATATTATTATCTGCTTTGTAAATAGAATTATTAGGCACATTTATTTCAAAATGGTCTGGTCTAATTGCAAAATTATCTGTGCTATAAAATTTTCTGATACATGGATCATCCCAAAATCCCCTCTTTTCTTTTACATCTGAACATTCATCCTCATTACCATTATGATCTACACAATCATCATAATCAAATAAAGTATAATCACTTCCATCATATTTAGAACATACTTTAAATTGCACATATACATCTTTATATGCTTTTGATATATTAAAATCAGGAGTTATATAAGCATCTTTAGAAGCATCAAAAGTTCCATAATCAGTTATATTATTTTCATTATTATCATTATCAACTAATGCATATTTAATATCTATATCATTATTCCACCCTTCAGTTGGCTGCGTATCAACTTCACCATCTTTAATTGAAGCTATTGTTAAATTAAAATCTTGATTAACAATTTTTGTTGTTATATGTCTATCATTTATACCATACTTTGCATCATTCCAATTCCAAGCATCAAAATATCCAATATGTGGTAATTCATTAGAGCCAGAACTAGAACAAGGCTTAAGTATTATAGTTTGATTAACATCATTTTTATCAGTATAATGAGCTATATACTCTAAACTATTACCCCAATTTAAAAAATCAAAACCCATTAATGCATTAGAATATAATTGTTTATAATTATTATCACTTGTTGGACCATAATCTCCTAATTGATATTGTATTGTTTTTGTATTAAATAAAGAAGTGTCCATACCAAATGCATTTAAATCTGCGAATCCATTATTTGATTGTGTTGCATTTCCTACATAGTTTCCATCTTGATCTATTACTTCATTGTTTTTAAACATATCAAAAGAAAAAATATTTTTATGCAATTCATCTATAGTTACATTCTTTAAAGCTTCACTAGCTTTAATTGGAACAGTAACTGTTGGAAGGAAACTAAAACCAAAAAAATGAAATCCACCCTCAATAGGCGGATCATAACAAATAGGGTCATCATCTGCATACAGACTTGAACCCACCAATCCCGATATAAAAAACATCGTAACAATAAAATGTGATAAACCACTTTTCATTATTTTTTTCATAATAACTCCTAATAAAATAATATATTATATTATATCACAAAAAAATAATATTCGGAAATAATTTGGAAATTTATTCATTTTGTATTCATTTTATAACGAGATAAATAGTAGAATAATTCAAAATTTAAAAAATTATCCTTGCTTTTTGTATCCCAAATGGGATATAATAAAACAAAAAAGGATTGAGAATGAAAACTCAAACAAGTATAAGAGTAGAAAAAGAGTATTTTCAAGAAGCAAAAGAAATTTTAGGAAGTTTAGGGTTAAGCTATTCAGAAGCAGTTAATATTTTTACTGCAATGATAGTTAAATACAAAGGATTACCTTTTGAAGTAAAAATTCCAAATAAAACTACACAAAAAGCTATTAAAGAAACAAGAGCTGGTAAAAATGTAAAAAAAATAAATTTAAATGAACTTAAAAGAATAAATAATGCTTAAACTTAAAAGACATAAGCAGTTTATAAAAGATATAAATAAAATAAAAATGACAGATACTCAATTTCAAAAATTTATTAATTACATCTCTTTACTGGTAAATAATAAAGAATTACCACCAGAAGCAAAAGACCATTTTCTAACTGGTGAATGGACTGATACAAAAGAGTTTCATTTAGGAGGCGACTTATTAGTTATCTACATCAAAATAAATAAAGAAATAACACTTATTAGAATAGAAACTCACTCACAGCTTTTTAAATAATGGTGCTGGGGGGGGGGAAGTTGAACCCCCCACGAGTTGCCTCACAAGCCCCTCAAGCCTGCGTATCTACCATTCCACTACAATCGCTCCTTTGAAATTATATATTGCATATTACAATACACAAAATAGATATTTTCAGAAGATTTTTAAAATTTATTCATTTTTATGCTACAATTATGTATTACAACAATACAAAGGATAAGTATGTTAAGCGTAGGACTTGATAAGCAAATAGAAAATAATAGAATTAAAGATAAAAAGGATGCAATAGAATATTTTATAAATAATCCAATTGATACTAAAATAGAAGAGCTTAAAGCTATACAAAAGGTTAAAAATGATAAGAATATTTATAAATATAATGGTGCGATTGGGGGGAGTTGAACCCCCACGAGTTGCCTCACAAGCCCCTCAAGCCTGCGTGTCTACCATTCCACCACAATCGCTTAAATAATCTCTAATAATTTATTATATTGAAAGATTTCGGAAGTATTTCCCAGAAGGGAAAGAGATTATCCAATAAATGGATTTGAGTAAAGAGCAATCAAAGCTAATACAAGTGTATAGATAACTTGTGCTTCAATCATCGCTAATGCGATAAACATTGTTCCCATTAGTTTCCCACCCATACCTGGGTTTCTAGCTGTTCCTGCAATTGTAGCTGCTGCAGTATGACCCATACCGATAGCACCACCAAGTGCTGCAATACCTAAACCAACTACTGCTGCTAAAACAGAGTAAGCTTTTACCATTTCACCATCTGCTGCAAATGCCATACCAGCGAATGCAACTAATAAAAATAGAACTTTTTTCATAAGTTTCTCCTAATATAAATTTTTGTGATACTTTCAATCACTTTCAAAGTCCGTTCGGCTTGCGTATCCCTACTTAACACTTTGTAATGGAATTATACAAAAAAAATTTATAATTTGCAATTTTTTATTTACTCATCAATATATTAATACAAAAATCCAAACAAATAAAGAGGAATTATATTTTCATTACCAAATTCAATATTATCTTTTACTAAAAAACTATTTTAAAAAGTATTTAACATAGATTGCCTTTTTTAATAAGCAAAAAGGATTAAACATTAAATCTAAAGTGCATAACATCACCATTTTGCACGATATATTCTTTTCCTTCAAGTCTCATTTTTCCGGCTTCTTTAGCGCCTTGTTCTCCACTACACTCTACAAAGTCTTCATAGCTAATCACTTCGGCTCTAATAAATCCTTTTTCGAAATCCCCATGAATCACACCAGCAGCTTGTGGAGCAGTCCAACCATTTACGATAGTCCAGCTTCTCACTTCCACTTTTCCAGCTGTAAAATAGTTGATTAGATTTAGTTTTGCAAATGCTTTTCTGATGATTTGCTCTAACCCACTCTCATCTGCACCTACATCATTTAAAAACTCTTTTTTCTCTTCTTCACTCATATCAATCATATCTTCTTCGAATTTAGCACAAAGTTTAACCACATCTCTGTTTCTTTCTTTTGCATACTCTTTTAACTTCTTAACATATTCATTATCTTCAGAAAGTCCCTCTTCATCTACATTTGCCGCATACATTACTTCTTTGTCAGTTAAGAAATTCATATCTCTTTTTATTGACATAAATTCATCACTATCATCAGTATAGCTGCTTACAGGATTATCTTCAAGTAAAAATTCATAAAGTTTTTCAGCTACTTCAAGCTCTTTGCCTGCATCTTTACTTCCTCTTGCTTGTTTTTTCAGTCTTTCTATTTTCTTTTCTAATTGTTGAATATCTGCATATAAAAGCTCTTGTTCTATAATTTCTACATCTCTAATAGGATCAACTGAATTTTCTACATGAATTACATTTGCATCATCAAAACATCTAACCATATGCAAAATCAAATCAGTTTCTCTAATGTTTGCTAGAAATTGATTTCCAAGCCCTTCCCCTTTGCTCGCACCCTTTACAAGTCCAGCAATATCTACAAATTCAATAGTTGAATATTGAATTCTTTCAGGTTTTACAATTTTTGCTAAAGCATCAATTCTTTTGTCTGGAACTGGAACTATCGCACTATTTGGCTCAATCGTACAAAATGGAAAATTTTGTGCATTTGCATTTTGTGTTTTTGTCAGTGCATTAAAAGTTGTACTTTTTCCTACATTTGGAAGACCTACTATACCTACTTTCATTATTATCCTTTAAAATTTTTTGGAATTTCTAAATTAAATGGAATTATATCTTAAATAAGTTGAATTTTAAAATATTCTTATTAGCTAATATCAATAAAAATAAAAGAAACATTGATAGTTTTCATTATTTATTTTTCAAATACTCTCGTGACATATTGACATTTAGGCAATATTCACCTATAATTTCAAAAAATAAGGTATTATTATGACACAGCAACAAATGAGTAAATTATTAGATATATCAGATAGAACACTTAGAGATTGGAAAAAAAGTAGGCAACGATTATATGAATTATTAGAATCAATAGATTACCGTGAAGCAAAAAGAAAAATAAATGCTGTAGATACTAATGATGTAATAGATTTTGATCCTACTGATTATTCTCATAATCTTTTTTGGCAAACAAATCAAAAAAGTAAACAAAAGGTTTACTCCATTATTTCTAAATATTTATCCAGTATGGATCCTAATGATATAAAAATATTATGCAAACAATTTGGTAAAAATTTAGTAAAAAGTGTATTAAGAGATAAATATAAAAAAATGTATGCAAAAGGTTTTATATCTACTAATGGTATGGATATTCCTCTAAGTGGAACTTTTGAAAAGAATGAAATGTATAGAAGACTAATAGGTATAATAAATGACTGCTAATGTTAAAAATACTTTAGATAAAATATGTAATAATGAAATATTTGATGATGAGCTCTATTTTACTGGAGGTACAGCTTTAGCTTATTATTTAAATCATAGAATATCAGAAGATATTGATATAGCCTCTCCAAAAACTTTACCATATAAAAAAATAATACCTGCAATAACAACTCTTGGTGGTATTAAACTACAAGATGAAAATGTTACTGCTTTAAGAATAGCTGGGCTATTTCCAGATGAATATATGATAAAGTTTATACTAAATAATGTAAAACTAGAATTTTTTCAAGCAAATAGACCTATCCAAAAAGATATTTTATCAAATGCATCTTTTTCAAATTATAAAGATTCAAATTTAAAAATACTTGATGTTAAGTCAATTGCTAAACTAAAAATAGTTGCTTTGATTATGAGAAATAAATTAAGAGATTTATTTGATTTTGGAGCAATGATAGAACATAATATTCTTTCAAACGATGAAATAGTAAATTTATTCTCAAAAATTGATAATAAAATAACTTCAATTGAAAATATTATTGATTTTATTAAATCTAAAAAAGAATCAAAAGATGATGAAGCTGTTTACCTAAGTGAAACAAATAGGATAGATTTAAATTTTCAAGAGATTAAAGAACAAGTAATTAAAAAACTCTACTATTGATAATTGCATTCTTTTCTCTTAGACAAAATAAGGAAAAAACCTTATTTATTTTTGAAGCTCATATAAAAATCTTAGAGTCATATTTACTCCAGCTCCAGTCGCTCCATGAGGATTGTATCCCCACTCTTTTTCTACAAAAGCAGGACCTGCTATATCAATATGAGTCCATTTATCTTTGTTTTCTTCTTCCACAAATTCACTCAAAAATAGCCCTGCTGTAATAGCTCCACCATATCTACTTGAAGCAATATTACAAATATCCGCTACATTACTTTTTAGAAGTTTTGGTAAATATCTATTAAAAGCAAGTGGAGTATAAAGTTCAGATACTTTCTCACCCATTTTTACAATCATTTCTTTTGTTTTATCATTAAATCCCATCACTCCACTTGTATATTCTCCAAGTGCAACTACACAAGCCCCTGTCAAAGTAGCATAATCAAACATATAATCAAAATCTTTGATATTTTCTTGTGCATAACATAAACAATCAGCTAAAACTAATCTTCCTTCTGCATCTGTATTTCTTACCTCGATACTTTTTCCATTTTTAGCAATTAAAACATCATCTGGTTTATAAGCATTTCCACCTATCATATTTTCAGCCGCACCTATAACTCCGTGAACTTCAATGTCAAGTCCTAGTTTTTTAACCGCATTCATAATTCCAAGAACTGCACTTGCCCCACTTTTATCACTTTTCATAGTTACCATATATTCAGCTGGTTTCAAACTAAGACCACCACTATCATAAGTTAGACCTTTACCAATCAATACAATTTTTCTTGTAGCTTTTTGGGGTTTATACGCTAAATGAATAAGTCTTGGAGTATGATTTGATGCTTTTGCTACTGCATAAAACGCACCATATCCTTCTTTTTTAAGATATTTTTCATCATAAATATTACATTCATATCCATTTTCTTTTGCAATTTTTTGGGCATAATCAGCCATAACTTCTGGATATACCTCATCTGGCATAGAGTTAACTATATCTCTTGTAAGATTTATACTCTCAGCTCTAATTTCAGCTACTTTTAGAGCTTCTTTTAGAAGTTCTTCATCTCCTGCAATCATCACTTTTTTTAGATGTTTTGCTTTTTTTGTTTTATATTTATCAAATTCATAATCACCTAAAATAAGCCCTTCTAAAAAGTTTTCTAAAATATCCCTGTTTTTTGTTTTTGGTGCTCTAATTTTGAAACATTTTGTTTTTTCTTTTAGAACTTTTGCAATTTTTGATGAAGCAATTTTGATATTTTCTTCATTTAAACTCTCAATTGCAATTATAAATTTTTTTCTTTCAGGTAAAAATAGAGTCTCTTCATTCTCACATTTAAACCCAAACTCACTATATCTATCTTTTTTACCAACTATAATTTCTGCTTCAAAACTATTTTCTTTTTTATAATTTTTTACTATTTCAAATTTCATTTTCTTCCTTTTTGTTAAAATACCACATAATTCCAAATACAAGTGCTAAAAACAGTACTGAAATATACCAATGATCTTTAGCCCATGTAATTAATTGTAAAATCTCTTTTCCATAAATATAAGCAGGTATTATAGTGACACTTGACCATACAAATGCACTAAAAAAATTTATTATAGCAAATTTTTTCTTATCATATCCACTTAAACCAACTGCTAGAGGAATGATTGAACGCATTCCATAGATAAATCTTTGAAAAAATATAAGCCACATTCCATATTTGCTAAGAAGTAGCCTTGCACGAGCAAACTTTCTTCTATGCTGTGCAAACTCACGATGAACATAACTTTTATTATATTTTCCCACATAAAACCAAAGCTGATCTCCTGCAAATCCTCCAAGACCTGCCACTACAATAGACATCGGCACATTCATATGCCCTGTATGAGATAATACCCCTGCCATCACAAGACCCGTCTCACCTTCTGCCATCGACCAAAAAAATAGGATTATATATCCGTAATCTTTTAGCCATTCTACTAATGTTGCTTCCAAATTTTTACCTTAAATTAAATTTACTCATCATCAAACTTCAAAATATCTTTTGCTTGAATCATATCTTTATCACCTCTTCCACTTAAATTGATAATAATTATTTCATCTTTTTTGATATCCATTTTTTTAAGATACGCAACTGCGTGAGAACTTTCAAATGCTGGAATAATTCCTTCTGTTTGAGAAAGCCACACAAAAGCATCAAGCGCTTCTTTGTCTGTGATACTATCATATTTTATACTTTTATTTTCGAAATGAAAAGCATGTTCAGGTCCTATTCCAGGATAATCAAGCCCTGCTGAAATAGAATAAGCTTCATGAATTTGTCCATCATCATCTTGGAGTAAATAACTCATTTGTCCATGTAATACTCCAGCACTTCCCTTTTGAAGACTTGCTCCATGAAAATCAGTATCAAGCCCTTTCCCTCCTGCTTCTATTCCAATACATTGCACCCCTTCATCTTCTAAAAAGTGAGAAAAAAGCCCTATTGCATTACTTCCACCACCAATACAAGCTATAACTTTATCAGGAAGTCTTCCTTCCGCTTCTAAAATCTGTTTTCTTGCTTCATAGCCTATAATTGCTTGGAAGTCTCTAACCATCATAGGATATGGATGAGGTCCGGCAACTGTTCCTATTACATAATAAGTATCTCTAGCATTTGTAACCCAATAACGAATTGCATCATTCATAGCGTCTTTCAGCGTTTTACTTCCACTCTCAACTGGATGAACTCTAGCTCCAAGCAATTTCATTCTAAACACATTAAGTTCTTGTCTTTTCACATCTTTTGCACCCATAAACACATCACATTCAAGTCCAAAAAGTGCTGCAGCTGTAGCAGTTGCAACTCCGTGTTGACCAGCTCCCGTCTCGGCTATTACTTTTGTTTTTCCCATTTTTTTAGCAAGTAAGCATTGAGCAATTGTATTGTTTACTTTATGAGCTCCGGTATGATTCAAATCTTCTCTTTTTAGATAAACTTTTGCTCCAAGTTCTTTACTAATATTTTCACAAAACCATAGAGGAGAAGGACGCCCAATATATTGCTTGAAATAATAATCCATCTCTTTCCAAAACCCTTCATCAAATCTATACTTATTGTAAGCAACTTTGAGTTCTTCTAATACTGGCATTAGTGTCTCAGGCACATATTGCCCTCCAAATTTTTCAAAATGTCCATTATCATCTGGATCATATATAGCTTTTGGAATATACATCTTTTAATCCTTTAAAATAGAAAATATCGGGCTTTGTAATTTTTTAGCCCCTTCTAAAAATTCAAGTTCAATAATAAAACAGCTTTCCACTACTTCAGCTCCTGCTTTTTTGATTAAACTCTCAGCTGCTTTTGCAGTTCCACCTGTTGCAATTAAATCATCAATCAATAAAACTTTGGGATTTTTAACATCTCTAAAAGCATCGATATGAATCTCAACCTCATCAAAACCATATTCAAGAGCATATTTTTCAGCAATTGTAGTATATGGAAGTTTCCCTTTTTTTCTAACTGGCACAAAACCTACATTAAGTGCATAAGACAGGGCAGAGCCAAAAATAAAACCACGACTTTCAATCCCTGCTACAAAATCAATGTTTTTATTTTCATATCTAACTTTTAAAAATTCTATTAAACTTTTAAAAGCTTTAGAATCATTCAGTAATGTTGTAATATCTTTAAACATTATCCCTTTTTGAGGAAAATCAGGAACGGTTCTAATTGAATTATTTAAAATTTCTTTAATATCCATAATAAGACCTTTAAATTTTTGTATAATTATAGCAAAAAAAGGTATATTAAATGATTAAAGCTTTAAGAGGTATGAAAGATATTATTGAAGATAGTGATAAATTTACTCATTTTATAAAAAAAGCTTCTGAGGTTTCTGAAAATTTTTGTTTTGAATATATAGAAACTCCACTTTTGGAAGAAACAAGATTATTCAAAAGAAGTGTAGGTGAAAGTAGCGATATTGTAAATAAAGAAATGTATCAATTCACTGATAAAGGTGGAAATGATGTTTGCCTAAGACCTGAAGGTACTGCTGGAGTTGTGCGAGCATATATGGAACATAAATTTGACAAAATGGCTACTCCTAAACAGTGGTATTATTATGGTCCTATGTTTAGATATGAAAGACCACAAAAAGGAAGACTTAGAGAATTCCATCAGTTTGGAGTGGAAAGTTTTGGTGAAGCAAGTGTTTATGAAGACATAAAAGTTATTTTGTTAGCAAGTAAAATTTTGGATAGTTTTAAGATAAATTATACTCTAAAAATTAATTCATTAGGTTGTAGTGAATGTCGTCCTACTTATATGAAAGATTTAGTCTCATTTCTAGAAGAAAAAAAAGATAATCTTTGTGAAGATTGTCAAAGAAGAATTATTCAAAATCCTCTAAGAGTATTGGATTGTAAAAATGAAAATTGTCAAAATGAGCTTCAAACTGCTCCAAAAATAACTCATAATTTATGTGAAAATTGTAATAAAGATTTTGAAAAATTACAAAATGAACTTAAGAAATTAAATATAGAATATGAAGTAGATACAAATTTAGTAAGAGGACTTGATTATTACAATAAAACTGCCTTTGAATTTGTAAGCACAGAAATTGGCGCTCAAAGTGCTATTTGTGGGGGTGGAAGATATGATAAACTAGTCGAAATGCTTGATGGAAAACCTGTACCAGCGGTTGGGTTTGCTATGGGAATAGAGAGACTTCTACCTCTTGTAAATATAGAAAATCAAAGAAACGGTATTTATTTAGGAATAATGACGGAAGATGCAAGAGATATGGCTTTAGCTAAATTTAATGAATTAACAAAAGATAACAAAGTTTATTTCGAAAATAGAGTTAGAAAACTAAATCAACATCTAAAAAAAGCAGATAAATTAAATCTTAAAAAAGTAATGATTATTGGAGAAGATGAACTTAAAAACGAAACATTTTGGGAAAAAGAGTTGTAAAGGCAAATAAATGGATTATGGTATAAATATGTGGGGACTTAATAACTTTTTTATAGATAATGATAAAGTTGCTATAAATTATGGAAATGAACCAACTCTTATAGAAATAGTAAAAGAAATCGAAAGTAAAGGATATGAGGGGCCTATTTTACTTAGATTTCCTCATCTTATTAAAAAACAGATAAATACTTTATATTCAAACTTTAACCGCGCTATTAAGGAGTTTAAGTATGAAGGAGAGTTTAAAGCAGTTTTCCCTCTAAAAGTAAATCAATTCCCATCATTTGTAGAGCCACTTAGTAAAATTACATCAAAATATAATTATGGATTAGAAGCTGGAAGTAAAGCAGAACTTATTTTGGCTATGACTTATAATAATATAGACTCCCCTATTACGGTAAATGGTTTTAAAGATAAAGAAATGATAAGACTTTGCTTTATCGCTGGGAAAATGGGATATGACATTACCGTAACGATCGAAGGACTTAACGAGCTTGATTCTATAATTGAAGTAGCAAAAGAGTTTGGAAAAAATTTAGTCCATATTGGGATTAGAATTAGACTTCATTCAGGCGGTAGTGGATTATGGGCAAAAAGTGGAGGAATTGAATCAAAATTTGGTCTAAGTGCTACTGAAATTATAGAAGCGACTGAGAGACTAAAAAAAGAAAATATAATAGACAAACTTAGAATGATTCATTTTCATATAGGAAGCCAAATAAATGATATAGCACCGGTCAAAAAAGCTCTTAGGGAAGCCGGAAATATTTATGCAGATTTAATAAAATTAGGTGCACATAATCTAAAAGCTATTAATTTAGGTGGTGGTTTGGCAATAGAATATTCTCAAAATCAAGAAATTAGAGATAAAAACTACTCAATTAATGAGTTTGCAAATGATGTTGTATTTTTACTAAAAGAAGTTACTACTAAAAAACAAGTCCCTATGCCAAATATTTTTACAGAATCAGGACGATTTATTGCAGCAACAAGTGCTGTTTTGATAACTCCTATAATCGAGCTTTTTAGCTCTGAATATACTTCAAAAGCCTTGAAATTAAAAGAAACAAATCCACCATTAATTGATGAATTAAATGATTTATATAAAAATATCAATGAAAATAATTATATAGAGTATTTTCATGATGCACTTGACCATTTAGAGAGTTTACTCACTCTTTTTGATTTAGGTTATATTGATTTGATTGATAGAAGTAATGCTGAGGTTTTAGTACATTTAACCATCAAAAAGGCGGTGATTTTTGCATCACATAAAGGCTTTAAACATAATGAACTTAAAAAAATAAATGATAGAATTCAAGAAAAATATTTAGCAAACTTCTCTATTTTCCAAAGCCTGCCAGATTTTTGGGGACTTGGACAAAGATTTCCCGTAATGCCAATAACTCATCTAAATAAAACTCCTACAAGAAGTGCTACTATTTGGGATATTACTTGTGATAGTGATGGTGAAATTCCTTTTAGCAAACAAAATCCACTCTATTTACATGATGTTGAATTAGACAAAGAAGAGTATTATTTGGGATTTTTCTTAATTGGTGCTTATCAAGAGATTTTGGGAATGAGACATAACCTATTTACTTATCCAAATGAAGCAAATATAGAGTTTGATGATGATGGAAATTATAAAATAACAGAATTATATTCAACTCAAAGCATAAATGATATTTTAATTGATTTAGATTATGATATAGATGAAATTCATAGAAAACTTAAAACTTTAATAGATAATCAAGATTTAAAAGAAGAAGAGAAAAAAGAACTTCTTGGAAAACTTTTAATTCATCTAAATGATACAGTTTATTTGAAAAAATAGAAGTTAATAAGGACTAACAGCATCCAAAAATTTAGCAAACCAATTTTTACTGGTTGCTTGTTCAACATCTCCTTCTGTTTTATATTCGATTTTTGCATCTGCAATATATTTAGAATCTATAGTATTTGTTGCATCAATATCATTTGCACGAATTACACCACAAACTCTAATTATATTTTTTTCACCATCAATCATTACTTGACGGCTTCCAGCAATAAAATAATTTCCATTTTTTAAAACTTTTATAATCCTTGCTGTTACACTTGCAGTAAATGAATCATCTCTTGTATTACTTCCTTGTCCTTGATAACTTCTATTAGTTGTATTATCAGTCAACGAATTTAGTCCAGGATGAATTCCTGCCATTCCTGCTACATGATTAATTCCAGCAGCTAACAAATTAACTCCTCCCATTGGAGTAGTTGTGGCTTCACTTGTCTGTTTTTTACCACTAGAAGTAGATTTTACTTTGAAATTGATTAAAACTGTTACAATATCATTTATTCTCATAGCTTTTTTATCAGAAAAAAGATTATCACCATTATTAAAAAGAGAACCTATATTATGAGATACTTCTATATCTTTTGATGGCATTTGCTCTACATATTTGGGAGGCGTCATATCTATATCAGGGTCCATTGGGTGATGAGAACAACCAATAAAAAATAATGGAAGTAAAAACAGATATTTTTTCATTAAAAAAGCCTTTTTAGATTTTTAAGCAAATTATATTCCTTTTAATTCTAAAACTGCTTTTTTAATATCTTCTTGTCTCATAAAATGTTCACCTACCAAAAATGCATCAACTCCATAATTATGAAGTTTTTTGAGCATTTCAAACTTATCAATTCCACTTTCAGCTACTTTTATACAATTTTGGGGAAGAAGTGGCATAAGTTCATGACTGAGTTCCATATTCATTTCAAATGTTTTCAAATTTCTATGATTAAATCCTATAATTTGGGCATCTACAAAAAGAGCTTTTTCTAAATCCTCTTTATCGTGAATTTCAAATAAAACTTCTAAACCTAAATTTTTTGCAAAATTATATAGTTCTTGTAGTTTTTCTTTAGACATAGCTTTTGCAATCAATAAGATAAAATCAGCTCCAACATTATAAGCCTCGGCTATTTGATAAACATCGATTATAAAATCTTTTCTAAGAAGTGGTATTTTTGAGAATTTTGAAATTTCTTTTAAATACTCTAAACTTCCTTGAAAGAAAAAAGGCTCAGTCAAAATACTCATAGCATCAGCTACTTCATTATACTCTTTTGCTATTTTTATCGGATCAAAGTCTTCTCTAATAACCCCTTTGCTTGGACTTGCTTTTTTCACTTCAGCAATTATTCTATATGGATTATCATTTGTTGATTTTAAAAATCTTTTTACATCTTTAATATCTCTTTTGACACTTAAAAGCTCATCAATAGATTTATCTTTTTTTAGATTTTCTTTTGTTTTTTTTATAATTTTTTCTAGAATACTCATAACATCTCCTAATTAATTTCTTATGTTTTAATATATCTTCATCATTACTTCTAATATTTTTTATTATATTATATGCTTTTTGACAATTATGGAGTTTATAATATCCCCATGCAAGTGAATCTAAAAAAGCTTCATCATTTGGTGCTTTTACAACTGCTTCTTTTACAAGTTCAAGCCCTTTTTTAGGATTTATATCATAATCAATAAGAATATAACCTAAATAATTTAAATATTTTGGACTTCTATCTTTTCTTATCAAAAAAGATAAATTATTTACTAAGTTTTTTATATTTACAAATCCTTTTGGAGATTTTGCAAATTTTGTAACTGCATATAAAAAGAAATATTCATTATTATTTGTTAATTTATATATTTGATATGCATATTTATAATTTTGTGTAGCTTTAAAAGCCTCTTCATTTACCGCTATAAGTAAATTATTATTAAGTCTATTTTCTTTTATAAAATTAATAGCTTTTTTGTATTTTCCTTGTTCAATATATAAAAATACGATTTTTCTTGCATAATTTTTTTCATTTGTTGCATAAAAGAGTTTTTTATAAATAGCTATTAAGTTATCATAATCATACAAAGATGCGTAAATATCTGCAAGTCTATTACAAATTAATTCATCACATCCATATAATCTAATATGAGTTTGATAATATGAAATAGCCTCATTTGGTTTTTTTAAATATTTAAAAAAAATATCTCCCATTTGTGCTAAAATTTTAGAAGAATGATTTATCGAATATGCACTTTTTAAATAGAGAATGGCCTTTTTATATTTTTTTTGAGTAATATAAATATATGCAATAATTTTGTACATTTCAATACTTCTATTTTCTTTCAAAGTCTCTTTTGCTATACTTAAAGCTAAATTTGTCTTTTTTAGTTTTAAATAAGATAATATTTGATATTTAACTACTTTTATTTTATAATTTGGATATTTTTTTATAAATCTATTTACTTTTTGAATCACTTCGTTATATTTTTTATCAAAAAACTTTATTTTAATACTTTCTTCTAAATATACATATTTATTAGTTTTTTTATATAATTTTTGTAAAATCTTAATAGCTTTATTTGAATTATCTTGTTGGGCTAAAATAGCTTTTATAATGAGTTCATCTTCATTCGCGATAACTTTTTTACCAATCTCAGGCTGATGCTCGGCACAACCAACCATAAATAGTGTTATAAAAATTAAAATTATTCTATGATACCAGGACATTCTTTTTTTACCTCTTTTATATTAGTTTTGAAAAAATCCCAAAATGGAAATGTTCTACACTGCGTTGGTCTAACATCATAAATAGTACATCTATTTGTTTTTTCATCAAAAAACAAACAAGCATAATTATCTTTTGAAATTAGTTTCTCTTTTATAGAAAATTTATATCCAACTTTTATTAAAAATTTTTGTTTAAATTCCTCAAGTGGAATATTTAAAAAATTTGCTATTTTTTGCATTTCAATTGGTGTTACCCATATATAACCACTTTCTCCTGTGCAACATTTTCCAGCACACGCTTCGCAAGCTTTTGGATTAAAACCAAAATTGAATCCTTCTTTTCTTATAATTTCATTCATTCTTTTATACTCTTTGTATTTGCTTTTTTATAAACTTCTTTTGCTTCTTTGCTAAATTCATCATCATCAAAATTAAAAATTGGTGTATGGAATTTTATCATACTTTTTGCATGTCTTTTCGCTCTTATCATTACTAAATTGGCAAATTTTTTAGTTTTAGGATAAATAAATTTTACATCTATAATTTTAAGAGGTTTTGGTAACATTTTAGTAACTTCATCAAACCTACTTGCTTCATAACAAAATATAAACTCACCTCGCTCTGTTAAAATAGAATTTACCTTTTGGAAAAACTCTTTCATTGGTAAATTTTCATCATATCTTGATATTTGCTTAATTTCATTATCACTTTTTTTATTTGATGGATAAAATGGTGGATTTGAAATAACATATTCAAACCTTTTATTAAATTCATAACTTAAAAAATTGTTGTGAATAATTTCTAAATTAATTTTATTATAGTTAGCATTTTTTTCTATAAACTTAGCCATTATTTCTTGAATTTCAATTACTGTAAGGTTAATTTGAAAATCTCTCGCAACTAAAAGGCCTAAAACTCCACAACCTGAACCAACTTCTAAAACATTTTTTTTGATAGAAAAATTACTAATAAAATCATATAAAAAGAGAGTATCACTATTATAACAATAACCATTTTTTGGTTGATACAAGATCATAGACTAATTTTTCCTTTTTTTGGTATAATTATATCAAAAAAGGTATATTTATGATAATAATTCCGGCAAGACTTTCCTCTTCAAGACTTCCGAATAAAGTTTTAGCTGATATAAATGGAATTCCTATGGTAATAAGAACGGCCTTAACTGCTCAAAAAGTTGATAATACAGTTATCGCTACTGATAGTGAAGAAGTTATAAAAGTAGCAAAGAAATATAATATTAAAGCTATTTTAACAGATAAAAAGCATAAATCAGGAAGTGACAGAATAAAAGAAGCAAGTGATATTTTGAAATTAAATCAAAATGAATTAATTATAAACTTACAAGGTGATGAGCCTTTTATTGAAAAAGAAATTTTAGAAAAAGTAAAAACTACTCTTGAAGAAATTGAAAATAAAAACTTTGTAATGGCAAGCTGTTATAAGCAAATAAATGAAATCCAGGCAGAAGACCCAAACATAGTAAAAGTAGTAATAGATAAAAATTATGATGCAATCTATTTTTCAAGAAGTAAAATTCCATATAATAGAGATAATTTTGTTCATATTTACAAAGGACATATCGGAATTTATGGCTTTAACAAAAAAAGTTTAGATAAATTTTGTGAAATTTCTGCTGAAATTGAAGATATTGAAAAATTAGAGCAATTAAGAGTCATATATCATTCTTATAAAATCAAAATGATAGAAGTAAAGACCAATAGTATTGGTATAGATACTATTGAAGATTTACAAAAAGCAAGAAGTATAAAATGAAAAAAATTGCAATTAGTATAGGTGACCTAAACGGAATCGGCCTTGAAATAGCACTAAAATCACATAATGAAATTAAAAAGTTAGTAAAACCTATTTATTGTATAAATGAATATATGTTAAATCAAGGCGCTAAACTTTTAAATAGAAAAATACCAGAAGATTTTGAAATATACCCAACTGCAGGGAAATTTGAAATAAAAATAGGTAAAAACAATTCAAAAGCTGGACTTTATAGTTTTAATTCATTTATAGATGCTATAAATTTAGCAAAAAAGAATAGTGTTGATGGCATTTGCACATTACCAATTAATAAAGAAAGTTGGAGCAAAGCTAATATAAAATATCACGGACATACAGAAGTATTAAGAGATATCTTCAAAAAACATGCCATAATGATGCTTGGTTGCTCTGAAATGTTTGTTTCTTTATTTACAGAACATATTCCTATAAAAGATGTTGCTAAAAATATTACAAAAGAGAAATTAATTTCATTTTTTATTGATTTTTATAACGAAGTCAAAAGTAATAAAATAGGAGTTTTAGCACTGAATCCTCATGCAGGTGATGGAGGAATTTTAGGAGATGAAGAAATAAAAGAGATAAATCCAGCTATCAAAGAAGCCAATAAAATTCTAAAAAAAGATATTTTTGTAGGAGCTTTTGTTCCAGATACATATTTTGTAAATCCATATCAATATAGTATTGCAATGTATCATGACCAAGGGCTTATTCCATTAAAAGTAAAATATTTTGATAAAAGTATAAATGTTAGTCTAAATTTACCAATTTTAAGGACATCAGTTGACCACGGGACTGCTTTTGATATAGCATATCAAAACAAAGCAAAAACCCAAAGTTATATAGAAGCTATAAAATACCACATAGGAGAAAACAGATGAGAAAAACACTCTTTTTTTTAATTACTCTATTTGTAATTACAGGTTGTGAAACAAAAGTTACTAGTGTATTACATCAAAATGAAACGCAAATAACTATTATGAAAAATACTCAAAGAGGTCAAATAATAAATTCACTAGATACTATAGCTATGATAAATGCAACATATTTAAATCCTATAATGAAAGCAGATGACAAAGATGCTAAAAAATATGAAATATTTGTAGTTGGTGTTTTTAATGGTGACGATATAAAAGGTTATGAAAAAGGTGGAATACATAATCCAAATTACACTTTAACTATGAATAATTCAAATTATGAAAAATCGAAAAAAGCTGGTGTCGAAAAAATGCAACTTACAAATTATCCGTTTTATAATCCATGGATGAAATATTATATAGTTTATTTTCCAAAAGTTGAAAGTAATATTATGACTTTAACTTATGCAAATAAAACATTTGGGAAAACAACACTTACTTTCAAAAAATCAATCAATCAAAAGTAACTTTGTTTCTCCCACTCTCTTTTGAAACATATAATAATTTATCAACTCTTGAAGTAAAAGTTTCTACAGTATCATCTTTTATAACTTCAGTAACTCCAAAACTACAAGTAATATTAATTCCTCCAATTTCATTATCTTCTATAATTTTTCTTAATTTCTCAGCTAATAAAACAGCAGAATTCAAATCTGTATAAGGACAAACTATCATAAATTCTTCCCCACCCCATCTACCAAAAAAATCACTTTTTCTAATATTATCCTTAATTAATTGAGTAAGTTCTATCAATACTTTATCTCCAATTTTATGTCCATAAGTATCATTAACTATTTTAAAATGGTCTATATCAAAAAATATTAAACTTAAATCTGTATTATATCTTTTTGCAACTTCTATCTCTTTTGCTAAAATTTCATCAATTTTTCTTCTATTATATATTTTAGTAAGTCCATCTTTCATTGATAATTCACGAAGCTGTTTTTCTAATTTTTTTCTTTTTTTAATATTAAAATATGCATAAATTCCCCAACCTCCAATTAAAAATAAAAATCCAGCTCCTATAAAAATAAACTGATTTATCTTTCTTTTAGAATAACCTTTTTGAATATTTACTGCTATCCATTTATTATAAATTTCCTCTTTTTTACTTTCTGGCATATTATCTATTATCTTATTTATTAAAGGAACTAATATTTTATAATCTTTTCTTATCATTATTTTCATATTAAATTTTAACGGAGTTTTTCCTGCAATTTTCAAATTTGCAAAACTGTATTTTGAAATATTATAAGCTAAAACAGGTAAAATATCTACTGCCGCGTAAGCTCTGTTTTCACTAACTAATTTTAAAGCTTCTTTTGTATTTTTAGTTTCAATAAGTTCTAAATTTGGATAATATTTTTTAAGAAATTTTTCAGCTGAATAATTTTTTCCTACTGCTATTTTTTTACCATATAAACTTTTCATATTTGCAATAAACCCTACATCATTTCTTGTAGCAATAGCTATTGGAAATGATGCATAAGTTTTTGTAAAAACAGCATATTTTCCTCTATCAGATGTATTTGTTGTAGAAATAGTCAAATCTGCTTGTTTTGTTTTTATAGCATTCAATACTTTTGGCCACTCTTTTACTTGAATACATTCACTTTTAAAGTGTAACTTATTTTTAATATATTTCCAATAATCAACAGCTATTCCAGAGATTTTTCCATTTTTCATAGTATTAAAAGGAGCCCAACTAACTGTAGTAATACATTTTAAAATATGAGTATTTATAAATTGTTGCTCTTTTTTTGTAAGTATATATGGGGAATAGATATTATTAAATATATTTTTATGATAATTTAATTTAAATAAAATATTATAAACAGTAACTATTTGTTCTATTTTTTCATTATCAAATAAAAAAGTTTTACTCAACATTTTTTTTAAAATTTTTGCTTCATATTTCAACTTATCTATACTAAAATTTTGAGTATTATATTTTGATTTTATAATTTTTATAGTTTCATCAGGATGCTTAAAAGCATAAATATATCCTTTTTTAGTAGCGTTAATTACTTTTAAAGCCCTATCTATATGATTTTCCAACTCTTTTTTACTTGTAAACAAAATATCTCCATAAAAATCAAATCCATAATCTTTTGGATTAAAAATTTTATATGGAATTTTTAACTGTTTTATTTTATAAAGTTCATTTGAAATATATATAGAAAAAACACCTTTTTTATCAATATTAAAATAATTTTCTTTTTTAAAATTAAACTTTTTTACATCATCTACACTTGAAAGCATACCTAAAATAGCTGGATTTTTATATGCAAATTGATCTAATACTATATTATATTTTAGAATATCTTTTAATGTCTTTATGTTTGGTAAATTTACAGCAACTAAAACATATGGAGATTCATCAAAAATTAGCATCAAAAGTTCAATATTTTTACCTTCCATAATCTCCATAACCAAACTACTATCACCTACTCCATAAGTTGCAGGAGTATTCAAAATTTTTTTTATTACATCTATATTTTTAGAAAGTTCTAATAAATTAACATTAAGTCCCTCTTCTTTATAAAAACCTTTCTCTTTTGCCATTATAAAACCAGCAAATTCAAACTGATATTTCCAATTAAGTTGAATATTTACTTTTTCATTTGCATAAACAAATATTATTAAAAATAAAATTATTAACTTTTTCATAATTTGCCTTTTTTATTTAATTATAGCATTCTTTTGAAATTTTGTATCATTAAGTCTAATAATATCATCTTTTTTTAGTTCATTTAACAACACTCTTTTACCATTTTTAGTAATTTCAACAAAGCCTTTTTTCTCTTTTTTCTCTGGATTATTCAGTATATATTGATTTTTCAGATTATTTAATACATTCTCTTTTTTATTTATAATATAACTTATTTGTTGCTGAAAATTTTTCTGCATAACATTTAACATAATAATATTTCTATCTATTATAGAACTAATTTTATTCTTAAATTGCATTTTTATCAGTCTTAATTCTTCAAATTTATTTTTAAATTCATTTTCTATAGAATTAATTTGATAAAGTTTTTTGATATTTATTAATTCTTGCTCTTTTTTATTCAAAATATGAAAAATTTTATGATTAAATTGATTTTTCAAATCACCTAGCATAAAAAAATGTTCATTTATATCTGGAAGTAATATTTCCATCGCATTTGATGGAGTTGAAGCTCTTTTGTCAGCTACATAATCACTTATCAAAACATCGACTTCATGACCAATAGCAGAAATTATTGGAGTTTTTGCTTCAAAAATGGCATTAGCAACCTCAACCGTATTAAAAGTCCATAAATCTTCTAAACTCCCACCACCTCTTGCTATAACTATAACATCATAATTCTCTTTATCTGCTTTTTTTATATTTTCAACTACATTGAATTTCGCATTTTCTCCTTGCATAAGAGAATTATATAAATAAAATTTAACTAAAGGCCATCTTTTTGATGCAATTTTTAACATATCTGAAAGTGCCGCACTTGGAATTGCAGTAATTATTGCTACTTTATTAGGATATTTTGGAAATGATTTTTTATTTTCCTCATTAAAATAGCCTTTTTGCAAAAGTTCTTTTTTTAACTGCTCATACGCAAATTGTAAATCTCCAACTCCTGCTGGTGTAATTTTGGAAGCAATCAGTTTATATTCCCCTCTTGGAGTATAGACACTAAGAGCCCCATAAATCACTACTTTTTGACCAGCTTCAAGTTTGAATTTTAGTCTATTTGCATTACTTTTCCACATTGCACAATTTAAAATACTATTTTCATCTTTTATACTAAAATAAATATGCCCCGTATGATGATAAGTTACTTGTGAAATCTCTGCTTCTACTTCTATAAGTTCGAAATGACTTTCAACTATTGCTTTTATTTGGATATTTAACTGGGTTACACTAAGTCTCATACGATTACTCTTTTTATATTTGGTTTTAGTTTTGTTAAAATATCATAAGTTATTGTATATGGATAATTTTTAGCAAATTTTCTAATGTCATCAAAAATACAAACTTTTTTATATTCGCCAATCACACTCATACTATCCATTGAAATTTTACCAACTGCTTTTGTTTCTTTTAGCATTAATTCTTTATCAAAATACAAAATTCCATCACTATAACCTAAATCAATTAAAGTAATTTTTGTATCTTTTTCAAAGATATACTTTTTATTATATCCAACATATTGATTTTTTTTAATTTCCATAACTTTGATAGCTTCACCCCATAAACTAGTAACTGGCCTTAAATTTTCATTTTTTATTCCTCCATAAAGAGCGATTCCAGGACGAACATAATCAAACAAATCATTTTGTGGCAACTTAAAAATAGCATCAGAATTTGCTATATGAAATTTAGGTATTTCATAATTATTTAGTTTACAAAATTTTACTACCCTATTTTTTAACTCTTTAAATCTTTGTAATTGAATAAATGTATCACACCCAACCTCATCACTGCAACAAAAATGAGAAAAAACACCTTTAACTTCGAATTTTTTAAAAGCTATTTCCAAAATTTCATTTAAATCTTCCAAAGATAAAGCATTTCTATGTATTCCTGTATCAAATTTTAGATGAATTTTTTTGTGTTTACATCTTTTAAGAGCCTTTAAATCGCTAATCGTATAACTAATATTCATTCCATTATAAGTAAGTTCTGGAAAAAAAACTAAAATTTCTTCAAAAAATGGCTGAATTAATTTTGCTTCAATATTATTTCGAACACAAACCCTTTTTATACCAGCTTCTTGTAATATTTTAGCAATTTGTAAAATTCCATGACCATAAGCATTATCTTTAATTACAGCAAAAATTTCTTTATTTGAAGTTTTTTGAATTATATTTATATTATGAAGTAAGTTATTTTTATTAATTTCAATAAACGCCAAGTTATTTACCTTTTTTATGAAATTATAGCAAAAAATTTATAATTGAAAATTTATAATTGAAAATTGAGAATTACAGTGCAAATTAACAAAACAAAATTTATAAATGAAAATGAAAATTTATTGGAAAGTAATTAGGTGGCTCCCCGAACTGGATTCGAACCAGTGACCAAGTGATTAACAGTCACCTACTCTACCGCTGAGCCATCGGGGATTAGTTACAAACTTCAATCTCGTTTGTGGAGTGAAATAATACAAAATAAAAGCTTAAAATAAGCTTAAATTTTAAATTATTTAGAAAATTCTATCTATTTCTATACGCTGTTCTATACACTGACCTAAAACACTCAACAATAAAATAAGCAAAAAAATTAACCACATTTATTATCAATTCTCAATTTTTAATTATCAATTATTAAATCTCCATCATTCTATCAAGTGCTAATTTTGCATCTTTAGCAACTTCTTTATCTACAATAATTTCATTATAAGGATTACCTTCATCAATTGCTTTTACAAGATTATAAAGTTCTTCTAATGATGTTTCGTTCATACTTGGACATTCTGGCTTTGTAGAAGACAATACAAAGGTATTTGGATGTTTTAATCTTTTGATAAAATTATATTCAGTCCCTACTGCTACTTTTTGTTCAGGTGGTAAATTTTCTATAAATTGTAAAAGTTGAGAAGTAGAACCTATAAAATCACATTTTTCACAAACTTCTGGCTTTGCTTCTGGATGAGCTGCTATTAAAATATCTGGATATTTTTCTTTATAAAATTCTATATCACTAACTTCAAAAAGTTGATGAACACTACAAAACCCGTCAAAACAAATAATATCTGCTTCTTCAAAATTATCTTCACCTACTATTGAAGCTTTTTTATTTAACATTTTTGCTATATTTGTCCCTAAATTTTGATCTGGCAAGAAAAATACTTTTTTATTTTGAGATAATACCCATTCTACAATATTTTTAGCATTTGCACTTGTACAAGTAAGCCCTCCTAGACGTGCTACTTTTGCTTTAATTAAAGCTGTAGAATTTACATAAACAACTGGTATAAAATCTACATTTTTTACTTGTAATTCTTTTACTGCTCTATCAAATCCTTCCTCTATAGCCATTCTTGCCATCGAGCAACTACCAAGTTTTGGCATATAAACTTTTAACTTAGGATTAATTGCTTTTGTTGATTCTCCCATAAAAGTTACACCACAAAAAATAAATTTTCCTTTTACATCTTTACTTTTTCTAGCAAGTTCTAAACTATCTCCCACTAAATCAGCACATTTAAAGACTTCATCTTTTTGATAATAATGAGCAGCTATTGTAATATTATTTTTTTCTTTTAATCTTAAAATTTCATTTATCAATTTTAATCCTTTTTTCATTTGAGTTATTATAGCAAATTTTTATTTAATTAAAAATTTAGAATTGAAAATTTAGAATTAATTATCCATTATCAATTTTCAATTATTCATTATTTTGATATACTTTCACAAAAAAAAGGCATAAAATGGAAAATTTACTATTTTATATTATTGCATATCTTACTGGTGGTATTCCGTTTGGATATTTAGTTCTTAAATACAAATATGGAATTGATGTAAGAAAAGAAGGAAGTGGAAATATTGGTGCAACAAATGTTTTAAGAGTTCTAAAAGAAAAAAAACCAGAAATTGCTAAAAAAGTTGCTTTAATGGCTTTGATTTTTGATGCTTTAAAGGGTGCTATTATAATTTTGATAGCTAAATTCTTTGGAATGAGCTTGGAAACACAATATGCTATTGCTGTTTTTGCTGTAATTGGACACTGTTTTTCTCCATTTTTAGGTTTTGAAGGTGGAAAAGGTGTGGCTACCACTGCTGGAGTTATGCTTGTTTTACTTCCAATCGAAGCTATTATAGGACTTATTGTTTGGGGAATTATGGCAAAAGTTACTAAAATATCATCATTATCATCTTTAACAGGTATTATAATTGGAATTGCATCAAGTTATATAATTCATCCTAATTTATTTGAAGGAAGTCATGCACCACTTGTGATTATTGCCTTGCTTGTAATTTATAAACATATTCCAAATATAGTAAGACTTATACAAGGAAAAGAAAGTAAAGTTGCATGATAAGTATAACCATTAAAAAGTTAGAATTTGAAACAATTATCGGCATTTTAGATTTCGAAAGAGTTACTCCTCAAAAAGTAATTATTAATTGTAAAATCAAATATAAATATGAAAATGAATACTTAGATTATGCAAAAGTTACAAATATTATCAAAGATATTCTTAATACAAAAAAGTTTGAAGTAATTGAAGAAAGCTTGAATTTTATTTGTAGTTATTTAAAAAATGAATATCCCTCTATAAAAACAATAAAACTTGAAATATTAAAACCCAATATTTTAGAAGATTGTATAGTTGGAGCTAAAATAATTAAAAAATATTAAATTTTTCTTAAATTTTGGGTATAATTCTCAAAAAACTTTAAGGAGAACTATTTTGAGATTTTTAGTTGCCGAAAGTGATTTGACTCTAAACCAAATGATTCAAAAAGCTCTTAATAATAACGGATATAAAACAGATGAAGCTTTAAGCATAGCAGATGCAAAATATTATACAAATATTAGAAATTATGATTTAATTATAGTTGATTACTCTTTTGGTAAAAAAAATATTTTTAATTTTATAAAAGAAATTAGAACAAATTTTACAATTACAAAAATAATAGTAATCAGTGATGAAAATGATATTCAAACAGAAATAGATGTTCTTAAAATAGGTGCTGATGATTACATAAAAAAACCTCTACACTTTGAACTCTTAATCGCAAGAATAGAATCTAAAATAAGATTTGGTAACTTTAAACAAATTCAAATAAAAGATTTAATAATTTCTCCAAATGAAGAAAAAGTTCTTTTTAAGTCAAAAGTTATTGAATTAAAAGGAAAACCATTTGAAGTATTTACTCATCTAGCAAAACATCCAAACCAAATAATTTCAAAAGAACAACTTTTAGATGCTATATGGGAAGAGCCAGAACTTGTTACACCAAATGTAATAGAAGTTGCAATTAATCAAATAAGACAAAAAATCGACAAACCATTAGGTATTACAACAGTTGAAACAGTTAGAAGAAGAGGCTATAAATTTTCATATTCTTCTTGATATTTATTAAATTTTATGGTATAACCCCCGAACAAAATAAAAGGAGTGAGAAATGTCACTATTAATTACAGAAGAATGTATAGCTTGTGATGCTTGTATTGATGAATGTCCGAATGAGGCTATTGAAGCTGATGATCCTATTTATATGATTGACCCAGATAAATGCACAGAATGTATAGAAGAAGGAGGTGAGCCTTCTTGTGTCCCTGCTTGTCCAGTTGATTGTATTATTCCTGATCCTGATAATGTAGAAAATGCAAAAGAACTTAAACTAAAAGCAAAACATATTAATAAAGAAGATTAATTTCTTCAATTCTTTCTTTCTTTTTTGGTATAATTATTCTTATTAAATAAAGGATTTTTTATGGCAAAAATAACTGCTGTTATTGATATAGGTTCAAATTCTGCAAGAATGGCTGTTTTCAAAAAAACAAGTCATTTTGGTTTTGTTTTATTAAAAGAAGTAAAAAGTAGAGTTAGAATTAGTGAAGGTGCTTATGAAAACAGTGGAAATTTACAACCAAATGCAATAAATAGAGCTATAAATACACTTAAAGAATTTAAACTTATAGCCCAGTCTCTAAAAGCTAGAAAAATTTTAGCAGTAGCTACTTCAGCAGTTCGTGATGCTCCAAACAAAAATCAATTTCTAAATTTAGTAAAAAAAGAAACTGGCTTACAAATAAAAGTAATTGATGGAAAAAAAGAGGCTTTTTTTGGAGCAGTAGCGGCTAGTAATCTACTCCCACAAAAAAGTGGAATTACAATTGATATCGGTGGTGGAAGTACTGAATTTGCATTAATTGAAAACAAAAAAATAATAGATAAAATTTCATTAAAACTGGGAACTGTTAGGCTAAAAGAGTTATTCTTTGATAAAAATAATATTGAAGGCGCTAAAAAATATATACAAACAGAGCTTTCTAAACTTCCCAATAACTTTAGAGATAATACAATTTTTGGAATTGGTGGGACAATAAGAGCTTTAAGCAAAGTGATTATGAAAA
Organism: Thioreductor micantisoli; assembly: GCF_055392745.1. Taxonomy (NCBI): domain Bacteria; kingdom Pseudomonadati; phylum Campylobacterota; family Thioreductoraceae; genus Thioreductor; species Thioreductor micantisoli. Next base: position 981,263 of record NZ_AP043760.1, read on the forward strand.
AAAACGAATATCCTATTGATATATTACATGGATTTACTTATAAAACAGATAAAGAAGAAAAATTTATAAATGAAGTGATTAAATCAGATTATAAAGATCTTAAAAATTTAGAATTTAAAGAAGAAAGATTTGATGTAATTAGAGAAGGTACATTGATTTTAAAAGAATCAATAAAATATATAAAAGCCACTAAAATAGTAACAAGTGGAGTTGGTGTTAGAGAAGGTGTTTTTTTGGCCGATATGCTTAGAAATTCAAACTATATGTTTTCATCAAATTTCAATCCAAGTGTTAAAAGTATTGAAGATACATATCAGATTGATAAAAAAATTTCTATTTATGAAACAAATCTTGCATTAAAACTTTTCGACATTTTAAAACCTATTCATAACTTAGATGAAAAATACAAAACTTACTTGAAATATGCTATTAAACTTTCTAGTGCAGGTAATTATATAGATTTTTATTCAAACCACAAACATACAAATTATATTTTATTAAATGCTTTACATTATGGATTTACGCATGAAGATAGAGTTTTAATCTCTAAAATAATTAGATATTACAGAAAAAAAAGAATAAAAAAAGAATACATCCAAAGATACAAAGAATTAGCACCAAATAAAGATATATTAGAAAATTTATGTAAAATATTTTTTATTACAAAAACACTAAATTCAAATCTTTCAAATCCTAAACTTGAACTAAATTTACAAAATAAAAAGCTTATCGTTAAAGGTGAAAATTTATATTTAGCAAAAGAAAATATGAATAAAAAAGAATGTAAAGTAGTTTTTGAATAATTATAGTGAGATTTATTTAAATAATTTATCTTATTATTTCTTAACACTTCAAAAAGCTAAAAAGTGTCAGCGCAAGCGCCCTATAGGTTTAAGTACACTTTTTTAACGCTTTTTTTCGTTAAAATTTGCAGTTATTTCGTTTATTTAGTCATTACCTTAATATAATCTTTTAAGTTGGATTTGGTATTACTTAAAAAGATGTACCTATAGAAAACTCAAATTTTCTTAAATCATCACCCTCTTTTGAACCTACAGGTAATGCATAAGTAAGATCTAATGGTCCAACCGGAGTTATCCAATCAAAAGATATCCCATAAGAACTTCTTGTAATATCAAATGAAGTTTTACCAATACTTCCATTATCAACAAATGCACTTAACCACATTTTCTTTTTTAAACTAACTGGAACTGATGCTTCTATACTATTTGAAAACATTCTATCCCCACCAATATTATCTCCATCACTATCTTTTGGAGAAATACTTCCCGTCTCATAACCTCTTACACTTCCAAGTCCACCAAGATAATATCTTTCACTAATTGGAGTATAACCTACTTCTTTTAGATAACCAAATCTAAATTTATATTTCAAAATAGTCATAATTTCAAATTTATCTTCTAATGAATAGAAAAATTTACCATAAATACTGTTTTTAAAGAAATTTTGTGTTCCACCAAGTCCTGCATAAGTCAAACTAATACCTGCATCGATACCGTGTTGAGGGAAAAATCTATCATCAGTTGAATTATAAGCAATTCCTGGAGTTAGATAACTTTTTGTAGAATTTTCTCTATAATCATCTTCTACTGTATCTTCAATATCACTCAAATGAAGTTTTTCATATCCATATGTCAAAAAGGCTCTACTATGTCTTGTAATTCCTCTACCACTTGTTACTGATATACCTTTTTTTGCACTAGTATATGAAGTTGCTTCAAATTTGGTGTTATAAATATTAGTTGAAAGTGAATATTTACTATCATGAACAGCAGGATTTGAAAGATTTATGTTATATGTAGTTGATAATGATGATTTATCTATTGAAAAATTCACTGATTGTCCACTACCAAAAACATTTCTCTAAGTCATACCTAAATTAACACCAAATTTAGAATAAGAGTTATAACTGATCCCTGCTTTTAAACTTCCAGTAAGACCTTCTTTTACATTTATAATAATTTTCATATGAGAATCATCTATTTTAACTTCTTTTAATTTAACATCATCAAAATATCCACTTCTTTTAAGTGCATTAATACTATCTTCTTTATCTGTAAGTGAATATAAATATCCAGGAGCTAAATAAACATTTCTTCTAATAACTCTATCTAATGTTTTAGTATCTCCACTGATTATTACATCACTAATATAAACTTTATTTCCAGGAATAACTTTGTAAATAACATCTACAGTTGAACCATGTTTTTTAATGTTAGGATAAACAACAGCATAAGCATATCCCTTATCTGCAACAGCCCTTTTTAACATTTTTATATCTTTTTTAACTCTCTTAATGTTAAAATAATATCCTTTTAATAAAAGTAAGTCATTTTGATATTTTTTAGTATCAATTATACCACTTGGTATATCTATTTTTATAGATGAAACTTCATATTGATTTCCCTCATGAATTTTATATTCAAGTTCAGCTTTATTATTATCAAAATTTGCTAAAAACAATGGATGAGACACTTTAACATCCAAATATCCTTTTGATAAATAATATTCTCTAAGAGTTTGGGGATCTCGTAACAAACCTTGAAGTGAAAAATCTCCCGCTTTCCTAAAAGGAAGCCATCCTAAAATATCTCTATCTACATCTTTAATATTATCTTTTATATCGCTAATAGACTCTTTTTTTACACCATAAAATTTTAATTTATCAATTACAATTGAATGACCTTTATTTAAAGTTATGGTTAATACTATTCCATTTCCTTTCTTTTTTGTATCAAAAAAGACAACTGTATTAAATCTACCTTTTGCATCATAATAACTTGTAATCAAATTTTTAAGTTTTTTTAATTTTGCTTCAGAAAAAATTTCCCCTCTTTTTATTTTAGTTTTAAGTATTTTTTTTAAATCTTCACTCATATTTTCATATTTTATATTCAAAATTTCAGGTTTTTCTATAAATTCAAACTTTAAAGTTCCATTTTCAAAATTAGCTTTAATATTTTTAAAATATCCATAAGAATAAAAATTTTTAATTGTTTTATCTACTTTTTGATAATCTATATAATCATCTTTATGTAAAAGTGAGATTTGCTTTGCACTAATAACAGATAAATGTTTTAAACCTGTAAATTCAACTTTATCTATTTGGTTATTCGTTGCAAAAAGCATTAATGGTGCTAAAAATAGTATTTTCTTCATAATAATAATTTCTCCTACTTAGTTAGTAATCATAATTAATTACTTTTTATCAAGAATTATATCAAAATTTGCTATAATCCTAATTAAAAATCATCTTTTTTAGATATTTGAAGGAAAATTTATGATTTTAGGTATTATTGGACTAGGTCTAATGGGAGGAAGCTTTGCTTTAAGTTGCAAACAAAATTATAATTTTACAAAGATAGTAGGAGTTGACCATAATAAAGAGCATTGTAAAATTGCCTTAGAATTGAATTTAATTGATGAAATTATAGAATTTGATGAACTAAGTAAATGTGATGTAATAGTCATTTCTGTTCCTATTTGTGCAATTATTTGTACGCTAAAAAAATTATCAAAAATGAATTTAAAAGAAAATGTAACAATTATAGATTTTGGATCAACAAAAGAAGAAATAAGTAAAAAATGCCCTACAAATATCAGAAAAAATTTCATTCCATCTCATCCAATGGCTGGAACTGAATACTCAGGACCGGAGGCTGCTTTACCTAACTTATTTGAAAATAAAGTAATGGTTGTTTGTAATATAGAAGAAAGTGGAGAATATCAAGTTAATTTAGCTTTAGATATTTATAAAAGTATAAAAATGAATATCAAAATTATGAATGCACACGAACACGACAGACATGCAGCTTTTATATCTCATATGCCTCATATCGTAAGCTATTCATTGACTAACTCTGTTTTAAAACAAGAAGATAAAGATCATATAGTAACACTTGCTGCTGGTGGATTTAGAAGTATGGCCCGCTTAGCTAAAAGTAATCCAGCTATGTGGAAAGATATATTTGAAAGTAATGAAAAAAACTTACTGAATGCAATTGATGCTTTTAGTAAAGAATTAAAGTTAGCAAAAGAATTAATTGAAAAAAAAGAGTATGATGAATTATATAAATGGATGAAAGAAGGTAATAAATTACATGAAATTTTGTAAAAAGGATATATTATGATAATTTTTATGCTTAAGTTACATTTAATCGAATTTATAAAAAGCCATAAAGATTTAATAAATAAAATTTTTTAAAGGAAGCAAATGTTATTAAAATATAAAAATGATTTTCCAAAAATAGATAAAACTGCTTGGATAGCACCAAGTGCTGATGTTGTAGGTGATGTAGAGATTGGAGAAGATAGTTCAATTTGGTTTGGATGTGTAGTAAGAGGAGATGTTCATTTTATAAAAATAGGTAAAAGAACTTCAATACAAGATATGTCAATGATTCATGTAACACACTTCAAAAAAGAAAAAATTATAGGAGATGGAAATCCAACAATTGTTGGAGATGATGTAACAATTGCTCATAAAGTTATGCTCCACGGATGTGAGATTAAAAATGCTTGTTTAATAGGAATGAGTGCAACTATTTTAGATGGTGCGGTAATTTCAGAAGAGAGTATAGTTGGGGCTGGAAGTTTAGTAACTAAAAATAAAAAATTTCCACCAAGAAGTCTAATTATAGGAAGCCCTGCAAAAGTTATTCGAAAATTAACTGATGAAGAAGTAGCAGGAATTTATGCAAATGCAAAACATTATGTAACATATAAGAATAATTATATAAATACAATTCAGTAAGGAACTAAATGATAAAAAAATTAGATTTACAAGATTATATAAACTCTTTAAAATCACTTTTTGCAAGAAGTAAAGATTTTATTTTAGAGGGAGATATAAATGTTCATTATAAATATATTCAAAAACTTCAAAAATATGATTATATTTCGCCAACCCAGACAATTAAATTAGATGAACAATTAATTAGAATTAAAAAACAGGGAATCTTATCCCATAAAGAAATTTTTGAATTTATTAAAATTATAAACTATTTTAAATATTTAAAATCTAGAAAATGGAGTGATTTAGAAGAGTGGTTTAGTAAAATATTAATCCCAGAAGAAATTGAAAATATAGTAAAAAAATATGACAAAAAAGGGAATTTAACAGGAATTGAAGAGCTTGAAAATATCAATCAATTAATTTCGCAAAATAGAAGTAATATTCGTCAATCTTTATATAAAGTTGTAAACTATTCCAAACTTAGTAGCTATTTAGTGGATAGACAAATTCATCTTGTAAATGATGAAGAGTGTGTAATGCTTAGAGGTGGATTTAATAGAGTTTTAAAAGGTGAAATAGTTGGAAGAAGTTCAAATGGATATTTTTATGTATTTCCAAACGAAATTTCAAGATTCAAAGATAAAGAAAGTGAATTATTAAGTAAAAAAGAAGAAATAGAATATCAATATGCAAAAGAATTTAGTGGAATTTTTACCAAATGGAATAAATTCTTAAGTTTTATAAATAAAGAATTTGATAGATTTGATTCATATAATGCCAGAATTAATTTAGCAAAAGGAAAAAATCTAGAATTTATCCTACCTAAAAAAGATAAAAAAATAGTCCTTAAAAATTTCTGTCACCCTGCTCTAAAAAACTGTAAAAGTGTTGATTTGGAATACAATAAAAATATTTTACTTATAACAGGAGTAAATGCTGGTGGTAAAACGATGCTTTTAAAATCCATCTTGACATCTGCTTTTATGGCTAAATATTTACTTCCTATGAAAGCACATCCAAATTCACATATAGGACATTTTAAAAATATCATAGCAATCATTGATGACCCACAAAGTGTAAAAAATGACATTTCTACATTTGCGGGAAGAATCAAAGAATTTGCTAAATTATTTAATTCTAAAGATGCTTTAATCGGAGTGGATGAGATAGAGCTTGGAACTGATGCAAATGAAGCAGCAAGTCTATTTAAAGTAATTATTCAAGAACTAATCAATCAAAAAATTGTAATTACAACTCACCACAAAAGATTAGCTTCACTTCTAGCAAATGATGAAAGAGTAGAACTTTTAGCGGCTATTTATGATGAAGAAAAACAAAAACCAACATATGAATTCATTCAAGGGACTATCGGAAGAAGTTATGCTTTTGAAACTGCTTTGAAATATGGAATTCCTGCAAGAATTGTGGATAAAGCTAAAAAAGATTATGGAGATGATTTAGAAAATTTAAATTTATTAATTGAAAAAACATCCAAACTTGAACTTGACCTTAAACTTAAAAACAGAAAAATTAATGAAAAACTTGAAGATATTCAAAAAACAGAAGAATCTCTAAAATATCAAAAAGAAGAGTTTAATAAAAATATAGAGCAAGAAAAACTTAAGCTATTAAAAGAGTATAATGAAGCTATAAAAGTAGCCAAAGAAGCTCAAAAAGCAAAAACACAAAAAGAGTTTCATCAAAAACTAAATGAAGCAAACTCTAAAAAATCTCAAATTAAAATCAAAAAAGAAAAGACAAATGAAAAAATAGAAATTGGAAATAATGTAAAATATTTCAATTCCAAAGGAATAGTAGTTTCAATATCTAATAAAAATGCGATTATTGATGTGGATGGTAAAAAAATAACTGCGCCACTTAATGCACTAAAAAAATATATTAAAACTAAAAAAGTTAGAAAAGTATCATTTAACAAACCAAGACCTTCCAAAATAGATATAAAACTTGACTTACATGGAATGAGATATGAAGAAGCTATGGAAAAAGCAGATAAATTTATAAATGATGCACTTTTGGCAGGTCTAAATGAAATAATGATTTATCATGGAATGGGAAAAGGTATTTTAGCAGCCGGAATTAAAAATCTCCTTAAAAGTCATCCATTGGTTAAAGAATTTTTCCCAGCACCACCAAATATGGGTGGATATGGAGCAACTGTTATTAAATTATAAAATTTTTACTCAAAATTTGATTTTTTATGATATACTTCTATCACTAAAGAAAGAAACTTCGGTTTCTGTGTTTAGAATTTATTATAAAGAGAATTAGAACATGAACATTTATGTTGGAAATTTGGCTTACAGCCTAACAGAAGATGATTTAGCAAACGAATTTGCTAAATTCGGTGAAGTAACTAGTGCAAAAATTATCGTTGACAGAGAAAATAACGATAGAAGTAAAGGTTTTGGATTTATCGAAATGAGTGATGACGCAGCTGCTCAAAAAGCAATTGAAGAACTTAACGGTAAAGAATTAGACGGAAGAAACTTAAGAGTTAACGAAGCTAAACCAAGACAACCAAGATATTAATATCATTAATACTAATATCCTTTTGGGATATTTAGTATTTTTGGATTAATTGAAGATAATTCCCCATTTTTCATAATCTCATCGTACCATTTTCCCAATTGACTACTTGCTATAAATAACCAATCAATTAATTCATCTGTTGACTTATCTTTTTTACGAGCACTTTCTAATACCTCTTCAACTAATTTTGCAAATATATTTACCCTATTTAATTTTAAAAACGCAGTAGCAGATTTTAGAGAATGAAAAATTCTAAAAAGATCATTTATAGAATTTTCATAATCATCATTTAATCTTTCAATCACTAAATCAATATCATCTATTATATAATCCCATTGATTCAAAAATTCTTCTACTATGTCTGAATCATTTTCTTCATTTAATTTATTTAAAATTCCCATATTCTATTCTTCAATTCTAATCAGATTAACAGGTTTTTTGACAAATTTTAATTTTTCTATCTCTTCTATTGAATTTTGAATATCTTTTTCGATTGCTTGATGAGTTGAAAGAAGTATTTTTACAAATTTATTTCCTTGTTTTTGAAGAAAATTATTAATTGATATACTATTTTTTGCAAAAATTGATGCTACTTTTTCAAGTACTCCAACCTCATCACTTACTGCAATTCTTAAATAATATTTACTTTTAATCTCATTTCTATCTCTTAATTTAAAATCCCCATTTTCTAATGGTTTTTCATATCCAAGCATAGGTGCATTACTTCCTCTTACAATTGAAATAATATCACTAATTACAGCACTTGCAGTTGCATCACCACCAGCACCTGCTCCATAATATAAAGTTTCCCCTACTTTATCACCAACTACACTAATAGCATTCATAACACCTTCAACTTTTGAAATCATTTGTTTATTTGGTACAAGTGTTGGATGAACTCTAAGCTCTATAAAATCTCCATCTTTTTTTGCAATTCCTAAAAGTTTAATTTCATAACCAAACTCTTTTGCAAAATCCATATCCATGGTATCTATATTTTCAATACCTTCTATTAAAATATCATCTGGTTTCGCGTCAATATTATAAGCAATACTTGCTAAAATAAGCAGTTTATGTGCTGCGTCAAATCCACCCACATCAAAAGTAGGATCAGCTTCAGCATAACCAAGTTTTTGTGCTACTTTTAAAATCTCATCATATTTTGCACCTTCTTTCATTTCAGTTAACATATAGTTACAAGTTCCATTTATAATTCCTTTGATTGATTCTATATGATTAGCACTAAGTCCTTCTCTAAGAGCCTTAATTATAGGAATTCCTCCTGCTACACTTGCTTCATATTCAAAAGGTTTATTAGTCATTCTTTGAAGCTCAAATCTATGATAAGCAAGAAGAGCTTTATTTGCAGTTACTACAGATTTTCCATTTTCAATAGCACTTTTAACTACTTTATAAGCTTCCTCTACTCCACCCATAAGTTCAACTACAACATCAATCTCAGGATCAGTTGTAACATCTAAATAATTATCACTCAGTTTAATATTTACATCTCTTTTTTTATTAAGATTTCTAACTATTCCAGTTTTTACGACTATCTCTTTACCACTTCTTGCACGAATTATATCTTTATTATCTTCCAAAATTTTAACTACACTTTGTCCAACTGTTCCAACTCCAACTATTCCTATTTTTATCATAAATCTACCTTTTTCTTTTTTATGCTATAATTATATCAAAAAAGGATAATAATATAATGAAAAAATATTTAGTAGGATTAGGAATTCTGGGATTACTTTTTACAGGATGTACACAAGAACAAAAAAACAGAATTTCAAGAGGTGTCCAAAATTGGACTGGTGTAAATGGAGTTTTAGATATTTATAATGGAGGAAAACTTGTAAGAAGATTTATCAAAATAAATAAATTAACTACTGCAACTGCAACAAGTGGAACAGAATCAAGAGCTTATAGATATGGATATGGATATATAGACTCAAATTTGAATTATAAAGTAGATAAAGATGAAAAAAAAGTATATTTTGAAATAAGTAACTATTCTACTCAATATATATTTTATGAAAATCCTACAAAATAAGAATAAATATGACAATGATAGAACTTTTTACAAAACTTTTAGAATTTAAATCAATTACACCAAATGATGATGGTGCTATGGAGTTTATAAAAGAATATTTAAATGAATACGAACAAATAGAAATAAATAAAAATGGTGTTAAAAATCTATTTTTATACAAAAAATTTAGTGAAGGCGAACATTTATGTTTTGCTGGACATATTGATGTTGTTCCTCCTGGAGAGGGTTGGGAGACTGATCCTTTTACTCCAACTATAAAAGATGATATAATTTATGCAAGAGGAGCGCAAGATATGAAAAGTGGAGTAGCTGCTTTTTTATATGCTCTTAAACATACGAAAAACTTCAATGGAACTCTTAGCACTATTATTACAAGTGATGAAGAAGGAGATGCTAAATTTGGAACTATTGAAGTTTTAAAATATTTAAAAGAGAAAAAGTTTTTACCTGATTATGCAATTGTGGCAGAACCGACTTGCGAAAAAGAGTTTGGAGATGCTATAAAAATAGGTAGAAGAGGAAGTATAAACGGAGTTTTAAAAGTTACAGGGAAACAAGGGCACGCAGCTTATCCAGAAAAATCAATAAATCCTATTCATCAAGTTGCAAAAGTTTTAGATAAAATTGCTGGAGTTGATTTGGATAATGGAGATGAGTATTTTTCACCAAGCCAATTTGTAATTACAGATATTCGCTCAGGAATGGAAGTTACAAATGTAACCCCAGGAGAGCTGAAAATGATGTTTAATGTTAGAAATAATACTCACACTTCAAAAGAAGATATCAAAAATTTTGTACAGAAATATTTTAAAGATATGAATTATATATTAGAACTAAATCAAAGTGCAAAACCATTTGTTACAAATCCAGCTTCTAAAATAGTTCAACTATTAAATAAAGCTATTACAGAAAAAACAAATATAAAGCCAAAACATTCAACTGCTGGTGGAACAAGTGATGCTAGATTTTTAGCAGAATTTGGAGTCAAAACCGTGGAATTTGGTGTTGTAAATGATTCAATTCATGCTCCAAATGAAAATACAAAACTAAAATATGTAGAGAAATTAACAAAAATTTTTCAACATACGATAAATGAATTTTGATATAATTAGATTAAAAAAGGAAATGAAATGAAAAAATTATTAATTGCAACTGCTTTAACAACAAGTATATTATGTGCCGAAAATTTTACAAATTTACAAACTACAAATTCAACACTTTTTGTAAATGCACAAGCACAAATATTACCATCTCAACCAATTTATGTAAGAGGTGGATATTTAATAAACAAAAATAAACATAATTTTGCATATGCTGGAATAAAAAGTGAAGGAAATTTATTAGGAGATGATTCTTCTATTGTAGCTTCACTTTTTATAGATGGAGTTTATACAAAAGATAATAGTGCTATACCAATCGGTATAGGAGCATCAACTTATTTACCATTTTTCCAAGTGCCTACTTTTATAAGAGGTGAAATAGAATATGCTCCATCAATTTTAAGCTTTAATAAAGCAAATAGATTTTTAAAAGGTACTGCTGAAATAGGAGTACAATTTATTAAAAATGCAGAAGCTTTTGTGGGATATAGAAATATTTCTTTTAATCATCTTTATAACAATGCAATATATGTAGGAGTTGGATTTAATTTCTAATCCCTCTCCTTTTAAATAATTAACATCGCATCTCCATAACTATAAAATCTATATTTTTTATTTATAGCTACTTCATAAAGGTCTAATGCTTTTTCTCTACTAATAAACGCACTTACAAGCATAATCAGAGTTGATTTTGGAAGATGAAAATTAGTAAGTAAATTATTTACTCTAATTGGCTTGTTTTGTGGATGAAGAAACAGATCGCATTCACCAAAAAGTTTTTTTTCTCTTGCATAATATTCAATAGTTCTTGTGGCCGTTGTCCCAACTGCCGTAATTTGAGTATCACTATCCAAAATTTTAGCAGTAAGCTCAGGAATGTCAAAAAATTCAGAATGCATAGGATGTTCAAGTATATTTTCAACTTCAACTGGCTTAAATGTTCCAGCTCCTACATGCAAAGTTAAAAAACTTTTATTTTTTATTTTTTCTAAAAGTTCATCTGTAAAATGTAGCGATGCAGTAGGTGCCGCTACAGCTCCAGGATTTTGGGCAAAAACAGTTTGATATTCATTAACATCGAGTTGTTCATCTTCACGATTTATGTATGGTGGAAGTGGAATATGACCTATTTCATTCAAAATTTCAACCAATTCTAAAAAATCAATTTTTTTATCATTTTGATAAAATTCAACTAACCTACTTCCATCTTCATTAAGCCCTCTTACAACTGCTTTTAAATTTTTTTCAAAAAACAGTTCAGTATCAACTTTTACTTTCCCTCGAATATAAACTAAAAACTTATCTTTAAATGGACGATTTAAAAGAAGTTCCATCTTTCCACCTGTCTTTTTTTGTCCAAAAATACGAGCTTTTACCACTTTTGTATCGTTAAAAATAAAATGAGAATCCCCTATAAAATCTAATATTTTATCGAAAGTTGTATGAGTTATCTTATCATTTTTTCTATCATAAACTAATAATTTTGCTTTATCCCGTGGAATTGCAGGATAAGCCGCAATTAATTCTTTTGGCAATGTATAATTATAACTTTCTACTAATAAATTTTTATCCATTAAATAGCCATTAGTGCTTTTTTAAGCTCATCAACTTTAGTTGAAAATTCTAAAGCAGTTTCTTTGTCAATAAGCCCTTCTTTTACAAATTTAACTAAAACCTGAGTTTGTGTCTGCATTCCTGTTTGGGTTTGATTAAGTTGCATTTGAGAATATAATTGATTAATCTTATTTTCTCTAATTAAGTTTGAAACAGCTGGGTTATTTAGAAAAATTTCATGAACAGCAACTCTTCCTCCTCCAATTTTTGGCAAAAGTGCTTGAGCAATAACTCCTACTAATCCCATTGAAAGTTGTGATCTAATTTGCCCTTGTTCTCCTGCAGGAAAAACATCAATAATTCTGTTTAGTGTTTGAACAGCACTATTTGTATGAAGTGTTCCAAACACAATATGCCCTGTTTCTGCTGCTGTAATAGCTGCACCAATAGTCTCTCTATCTCTCATTTCTCCAACCAATATAACATCCGGGTCTTCTCTAAGTGCATATTTGATCGCATTAGCAAATGATTTGGTATCTTTTCCAACTGTTCTTTGAGAAATTAAAGATTTTTTATGTTGATGAACAAATTCTACTGGATCTTCCATTGTAATAATATGTTTATGATATGTTTCATTTATCTCATTAACCATAGCAGCTAATGTTGTTGATTTCCCGCTTCCTGTAGGACCGGTAACTAAAATCAACCCTTTTTCTCTTCTTGTAAGTTGTTTAAAAATATCAGGAGCATTTATTTCATCTAAACTAAGAGGTCTTTCTGGAATAATTCTAAAAGCTGCTGCTAAACTTCCTCGTTGATAGTAATAATTTGCCCTAAATCTTGCTGTTCTAGGTATTTCAAAAGCAAAATCAAGCTCTAATTTCTCTTCAAGATAAGCTTTATCTTTTTCCGTTAATACGGAATAACAAAGTTTTAATGTATCATCTGATTCTAAATTTGGTAAATTTAGAGCTTGAAGCCTTCCGTCAATTCTAAGCTCTGGTGGAGCACCTACAACAAGATGTAAATCTGAAGCTTTATATTGAACAATTTGTTTAAGAAGTGTTTCTAATGTATAATTTAATGCCATTTTTTATCCTTCTATAATTTTTGGAACTATGAAATAATTTCCTTCAGTTTTTGGTGCATTATCTAAAATTGTTTTTATAGCATTATTATTTACTGGAATATCTTCTCTCATTGGAGTTGCTAAATTTAATACATTAAAAGTTGCTTCTGCATTATTAGTATTAACTTCTTGTAAAATTTCTACAAATTCTACAATTTGATTTAAATCATCAATCATTCCATCTCTATTTTCTACTTTCATCATTGATAATTTTTCAAGTTTTGCCAAAAGTTTATCATCTATTTTCATTATTTTATCCTTTTTGATATAATCATTTAATTATTTTACCAAAAAAGGAAGAAAATGAACAGAGAAAATAGCAAAAAACTATTTAAAAATGCACAAAAATATATAGTTGGAGGTGTAAATTCACCAGTTAGGGCATTTCAAAGTGTTGGTGGAACACCTGTTTTTATAAAAAAAGGTAAAGGTGCATACATTACAGATGTTGATAATAATAAATATTTAGATTATATTCAAAGTTGGGGGCCATTAATTTTTGGCCATTGTGATAAAGATATTGAAGAAGCTATAATTGAAACTGTAAAAAATGGAACAAGTTTTGGAGCTCCTACTGAAGTTGAAACTACACTTGCGAAAGAAGTTTTAGAACTTTTCCCTCATTTAGATAAAATAAGATTTGTAAGTAGCGGTACAGAAGCTACAATGAGTGCAATTAGAGTTGCAAGAGGAGTAAGTGGAAAAGATGATATTATCAAATTCAAAGGTGGTTATCACGGGCATAGCGATAGTCTTTTAGTTAGTGCTGGAAGTGGCGCGGTAACTTTTGGAAGTCCAAGTAGCCCAGGAGTTCCAACTGATTTGACAAAACATACACTTTTGGCTGATTATAATGATATCCAATCAGTTAAAAAATGTTTTGAAGCTGGAAATGTAGGTTGTGTAATTATTGAACCAATTGCTGGAAATATGGCTTTATTACCAGCTGACAAAGAGTTTTTACTTGAACTAAGAGAATTATGTACAAAAAACAGTGCTATTTTAATTTTTGATGAGGTTATGAGTGGATTTAGAGCAAATCTTAAAGGAAGTTATGGACTTTTAGATATAGAAGCTGATATGGTGACTTTTGGTAAAGTTATTGGCGGAGGTATGCCTGTGGGTGCATTTGCTGGAAAAGCTGAAATTATGAAACAATTAAGCCCAGAAGGACCAATCTATCAAGCAGGAACTTTAAGTGGAAATCCTGTTGCTATGAGTGCAGGTCTTGCAAGTCTTAAAAAATTAAAATCAAACCCATTAATTTATGATGATTTAGAAATAAAAGCAAATGTTTTGATGAAAGGTTTTAAAGATATTTGTGAAGAAAACAGTATTCCTTTTCATTATAATGTAAGAGGAAGTATGTTTGGATTCTTTTTTAATGACAAACAACCTAAAAATTTTGATGATGTTTGTAATGGTGATGAAAAAAGATATGCAAAATTCCAAACAGAGATGTTAAATAAGGGCTTCTATTTTGCACCAAGTGCTTACGAAACTGGATTTATCTGTGTAGCTATGAGTGATTTTGATATAGATAAAACATTAGCAGCATTTAGAGAAGTTGCAAAGAGTTTATGATGGAAAAAGAACCTAAATTTAAACCAATTATAGAGGGTGCAAACAAGCTTTCTCTTGGTATTTCAATAGTTGTTGCTATTTTACTTGGAGTTGGTCTAGGTAAACTTATGCAACATTTTTTTGGTGGTTCTATTTGGTGGCTTTGGCTTGGAATTTTATGGGGAGTTGCAGCTGCTATATTAAATATTTATAAAATGTATAAAATAGTCAAAAAAGACCTTGATTCAATAAAAGATGACCCAAAATATGCTCATCAATCTTATACTGATAAATATAAAGATGATGGACTTGATAAATATGGGAAATAGAAGATTAAAATATCTTCTTGACTTTCCATCATTAAATATCTAAAAAACTAATTTAAATTATCAATTTTTCTATTATCCATTATTCTTAAAAAATTCTATTCTTATTTCATTTGCTTTTTTAATTAATTCTAACTTTTTATTTTCTTCTTTAGTAGTATTTAATCCAAATTTTTTCATAAGTTTTATACAATTATAATAATCTCTTGCTTCTCCTAACAGTTTTTGGATTTTTTTTAAAAAATTAACTAATTTTTCTTCTTTTTTACTTTCTGAGAATACATATCTACATCTTTTTATAAAAATTCTCATTTTATGCAACTCTTTATCACTCATTGATAAAAAAATTTTTTTTAATCTTTTTAAACACTTTTTTTTTGATACAAGATATTTATTATTTTCTATATTTACTATTTTACTTTCAAATCCATCTAAAAATTCAATAAATTTAACAACTTCTTTTTCTCTATGTTTATGTAAATATTTTAAAATTTCTAAATCTTCACATTTTTCAATCAACACATCATAATCTCTTATTTTATTAGATTTTTTAATCAGAAGTTTTAATCCTAAGTCATCTTTTGCATTATAATTTAAAATTGATAATTTAGATCTACAAGCAACTCTTAAATCGTGAAGAATATCTACATCATTGCTATTTTTTTTATATTTTTCAATTAGATTCAGAATTTTCTTCATGATAATACCTTTGAAACAAAAATTTAACTTTCTGTTCTAACAATCAAACTATCCGGCAAATTAAATTTTTTAATAATTTCTTCTTCTTTTTCTCTCATTTCTCCATTATCTATCTCATGGTCATATCCTGTTAAATGTAAAAGTCCATGAATTAAAAGTAATTTAAATTCATCTGCCTTTGAATGACCTAATTCATTTGCTTTTTCTATAACTTTATCAGCAGAGATTATAATACTTCCAATAGGCATATGCTCACATGCCACATCAAGAGGAAAGCTCAAAACATCCGTCGGTTTATCGATGTTTCGATACTCTTTATTAAGTTCTTGAATAGTTTTATTATCAACTACAATTAACTCAAACTCTTTATCTGTTATAAATTTTGCTATTTTTTCAAACTCTTCTAAATTGATTTCTAAATTAGTTTGATTGTTAAAGTCTATCATATTAGTTTCCTTTTTTATGCTCCACAACCTGCACTTCCACCTCTCCAATATTTTTTTTCTAATTCTAAAAATTTAGCTTTTTCATCTTCACTCATAATTCTTTCAGAATATTCAAAATCCAAACCTAAATTTTTAAGTGGAAGTTTTATTGAATTAATCAATTGATCTTTTATTGGAATATTATCAAATGGCCATGCAAAAGTTGCTTTGACTTTATTATCTTCAAAATCTATATCTTCTAGCATCCCTAAAGTCACTAAACTTGTTGAAATTGCAGGATGTTGAATACTCTCTATTGTTTGAATAATTTTAAAAAAATCCATATCTATCTCCTTATTTTTTAATTAAATATTTTTTACTTATATCTTTTATTTCTTGATATACTTTATCAAAATCACTACTGTAAACCCTCGTTTCACTAAGAGTTGTCATCATATTTGTATCTCTAATAAATCTTGGAACTAATTGCATATGAATATGCTCTGGTATTCCTGCACCTCCGGCAATTCCTAAGTTAAATCCCATATTCAAACCCTCAGCACCCCATTCCTTTAAGATTTTTACACCTTTTTGCGACATAATTGCTAAATGAGATATTTCTTTTTCGCTTAAATCTTCCAAATTTGATGTATGAATATTAGGAATAATCATAAAATGCCCTGGATTATAGGGAAATTTATTCATTACAAAAAAACAAATCTCATCTCTATAAAAGATATAATTTTCATCATCTTTGTTTGAATCTCTAATATCACAAAAAACACATCCGTTTCTTTTAGTATTATGATATTCTCTTCTCCAAGGTGCATAAAGTCTATTCATATTTATACAAGTCCTAATTCATCTAAAATCGGTAAAATTTCTTTATCATAAATTTCTCTTAATTTATTTGGAATTAAAGCCATAGCATCTTCATCGTGTTTCCATTCTTCTATTTTTTCCAAAATTGCACTTTTCTTAAGTTCATCCAATGTTGGATGCTCTTTTATCTTTTTTTGTAATCTTTCAATGTCTTCTAATTTTAATTCTCTTTTATTCATTCTTTATCCTTTTATATTTTTGATATAATTTTACCAAAAAAAGGATAACTTTTTGAAAAATTTAAAAAGTTTGAATGAATTAATTGAAAATCTTCAAGAATTACCCACTATTGGTAAAAAATCTGCCACTCGTATGGCTATGTTTTTAGTAAAAAATAAATTTACAGCTATGAAAATAGCAAATTCGATTGAAACTGCAATTACAGCAATAGGCGAATGCAAAGAGTGTGGAAATCTAAGTGAGCATGAACTTTGTGATATTTGTATGAGCCAAAGAGAAAATAAACTTTGCATTGTAGGACATTCAAAAGATATAATTTTACTAGAAGAAAATAATATTTTTAAGGGCTATTATTTTGTAATGCCAGAACTCGATAACGAAAAAATAGAAAAATTACTCAAAATGATTGTTAACAAAAAAATTGAAGAAATAATATTTGGATATACCCATTCAATAGAAAATGAAGCTAAAATAATGTATTTAGAAGAAAGACTAAAAGATAAAAAGTTGAAATTCACCAAAATAGCCCAAGGAATTCCTATGGGTGTAAATTTTGAGAATGTAGATATTACATCACTTTATAAAGCTTTTAGTGGAAGAGTTTCTATATAGGTACCAACCAAATATATAAAAAATTATAAACATTGACCTAAAACACTCAACAATAAAACAAATTTTTTAACACTACAAAAAGCTAAAAAGTGTCAACGCAAGCGCCCTTCGGGTTTGAAGCACACTTTTTTTAACGCTTTTTTTCATTAAAATTTGTAGTTATTTCGTTTATTTAGTCAATATTTTTTATCCTACATTTTTAAATTTGCTCAATGCCTGATATAAATTCACAATCCAAATTCACTTACTTTAAAACTTTTAGAAAAATCAATATAAATTAATTTATCAAACTCCACTTCCAAACCTGCTAAATATTTAGTAGCTAGCATAGCCTCAACACTTCCCACAAGCCCTACCATTGCAGGCATAACTCCTGCAACTTTATAATTATTACTAATATTAAAAATATCTAAATTTTTTTCTTTAAACAAACATACTTGCCCTATCCAGCCTTCAACTGAACTATAAAGCCAAGGAATATTGCTATTTTTGGCAAATTTATCTATTTTTTCCCTTACTTCAAAATTATCGGTACAATCAATAATCAAATTTATTTCTTTATCAAAACTATCAAATTTATCGATAAAACATTCTATATTAGTTTCACATCTATCTATTTTTTGAGCTAAAACTTTAGCTTTCTTTTCTCCTATATCACTTTTAGTAAATTGAAATTGACGATGAATATTATGAATTTCAATTTCATCAAAATCCATAATATATATGTTTTTAAGACCAATACAGCTAAGCTCAGTAGCAACTACATTTCCAAGTCCACCCGCTCCCACTATCAAAACAGACTTATTTTTGAACTCTTTTTGATTATCACCAATTAATTCTATTTGTCTTCTAAACATTTAATTCCTTCATAAGCGGTATTCATCATTTTATCAATTTCTTCATAATTTATAACATACGGAGGCATAAAATAGATTACATTTCCAAGCGGCCGGAGTAAAACTCCATTTTTAAGTCCATATTTATAGACTTCAAGTCCTGCTCTTTTCTCAAATGGATAATCAATCATTTCAATTGCTGTTATCATTCCTGTTTGACGGATTTCTTTTACATTTTTTAAACTTTTAAATTTTTGTAAATTACTCCAAATATATTTTGCTTTTTTTTGATTTTCACCAATTACATCATTTTTCTCAAACAAATCTAATGTAGCATTTGCAGCACTTATTGCTAAAGGATTTGCTGTATAAGAATGGGAATGCAAAAAAGCTTTTAATTTTGCATAATCACAATAAAATTCTTGGTAAATTTCATCAGTAGTTAATACACAGCTAAGTGACATATATCCACCAGTCAAACCTTTACTTAAACATAAAAAATCTGGTTTAATTCCAGCTTGGAAATGAGCAAACATACTCCCTGTTCTACCAAATCCAACGGCAATTTCATCAAGAATTAATTTTACATCAAATTCATCACAGAGTTCTCTTAATCCTTTTACAAACAAAGGTGAATGCATTTTCATATCTCCTGCACATTGAACTAATGGCTCAATTATCAAACTACTCACTTGTTTATGATATTTTTCAAAATATTTTCTGTCTTTACTCAAAGCTTTTTTTGCTTCTTCATCACTTTGATTCTCTGGAATTGGTAAATGAATTGATTTTATAAGTAAAGGTGCATAAGTTTTTTTATAAAGTTCTACATCTCCCACACTTAAAGCACCTATTGTTTCTCCATGATATGAATTTTTAAGTGAAAAAAATAGTTCTCTTTTTTCACCTTTATTTAAATAATAATGAAAAGACATCTTAAGTGCAATTTCGACTGCACTACTTCCATTATCAGCATAAAAAACTTTATCAAGTTTTGTAAGTTTACATAATCTCTCACTAAGCCTCACGGCTCCTTCATGTGTAAAGCCCGCAAATATTACATGTTCAAGGACATCAATTTGTTTTTTAACCGCTTCATTTATGTATTCATTTGAATGACCAAATATATTTACCCACCAGCTTGAAATAGCATCAATATATCTATTTCCTTCAAAATCTTCAAGATAAACTCCTTTTCCTTTTTTAATAGGAATGAGCGGTAAAAACTCATGATCTTTCATTTGTGTACAAGGATGCCAGTTAAATTTCAAATCTTTTTGCATAAATTCACTGTTTTTCATCTTTTACCCTTTATTTTGGTCTCTTTTTTTAATATAATATCAAAAAACTAAAACAAAAGGTTTAATTTCATGATAACTTTTATGCAAACTCATAGAAAATGGTTAATAATTACAATATGGATAGCAACTTTTGCTTTCGTTGGCGCAGGATTTGTAGGATGGGGAGCTTATAGCTATGGTAAAAAAGAAGATACAGTAGCAAAAGTAAAAGATACACAAATAAGTGTAAAAGATGTGCAAACAATTTATAATCGACTTTTTAACCAATTAAATAAAGCAATGGGTGGAAAACTAGATGAAGCAACTGCAAAACAATTTGGATTACAAAAAGCTGCATTTCAAAGAGCTTTAACAAGGGCTATTTTAATTCAATTTGCAAAAGATAACGGAATTTATATAACAAAAGAAGAATTAGCAAAAAATATTGAATTGACCTCTATATTTCAAACTAATAAAAAATTTAATAAAAAATTATACAAAAAATTTCTAGCACAAGTTAATCTAACACCAAAAGAATATGAAGCAAGTATAAGAAAAGATTTAATCTTAAACAAAATTTTATCTGCATTATCTACTCCTGCTCATAAAGTTACACTTGATACAATAGCAAGTGCCATATTTATGGAAGATAAAGTAAATGCACAAATTATAAATACACCTGGAGTAAGTATAAGCGAAAATGAACTTAAAACTTTTTGGCAAAAAAACAAAAACAATTATAAATCACAAACAACTTATGATATAGGCTATTATTATGTACCTTTAAATGCAAAAGTAACTACAGTTGAATTACATAACTATTATACTGAACATAAAGAAAATTATACAGATGAAAATGGAAAAATATTATCTTTTGATCAAGCTAAAAATAGAGTTAAACTAGATTTATTGGCAAGCAAAACAAAAAGAGATGCTATTATCACTATGAAAAAATTAAAAAAAAGTGAAATTAAATTTAATATTTCTAAAAACACTCCTATGTTAAATAACTATCTTAATACAAACTTAATGAAAAAATTAATTCAAACAAAATTTTTAAAACCTGTATTAACTAAAAAAGGATGGTTAATTGCAAAACTTATAAATACAAACAAACCTGAAGTATTAAGTTATGAAAAAGCAAAAGAATTAGCTAAAGCTAATTTAATAATTCAAAAAAGAAGAAAAGCTTTAATTAAATTAGCTCAAAATGAACTTAAAACATTCAAAGGAGTTAATTTAGGATTTATTGGAAGAGAAGATATGCAAAAAATTGCAAAAAAATTAAATATTACTATAGATGAAGCTGGAGTATTCGAACAAACTTTATTTAATTCTAAAACAGCAACAGGATATGCCTTATTACCAACAAACAATCCGAGAAAAGCTATAATATTTAAAATTACGGCACAAAAATTGCTTAATATAGCAAAATATAAAAAGTATATAAAAAATGTGGAAAATTCTACAAAGCAACTAAAACAAAATACTTTAGAACAAAATTTGATTCAAAAACTAATGAAGCTATATGAATCAGATATAAAAATGTATATGAAAATTTAAAAGGATTAAGTGTTGAAAACAATTTTAGGAATTGATATCGGTTCTTCAAAAACAGTTGCACTAATTGCAGATATAGCAGATGAAGCTACTATTACTGGAGTTGGAATAACAAAAAGTAAGGGTATCAAAAAAGGCATAATTACAAATATTGACCAAGCAGCTACTTCTATAAAACAAGCTGTGAATGATGCAAAAAGAATTGCAGGTGTTAATGTAAATAAAACAATTGTTTCTATCTCTACTGCTTACACAAAAAGCACAAAAAGTCATGGAATAGTAAATATTCCAACAAATGAAATTACTATATCTGAAATAAACAGAGCTATCCAAACTGCTCTTCATAATGCAACCATTCCTCATGAATATGAAATCATACAAGCTTTACCTTATAATTTCAAAGTTGACGATATATCTGATATTGAAGATCCTGAAGGGATGAGTGGAAGCAGACTTGAAGTATCTGTTCATATTACAATGTCTCAAAAATCGGGAATTGAAAATACTAAAAAAATGCTTAAAATTGCTGGTCTTGAAATCGAAAATATAGTTTTAACCTCTTTTGCATCAGCAATTGCAACTTTAAATGAAGATGAAGAACAACAAGGAGTCGCATTAGTTGATATTGGAGCTACTACAAGTGATCTAATAATTTTCAAAGAAAATAGTGTTAGATATACAGATTTTATAGGTATTGGGAGTTATCATATTACAAATGATTTAGCAATGGCACTTCATACTCCAATAAAAGAAGCTGAACTTATAAAATTAAATATAAACAAATATTCTGATGAAGAAATAATAGAAATTCCTTTAATTGGAGATGAAAATAATACAAAAGCTGCAAATATTTCACTTATAAAAGAAGTAATGTCAGCTAGAATTAATGAAACACTTATTATTTTAAATGATTTAGTTGAAAAAAGTAGATTAAAAGCTCAATTAACTGGTGTTGTTTTAACAGGAGGATTTGCAAATTTAGTAAATTTAAGAGAAATAGCTATTCCTATTTTTGGAAATATGTCAGTTAGAATTGCGAAACCAAAAGAAATAAATGGATTGTTTGATAATTTAAAAGCCCCTGAATTTAGCACATCTATTGGACTTGTTATATATGCATTAGGAAATCATTCTTCTTATGAAATAGATTCTAATAGAAAATTTAGATCAAAATATTCTTCAAATTCAAATATCAATACCCCTATGGAAAATGATAATGACAATATATTTAATGACAAAGAAAAACCAACAGATAAAGAAAAAATTGTAAATTTAATGGATAGAAAAAACAAAAACAATGCATCTATATTCGAAAAATTTAAAATTTGGTTAAATGGAATTTTTTAAAACAAAAAAAGGAGTTAAAAATGGATAATGGTTACAAATTAATAGAAGAAAATGAATATTTGGAAAATGCTAAAATAAAAGTAGTTGGTGTTGGTGGTGGTGGTGGTAATATGCTTAATTATATGATAAATAAAGGCATAAAAGACATCGAAATGATATGTGCAAATACAGATGCACAAGCCCTGCAAGCTAATAAAGCTCCTATCAAAATCCAATTGGGAAAAGAAGTAACAAAAGGTCTAGGGGCTGGAATGAACCCTGAAATTGGTAAAGCTTCTGCTGAAGAAAGTTATGATGAAATTAAAAGAGTTCTAGAAGGTGCTGATTTAGTTTTCATTTCTGCTGGAATGGGTGGTGGAACCGGAACCGGAGCTGCACCTATTATTGCAAGAATTGCAAAAGAAGTTGGCGCTTTAACAATTGGAGTTGTTACAAAACCATTCAAAAGAGAAGGTGCTAAAAGATTAAAACTTGCTGAAAATGGTTTCAATACTTTAAAAGAAGAATGTGATTCAATAGTTACAATTTTAAACCAAAAACTTCTTTCTATAATAGATAGAAGAGCAAGTAGAAAAGATGCTTATAAAATGGTTGATAATGTATTATTCCAAGCTGTAAGTGGGATTACAAATATTATTATTGCTGAAGGTGATGTAAATACTGACTTTGCTGATTTACAAGCTGTAATGAGTCATAAAGGTATGGCACTTATGGGTATAGGTCACAAATCTGGTGAAAATTCTGCTTATGAAGCATTAACAGAAGCTATAGAATCACCTTTGCTTGATGATGTAGATATTATGAGTGCAAGAGGATTACTCATCAATACAACTACAAATGAAAATTATCCATTGGTTGATTTTGATGAAGCAATGAGCTCTGTTTTAGGTAATTTAATAGAAAATGAAGATGTAACTATTATCCAAGGGGAAGCTTACGATAATTCACTTGCAGATGATGAAATGGAAATTACAATTATAGCAACTGGATTTGATGATAATGAAAAAGCAGTAAACTTGACAAACAAACCTAGTACTGAAATTCCACAACATATAGATATAAATTCATTAGCAAAAAAAGTAGCTGGTGGAAATGATTTTGGATTGGAATTAAATGGCGAAGATATAGATATACCTACTTATATGAGACATAGTAAAGATTAATTTATTTAAATAATCTTCTTTTTTTTCTCTTTTTTAACTCCACTCCTCATGGCTCAGTTGGATAGAGCGTCACCCTGCGGAGGTGAAGGCCACAGGTTCAAATCCTGTTGGGGAGACCATTAAACTACCATAAACAAGGGATAAACCCCTAAAATAAGACAAAATAATCGCAGAGACTTTTGCATTTTATCACTTTAAACAGGACACTTTCAGGACATTTTCAGGCACACTTTTGACACAGTTAAGGCACATTTTTAACACAACTAATTAAATTTTAAAATAACTAAAGGTGTCGAATTCGACCCCTTTAAACCACTCGAAATCGAGGGGGTTGGAATTTAGAACTTAATTAGCAAACTCCACTCTACAAACATAACCACTTCCGTTTAGATTGTGGGTAACACTTTTAATAGAATAATCCCCATCATCTTCGGCAAAATCTTTAAGTTTTAATGTAGTTCCTGCAATTATATTCATCCCAGCAATAGCTAAACTTCCACTAACAATACCAGTATTTAGAAAACTCAAAACTCCATTTACTCTTTGTTTCGCTTCGTTTTTATCTTTAAAATAATCATTTAACACAAATTGTGGCTCTTCACTCCCAGATTCTACACTCTCTACTTTATTTGTCTTTGTATCGTGATAGAGTGCCTTAGCACTTTTATATAAAGTTTTATTTGCATATTTAATAGAATAACTACTTACATTTTTTCTATCTATTCCAAAGACAATATCATCATCCTTGTTTTTCTTAATAAAGATAAGTGCATTATTTTTAATATTAAAAGTTGCATTATACATTTTAGATAATCTATTAAGTAAATGTAGATCACCTTCATTTGTTTGAGATAAATGTTTAAAAAACACATTATCAAAATTACACTTATAACTTAGAGAGTTTCTACCTGCTATTTTTTTAACTAAATCAGGTAGAATAATGTTTTCATAACTTAAATTCCTTTTCTTTTTTATATTACCGTTAAAATTCACACTTGTAGCACTAACACTCAAAGAGTTTTGATTTTTAGAAGTAATTTGAACGGAAAATTTACCACAATAATAAAGTCCACTTTCTTTATATCCGAGCCATACTTTTATTTCATCTTTATAATTAGGGCGTTTATAAAGATTATCAAAATTTAAAGTTAAACTATCTGCTTTATCATCTGCTTCATCTTTAAAAGTTAAACTTACTAAATGCTTTTTTATATTATCAGTTACATTTTTTTCATTTACTTCTATTTTAAATTCTGGTGTTAATTCCATAAACTTACCTCTTTTATTATTTTTTCATCTGTACTTTTCGGTTCAGGTAAATAAACAATATCATCAATATCTAAAATTATCTTATTTATTAAATGTTTATTTAATTCTAATATTTTTTCAAAATCTTCAAGAGTTCCTAAGTTTTCATAAACAACTTGATCAAGTCTTTTATTTTCTGTTATTTTAATTTCAATCATAATAAGCCAGCAATTTAATTTTAAAATCATTTTTGACATAAGCTCCATTACTTAAAAACATACTTCTTGCTTCTGTTATAGATTCAATAACAACTTTTAAACTCTCTCCACTTCCAAGAGTTAATCTCACAGGCTTTTTTTTCTTAGCTATATCTTCAAGTTTTTTTAAAGATGAATTACTTTTTTTAATAAGTTTTCCCGAAATACTAAATTCTTCTTCATATCCTTTAATTGCTTGTAAAGTTGGGTTATTCCCTACTCTTTCTCTCTTAGCGTAATTAAATGTTATTGTTCTATTTAATTTCTCAAATTCTGTTTTATTTACTTCAAAAGTAAATCCACCTAAATCACATAGCATCGCTTAAGCTCCTTTGTTTATGATCGAAATTTATCTCTTCAATAACTTTTTTAATCTCTTCTTTTAGTTCTTCAGCGTTTGCTATTTTCCCATCTTTAGTTTCTACTTTTATACCACCAAAATTAAAATTATAGATAATATCTGGCTGAGCTGGTGGAATATTCTGTTTAGTTCCAACTGTTGCAGATTGTATATATTGAGCTTTTAAAGGAGACAATGCTTGTGCTGTAATAGGATTAGCAGTTGCTATAGTTGCCCCAACTGCTGTAGCTGCAATAATAGGTTTTACTTTATCTATTACAGGTTTTATATTTAGTTTTTTAGTTCCTTCCTTATCATCACTACCAAATCCAAAAAAACTTTTTATTTTACTACCAATAGAAGTTATCCATTTAAGTTTTGCACTAATCCATCCAATTAGTTTTTGCCAATATTTTTGTATTGTATTTATAGGAGATAAAAATATATTTGTTATAAAACTTGTCCCTTTTGCAAATCCACTTTTTAAATTATTCCAAAAATTAGAAAAGAAATTTGTGATAGTATCCCAGTTATTAGCAATTATTCCTATTGGAGTAAAAGAGAAAATCTTTTTTACAAAACTCCAAATAGCACTTACTCCATCTCTAAACCATTCAAATTTATGATACATATAAACAACACCAGCAACTAAAGCCATTATTGAGACTATAATTACCCCTATTGGATTAGCTTCTAATGCTAAATTAAATAATTTTACTGCAACAGCTGCTACTTTTGTAGCAAAAGTATATGCCTTAGTAGCATATTCTGCACCTTTTAAAATAGCAACTTTAAGACCTAATGCTCCACTCACAAAACTAAGCCCAGTTACAAAAGCACTTAATGCAATTCCAACAGTTCCTAAAACAACTGCTAATGCACCAAAAGCTGCTACTGCATAGAAAATATATTTTACAAAAGAGTTTGAATTTGCAACTTTATCAAACCATATTGTAAGTTTTCCTATTGCATCACTTGCGAAATTAACTGCTGGGGCTAAAAATTTCCCAAAAGTATCTGCAAGATTAGATATTCTTTGATGAAGAATTACAAATTCTTGTCCTTTATTCCTTGCTTTAGCCATATTTTTAACATTTTCTAAAGTTGCCTTACTTAAATCTTTTTGAGCTTTTGTTAAATCACCTGTTTTGTTATAAAGAGAAGTAATAATTTTAACCGCTTCTTCATTTCCAAAGGCCTGTTTTAATTTATTCATTTCATTTGCATCAAGTGTTTTCCCAAATTTTTCCTTAACTTTTTTTAATATATTTACCATTGGCAAAAGTTTTCCTGTGCTATCAGTAAAAACAAGTCCTAATTTTTTTTGTGCATTTACTGCATTACCCAAAAAGGCTCTATAAGCAGTTCCAGCTTCAGCTGCACTTGAGAAAGCACTTTTTGCATTACCTATAACTGCAAGTTCTTCAGAAAGACTTACTCCAAAACTTTTAGCAATTGATCCAATATTACTAATCCCTTGTTCTAAATCACTCCCATCTGTTCTAAACGCTTTAACTGCTGCACCAATATTTGCAGAAAATCTCTTACCAAAAGTAAGATCAGTTTCATTTGATTTTTTAAAAATACCATATCCAAGGGCAAAAAGTTTTGTCATCTCTTCTGTGCTACTTTTTGTAGCTTGTGCAGTTATAGCAGCAAATTTAGTATATTTCGCAACTCCTTCATCACTTAAAGAAGCAATACCACTTTTTATATCATAACTTGCTTTAATAAAATCAGGGGCTGTAATTCCAGCAAATTGATTACTCATCTCTTTTGCAGCTTTAGTAATCTTTTTAATACCATCTGGTTTAATTCCTAAACTTGCTATATCACCTTGGGCTTTTTCAACTTCTTGGTAACTAGTAACCATATCTTTTATAGGAGAAATAATCATTTTCCCCATTGCAGCAGAAGCAATAGAAACTTTTCCCATAGTAGTACCGAGTTTTCTAAGTCTATTATTTACCTCGTCAATTGCTTCTTCGGCTTGTTTAATTTGATTTTTTAGATTAAGTTTTTTTGAATTTAATTTATCTATTAGATTTGAAGTTCTATTTATTTCATTTTCAGTTTTACTAAATTCTTTTTTTGTTTTTTCAATCTCTTCATTGATTCCAATCTTTTTCTTATTAAGAGTTTCTATTTTTGTATCTACATTTTTTATTTCTTTTTCAAAAGTTTCAGCAGAAATTTTACCTTTTTTAAAGTCTCTTTCTAAAGTAAGCTTTTCTTTGTTAAGAGTTTTAATCTCGTTATCAACATCTTTTAAAGCATTTCTTGCTTTTTGTACTTTACCTTTAAGAGATTCAAATTTATCATTAAGTTTTAATTTAATTGAGCCAAGTGTTTCAAGTTTTTTATCAATATTATTTATATCTTTTGTTACTTTATCAAGTTTTACATTTTTAAATTTACCACTAAGAGCAGAAACATTCTCACTCATTTTAGAAAGAGGCTTACTAAACATATCTACTGCACTTATTGCCACTCCAAGTGTCATTAGTTTTTCCAAAATTTCTCCCTTTTATGTTATAATAATATAAAAAAGGTTTATAATGAATTTGATTTTTAAAACACTTTTTATATTCTTATATATTCTTTTTTCAATAGTTATGGCAGGAGTTGTAGGTATAGTTCTACATCTCCCTGATACTTTGCCTACTTATTTGTTTCTTTTAGGGATTTTTCTTCTGCTTCCAATATTTCCAAAGCTTTTAAAAAATAGACTTTAATTTTCTTAATTCTCATTTTTAAAATATCACTATAACTAAACTTTAATTTTGTCATTAAAATAACTATTATTTCTTCAAAAGGGAGCAAATTAACCCCCTCTACATTAAAAAATCACTAACCTCTTGCACGATAGCCATATAATTTTTACCTGGCATTTCTCTAAAATCCTCTGCAGTTAAAGGATGAGAAACAATAAGTTTTTCAGCAAGTTCTGTAATTACTTTTCCCATTTCTCTTTTGTTACCACCATTTGATGCAATTTCTCCGACAAAATCTTCCATATCTGCACCAAGAGGCTCTCTAAACTCAAGTTCTTTAACTTCTTTTCCATCTATTTCTACTGTTTTTGGTAAAACTACTTTAAATTTATCCATCACTTACCTTTTTACATTAAATTTTTTCTAAGTTCTTCTAAAATATCTACCCCATCTATTACAGCAACTAGGTTGTCAACATCTATCATAACACCTTGTTTACCATCTATTTCTAAAGTATATTGTCTAATGCTTACATGAATTGTTCTTTTAGCAGTTTCGCCACCTTTTAAAGAATTATCATTTACATTTATATCTCCAGCTATTGTTGCGACTACACCCTTTTTAACTCCACCTTGAACTATATGAGATTTACAAATAAAAACAACAGGTGTTCCTTTTTTCATATTTGCAGCCATTGCAGCATAAACAATAGGAGAATATTCATTTAAGTTTATTTCAGTTTCCATTTTTTCTAAAATTCCAGTTTGAATATCTCTTTCAATTCCCCCAACATTTACGCTTTCAAGTTTTTGTTTAATTTCAGGAAGTTTTACTTCTTCCACAACTCCTAAATGCCCAACTCCATCAATGAACACATTTACATCACTAATTTTTTCTGGTGTTCTTACAGCCATAATCTACTCCTTATATTGAATTTACCCATTCTACAAATGCAGAATTCCAGTCATCACTAAATACTAAGTCAAAGTCTAACTCTCTAATTGCTGGCATATTTGCAGTTTTAAGTACAAAAGTAAATTTACCAGCAGTTACATCACTTCTATTTGGATCTAAATAAACTTCATAACCAAGTGCAATTCCTGCACCTTTCAGTTTATTGAAAAAATCTATACAAGTCTGTTTTACATATTGAAGTTGGTCAGCGCTTCTATCTCTTGCCCATTTATTCGCTTTAATTATTGCATCAAGCCAACGATAAAAAGTTCTAACTCTTTCTAAACTTTGCCAAATAGGATCAATATCTCTTGTCTCAAACCCATAAGCACGCCAACCAATATCTTGAACAATTGAACCAACACCATTTTGTCTAAGTCTTCTTGCTTCACAATCAACACCATCAAAGTATTCGATAATTCTTTCACTACCACTAACACCTTTTACGATTCTATTTGAATGACTTCTTGCATAACCAAATTCATCAAATCCATTATCTCCACCAGCGTCCCAATAAGCGATATGTCCAGCTATTAAGGCACTTGTAGGATAAAGTTTTCCTTCTGCTTTACTCTTTCCATTATAAAGTAGCATATATCTACTTCCAAAGTTATTTACAAAAGAATTAGCACCTGCTTCATCAGGAGCATTTACATCCACTATCGCTGTTCCTTTAAATAAACTTGCAATAGAATCCATTTTAGCCGCTACATCTACATCATAAGAATATTCAGGACAAATAATTAAATCTGGTCTTGTCAAAATATTCTCATCTTGTGGAGCTGTTTTTAATACATCAAGTCCTGCTAAAACGCTATCTTTTGTAGTATCATTTCCGTCAGAATCTTGTGTATAAGCTACAAATTTAACGACTATTTTAGTATGCACACCTTGTAAGGCAATAGCATTTGCAGTTTTGTATGCTAAATCATCTTCTGTAGCACCTAAGCCTTTTAAATAATCTTTTATATCATCAGCATTGTTAAATACTTTAAACTCTCCATCACTATCTCCAAAAGGCACAACTATTCCAATTGGAGTACTACTGTCAACTATAACAGGTCTTGCTGCTTCTACGCTAATCCCCCCGTTAATTCCGAAATTCAAATCCATTTTTTCTCCTTATTTTAGATTCCATACCTTAATTTATGGTATGTTTTAATTGCTAACATCATCATTTTTGTTCTAAAACTTTTTTCTATTTCAAATAAAATTTTACTTCCTACTTCATCAGCCTCCTTATATTGTTCTTTATCACAAAGATAATCGTGAACCACAAAAAAGGGAGCGAATTTTGGTTGATACTTATCTACAAAAACCCTTAAAAATCTATTTTTTAAAGTCAAACCGTCTGTTACAAAACCCGCAGGAATTTTATATCCCGCTATTTCATAATCTTTATATAATTCAAAGTTTTTATCTGGACGAGGTTTTAAAATAGGATATTCCATTAAAGAGCCTCTATTTCAGTTTTTAAATTATTTAAATCATCAATACTTGTAACTGCTTCTATTTTATTTTTATATTCATCATATTTTTTTCTTAATTCAGTAGTCATTAGATTAAATTGAATATACATACTTTCTACATCTTGTGGAGTAAAATATTTATTGCCACTTTTAGTAGAAACTAATAGCCCAAATTTATACCAACTAACTTCATTATCTACTACTTCTACTTGAAAATCTGTTGATAAATCAGGCTTTGTATCAGAAGTTTTACCACCATTGAAAGTTATATAATAAATTCCATTATCTAAAATAATATCCATTGAATTATAAGTTGTAGAAGTAGCGTAATCTTTTGCTTTTTGCATTGCAGTTACTGCTAAATTATAATTAGCATTACCATTCCTTTGAGCTATATCATCTGTTTTGATAATATCATCGCCAAAAATAAACCCACTTGTTATTTTAAATTGAATTTTAGTTTTGAGTGAATTTAAAACTTGTTTTTTGGTCTTACTAAATTCTTCTTTACTTAATATATCTAAAAGTTCTTGTGGCTCTTGTCCTTTTTCATATTCAATAAACCCACTTGGTATTCTATAACCACTACCTTGTTTTAATTTATTATTTTCTATTTTATAAAAGTGTTTTAATTTATTTGTTAGCATTATGATTTACCCCCAAAGATTAGTATGTTTGCTATAGATATATCATCAAAATATGGAGAAGTATCTGCTGAACCATTCATATTTGATTGGATTTTAAATCCTGATTTGGTCTTCCCATCTGCTCCTCCCCCTCTAAGTCCTATTTCTCTTGTTCTGGGGTCATCACTATCTTCATAATCTTCACCATAAGCAACCACAATATAATTTGAATTATTCATATCTACTGAAAAACTAAGACTATACTTCCCAGTATCATCTCTAGTAACACTATCTATATTAAAACTATCTCTAATACTTCCATCTGAACCATCAAAATTAACCCAAGCAGTGCATTGATTTTTTATAGTAGAACCATCGCATTTTTTTATTGAATTGTTATCAAATTTAACAGGTTCACTTCCTCTAACTAAATCAGCATCTAAACCACTACCTGTTCCATCAACATTTTTAAGTTTATTTAAAATTAAACTATCATCAACATCTGCTAAATTTTTAACATCATCTTTCGTAGCAATTACAACTGTATCACTAATTACAGCTGTAACATCTTGTGCATTACTTACAACCGTATAAATATCAGTAACATTTTCTATTTTTACAACTCCATCAGACGGAATAAAATCAGGATTATCCGAATGTGTTACTGCATATAATATCTCTCCTAAATCTGGGTCATCTGCATATATTCCTATCTCTCTTGTAAAAAATCCATCAGTTAAACCTGTATTTGTTAAAACAAACCTTAAAACAGCAGTTCCATCACCTGTAACACTTAAATTATTGATAGGTAAATCAATCTTTTTAGAGACTAAGTCATCTAAATTTTCAGGATTAGTAGAACTATCCCAAACACCATCACCCAAAGCAACCTTTGTAAATTGCAATGTAGTTCCAGTTAAACTTTTCGATAAAAGATTTCGCCCTTTATCAGTTAACACTGTTCCATTAAAATCAGCCATTTTTAACTCCTATTGTGTTTTTG
Organism: Thioreductor micantisoli; assembly: GCF_055392745.1. Taxonomy (NCBI): domain Bacteria; kingdom Pseudomonadati; phylum Campylobacterota; family Thioreductoraceae; genus Thioreductor; species Thioreductor micantisoli. Next base: position 1,013,892 of record NZ_AP043760.1, read on the forward strand.
TAAATTATCCTGCTAACTCCTCCAAAAAAATTAGTAGAATTAGCAATATTTAAAGTAGGAATATTTACCCCAACTTTTATCTTATAAGTTTTTCTAAAACCATTTCCTAAATAATTAAAACTCTCTTTAATTAAAGGTTTTATTTTTAGATATACTTTATAGTTAAACCCTTCTTTATAAACATTAGCTCTGTAAATTGTGCTATTTATTTCTTTATCAATCCCTACGCTGTCTAATTTACTTCTTTCATTCTTAACAAAATTAAGTAAATTGACACCTTTAACCCAGTCTTCTTCTTTTTTAACTCCACTTACTTTAATTTTAAAATGATAAGGTTCTCCGTCATAATTAAACCATTCTTGAAGTTTAGCTTCGACACCTATAGCTTCAAAAACTTTTTTCACTGCCCCAACAGTTCCAAGTTTTGGATAATTGTGTTGTGCAAAAGTTACAAGTTTCCTTAAATCATTCTCAAAATCTCTAAATTTCCCAGCTTCATATTCATCAACCATTAAATTTAAGAATTTTTCATCAGTTTTTAGTGCATTATTAAAGTCTTTTACCTTTTGGATTTGTTCTTTAATATCACTTAATCTCTCACACCCTACTAAATCAAGTGCATTTATTTTTTCATCTATATTAGTTGGTAAAATTGTTTTACAACTCATTTGATACCTTATAAGAGATATTTACATTATTTAAAATTGCAATTGAATAATCATCTATTACAATATTTGCAGTAGGAGCAGTTAAATTTACATCTATTACATTTTCAATCATCAGTAAATTGATAATTCTTGCAATACTTACATCTTCTCCTATTTTAAACTTAATAGTGTTAAAATTATTAACTGCATTTGTATAAATACTACTTGCATCTACCCCACTTTTTATAGTGATTTCTCCTGTAATATCAAAACTTATTTCATTAGCCTTTTTTACTTGCACTAAATCAGTCAAAGGTCTTACTTCATCTGCATTTAAACTGTTTTCTATTCTTTCTTGCATAACATTATCAGCAACAGATGAATAATAAACAACATCCACAACTCCTGCAGATGGACTTAAAACTTTTACATCTTCAATTCTTTCATCACTTTTTAATGTAAAACTTTTATAAGTTAAACTACTTCCAGCAGTACTCTTATCTGCTAAACTTACTCTTATTCTCTCTTTAAGTTCTTCATCACTTTCAGGGTTACTTCCATTTATAAAATCATTTAATTGTTTTACTTTCACATAAGGAAGTGGAGAAACTTGAATTTCTATTTTAACTTTACTACTTATTGTTTCTTCTTGAAGTTCAATAACTCCATTTACACTTGTTTCCCCTGCTTTAATAGTTACATCATCTAAAAGTTTTGCAAAATGACTTCCTGTTTCATCTACTAATTCAAACTTTGCAGGAATTAAAACATCATAAGCCAAAATTGAAGTCAAACTAAAAGTCATATCAGCATAAGGTTTACTTCCAGGAAGTCTATAAATTCCGTATAAAGTTTCTGCTAAATTATCTAAATCATTATTTTGTGCAGTAGATAGAAAAAACCCTTTAGCTAAAATATTAAATAATGCTTTTAAATTTAATTCTCTATCACTAAATGCTCTTAATACAAGCATTACATTGTCGCCTTCTGCAGGTCTATAATCAGGTAAAATAGACTTAACAACACTAAGATTTTCATTTAAAATTTCATCATAACTTAATGTTTGAACTACATCAGGCAGGGTCAATTTCTATCCTTAATTTAAAATTTTTATCATTTAAAGCAATCACATCTACTTTTTTGCATTTAACTCTATCTATCCACTCGTCAATAGCTTCAAAAGTATATGAAATGGCTTTTAATCTTACTTCATCACTAAGAGTTCTATCTCTTAATTTGTATAGATCACTCCCATATTCAGGGTTCATAGGAATTGTTCCTTTTTTGGTAATCAAAACTCTTCTGATTTCTTCATCTATTCCTATGATATATCCATCAAAAGTTGCACTTCCTATTACTTCAATATCCATTATCTAGCCTCCGCAGTTGCACCATCAGTTGTGTCATGAGTATGATTAGTCAAATCACCTTTAACATCACTAATAACACCGCTAACTTCTAAATCACCATTCAATTTTGCTTTACCACTTCCACTGCTTCCACCAGCCATAGTTAAGTTTCCATTTAATAATAAATTCCCGTTTATCGTAACATCACCATTATTTATAGTTTTACTTGTAATTGTGCTGGTATCACAAGTGATATTTGTTGTAGTACAATTTACATTTGCATTATCACAAGTAACATTTATATCTTTTGGAGCATTGATATTTATATTTTTACCATCACTTTCAATTCTGACACCTTTTGCAAATTCGATAACTACATTTTCATCATTTGCACCATTTGGTTCTTTACAACCTTTATTGTAGATACTTGGAAGTATTAACCCACCATTTCCATTTCCAAAAGGAGCTAATACTGCCACTTGTTGTCCAACTCTTATAGGCATCCAAACTTTTACAAAATCATTAGCCCATAAAAACACAGGTAAAAAGTCTGTAACTCTTTCTAAAATATTAACTCTTGCTAGAGCTAAACCTTCAGCACTTTTTACCTCTGTAATAGTTCCAATTTGGACGATATTGTTTATCCTTCTTTTAAGTTCTTCAGTCATTGTTACCCTTAAATTGTCTTTTTAGAAACTTTAAAATCTCATATTGCCCACCTTTTATATCTTGTATATCCTTGTCAAAATTTTTAATAGTAATTTCAAACTCTTTTCTAGTTACAAATTTTTCTTCCACAGAAAGTAAATCAATATGATGAGCTGTAGTTTGTTCTAAAACAGTTATTTTTTGCTTATATGTATTAAGTTCTTGAACTTCTCTTTTTAATGCGTGCATATCTTGTTCAGTTAAAACAACTTTTTCACTTATCCCATCAAGTTTATTAAACATAGCTTTTTGTGCTTTCAAAAGTTCCCCGACTTGATACCTTATTAAAAACCAAGCTCCACCAAGAGAGGCTATAAAAGTTGAAATATATAAAACATCTTTATCTATATTCATTTTAAGCCTTTTACCATCGCTTCTGTTTTTTGTTTACTCCCTTCACTACTTCCAAAAAAATAAGAAAATATTTGAGTGGTTATACTACTTAAAACTCCTAAAATATAAAGAACAATATCCTTTTGAGTTCCTTCAAAAGTCCCTTTTGTAAATAAATAAAATAGAGTAAATGTTAAAATAACTGTTATCCCTGCTAAAATATCTGGAAATAATTTATTGAAAATTGGTGTTTTATCATTTGCATTCAAAGATACAAAAGTTTCTCTTGCATTTTGAGTATCTTGTAAATACATTTGTGTTTTTTGTAAAATTAATTCTTTATTTTTAATTTCAAAATCTTTTAACTTTTTAACATCATCAGGGCTTAGCTCTTTCTTAGTAGATAAATCTATCCCAGTTTTATCTTTTATAGCTTTGATAGCTTTATCTTTTCCAATACCAATAAAATTTCCTAATAAATTCATCCCTGCATTTGCTAACATTCCAACTAATGGTATCAACCTAATCTCCTTATAATTTCAGCTAATTCTTTAGCTCTGTTTGGTGTTTGTCTCGCCCATTTACTATCAAGCATCTCTTCACTTGCCATTCTGTAATCACTCTCTTTTAATGCACTCCACATATTTTTAAACTTCAAAACTCCACCAACTCCAAGTTGATAGCTCATATTTGCTATTACAACTTTTGCATTTTGTGGAAGTTTTTCATAAAAAGGCTCTAATTCAATAAGTTTTTTTATTTTATTATTTAATCTATGTTTTAAAAGTAACTCCGCTTCTTCTTCATTTAAAGGCAATTTAGTTCCATAACCAATAGTAGGAATACCTAAACTATCTTTATAAGACATTCCATTAAAACCTTCATGCTTTTTTATTAGATCTACTAAATTCATTTATATCTCCCATTTTGAAGTCCAATAAGTAACTTCTATTTCTATTTTCCCAAGACCAACTAAATATTCTTCGTAACTAAGTTCAATATCATTACTTTTAAAACTTACATAATCTCCGATAAGTGTTTGTTCTTCTAAATCTTTAATAACATTTAAAATATCTTGTAGTTTTTCTCTTAAATATAAAGTCGTTGCTTCTTCATTTCCTACTAAAAGGTCAATTTCAATTTTTAAAGAGTGCTTACTACTTCCACTAACTTCTTCACTTTCTACATTATCCGATGTATCTCTTACAACTACAACAGGATAAGATGCTATTTCTTGTGGATTTATTACCCATTCAAAAAACTTTTTTACAAATCCACCATTATCAATATCAAGTGTTTTAAGTCCATTTTTTAGATTATTTATTATTTCTTGTCTTTTCATAATCGTAGTATAGGAAAATAAATTTTTTTAAGGTAGTTGACTAGATTAAAATCTTGTAGAACTTTCTTTTGAAAGGAATAGTTTAGTAGTAAGTTCATCTTTAAAAGATTTTTTTGTTATATACCAAGTGGTATTTCTAAAAATCAAACTATCACCAGTTTTTATATCTTTTATATCTTCTTTTTTAGCAATAATTGCAGGAGAATATCCTAAATAACCATCATCAAGTAGATATTCACTTTTTTCATAGAAAATAACGGGAAAGGTTGCCCCATTATATTCAGCATTTTCGGCAAATTCATCAAGATTAAAAATTATTTCTAAATCTTCTTTAAAAAAATCTTTTAAACTCAATTATTTAGCCTTAATTAATTCAATAATTTCAGCTTTTTTCATTTTAGACTCTAACTCAATACCTTTTTGTTTTGCAATTTCTTCAAGCTCTTTAACTGTAAGTTTTTCTAAATCTAAAGTATTTTTCTCTTGACCTTCAAATTCTACTTTATTACTTCTTAGCGCTTGTCCTGCTAAAATCATTCTATTACCTAAATCATTACCAACTTCAATAATAGAACCTTTATCATATTTTTTGCCTTTATAAACCACAGCTCTTTTAATTTTTACAAACATTTTTTATCCTTATTTATTTAGAATGATTCTAATATTACTTGCACTATCTTTTGTTGTAACTGCATGTCCAGCAGGATTATACGCTCCAGAATTTGAATCAAGAGCCAAAATTCTATCATCTGGATTCCAGTATAATTTATCCCCAACTTTAATATCATCATCACTTTTTGCAGGAGCTTCCACAATTTTATCATTTAAATAAACAGTAATTGTATCTCCTGCTAATCCACTAGTACCTGCAACAGCAATCATTTCAGCACCAAAATCAATAATATCCCCTACTTCTACATTTTCAGATAGAGTAAAAGGTACTCTATCATCTTCCATTATAATATATGCTTCTTTACTCATTTTTATTCTCCTTTATTTTTGTAAAGACCTCTAAAGTCTTCTGCATTTACACCAAAATCGAACACCATTTCATATTCTATCCCATTTATATTGCTTTTATTTACTTCTTCTACGATAGGTCTTCTGTTTGTTCCTTGTAGATACCCTACTTTAATCGTTTTTCTTGCTGCTGCTAAATACCAAGCTTTTGCATCTTCAATTTCCATATCGCTAATTAAATTAAATGCACCTTTAAATGGATTAGCAACTCCAGCATTTCCTGCTTCAACTTTTGCAGTAGAATGTAAAAGTTCAAGAGCAGCTACTTCAATTTCTGGTGGAACTAATAGGAATTTTGGCAATATTCTTAATTGTTTTCCGTCAAAATCTTTTTGTCTCATCATTCTTGTTCTTGCTGCTGCTAAACTATCTGTAGCAAGTGCAGAACCGCTATCATCATAATTATTATGAGATGCATCAAAAATAGCTTTCCCGTCATTCATTGTATAATTAGCAAATTCGCCTCTTCCTTGTAATAAATCATAAACTAATCTATTTTGAAAAACTGCTACTTGTTCTACCATATCTTGTAAATCATCAGTGAACATACCTAAATCATCGTTTATAAGCATTTGTCTGCTAAATGCAAATCTTGCACCATAAGAATGAATTTGCCAAGTATTCCCAGCTTCACCTTTTTCGATATATTCAGTTTTTCCTAACTCTTGCACTTTTTTAAAGTTTGCTCCAAAACTTCCTTTTCTAACTTCTTGTCTCGGTTTAAAATCTTTAAAATCAACTGCTTGTGTCCAATCTCTAAAAGTTACAGGAGCACTTTGAAAACTATTTTGAATAACTTTATTTTGAACATTAGATAAAATTAAAGGAAAATCACTCGTTGTCATTGCTCTCACTAATTCGTGTTCGCTTGCTTCAAGTCCTAAACCTGCAACTTTTCTAACCATATTTTGAACAGACATACCTCTAAACATATCAGCGTCTTTGTGTTTCTCTTTTAGATTAAATCCACTTCTTAGTAATAGCCCATCTGCCATTGCTCTAACTTTTTCATTTCCGTTTTCATCACCATTTTTACCAGGATAAACTTTTGGTTGTTCTGCACTTCTTTCATCAAGTAAATTTCTCATAAAATCTTCTTTTGTTTTTGTTTTATCATCCAAAAATCTTTTAACTGTTTCTTTATCTGTTCCATAAGAAATAGCAATATCTTGAATATCACCTCTTCTTTGAAGTTCATTCATTTCAGTTTCTCTTGTTTCAACATTTTTTTCTTGAGTTCTTAATTTCTCTAACTCTTTTTCTTGTTCTGCACTTCTCTCTTTAAGAGCTGCTAACTCTTTTAATCTTTTTTGCATTTCTTCTTTAGTCAACAAATCATTCTCCTTAGTTTTACTTCTTCCTACTGTTGCACCTTTATCAAATCCAACACCAACTGCACTAACTTCGACCAATTCAAATTGAGTTACCCTAATTAAAGGGGGCTCATTTGTTTTTTCAATAGTTTCAATTCCTCTAACTTTATATCCAACAGATACATCAGATAAAATTCCTTCTCTGTATTTGTTAAATACTTCTACTGCATCAGCAGTGCTACCAAAAATAACATCTGCTTTTAGCTCACCGTTATCCACACGAACATTTTCAATTTTCCCAATAGCACTATCAACACTTCTATTGTGGTCCTTGAAAAATGTTTTTAAATTGCTAAAATCAGCACCATCTACATCAAGTTCTTCAACATATTGCACTTCACCACAACAATATCTCTCACCCTTATTATCTTTTGAAATAAGAATAAAAGGTACTTTTCTTTGCTTTTCATCAATCAGTTTTATTTGGGGAGATGCTCTTCTTTGTATCTCACTTCCAACAATTTTATTTTTTAGGTTCATTTAATGCTCCTTCTCCTAAATATTTTTTAATCATTTCATTTTCCTTTTTTTGTTGAATTAAAACCTCTTCAAAATCTTTACCTCTACTTGCAACCACCTCACTTTTTGTAGTAAGTCCAAGAGCCAACTCCATTTGAATAGATTTCATATCTTTTAATGGATCAACCCATTCTCGAGAAGGTGTTACCCATTTCGCTTTTAAAAATTTAGACTTATTTTTGAAGTACTCCACAGAATTAATAGTTTTAACTCTTCCAGCCATTATCATTGCATCAAGCCAACTCTCAAAAATAGGATTAAGTACATAATCGATTAAATGTTGTTGTTCGTAGTCAAATCTTTTATTATCCTGGATAAGACTTGCTCTTGCAGATGAATAATTTACCTTGCTATAATCTCTAAATGCTAATTCATAGCTTATATTCCTTGCAACTGCAATCATTCTAACAACCGTAGAAACAAATCCTGCATAGGTATTATCCATACTTCCATTGTGGTCAATTTTACTTATTTTTTGCCCTTTTTTAAGATAATGTACCATTACACCATTTATTACTTGTAAATCTTCAAGTTCATCATCCTGTGTAAGACCATTTTGAAATCCAGGGGCTTCATCTTGTTCTACAACATATGCAATATTCGCCCTTGCTCTTGCAGCTTGAATTGTAGAAGATTGGAAAGCAGAAAAGTTTTTAATATCTAAAATTGATTGTTTATATTCGCTAATTCCTCTATATTGGGTAGCTCTTTCTAATCTTACATAATTAATTACATCTCTTGCAGGTAGTTTAATCTCTTCATAAACAGTTTGATAATCTCTATTATTTATAATATTGTAAAAAATAGGTTTTCCATTATCATCAATTTCTATTCCGTCAATAATATTATCAAGTGTTGCATATTTTTGAATTCTATCCGCTTCTATAAGTTGAATTTTAAGAGGAAAATTTTTATCTTTTGTAAGTTTTTTATAAATTAAGATTTCTCCATCAACCATTCTTTGTTCTAAAATAAGTCTTTGTAAATCTCCAAAGTTAATTCGACCAGTAACATCACAGTTGCTAGATTTTTCCCATTCTCTCCATAATCTTTCTATTTCATCATCAAATTTAGAAATTCCAGTTTTACTTTGAAATTTAATACCTCTTCCTACAACATTATTGACAATAGTTTTATCAATATTCGCCATAATAGGATTATTTTCGTGCAACCATCTCGCTCTTGCTCTTAATCTATCTCTATCAGGAGTAGCGGTTACTTCAAAGGCAGAGTCTGCATTCCAAAAATCTTTATTTGCTTTGGTTATTCTTCCACCCTCGTAAAATTTTCGTTTTTTAAAGCCAAAAACATTTTTAAATTTAGCAAAAAGAGACACGGATATTTCTCCTTATAGGTTTTGTGTTACTTCCTAAAACATAATTTCTTCCATAAGATTCTATTTTATGGATTAATTCTTCTTCTCTTTTATAAAGAAATTGAATACTTTGATAAGTTATTTTTCTACCCTCAATCTCATAAGAACTAACTGCTCCGCTCTCTAATTTAGCAATAGCAGTTTGTAATCTATCAAGCTTATTTCCAAGAGTTTCAGCCAAAACATAACCTTTTTTTATCAAATTATAAATAAATAAAATTTTTTAAGGTAGTTGACTAGATTTAATATTTCTTAAAAAAGCCATTTTGGAGTATTTCTTTTTTATATTTTCCAAATGTTTCACTCTCTTTTAATAATTCTTCAACTATTTTTGTATAAGAAACACCTTTATCTTCTGCAATTTTCCTTAAAATATCAAAACTTAATTCTGTAATAGTTGGATGAATTGTAGTTTTTTTATAAAAAGTATCTTTTTTTGTTCTACTCATTTTATTGCTCCTTAAAAGTCATCTAAATAATTTTCACTTGTTGTGTTTTGAGTTCTAGACCTTTGAGAATTTATTTTCTTTCTAATTTGTGTTTGTGTTTTTCTCAAAAATCTAATTCCCAAAAGTTCACCTAAAAAAGTATTATAAACACCGCAATCCCATAAGTGATTATCGGCTCTACTATTTACTTTTTCCCACTTGTAAATTTCTCGCCCTCTTTTATTTACTTCAACTATTTTATGCTCACTTGTATATTGTTTTGCAAAAGTTTTATTTATATTTTTATGGATTGTAACAGTGTTATCATCTCTTATTTCCCCCTCTTTTTCTTTAAGTTTTAAACTTCTTGTAATTGAGTTATAAAGCATATCTTTAAAATAATCAGTATTAAGAACATAGACTTTAAGCCCAGTAGCAATACTTACCCCATCTCTTTTTCTCATTGCTTCACTTGTAATCCAAGGATTAGTCATTGTATCTTTACCTTTTACAGGTATGCAAATATCACTATTCATTGCACAAAATTCATAAACTTCTGCTGTATTAAATCCACTATCTATTCCACAAACTTTTACAAAATATTTATTTCCATTTTTATCTACATAATAAGTTCTGAAAATATCCTCAATATCACTCCAATTTTCAACTCTTCCAACTCTTAGTACATGTTTTTTATTTCCATACTGTAATGCTCTAACTTCATACCAAAAATGGTCTTTTTGTACATCCACCGCCATAACTAAAAAAACTGTATCATCAGGAACTAATCCCTCATTTAAGTTTATTTGTAATTCATATATCTTTTCAAAATCTTGCTCTTTTTGAGATTTTTCAAATACTTTTGCATTCCTTGTATTCTCCCAAACTTTCATATATTCATCATTTCCATATTTATCTTGTTGTCTTAATGCACTTAAATATTCTTTAAATATTGCATTCCAACTAAGCCAACCAACTGGAGAATAAAAACTCGGTAATCTATAACCTTTTTTAGTAGATTTTGGATTATGAGCTATCCATTTACCTTGTTTAAGCATTTCTGTTTTATTCCACTCTTCAATTAATTCTCCACATTTAGAACATTTATATTTAACATTTCCTTTAAGTTCATAAGTTTCATCATCATATTCATAGATAAAATTCTCTTTTTCAAAAATAATAAACTCCCCACATTTAGGACAAGGCACATAAAAATGCCTTTTATCACTTTCATTAAATTCTTTTTCTATATTACTTGCTCCTTTAACTGTCGGAGTAGAATTTATATAAATTTTTCTATTAGCAAAAGCATCAGTTCTTTTTTTTAAAAGTTCAACAGGGTTACCTTCTCCACCAACATCAAGTGGCCATCTATCCACATCATCACCCACAACTATTCTTCTACTTACACTTGCAAAAGTTGATTTAGTTTGCGCCCAACCAATCTTCCAGTTTCCACCTGGAAAAACAAGTTCAGTCGTGGTGGACCCACTGCTACTTCCTGCAGCTCTTTTTATTTTTTCTGATAATCTCATAACCTCAATTGACGGCCATATTTTAGTTTTTGAGTGAGTTCTAGCTATATCTTCTGTATGTAGGACCTGCAACATTGGACACGGATGTAAATCAGCATAATAAAATAAAACATTATTTCCTAATTCTGTATTGTGAGTAGGAACCATAAATTTTCCAGCAAGGAAAAGATGATTTTCTGAATTAACTCCAATACATCTTACAGGAACAGAATTAATTTTTTTAATATCAACAACTCTTCTTCGATAAGTTTCTGTAATTCTTACATTTCCTCCATTTTTTGACTTTAAATTATTGCTTTTTCTTTGCAAAAGTGAAACAATTCCATCTTCTTTATAAGCCAAAAATCTAACTACATAAATAATATTTGTTGAAACTTTTATTAAATGGTTTCCCAAATAACTGTCTTTATGTTTTTTTGTCACTTTTTTAGATTTATAACCTAAACTTGCCGCAAGTTCAAAAACATAATCAGCAATTTTTTCATCAATATTGTAAAACTCCACATAACCATTTTTATTTATATGACCATCACTATCAATTAATCCTGCTAATAAATATCTTCTTTGTATTTCAGAAGCTCTTAAATAAAAATCAGGTAATCTTTTATAAGGAGCAATTTTATATTCTTTCATCAATTTATAATATGATTTTTCTACAATTACATCATCTATTTTTGTTCCGTATTGATAATAAGCACTCCTTTGATTATGACATTTTCTACATCTTCCATTTATTGTTCTAACTTCTGAAAGTTTATGTCCTCTTTTGCAATATCCCTCTTTTTTATAAGGTTTAAAAATAATCTCTGTTGCATTTCCTTTTGAATGTTTATCAGTTACTTCACAGTAAACTCCAAATTCTTTTAAAATTTTTGCAACTTCATCAGCATCTTTATTCTCTATAGTTATTCTATTAGAATATCTATTACCATCTCCAAGCCATAGCCCAATTAAATAAGGATGAACAGGCAATATTTTTTCTTCTAATTTTAAAGGTTTTGTAACGGGAATTGCATATCTATTTCTCTTACCTTGTTTAAAATCTTTTATCATTTCCCCAGTAGTAGTAACTTGTTCTTCATATCTTTTAAATGTTTTTCCTACATACCTATGAACAAACCATCTATGAAACAAATCTGCAATTATTTTATTACCATCACTAAAAGTAATCTCATAACAATCTCTATTGTAAAAAATAGGAGTTACATAATTTACATCACATACATTTCCATTTTCATCAAAAACTTTATCACCAACTTTTATATCTCCCATTGTAGTCCAACCATCTATGGTAGGGATAGGAGTATCTAAACTTAATGGGGCTCCAATTTGTGTCCCTTTGATAAAAACTACTTCTTTAGTAGGACTTTGAGGAGACAACTCATCCATAATTTCTTTTAAATATGGTGTTCTATTAGTTCTCCAAATACCAGGTTCTGCACTTCCCTCACTTGGTAGCACACGATATTCATCCGCCCATTCACTGATAGTCAATATTTCATCAGGTTTTATTCCATTCAAAAATCCTTTTTCAAACGGCACTTTCAATATCCTTAGTAATATCCTCTAAAATTTTATTAACTTCATCTTCTAAACGACTTCTTATTGTATGTACATCATTCAAATTTGCAAGTTCATCAGATAATCTTATAGGAATTGTTTTTAAATTATCTTTTAATTTTTTCCCTATTTCAAAACCTTTTCGTTCGACTTCATCTCTATCAATCAAAAGTCCTTTTTCTTTTTGGAGCTTAAATTCTTTTAGTTCAGCACTTGCTAATTTATCTCTTAAGTCTGGTGGTAACTCTGTTCTATCAATTTCGTCAAGAATTTCAGTAGATACATCTATTTTCCCGTGTTCTATAAGCCATTTAATTGCCTTACTTATTGGAAATGTTCGCCTTTTACCTTGCATATCATAAGGTAATCCGTCATTTATCCAATTACTTATAGTCATTTTTGAGACTTGCAAAATAGGTAAATCTTTTAAAATACCTACAGAAACTAAAATATCATTGTCATCAGTTAAATCAAGTGTAATTTTTCCAGCCATTTTTTACCTTTTAAATTTATTCCTCTTTCATTATAAGCGGATTTTGCATTGTGTAATTGTGTAAACCTTAAAAAAATAAGTTATATGTATCGTTTTTGCGGTCGCAAGTGCCCGCGACCGATTTCAAGGGCTTACAGTACCTTAAATTTATTTAATCTTTCCCAAATAATAATCCAAGTTATGCTCAAACTCTTTCTCAAAAGTCTTCTGTGCTTCATCAAATCCTTTCTTCATTACATCTTTATTAAACATTTGTGGAATAGATAATGAATAAAGAGCACTTAGTTTTCTCTTCTCTTTCTTTCTCATAAACACTCTCATACTTCCATTCTTACCCTTAGCTAAGAACGCACCTGTAATTAACTTTCTTCCCTCACCTTTCTTAATTAAAACACTCACACCTTTTTTAGTTTGTCTCGCTCCAAACTTTGCAAGGTTACTTTGTCTTGATGCAATATTAATTTTATATTTAGAATTATCTTCTTTTTTTATTTTAATATAGTTTTTTAAATCCTTAGATTTAATATTGTAAGTTTTCCTAACTTCCTGTGTAGTAACTGTTTTAAATTTTGTAACAGTTCTTCTGGTCGTTCTCTTTACAATATTTTCAAGCATCTTTTCATTAATCGTGTTTTTAAACTCTTCCAAGCCCTTAAAATCTACCTTCAATTCCACTATATCTCCCTAAAATCTAAATAAGAATATCTATTCAAAAATAGTTTCTTCTTAATGTTATAAACATCAGTTTTAAAGCCTTTTACATCTTCAACTACTCTCATACCTCTTTCATCTACATACTCAAAATCTGCTATATAATGAATAGCTCTTATTGTAATTCCTTTATATTTAAAATTCTCTTGTAGCATAAACTTTGGTTGAAGTTTTAAATCTTTAATCTTCCCAGCTTTTATCAAAAGAAGAAGCTCAAAATATCTTGATGCCTCTTTTTTACTATCAAATTTCAATCCATCAAATTCTACTTTTTTTGCATTATATTTATGTTTTTTAGGCCACATTGTTATCTTCCTTTGTTATCAAATCAAAAGGGAATTTATTTGTCATTCTTCTAAACTCGATTAAACCTTTTTTATCTGGAAATATATCTGCAACTAAGCTACTTGCATATTCAATACTATTTTTTACAAATTCATCTTCATTATTATTTCTCATTTCTTGTGCAATCAATGTTGTTAACTTTTCAATATCATCAGTCAATATAATCTCTTTTGTTAAATTCAATCTCTTAAACCAAGCTAATATTACAACTGCTACAAGTGCCATATCCCAAGTTTGAGATATATCATCTGGCACTCTTTTTAAAATAAAATCTCTTATCCTTTCATTTGCAAATATTCTTCTAATTCTAAATAGTTTTTTATATACTTGCTTAAATATTAAATCAGCTTCTGTCATATCTTTTAGATCTAATTCTTTTTTGCCTTGTCTTTCCCATAGCTCATTCAAAAATGAATATGAAAGAAGCAAAAGTCCTCTTTCTCTTTTTTGTTTTTTAGTCATTTCCAATCCTTATAACTTTTTATACTCTTCATAATTTCTTGAGATCCACTTATAATTTTTCATATCGGTGATAGTGTCTTCTAATGATATTCCCAACTCTTTCAATAACTTTTCATCAGTTGTTTTTTCTATTATTTGTTTTGTAGCTACCATTCTACATTCTTTCATTTCTGCCATTGCCATAGCAACATCTCTTTCACGAATTATCTTTTGGAATAGAAATTCCCATTTATTTTTAATACAAGTAAAGTTATCTCCATAAAGTTTTTTTCTTTGTTTTATTATTTCTATGTTTACACTCATTTTAAATCCTCCATTTTTAATTCTCTTTTAATTCTTTCTTGTTCTAAAATCAATTCTTGATAATCTTTTGAAATTGCTTCAAATGCTTGTTTAGCTATTTCTCTAATGCTCCAATGAGCTGATTTAGATAATCTTAATTCTAAAAAGTGCAATAGACTTCTTAAATTAAAAGTTAATTGCATTTTATATATAAATGCTTGTGGAAGTGCCATTGCTAAGTTATCCATATCGTGTTTAGATATTTTTCCTTTTTCATTTCTATAACTATCAATTAACTTAATACAAGCTTGTCTATAATTTTCTAAAAAATTATCAATATTTTCATCATTATTAACTTTTGAATATTCAATATCAATAATATCAAGTGCATATCTGCTGCTTGTTACTGTTTGACTAACTGCAACTCTGTGTCTGCTCTCTTCTAATAATGCTTTAGTAGTCATCTTTACATTAAAAACTATTAAAGAATGCTCTAAAACCGACTGATGATTTTGATGAAATCCTACTCTCTTAATTAACTCATAATCTTTTTGACCAATGGTGTTACTATATAAGTCTATTTCCATCTTTATATCCCCACATACTGGACAATATAATTCTTCTCCTATATTAGCTGATAATTGTTCAAAACAAACTGGGCATATTAAATCAACTTTACTATCACTCAAATGATGATTGTCGTGTGAGTATCTTATTCCTTTGGCAATAAGCCAAAGAGGAGTAATATAAGTTAATTCTACTAATTGTTTACTCATTGTTCGTCTCCTTTTGTATTTATTTCTAATAAGTCATTACTTAGTCCAAACGCAATGTTATTATTCAAACCAATATATTGATTTCTATTTCTATAATATCTATTTTCAAGTTTCAATTTTTTTACTTCATTTTTTAGTTTTTTAATTTCATTATCTTTTTTGATAATGTTATTATTAGCTAAACTTATTTTTAAATCATAAGTATCAAATTCACTTTCAAGTCCCATATTTATATCTTTTATTTCTGTTATTCTTTTCACCAGTTTTGACATTTCAAATTCATTTTTAAAGAATTTATCTCGCATATCATCAACAGTTTTCTTTAACTCTTCTTTCAATTTTTCCATTTTGCTTGCTCTTACTAATCCTAATTTATACAAAACCATATCAATCATTTTTTTCCTTTTACAATCTTTTCTAATACATCATTTATCTTAACTAAAAACTTTATTTTCTTTTTATTTATACTAAGATTAATATTTTCTCTCTTCGGGGTAAATAATGTAACATTAAAAAAAGTAGTCCAACCACTAATACTTCCTAATATCCCAGAAATTTTATTGATACCTAATTTATTATCTTTTATAAAATAATAATATTCCACGCATAACTCATCTATATCTATTTGCAAATCATTCACAAAATTAATAAAAGCTCTATTTATTTGCTCTCCTCTAAACAAAATAGGATTACTTTTATAAATACCTCTTTGAGTAAAAAAAATATTTTTAGTCATTCCTGCTAAGTTATAATCTACAAAATCACTTTTATTGCATTTAACTGCTTCAATTGGTATAATTATTTTTTTAGAATTGAAGTCTATTTTTTTAATGTCAATAAATTTTAAGACTTCTTTTCTTCTTTTGTTTAGCTCTTCTAACTTTTTAAGCATCTTCATATCCTTTTTAAAATGTTTTGAAACTTCCAACAATTAAGTTTCGTTTTACTTGTTCTTTGTCGGTTTCTTTGTTCTCTATCGCAAGATTATTACTTTTTAGTATCTTTGTATCATTCACACTACTTTTAATCGTTACGGCTCTTGTTTCGTCTGTTAATCCAATTAGTATATTTGTTTTTGCTTTTACTGGATTTTTTCTATAATTTTGATAAAGTTTTATAAAATCTTTTTTTACCCAATCTAACTGTTCATAGTTTTTGCTACATAGCTCACTCCATTTACCACCTGTAATTGCTGTTATTGTTCCATTTGTAGCTATGTTTTGAAATTCTACATTTTGGTATCTTCCATATTTTTCTATTGCTTCTATCACTAAATTCCACTCATTTTGGGCTTCTACTTCCAAATTCTCTTTACTTACAAGTGCATTTAGTATATGTGCAGGTTTTGGCATATAGCTGTAACTCCATTCACTCATTACTTTTTTAACAGACTTTACAAACTTTTCATTACTCATATTTTGTAAAACTGCATAATATCCCATTATTGCATTCTCGCTTAAAGGCTTTGGTGCATACATATCGCTTAACATCATTAAATAACTATTAAAAATATTCATATCTAACATTTTAAAATCCTCCTTGTTGCTGCATTAATTTTATTTTTTTCATTGCTGCTTGTGCATTTCTTGCTGTTTCCTGTCCTACTTTGCTAAATCCACTTAAATCCATTCCATTACTTCCATTTGCTACGATTACTTGTTGTTTCTTATCTTCCTCTAACTCCCTTTTAATCCATCCAACTTTTACACCTGCCCACTCTTTACCTGCTTGAATTTCAAATATCTCTTCTGCATTTAATTTCATAGCACTTTTAATTCTCACATACTCGCTTAAAATATTATTTAATCCCATTGTAGTTTTAAAAGGCTTACCAAGTTCTTTTCTGTATTCGATTAACTTTTGTGCAAAATCTTCATCTACTCCTAAATTATTTAAAAGTTCAGAAGTTTGAGAATTAAAAAGTGTAAATTCTTTTTTTATATATTTTTTTTCTTTATTAGTTTTACTTCTTAATTCAGTTTTACTAATAGGATTAGTATTACTATGTTTCGCACTTTTTCCATTAATGCAATTATTGCGATAATGGTTTTTTTGCGATAATGGATTTTCTCCATCTTCGCATTTTTTGCGATTATGGTTATCAAATAAAGATAATATTGTTTCACCTGTAAATTTACCTGTTTTATCTTGTCCTCTTGATTTTTCTATCCAACCATTTTTAATTAATTCTTTCCAATATTTGTTTAAAGAATTATTAGAACCTATTTTTAATTGTTTTGATATATCAGTATTATTTATTTTCCAAGTATGTGGTTTAGAAGCTAAATAGCAATAAAGTCTAAAGGCTCCATTTGATATTTCATTATCAGCTATTAGCTCATTTGGAATAGTTGAATAATTTTTTGTTAGATTTTTTAAAATCATTTTTTAATCCTCCAATAAAATTTCATCAGTTGAAATATTTAAAGACTTTGCTATTCTCCTAATCCATACAGCGGGTATTCTTCTGTTTGGAGCAGATAGATATTGAAAGAATAAATCATCTCTAATACCAGCATCTTTTAAAATACTTTTTGTGGTTTGTTTTTGTTGTTTTAAAACTTTTTTTAAATTTCTTTTTATATTTATATTTTCATTCAAATAAAACTCCTTAAATAGTTTATATTCGTAATTTTAGCATTTTGCTAACTATATGTCAAGTAAAAGTTAGCATTTTGTTACTTAACATTATGCTAAACTTTCATATATAAAAACCGATTATTCAATAAAGGAGTAAATATGACATTCGCAAAAAAATTAGAAAAGGCATTAAAAAATATGAATAAAACACAAAAAGATTTAGCAGAGTATTTAGAAGTTCCAGCAGGTACTATCTCAACTTGGAAAAAAAGAGATTCTATTGGGAAAAAATATTTAAATGAAGTAGCCAATTTTTTAAATGTTCCAACTGATTATCTTTTAGGATATGACAACACAATCCCTTTAACCCATTACATACCAGTTATTGGCGAAGCAAGTTGCGGAGTTCCTACAAATCAATTTTTTTATGAAGATTACGACAAAATACCTGTTCCAACAGAGTTGTATCGTGAGGGTAGATATGCAGTAAAAGCTATAGGAGATAGTATGAATCCAAAAATCCAGGAAGGAAATATAGTTTTATGTGATACACAAGCATATATTGATAATAATAACATCGTTCATTACACTTTAAATAGGGAGAGTGGGCTTAAAAAGATACTTATGGACAAAGACAATAAACCTATAATGCTAGTGCCTTTAAATGATAGATATGCACCTATTCCAATCGGCAAAGATGATGATCTAAAAATGGCAAGATGTTTTAAAGTTATTACGGATTTGTGAAATGAATTTAAATATGAAAAATCTTTACAACTTTTCAAAAGATGATAAAACTTTTAAAAATGATTTTGATTTCGATAAATTTCATCCAGAAGGAGAAGAATATAAATATAAAATTTATTTAAATTCAGAAGAAATAACAAAAACTTTAATAAGTTGGTATAAAATAGAATTTAATCATTTTCATTTAGGATATATTGGATTTAAAGAAGATTTCCAGCATAAAGGTATTTTAAAAAATTATATTCATCCACATTGTATAGAATTTATGAAAAAACAAAATATTGAAATTATTACTTTAAAACCCTTAGTAAATGCCTTTGTTGTTTGGGTATTACTAGGATTTAAACCTATGAAAAAACCTGAAGAAATTGAAATGAAAAGGTTAATTAAAGAGTCTTTATTAGAAAACGATATAATATCAAAAGAAAATTTTGATAAAATACAATTAAAAGAAATAGTTGAAAAGTATAAGGAAGTATTAAAAGGTGAAAATTTCCCTCCTAAACTAGAAAAAATGTATTATACGAATTTTAGAAAGGTTATAAAATGAGAAGAGTAATTTTAACACATCCAAAAGCAACTTTATTAGATGTAATTGTAGATGGCTTTGGAAATATCTACAAAAAAGAATGTTTTGATGGAATTTATTTAGAAATTATAAAAGAGGCTATAAAAGGGGAATATGAACTCGAATTTGAAGATGGCCTTTTTAAGATTGATGAAAAAGATACTTTAAAAAATATTGAAAAATTAAAAGAAAACCCATTATATAGAGGGAAAATAGAAATCAAAAAAATAACTCCTAAAGATATTTTAGAATATACAAATCAAAAAGAAGCTCCAATTGATTTAGATAAAATTTGTGAGTTTTTTAATATAGAAGTTAATAAAATAGAAAAAATTAATTTTGATGGATTTAGTAAATATGAAAATAAAAAATATTACATTCATTATAAAAGTGGTATAACTTCTCCTTTTAGAGAAAGATTTACAATTGCTCACGAACTTGGGCATATATTTTTACATTTTTCAGAAAATAAAACATTTTTCAAAGATGAAAGTTTAAATAAAAAATTAAAACAAAACAATATAAAGATAGCAGCAAGAGGACTGAATAATAAAACATATTACAATTTGGAGAGAGAAGCTAATAATTTTGCTGCAAATTTACTAATGCCTTCTAATTTATTGAAAAAATATATTTCTTCATATATTTATGATTTTACAATAGATGATTTATCAGAAACTTTTCAAGTATCAAGAGAAGCTATTATAGTTAGATTAAAAATATTAGGAGTAATCCCTAATTATTAAAACCCACAAATTTTTTTAATATTATCTAATGTAGTTTTATATTCTTTTAATTTAGCCCTTCCCCAACAACATTTAAAGTATTTATAATACCATCCTTATACTTATAAATATCATTCAAAGAATCTAATAAATATTTTTCACTTTCTTTATCGCCCGTTCTTATTTCAAGATATTTATTTGAATAATTAAAATGTAATCTTACAAGCCACTTTCTATTATTATCATCTAATAAAATACCAAAATAACTTTTTGTATCTCTTTGTGCTATTCTATTTAAATCAATCTTTTCAGCAAATATAGATTTTACAATAAAATATCCTTCTAATTCCTCATCGGTAGTTACTATTCCATTATCTTTTGTTTCTTCGATTTGCTCCTCAATATTTTCATTTTCTATATTATTTTCATTATTTAACTTATCTTTTAAAGCATTTATTTTATCGTTTACTAAATCAGTAATTGTTTCATTCATAGCTTGTTTTACATAGCCTCTAAACTCTTCAATTACTTGCTGTCTAAGGTGTTTATTAATTAATTTACTGGCAAAAATTCTTATAAAATCTTCACTTGGTTCTTTCATTTCTTCTCTTAAAATACTTTTGACACCATTGACATATTTTTTTCTTCCTGCCATACTAAGTATATTTTCAACATTAAAGTTTTCTGATTTAAATTTTTCAAGTTCTTTAAAATCTCTATCTTTTAAATTTAATAAATCTATCGTTAAAAATGGACCTTTATCCATTACATTTGGTTTTTCTAAATCAGAATAAAATCTATATTCAATACCATTTGTTAAAACAGCAAACTTACTTTCTGTAACTGTAAAATATCTTTCTAATTGTGTTTTATGTCTATCTAATGTTTCAGTATGTGTTTTTGCTTCTATCAAAATTAATGGTTTATCTTTTACCATAATTGCATAATCTACTTTTTCATTTTTCTTTCTTCCTATGTCTGCTGTAAATTCAGGAACTACAACAGTTGGATCAAAGACATCATATCCCAAAACATTTAAGAAAGGTAAAATATAAGAAGTCTTAGTAGCTTCCTCTGTCAATATTTTATCTTGTGTATTTTTTATTTTATCTCCCAGATTATTTAATGCTATTTCAAAGTCCATACTAACCCCTTTTTATCTTTTTTAACATTATATCTAAATTTAATTAGCATTTTGCTAAATATCTCTTGACATTAAGTTAGCATTTTGCTAAAATTACAACATCGAAACAGATAATTGAAAACTTGTTGTTAAAAACCTCTAATAGTTAGTTGATTAGTGTGGGGAGAAAGGAAAAAAAAATGAAATGTCCAACTATTTCTGCGGATTGTTTGAAGAAGTGGATTGTTGAAGTTCTTTTAAGTCTTGAACATCAAGATTAAGAAATTCGGCTGCTTTAATTAACCATTCTTTTTCTTCATCAGGAGAAAAAGGCATATTTTTTACTTCAAATGCAGTTTTTATAAAAGCTCTTAACATTTGAAAATAATCAATTCCTTGTTCCATGTTACCTCCTTTATAAAATTAAATTTCCCCACACTAACCAGCTAATTATAGCTAAAAGACAATTAGAACACCTATGTTAGTTGATTAGTGTGGGGAAAAATGTATAAATTTTATAACCGTGTTGCATACTCCTCCTTTTGATTTTAATGAATATAAATATAGATATTTTACTCCTTTATATTCCCTGCACTCGTCAGCTAATTAAAAAATAAAATAAAAGGATTAAAATGAAAATGGAAACAAAATTTAATATTGGAGACAGTATATATTTTATGACAAGTGAAGAACATAGTAAAGACTTAACTATTCATAATTATAAAATTGTCAGTATAACGTTTTATGATAATAAAAATTATACTTATCTTATTAAAGATAATGAAAATGCAAGAGAGCCTATAGAAATAAGAGAAAATGGAATATATTCAACTTTCGATGAAGTATTAGAAGTATTAAAAAATAAGGAAGCACAATGAATAAAGATACAGTTAATAGAATTTTAAATAAAAAAAATAAAGCAATCTTAACAGCTAAAAAAATACTTGGTGAAGAAAAGTTAAAAGAGCTTATAAAAGTTGGAATTATCCCAATCGAATGGGAAGTTTATAAAAGCAATACAAAAAGAAGATGTGATGCCTTAAAAAAAATCAGAGAGATTGTAACTTCTCCCACTCTGATAAATCCACCGGAAGAGAAGTTGATAAATTGATTTCAAAAGGTAAATCATAATCTATATCAAGATAATAAACATCATCAGAAGCGGATAGAGGAGAATTATAGTAACCGAGTTTATCCCAAGTTCCATCTTCTAAATGAACAGATAATAACCAACCGTTGGATGTTGAAGATATTTTAAAATATCCATCATCAAATTTCCAAATATACATAAATTTCCTTTTTTAGGAATTATAACAAAATAAGGAGCAATAAAATGAATGGAACAATTTTAGAAAGTGATTTAGATGAATGGATGGAAAAAAGGAAAGCACAATGATAGAGGCAATATTTTTAGGAATTTTACCCATACTATTTTTATTAAGTTTAAAAATATATGAATGGTATCAAATCAAAAAAAACAGAGATTGGCATTAAGGAGAAATAAAGTGAAAGTAACAATTTGTGATATTTGCAAAACAAGAGTTAGTAAAGTTTTTAAAGTAAAAACGCCAAGTGGTAAAAAGTTAGATATTTGTAGTAGATGTTTAACTGTTGGCAGGAATAAAGGAAGATTTGTATATAGAATTGTAGTTTATTCGGAACGAGCAAAAGGTATTGAAGATGTTTATCTTGAAGATAGCGAAAATAATATAAATGATTTGTTAGAAAATATAAAAGAAACTTATGATAAAAAAGATATTAGCTATTATATAGAAATTGAAAAATACCAACAAATTAAAGGTAAAAAATGACTACACAAGAAGTAGAAAAATTAGTAATAGAAACTATAAAAGAAATCTTGGAGGAGGAAAAATGAAAACAAAAGATGCATTAAGAATAGCGTTAAGGTATTTAAACAGAGGAATAAATAAAAAAAGTTGTGAGAGTGTAAAAAAAAGAGATACTGCCGCGTATCTTTTTTTGAAAGAAATATATTTAAAGGAATTGAGTAATGGAAAACTTGGTGCCAGGATAAAGGGATGACTTTTAGCAAAAACCCTTACTACGACGGAAGCAATCCATACGAAACAGAATTTGAATTGGAAATTGATAGTGATGAAGTTTTTGAAGCAGTAAAACAAGAAATAAAAAATGGAGCAGATGAAATACCAGAAACTGTAGCCATAGTTATAATTAATGACAGCCCAAATTTCTTTATTGATAGAGAAATAGTTACTGATGTTAATCCATATTATTATCTAACAAATGAGCAAATTAGAGAACTTAAAAATTTAATCGAAAAAGGCGAAGAATGAAGTTACCAGCAATAAAAAATACAAAACTTGAAGTTCTTACAAAAGAAGAAATTACACCTCTTCTAAATGCAAAGATAGCAGAATATACTGAAAGAAACTTACCAATCGAACAATCCCTTGCAGACTATATAGCATTTGGCATTCAAAATATAGATAATAGAGTAGAACAGTTAAAAAACTATAAAAAGATGTTAGATGAAGAGATAAAAGAATTAAGCACACAAAAACAAAATATAAGCGAAGAAGTTGCTGAATATGTAGAAACTAATTTGGGTGTGGAAAAATTAAAAGGGGCAATCGTTAGCTCTGTAACAATCAAACCTGCTGGAGAAAGGAAAACTAAGAAGTTTATTCTTGATGTAGATAAAGATGAGTTAGTTAAGTCTAAAATGGCCCATTATGAAGAAGTTGTTACCCCTACTTTAAAACAAGTAAAAATAAATAAAAGGAGAAATTGAGAATGGCTGAAGAACAAAATAATGAGATAAAACCTTTTGAAGGTATTGCGTTACTTAATTATTTACAAGTAAATTTAAAAGTACCTAAGAATCAATATAATAAATTTGGAGGATATAAATATAGAGCACTTGAAGATATAGATGAAGCACTCAAACCTTTATTACAAATGACAGGTGCTGCAAAAACAAGAACAGCTGAAATAGTGTTAATTGGCAATAGATATTATGTAAAAGTTACTTCAAGCCTTTATGATTATAAAGGTAATTTAGTAGCTGAAACAGTCGGTTATGCAAGAGAGGCTGAAAACAAAAAAGGAATGGATGTATCTCAAATAACTGGGGCAAGCATTAGCTATGCGGCAAAATATGCTGAAGCGGCAATGTTTTGCTTAGATGATACACAAGACGCAGACGCAACCAATACGCATAATGAAGAAGATAATAATTCTAAACCTAAAAATATTCAACAAAAACAAACAAACAATAACAATGGTAATGCTGTAATTAGAAATAGATTTTTAGAAACTATTATTAAACTTGATTTACCAAAAGAAGATATTTCATATTTTTCAACCTGGATGAATGCACTAAATTATCAATTACGAAATGATGATGTAAAGATAGAGCTACTAAACAATCAAAATAAACTAAAAGGACTTATAAAAGATTATTTAGAAACTAAACAAACAGTTAAGGCTGCTAGTTAATGAAAATATCAAGAAACTTTAATCGTTTTTACCACTCTGTAATTAAAGAATTTTACGATAAAACACCTTTAAGACTTAAAACTGAATTAGGTGTACTTTATATGAAACAAATTACATACAATGGATTTAAACAAGTTTTGAAATTTATAAATCTTGATTACCCAAGAGATGAGAAAGGTTATCCTTTATCCACAAAAGATATAGGAAATGAGAAGTTAGTCCAGCATATAGAGTTTTTAATTAAACTTGCTGGAGAAAATGGAATTGAGTTTAGTTTTGTAGAACAAGAATGGGAAATACTTTTAAGGAGGAGTTATGGTTAAACAAACATCAAGAATTGCTTACAATGAGCATAGAAAAAATGGTAAAGCATCATCACAAAGAATGAGAATATATGAGTATATAAAAAAAGTAAAACAACCTATAACAAGAAAACAAATTGAAATTGGAATGGATATAGAAATAAATGCAGTATGTGGAAGAGTTAATGAGTTATTAAGATATGGGGCAATAGAAATAGCATTTAAAGATAAATGCCCTATTACAAGAAAAAAAGTTGAATTTTTAAAAGTAAAAGGAAGTAAAATTGATAGAAAAGTTTGTTAAAAATATTACACAAGAAGAGCAAGAAGAATTATGTTTTATAAAAAGTATAGCTGGTGATTATTATGCCACATTTATTAAGTTTTTTTCGAAAAATGCACCAATTGGTAAAATTTTAGATTACACCAAAAGTAGAATAATAGTTTTAAATAAATTTGGAGAACTTCAACCATTTCCAATGAGCTTACTTGATGAAGTTATCGAAGTATTTGACAATAAGTTTGTGGAAGAGATTGATGAAAAATATGGCGATCTATTTAAAAATGATTTACCATTATTCTTTATGCCAAAACCAAATTTAGTTGAAGTTATGAAAGAAGTTGAAAATGTATATCAAGCTGCTTTATTGTATAGAGCGAGATATAAAGAAACATTGAAAGAGTTTTATATAAAGGGACAAAATGTATAACAAAGTAATTTTAATCGGAAATCTTAGTCGAGATGTAGAGCTTAGATATACTCCAAGCGGTACTGCTGTAGCAAAATTTGGCTTAGCTACTAATAGAACTTACAATGATGCTGTTACAAAAGAAAAAAAACAAGAAGTTATGTTTATTGATATAACTATGTTTGGAAGAAGTGCCGAAACAGCTAATCAATGGCTAAAAAAAGGTAAAAAAGTTTTAATCGAAGGTAGATTGGTATTGGACCAATGGACTGATAACAGTGGACAAAAAAGAAGTAAACACTCTGTAATCGCTGAAAAAATGCAATTTATGGATAATAAAAATGAAAATAGTGGGAGTAATCAAAATAATAAGCAAAGTTATAATAAGCCACAACAACCAACTAAACCGCGACAAGAACCACAAATACCGTCAATTGATATAGACGATGAAGATATTCCGTTTTAATGGATAAAAAATTTATCCGTGATATTTGAAAATTTGTTGTTAATTTGACACCAAAAAGAGTGCTGGTCTTTTCGATGTCTTTAAATTTAGTGTTTGAATATATGTAAAGTATATTCAAATGCAAGTATGCTATAAGCTACTGCGGTTAAGAAATGGTTTATATCCATTTATACCCCCTAATTTCTTGCTAGCCCAAGCCCTGCCTACTAATAAAGAATAAAAGTTTTCACCATTTTTAGAGCAAAAAAAAAGCCCCACACCCAAAAATGGATATGGAGCTTATTAGAAGGTATTGCGAATTAAACCATTTACAATACTTTACATATGCTTATGAGCCAGCACTCTCATAAACTTATTAAACACTAAATTTAAAATGTCATTGCATTTATCTCCTTTATGAGATGTAAAATAATAACATAACTATCATAGTTAAACAAAATTTTATATAACAAAAAGGAGAAATCAGTAACAAATCGTAACAAATCATCTTACAGAAAAGGAAAGATGCATCAAATTTATATATAATTGTAAAACAATTCTTGACAAACGATTATAAATATAGCATAAACAAACACATTAAGGAGAAACAATGAATAACGAAAACATAGTCAAAAAAGTTTGTAAGGAACTTGGAATGACATATAAGCAACTTGGCACGGCGATTGGGTATAGTGAAAGTGCTATTAAAATGGCTGCTTCAACAGGCAAAGTTAGTGAACCACTTCAAAAAGCAATTGAACTTTATATTGAAACATTACAATTAAAACAAAAATTAGAAAAAGCTACTCAAATTAAAAGAACCCTCAAAGAATGGCTATCTGAATAAAGGTATAGGAGATAACTCCCATACCTTTAAAAGGTCATAATTTATCTTATTTATTATAATAAAATTATATATTTTATACTTTATCACTTGACATAGTTATATTTATTGACTATAATTCTATTCGAAAAGTCAAAATTTATACCAAAGGGGTAAAGATGAAGTTAGTAGAAGTAAAATTTAATCAAGATATAATTGATGTAATTGAGGATGGTAAACATTGGGTATCAATAAAAATAATTTGTAAAAATTTAGGTATTGATTTTAAATTTCAACATCAAAAACTAAAAAGCAATCCAGCATTTGGAGCAAGACTCGTAAAAGCACAAACAGCAGGAGGAATGCAAGAAGTTTTCTGTATTCCATTTGAAAAACTTAACGGGTGGCTATTCTCAATCAATCCAAATCGTGTAAATCCAGCAATCAAAGATAAACTAATCAAATATCAAGAAGAGTGTTTTGAAGTCCTATACAATCACTTCAACAAAAAACAAAACTACAGAAGCAGAGAAACAGAAGTAAAACTACTTGAAAAAGAAAGTTTAATTCAGCAACTAAAAGATAAAAACTACCAACTTAAAAATAAAAAAGCAAATTTAGTAAGAGCGTTGAATACTTTGACAAAAGAACAAGACCAAGAAAAAATCTCTCAAAAAGAAGCTCTATTAATAAATAACTCATTAGAAATAATTTATCAAGTGGGCGAAATGTATAACGGACTGAAAAAAACAAGAGATGAACTAGATGAGAGATTAAGCAGAATTGAAATTTTTAAACAAAATATAGAAAGAGTGATGCTAAAACCAAGACTTGTTGGAATAAACAAAAATGGAGAAAAGGAATATGTTGAAATTCCTCTCTCAAAATTAACAAAATAAAAAGGAGAAATTATGGATTTAGAAGCTAAAAATATGTTGTTAAAAATCCAATATGAGATAGAACTTTTAAAAGATTTTGTTATCCCAAATGAAATCTCTTTGAGTTCTTTAGCAGAAATATTATGTGTAAAATCGGAAACATTAAGAAAATATGTAACTCGAAATTTACTTGAAGGTAGGGACTATTTCAAAAAAAATGGTAGAATATATGTTGCAAAAGTCTCTGCGATGAAAATCAAGGAGAAATACAATGCGAAAAGATTATTACATTAGGAATAATATTATTTATGTTCAAGGTATGGTAGAAGGTGAAAGATACAGAATTAGCACTAAACTACCAAATACTAAAAAGAATATAAATTATATTAAAAAATATGCAAGAGATGAGTTGTTAAAGTTAGTTAATAAGCCAAAACCAAAACCTAAAACACATCTAAAAGATTTTGGTTTGCTAGTAGTAGAGAGTATTGAATATAAAGTTGAGAAAGCAACTTACAGAAATTATCAATCTCTTTTTAGACTTCATATTTTACCATATTTTGAGAATTTTGAGTTAAAAGATATAAAAGTTATTGATGTCGAAAACTGGCAAAGTAAACTTTTAGAACATTTATCTACAAGTAGAGTTCAAAAAGCAAGAATTTTACTTAAAAAGATACTCAAAAAAGCATATCAAAACGATTTAATAGAAAAGAATCCTTTTGAATTTGCTGAAGTGGTAAAAATGAAAAACAAAAAAAGAGAAATATATAGTCTAGAAGAAATGAAACTTATGCTTGATAATGCTACTGGCTGGCTAAAAACTTTCTTAATTGTAGCATTTGGAACAGGAATGAGAACTGGGGAAATAATAGCATTAAAATGGTATGATATTGATTTTGAAAATAATCTAATACAAGTTAGAAGAAGTATGAGAGATGGATTTTTAAAAGAGACTACAAAAACAGGTAATGATAGAACAATTACAATGCTTGAATTTGTAAAAGAAGAACTTTTAAATGCTCCAAGAAAAAATGAATTCTTATTTGTAAGCAAGTATGGTAAGCCTTTTAGTTATTCAGCTTCGATTATAGATTATCATTTTAAGCCATTACTCAAAAAGATAAATATAAAATACAAAAGTCTCTATGCTACAAGACACACATTTGCAACTTTAATGATTAGAGAAGGTATTGATATAAAATGGGTGCAAAATATGTTAGGTCATAGCACGGCTAAAATGACCTTAAATGTTTATGCACAATATACAAAAGTAACACCTAAAACTCTTAGAATTGCAAACAATATTATGGTAAGTTAAGGCACACTCTTGACACACTTGCTTTTTTAGAAAAACAAAACCCCTTATTAAAGAGGTTAAAAAGCATTATGTATAATCGGTGAAGGTCACAGGTTCGACTCCTGTTGGGGAGACCAAATTAATTAATAATTTATAATTGAAAATTGATAATGAAATAACAAATATTCATAAACTTAACTTATTAAAAATTCTCAATTCTCCATTTTCCATTCTCAATTATTTTTATAACATTGTCTATACATATCTTCTTTAGGATTATAAACTTTTGTTTTAACTCCCATTACACCTAAAATAGTACTAAAAGTATTATCGTGTGAATAAGGTTTATTTGCTAAATTCTTAGCACAAGTTTTATTTATATCATAATCATTTCCAAACCAAGCAACTGCTGCTGGATGTTTTTGAACATCTGGAGCTATCCAATATGGAAGTCCATGAAGATAAATACCATTTTCTCCTAAACTTTCACCATGGTCAGCAACATAAAACATTCCAACTGCATATTTATTTTGATTTTTTTTCAAAAATTTAATAACTTCATCTAAAAAATGATCTGTGTAAAGTATTGTCCCATCATAAGAATTTGTAATTTGTTTTCTTGTACAATCTTGTAACTGATTTGTTTTACAAATTGGCTCCCATTTTTGATAAGATTTTGGATATCTCTCAAAATATTTAGGCCCATGACTTCCTTTAGTATGAAGAACTATGAAAATTGGTTTTGAATTATTAACATCATCAACTTCTTTTTGTAATCCTTTAAGTAAAATATCATCATAACATCCTCCTTCATTACAAAATTTAGGATTATCATCATGATTATAATCTTCATATCCTTTAATTCTACTTGCTACTTTTTTAGAACCGGAATCATTATCTCTCCATAAAACATTCACTCCTGCATGACCTAAAACATCTATTACAGATTCAGTTGATTTTGCTTTTGCATCTGAATAATTACTTCTATCATAAGGAGAAAACATACAAGGTACACTTACTGCCGTTTCAGTCCCACAAGAATGTAAATTTGGATAATCTATCAAATCTTTAATTTTTAATAAATTCGGTGTTGTATCTCTTTTATATCCATTTAATGCAAAATGATCATATCTTCCAGCTTCACCCAAAACAAATATAAAAAGTTTTTGTTTTTTTGTTGTTGGCTCAATTGTAGCATCAAGTCCTATTTTCTTAAATGGTAAAGGTTTTCTAAGATAAGTTTCATTTACATATTTTCCAAGATTATAAATATAATAAGTTGGATTTGTATAATCTCTTAACACTTTATGTTCTCTAAAAAATGAAATAAATATTTTAGAAAATAGGAAAAATGTTACAACAATCACCACAAAACTAATAAATATATATTTAAATCTCGCAATTAATTCATTTTTTATACTTCTTTTTTTTATCTTTACAAAATATAAAACAATAGAAGGAATAACTCCTAAAATAAATATTTGTATAATTAAATTTAAATTCAGTAATCCCCCCATTTCTTTAGTGTCAGTTTCTAGCATATTTTGTATCATTTTATCATTAAGTAAAGTTCCATAATTATACATAAAATAGTTTGCAGCTGCACTTGCTATAAAAATAAAGATTAAAAATGGTTTGATAATCCATCTATTTGAAATAAGAGTAAATACCAAAACTATTACAGATAATAAAACTACACCTAAAGCTATTAAAAAAGGAACATTATGAAAATGTTCATAACTTCTCGTAAAAAAAGTCCAATTATCAAATAAAACTAAATAAATAGCACTAAATAAAATTACTTGTGTTTGCGTAAACTCTCTCTTAAAAAAATTTCTCATCATTTTCATCCTTCACTTTCTTGTTTTTGGGCTTCTTTTTCAACTTCTAAAACAAATCTATCAACTAACTCATTTTCAGGTAATTTTGCAATTATCTCACCTTTTTTCATAATAAGACCACTACCTTTTCCATAAGCAATAGCCACATCAGCCTCTTTTGCTTCACCAATAGCATTTACCACACATCCCATTACACTTACATTAAGTGGAGTTTTGATATGTTTTGTTCTCTCTTCAATCTCAGCTACTGCTTTTGGCAAATTAACTTCAATTCTTCCACAAGTCGGACAAGAAATTATATTTAGTCCATCTTTTATAAGCCCTAAATCTTTTAGAATTGCTTTACCTACTTTTATCTCTTCTTCAAGCTCTCCTGTAATAGAGATTCTCATAGTATCCCCTATTCCATCAAGCAATAAACTTCCAAGAGCAATACTACTTTTAATTGTTGCATGAAATTTTGTCCCAGCTTCTGTAACTCCTAAATGAAAAGGATAATCAACCAAAGGTCTTAGCATTCTATATGCTTCTACAGTTCTAAAAATATCGCTAGCTTTTAAACTAACTTTTATATCTGTAAAATCTAAATCTTCTAAAAATTTAATATGAAAAAGTGCTGATTCTACCATCGCTTTTGGAGTTTGTCCATATTTATTTTCAAGATGATCTTCTAAACTTCCAGAATTTACTCCTATTCTTATAGGAATATTCCTCTCTTTACAAGCATTCACAACTGCTTTTATTTTATCTTTACTTCCTATATTTCCAGGATTAATTCTCAAGCAATCCACAACTTCAGCGGCCATAAGTCCTAATTTATAATTAAAATGAATATCAGCAATCAAAGGCAAGCTTGTTCTCTCTTTTATAGTTTTTAGTGCTTTTGCATCTTCTTCATCCAAAACCGCCACTCTCACCATATCAGCACCAGCAAAATGGAGTCTATTTATCTGTTCTACTGTCGCTTCAATATCTTTTGTTTTTGAAAATGTCATTGATTGCACACTAATAGGAGCATCTCCTCCTACCTCAACATTACCTACTTTTATTTTTTTTGTTGGATATCTTTTTATCATTTTAAACCTTTATTGTATCAAGTATCTCTAATCCAAAGCCTTTAAGACCATAAAAATTATTTATATCACTTTTTGAAATCAAATACAATTTTTTTATACCCAAGTTTTTCAAAATTTGAGCCCCTATTCCAAACTCTTTTTGTTTATCTTCTGCACTACTTGAAATAAATACAATTACTCCTGAATTGTATTTAATATATTCGCTAACTTTATTAAAGTTATCTAAATTTTCTATAAAATCCACACTATTCATAACTGGATAAAATTTTATATTTGTAGTAGATTTTGGCTCATTTGCTAACACATAATGAATATTATTTTGATGGTCTTTGAAAGTTATTTTCTTAAATTTTATACCTGAAATTTCCACATCTTTTTCATCAATTTTTTCAATAAGTGATTCAAATTGTAATCTATATTCTACAATATCAGAAATATAAACCATATGGAGATTATGTTTTTTAGCAAATTCATCTAAATCATCTCTTCTTGCCATTGTTCCATCATCTTTCATAATCTCACAAATTACAGCAGTTGGTAAAACTCCTGCAAGTTTACAAATATCCACACTTCCCTCAGTATGTCCCGTTCTAACTAATGTTCCACCTTTTTTAGCAATTAATGGGAAAATATGTCCAGGACGAACTAAATCTGAAGGTTTTGTAGTTGGATTTGCAAGAAATTTTATTGTTGAATTTCTTTCGTATGCACTAATTCCTGTTTTACACTCTTTTGCATCTACACTAATTGTAAAAGCAGTTTCATAGCTTGAAGTATTTGAATTTACCATTGGTTGCAAATCAAGTTTCTTAGCAATTTCTTTATCAACGGCTACACAAATAAGCCCTCTTGCTTCTTTTGCAAGGAAATTTACCTTTTCAGGTGTAGAAAAAACTCCTGCATAAACTAAATCACCCTCATTTTCTCTATCTTCATCATCAACCATTATAATAATATTACCTTTTTGTATCTCTTCAATCGCTTTTTTTACTCTATCAATCGCATTCATAAAATTCTCCTATTTTTTTGAAATTATATCATCTTTATTATTTTTGAAATAAAACTTACTAAGTCCATAAGCAAAAATAAGTGCAAACACAATCCTAACCATCAAAACAACTGTAAAATCAGCTCCAAAAATTACAAATAACAGTGTATCTTCTACCACGGCATGACAAATCATCAAAAAAATTGCTATAAAAAACAGATCTTGTTTTTTTAGTTGTGAAGATTCCGTAATTAAAATACCTGCCCCATAAGTAATACCCAAAAAAAGCCCAACTATTATAGAAAAACTTTTACTTATATTTTTTTTACTATTTTTTATAAACTTTAAATTTTTTATAAAATTCATAATAAAAATTAAAGTAGTAATAAGAATAATTATTTTGATTGATAATATAACTGCATTTTCAAATGAATTAAATAACAAACTACTTAATGAATGATACTCTGTTTTATGGAATACATCAGTAGTAGAGATTGCACTACTAAAAAGAAATTTAGGTAATAAAGATGTCGTGAAAGCCGCAATTAATCCCACAAAAAATCGTAAACTATATGAAAATAAAGTACTAATACCTAATTTTTTCATAATAGCACTCTCTACGACTAAAGAGTGACAAATTCCCAAAAATACAGCTAATACACTCCACTGAACTACACTCATATGCAAAGGTGCTGCAAATGCCACTGCTGCATACAAATTCAAAAACATACCACTTATAATAGACAATGAAGCCTCCGGTGGTAAGCCCAAAAATGATGTAAATGGTTTTACTAAAAAAGATACATACGATAAAGTATTGTAATAATATAAAATATCAGCAAGTATATAAATAGGTATTACTAATTTTATAATAATCCAAGAAGATTTTATCGATGAATTTAGTGAAAATTTAAAAAATTCCATAAAAAACCTTTTTAAAAGAATTATAACAAAATTTTATATTATAAAATACAAAATTTTTAATTTCATATTATGTACAAATTTTAATCAATTATTAATACAAAATTATCTTAAAAAATGTTATAATTTTACTTACTGAAATAAAAAACAAGGAGAAAACATGAAAAAGTTATTTGCTTTTT
Organism: Thioreductor micantisoli; assembly: GCF_055392745.1. Lineage (NCBI taxonomy): Bacteria > Pseudomonadati > Campylobacterota > Thioreductoraceae > Thioreductor > Thioreductor micantisoli. The sequence continues at coordinate 1,047,818 of NZ_AP043760.1, forward strand.
TAGTAGTGTTAGGAATGTTTTTAACTTCAGCAAATGCTGATGATTTATTAAAAACAGTTCAAAACAGAGGTGTATTAAAAGCTGGTGTAAAATATGATTTCCCACCATTTGGATTCATTAATGCAAAAGGACAAGTTGTTGGATTTGATATCGATTTAGTTAAATATATAGCTAATAAATTAGGTGTGAAACCTGAATTTACTCAAGTAACTTCAAAAACAAGAATCGCAATGGTTCAAAGTGGAACAGTTGATATTGCAGCTGCAAGTATGACTCATAAAGTAAAAAGAGATTTACCAATCGATTTTACAATCAGTTACTTCTTTGATGGTCAATCATTATTAATTCCTGCAAACAGCAGTGTAAAATCTTATAAAGATTTATCAGGAAAAAGAGTTGCAGTAATTCAAGGTGCTACAAGTGGAGACAACCTAAAAAGAGTTAATCCAAATGTAAAACTTGTATATCTTCAAGAATATCCACAAGATGTAATGGCTTTAAGAAGAGGAAAAGTTGTAGCAGTTTCAACTGACTATACTTGGTGTATGGCTCAAGCTAAAGCTTCTCATGGAAAACTTAAAGTTGTTGGTGGAACATTTTCAAGTGAACCTTACGGAATGGGTATAAGAGAAAATCAATCAAATTTCAGAGATGCAGTTAACTTTGCACTTCAAGATGCTGTAAGCGATGGTACTTATGCAAAACTTTACAAAAAATGGTTTGAAGTAGAACCAAACAAACTTCCAGAAGTTTGGCCAAAATAATTTTCCCCTTTTCGGGAAATAAAGGAATAAAATGGGATATGAATTTGATTGGAGTGTTCTTCTTGAGTATAAAGGTTTACTTATTACGGGACTACTTACCACTATTAAACTTTCAGTTATTGGTATATTTTTAAGTTTTATCATAGGTTCATTAATTGGAATTGGAAGAGCTTCAAAAAATTTTTGGCTTTCACTATTTTCTAGTTATTATGTTGAAAGTTTTAGAAATATTCCACTAATTGTTCAAATGTTTTTTATTTATTTTACATTTACATTAACAAATGTTTTTCCATTTTTAAATACATGGGGAGATTATTTACATTTAAATGATACAAATGCTTTTTTTTCTGCATTAATTGCTCTTGTTTTATATACAAGTGCTTATATAGCAGAAGTTGTAAAAGCTGGTATAAATGCAGTTGCCAATGGACAAAAAGAAGCAGCACAGTCTCTTGGAATGAACTCTTTTCAAGTGATGTGGTTTATTATATATCCTCAGGCAATAAAAATTATTATACCGCCTATTACAAATCAATTTTTAAATTTGATCAAAAATTCATCATTAGCTATGACATTAGGAGTTGCTGAACTTACATTTGCAACACAACAAATTGATTCAGAAACATTTAGAGGGTTTGAAGCAGCCACTGCTGTAACAATTTTATATATGATATTAACTCTTTTTACTTCATTTGTAATGAATTTAATAGATATGAAGTTTTCAAAAGGAGTAAAAAATGTTTAAACACATAGAAAATTATTTTTCAAAACATAGAATTCAATTTTTTATATTTAATACAATATTAATTGTATCTATTTTAAAAACTATTCAAGTTTTTATTTATCCAGATACTCATTTTAATGAAATTTTTACAAAAGATAATATGAGATTTTTATTTTTTGGAAGACCTGGAGAAATAGGAGGATTAGCTCTTACATTTGTATTAGCAATAGTATCTATTTTTTTAAGTTTTTTCATAGGCTCACTTTTAGGTATTATGAGATGGAGCTCTGTAAAAATTATAAAAATTCCAGCTGTATTATATATAGAAATTATTCGTTCTATTCCATTACTAATGGTTATTTTTTGGGTATTTTTTGCTATTCCAGTTTTTTCTATGATGTTTTTTCACACGCAGGCCCATGTATCTCCAACAGTAGCAGCGATTATAGCTTTTACTGTTTTTACAAGTGCTTATGTAGCTGAAATTATTAGAGCTGGAATTAATTCTATCCCCAAAGGGCAATTTGAAGCAGCTAAATCTCTTGGAATGAATAGTACACAAATATTTATTTTAATCATTTTACCTCAAGCATATAGAAAAATGATTCCGGCACTTATTTCGCAATTTATCTCACTATTTAAAGATACATCATTAGCATATACAATTGGCGTTATAGAATTTTTTAGAGCTGCAACGATTATAAATAATAGACTTTATTTAAGTTTTGAAATATTTACTTTTGTAGCATTTGTATATTTTTGTATTGCTTTTAGTATGGGTAAATTCTCAGAACATTTAGAAAAAAAAGTTGAAAAACAACTTAATGCATAAGGAACATTAATGAAAAAAAATATTATAAATAAAAATATTATAGAAATGAAAGATATAAATAAATGGTATGGAGAATATCATGCGTTAAGAAATGTAAATTTCAATGTAAAACAAGGTGAAGTTGTAGTTATTTGTGGGCCAAGTGGTAGTGGTAAATCTACACTTATTAGATGTATCAATAGACTTGAAGAGATAGAAGAAGGCCAATTAATAGTTGATGGACAAGATTTATATGATAAAAAAACAAATGTAAATAAAGTTCGTCAAGAAGTTGGAATGGTATTTCAACATTTCAACCTTTTTCCACATTTAAGCGTATTAGAAAATATTACAATAGCACCGGTTAAAGTAAAGAAAAAAAGTAAAAAAGATGCAAAAGATATAGCAATGCAACTATTGCAAAGAGTTAAAATTCCACATCACGCACACAAATATCCAAGTGAAATAAGTGGTGGTCAAAAACAAAGAGTTGCCATAGCTAGGACTTTGGCAATGGAACCTAAAATAATTTTATTTGATGAACCCACTTCTGCACTTGACCCTGAAATGATTGGTGAAGTATTAGATGTTATGAAAGAACTTGCAAAAGATAACTATACTATCGTTTGTGTAACTCACGAAATGGGATTTGCAAGAGAAGTTGGAGATAGAATAGTTTTTATGGATGCAGGAAAAATACTAGAAGAAGATACTCCTGAAGAGTTTTTCAATAATCCAAAAACTGACAGAGCAAAAAAATTTCTAAGTGAAATTTTACACCATTAATAAAAAAACAAAAAGGAAAACAGATGAAAAAATTACTCATAACAGTTTTAGCACTAACAAGCTTAGTATTTGCTGCTGATTTTAATGTATGGAAACATTCAACACTTCACTCTATAACACAAAAAGGTGAAGTTAGAGTTTGTACAGAGCCTGGTTATGTTCCATTTGAAATGAGAGATAAACACAACAGAATCATAGGACTTGATATTGATATTGCTAAAAAAATGGCAAAAGATATGAATGTTAAATTAAAACTTGTTCCAACTGCATGGGATGGAATTATATCTGCTTTACTTACAGGAAAATGTGATATGATTATGTCAGGTATGACAATTACTCAACAAAGAAATTTAAAAGTTAGCTTTACTAACCCATACTTTTTAGTTGGTCAAACAATGCTTGTTAATAAAAAACATAAAAATGTAAAATCTTATAAAGATTTAGATAAGCCAGGTATGATTATTACTACAAAACTTGGTGTAACAGGAGAAATAGCTGCAAGAAAAATGTTCAAAAAAGCTACAATAAAAACTTTTGATAGTGAAAGTGCTGCCGTTCAAGAAGTATTAAATAACAGAGCAGATGCATTTATTTATGACAAACCATATAATGAACTATTTATGGCTGGAAAAGGAAAAGGAAGACTTATTTTCCTAAATCAAGATTTGACTTATGAACCTCTTGGTATTGCTATTAATCATGGAGACCCTGATTTCTTAAACTGGCTAAACAACTTTTTAAAACAAATTAAAAATGATGGTACATATAAACATATCTACAAAAAATGGCTTAAAAATACAGATTGGTTAAAAAGAGTTCAATGAAAAAATCTTTTACCAAAAGTAAAAAGATTGGACTTTTAATAGCCTTTCTTTTTTATCTTTTAGTCGGACTGTTTTTATATCATGCTGTTAGCAAAATAAACTATAGTTGGAAATGGAATATGATGCCAAAATATTTCATATATCATCAAAAAACACCTCTAACATCTCCTTGTGACGGAACATTACATATTTTACAAAATAAAGCAAAAATAGTATGTGAGGATAAAAGCATAAAAACTTTTGATATTTCAGGTTATAAATTAGAATTTAAAAATAATGATTATTTATATCAAGATGATGAATTTGCTTACAAAACTAAACTAAAACCTGGACCATTTATTATGGGTATGTGGGTTACAATAAAATTATCCGTAATAGCAATGCTAATTGCATTAATTCTAGGATTTATTATTTCTATAATGAGACTTAGTGGAATAACTGGACTTGATTATATAGGAAGTATTTATATCACAATTATCAGAGGTACACCATTACTTGTTCAACTTTTTATTTTTTATTTCATAATAGCAACAATATTTGATTTACCAAGATTTTGGGCAGGTGTTATCAGTTTAGCTATATTTTATGGATCTTATATTGCTGAAATTTTAAGAGGAGCTATTCAATCTGTTGATAAAGGCCAACATGAAGCTGCCAAATCATTAGGACTTAATTCTGTAGATAGAATGAGATTAATTATATTACCACAAGCTCTAAAAAAAGCATTACCTGCACTAATAGGAGAGCTTATATCATTAATCAAAGATAGTTCATTGGTATCTGTTATATCTATTACAGATTTAACAAAAGTAGGTAGAGAGATTGTAGCAAATACATTTTCTCCATTTGAAACATGGATTACTGTTGCATTATTATATTTAATGCTTACATCTATACTTTCATTTATGGGACATAAAATAGAAAAAAGAATGAAAGAAAAAGGTGGTATGTATTAATTTCGTAAATAAAAAAAATGCAGATTTTTTACTTCTAATTGTAGCAATAGGATGGGGAAGTACTTTTATACTAGTAAAAAAAGCATTAGCTGATTTACCAGCTTTTTCTTTTTTATTTATTAGATTTTTTTTATCATTTTTACTAATGTATATACTATTTTATAAAAAAATATCAATTGATAAAGAATCGATAATCGCGGCTTTTGTATTAGGATTTTTTAACTTTGTAGCATATGCATTTCAAACTATAGGCTTATATTATTTACCTTCAAATATAGTTGCCTTTTTGACTGGACTTTTTGTTGTATTTACTCCCATTATTGCTTTTTTTATATTCAAAAAATCAATATCAATCTATGCAATTATTGGAGTTATATTATCATTTACAGGTATATATTTTTTAACAACAGGAAAAATTGCCTTTTCATTACCTATTATTTTAGTTATTATATGTGCTATTTCTTATGCTTTTCATGTAAATTTCACAGATATATACTCAAAAAAATATAATATTTTTACTCTTGTTACTTTCCAATTTTTGACTGTAGCTTTATTTAGTTTAATTTTTATACCATTTGAAAATACATCAAATATTCATTTTTCATTTACAGTTATTCTTGCTATTATAATTACTGTATTGGTAGCAACTGTTTTTGCTTTTTTTGTACAAACTTTTGCACAAAAATTTACAACTCCCACTAAAACAGCTATTATTTTTGCTATGGAACCAGTAACTGCTTCAATATTTGGATATTTATATGGAGAAACTTTAACTATAAAACAAATAATAGGTGGTTTATTAGTAATCTTAGCTATCATTATTACAGAGGCTGGGGCAAATATTATAAAACAAATTACAAAAAACTCTTGACAAACTTTTATTTTTTTTTGTATAATTCTATTCACTTAATGGGGTATCGCCAAGCGGTAAGGCACATGGTTTTGATCCATGCATCCGGAGGTTCGAATCCTTCTACCCCAGCCACTTAAGTTTCTTTTTTAATTTCCCTAAATACATAAATAGTTGCTGATATAATTACAAATACCAAAAGTGTAATACTTACATAAATAACATCTTTATGGTCTGCTTTTTCTCCCAACACATAGCCTATCAAAAGTATAGAATTTACCCAAATTAAATTTGCAGTAAATGTTAAAGGTATAAAATATTTAAGTGACATATGAGAAATTCCAGCAGGAAGTGAAATGTATTGGCCAAATCCAGGAGTCAAAGGCACTAAAAAAACAGAAATTTTTCCATGCTTTTCAAAAAATTTAGTAACTTTTTTGATTATAGGTTTGTCTCTATATTTTCTAACCAAATATTTTGCAAAGTGATAATTAAACAAAGCACCACTTAAACTTCCCAAACTTGCAAATAACATAACTAAAACATAACTTTTTTCCCCAACTGAAGCTAAATAGCCATTTGGAATTAATATAAGTTCACTTGGAACTGGAATAAAAGTCCCTACTAAAAACATATAGATATATACACCAATATAGCCTATATCATCAGCAAAGCCAACTATAAAATTAATAATATTATCCATTTTTTACCTTTATATAAATTATAATTATTATAATAACAAAAACAAATGCAATAATTGTGATTTCTTTCAAATATTTATGAATTAATTCTTGATTTGCTCCTAAAAAATAACCTAAAAAAGTTAAAATCAATATCCAAATACCCGCTCCTAATGTCGTATAAATAGTAAATTTCATTGGATTCATTTTTGCAAGTCCTGCTGGAAAAGAGATATATTGTCTAATACCTGGAATGAGTCTTCCAGTAAAAGTAGAAATATGTCCATGCTTTTCAAAAAACATTTCCAATTTATTTACTTTTTCATTTGATATAATTTTATACAAAAATTTTCTTCCAAAATTACTAGCTAACAAATAATTAAACCAAGCTCCACTCAAACTACCAATAATTCCACAAAATAGAACTAAATATAAATTCATATCCCCTTTATAAGCTAAATATCCAGCAGGTATCATCACAACTTCGCTTGGAAAAGGAAAAAAACTACTTTCTAAAAACATAAGTAAAAATATACCAATATAACCAAAACTACCAATTGTAGAGACTAAATAATTAACTATTTCTTGTAACAAAAAAATCCTTTATATTTATAATTATAACAAAACTTACTCCAATAAAAGAGAATATAAAAGCATCTTTTTCTGAATAAAATTGCCAAATATTTCCAATAACAATAGCTCCAAGAGAAGAAAAAATAGCTACTCCTGCATATAAAAATCCAAAAACACTACTTTTATTAACTGCATTTTGTGAGATATAACTTCTAATTGCATTTAAACTTGAAACAATAAAAACTCCAAGTAAAATAAAACTTGTAATCACAAATCCATAAAAAAGTGCAATAAGTGAAAGTAAAGCAAATATAAAACTAATATTTAAAATTTTTTTAGCCCCTATTTTATCAATTTTTAAACCTATAAAATAACTAAGTGTTGTTTGAGTTAAATTAAGCAATACAACTAACAAAGGAATATAAGCTATACTAATTCCACTCTCCTTTGCTTTGATTATATAAAAATTATCACTCATCATAAAAAACATTATTCCAAAATAAGTTAAAAGAATTGGCAACAGACTATAATCATCTTTTAAATTAATTTTTATTTCTTTTTCCTTTTTTTTATAAGGCACATCATTTACGAAAAACAATAAAACTAAAACGGCAATAATACCAGGAATTAAAGTTGCCAAAAAGATATTTTGAAAAACATATAATTCTTTGCCTAAGTAAAAAAGGACAAAAAAAACTATCAAAGCCCCTACCACTTCTCCTGCAATATCCATCATTTTATGAAAGCCAAAATTTTTACCACTTTCATCTTTTGGTGCATAATAAGAAATTAAAGTATCTTTTGTAGCACTTCTAACTGCTTTTCCCATTCTCTCAAGTGCTCTTAAAGTCGCAACACTTTGCCACGAAGTAGCAAAATATAATAATGGCTTTGTAACAGCAGAAATAAAATATCCTATAACTAAAAATAGTTTCACTTTTTGATATTTATCACTCAAATATCCAAATACAAATCTAAAAGCATACGAAACAAATGTCGCAATGGCAATTACATATCCTAACTTATCAACCCCTTGACCAAGAATATAAACTATATAAATTGGCAAAATTGTAGTTACCATAGCACTTGCCATATCTGTAAAAAAACTTACAAATCCCATAGCTATTATGTTTTTATTAATCATTAAAACCCTTTTTTATTATAAATTTTATAAAAAATATATCCAATAATTGTTACAATTATAATACTTATACCAAAATATTTTCCATATATCTCAAACGCATCACCTAAATAATAACCCCCAAGTAAAAATGCTGGTGCCCAAAAAGCCGCAGTCAATATATTTACTAAAATAAATTTATCTATTTTAATACCATTTGCCCCTGCTAAAAATGGAGTTATCCATCTAGTAAAACCATTTGACCTACCAATAAAAAGAGCTTTAAATAAATTATCATCAAGTAATTCTTTCATTTTATTATATTTTTTTTCATCTATTTTTAATTTTTTAGAATGTTTTCTCAAAAATTCCTCTCCCACCTTTTTACCAATATAATAACCAATAATATCCCCTAATAATATTCCAATATAAGTTACTATTATTAAAATATTTATATTTACAACACCTTTAAAAGAAAGTATTCCAAAAAATATAGTTAAACTTTCTGATGGAAAAATCATACCTGTAAAAGGAAGTGATTCTAATACAGAAGCGATAAATAAAACCCCTACAATTACAAAAAAAATAGTATCTGGAGGATAAGAAAGAATCCAATTAAAAAATTCTTGTGTTAAATTATCTAAATTCATATAATATTCTCACTTACTTTTAATTTTAATAAATATATAACTATAACTTCTACACTAGATATAATAATACTTAATTATATCAAAATGCCAATGAACTCCTACATAAATTCTTGCGATTCCACATCAATTAAAACAATTGATTATGAATTATGCTATATATTTTAATAAAAATATAAAAAATCTGGGCATTTATAACAAGAAAGATTTAAATCAAAGAAAAAATAATAAAAGAATTTTTATATACAAAATCGGATAATGATACTATGTTTATAGAGACACCAAGTGTAGAAGATAGACCGAATAAACAAAAACTATATAAAGCATATAAGATTAGTTATTCAATTTTAGACAACAGTTTTAACAATCCACTTATCAAATCAATTGGTTCTGGTGGACATCCTTTTATCCATAAATCCACTGGCAATTTATCTTTTATGCCACCCATACAGGCATAACTATCTTTAAAATCTCCACCATCCATCGCACAGTCTCCAACAGCTATAATAAACTTTGGATTTGGAGTTAGCTCATAAGCATTCATTAAAGCTGGATACATACTTCTCGTGAGTGCTCCTGTTATCATCAAAGCGTCTGCAAACTTTGGTGAAGGCACAAAAGAGATACCAAATCTTTCTAAACTATAATAAGGATTAGAAAGCGCATTTATCTCAACTTCACAGGCATTACAACTTCCTGTATCAATTTCCCTTATAGAAAAACTTCTTTTGAAAATTTTATCTACTCTTTGCTTTAATTTTAACCCTAAAACTTCTATATTTTCTTCTTTTAGTTCCAATTTTTCGCTAAGAAGTTTATCACGAAATCTTATCTTAAATAAATCTATCATAAGTCATTTCCTGCATAGCTTAAATTTAAACTTTTATTGACCAATGGAAAATCTCCTATGACATCTCCCAAAACGGCAAACTGAATACTTTGCCAATTCATAAAACTAGGATCCCTTGGTTTAAATCTAACTACTTTTTTATTTTCTATCTTCACAAAATGGATAATATTTCCACGATTACTCTGAGCATATCCAAACCCTTCACCATCTTTTATTTCATATTTTATTTTTAGTCTTGGTTTATCAACTTGAGATATATAATCTGTGCAAATTTTTATGATTTTAAAACTGTTTTGTATATCACTCAATTTTACCTGCACTCTTGCATTTACATCACCCTCGTCTAAAACAAGCGTTTCAAAATCAAGTTTATCATAAATCAAATATGGATGAGTTTTTCTAAAATCACTAAATCTTCCACTTGCACTTGCCGTAAAGCCAACACAAGAAAGATCTTTTACCGTTTCATTTTTAATTCTTCCTGTCGTTTCAAGCCTTTCTAATATACTTGAAGAGTTTTTCATAATCTTTTTGTATTTATTGAATGTAGCATTTACCCCTTCAACTGTATTCATAATCTCTTTTACATGTGGTTTTATATTTTTAGATACACCGCCAATTACTACAAAATCTTTGAAAAATCTATTGCCACTAAGAAGCTTTATCAGTCGCATAATATCTTCTTTTAAGGCACTAACTCCACTTGCTCCAAAAGAGTATCCTGCATCTTGAAAAATTCCCGCAAAATCAGATAAATTACAAGAAATACGCTCCAATTCTGCTCCTATAACTCTACAATACTGAGCAAAACTTGGAACTTTAACATCACAAATCTTTTCAACTGCCATAGCAAAACTAAGAGCATAAGAAAGGGCATTGTCTCCTGAAATCTTTTGAGAAATTCTTAAAACATCATCAATATCTTTTCCCGCGCAAAGTTTTTCTATACCTCTGTGTTTCCAAAAATGTCTTATTTCAAGCTGAAGTATAGGTTCACCAGACATAGCAAATCTAAAATGTCCAGGTTCTATGACCCCTGCATGAATAGGACCTACTGGAATTGTATAAACACCCTCACTTTTTATATCTTTATATTCATAAGTGCCAAAGTTTTTACTTTTAGTGATATCATGAATCATCGGATGAAAAGCAATAGGATAGTTTTCAGGATGCAATGACAAAGCTCTAAAATCCGGATGATTTAATGGTTTTAATCCAAAAAGATCATATATCTCCCGCTCAAACCAATTTAATGCAGGAATATCATTTGTGAAACTTTCAAATTCATCTTTTACAACTTGCTCCACTATGAAAAAATAATCTTTTTTAGGATAAGAATAGAGATATTTTATAACAAATTCATCTTTTTCCTTGAGTGCTACAACACTGCTTAAGTCACAATCCAAGTCCCTAAAAAGGTATAATGATATAGATTTTAACTGTTTTGTTTTTATGGTTACAAAATTTCTATCTTCAATGAACTCATCACAAAAATAATGGATTGAGTCAAATATCTCTTTCATTAAAGGGCTCCTTTGTTACTTAAAATATTTACAGCATTATTTAGCAAAATTTTCATATTTTCTGGCATAGTAATGCCAAGATATATCATAATAGCTAAAAGTATCGCCATAGGAATCAACATTTTGTAATCCTCTTTTTTCTTTTCATCACTTTTTCCCATTAGCATAAAGCTAAAAAGATATATAAAACCACCAAATATCATCACTAAAAAAAGTAAAATAACAACTGTCTGCCAATACATATGGGCATCTAATGCAGAAGTTAAAATCAAAAATTCACTAACAAATATATTAAATGGAGGAATTCCTGTAATTCCAAGAACTCCAAGAGTTATAAATATGGCAGTTAGTGGCATACTTTTATATAAACCTTTGATTTTTGCAATCTCTCTTGTGTGAAAATTCACCAAAATCGATCCTACACTAGAAAACATCAACCCTTTTGCAAAAACATGGTTAATTAGATGTAATAATCCTGCAAAAATCCCAAGCCTATTTCCTATACCAAAAGCAAAAGCCATAAGCCCCATATGCTCCATAGAGGAAAATGCTAGAAGTCTTTTATAATCTTTTTGTCCTATTATCGCAATAGCAGCTATAAAGATTGAAAGCATACCGACAATAAGCAAAAGAATAGATGTAAAATGTACCAAACCAGCACTATCAACGATAATTTTAAGTCTTAAAATCACATACAATGCAGAGCTAAGTAAAACTCCACTCATAAGAGCACTTATAGGAGTGGGCGCTTGAGAATGTGCATCAGGAAGCCAAGAGTGCATAGGAGCAAGTCCAGCTTTTGTACCAAAGCCAACCAAGAAAAAAGCAAATGATATCTTTAAAAGTATAGGGTCAAGATTATGAGAAATTTTTATAATATTTATCCAATTTAAAGAGTTCATCCCCTCACCCAATGTGTGATAAGTAGCAAAGTAGAGTGTAACTACTCCCAAAAGCCCCAAAGCTATACCAAATGAACAAATTATTATATATTGCCACGAAGCTTTAACTGCTTCTTTGGTGTTATAAAAACCTATCAAAAAAGTAGTAGAAAGTGTTGTTCCTTCTATCGCTATCCATACAATTCCAAAATTATTTGAAAGTAAAACTACACTCATGCAAAATATAAATAAATTCTTCCACATGTAAAAGCTTTTAACCTTTTTTGCATTCAAGCCGTGCTCTTGCTCCTTTTTCATATACCCGATAGAGTAAATCGCTACACAAAAAACAAGTAAAAACAGTGAAGTTAAAATTAAAACATTAAGAGAATCAAGAAAAAAATAATCTTTAGCTTCCAATATTATTTTGTGATCTATCACTTTTGGTATATAACTAAAAGTTCCTACAAAAAGGATACCAGTTATAAAAACTTGTGCTATATAGATAAATCTAAGCGGAAGAAACTTTAAGATTGCTGTCCAGATTAATTGGGTTGATAGTATATATTCCATGCTTTACTCCTTAAAATCACTAACGCTTGTTTTATCCATATCATCTATATCGTGGTTGATATGATGAATGATAAGTGAAGCCATAGTAGCACCAACTATAACATCAAAAAATATACCGATTTCCACTATCAAAGGCATACCATAAGTCACAGAAGTGGCAACTAACATAATGCCATTTTCCAAAGTCAAAAATCCTATAAGTTGCGTGATAGGCTTTTGCCTTGAAACCATAATAAATGCACCTATAAAGATAATTGATAATGAAATGGGAAATATCTCTTTAGCTATCACACTTCCTCCAAGATTTATGTATCTTGTTAGTAAAAATGTAAACATTATAATTGCAGAAATAACCATCAAAGAGTTTGTTATATTTATAAATGTTTTTATCTCCCTTTTAATTTTCATCTCATCTATCGTTTTAAAAAGAGCATAAGGTATAATCAAACACTTGATAACAAGCGTTAAAAATGAACTAACATATAAATCAAAAGAAGAGCTGTAAATCCCTATACTAAGTATAGAAATAGCAACAAAAAATGACTGAATTGCATATACTTTAATTGAAAAGTATAATCTATCACTCGTAATTTGCAAAATTGCTAAAACCAAAACAAAAGCACCAATTAATTCTATAAAATTTGAAAACATTAAAACACCACCTTATAACCTATATGTAACCATCGAAATCAATGCTAAAACAAAACCAAACATCATGGCATCTGAAATCCTAAAATATCTTAACTTTGCGAGTGTCAGCTCACCTATAGCTATGATAATTGCCAATATACCCATCTTTAAAAAATAAACAAAAATACTAAATCCTAAGCCCCAGATACTGTTTATATCATAAAATCCAAGAGGCATAAAAATATTTGAAAAAAGAGTAAGAAGAATCGTTGTTTTTACAAAAGAGCCTATCTCCAAAAGCGCTAAATTTCTACCACTTGCATCCAATATCATAGCTTCGTGAATCATGGTTAATTCAAGATGAGTTTCAGGGTTATCTATAGGAATTCTACCAGATTCTGCCAAAGTGACAAAATACAAAGCCATCAAAGCCAAAGTAGAAGAGACCGGATATTTAAAAAATATATCTCCATGCATCGAATTAAATATATGACTGATATTTGTCGAATTACTTTGAAGTGCAAAAGTAAAAATTACCATTATAAGTGCTGGTTCTGCCAAAGATCCTACAGTCATCTCACGGCTACTTCCAAGTCCTCCAAAGCCTGAGCCCTGATCAAACCCAAAGAGTGCCAAGAAAAAAGTTCCAAGTGCCAAAATATAAACCATAGCTATAATATCACCGGTAAATGAGAGTAAAGTGTTACCATTAAAAACTGGTAAAAATGCAGCCACAGTTATAGGAACAGCTGCTACTATATAAGGAGCAATTTTTGATATATATGAAGAATCCTTTGAAAGTACTACTTCTTTTTTCATTAATTTTGCCAGATTAAAATATGGTTGAAAAAGCGAAGGACCGGCTGAGCCTCTTATAAGAGATTTTGTTTTTTGCATAAGACCGGCTATAAAAGGTGAAATCAGTAAAATGATAAAAAATTGCAACAAAGCCATAAAAGTAGTTTTCATTTATTTTACCCCTCCTTTAATCGCATATACCAAAAAGGCAACAGCAGTGATAAATATGTATAAAAGATATATATGAATTGAGCCGTTTTCAATTTTACTCATCAAATAAGAACTGCTTTTTACAAAAATTTTAAGTATTAGATTATAAATACTCTCTATACCATCATGTGAGTGTGCTTGGTACTCAAGAGTTGGAAAAAAATATTTTTTCTTTCCTGAGAGTGGATAAACTTTTTCTTTTGGATGATAAAAAAATGCAAATATCTTTCTAATCGGTTGCGAAAATCCACTTGCAGTATATTGGTTATGAGCATCATTGTTTAGTTGCCCACATACCCAAGTGGAACACATTCTGGTTTTTGTATTTCCAAATTTTTTGACTAAAGCATACAAAATAAATATACCAATTACAAATCCAATTGCTAGTCCAAGGGTACTTAAATGTCCAAAGGAAAAATCTGGAGTTGAAATCATAAATGCATGAGAAGTTGTGCTATTTGATACATCAACACCTAACAAAAGTAAAGTAATAGGAGCCACAAGTCCTACTACTATATTTGGGAAAAGTCCAAACACTGCACAAAGAATTGCTAAAAACCCCATACCCCATAACATATATTTCCCAACTTCATTTGCCTCTTTAGCCCCTACACTTCTTGGCTTTCCTAGAAATGAAATTCCTATTACTTTTACAAAGCAAGCAGCTGCAAATGCACCGGTTAGTGCCAACATAGATGCAAAAAGAGGTACAAAAATATGTATAATATTTATGTCTATTTTATTGTTTAAAAGTAGTGATTGATATGTGAGCCATTCACTAACAAATCCATTAAATGGCGGAAGTGCCGAAATCGAGATAGAACCTATAATAAAAAACAGTGTAGTATATGGCATTAGTTTTATAAGACCTCCATATTTTTCCATGTCTTTCGTATGAGTTTTAAGAAATGTCGCACCTGAACCTAGAAAAAGTAAGCTTTTAAAAATCGCATGATTATATGTATGAAATAGAGCTGCAAGCAATCCAAATGAAGCAAGAATAGGCATATGATTTGAGTAAAAAAGCATAGCACTTCCCAATCCCATCAAAATAATACCAATATTCTCTATACTATGATATGCAAGTAGCCTCTTTAAATCGTGTTGAGCTAAGGCATACATAACACCAAACAGAGCAGACAGGGCACCTAAAAGTAAAACTATAAAACCATACCACCAAGGAATAGCATCTAAAAAGTAAAAATAAAATCTAATCATCATATAAATTGCTGTTTTTATCATGACTCCACTCATCAAAGCCGAAACATTTGAAGGTGCAACAGGATGAGCTTTTGGAAGCCAAACATGAAGCGGAAACATTCCTGCTTTTGTTCCAAAGCCTATCAATACGCATAAAAATACCCAAAATTTTGTACTATCATCCAACCTTACATGTATCCAATTTTCAAAAGAAAAAGAGCCTGTTTTTAGATACATCAATATGAAAGCCACCATGATAAAAGCAGTTCCAAGATGTGTCATAAAGATATATAAAAACCCACCTTGTCTATTTTCTTCATTTTCATAATTGTAAATTACCAAAAAGAAAGAAAGAGTCGACATAATCTCCCAAAAAATTAAAAATGAAACTGCATTAAAACTAGTAACAACAAAAAGCATAGATGCAACAAATGAACTAAACAAAAAAGCAAATAATCTCTTATGATGATAATCTTCATCAAACACATAATTTAATGAATATGTAGAAACGCTAAGAGTTATAGTTGAGATTATCATAACAAAAAGCAAAGATAAAGGATCGAGCTTTATGGAAAAATCCAAATAAGGCAAGGTTGAGTGAAACATTAAAACACTATTGTATTTATGCTCTATTAATAAAACAGCAGAAAAAATCAATAATGCCAGACTAGAAAATGCTTGTATGATAAAAGCAAATTTGGGCTTAACGAAAAAAAATATAGGTAAAACCATTAAAACGATATAAATCAAGATCCTCCCCCTCTAATATTAAATGAAATCTGTATAAACAGAAAAATCAAGTAATAAAAAACTTAGTGTAATTATACTACAATTTTATTTGAAATTAAAATTTAGTCTAAAAATAATAGCAGGGTAAGAAAATTACTTTTAACTTAATCAGTTGAAAATTTTGACTTAATTATTGAAAGTTTTATCTTAAAACTTATTTGCTAAATTAATAGCACTACTCCAAGCAAAATGGAGATTATATCCACCTCTATCTCCATCAATATCTAAAATCTCACCTAAAAAATATAAATTTTTCATTTTTTTACTCTCCATATTTTCATTAATTTCAGATAAACTAATTCCACCACTCATAACCTCAGCAAATTTTTCTTCTTTTGTTGCCACTATTTCAATTTTAAAGTTTTTCAGATTATATATTGTTGTATTTAATTTGTTTGATTTTATAAAAGGTATCAGTTTTGATGGAATTATTCCTCTTAAATCATCTCTTAAAAGCACTAGTTTTTTCAATTTTTCTTTTGAATATTTAGGGAAAAAATCTACTACAATTTCTAAAAATTCATATTCAGTTAATCTTTTTGCAACTCCTACTGAAATATCCAAAACAGAAAGCCCACTTATTCCATAATTTGTAAAAAGTAAATCTCCATTTGTTGATTTTATTTCAATCCCATTTGAAAAAAGAGTAAGTTTGGATTTTATTTTAACCCCTGCACATTTTTGAAAATTCTTTCTTGTTTTTAACTGCACTAAGCTTGGATAGAGAGGATAAATGGTATGAAATTTAAAGTTTTCTAATATTTTACTACTTCCAAATCCTGCGTTACTTCCAGTAGCTATAATCAATTTATCAGCTTTAAAATTACCTTTGTTTGTAAAAACTTCCAAATTTTTAACTTTATTAACTTCACATTCAGTTATTATTTTTACACCAGCTTTTTTAGCTTCTATTTCCAAAATATCAGCCACGGCATTTGCTTCTAAACTCATAGGAAAACATCTACCATCTTCCAAAGAGACAAAAGGTATTCCTAATTTTAAAAAAGTTTTTTCAACTTCTTTATAATTTACAATAAATTTTTCTATGAGTTCAGGATTATTTGAATGAAAATTATTTGTGGATATATTTAAATTTGTAATATTACATCTACCGTTCCCTGTAGTTCGTAGTTTTCTAGCTACTTTTTTATCTTTTTCAAGAAGTGTAACTTTATAACCTTTCCTAGATAAAAGAATAGAAGCGAGTAAGCCACTCGCCCCTGCTCCAATAATTACAATCATAATTCAGTTTTTAGAACTGCTCCATGACTTGCGTTTGAAACTAACAATCTATATTGTTTTAGCCATCTTCCTTTTATTTCTTTATCTTTTGGTTTAAATTCAGCTCTTCTTTTAACTATTTCTTCATCAGATAATTTTACTTCAATTTTGAATTCATCTGTATTGATATAAATTTCATCTCCATCTTTTAGAAGTCCTATCATTCCACCTTCTGCTGCTTCTGGTGAAATATGCCCGATACTAAGCCCTCTTGTAGCTCCACTAAATCTACCATCAGTAATAAGTGCAACATCAGCTCCAAGTCCCATTCCCATAATTAAACTAGTAGGTGCTAACATTTCTTGCATTCCAGGACCGCCTTTTGGACCTTCATATCGGATTACAACTACATCACCTTTTTTAACTTTTCCATTCATAATCCCGTCAAGTGATTCTTGTTGAGAATCAAAACAAACTGCATGTCCTGTAAACTCTCTGCTTCCTGTAATTCCCGCAGTTTTGATTACACAACCTTCTTCGGCTAAATTTCCAAATAAAACAGCAAGTCCACCAACTTTACTAAATGGCTTATCAAGTGGATGGATGATTGAAGCATCTAAAACCTTTGCATCTTTTATTCTTTGGGCAATAGTTCCACCTTCAATAACTAGATTATCAAGATATAAAACAGTATCACTTCTTCCTGAAATTTCTTTCATAACTGCACTCATTCCACCAGCTTTATTGATATCTTCCATATGAACTGTTTGAAGTGATGGAGAAATTTTTGTAATATGACTTACATGTTTTGCAATTTCATTAATTTTTGAAATATCAAAATCAACTCCTGCTTCATTTGCAATAGCTAACATATGTAAAACAGTATTACTACTTCCACCCATTGCCATATCTACTACAAATGCGTTATGAATAGCTTTTTCATTTATAATATTTTTAATTCTAAATTTTTCTGTAAGTTTTTCATCTTTTGCAATTTCACAAATTCTTCTTGCTGCTTTTCTTAATAACTCTTCTCTCTCAGGTGTAAGAGCTACAATAGTTCCGTTTCCTTTTAGTGCAATTCCCATAGCTTCAATTAATGTATTCATTGAATTTGCGGTAAACATACCACTACAACTTCCTGCACCTGGACAAGCAACACATTCAAGCTCTTTTAGCTCTGCTTCGCTCATTTCACCTTTTTCAAATTTACCAAGTCCTTCAAATACAGTTGCTAAATCAACAGGAGTTCCATCACTCAAATGTCCAGCAGCCATAGGTCCACCAGTTACAAATATAGTTGGAACATTTACTCTAAGTGCACCCATTAACATACCTGGTGTAATTTTATCACAGTTTGGAAGAGCTATCATAGCATCAAGTTTATTTGCATTCATTACAGTTTCCACTGAATTTGCTATAATTTCTCTACTTGGTAATGAATAAAGCATTCCATCATGTCCCATAGCAATTCCATCACCTACACCAATTGTATTAAATTCAAATGGAACACATCCATTTTTTTTAATTTCATCTTTTATAATTTCAGCATATTTATTTAAAAAGAAATGTCCTGGAATAATTTCTATAAAACTATTTGCTACACCAATAAATGGTTTATCAAAATCTTCATCTTTAAGTCCAATTGCTCTAAATAGACTTCTATGTGGAGCTCTTGCAAACCCTTTTTTTACTTCATCACTTCTCATAAATTTCTCCTTGTATATATTTTCAGCTTATTTTATCACTTTATTGCTAAAATTACAATAAATTATCTAAATTGTTTTATAATATTTTGTAAAATTCTTACATAAACTTCTCTAAGCTGGGAATATAAGATTAAAGTTGTAGCAGCAATTTCAGCTGTAAATTTTTTATTTTCTTTTCTATATTTATATCTAACTTCTCTAAATTTTTTATAAGCTGGGTTTCTATTTAAATTTCTCATATAAACTTCTAATGATTGTTGTGGACTTTTAAATATTCTAACTGTATGAGTTTTATTGGCATCTCTATTTTTAGGAACTAATCCTCTACCAGTATAAGTCCATTGACCAAAAAGATTATTTGCTTTTTTTGCAAAATAGCTTTTTCCCCATGCACTCTCAACTGCACCTTGAGCTAATACAAGTCTAGGAGGAATTACATCAATTTTTTTAAAAAATTCTTCTTTATTATAAAGATTATGAATTTTATATTTTTTAGCAAATTTTGATAAAACTATTAAACTATCAAAATCTAACATATAAAAAGGTTTATGAAAAATAGACCGAGCTAAATATCTTTCTTGTAATATTTTTTGATTCTCTTTTTCAATCATAGGAATAAGTATTCTTTTGAATTCTTTTTTTTGTTTTTGCAAAGGTAATTTATAATAATACTCAGGTAATCCTGCAAACAAAAAACTAAAAGTAAAAATAAGTAATAATTTTCTCAAAACAAATTCTCCTGTTGTAATGCTTTAACTTTATAACTTTTCCTATGAATATCACTAAATCCGTGTTTTTTCATCTCTTCAATGTGTTGTTTTGTGATATAACCTTTATGTTTTGCAAAACTATAATTTGGATAAATATCAGCTATACTTTTCATAAATCTATCTCGTGTAACTTTTGCAAGAATAGAAGCTGCACTAATCTGTGGTACTTTATCATCACCTTTTATCATCGTTTCCAAAATATCAACTCCAAATTTAGAATTACCATCAAAAATATATCTATTTGATTTTAATGAATTCACTATTTTTTTTAAACAATAATTAATTGCAAAACTAAGTCCCTTTTCATCTATAATTGTATTAGAAACTTCAACTATTTTATATTCACTTTTTTGAATAATTTTATCAAACAAAATTTCTCGTTTTTTCTCTGTTAATTTCTTTGAATCTCTAAGACCTTCAATTTTTTCTTTTAAAATAACACCAGCCATAACCAAAGGACCAGCAATTGGCCCCCGTCCAGCTTCATCTATTCCACAAATGCCCATATCCAAAACGGTTTTACCTCCACTTTTATATCTTTATAAATTAATTCATACTCATTTGAAATTGTAACTACCTCAATTTTATCATATTTTATTTTTTTAGGCAATTTTTTTAGTTTTTCAAGTAACTTTTCTTCATCAATAAAAGAATAAACTAAAATAATTTTATCTTTTTCTGGCAGATAAAAATTGACATTATCTAAATAATAAATCTCCTCATCAAGTTCTAAAAATATCATATTTTCAAGTAGTGCAGTTACATTTTTATCATAAGTTAAAGCAGTTTTATATCCAAAATTATAACTAAACAACTTTTTAGGGGCATTTAATGAATTAAATCTATCTACAAAAAATATAACTTTATCTTTTTGAAGTCTTTCTAACTCATTATAAAATTTATCTTTTGAAAGTTTTTTTGTTTTTTTTAGAATTTGATATATTTGATAAAGAGAAAACTTCTCTCCAATATTAGAAAAACAAAATTTTAAAATATCATAATCATAATCCATAAGTTTGAGATTTGTTTGCAATTTTTTAGCCTTAAAAAAATCATCCAAAAAAAGTAGCTCTGCACTATTTCCATCATTCAAAAAATAGTTAAATGTATGAGTAATACTTTGATGCCTATCAAATGAAAAATACTCCTCAAAATCTAAATTTTTAAGTGCTATCTTTTTAAATCCCCTAACAAACATATCTTTTGAAGAAGTTATAAAAACACGAGTATTTGGAAGAGGGAAAAACCGATTATAATTTTCAATAATAACTAAATCATATCCTTTTAAATCTATCTTTTTTCCTCTTGGATCCTCTAAATCAATATAGATAAACTTACCTTTGAAATTTTTTAAAAATTCCAAAATTAAAAATGTTTTTCCTACACCTTTTGGACCTATAATAAGACTGTTTCTATATTCTAATTTCACTTTTCTTTCATATATGGTAACTTTTGGAAATTTAAAATCTTCTGGATTTAAATTCATTTTTTACTCCATATAACTAAAAATGCTATAAAAACTATAATTGCTTCATATAAAAATAAATTCTTACCATATAAATATCCACTAATAAATGAACCTAAAAATGCTGCTAAGCCATATCCTATTCCTGCATAAAATTGTTGAGCTAGCGTTTGATTTTTATATTTACTTGAAATATACATAAGTGCAGCCGTATGAAAAATAGCAAAAGAAAAAAGATGTAAAGTCTGAGAAAAAGCTATCAAAAGAATATTTCCTGCAAATAAATATAGAATAAACCATCTAATTGATGTCATAAAAAGAGAAATCTTGATGTAAAAAAGAGAGTTATTTTTATTTAAAAATTTATATTGATATATAAATATCACTATTTCAGCCACTACTCCTATAGTCCAAAGCCATCCATTTATTTCTTTTGGAATACCATTTGATAAATTGTAAATTGTAAAAAAGTTATAAAATCCCCCAAATGAAATTTGAAGTAAAATTAAAGCTATCCAAAACTGCCATTCTTTTAAAAAATCTATTTTTTCATAATATTTTGATATACTAAAATTTGGATTTATAAAATAAAAAGCAAAATAAGAAGTAATTAAATTTAAAATTAAAAAAAGCCATATGAAATTTACATTAAAATAACTTAATCCCAAAGCAACTGCTACAAACCCCACACTACCCCAAAGTCTTGTTTTTCCATAATGGGCTCCAAGTTTATTTATAGCTAAAGATTCAATATATGGAAAATTAATCGACCAAACAACTCCTAAAATAGTAAATCCAATCAAATAAATAAAAAAATTATTTATAAAAAATATAATTGGAATGAGCGCTGAAATAACTATACTTATTTTAAAAATAGTTGTAGTAATTGCCTTTTTTTGAAAAAAAAATGGCGTAATAAAACGACTAATTGGAAGAGCAGAAAATAAAATTCCTATCTCCTCAGGAGGATATCCTAAATTTTTAAGATAATTTGGAAAAAATATTACATAAATTCCTATTGTTGCAAAATAAAAAAAATAATAAAAGCTAAGATTTAATTTCATTAAAAAACTTTTATAATTGTTTTATTTCATTTATATAATTTTGAATTTGTTCTTGTGTAGTTTTATATTCATACTTTCTATGTTTGGCAGACCAAACAGAATCAGGAAACCAAGCGTCATTTTTATACCTAGGTATTATATGAATATGAAGATGTGGAACATAATTACCAAGACTAGCAATATTAACTTTATCTGGTTTTATATGTTTAAGCATAGCTTTTTCGATTTTATAAATAGCTTTTGAAAGTTCTAAACTCTCATCTAAACTCAAATCACTAAATTCAGCAATATGCTTATTTAAAATAATTCTTGTAAAGGCTGGAATTTCATCTACTAAAATAACTCTAAAAAGTTCATTTTTATAAATTACATTTTCATCTTTAGCAAGGCATAAAGGGCAATTCATTAATTCCCTCTACTTCCTGGTTTGATAGCTTCACTACCATCTTTACACATTGGACAATTTTCTGGGTCATATGTTTCAAATACAAAATCACCTAATGCAAAAAATGGTAAATCTTTTGGCAATTTACACTCTTCTTTTGCTTGTAACTTACTTCCACTTCTTTTACAAAGTCCTCTATTTGCAATAGCAGAAAATCCCACAACTTCTGCCCCTCTTTTTTCTATCTCAGCAGCTGCTTCTAAGGCACTTCCACCAGTTGTAATTATGTCTTCACAAATTAAAACTTTTTCGCCTTCTTTTACTTCAAAACCTCTTCTTAAAGTCATTTTTCCATCTACTCTTTCAGTAAATATAAATCTTGTTTCTAAATGTCTTGCAAGTTCATATCCAGCAAGAAGCCCACCAATTGCCGGAGAACAAACAGTATCAATCTCTAGTCCACTTTCTTTGATCTGTTTTGCTAATTCACTAAGAAGAGTTTGGGCAACTTTTGGATTTTCTAATACTTTTGCACTTTGAAGATAATTTGTACTATGTTTTCCACTACTAAGTTTAAAATGTCCTGTTAAAAGAGCATTATTATCTTCATAAATTTTTCTCACATCAATCATAATAATCCTTAAACTTTCATAATTTCAGCAGTTTTTTTAGCTACTATTTCTTCAATTTTTACAACATAAGAATCTGTAATTTTTTGGGTTTCATCTAATCCATCTTTTTCTTCATCTTCTGTAATTTCTTTATCTTTATGAAGTTTTTTAACTTTATCATTTGCTTCTCTTCTAACATTTCTAATAGCAATTTTTGCTTTTTCTGTAAATTCTTTTGCTTTTTTAGCTTGTTTTTTTCTTTCTTCTTCTGTCATTGGTGGAAAAAATAGTTTAATAACTTCACCATCATTATTTGGATTAACACCAATATTTGCTACTTGAATAGCATGTTCTATATCTTTTAGTAAATTTTTTTCCCACGGATTAATTGTAATAGTTGTAGCATCTGTTGCTAAGACAGAACCTACTTGATTAAGAGGAGTTGGAGTTCCATAATAATCTATTTTTACATTTTCAACTACTACTGTTGAAACTTTTCCAGTTCTTAGTGTATTTAAATCATGTCTTAAAGCCTCTATTGATTTATCCATATGCTCTTTTGTATAATCATATATTTCATTTAATGTCATATTCTCTCCTTCAATTTTTTGTTATCATTTTAATATAAATTTCATTATTATACCTAAAAATTACCCTATTTCTAAACTTTTGAAGTTTAAAATTTGGCGAATATTGCAAATATCCATTTTTAGTTTTAATCCACTTCCAACCAAGTTTAGTAATATAAACTTCTATTTTTTTATAAGGTACAATTGCAGATATTTTTTTAATTATATTTTTATCTCTAATTAATTTAAAACTTTTTACTTTCATTTCTTTAATATTTAATCTTTTAGAAATATCCACATCACCCGTAAGTGCAATTCTAGGAACATCTACGAAAGAAGTATTTTTATTAATTCCACCTTCATTTTGATTGTAAATATATTTAAATCCAAAATTAAGCAATACTTTTTGAACTCGTTTGTTATACTCACCATAAGGATAAGCATAACTATCTGGAGAATATCCCATATTTTTGGTAAATAAGTTAAAAGATTTATTTGTGTCTTTCATAATCTCTTTGTTTGTTAAAGTAGTTAAATGTGGATGAGCATAAGAATGGAGCTCTACATCTCCATATTTTCGAACTTCTCTAATCATTTTCCAAGTCATAAAATCACCAAAATGTCTATCAGTACCTTCTACATATACAAATAGTGTAAAAGGATAATGAAATTTCTTAAATATAGGAAAACCATTTTTATAAAAAGATTTGAAGCTATCATCTATTTGAAAAGATACATATTTATCTACATTTTTACCATCTTTTGCCATTTTTAGCAAAGTTTTAGAATTTACCACTTTATAATTATGTTTTTTTAAATAATTAAAATTTTTAAGGAGTTCTTTCGTAGAAGTGTTTGTATAAAGATGTCTAAAATCATTAAAACGATGATATAAAAATATATGTCCATCTGCCCACAAAAAAAGGGGTAAAAAGAAAAAAATTAATCTCATTTAATAGGTGCTGATGGAACAGTAGGAACTTTTGGAGCAACTGGAGTGATTTTTATATTATCAGTTACTGACGCAGATTTTTGAGAGTTATAGATATAAACTAATGTTAATGTATTTATAACAAAAAGTAATCCTAGTGTAAATGTGGCTTTTTGTAAAAAACTAACAGGTCCTTTTGCACCAAAAAGTGAATCATTACTTCCACTATATGCACCAAGTCCAATTGATGAAGATTTTTGCATTAAAACTGCAAGTGTTATTAAAACTGCAAGTGTTATTTGAATTATAATTAATGTAGATGTCATTAATATCCTTTTTTTGATAAAATTATATCAAAAAAAAGAGAATTTATGAATATAAAAAAAGAATTTTCCAAATATGCAAATGAATATCAAAAATTAAATATTATTCAAAAAAAAATTATTCAAAAAATTGCTCCTTTATTAGAAAATAAAAATATTTTAGATCTAGGCTGTGGAAATGGAAGTTTACTTGAATTTGAAAAACCTAAAAATTATATAGGAATTGATTTTAGTAATGAAATGTTAAAATTAAATCCTGCAAACAATTTATATAATTTTGATTTTAACACTCAAAAATGTTGGAATTTTATAAATAAACAAAATTTTAATATTTTAGTTTCTCTCTCAGCTTTACAATGGGCAAATAATTTAGAATTTATTTTTAATAATATAAAAAACTTAAATAAAGAGTATATTTTGACAATTTTTACATCAGATACATTTAAAACTTTACACAAAACAGCAAATATAACTTCTCCAATTCATACAAAAGAAAAAATTATTCAAACATCACAAATTTTAAATCCTAAAATAGAAATCATTAATTATCACTTAGAATTTAAAAATCCACTTGAAATGCTTAGATATATCAAAAAAAGTGGAGTTAGCGCTGGAGTTAAAAAACTTTCATACAAAGAAGTGATGAAAGTTATACAAAATTATCCTCTTAATTATCTTGAATTTGAAATTATAATTTTAAAACCCAAAAATATGATATAATTAATATAAAAAGGTTCAATACATATGAAATTTAAAGACTTAAAATTATCAAAAGAGATTCTAAAAGCAGTTGAAGAAATGGGCTATACCCAAACTACACCTATTCAAGAAAAAGCAATTCCAGTTATCTTAGAAAGAAAAGATGTTTTAGCTGGAGCTCAAACAGGAACAGGAAAAACGGCAGGTTTTACTTTACCAATATTACAACTTTTATCCCAAACAACACCAGTTATGAAAAAATTCCATGTTAGAGTATTAGTTTTAACTCCAACAAGAGAATTAGCTATACAAGTTGGAGAAAACATCAAAAGTTATGGGAAATATTTACCTTTCAAATCAACAGTCGTTTTTGGTGGAGTTGGAATAAATCCACAAAAAGCACATTTAAGAAGAGGAGTTGATATTTTGACAGCTACTCCTGGAAGATTATTAGATTTAGTTGGACAAAAAGCAGTTGACTTATCATCAGTAGAATTTTTTGTTTTAGATGAAGCAGATAGAATGCTTGATATGGGATTTATTCACGATATTAAAAAAGTTCTAAAATTATTACCAAAAGATAAACAAACACTTCTATTTTCTGCAACTTTTTCAGCAAATATTAAAAAATTAGCAAATGAATTATTGAATAAACCAGCTTTAATAGAAGTTGCAAAAAGCAATAGCTCAGCACAAACAATCAATCAAATCGTTCATTTTGTGGATAAAAAAAGAAAAAGAGAATTGCTCTCACATTTAATCCGAAAAAACAACTGGAAGCAAGTATTAGTATTTACAAGAACAAAACATGGAGCAAATAGACTATCTAAACAATTAATCGAAGATGGAATAACTTCATCAGCTATTCATGGAAACAAAAGTCAAGGTGCAAGAACAAAAGCTTTGAGTGAGTTTAAAAGCGGAATGATTCGAGTTTTAGTTGCCACAGATATAGCCGCAAGAGGAATTGATATTGCAGTACTTCCTCATGTTGTAAATTTTGAGCTTCCAAATGTATCAGAAGATTATGTGCATAGAATTGGGAGAACAGGACGGGCAGGAAATTTAGGAGAAGCTATTTCATTAGTTTGTATTGATGAAAAAGATTATTTAAAAGACATTGAAAAACTTATAAAAAAAGATATTCCAAAAATAGAAATAGAAGGATTTAAACCAGATCCAACTATAAAAGCAGAAAATCCGGACCCTAGAAAAAACAATTCAAGAGGAAATGGAAATAGACAAAAGAAAAATTTTACTTCTCATAACAAAAGAAGATAAATTCTTCTTTTAAAATCCAAAAATATGTGGAAAAAACACCATTCCAGCTAATACAGACATTTGAATCAAAATAAACGGAATTACACCTTTATAAATGTCAATCGTTGTAACCTCTTTTGGCGCTACTCCTCGAAGATAGAACAAACTAAATCCAAAA
Organism: Thioreductor micantisoli; assembly: GCF_055392745.1. Taxonomy (NCBI): domain Bacteria; kingdom Pseudomonadati; phylum Campylobacterota; family Thioreductoraceae; genus Thioreductor; species Thioreductor micantisoli. The sequence continues at coordinate 1,075,192 of NZ_AP043760.1, forward strand.
GGTGGAGTTAAAAATGATGATTGTAAATTCATAGCAATTAATATTGCAAACCAAATAGGATTGATACCTAAATCACTTGCAGCTGGTAATAAAATAGGAATAACAATATAACTTATTTCTATAAAATCTATAAAAAATCCCAAAAAGAAAATAATTGCCATTACCAAAAATATAAATAGCATTTGCGCATGCGGCAAGGAAGTTAGAAAATTTTCGATAATTTCATCAGCCCCACTATAAGTAAATACCATACTAAAAGCAGTTGCACCTATTAAAATAGCAAATACCATAGCTGTAATTTTTACTGCATCTAAACTCGCTTCTTCTACTAGTTTAAAACTCAAGCTCCTATAAAAAAATGCCAAAACAAGTGCACCCACGGCACCTACACTAGCACTTTCAGTAGCAGTAGCAATTCCTGCAAAAATACTTCCTAAAACTAAAACAATTAAAACAAGTGGAGGAATTAAGGCTATAAAAATTTCTTTAAAATTAATTTTCACACTTGGCATTGCTGGGGCTATATCTTTTTTGATATTTGCAATAACTAAAATATAGACAATATAAGCTCCCACCAAAACAACACTCGGAATTACAGCTGCTTTAAACAAATCCCCAACTGGCTCATTAAAAACATCAGCTAAAATAATTAAAACTATACTTGGTGGAATAATCTGTCCAAGTGTTCCACTCGCACAAATAGTTCCAGTAGCTATTCCTTTATTATATCCATGTTTAAGCATAACCGGCAAGGCAATAACTCCCATAGCAACTACACTCGCTCCTACAACCCCCGTACTCGCGGCAAGCATTGTTCCAATAATTATCGTAGAAACTGCTAATCCACCTCTAACTTTTCCAAACAAAGTTCCCATACTTTCGAGAAGTCTCGCGGCTATTCCACTTTTTTCTAAAACAACTCCCATAAAAATAAACAGAGGAATTGCAATTAATATTTTATTTCCAATAATTGCATAGATTCTAAAAGGCATCATTGAAAACATACTTAAAAATTCAGCACTCCAATCAGCGAAATGAACTACTCCATCTTGTGCTAATTCAAAATAACTTGCAATTGCACCAAAAATAAGTGCAACCGCGCCAAATGTAAAAGCAACATCAAATCCTATAAGTAACATAAAAAACGCAGCTACAAACATTATTAAACCAGTCATACTTCAACATCCTCTTTTACTTTTTTATTTTCTCTAAATATTATTATATTTTTCGTAATATATCCAATCGAAGTAATTATCAAATATATAAAACTTAAAGGAATCATACTTTTTATAATCCATCTATGAGTTAATCCTCCTGGATCATCACTAATTTCATTCGTTACATAGCTATCCATTACAAAATCATAACTAACATAAACAATAAAAATACTTATGGGAATTATAAAAAGAATAGTTCCAAGAATATTTATAACTGCCTGAGTTTTAGGTGAAAATTTATTGTATAAAAAATCAACTCTTACATGAGCTTCTTCTCTAAGTGCATAACTTATACCAAAAAGTATCATAACACCAAAAATATGCCATTCAAGCTCTTGCAAAGCAATACTACCACCATGAAAAAAATATCTACTAACAACATCATAAAAAACATTCATAATCAGTAAAATCATTATAATTGATAATATTTTACCTGTTATGGTGTTTAATTTTTCAAAAAAATTATCTAAGATTTTTACCATTCTTTACCTTTTCAGCAGGAGGGGTTATTTCCCTTCTACCTCTTTTGAAGTTTGTAAATATTTATAAATACTCATCATACTCCAAGGTCTTGCTTTTTTAATCCAAGCTTTTTGATTTGCCCAAATTTCTGCAAACAATTTATTTTTATTTGCATATCCTTGTAATAAATTTTGTGTAGCATTATACATAGCTTTTAATACAGGTTTTGGAAAAGTTTTTACTTTAATATCTGGATTATCTTTTTTCATTTTTGCCCAAGCATTTGCACTATCTGCAAAGTTTTCCATATACATATCAGCCGCACTTGCTTTCATAGCAGTAACAAGCATTTCTTTATAATTAGCTGGTAGTTTGTTCCAAGCTCTTTTATTTACCAAAAATTGCATTTCACTTGCAGGTTCGTGCCATCCTGTATAATAATATTTTGCAACTTTATTAAATCCCATTTTGATGTCCATTCCTGGTCCCACCCATTCAAGTGCATCAATTACACCTCTATCAAGTGAAGTGTATAGTTCACCTCCTGGAATATTTACAACTTTAACTCCAAGTTTTGACATAACTTCGCCAGCAAGTCCAGGGATTCTCATTTTTAGACCTTTTAAATCAGCCAAAGAATTAATTGGTTTTCTAAACCATCCACCCATTTGAACACCTGTATTTCCACCAGGAAAAGATAAAACTCCAAATTTGTCATATACTTTTTTCATATATTCCATACCATCTGGTTTTCCATCATGATTTTCATCCGCATAATAAAACCAAGCATATTGTTCTGCTACTGTCATACCAAATGGAACCGTAGTAAACCAAATTGTATTTATATCTTTTCCTTTCCAATAATAACTTCCAGAATGTCCCATTTGATAAGCACCTTGTTTTACCATATCCAAAACTCCAAGAGGTGCTTTTGTTTTTTCTGACCCTTCTACTTTGATAATAAATTTACCATTACTCATCTTCTTAACCATTTCAGCCATTTTGATTGGTGGAGAAGCAAGTGGTGTTAAAGTTGATGGCCAACTCATAGCAAGTCTCCATCTAACTGTTTTAGCTTGCACGCTTGAAGCTAGAAGCATACTCGAAACAACTGCAATACCTGAAAGTTTTAATACTTTTTTAAGCATAAAGACTCCTTTTTAATTTTTCATAATTTTAACATTTTTTAAATTCGTTATAAGATAATTAGAAAAGATTAGAATTAATTTGTAACTTTATGAAACTATTTTTTCTATAATTGTTATTTTTTATGTGTATAATTTGCTGACCAATAGCTACAATAGCACTATTTTCTTTTATATCTAACACCTCAGCATCCAAAAACAATTTATCATTTATTAAATTTTCTTTTGAAAAATCACTAATAACAGTTCCATTTTTAAGTTCAATTATTCTATTTGCAAGTTTATAAATTTCACTTAAATCATGACTTATCAAAATAGTCGTAATTTTAAACTCTTTATGAAGTCTTAAAATTTCATTTTGGAGATTAATTCGCATCTCCAAATCAAGAGCAGAAAGTGGTTCATCCAAAAGTAAAATTTCAGGTCTTTTCATCAAAGCTCTGCACAAACTAACTCTTTGCTTTTGACCTCCACTTAAAGTTTTTGGGTAACGATTTTTTAGTGGGATTAGTTCCGTAACTTCCAAAAGTCTATTTGCTAAATTTTTATCATTATTTACAAACAATAGATTTTCTTCCACATTCATATTCTCAAAAAGTGCATAATCTTGAAATAAAAATCCGATTTTTCTTTTTTGAGGTGGTAAATTAATTTTATCATTTAACCAAACTTCATTATCTACTTTTATTTCACCCTCAGCATTTTCTAACCCTGATAAAATTCTTAAAAATGTAGTTTTTCCACTTCCACTTTTTCCTTTAATCGCTAAAAATTCACCTTTTTTAATCTCTAAATTTACATCTAAAAGCATATTTTCAACTACTCCATAAAGTGGCTTTTTTACTTTAATTTTTATCAAAATTTAACCTTTTGTTTATTATTAAATATATAAACACCAACTAAAACTATAAAACTTAAAAATACCATAATTGCACTATAAATATGAGCTTTTTCATAATCCATATTTTCAACCAAATCATAAATAGCTACACTTGCTACTTCTGTTTTTCCTGGGATTGAGCCTCCCACCATCAATACAACTCCAAACTCTCCCACAGTATGAGCAAAAGTAATTACAATAGCTGTCATTATAGAAGGCTTTATATTTGGAAGTGCTACTTTTAGAAGTGTAACAAGTTTACTTTTTCCTGCTATATAACTTGCTTCTATCATAGATTTATTAAGACTTTCAAATCCATTTTGCAAAGGTTGCACCATAAAAGGAAAAGAGTATAAACAACTAGCAATTACAAGTCCATTAAAATTAAAAATTAATTTCATATTAAAATATTCTTCGAAAAATAAACCAATTGGAGAATTATAAGAAAGACCCCACAAAATATAAAATCCTAAAACAGATGGAGGTAAAACTATTGGCATAGCTGTTAAAGCTTCTAAAACTGGCTTAAATCTAGATTTTGTTTGTGAAAGATACCAAGCAAACGGAACTGCTATTATAAATAAAATAGTAGCAGTTGTAAATGCTAATTTAAATGATAAAATAAATGGAATCCAATTAATACTTAATAAACTATTCATATCCATATTTTTTGAATACTGTTTTTGCTTTTTTACTCAAAATAAAATTATAAAATTTTCTAGCTTCTGAGCTATCTTTTATAATTACAATTCCTTGATTTATTGGAGTATATAAGTTTTTATTTATGTTTATATAATTGGCTTTGTATTTTTTCATTTTAGGTGAAAACATTGAAGATTTTGCTACAAATCCCACATCAGCCGCATTTTTTACATAAGAAACTACCTGATTTACAGTCTCGGCATATACTAACTTATTTTTAACTTTATTATACAATTTAGCATTTTTTAAAATTTCAATTGCAGCTTTTCCGTAAGGTGCTGTTTTAACATTCGCAACTGCTATTGTTTGAACATTTTTTAAATCATTTAAATTTGTAAGTTTTTTTCTAATACTAAAAAGCACTAAAGCGCCTTTGGCATATATTTTTGGTTTAGTTATAGCTAATTTTTTTGAATATAAATAGCTTGGATATTTCATATTCGCTGATAAAAACAAATCAAATGGCGCTCCATTTTGAATTTGCGCTGTTAATTTTCCACTACTTGAAATTATAAATTTAACATTTATCTTTGGATAAAGTTTCTTAAATTCCTGTTTTAAAGCTGGCAAAGTATAAACAGTATTTCCAGCAGCTGCTACTAATATAGTTTTTGCAAAAACTATATCTAACATAAATAAACTCACTAATAGTAATTTTTTCATTTTTCAACCTTTATTATTTTTTAAATTATCAACCATCAATTTTCAATTACTCTAAAACATCTGTCAAAATAGTGGTTTTAAATTCCAAACTAAACCCAAAAGGAGTTTTAAGCATTAAAATAAGTCTTTTATTTCCACTTTTTGATTTTGATTTTTTATAAATATCCATTAATGTTTTTTCATAATCTTTATCAATATCCACTGAATAATAATAATCTTCCATTTTTAGAATTTTATTGACTTGAACTTCTTCACCCTTTGCTTCAGACAAAGTCATAACTTTTTTACAACTGATTCTTGTAAAATCTCCTACTTTTTCTATATAACATTTTACTGCAACAGGTTCATCTTTTGGCCAATTTTCAAAAACTTCAAGTTTATCTTTGAATACCATAAATTCTACTTCACCATGATAATCCATAAGTGTAATTATACCAAATTTATTTCCACTTTTTTTTGCTAAACGAGTTTTAATATTTTCAATTTTTCCTACAAACAGAGCATCTGATTTGTTAAGTTCTTCAATCTCACTTGAATAATTCAATTTTATATTTTCCATTTCTTTTTGATAATGGTCTAATGGATGCCCACTTACATAAAATCCTAATGATTCATATTCATTATCAAGTACTTCTTTATCACTCCATTCAGCCAAATTTTTAATATTTAATTTTTCATTTACAAAATCATCAAAATCTGCAAACAGTGAATTTTCTTTTCTTTTTTCTCCATCTTCTACACGTCTTTTGAAATCCAAAATTTCTTCTATCTGAGAAAATATAGCATTTCTACTAAATCCAAGTCCATCCATTGCACCTGATTTGCTTAAAACTTCCAAAACTCTTTTGTTTACCTTAGAAGTATCTACTTTTAAAATAAAATCTTCTAAATCTGCAAAAGGACGACTTTGCATAATTGATTCAATTGCTTTACTTCCAATACCTTTAATAGCACCAAGGCCAAAAAGTATTTCATTTTTTATCGGTGTAAAATCATCATTTGATTGATGAACACTTGGTGGAAGCAGTTCAAGACCTAATCTTTTAACTTCATTTATATATCGAACAATCTTATTTGTATTATCTTTCTCACTTGAAAGAAGAGCTGAGAAAAATTCAGCTGGATAATAGACTTTAAGATATGTTGTTTGATAAGTAATCATGGCATATGCAGCTGAATGAGATTTATTAAATCCATATCCAGCAAACTTTTCAATTAAATTAAAAAGCTCAATTGCATCTTCTTTTTTAAGACCTTTTTTAGCAGCACCTTCGGCAAATTCTCCTGCTTTTTGTTTCATATATTCTATGTTTTTTTTACCCATAGCACGACGAATAATATCAGCTTCACCAAGAGAAAATCCACCAATAGCCTGCACTATTTGCATAACTTGTTCTTGATATACAATAACCCCATAAGTTGGCTTTAAAATAGGTTCTAAAATAGGCGCAAAATCATCAAAAAAGTAACTAACTTTTTCACTTCCATTTTTTCTTTTGACGAAATCATTAGTCATTCCTGCGTCCATTGGACCTGGTCTATAAAGTGCCAAAACAGCAATCAAATCTTCAAAACAATTTGGTTTAAGTCTCTTATTCAAATCTTGCATTCCATCAGATTCTACCTGGAATAATCCAAGTGTATTTCCACTTGAAATTAATTCAAAGATTTTAGAATCATCCGTTTCCATTGTAGTAAAATCAATCTCTTTATTATAATTTTGTTTGATAAATTTAAGAGCATTATCAATTACAGTTAATGTTTTTAGTCCCAAAAAGTCAAACTTGATTAAATCCACATCTTCAAGAAAATTTAGAGAATATTGAGTTACAAAATTTTCATCTTGACGATAAAGCGGAGTTTTTTCCCAAAGTTTATTATCACTTATTACAACACCAGCTGCGTGCATTCCAGTATTTCTTTTGATACCTTCAAGATTAAGTCCAAATTCATATAATCTTTTATAAACTGGCTCTTCTTCTACAAGTTCTTTTATTTTCTCTTCTTCCTCTATCGCTTCACTCAATTTAATTCCCAATTTATCCGGAATTAATTTTACAAATTGGTCCGCAATAGAATAATTAATTCCAAAAATTCTAGCTACATCTCTTAAAACACCTTTTGCAAGAAGTGAACCAAATGTAATAACTTGAGCTACATTTTCTTTACCATATTTTTCCCTAACATACTCAATAATATCCCCTCTTTTATCTTGACAAAAATCCATATCAATATCGGGCATACTTACCCGTTCAGGATTTAAAAATCTTTCAAAAATAAGTCCATATTTAAGTGGATCTATATTTGTAATCCACAAAGAATATGCAACCAAACTTCCAGCTGCACTCCCTCTTCCTGGGCCAACTGGAATATGAGGAATTCTTGCGTTACATTCACGAACAAAATCCCAAACAATTAGCATATATCCAGGGAATTTCATTTGATTTATAATTCCTATTTCATACTCTAATCTATCACGATATTCTTGATGTCTCTCTTTTGGAATATAAACTAATCTTTTTTCCAAACCTTCACGACATTTATAACTAAAATATTCGGCATCATTATCAAATTCAAGCCCTTCTTCCTTAGCATATTCTTTTGTAAATTTAAATTTAGGTGGAGTTGGATCTCCAAGATCTAGCTTAAGTTCTATTTTGTCAGCTAATTTAGTAGTGTTTTCCAAAGCTTCAGGTAAATCTGTAAAAAGAGAATTCATCTCCTCTTTTGTTTTAAAATAACTTTTTTTAGATAACTCTCTATGTAAATCATCAAATTGTTTGTTTGCAGCAATGCATTCAAGTGCATCAGAATATATATAATCTAATTCATCCAAATGCCACACATCACTTGTAGCAATAAGTGGAATATCAAATTCTTTACTTAAAGTTTTAATATCATTTTCTATAAATTTTTCTTCTTTAAATCCATCTCTTCTAATTTCTAAATATAAATCATTAAATTCACTTTTATAAATTTTCAAAACTTCTTGTGCTTTTTCAAACCCTTTGGCACCATTTAAGAAGTTATCCTGATTTAATAAATTCAGATGAAAACCTACTTCACTTTCTAAATAATTTATGATTACAACTATTCCATCTTTATGAGTGATTAACTCTTCCCAAGGAATAATTGGATATTCATTGTTTTTATAGTGATATAAATATGATATTGAAGAAAGATACATTAAGTTATCATATCCAGCTCTATTTTTTACAATTAATTTAACTCTAAATTTTTCATTTTTGATATAAGCATCAATTCCAATAATTGGTTTAAGATTTTTAGCTTGTTTATAAAAGTCAACAGCACTAAACATATTTCCAAGTTCTGTAATAGCTAATGCTTTAAATTGATACTCCTCAGCTCTTTTTATAAGCTCTTTTAACTTTATAGATGAATGCAGTAAAGAATAATCTGTATGCACATTAAAATGAACAAAATCTAACACTTGATTGTAACCCTGTTTCTATGAATTTTACTTTCATATAGTGCTTCGTCAGCTCTTTTTAGAATAGTATCTCTTGTATCACCTTTTTTATGACAAGTAATTCCTAAAGAAGTTGTTAACGAAATAATATTATCTTTATATTTTAATTTTGTAGATGAGATTTTTCCTATAATTTTATTAGCAATTCTTTCTATATTTTTTTGATCTATTCTATTAAATAAGATTATAAATTCATCTCCTCCAAATCTATAAATTTTATCACTTTCTCTAATTAATTTTTTGATTAGTTGTACAAATTTTATTAAAACAAAATCTCCTATTAAATGTCCATAAGTGTCATTTATTTCCTTAAAATGGTCCAAATCAACCACCATTATAAAAAAATCTAATTTTTTATCATTTCCAGCTTCTAATATTTTATTTAAATGATCTTCCAATGCTTTTCTATTATAAGATTTTGTAAGTGAATCAATATGTAAATCTTTATAAGCTTTTTCAAGTTCTTTATTTAAGTTATCTATTTTACCTTTATATGAATCTAATTTATCTATTAAATTTTTTTCAAATTCTTTAACAAGTTTTATTGTTTCTTCATGTGTATCAGTAATTTCAACATTTTCGACTAAATTTTTAGAATGATTTTCTATTTCTTTATTTTGTTGTGAAATAAAAGCTGTAGTTTCTTTTGTTGTATTTAAAAGTTTTTCATTTATACCATCTCTTAAAGTAAGTTTAGAATCTAATTCTAACCCTTCTTCCTTTGCTAAATCATTAAAAATATTTTTATAATAAAGAGGATATGCTTCTTTTTCTGCCTTCTCTAACTCTTTTAATGTTTTTTTTACAATTTTTTCTATCATAAATAATCCTTTTTATAATTATCTAAAAATTCAACTGTATTAAAATAAATTTCATTATTATTTATTTTTACCTTATGTTTTTCATAAGTATTCCAAACTTTTAGATAATTATTTTTACCTCTTTTTTTTAATTCCAAACTTACAGCTGCATTTATAAAACCTCTAATAATATTAGAATCTGAATGATTTGATTTTCTCATAGGATGCCAAATTTTTTCTAATACCTCGTGAGCTTCGAAAAATTCTTTTTTTTCGATTAACTCACAAAACTCTTTAAATACTTTATCCAAGAACTTTTACTTTTTTTGAATTTATATTACAAACATTAGGAATTTTACCTTTTAATTTTAGTTTTTTATTATCAAGTGTTCCAATTCCTCTTTTTAAAATAGCTTTTGCTATCTTTTTTGCTTTTTTTAATGAATGCATATAACAACTTCCACATTGATACACATTAGCTTCTGGAATATTTTTTGTTTTTATAATATCTTTCATAGATTTTTCCCAAGCTTTGATAACTTCTTTGTCTTTTGGCGTTCCAATTACACTCATATAAAACCCAGTTCTACACCCCATCGGAGAAATATCTATAATTTCATAACCTTTTAGATGGTCTCTCATAAATCCAGCAAATAGATGCTCTAATGTGTGAATCCCTTCACTTGAAAGAATCTCTTTGTTTGGTTCTACAAATCTCAAATCATAAACTGTAATTGTATCTCCTGATGGAGTTTTCATCGTTTTTGCAACTCTCACAGCTGGTGCATTCATTATTGTATGGTCAACCATAAAACTATCTAACATTGGCATATTTTATCCTTTTATTTTTTTTCACAATATCTTTTTTTTAGACATTTATAACTATCTATTCTTCTATCTCTTAAAAAAGGCCAAATTTTGCGGACTTCTTTTGAAGAATTTAAATCTATTTCAACTTCTAGTATCTCTTCTTTCATTCCTGCATGTGCCAAAAACTCGCCTTGAGGACCTAAAACAAAACTATTCCCCCAAAATTTAATACCTTCTAAAACTCCACTTTCATCTTTTTCACTTCCTACTCGATTAACTGTAATGACAGAAAGTCCATTTGCAACCGCATGACCTCTTTGCACACTTATCCAAGCATCAAGCATTTTTTGTTTTTCTTTGGGAGTATTCTCTTTTTCACAAAGTTCATCTACTCTTGTTTTTGGACATTCAAGCCAACCTATTGCAGTTGGATAAATTAAAACCTCAGCACCTTTTAATGCCATAATTCTAGCGGCTTCTGGATACCATTGATCCCAACAGACTAAAACTCCTAGTCGTCCAACACTTGTATCAATTGGTTCAAACCCCAAATCACCTGGTGTAAAATAAAATTTTTCATAAAACCCAGGGTCATCTGGAATATGCATTTTTCTATATTTTCCAGCTATCCAACCTTTATCAAACACATAAGCAGTGTTATGATAAATTCCATCAGCTCTTTTTTCAAATAATGAAGTAACTAATACTATATCAAATTTTCTACTAATTTTAGCCCAAAATTTTATATCTTTTTTATAATCGTCAGCATAATCAAAAAATTTAGTATCTTCTGATTTACAAAAATACTCATTTTGATGAAGTTCTTGTAAAACAATTAATTCTGAATTAGTTTTACTAATCATTTCAACTGTTTTATTTACAGTTTTTTCTTTACTTCCATAATATTTTTGCTGAATCAGTGCTACTTTCATTCAACATCCTTAGAAACTAAACAATTGATCGAAATCTTTAGCATCTTTTTTAGGTTCTTCTTGTTCTTCTTTTTCTACAAGTTCAATTCTATATTTTGTAAGCATACTTGCGAGAGTTATATTAATCCCATTTTTACCAATTGCTTTTGCTTTTTGATCAGATTTTATTGAAACTTTAGCTATTGGCATTTCATCTTCATTTTTTGCTTCTTCTACTGTTACTCTATCAACAATTGCTGGAGATAAAGCACGAGCAATAAACATTTCAGGTGCAACATTATATTCAATTACATCTATATTTTCACCATTTAGCTCTCTTGAAACAGAATTAATTCTAACTCCTTTTGCTCCAATAATTGTTCCAATTGCATCAATATTTGGAGATAATGAACTAACTGCTAATTTTGCTCTAACTCCTGGAATTCTTGAAATAGAATGAATTTTAATAAGCCCTTCTTTTGCTTCTGGAACTGCCAATTTAATAAGTTCTTCTAAAAATTTAGGAGTAGTTCTACTTATTTCAATAGTAATACCTTTATTTTTGTCCATATTTACATATTTAATAACTGATTTCAATAAATCACCTACTTTAAAATTTTCACCTTTGATTCTATTTCTTTTTGGTAAAACTCCTTTTACCTCTCCTATTTCAATATAAGTATTTTCATCTTTATCCACCCTAACTACAACACCTGTAATTAATTCTCCTAATCTATCTTTATATTTACCATAAATTCCTTGTTCCATAAGTCTTAGTATTTGGAAATCAAGTTCTCTTTGTAAATTAGATGCTCCTGCTCTTCCTAATTTTTCAAAATCAAGTTCAAATTCAACTTTATCACCAATTTTTAAATTTTTATCAATATCATGAGCTTCATCAAGATAAATAAAATTTTCTCCATCTTCATAAGCTCTCTCATCTTTATCTTCAACTACCTCTGCTATTTGATATACATGAAGTTTTTTATTTTCTTTATCAAAATTAACAACAATATTTACATTTCCAAGCATTTTTTGTGCAGTTTTTAAAAGAGCTATTTTAAAAGCTTCTACCACATCTTCAAACTTCAAGCCTTTCTCATTTGCTAATGCATTAAGAATATCTAGTGTTTTATCCAATTTTCTACCTTTTTAATTACTTTTTTATAATTTTACACTAAAATTTTGATAAAATAAATATCAATTTTAATAAATTCACAATAAAGGCATAAAATGGAACTAAAATTAGTAACAACAGACAATAAAATAAAAACAGTAGATTTGGAAAAATTTTTATCAAAAGTTAAAAAAGACTCATTTTTTTATTTCTCAAAAGAAACATCTTATAAAGATTTACAAGATTTGATTGATTTAATTGAAAAAGAAGGTTATTCTGTATATTTCAGAGAAGTTAAATATACACTTGAAGATGATGGTTATATGTACGAAATGCATATATTATAAGGTTAAAGATGAAAAAGCTTTATATAGAAACATTAGGGTGTCTGATGAATATAAAAGATTCAGACCATATTATTGCTGAACTAAGTGATGAATATGAATTAACTTCAAATCTAAAAGAAGCTGATTTAATCATACTCAATACTTGTTCAGTTAGAGAAAAACCTGTCGCTAAACTTTTTAGCGAAATTGGTGTTTTTAATAAAAAAAGAAAAAAAGATTCAAAAATTGGTATTTGTGGATGTACCGCATCACATATGGGTAAAGAAATTATAAAAAGAGCTCCAACGGTTGATTTTGTTATAGGTTCAAGAAATGTGAGTAGAATAAAAGAAGCTATAAATATCCCAAAAACTGTAATTACTGATATTAATTATGATGAGACAACTTATCTTTTCAAAGAATTTAGAACAAATAAATTTAAAGATTATGTCAATATTACTCTTGGTTGTGATAAAAAATGCTCATTTTGTATCGTTCCTAAAACAAGAGGAAAAGAAATATCAATTCCAACAGATATAATTATAAATCAAATCCAAAAACTTGTGGATAATGGAGTAAAAGAAGTTACACTCCTTGGTCAAAATGTAAATGGATATGGAAAAAGATTTTCTGTAGTTCATAAAAAAATAAATTTTACAACATTACTTCAAGAAATTAGTAAAATAGAAAAACTTGAAAGAATTAGATTTACCTCACCTCATCCATTACACGCAGATGATGAATTTATAGAAGAATTTGCATCAAATCCTAAGATTTGTAAACATATGCATTTCCCAGTTCAAAGTGGAAGTACTAGAATTCTTAAAAAAATGAGAAGAGGATATACAAGAGAATGGTATTTAGATAGAATCAATAAGCTAAGAAAAATTCCTAATATTGTAATTTCAACAGATATAATAGTTGGATTTCCAGGTGAAACAGATGAAGATTTTGAAAATACACTAGATTTAGTAAAAAAAGCAGAATTTGAGCAAATGTTTAGTTTTTTATATTCTCCAAGACCTCACACAGAAGCAGCCAACTATACAGATACAGTTGATAAAGAAGTAGCTAAAAAAAGACTTTATAAACTTCAAGCGTTGCAAAAAAAGATTGTAGAAAAAAAATCAGAAGAAAAAGTAGGTAAAACAATGAAAGTTTTAATTGAAAAATATGAAAATGGCATTGTAAGTGGTAAAAGTGACAACTTTTATACTGTAAAAGCAAAAGGAGATGATAGTTTACTTGGTAAAATTATAGATATTAAAATAAAAGAACCTCATTTGAGTTCACTAACTGGTGAGATATGAAAAAAATAATACTATTTTTAATATTGGTTTTTACTATTTTTTTATACTATTTTTTTAATACAAGTTATAGAATTTCACTTGAAGCTAAAGCTTATTATGAGTTTGGAGAGTATGCTAAAGCAAAGGAATTAGCAGGGGAAGCTTACAAAAAAAATAGATATAATACAATGGCTTTTACAGTTTTAACTCAATCAAAAATTGCTGAAATTTGGCAAAATTATATCAAAGAAAGTAACGAATATCTTTTTGATATAGAATCCATTTCAAATAAAGAAGTAATTACAAAAACTGATAAAACTAAAATTAAAATGATGCTAGAAGTTATAATAGGTGAATTTAATAACCTTCCAAGCTCTAAATTATTAGATGAAGGGTTAAAACAAAAAGCTAAACAAAACTATACAAAGGCGGTGAAATTATATAATGGAATTTTTAATAGTAGAAGCTAAAACTTATTTAAAAACTATAGAAAATACAAAAAGTCAAACTACTTATAAAACATATAATACCGTTTTAAATGATGCTATTAAATATATAGAAATTGATAACAATCATTTAAGCATAAGTGGATATAGAATGAAAATAGCTTCTCAAAATAGAAAAACTATTGCAAAAAAAGTTTCTATTTTAAGAAGCTTTTTTAAATATTTAGAAAATAAAGGATATAATTTTAGAATTATAGGAGACGACCAAATTTCTGTTCCAAAAACTTTGCCTAAACCTGTATCAATGACAAATATAAAAGAAACTCTAAAAATTGCCGATTTAGTTGAATATACAACTATTATAACTGTATTTGGATTGGGTCTTAGGATTAGCGAAGCCAGAAATATATTACTCACAAATATAAATAAAAAATGGATAACAGTTATTGGTAAAGGTAATAAAACAAGAAATATACCATTAGAAAAACATATAAAAGATACAATTAATAAATATATAAAAATTTATTCTCCTAAAAAGTATCTATTTGAAAAAAATGGAGTTAAAATGAGTGATGCACAAATTAGATATATAATAGAAAAATCTTTTAAAAAAATAGGTATAAAAATAACACCTCATCAATTACGACATTCATTTGCTACTGAAATGTTAAATAACGGTGCAAGAATTAATGATGTAAGCGAACTTTTAGGACATGAATTTATCTCAACTACACAAATATACACAAAATTAAATTCTTCAACTAAACTTAAAAACTATATAAAGGCGCATCCATTATGTTCTCATTAATTAAATCATTTATAAAAAAAACATTTATAGCATATTATAAAGAAAATGATATATTTTATATTCAAAAAATTATAGTTAAAAAAAACAAAATTATAGAAGAATATGACAAAACTTTTGAAAATGAAAAAGAATTTTTAAATTTTATAAAAATGTCTTTAATGGAAAATACTCAGACTTATATATCAACACTTATAATGAATTATAATCAAGGTTGTTTAGATAGTTGCTCTCATAAAAGATATAAAGAATTCGGAATACATATTGAAAACATAAAAATTTTATGTGTAAATAATAAATTTTCTATATTTATTGGGATTTTTGAGTTACAAGAATTTAAAAAGAAAATAGAACAATATGATGTTGATTTAATATATTCTCCCTATTTAATAATAGAAGCTAATAAAGAAAAAACTATAAATACTTTATATGCATTAATTACACAAGAAAATATTGTATTAAGTATTTATAAAAAAGAATCTCCTTTATATAGTGCCATATATGAATTCAAACAAGAAGAAACTGAAAATAAAACAGATAATAATGAAAATGATAGTAATATGTTTAATGATGAAATTAGCATAGATGATGTTGAAGAAATAGATGACTTAGATGACTTAGATAATTTAGAAGAAAATATTGAAGAAAAAGATTTAGATAAATTAGATGACTTAAAAAATGATGAAAATAATGAAGATTTTACAAATATAAAAGAAGAAACTGAAATAACAAATTTTATAAAAGATTCAATAAAAGATTATTATGAAAATTACAGTGATGATTTTCTAGAAAATATTTATCTATTAAAAACTTATGAGTTTGATACAAAATTTTTAAAAGAAATAGGAGATGAATTGTTAGTAAATGTAGAAGTAAAAAAAATAGATATATTAAATGATATAAATTTATTAGCAAGGAAAGATATAGATGTATAGTTTTACAAAGCCTAAAATAAAACCTTTTTTTAGTGAAGACACTAAATTATGGTTAATATTTATAAGTGCTGTAACAGGTTTAATAATAGGCTTTAGCATGTTTTTGGCAATACAAGCTTATATTGATATAAAAAATGCAAAAAAATTACAATCTCAGATAATACAAAACAATATTATTATCAAAAAATTTGAAAAAAAGATAGATTTTATTAATAAAGAAAAAACTCTATATACAAATATTACTGTTAATAATCAATTATTAAAAGATGGTGTTAAAAATTTACTTGATTTAATCCCTGATCCTATAACTCTTACAAACATAAAAATAGAAAAAAATTCTTTAATAATTTATGGAATAACACCAACAAAAAATGTTTATAATATTTTATTATTACCACCATTAAAATCAATATTTACCCAAACTTTAACAAATTTTTATCAAATGGACAATGGTTGGTATAGATTTGAATCAATTAATACTTTAAAAGAGGAAGAATGAAATTAAAATTACCTAAATTACCAAGAGTAGAAATGTTTGGAATAGATATTGTAAAAAACTTTTTACTATTTTTTATATTTTTTATTATATTTATGATATTACTAGTGTTTTTAATTGCCCCAACAATCAAAAAATTCAAAGAAGTAAAACATAACTATTATATTACAAAAATAAAAGCAGATAAAATTCAAAATAAATTAGATAAATTAACAATTCAATATAAAGAATTATACAAAAAAAATCATAAAATAATATTGGCTTTTAAAATGGATTTTAATAAAGAAAGTTTTAAAATATTTAGCTCAAAATATATGAAAATAACAGATATTCAAGATAAAAATAGTTCTATATATGAAAAAGAATTTACTAAAAAATCTTATATTGTTTCTACTACTCTAAATTCTCCTACTAGCTTTTATAAATTTATAAATGATATAAAAAATACAAATAATGTTTTAAAAGTATATTACCCTGTAGTTTTTAAATCAAAGAATGGAGATATTAAACTTTTATATAAACTTGAAAGTTTTAAAAAAGTGAAATAAAAAGCTATGAAATATAATAAAAAACTCCTCCCATAAAAACAGCCCATAGAATTGGTAAAGTCTTTTGTAACTTTTCATTTTTTAAATTAAAAAGCATATTTGTAACCCAAAATGGAACTATATTCAGAGCTAAGATAAAAACATATTTTCCAAAATAATCTAATGTCGGATAAATAAAAATATCAAATTTAATCAGTGGCAAAAAAATAATTAAAAAACTTATATATAAAACTGATTTTTCTTTCATTCAATTCCTTTTTTTATGAAATTATACTATAATAAAAATAAAAAGGTAATAGATGAAATTACACTTAATTTCCCTTGGATGTGTAAAAAATTTAATAGATAGTGAAGTTATGCTTGGTAAATTAAAAGAGTATGAATTAACTGATAATATAAATGAAGCTGATGTAATTATCATCAACACTTGTGGATTTATAGAAAGTGCAAAAGAAGAAAGTATCAATACTATTTTTGAAGCTAATGAAAAAAGAAAAGAAAACTCTACTTTAGTAGTTACTGGATGCCTCAGTGCTAGATATAAAGAACTACTTCAAAAAGAAATCCCAGAAGTTGATATTTGGACAGGGGTCGGAGAATATGCCAAAATTGATGAATTAATAAAACAAAAAAAATCACTTTTTAGTGATGAAGTTTATCTGATTCATAATGAAGATAGAGTTATTACAAATTCGAATTATCACGCTTATATAAAACTTAGTGAAGGGTGCAATCAAAAATGTTCATTTTGTGCAATTCCATCATTTAAAGGTAAACTAAATTCTAGAGAAATCCCTGAAATTATAAATGAAATCAAAAGATTAAAAGATAAAGGATTTATTGATTTTTCACTTGCAAGTCAAGATTCATCTTCTTATCTTAGAGATAAAGGAATTCGAGATGGACTTGAGAGACTTATTGACGAAATTGATAAAATAGATGGAATTAATGTTAGAATCTTATATTTATATCCATCAACTACCACTAAAAGATTAATTAATAAAATATTATCATCAAAAACTGTTCAAAACTATTTCGATATGCCAATTCAACATATTAGCGATAAAATGCTTAAAATTATGAAAAGAGGAAGTAGTGTAAGAAAATTAAAAGAATTGCTACTTCTTATGAGAACAGAATTTTCATTTGTTAGAACTTCAGTTATAGTTGGTCATCCTGGAGAAAATGATGAAGATTTTGAAATAGTTAAAGATTTTTTGAAAGAGTATCAATTTGATAGAGTAAATATATTTGAATATTCTGATGAAGAAGGGACAGCGGCATATCTAAGAAAAGATAAAATCGCTCCTGAGATTAGAGAAAAAAGAATGAAAGAGATTGAAAAAGTAGTAAAAAAGGCAACTCAAAAAAGATTAAAATTATATTTAAATCAAACTTGTGAATGTTTTTTAGACGGAATGACAGACGATGAATTATTTTATTCAGTTCGCCCTAAACTTTGGACACCAGAAGTTGATGGAGATATTTTAATAAATGAAAGTGAAATAGAAAAGTTAAATATTGGACAAAAATATAATGTTTTAGTTACTGAGTTAGCAGGAGAACAATTAATTGGAAAAATTAGATCATTTCATAATAATAAGTGATAAAAAATGCAACTACAAATTAACGAATTACAAAACATAGAATTTAAACAATCTTGGAGAGATGAGTATATCAAATGGATTAGTGCATTTGGTAATACTGAAGGTGGAAAACTTTATATTAGTGTGGATGACAATAGAAATATTATTGGTATTAAGAATACCAAAAAACTACTTGAAGATATACCAAACAAAGTACGAGATATATTAGGAATAATGATAGATGTCAATCTAAAATTAGATGAAGGTAAAGAGTATCTTGAAATCATTATAGACAAATATCCATATCCTATAAGCTATAAAGGTTCATATTATTATAGAAGTGGAAGTACAACTCAAGAGCTAAAGGGTGTGGCTCTTGATAAGTTTTTACTTAGAAAACAGGGTAAAACTTGGGATAGTGTGCCAGTGCCCTATTTTGGAAATAAAGATTTAGACCCTTATGCTTTTAAACTTTTTCGCCAAAAAGCTGAAAGAAAACAACGAATTGAGCCTGAACTTTTGCAAGAAAGTGATGATATGTTAATAGATAAATTAAAATTAAGAGAAGGAGATTATTTCAAACGAGCTACTGCCCTATTATTTGCAAAAGAGCCTATGAAATATGTTATGGGAAGTATGATTAAAATAGGATATTTCAAATCAAATACTGATTTAGTTTATCAAGATATAATAGAAGGAAATTTATTTGAACAAGTAGATAAAACTATGGAACTTATTTTTACAAAATATCTCAGTGCTTTAATCAGCTATGATGGTATTCAAAGGGTTGAGAGTTTTCCTATCTCAGAATTAGCTTTTAGGGAAGCTCTAATTAATGCAGTTGTTCATAAAGATTACAGTTCTCAAAACAGCATACAAATAAGTGTATATGATGATAAACTTCTTATGTGGAATGCAGGAGATTTACCACCACATTGGACAATAGACACTTTGTTGCAAAAACATACATCTCAGCCACACAATCCTTTTATTGCTTATCCATTCTTTCTAGCAGGATATATAGAATCTTGGGGAAGAGGAATAGAAAAAATCATAGAAGAATCACAAAAATTCAATGAAATTACTCCAGAATTTAGATGGGAAAATGGTTTATGGGTAGAGTTTTATTTTAACAATAATAAAATTTCACCTAATGGGTTGGGTGAAAGGTTGGGTGAAAATCAACAAAAGATTATCAAGCTTATGCAAAATAATCCAAAAGTTTCAATCACAGCACTTGCAAAAGAACTGAATATAAGTACAACAGCAATAGAAAAACATATTAAAAAACTTAAAAAACAAAATATTATCCAGCGAATTGGTAGTGCAAAAGGCGGATATTGGAAGATTTTAAAATGAAATTCCAAAATAATCTACTAGCCTTTTCGGCAGGAGTTGATAGCACAGGCCCTTTTTTTTACTCTTTTAGAACAAAATATTACTTTTGATATAGCAATTGTAAATTATCATAAAAGAAAACAAGCTCATAAAGAAGTAGAATATGCTAAAAATTTAGCAAAAAAATATAATAAAAAAATATTTATAAAAGAGTGTTTTTTAGAAAATAGTAATTTTGAAATGAACGCAAGAAATTGTAGATACAGTTTTTTTGAAGAATTAATAAAAAAATATAATTATCAAACTCTTTTTATAGCTCATCAATTAAATGATAAAATGGAATGGTTCTTGATGCAATTAAGTAAAGGTGCTGGACTTAAAGAAATTATCTCGATGCCTTATGAAGAAAAACGAAAATTTTATACCATAAAAAGACCATTAATTGAACTAAGTAGAGATGAAATTTTAGAATATCTTCATAAAAATAATATAAAACATTTCATAGATGAGAGTAATGAGGATACTAAATATAAAAGAAACTATTTTAGAAAAGAATTTGCTTCCAAATTTGTAAAAGAGTTTAAAGATGGTATTAAAAGAAGTTTTGAATATTTAGAAACTGATAAAGAATTATTATTTCAAAAAGATTGGACAAAAGAAAAAGAACTCTACAAATTTAAAATTTCAAATCCACAAATTGATATCAAAAAAATTGATCTAATTTTAAAAGAGCTTGGATATATTCTATCAAAGCCCCAACGAGATGAAATAATTAAAACCAATTTTAGTTTAGTAGTTGGTGGAAAAATTGCTATTGATTCAAATGAAAAAGATATCTTTATAAGCCCATTTGTTGGGGCTAAAATGAATAAAAAATTCAAAGAAAAAATGAGACTTAGTAAAATACCACCAAAAGTTAGAGGGTATATTTTTACAACTTCACCGCCTCTTTCATAAGCTTTGCTACTTCATCTCTATTTATTTTAAAATCTACAAATTTTTCAAATTGCAAAACACCTTGATAAACAAGCATATCACTTCCATCTTTTAGTTTTAAACCATACTTTTCTGCCATTTTTTGAAAAGGAGTTTCGTGATAGATTACATCAACTGCATATTTTGCTTCCGTGAATAACTTCTCTAAAATATCTTTTGGTGCTGGCAAATTATCATCTTTAAGCCCTGCACTTGTAGTATTTATAATTAAATCATATTTTTTAGTTTCAAAATTATCCCATGTAAAACTATTATAATCTTGAAAAGATTTTAATCTCCCTTCACTTCTATTTAAAATAGTTGGATTTTTAAACATTTTACTTATAGCCTTAGCTGTCCCACCAGCTCCTATAATCAAAACAGATTCATAATTAAAATATTTTATACTTTCCATAAAACCCTCAGCATCCGTATTATATCCTACAATTTTATCATCTTCCAAAACTAAACAATTAACTGCTTTTATATCATTTGCAATTCCTCTAACCTCATCAGCTAATTTATAAGCCCACTCTTTATGAGGCACTGTTACGCTCGCCCCACTTATCTTTAATTTTTTAAAAACATCAATTATTTTACTACCATCTTCAAGTAAAGTTCTTGTATAACAGTAATTATTTAATCCATAAAATTTAAAACATTTATTATACATTCTTGGACTTTTTGAATGAAATACGGGACTCCCAAATATTGTAAAAAGTTTCATTTATTTACCTTGTTAAGAAGAAATAAAATTCTTCACCTTCAAAATCAAATCGAACTTCTACACCTTTTTTCTCTTTTACTAAAGCAAATAAAGAATCTATATCATCAAATATTTTAGGTAAAGTTAAATCAATCATTTTATCTTGTTTTGAAATATTAGCTTTTACATTACCTACAATAATATTAGCAAATTCCCCTACTATATCAACAAATTCTTCCTTTGTTTTAGCTTCCTCTCCAAGTAAAATTTTAGATACACTTTTTGTAAGATTTTCACTAAAAATTAAAACAAGCATTCCATCTAAATCACCATAAAATCCTACACTACTTGCTATATAATTATTTTCTTTATGATTAAATTCTAACGCTTTTATACCTGGTTTATCTTTTTTGGCTTTTACTCCTGTCATAAGTTCAATTGATTCAATAGTAGCATTTATAAAATAAGGTAATAAATTAATTGTATCTTTTGTAAGAGATTTTCTGTTTTTTTTCATAGTTTCAGTTACGCTTAACACTGCCTCTTTTACTTCTTCACTTTCATTAAATCCATCAATATCTTTAAAAAACATATATCCACTATCTTCCATATCCATTAAAATATTTTTATTTATTTCTTTTGTATCTAACGCAATAACACAAAGTAATGCCCCATATTCAGCAGATTCTACTGCCAATTTTGATAAATATCTAATAGCATGAATATTTATTCCTTTTACATAAGTAGCATCAAATACAAAAACTTTAAAACCTATAATCAAACTTCTTCTAAAATATTCTATATCAAATGATGTGGTAAATTCTGCATCTAAAAATCCATCCAAATAAAAAAATATCATATTATCTTTTGTAAAAGACATTACACGATTCGAAATTTTAGAAATTATACTTTTTTCTATAAAAAGATCATTAGGATTTGAGCTCTTTTTTGTTTGAAGTTCTTCTTTAGAATTTAAAACTATTGGAGTATATCCCCTTTTAATTAAATAATAAAGGATCATATTTTTATTTTCAACATTATCACTATACAAATATATATTTTTATTAAATGTATCGTTATTGTCTTGACAAAATACATTAGCAACTTCTGTGCTCTCTATAATATTAAAAAATTTTTCTTTTAATTTTAAAAATACACTTTCAACATTTTTATTAGGTGAAATAATAAAAGATTCTATATTTTTTTTATATAAATTTTCAAACACATCATTCAAAAATCTTACTGCATTTAAATTTAGACTGACTACACTACTACATACTAATTCTAATGATTTTATTTTTTTTCTTTCAAAGTTATTTATATCAGTTGGAGTAATAAGCATATTTACATTATTACCATCTAGAAAACCTTGTGGCTTAACAATAACTGCTGAATTTTTAAATGTTTTTGGAATATATGTATTTGTTGCCATTATTCTGCTACCAATTCTTTTAATGTTGCGACTAACGCACCAAGCTTATTTCTAACTTCCAAAGCCTCAAGTTCTGGTTTAGAATCAGCCACAATTCCTGCACCTGCTTGAAAAATTATTTCATCACCTTTTTTCATAGCAGTTCTAATTGTTATAGCACTATCCATATTACCATTAAATCCAAAATATCCTATACTTCCAGCATAATATCCTCTTTTGATACCTTCATATTCAGCAATTAATTCCATAGCTCTAATTTTTGGACTTCCAGTCATTGTTCCAGCTGTAAAAGTAGCTTTAAATAGATCAAACATATCATATTTTTCATCAAGTTCACCTACCACATCACTTACCATATGCATAACATGCGAATATTTTTCTACTCTCATTAAATCTTCCACTTTCACTGTTCCGGCTTTCGCAACACGACCTACATCATTTCTACCTAAATCTACAAGCATAATATGTTCTGCTATTTCTTTTTCATCATGAGTTATTTCATTTTCAAGTTCAATATCTCTTTTTAAATTTTTACCTCTTTTTCTTGTCCCAGCTATTGGTCTAAGTAAAATAACATTATCAGTAAGTCTTATCATTACTTCTGGTGAAGAGCCAATTATACTAAAATCATCAAATTCTAAAAAATATAGATAAGGGCTTGGATTTTTACTTCTTAATTTTCTATAAAATGTCCAATCATCAAGTTTAGCCTTCACTTTTAATCTATTTGAAAGAACTATTTGAAAAATATCCCCACTTTTTATCATCTCTTTTGCGTTTAAAACCATTTGTTTAAATTTATCTTCACTAAATACAAATTTAGGTTCATTTAATAATTTTGCAGATTTTAATGGTCGATGTTTATAAGTAGAATTAATTAAGCTCTCAATTATATTTATTTCACATTCATATTTTGCTTCATTAACAATAAAAGTTGCCTCAGTTGTTTTATGAGAATATCCAAAAATCATTTTGGGTCGTATCATATACAAATCTGGAATATCAGTTTGATCATCTAAATTATTCATATAAGTTTTTAAAACAGGTTCAAATACTTTCACCATATCATAACCAACATAACCGATAAATCCATCAATAAATCCAATATCTACTTCATCGGATAACTTTTTATATTTTTGAAAATCTATTTTTTCATAATAATCTTTTAAAAATTTAAAAGGCTCTATATCTAAAATTTCACTGTTTTTACCATTAAAATATTCTGTTTTTTCATTTTTATAAACAATTCTTTCTTTTTCCCCAATCACAATATATGTATAATTTCCATTACTATTATTCACCATACTTTCAAAAAGAAAAATCCTTTCATTAGAAAATTTTTCTTTTAATTTATTAAAAATAGCAACTGGAGAAAATTCATCAATTATAAATTTTTTATATTTCATTTTAACTTCTTAATAAATGCTGCTGCTGTAATTTTAGCTTTAACTTTTGATAACTCTTTTTGGGCTTCTTTTTTTGTAAAAGGCCCAACTAAAACTCTTTTTATTTGTTTTCCTTTAATATTAGCTTTTACTATTTTATAATTAAAATTATTTTGTTTAATCAATTTTAAAAATCTTTTAGAAGGCTCACCTCTTGTAACAGCTGCTACTTGAATATAGTAATTTTTAACTATTTTTATAGAAATATTTTGCTTCTTTTGTTTAGATTTAAGTTCTTTTTTTATAGTTTTTTTAGCTTCTATATTTTGAGTTTCTATTTTTACAGGTTCTGGTTTTTTGAATTCAGTTATATTATTTTCTTGCTTTGGCTGTGAAACTTTTTTTTCTGATTTAAATTTTATATTATCTATTTTATCACTTCTTTCTACAGGAATAGAATTAAAAAGCTCTGTATCTGCTTTTTGAGTTTTTGTAGTAGGTTCAGGTGGTAAAATCACTTGTGTATTATCTTTTGAAGTTCCAAAAGCAAATTTAGCAATTACTATACCTATTACAAATATTACAAATATAAGACCACCAATAATTAAATATTTTTTCATATTATTATTGTCATTTGTTATATTTCCCATTAAATCATTTTTTTCTTCCATTTTTTATCCTTTTTACATATGTTTAGCCCAAGATGAGCCTCTTTCTTTTTGATACACTTCATATGGTAAATTTAAAATATTAAATTCCTTTGGAAAATCTTGACTTGGAAACATCTTCCACTGTTTTGGTAATTTTTGAGATAATTTTTGAGATAATAAATTTGCCAATTGATAAGCTTCAGATAAATTTGTATGCCCTTTATGCACATAAAGATGCAAATGCCCTTCTGTTTTAGATTTATAGGCAGTAAAATTTAAAAATCCTTCATCTCTAAGCATTAATTGAGCTCTATGCCAAAATCTCTCAGGATCTCTTCCATTATATACAAATACAATATTTTCTACATATTCCCCTCTTATATTTTTTCTAATTAAATCGTGAGCAATTATTTCCTTTCTTTCATCATGTAAATTCATTACTTGCAATGTTAAAGTTTTATCAATTCTTTCATATTTATCAAAAAATGTTTTACCTTTATATATAATCTTTTCCTGAATTTTTCCAGTATATCTAAAATAATGAGTTTTATCAATTTTTATCATACTTATATCAACTGTATACATTTTATTTCCTTTTTAATTATTTATAAAATAATAATAGTTATCTTACAAATAACTAAGAGAAAAATCTCTTAGTATGTAGATTGCGTATAAATTACAAATTTCCCGGCTAATTCTTTTAATTCTTCCGCAATTTTTGCTTGTTTTTCATGATTATCAATATCATCTAAAACATCACAAATTCTATTTGCAATAATTTCAAACTCAGCTTCTTTCATTCCTCTTGCAGTAAGTGCTGGACTTCCTATTCTAACTCCACTTGTTACAAATGGACTTCTTTTTTCACCAGGAACTGTATTTTTGTTTACAGTAATTCCAGCTCTTCCAAGTGCCTCTTCTGCATCTTTTCCACTAAATTCTTTATCTAGAAAACTTACTAATACTAAATGATTGTCAGTTCCATCAGAAACTATTTTGTATCCTCTTTTCATCATAATATCAGCTAAAACTCTAATATTTGCTTTTACTTGTTTAGCATATGTTTTCCATTCTGGTGATAAATTTTCTTTGAATCCAACAGCTTTTGCAGCAATTACATGAACTAAAGGCCCACCTTGTAATCCTGGGAAAATAGCACTATTAATTTTTTTAGCATATTCTGCATTATTTGTGAAAATAGCTCCACCTCTTGGACCTCTTAAAGTTTTATGAGTTGTAGTAGTTACAATATCACAATAAGGGAATGGATGCATATGTTCACCTGCAACAACAAGCCCTGCAATATGAGCAATATCAGCCATTAAAATAGCTCCAACTGCGTCCGCAATTTTTCTAAATGCAGAAAAGTCAATTTCTCTTGCATAAGCACTTGCACCACAAACGATGATTTTTGGTTTTACAATTTTAGCAATATCCATTACTCTATCATAATCAATTCTTCCACTTGTTTCATCAATTCCATATGAAAATGAATGATAGTTTTTACCAGAAAAACTAACTTTAGCTCCATGAGTTAAATGCCCACCATTACTTAAATCCATACCTAAAATTTTATCTCCTGCTTTAAGTAAAGCTGCATAAACCGCCCCATTTGCTTGACTTCCAGAATGTGGTTGAACATTTGCAAATTCACATCCCATGAGCTCTTTTGCTCTATCAATTGCTAATTGCTCAACTAAATCTGCGTTTTCACATCCACCATAATATCTTTTATATGGATAACCTTCCGCATATTTGTTTGTAAATACACTACCCATTGCTTGCATTACGGCTGGACTTGTAAAGTTTTCACTTGCTATCATTTCTAAATAGTTTGTTTGTCTCACTAACTCTTTTTCGATAATATCGAATACTTCTGGGTCATTATTTTGTAAATAATTCATTTATTCTCCTTTATTTGTTTGTTTTTCTTCTTTTTTAATTGGTTTCATTGTTGGAAAAAGAATTACATCTTTGATAGAATGTTGATTTGTAAGTAACATAACAAGTCTATCAATTCCTATTCCTTCCCCTGCAGTTGGTGCCATACCATAGCTTAAAGCTTTGATATAATCTTCATCCATTTCAGTAGCTTCATCATCACCCAAATTTTTATTTTCAATTTGTTTTTTAAATCTTTCATATTGATCAATTGGGTCATTTAATTCGCTAAATCCGTTTGCAATTTCTCTTCCAGCTATAAAAAATTCAAATCTATCTGCTAATTCTGGATATTCATCATTTCTTCTTGCAAGTGGAGAAATATCTATTGGAAATTCTGAAATAAATGTAGGATTAATCAATTTTTCTTCTACAAATTCGTCAAAAAGTTCTCCCCACATTTTTCCAACACTATTGATATGTTTTGCAACCTCAACATCTGCTTTTTCTTTTAGATACTCTTTCATTTTATCTACATTATCTAAAATATCTTCTGGAACCCCTCCAATATTCATTAAGGCATTTTTATAAGGAACAACTTTCACATCACTAAAATCAATTTCTAATTCATCAAAAGGAATTTTAGTAGGAAGACCTAAATTTTCAAGTAAATAATTAAATAATTCAGTTGTTATTTCAACCAAATCTTCATAAGTTTTATAAGCCCAATAAAATTCAATCATTGTAAATTCTGGATTGTGAGTATAATCGATTCCTTCATTTCTAAAATTTCTATTTATTTCAAATACTGCTTCAAATCCACCTACAATTAATCTTTTTAAATAAAGCTCTGGTGCAATTCTAAGATTCATATCAATATCAAGTGCATTATGATGAGTAAAAAATGGCTTAGCATTAGCCCCACCTACAACTGTATGAAGCATAGGAGTTTCAACTTCTAAAAATCCTTTATCTTCAAAAAATCTTCTAATTAATGACACAATTTTACTTCTTGTTTTCATTACCTGTTTTACTTCGTCATTCATAATCATATCAAGATATCTTTGTCTATATCTTGCTTCTATGTCACTTAGTCCATGATATTTTTCTGGAAGTGGCGCTACTGATTTTGTTAATATTTTAAATTTATTTACATGTTGAGTTAACTCACCTGTTTTAGTAACAAAAGGATAACCACAAGAATATACAATATCTCCAACTTCAAGCGTTTTTTTAAGAATTGTATTATAATATCCTTCTGGTAAATTATCTCTTGAAAGATATAATTGAACTATTCCAGAATCATCTTCAATTTTTACAAATGCAGCTTTCCCCATCCATCTAAGAAATTTAACTCTTCCAGCTACACATAAATTTCTATCCTCATCTCTTTGATTTTCAAGTTCTTTTACATATTCACTGTTTTTAAGAAACTCTTCTATAGAAATTTTTTCTTCTATTTTATTATCATATGGATTTAATCCATTAACTCTCAGTTTCTCTGCTTTTTCAACTCTTTGAGCCACATATTTATCACTAAACAATTATTCTCCTTTATCTGTTGTTATATTTTTTTCAATAGTTTTAGATATTTTATCTTTTGTTTGTTCTATTGTCTTTGTTATATTATTACCAATTTTATCATTTATTTGTTGTTTTACATCATCTATTTTTTGTTTTACATTGTCAACTTGTTTTTTTACCTCTTCTGGTTTAATATTCATCAAAAATTCACCAGTTTTGATAAGATATGGATAAGTCACACTATTTTTAGACCATTTTTCAAGTTGATTATGCATAGCTTCGATTTTTGAAAGCATTGTAACAATAACAGCCACTATAATAAAAAATTTACCTGCTGAAAAAATAAGTCCACCTACCCTATCTAAAATCCCAAGTTGGGCTACTTTTATTATCTTTGAAATAATCATACCCAAAACAACAACTAAAAGCCAAGTTAAAACAAAAACAGCTACAAATCCAACGACATTAATTGCTGATTCATTTGGAATTTGAAAAATAGAAGAGTTTATAAATTTTCCAGCACTTTCATAATAAACACTTCCTAAATACACCCCTAAAACAATTCCTATAAGTCCTGAAATTTCTTTTATGATACCATTAAAAAACCCTTTTATTGCTAAAATTATCGTAATAGAAAGGATAATTACATCGAAAGTATTAAAATCCATATGAAAACCTTTATTTTTTTTGCTATTATACCAATAAATTTAATCGAAAAAAAGGTAAATCAATGAGATTAACAAAAAAAGAAGCTTTAAATTTACTAAAAAATGAAAAATTAATCACTTTACAAAAAATGGCATATAATAAAAAAAAAGAATTGCATCCAGATAACATCACAACTTTTGTAGTTGATAGAAATATTAATTATACAAATGTATGTTGGGTTGATTGTAAATTTTGTGCATTTTACAGACATAAAAAAGATGAAGATGCATACATTTTACCATTTGAGACAATTGATAAAAAAATAGAAGAACTCATTAAAATTGGTGGAACTCAAATACTATTTCAAGGAGGAGTCCATCCAAATTTAAAAATAGATTTTTATGAAGAATTAGTAGAGCATATTCATAATAAATTTCCAAATATAACAATTCACGGATTTTCTGCACCAGAAATCGATTTCATTGCTAAAATTTCAAAAATATCAATAGAAGAAGTTTTAATTAGATTAAAAGAAAAAGGACTCTCTTCAATTCCAGGTGCTGGAGCTGAAATTTTAAGTGATAGAGTTAGAGACATAATTGCCCCTAAAAAAATAGATGTAGATGAATGGCTAAATGTTCATAGACTTGCTCATAAAAATGGAATAAAATCAACTGCTACTATGATGTTTGGAACAGTAGAAACAGAAGAAGAAATAATCGAACATTTTGATTTAGTTAGAAAACTTCAAGATGAAACTAGTGGTTTTAGAGCTTTTATTATGTGGAGTTTTCAACCATACAATACTAAACTATATAAAGAAGGAATTGTAAAATACAAAACTTCACCAAATAGATATTTAAGGTATTTGGCAGTTGCAAGACTTTTTCTTGATAATGTTCCAAATATTCAATCAAGTTGGGTAACTCAAGGAAGTTATATAGGTCAACTAGCACTTCTTTATGGAGCTAATGATTTAGGAAGTACTATGATGGAAGAAAATGTAGTAGCAAGTGCTGGAGCTACAAATTCAATGGCACAAAGTGAAATGATAAGACTTATAAAAGATATAGGAGAAATTCCAGCACAAAGAAATACAGCTTATGAAATAGTTAAAAATTTTGAGTAAAATTATTTCCAATGAGCTTCTACTCTATTTTTTCCATTCTTTTTAGCTAAATATAAAGCATCATCACTATATTTCAATATTTTATCAAAATCATCTTTACATTCAATCAATCCACAAGCAACACCAAAACTACAATTAAAATATCCTACTTCTTCTATTTCAATAGAATTTATTACTTCTCTTAGTTTTTCTGCTATTTTTTTTGCTTTATCAAGCTTCAATGATTGAAGTAAAACTACAAATTCTTCTCCACCCCATCTTATAAAAAAATCATTTTCTCTTAAATGATTTTGGATTGCACTTGATAATTTTTTTAAAACTTCATCACCTTTTAAATGTCCATAAGTATCATTTATTTTTTTGAAATCATCAATATCCAACATAATTAAACAAATATATGTATTCTTTAAACTATCAATAATTCTATCAAATTTTTTTCTATTATAAGCACCTGTAAGTTCATCTCTTAAAGATTTATCTTCAATTTCATCCACTTTTACCTTAAAATCTGTAATATCTGTGCAATTCACTAAAATATAATTGTCAACTTTTCTTATTTTTAATTCATAAAATTTATTATTATAAGATACACATATCATCTTTTCTGAATCATCTATATTTTTGAAATATTCTTCTTTTAATGTCTTATCATTTTTTATTTTAGATTTAATAATATCAAAAACAGTTTTATAATTTTCAGTATTGTGTTTTTGCATAATATTTTTAGCTACTTTATTATAAAAAATAACATTATAATCTTCATCTAATAATATAAGTCCATCCGTTTGATAATCAAAAACTATTTTCATGAGTTTCGTATAATTTTTTAATTCTTGTTTTAAAACTAAATTATCTGCAGTTTTATTTAATTTTTTTAATATTTTTTCTTTATCAATTGGTTTTAAAATATAAGCATCTACTCCAATTTCAATAGCCTCTTTTAAATACCCACTATCCCCAAAAGCTGTAGTAAAAATAATAGGAACAGTTTCATTTATTTTACGAATTTCTTTTGCCATTTCTATTCCACTCATTTTAGGCATTTGAATATCTGAAATAACTATATCAATATGATTATTTTTAAATATCTTTAAGCCTTCTTCTCCATTAAAAGCACTATAAATATTTTTAGCATACTTTTTAAAAATCGAAGTAAAAATATTATTTACCGCTTCATCATCTTCTACATATAAAATATTTAATTTTTTTAAATTTTTTGTTACTTTTATCATTTTTTTAGCCTTATTGTAAACTTAGTACCATTTTTTATGTTTTTAACTTCTATCTTTCCACTCATTCTTTTAATTATTTCATTACTCATGTAAAGACCAAGTCCTGTTCCTTGGGTTTCTTTTGTAGTAAAATATGGCTCAAATATTTTTTCTATTATATCTTTATTAATACCACCACCATTATCTTCAATAGTTATAACTACCTCATCATTCAATTCATAATCACTTATTTTAATAACACCTTTTATATCTCTTTTAATAATAGCATCTTTTGCATTTGATATTAAATTTAAAATAACCTGTTTAAATTCATTTTTAAACCCTACTATTTTTATAGGTTTTAAATCTGTAACTAATTCTATATTATGAGCTTTTAATTGAGACTTTTGCATATCTAAAACTCTATTTATTTCTTCATTTATATAAAATTCTATTTTTTCTTTATCTTTTTTAAAGAAATTTCTAAAATCATCTATCGTATGAGACATAAATTTAATTGTTTCCATATTTTTAGTACTAAATTCTTCTATCTTTTTAATAGCTGTTTCATCACAGCCATCTTCTAACATTTCTGGTAAAAACTGAATATTTAAAGCTAATGCATTTAATGGCTGTCTCCATTGATGAGCAATCATTCCTATCATTTCACCCATTGCTGCAAGCTTTGATTGTTGTTGCAGGATTTTTAAATTTCTAGTATTTTCTTCTACTGCTTGTTTTACTTTTTCTTCAAGTCCTCTATTTATCTCTTTTATTTTTTTTGAATATCGATTAAGTTCTCTATTTTTTTTAGCTAAAACAATTAAAAACAGATTAATTAAAATAAAAATAAAAATTATAGTCCAAATTTGCCATTTGTATAATTCATAAATAGAAGTCGGTTTATTTACATATTTTATAGGTAAATTATCAATTTTAATACTACTTTCATCAATTCCAAATTTTCTAATATTTTTAACATTTATAAAAAGTTTACTAACATCATCTAATTGAAAACCTATATCTTTCATAGGAATTCCATTTAGATATTGAAATAATTTTTTCATATTTAATCTTGATTGTGTTTTAGCATCATTACAAACTCCACCAACTACATTACTATTACTACCCAAACTCCATACACCATTATGAACTAATATAGGATTTTTATACACTTTTGAAATTAATTGTTCTCCTAAATATGTTGGTAAAACATCTTTATATTTTATAATTCCTGAAATTGTTAAACCCATTAAAACAGAATTTTTATCGTAATTTTTTAATTTATCTAATATTTTATCTGTCTTAGATTCATTAATATATACAAATTTTATATCTTTTATATTTTTAAAAGCATTCATATATTGTTTTATTGTTTTATTCCCTGAAATAGAGTTATCAGATAAAACATAAACTGTTTGTAAATTTGGCATAAGCTTTTTTGCAAATTTTAATTGTAAAAGAGGTTCTTTTTTTTCAAAAACACCAGCATAAATATTTTTATCAAGTTTATTATATAGGCTTAAATTATTAACTCCTTGGAAAAATACTTTAGCTTTTTTAAATAGATTATTATTTTTATAAATTCGCACAAAATTTAATGCATTATCATCTGTTGTAATCAAAATATCAAAGTTTATATTTTTATATTTTTTTGTTAAATAATCAAAATAATTTTTATCCCTTTCTTTATTCGGAGGAAATCTCTTTGTATCCATAAACTCTACAAAAATATATTTATTTTTTATATTACTATTTTTTAAATATTCAACAATTGTATTTGATTGAATTTCTGTCCACTTAAGACTTGACGAATATGAATTTAAAACCAAAATATTTAGCCCAAAACTATAAACTGCAATTAACAAAATAACTATTTTTTTCATTACAAACCTTTTATATCTTTTCTGAGTTTATTAAATTCCCATTCTTTTTTATTTAATTTTATCATATTCTTATCAATATTCACAACAAGTAACTCTTCTTTGTTTGATAATTTATCAATAATATTGCCATCTGGACCACTCAAAAAACTTTCACCATAAAATTTCCAATTATCCCACTTTCCAATTCTATTTGCTCTTAAAACATAACAATTATTCAAAAATGCAAAAGTTGTAAGCATACTTTGCCATCTCTTTTGAGAATTAAAAGCACCTATACTTGGCACTACGACCAACTCTACATTTTTATCTCTAAAATATTTCCAAAATTCATCAAAATGTGCTTCAAATCCTGGTAAAACTGCAACTTTTATATTGTCTATTTTAAAAATTAAAGGTTTACTCTCTTTTGTATTAAAAAACTTTTTCTCATTCCAATGCTCATAAGGCATTAAAAGTTGTTGATGATAAACTTTTGTACTTTTAGCAGAAAATTTATAAAAACTTTTATAAATATTTTTTTTATCAACCGTTACAAGCGGTGCTATAATAGTAATATTATATCTATTGGCCAATCTTTTAAAAAGTCCCAATTGATGCTTGCTTTGCTGGGCTATAAAGTTAATTGGAGCTTTTTCTAAATCCTTGAAAAACAGATTCAATACATATTCTCCAATTACTACAAGCTTAACACCTTTACTTCTTAAAATAGATAAAAAATAATTAACTTTTGCTTTTTCATAAGGAAGAGTAGCTGTTTGAATAACTGCTACTTTCATTCCTTAATTTCCTCATATTCAAGTTTTGCTTCTTCTAATATTTTAGTAGCCTCTTCTAAAATTTTTATACCTTTTTTATAATATTCCATTCCCTGATACAAAGTAAGTTCTGGATCGTTAAGTTTATCAAGTAATTCTTTTGCTTCTTTTAATTTTTTTTCATAATCTTTCATTTAAAATCCCTTAAAACTTCTAATATAATCTCTTTATCAATATCTTTTTTTATTTTATAATTTCCTATTGCCTTTGGTAATACAAATTTAATAGAATTATTCATAGTTTTTTTATCGGCAAAAAAATGTTCATAAAACTCCTCTTCATCTTTTATTTTGAAAGTAGTTGGTAAATTATAATTTTCAATACACTCTTTTATAGTTTGTTCTTCTTGTTTTGTCAAATATCCAAGTTTAACGGCTAATCTATTTGCTATTATCATACCAATCGCAACGGCTTCCCCATGGATATATACAGAATAATTAGTCAAATTTTCAATTACATGACCAAATGTATGTCCATAATTTAGAACACTTCTAATTCCTCTTTCTTTTTCATCTTGATTAACTACACTACTTTTAATTTCAATCGAATTTCTAATAATATCTTCTACACTTTCTTTATTATCTTTTAAATTTTCGAAAAAAACAGCGTCAAACATTATTGCCATTTTAATTACCTCGGCCATACCTGCTGAAAATTCTCTTTTTGGCAAAGTTGAAAGAAAGTAAGTGTCAATATAAACAGCTTCTGGTTGATAAAAACTCCCTATTAAATTTTTACCATATTTATTGTTTATTCCAGTTTTGCCTCCAACTGAGCTATCCACCATTGATAAAAGTGTAGTTGGCACTTGAATAAATTTAATTCCTCTTAAAAAAATACTAGCCATAAATCCAGTCATATCTCCAATAACTCCACCGCCAAAAGCAATTAAAGTAGAATTTCTATCCAGTTTTGCATCAAAAAGTCTATCAAACCCATACGAAAAACTTTCCATATTTTTATACTCTTCCCCATCAGGCAGGGTTACAATATGTAATTCATCACATTTTAAATGATCCAATAAATATTTCATATGCAAACCACTCACAGTAGGATTCGTAATTACCGTTACTTTTCCTTTTACTTCTATAGTTTCTAAATCTTTTATATAAACATTATATTCTTTATTTGGTGTTATTACATTAACTATCATTTTTTATCCTTTTGTTGGTATCATAAATTGATTAAATTTATCCATTAAAATTTGAATCCTATTTGCATTTGGGAAAATAATACTCAAAAATTTGTTTCTTGGAATTTTATTGTTAAATGGTACAAAAAAGCAAATATTTTTCATTTTTTTAAATTCAAAATATGGATTTTTATCATTTATAATAAATTCTACATTTTTATAATAATACATTTTAGCTAAATTTTCATAATATTTAACAATTTCTTTTTTTTCTTTATTTACATTATCAGGATCCATTTCAAAGAATTTAATTGGATAGTCAAGTTGACTTGAAATATCAAATACAACAGGAGAAATTTCAGTTAATACTTCATCATCTCTTAATATAACTCCTGTTTTTTTACACATTTTTATACTTTCATCTCCAATTTTTAAAAAAGGCTTTTTAATCTTTAATAAAAAATTGATATTTTTATAATAAAATTTATTGTTTATAATAAACATACCTATTCTAAATTTCAAAAAATCATCTAACATTATTTCTTCAATATCATCTCTTCTATAATCCACAAAAATTTCAATTTCATCAAATTTTTCAAGTTTTCTATAAATATGTAAATCTGGATTTGTCACTCTAATAATTAACTTTTTAGATTTTAATTTTCTTTGTAAATAAATAGCAGATTTTAAAAGTTTAGAAACTTCTCTTTTAGACATTGTTTTCTTATCAATTAAAAGATAAATTTGATTTCCATAAGGTTCAGGGAAAAGCCCAACATCTTTTTTAATACTCTTAAATACATCTTTTAAAATTTGTGCTTGTCCTACAATTAATAATTTATCATAAGGATGAATTGTAGTCATTTTATTAGGTAAAATTAATTTCTCATTTCTATAAATTGCTACTATTCTCCATTTTGTAGCATTTTCTTTATTTAAAAGTTCTACATTTCTATATATAAAAGCACTTGAAACCGGAACTTGAATTTGCATAACTTCTTCTTTTCCAAGTCCTATAGTTCGTGCAAATACAGGAACGTCAGGTAATAAATCAATTAAAGTAGAATTAATTATATCTGGTAGTTTAACAACATTAATATTTTCATTTTCTATTTCTACATCCCAAAAATCTACAAATTCTATATATATATTTTCTTTAATAAAAAAATCTAATGATTTAATAGCATTTAATGCAAATAATCTATTCTTGATAACCACTATAATTTTAGAATATCCTCTATTTCTAAAAAAAGCTAAATTTGAAATAGAAGTAAATTGAATTTTATAAAAATTAATTTCATTAACCATTAAAGTTTTATCAATATCAGTTTCACTTTGATAAATAATATCAAATTCAGCTACATTTAAATAATTTTCTACTATGGATTTTATAAATTTTTTGGCTTCTTTACCTTCTGCTAAAATTAATACTCTATTCAAATAAAACCTTTTTTGATACAATTATACCAAAAAAAGAAGGTTTTTTATGGACTTCAAAATAGACAATACAAACGGCAAAGCAAGAGCTTGTACAATTAAAACAAACCATAGCACAATTCAAACACCGATATTTATGCCCGTTGGAACAAATGCAAGTATAAAATCACTTGATATGATTGATATGCTTAACTTAAATACAAAAATAATTTTGGCTAATACTTATCATTTATATCTTCGTCCAGGTGATGAAAATATACAAAAACTCGGAGGAGTTCATAAATTTACTAACTATCCAAACTCATT
This sequence comes from Thioreductor micantisoli, assembly GCF_055392745.1. NCBI lineage: Bacteria > Pseudomonadati > Campylobacterota > Thioreductoraceae > Thioreductor > Thioreductor micantisoli. Next base: position 1,112,275 of record NZ_AP043760.1, read on the forward strand.
TTTAACTGATAGCGGTGGATTTCAAGCCTTTTCATTAAGTAAAAATATGAAACAAAATGAAGATGGAATTGGATTTAGAAGTCACATAGATGGAAGTAAACATTTTTTTACTCCAGAAAAAGTAATTGATATTGAATATAACTTAAATAGCGATATTATGATGGTTTTAGATGATTTAATTGCCTTACCAAACACAAAAGAGAGAATTGAATTATCTATTCAAAGAACAACTGAGTGGGCAAAAAGAAGTCTAATTCATCATATCAATAAAGGTAAAAAAAACAATATATTTGCAATTATTCAAGGTGGAACAAATTTTAAATATAGAGAGCAAAGTGCAAGTGAATTAGTTGGACTAGAGTATCAAAATCATTCATTTGATGGATTTGCTATTGGAGGACTTAGTGTTGGTGAAGAAAATAATTTAATGTATGATACAATTGAAGCAACTACTCCATTTATACCAGAAAACAAACCTCGCTATTTAATGGGAGTGGGAACTCCTGAAGATATAATTGAAGCAATTGATAGAGGTGTGGATATGTTTGACTGTGTTATGCCTACAAGAAATGCAAGAAATGGAACACTTTTTACCTCTTTTGGAAAAGTAAATATAAAAGCAGCGAAATATAAACTTGATGAAAATCCAATTGATAATGAATGTAATTGTTATACTTGTCAAAACTATTCAAGAGCATATTTAAACCACCTATTTAAAGCAAAGGAACTTACTTATTTTAGACTTGCAAGTATTCATAATTTACATTACTATTTAGATTTAGTTTCTTGTGCAAGAGAAGCTATTTTAGGAAACAAATTTAAAGAATTTAAAGAAGAATTTTATGGAAAAAGAAGTTAAATTAAAATTTATATTTTTTTATTTTTGTTATTAAATTGTAATCTATTTATAGCATAATCCTTTTGAAAAAGGAGAATTTTATGCTAAAACATTTAGATATTATAATAGGGTTTTTAATTTTTTCTTTTATTTTGATTTTTAAAATAGATTTTTATAAAGTTATTTTATATATATTAGAACTTATTGTATTAATTGAAGTAATTCAAATGATTATTATATTTTTCAAAAATGAAAGAATCAGAATTAGATATATGATTGATGCATCTATAATATATTTTACAAGAGAATTATTAATAACCGTTACAAAACACGGAAAATATGAATTAATTTTAGAATATGTATTATTGATTGGAATTTTTTTCTTTTTTAGATTTTTATCTTTAAAAGTAACATACAAATAAACATATAAAATAAATTTAAAACATACTAATATTTTTAATTATTTCAATGTTATTATTTTTCACAATAACAGCATCGATTTGATAAGCACTATTTATTTTATGTTTTTTAAGATATAAATTCATAGTTTTTATTATTTTTTGTAATTTTTTAGGAGTTATATTATAAATTGGTTCAAAAGTATTTCCACTTTTGACTTCTACAAAATGAAAAACATTATCTTTGAAAGCTATAATATCAATTTCACCAAAACGAGAATAAAAATTTCTGTCAACTATTTTATATTGATTTTGTTCTAAAAATTTAGTTACTTTATCTTCTGCTAAATTCCCTATTTCACGAGAATTCATTTAATATCTTTTTATATTCCTCTGGGATTGTTGTAACTTTCCATTTCTTTACATAAACTAATTTTATTTGAGCTTCAAAAATTAATTTATCATCTTTATAAATTGATTGAGTAATCAAAACTATTGATTTTTTGATAGAATTAATTTTGGTTTTAACTTCTACTAAATCTCCAAGTTTTGCAGGAGAAAAAAAAATAGCTTTTAAATCTCTTACTACAAACCCATCATCACTAAAATTTATACCATTTTTGAAAAAAATTTCACTTCTTGCTCTTTCACAAAAAGCTATATATTTTGTGTGATATACAACCGCGCCGGCATCTGTATCTTCATAATAAATTCGTATATTCACCTGTTCTTTCCTTATTTTTAGACCGCCCTAAAGATTAACTTAATTCAAATAGCTTTCTAATCTTTTTTTTAATATTATATCAGATTGAGAGATAATTCCATCCCAATTTGAAATATATTTTTGCTATTTTTTTGAAATATCCTTATAAACTAAATAAATAAGTTTTTTTAATAAATTATCATTCTTAAATCCTCTTTTTTAAGACTGTATTTTTCTCATCTTTACATTTTTTACTTAACTCTTTAAAATCTTTTCTTTATATTATTAACTGAGCTTACGCATATAAAAACTTAAAGATATAATTATTAAGTAGGATTTTCAAATAATATTCAATTATAGGAGAGAGAATTGCAATTAACATTAGAAAAGAAAGCAAAAAGAAGAAAGTAATATATAGATTTATACACATATTTTTTTATAGCCCAAAATTAGTATGCAACAGCAATAGGTTTATCAAAAATGACAAAAGGAGAAATAAGTCACGATAAAATAACAAGATTTTTAAATAAAAATGAGTTTAGCTCAAAAAATTTATGGAAAAAAGTTAAAAAAATAGTAAGAAAAATTGAAATGTGCATAACATCAGTTATTTAATACACTAATATCTTTCTTTATTTCTTTCCTTTATGTAAAATATTTTATTTTCTATCTTATACAAATTATAAAGCATTCCTAAAAATTTTAGAAAAGTTATTTATATTACAAATATCATAGAATCAATTCATAGATAATTTAGAACACTTATAAAAACAAAAGGAATATTTCCCAGTGATGAAAGCTTACTTAAATTACTTTTTATGGGTATCCAAAATACTTAAAAGAAATAAACTATGCTAATTAAAAATTGGGCACTCACAATTTTTCAACTAGCTATTTATTTTGAAAGTAGATTAAATAATGTCTAAAATTTATGATATAATTTTAGATATTATCTCAATGATAGATGAGATATAATTTCGGAAAAAGAGGCATTATGAGTAGTAAAGCAAAAGACAGAAGTTTAAATGAGTGGTTTACTGAAATAAAGAAGGGGGCTATTAAATTACCCCGGTTCCAAAGATATGAGGCATGGGACAGACATCGAATTGCAAGCTTACTTAAAACAATTATTCATGATTTACCTCTTGGAATAACATTGATATTGGAAGTTGATAAGGAACAATTTCAATCAAGATACCTTGAAACAGCGGTGCCTGAAGACACAACAGCAAGAGTCACAGAACATTTGCTTGATGGTCAACAACGTCTAACATCATTATGGCGTTCTCTTTACAATAATTATAATGATACTACATACCTTATTTATGTTCCAGAATTAGACAGCTATTATGAAAAGCCATGGGCAGATGAATGGGATGTATATATAAGGTCAAGATATATTAAGAATGGAAAACTATATCCCCTATGGACTGATATACCTGCAGACTGTTTACATAGAGGATGTATTCCTACTGATTTATTAAAACCGATTGATATGGTTAATGAGATTGATGAATGGATAAAAAAAGCTACACAAAGTTTTGAACCTAAAGAAGGTGAAAAAGACTTTATGATAAAGTTTAAACAGTACCAAACTAAAAAAGACAAAATCAAATCCATCATTAATCAACTCAGAGAAAATATCAAACATTATAATCTACCATATTTAGCACTTCCATCTGAAACAAATAAAGATACTGCTCTACAAGTCTTTATTAATATGAATACAAATAGTAAACCTTTATCTCGATACGATGTAATTGTAGCTGAAATCGAAGCAGTTAGAGGTGAATCTTTACATGACCTACAAACAAATCTTGATAGGGCTTACCCAAAAGTAAAAAACTATGAGGAATTAAACAAACTTATTCTCAATGTATCCGCATTACTTCAAGACAAACTTCCTAATGAACGTGGTGCTATAGAGATGGATAAATCTATTATGCTTGATAACTGGCATAAACTAGAAGATGGTCTAAATAAGATGGCTAATTTTATTGAAGACGAAGGGATTTTGGATGCATCAAGACTTCCAACTAATGCAGTTTTAGCAGTGATAGCAACCCTTTTTTCCGATATGCCTGAGAAAGGTGATATAAAAGGAAAAGCAGATGTAATCATCAAACGCTACATGTGGTCAGCATTTTTTACTGATAGATATGAAAATTCTGCTGCAACTCATGCCTATGCTGACTATCAAGAACTAAAAAATATTATATTTAGCCTTAAAGAAAACAAAATAATTGATATCAGTATCGTGCCTATATTCAATAGGGAAAGGTACCCTTTAGCTGATATAGAAGAGTTATTAGAAACAAAATGGCCGAAGAGAGCTATAATACGAGCAAAAGCCATTTTAGCTATTTCTACCTATCTGGGTGCTCTTGATTTTGCAGATGGTAAATCATTAAGTAGAGAAACTATTCAAGAACGAGACTATCATCACCTTTACCCTGATTCATTATTAAAAGAAGCTGGTATAGAATCCTACCTTGCACTAAATTGTGCACTAATTACAGATGTAACTAATAGAAATCTCATTAGAAGGAAAGACCCATCAATGTATGTTGATGAACGTATTAATTGGGCAGACGAGAATACTATTCATCATAGAATACAAACACATGTCATTCCAGTTCAAGAACTAATGAATGGTGATTATACAAATGTAGAAGGTGAAGAAAAGCATAAGAAACTACGACAAGACTTTAGTGCATTTTTAGAGGAACGTGCAAAACTCATCTATAGTGCTGTAGATTTACTGACAAATGGTAATTTTATTGATTATGCAAAGATAGTAGAAAGAAGAAATACTATTTTTGATAACTAATTTATATTTTTGCTTACATTGGGTATGCCCATATTGTGTCAAAAGTTTTAGTTTTTTTCACTAAAAGTTAAAAGGTTATTGTGCAAATATACTTATTTTAGTATGTTTTACCTAAAAATATAAGCATATCTGTATCTTCATAATAAATTCTTACTTTCATTTATCAGTAAATTTACCATAATTCAAATATTTTTCATATCTTTTTTTAATCATTTCATCAATAGTTAAATTTTTAAGTTCATTTACACTTTTTAAAAAATACTCTTTTAGCGAATTAGCTGCTCTTTTGTAATCTCTATGAGCACCTTCTAATGGCTCTTCAATAATATCATCAATTAATCCTAATTCTTTTAAATCTTTAGCTGATATCTTAAGTGCTTTTGTAGCAATTTCTGCTTTGCTTCCATTATCCCATAAAATTGCAGCACAACCTTCAGGAGATATGACACTAAAAACAGAATATTTCATCATAGCAACCTTGTCAGCAACTCCAATAGCTAATGCCCCACCACTTCCGCCTTCTCCTATAATTACCGAAATAGTAGGGACTTTTAATTTTGCAAGTTCAAGTAAATTTCTTGCAATTGCTTCACTTTGGCCTCTCTCTTCTGCACCAATTCCTGGAAATGCTCCTGGCGTATCTATTAAAAACAGAACTGGAATGTTAAATTTTTGGGCAAGTTTTGTAATTCTTAAGGCTTTTCTATATCCTTCTGGATTTGGCATACCAAAATTTCTTGCAATTTTATCTTTTGTTCCTCTTCCTTTCTCTTCACCAATTACAATTGATTTTTGCCCATCAATATATCCTATAAAAGCAACCATTGCTTTATCATCAGCAAAATGTCTATCTCCATGAATCTCATAAGCATCACTCATTATTTCATTTATATAATCAATTGCATGAGGTCTATCTTGATGACGAGCAAGTTGTAATTTTTGGTATGGAGTTAAATTTTTATAAGTTTTATTAATCTCATCTTTTAATTCTTTTTCATATAAAGAAATAGCAGATTCATCATTTTTAATCTTTGCAACTTCTAAATCTTTACCTATTTCTTCTATTTTTTTTTCAAAATCTAAATAAAAAGCCATTTTATTCCTTTTTTGTGATAAGCCAATATATAAAAATTCACTTAAATATTTATATAATTACTTTTCCCCAAAGGGAAAAAATTAAACTTTTTTGAAAACTATAACTCCATTTGTTCCACCAAATCCAAAAGAATTTTTCATTACATATTTTACATCTACTTTTCTTGGTTCATTTGGAATATAATCTAAATCACAATCTTCTCCACCATCTACAAAATTAATAGTAGGAGGTAAAATACCTTTATCCATGGCCATTAGTGAAATTACACTTTCAATTGCACCTGCAGCACCTAAACAATGACCTGTTGAACCTTTTGTTGAGCTAACTAATGGAATATGGTCAGCTAAAAGTTGTTTAATAGCTATTGTTTCATTTTTATCATTTGTTGCTGTTGATGTTCCATGTGCATTTACATAATCAATATTTGGTTTTCCAGCCATTTCCCAAGCCATTTTCATAGCTCTAAACGGACCATCAAGTGTAGGAGTTGTAATATGATTAGCATCTCCACTTTCACCTACTCCAACTATTTCACCATAAATTTTAGCACCTCTTGCTACTGCATCTTCATATTTTTCTAATACAAGTGCTCCTGCACCTTCTCCCATAATAAATCCATCTCTATCTTTATCAAAAGGACGACTTGCATGTGCAGGGTCATCATTTCTTGTTGATAATGCTTTCATATTAGCAAACCCTGCAATTCCAATAGGAGAAATAGCAGCTTCACCACCAACTACAAGCATTTTATCAGCCATTCCACATTTCATAGTTTTATAAGCATCTGTTATAGCATGAGTTCCAGCTGCACAAGCTGTTACACTACCAATATTAGGACCTTTCAAACCATATTCAATAGCAACAAATCCAGCAAGCATATTAACTAATGCAGAAGGTATAAAAAATGGTGATACTCTTCTTGGTCCTCTTGTTTCAATAATTACAGAATTTTTTTCAATTGCAGGAAGTCCACCTATTCCACTTGCACAAGATACTCCAAAACTTTCATAATCGTCTTTTTCAAATCCTGCTTCGCTCATTGCTTCTTTTGCTGCTTTAAGACCTAATTGAATAAATCTATCCGCTTTTTTTATATCTTTTTTATTCATAACAGTTGCAGGATCAAAATCTTTAATCTCAGCTGCTATTTGAACTGAATAATTACTCGCATCAAAACTTGAAATTGTGTCAACACCAGTTTTCCCAGCCAAAATATTATTAAAAGTTGTTTCTTTATCAAGACCAACAGCAGTTATCATACCCATACCAGTTACTACTATTCTACTCATTGTTTTCCTTTATTTATATTTATAAATAACTACAACATATAAAACTATAATTTTATTTGTTATAGTTATTTTCCCCAAAAGGGGTAAAGATTAAGCTTTTGCTTTTTCGATATAGTCAACTACATCTTTTACAGTTTTAATATTTTCTGCATCTTCATCAGGAATTTCAATTTCAAATTTTTCTTCTAATGCCATTACTAATTCAACAACATCTAAACTATCAGCACCTAAATCTTCTACGAAATCTGATTCTACTGTTACCTCATCAGGATTTACATTTAATTGTTCTACAACTACTTCTTTTACTTCATCAAAAATTGCCATTTTGTCTCCTTGGTTTTTATATTATTGAAATTATAACAAAAAAATTTAAAAAATCCACTTTTAAATTATTTTTACATATAAAGTCCACCATTTACTTTAATAGTTTCACCTGTAATATAGCTACTTTCATCACTCAAAAGAAAAGCAACAACACTTGCAACTTCTTTTGGATTTGCAAATCTTTTCAGAGGAATTCTATCTAACATTACACTTTTTACCTTTTCATTTAAATCTTTTGTCATATCAGTTTCTATAAATCCAGGAGTTACTGAGTTAAATCTAATATTTCTAGCACTTCCCTCAAGAGCAAATGTTTTAGTCATAGAAATAACCCCACCTTTACTTGCCACATAATTAGCTTGACCCATATTTCCCATTTGGGCCACTACACTTGCCACATTTACAACTGCGCCAAATCTTTTTTTACTCATAACTTTTACCGCTTCTCGACAACCAACAAATGTAGAAGTTAAATTTGCATCAATTACTTTTTTGAAATCATCTACACTCATTCTCATAGCAAGTTTATCATTTGTAATACCTGCATTATTTACAAGATAGCTTAATTGTCCATCACTATCAACAATTGTTTTAACAGCATCTACAAAAGCATTTTCATCTGTAACATCAAATCCGATTACAGCAGCAACTCCACCATTTTCTTCAATCTCTTTTTTAATTGCATCAGCCGCGTCAGCACCACTTCTATAATTAATCCAAACTTTCAAACCTTGATTTGCTAAATATTTTGCAATTTGGGCTCCAATTCCTCTACTTGCACCTGTAACTAATACATTTTTACCACTAAATTTCATAAATATCCTTTTTTTATTTTAATTATATAATAAAAAATGATAAAATTCTACGAAAAAAAGGATATTTACTTTGTTATATTACATTTATCAACATTTTGGAATAAATATTTTTCATTATATTTCAGTTAGAGCATTTATAGGGTTTCTTACATCATTCTTATTAACTATATTTATAATGCCTAAATTTATAACTTGGGCAAAACAAAAAGCAACTCAACCAATCTATGAATTAGCTCCTAAATCACATCAAGAAAAAGTAAAAACACCAACGATGGGTGGAGTTGTATTTTTAGGTGCCTCATTTTTTGCTTTACTTCTTGCAATGAAATTTCATTTTTATACATTTATTGTTATTTTAACGATGATTCTTTTTATGAGTATAGGTTTTATAGATGATAAAGCAAAAATTTTAGGTAATTCAAATCATGCAGGTTTAACTGCTAAACAAAAATTTATTTTACAATGGATATTTGCTTTTATAATAGCTGGTCTTTTATATTTTAGTGGATTCAATCGTGAACTTTATATTCCCTTTCATAAAGAAGCATTATTTGATATGGGAATATTTGCAATTCCTTTTTGGGCCTTAGTAATAGTTGCTACTTCAAATAGTGTAAATTTAACTGATGGGCTTGATGGACTTGCAACTGTACCATCAATATTTGCATTTTTCTCATTATCAATAATTCTCTATTTAATGGGAAATGTTATGTTTAGTAATTATCTATTTTTACCTCATTTAAATGTTGGAGAACTTACAATATTTGCTACTACTTTAATAGGTGCTTTAACTGGATTCTTGTGGTATAATTCTCATCCAGCTGAAGTTTTTATGGGTGATAGTGGAAGTCTAACAATTGGTGCTTTAATAGGAATATTAGCTATATTTGCTAAAAGTGAATTTTTATTAATTTTTATAGCTTTTATTCCTTTGATTGAATCATTATCTGTGATTTTACAAGTAGGAAGTTTCAAACTTAGAGGAAAAAGAATATTCAAAATGGCACCAATTCATCATCATTTTGAGCTAAAAGGTTGGGCAGAAAACAAAGTAATAGTTAGATTTTGGATAATATCATTTATTGCCAATTTAATAGCAATAATTTCAATTAAAATAAGATAAAGGATAAAAATGAGTAATTTATATAATGAAAGTGAAAAACTAAAGGCTGAACTTAAAATATTCAAATTAAAAAGTTTAAAAGAGAAAATTATACTTTTTGGAGTAATTTTACTAATTTTAGCAGAACTTGTTGTAGTAGTTAATTTTCTTAAAAAATCAGGATTTTTGGGTGCTACTAAACCACATAATCCTTATGTAGCTGTAATTAATTTTAATAAAGAAATAACAGTTGATTACATAAACAAAGTTGAAAGTAAAATGCAAGCTTTAAAAAATGATAAAAACGCAAAAGAAGTTTTGATGGTTTTCAATACACCAGGAGGAAGTCCAAGTGCAAGTGATGAATTTAATGCTTATCTAAAAGATTATACAAAAACTAAAAAAGTAAATGTTTATGTAGAAAGTATGGCCGCAAGTGGTGGATATTATATAGTTAGTGCGATTAAACCAATTATAGCAAACAAAAATGCAGTAGTTGGAAGTATTGGAGTTATTATGCCTCACTATGTTATTGGTAAACTTGCCAAAAAATTAGGAATTGAATCTGATGATATAACCGTTGGAAAATATAAAAAACCTATTTCTTTATTTGAAAAAGCTTCAACTGAGCAAAAAAAATATCTATATTCTCATTTACTTAACCCAACTTATCAAAACTTCTTAAATGTAGTCGCAAATGATAGAAATATATCTATTAAAAAACTAAAAATTTATGCAGATGGAAAAATTTATATAGCAAATCAAGTTAAAGGAATTTTAGTTGATAAGATTTCAACACTAGTTCAAACTAAAATTAATATAAAAAAAGAAGTAGCTAAAAGATTCAAATTAAGACCTAAAGATATTAAATTTTATAGAGTTTCATTAAATGATAGAAAAATGCCATTTTTCAAAATAGAAGTTGAAAATTCCACGCTTAAAACATTAGTAAACGGATTAAACTTAAAATGAAAAAATCACTTTTTGGATATGGGGGAACTATAAAAGCTATTGCTAAAAGTGGTGGATGGAATATTTATGATGATAAATTTACAGATATTTCTTTTGATGAATATGGAAACAAATTAAATCCAAGTAATTTATTTGAGCCTAATAAATCAAAACTTGAAATAACAAGTCCTGGAATAAGTCCATCAAATATTCTTATAAAAAAAGCTAAAAATCTAATAAGTGATTATGATTATTTTTATAATCAATTTCCTTTTAGCATATGGATAAGTGGAACAAATGGTAAAACTACAACAACTCAAATGATAGAATCACTTTTAGAAAATTCTGAGGCGGGTGGAAATATTGGGCTACCCGTTGCCAAAATGAATGATAAAAAACAATTTTGGATACTTGAAACAAGTTCTTTTACGCTTCATTATACAAAAACAGCAAAACCAAATATTTATATTTTACTTCCAATAACACCTGATCATATTTCGTGGCATGGAAGTTTTGAAAAGTATGAAAAAGATAAACTTTCAGTAATGCAAAGGATGGATGAAAGAGATATAGCAATTATTCCTGATAAATATAATAGCTACCCTACTTCTGCTTTTAAAATAACTTATAATAATTCTGATGATTTGATTAACTATTTTGAATTTAAAGAAACAAATTTTGATGAACCTTTTAGACTAGATGAGGTTTTAGCAAAAGCAGTTTATAAAATTCTATTTTTTGAAGAAAAAAGTTTAAAAAATTTTAAAATAGATGCTCATAAAATTGAAGAATTTAGAGATAATAAAAATCGTTTATGGGTAGATGATAGTAAAGCTACAAATATAGATGCTTCAATTAATGCTATTAAAAAATATAAAAATAAAAAGATTCATTTAATATTGGGAGGAGACAGCAAAGGTCAAAATTTAACCCCTCTTTTTGAAGAACTTAAAAATTATAATGTAACTTTATATTTAATAGGAAAGGATGCTCCTCTTTTTGAAGAAAAAGCTAAAAAATATAATATGAATTATCTTATTTCTAATACTTTAGAAAACAGCATAAAATTAATTGATAAAAATTTTCAAAGTGGAGTAGCTCTTTTAAGTCCTGCAAGTGCAAGCTTAGATCAATTTAACTCATACAAACAAAGAGGAGAAAAATTTAAAAAGTTAGTACTTAATTTAAGTTAGTTTTAAGGATGTTTTGAATATAATTTCAGTCCGCAAACAAGCCCAGATAGCTCAGTCGGTAGAGCAAAGGACTGAAAATCCTTGTGTCGACGGTTCGATTCCGCCTCTGGGCACCACTTGTTTGGCCAGATAGCTCAGTCGGTAGAGCAAAGGACTGAAAATCCTTGTGTCCCCGGTTCGATTCCGGGTCTGGCCACCACTTTATGAAACTTTCAAAAACAAAATTCCAATAAATTGATCTAATCAAAGGTATTTTAATGATTTACATACTTTCTAAACTTTTTACTTATCTTATTTTACCACCAGGAATTTTTATAATTTTACTTATTTTAGCAGCGTTTAAAAAACTAAAAACTCTTTTTTTAATATCTGGATTACTTTTTTATTTTATATCTACTGACTATGGTGCAAATCTTTTAAATAAACCATTAGAAAAAGATTATAAAAACCAAAAAAATATCAATTATGAAAGTGTAGTAGTTTTATCAGGTGGAAGCAATAAAAATGATACAATAAAAACTGCTCCTGATGCTTTTAAAAGATTAGTTTATGGGCTAAAAATAGCTTCTACTCATCATTTACCACTTATTTTTACTGGACGAGGTTTAAATGATTATACTGAAACAGACGCTGCAAAAGAAGATATAAACAATTTAAAAAAAGCGTTTAATTTTAATATAAAAGTTTATTATGAAAACAAAGCCAAAGATACTGTAGAAAATGCAAAATTTACAAAAAAATTAATTCGCAAAAATGGATTATCAAATAATATATGTTTAGTAACATCAGCTTATCATATGAAAAGAAGTGAAATAATTTTCAAACATTTTGGATTTAAAGTAACTCCTATGGCAACTGGATTTAATGTAAAAGAAAATCAAAATTTTAGTCTATTTCCAAAAGAAGAAAATTTCCATAAAAGTTATCAAGCAATACACGAATATTTTGGAATTTTAAGCCTACTTTTAAGAGGTTATAAAATTAATTAACTTATAAAAGCTCTAACTAAATAAACTAAACAACTACAAATAAACTATTCTAAACTCACTTCCTTTACCATATTCACTAATAACTTCCAATTTAAAGTTATGTAGCTTAATAATATTTTTGACAATAGAAAGTCCAAGTCCTAATGAATTATTCCAACTATTATCATTAACACGATAAAATTTTTCTGTAATTTTATCTATATCATTTTTTTTAATTCCAATCCCTTTATCAATTACGCTTATATGATTTTTAGTAACTTTTACAATGACTTTATCTTTTGAATATTTTATAGCATTTTCTATCAAATTGGTTAAAACTACTGCAAAAAGCATCTTATCTATTAAAATTTTACTATTTTCACCTTCTAAAATAATTTCTTTGTTTGGATAAATATCTTTAATATCTTCTATAATTTCTTTACTAAATTCATATAAATTTACACTCACAAAAGCTATTTTTTGAGTATTTTCTTCAAGTTTTATAGAGAGTCTTAAAGTATCTATCAATGAAGATAGTTTATCCCCATTTCTTTTTATTTTTTCTAAAAATTTTTTTCTAATAACAGATGAAACATCATTTTTAAGTAAAGTTTCACTATAACCATTAATTACAGCTATTGGATTTTTAAATTCGTGCGAAATTGCTGAAATTATTTCCTCTTTTTGAATATTTGACAATTCTAATTTTGCAATGGTAGATATATATTCCCTTTCATGTTTTGTTAGAATAGCAGAAATTTTACTAAGTAAAGTAGTAATTTTAGAAAATTCTTCTGAAAAATTTGATTCTATCTTATTTTCTTTTTTCTTTTTTGTAAGTTTAGTCAAAAATATCAAAATTTTATTGACTTCACCTTCTAAATTTTTATTTATTTTTCTTATGAAATAAAAAAGAATTCCTACAAAGAAAAACAAAACAACACCATTAATGACAATAAATTCAGTAAATTCTATTTGAAAATATTTTATTTTTTGATTAAGAATATTTTGAGTTAAAGCAGATATACCTATATTTGCAAAATATAGGTGTTTCATATAAAAATAACTCTCAACTCCAACTACAATTAAAAGCAATAAAAAAACAACAATTAAAACTTTTAAATATATATTGGAAAGTTTTAGCAAAACATATATCCTTCGCCTCTTATAGTTTTTATATATTGTTTTTCATTAAATGGATCAATCTTTTCTTTCAATCTTTTAACTGCTACATTTACAGTTTTTACCTGTTTATCAAAACTATCTTTCCATACATTTTCAAGAAGAATTTCTCTTGTCATAACTTTATTCGCATTTTTGATAAATTCTAAAAGTAAATCTTTTTCTAAATGCGTTAAATCAATAAGATAATCATCTATTTTTACTTCTCTTGTATCAAGATTAAAAATAATATCACGATGTTTTATAATTTTCAATTCTTTTTTAGTTCTTTTGATAACTGCTTTTACACGAACTTTTAACTCTTCTAAACTAAAAGGCTTAGTAATATAATCATCCGCCCCTCTTCCAAATCCTTGTAAAATATCCTCTTCTTTGTCTTTTGCAGTTAAATAGATTACAGGTTGATTATACCCCTTATCTCTTAATGTTTGAATAAAAATACTACCTTCAGTTCCAGGAAGATTTCTATCCATAATAATTAAATCAATCTCTTCTTTATCTAGAAGTTTTTGAACTGAATTTGTAGAAGTAAAAGTAAAAACCTTATAATCATTTAAAGTAAATTTAATTAAATCTAAAATATCTTCTTCATCTTCAACAATTAATATTTTATGCATTATGTAAATTTCCACCTAATTTATAAAACATAAGTAAATTTGCAATTTCAATAGTTCTATCTGCTATTTTTTCCATTTTTCTAACTGTTTTTAAAACTTTATTCAAAGTCCCATAATCACCTTGATTATTTTTTAATAATTCCTCTTCAATCGCATCATATAAATCATCTGTTTTATGCTCTTCTACTATAACTTCTTCAAATTTATCATTTAATTCATCTACATCTTCAATATCAAGCATTTCATAAGTTAATTTTAAACATTTTAAAGTTGCCTCTTGTAATGGAATTAAATATTCATCAATCATATCTTTTTCAATTAAATTGCAAACAGATAAAAATCCTTTTATAAAACTTCTTGTGTTTGTAGATGCTCTTAAAAGTTCACTTGTTGTTTTTAAATAAGCTACTAATCTTCTTAAATCTCTTGCTTCTGGAGAATACAAAGCTAAACTTTTAATAATTAAATTATCAATTTCATCAGCTTTTAAAATAGAATTATTTACATATACTTTTGCTTCATCAAATTCACTTGTATCACAATCTTTAAGTGCTGTTAAAATAATTTCATTTGCTTTCAATAAATTCTTATGAAATTCTCTAAGTTCATCTTTTATTTCTATTAAATATTTTTCTGCTAACATTTTTTCCCCTTATCCGAATCTACCGGTAATATAATCTTCTGTTTGTTTTTTCTTAGGATTCAAGAAAATTTGTTCAGTTTCTCCAAACTCAACTAAATCTCCTAAATACATAAAGGCTGTATAATCACTAATTCTACTTGCTTGTTGCATATTATGAGTTACAATAGCAATACTTATTCTTTCTTTAAGCTCAACTATAAGTTCTTCAATAGCTGCTGTTGAGATTGGATCTAGAGCACTTGTTGGCTCATCAAAAAGTAAAACTTCTGGCTCAACTGCAATAGCTCTTGCAATGCAAAGTCTTTGTTGTTGTCCTCCACTCATTCCAAGAGCAGATTCTTTAAGTCTATCTTTTACTTCATTCCATACAGCAGCTTCTTTAAGAGCTTTTTCAACCCTTCCTCCAAGCTCAGATTTGTTTTTAATACCTGCAAGTTTAAGTCCATAAGCAACATTATCGAAAATACTCATAGGAAATGGAGTTGGTTTTTGGAAAATCATACCAACTCTTCTTCTTAAATCAATTAGTTCTATCTCTTTTTTATACATTAAAATATTTTCCATTTTTCTATTTTTTATATCTTTTAATAAAATTTTACCCCCATATTGATTACCAGGATATAAATCATGAATTCTATTTAAAGATCTTAACAGAGTTGATTTACCACAACCACTTGGTCCGATTAATGCAGTAATTTTATTCTCTTCAATATTTAAATTTATATTTTTCAAAGTTGCTTCAGGTGCTTTTGGATAAGTAAAATAAAAATCCTTCATTTCCATTATATTTTTCATCATCTATTCCTTATTTTTTTTCTCTAATTACATATCTACCAAGTAAGTTTATAATCAAAACAAACAATGTCAATAAAAAGGCCCCTGCCCACGCGATTCTTACTAAATTTACATCTGGCATAGTTGCAAGACTATAAATAGCAACTGTCAAACTTGGAAACTCATAATTCATATTCATCGTAAAATATTGACTATTTCCACTTGTAAAAAGCAAAGGTGCTGTTTCTCCTGCAATTCTTGCAAATGCAAGTAAAATACCAGTTGTAATACCGATTTTGGCTGCTTTTATTATTATATCAAAAATCACTTTATGTTTAGGTGCTCCCAAAGCAATTCCAGCTTCTCTAAGCTCTTTTGGTACAAGTCCTAACATATCATCAGTAGTTCGAACAACAATAGGAATCATCATAATAGCTAAAGCTATACTTCCAGCCCATCCATTCGCATGACCTACTGGATTTACAACAACAGCATAAACAAAAACACCTATTACGATTGAAGGTGCACTCATCATTACATCACTTAAATTTCTAATAAACTCAGCATATTTACTTCCATTTGAGTATTCTTGAAGATAAATTCCTGCCATCATTCCAATAGGAACACCTATCACAACTGCAACAATAGCTAACATAAATTGACCTATCAAAAGGTTTCTAAGTCCATTATCAACTAAATCATTAGCAAATATATGCCAATCAATTGCACCAATACCTTTGATAGTAAGAGTTACTAGAATCCAAAAAAGAAATATTAGCCCCACAACAGCAGCTAATGTTGAAAGTATTAAAATTAATTTATTTATAAAAAATCTCATTTTTTATTCCTTAAAAAATAGAATTTAGCAAAACTTATAATAACAAAACTAAACACAAACAAAACAACTGCTAAATAAAATAGTGCTGCCATACTCATTCCACTACTTTCTGCAAATGAATTTGCTAAAACTACTGGAATCGAAACTGTCGGGTCTGTAATAACTTTTGGAAATGTAAAAACACCACCTATTACAAATGCAACTGCCATTGTTTCACCTAAGGCTCTACCAAGTGCCAAAATAATACTTCCAATAATTCCACTTTTTGCATAAGGGAAAATAACATCTTTTATTACTTCAAATTTAGTCGCTCCCATCGCATATGCTGATTCTTTCAAAACAGCGGGAGTTGTATTCATACTATCTCTTGTAAGACTTGCCATAAAAGGAATAATCATAACTCCTAATACAAGTCCAGCTACCAATAATGAAACAGATTGACCACCAATATATTCGCTAACAAGTGGACCAAAATAAAAAAGCCCCCATATTCCATAAATAATACTCGGAATCGCAGCAAGAAGCTCAATGGCAATTCCTACTGGTTTTGCTAATAATGGGGGAGCAATTTCACTTAAAAATATAGCAATTCCCATAGCAATAGGAACTGCAAAAAGCATCGCTATAATAGTAGAAAAAATAGTTCCTACAATAGGCACTAATCCACCATAAACTTCTTTTGTATTAGCACTACTTTCATCATCTTCATCGCTCGAAGCATCTATTGCATTATCAACATTATCATTATCTCCTAATCCTAACTGGGCATCTACATCATCACTTCCTAAATTATCATCATTAGTCACAATAGGTTGCTCTGTTTTTACTTCTTTAACATTTTTTTTATCTACTTTTGGAGTATCTACTTGAACAGTTACACCCCATCTTGGATCTGTTAAAAATTTCAGTCCAAACTCATCAATTGCAGGTTTTGCATAAATAAACAACACTACAAAAATAGAAGTTAAAAGTAAAAGAATCAATGTTGCACTTGTAAAAGATAGTTTTTTAAAAACTGATTCCATTAGCTGCCTTTAATTTTTTTGAGAGAATTATACAATAGTTTTGATTACAAAATGATTACAAAAAGAAAAAATCTTTTTGTGAAGATTCTCAAAACTGACCTAAAATACTCAACAATAAAACAAATTTTTTAACACTCAAAAAAGCTAAAAAGTGTCAACGCAAGCGCCCTTTGGGTTTGAAGCACACTTTTTTTAACGCTTTTTCTCGTTAAAATTTGTAGTTGTTTCGTTTATTTAATCAGTTTTAATTTTCATTATTTAACTGGAGCGATACCTTTATCTGCCCAATATTTTCTAATTTTAGCTTTTACAGAAGTTGGAAGTGGAATATATCCAAGTCTGCTTGCAGCTTCATCATGTTTAAATCCATAATTGAAAAATTCTGTAACTCTTTTTGCAACTTTTGGATTGTCATAATGAACTAAATCAAATGTAGCTGTAATAATTGGGTATCCATGTTTTGGATATGCAATTAACGCATAGAAATCATTTCTAGGACTTAACGCAGAATAAGCGGCACCTTTTGCAAATTCTTTTGGAGTTGGAGCTACAAAACTACCATCTTTTCCTTGAACAGATGCCATATTTAAATGATTTGCAACTGCATCAGCATAATCAACATAACCTATTGAATAGTTATTTTTCTTAATTTGAGCACTTACACCAAAGTTACCTTTACCAGCACTTCCTCTTCCTTGCATATCAGTTGGCCAGTTAGTAATAGCTTTTTTAACTCCATAATGATGGAACCATACTGAACTCATTTTTGCTAAATAGTATGTGAAGTTATAAGTTGTTCCTGATTTATCACTTCTGTGAACAAAGAATATTTTTTTATGTGGTAAGTTAACACCTGGGTTAGCTGCTTTTAATACTGGATTATCCCAATATACAATTGTTCCAAGAACGATTCCTGAAATTGCAGTTTCACTTAATCTCAATCTATTTACACCTGGCACATTATAAGCCATTGAAATACCACCAACTACTGTTGGGAATTGTGCTAAATGATTTTTTCTTAAATCTCTTGGGGTTAAAGGTTTATCACTTCCCCCAAAATCAACATGTCTGGCTTTAATTTCTTTAAGACCTGTTCCAGAACCTGTTCCTGTATAATTTACTTGATTTGAAGTTTGAGCATAAAAAGTTTTTATCCATGCTTTATTTACTGGTAATTGAAAACTTGAACCTGTTCCGTTGATTGTCCATGCAAATGAACTAACTGCTGCTAAACTTAATCCTGCGATTATTTTTTTCATTTTTCTTCCTTTTTTTAATTTGTTGATGAAATTATAAAAGTAAATAATTACAAAATGGTAACAAATGAAAAATTTAGAAAAAAAGATGATTATTACAACATCATCCCTTTTATAACAAAGAAAATCAAAGCAGAGAAAAATCCAGCAACAGGAACTGTAATAATCCAAGCAGCTATTATTTTTTTAAGCATATCTCTTTTTACATATTCAGTTTTTAGCTCTTTTTTAAGTATTTTTCTAAGTCTTTTAATTATTCTTTCTTGTGATTCAATATGCTCATATAATGAAACTATTTTTTCATAATCTTCTTTTGTTTTAGTAGATTGTTTTTGAATATTTTCAAGTTCTATAACCATAATTTTTAGATGTTCTTCCTCTTTTTCAAGTTCTTTTTTTGTTTCTTCTTCTTTATTTACCTCTAACTTCATAAATTCTCTTAAAAATCCTACTCCAAAAACTGCACCAATTGCTATGTGAGTAGAACTTACTGGAAGTCCAAGTTGTGAAGCAAAAATAACCGTAATAGCAGCTGCAAGTGCAATAGCAAATGCTCTAATTTGGTCAAGTTCTGTGATTTCACTACCAACTGTTTTAATAAGTTTTGGCCCATAAAGTGCAAGTCCGACAGAAATACCAACACCTCCAATTGCCATAACCCAAATAGGAATACCAGATTTTTCACTAATTCCACCATTTACAACAGCATCATTAATAGCTGATAATGGACCAACTGCATTAGCAACATCGTTTGCACCATGAGCAAAACTAAGCAAAGCTGCTGCAAAAATCAAAGGAATTGTAAATAAAGAATTAATTGCAACTCTTGAATTATCTAAATTATTAGCTTTTTTTGTAATATTTAATTTTACCAAAATGAAAATAATAATTGCTACAATAATTCCAAAAATAGAAGCTATTTCAAATGTAGGTGCTTTAGTTTGAGGTAAAAAAGTTAGAAAACTAGTAACATCTGTCCATATATGTTTAAAACCTTTAAGTGTAATATAAGTAGTGAAAGCCCATGCCATAATTGCTACAAAAAGTGGTACCCATTTTTTAGCTGCAGCTACCTTATCATCTTTAAAAACAACCGTTTTTTTAATAGTAAATAAAAATCCTGCTGCAATTAATCCACCAAGAATCGGTGAAATAATCCACGAAGCTACAATTTTACCCATTGTAATCCAATGAACTATTCCAAATCCTCCAGCTGCAATTCCAGCTCCCATGACACCTCCAACAATTGAATGTGTTGTAGAAACAGGCGCTTTGAAATAAGTAGCTAAGTTAAGCCACAAAGCAGCCGCTAAAAGTGCTGACATCATTGCCCAAATAAAAATATCAACATTTGAAAATGTATTTAAATCAATAATCCCTTTTCTAATTGTATTCGTTACATCTGCCCCAGCAATCAAAGCTCCACTTACTTCAAAAATAGCTGCTATCAAAATAGCGCCACCCATCGTTAAAGCCTTACTTCCAACAGCAGGTCCTACATTATTAGCTACATCATTTGCCCCAATATTCATAGCCATATATGCACCAAAAACTGTTGCCACTGCTAAAAATATACTATTATTCATACCTCCTTTTGTAGAAAGAGTATAAATCATAACCACAATTACAAATAAAATACCAACTCCCAGTCTCATAAAATCAATACCAGAGGATTTACGCGCCGCTTTTTCTAACTTTTTTACAGTATTTACTTCCATACATTTCCTTTATCATAAACTTATTACAAAATAGTAACAAAAAATTTTATAAAAATCACTTAAAAAATAAAATAATTATCTAATTAGTCTAAATTGCAAATTTTTGATACAATTTCTTTAAAAAAAGGCTGTTTGATGAATAATGAAATTTTAATTGAACTTATAACTTTTTTAGTAATTGCTTTTAGAATTTACATATTAAGTAGTATGCAAGTAAAAAGTGTTCTTGATAAAATGTTTGTTTTATATTCACTTAAAAATAATTCCCCATTTTTAGGCTATAGTATAATGTTTTATATTGAAATAATTTTGGTTGCAGAATATTATATTTTAGGAGTTTTAGATGTGGGATTGCTTTTTTTAGCTGCCATTGATATTTTCATTCAATATAAAAATATTTTTATTCATTTAGTTACAAATGACAAAGAAGTATATTTGGAAACTATAATTAAATCAAATTTCAAAACACTTACAAGAGATGAATATCATAAAATTGGGGATGAGCTTAAAAAACCTCAACCAGTTTGGAAACTATATTCTACAGAGCTCATTGTGTTTGCTTTTGTAGTTTGGACTATTTCAATGGGGAATGGATTTAATGGATAAAATTAAAATCTTTGGTGCAAGAGAAAATAATCTAAAAAACATATCACTTGAAATTCCTAAAAACAAATTAGTAGTAATTACGGGACTTAGTGGAAGTGGTAAAAGTACACTAGCCTTTTCTACACTGTATGCAGAAGGTCAAAGAAGATATATCGAAAGTTTAAGCTCATATGCAAGGCAATTTCTTCAAAAAACAGGGAAACCACAAGTAGATAAAATAGAAGGTCTAACTCCAGCAATAGCAATAGATCAAAAAACAACTTCCAAAAATCCTCGCTCAACTGTAGGAACTATTACAGAAATTTATGACTATTTAAGACTACTTTATGCAAGAGTTGGAGTGCAACATTGTCATTTATGTGGTGGTGAAATTACTCAAATGAGTGCAAGTGATATCATAAATGAAGTGCTAAAACTTCCAGCGAGTTCAAAACTTATAATTTATGCACCCTTGATAAAAGAAAAAAAAGGAAGTTTTGAAAGTTTAATCCAAGATTTAAGAAATAACGGTTATATAAGAGCTTTTATAGATGGAAGAGTGGTAAGACTTGATGAAGAGATAGAACTTTCTAAAACAAAAAAACATACAATTAAAGCTGTAATTGACAGAGTTATTGTGAAAGTTGAGAACTCTTCAAGAATTGCTGAAGCAGTAGAAAAAGCTCTAAATTTAGCTTATGGAGAAGTTGAAATCGAAATAATGAACTATGAAGAAGTAAATACTTCAAAGCTAATTCACTATTCTGAACATTTAGCCTGTTTCAAAGATAAAATATCATTTGAGCCATTAGAACCACTTAGTTTTTCATTCAATTCTCCAAAAGGTGCTTGCGAAGAGTGTAACGGACTTGGAATTAGCTATTCATTAGATTTAGAAAAGCTTATAAAAGATAAACCTTTAAACAAAGGTGCAATTCCACTTATTTGGGGATTTAACAAAAAATATTATCAAGATTTTTTCAAAGCTTTATGCAATAAATTCAATATTGATATGAATAAAAAATTTAATGAAATTGATGAAAAAGCACAAAATATTATTTTAAATGGAACCAATAATGACATATCTTTTAAATATGGAAAAAATATAATTAGAAAACCGTGGATTGGTGTAAAAAAATTAGCTTTTGATTTATCAAAAGAAGATGATTTAACAAATATTATGACAGAAAAAATTTGTCCTAAATGTAATGGATTTAGACTAAAATCTGAACATTTAGCAGTAAAAGTAGCAGGGAAAAGTATATCTGAGATAATTTCTATGCCAATTCGCGAGTGTTATGAGTTTTTTGATAATGATGAAAATTTCCAATACTTTACAAATCAACAAAAATTAATTGCTTCTTCTATTCTCAAAGAGATAAAAGAAAGACTCTATTTTTTAGTAGATGTAGGACTTGGATATCTTACACTTCATCGAGATGCAAGAACAATAAGTGGAGGTGAGGCTCAAAGGATTAGAATTGCTTCACAAATAGGAAGTGGGCTTACAGGAGTTTTATATGTTTTGGATGAACCAAGTATCGGTCTTCACGAAAGAGACACTTCAAAACTCATAAAAACTTTAAAAAACTTACGAGACAAAGGAAATTCTATAATCGTAGTCGAACACGATAGAGAAACTATACTTGCAGCTGACTGGATTGTAGATATTGGACCAGGAGCTGGAAAATATGGTGGTGAAGTTGTATTTAATGGTACAAAAGATGAACTTATAAAATCAAATACTTTAACAGCTAAATATTTACGAAAAGAACTTGATATAAATTATCAAAAAAACCGCCCACAAAACAAATGGCTAACTATAAAAAATGTAAATATTCATAATATAAAAAAACTTTCAGTTAAAATTCCTCTTGAAAATTTCGTTTGTGTTACGGGAGTTAGTGGAAGTGGGAAAAGTAGTTTAATCTTGCAAACCTTGCTTCCAACTGCAAGAGAGATTCTAAATCACGCTCATAAAATTGAAACCATAAAAGGCGTTAAAATTGAAGGCCTAAAAGAACTTGATAAAGTGATATATCTTGACCAAAGCCCCATAGGAAAAACTCCAAGAAGTAACCCAGCAACTTACACTGGACTTATGGATGAAATAAGAGGTCTTTTTGCTAAAACAAAAGAAGCACAAATCAGAGGCTATGCAATTGGTAGATTTAGTTTTAATGTAAAAGGTGGAAGATGTGAAGCTTGCAAAGGTGAAGGAGAAATCAAAATAGAAATGCACTTTTTACCAGATGTTTTAGTAAAATGTGAAAAATGCAACGGTACAAGATATAATTCTCAAACATTAGAAATAAAATACAAAGATAAAAATATAGCCGAAGTTTTAGCAATGAGTGTAGATGAAGCTTATGAATTTTTTGAAAAAATACCAAAAATCAAGCAAAAACTAAAAACGCTAAAAGATGTAGGACTTGGATATATCACTCTTGGACAAAATGCCACAACGCTAAGTGGTGGAGAAGCTCAAAGAATAAAATTAGCCAAAGAACTTAGTAAAAGAGATACTGGAAAAACATTATATGTATTAGATGAACCAACTACAGGACTTCACTTTGATGACATCGATAAATTAGTAAAAGTTATGCAACATTTAGTGGATTTAGGAAATAGTGTAATTGTGATTGAACATAATTTAGATTTCGTAAAAAGTGCTGATTATATCATCGATATGGGACCAGATGGAGGAAATGCTGGTGGAAAAGTAGTAGCCACTGGAAATATAGATAAACTTATAAAAAGTGATACTTATACTGCTAAATTTCTCAAAAAAGAGTTGGAAAGTTAAAACAGATCAGCATGACCAAAAAACACATCATGTTCATCATTTTTTCTCATATCTTCTAAAATATTTTTAGCTTTTTGTTTTGTTTCTTTATCAAAATAAATAAGCATATTTCTTGAAAATACAAAATCAAATTTTCCTAAACTTTTAAAAGAATCATCAAAAATATTTGCTACTTCAAAAGAAACTAATGATTTAATATTTTCTTTTAAAATATATTTATCATTTTCAATCTTAAAATATTCATTTAAAATTTCAGAAGATAAATTTCTAATACTTTTTTTGCTATAAATAGCTTCTTTTGCTTTTTCTATAGCTTCTGCATTTATATCAATACCTACAATATGAAAATTTGAAGCACTTACACCACTTTCTAACAAAGCAATAGCAATAGAATATGATTCTTCACCTGTTGCACACGGTGCACATAAAATTCTAATATTAGAATTTTCTTGTTTTACAAGTTTTACTAATTCTTCAATCTGCTTCATTTCTCTATAAAAAAATGTTTCATTTGTTGTAAGAGTATTAATTAGTTCTTGTTTTAATATTTTATCAGTTTGAATTATTTTTAATAATTGAGAAAATGAGCTGATTTTTCTTTGTCTACAAAATGAAACAACTTTACTTTTTAAAATATTTAGTTGTTTATCAAATGTAATACCTGTTTCTCTATAAAAATATTCTGCTATTAGAGTTACATCATTAAAATCTTCTTTAAATTTTATTGTTGACTCTTCATGTTCTTCATTCTTAGGCTTTCTTTTTCTAAAAAAACTAAACATTATTCGCTAAATTCCTTTATTATTTTAATAATTTCTTGTAAATCATACACTTCAATATTAGGTACTAATAATCTAGCTCGACTAGGCATACCATCAACTATGGCACTTTCTTGGCTTTCAGTAATACAACAAACAAAATTTTTACTTAAATTGATACAAGCATCTACTCCATCATCTCCTATTCCTGTTAAAATTACTGATAATATTTCAAATTCAGAAGAAAACTTAGTAAATGAATTAAAAACTATATTTATATTTGGATTATAATCATATTCCAAAGAAGATTTAGAAATAAAAACAAAATCATTATTCTCTTTTTTTAAAATTGTTTCACCTTCACAAACATAAATTTTTGAACTTTCTAAATGAGTTTTTTTATTTATAATTAAAACATTATTAGATGTGTAACTTTGAAGATTTTTAGCAAAGCTTTCTAAAAAGCCATTAACCATATGCTGAGCAATAACTATAGATGTATTATTAAGATTAGGCAAAGATTTAATAATTTTTATTATTTGCCCAGGACCTCCAGTAGAGGCTCCTATAAGAACAATTTTTTTAGGTTCGGAATGTTTCAAGTTGATTATTTAGTTCATTTGTAAGTTCATTAAGATGTTCAGCTGCTGATGCTATCTCTTCTACACTTCTTGCATTTGTGGATGATATTTCATTTATTTCTGTAATTTTATTTACAATTAATTCTATATTTTTACCAGTATGCTCAACATCCTCTACCATTTTATTTGTAGTATCTACAGAATTATCTACCATTATAACTGCTGAAGAAATTTTTTCTTCAGTTTCATTTGCAATATCTCCCAGCTTTTTAATTTCTTCAGAATTTTTATTCATTTGTGTTGATGCATTTAAAACAGACTGTATTACTAAACTTATAGTTGCATCAATTTCTGATAGTGATTTTTGCGTTTTTTCTGCAAGTTTTCTAACTTCATCTGCAACTACAGCAAATCCTCTACCATGTTCCCCTGCTCGTGCTGCTTCTATAGCTGCATTTAATGCCAATAGATTTGTTTGCTCTGCAATCTCAGAAATAATATTAAGTATATTTTTAACTTCATTTGCACTATTTGAAAGCTCATCCATATTAGATGCAAGTTCTGCTTCTTTTTGGGCTGATTCTTGTACTTGTGATGATAGGTTTATTATATCATCTTTGGCAGTTATTAAATTTTCATTAGCTTTTAAAATTTCTTCTTTTGACTGTTGTGTAATAGAAATTGTATTATATGTTTCATCTTTAATATTATTTGCTTGTTTTACTGTTTCATTAACAATCGCTACAGAAGATTCAACATTCTTTCCAACATTCATTGAAGTTGTTGATAATTCATGAGAAATTGAAGCGTTTTCATGACTTGTCTGTTTTACTGAATTTATAGCAGATTGAACTTTTTCTATAAATAAGTTTATATAATTTGAAACAATAGCTATTTCATCTTTAGCTTTTACATTTAATCTTTTTGTTAAATCTCCATCGCCTTCTGATAAATCTTTTGTTAAATCTTCTAATAATTTTAATGGTTTAATTAAAGAATTTATAAGTATATAACTACTTAAAAAAATAATAATAAGTGTAATTAAAATACCTGTAATTATAGAAATGACTTTTATATGTTCGTTTTGAGTTATAATTTCATTTTCAATTATAGTTTGCTCTTTTTGAGTTGAAAGTTTTATATTTTCAACTGATTTATTAATATATGTCTCAATTGCATTTGATTTGTTTATAATCTCATCTGTATTTTCATTGATTTTAATTATATTATTTACTTCTTTTTTATAATTTTTTATTAAATCAATTATTTTTTGTAATTCTTTTTTTCTTTTAGGGCTTTTGATATTTTCTTTAATATATTTTAATTTTTGATTTAATTCATTAAATATTTTTTGAACTTTTTTTATATGTATCTCATTATCTGCAATTAAATATTTAGCTACATAAACTTTTGCTAATAAAATAACTTTAATACTTTCTTCAGCTGCTTCATAAGTTTCTAAATGATTAGATTTTTTTCCTTCTTTCTTAAGTATTGTTAAAAGTTGTATAATTTTTTTATCATAAACATCCAACCTACTTATTATATCATCTCTTTGTTTGTATAATTTTACTACTTTATAAAAGTTATTGTGATATAGAGTTAATTTTTTATCTATATTTTCAACTTTAGTTTTTTGAGTTGGTGATTTAATTTCTTTTAATGCTTTTTTTGAAAGAGATTCTACTTTTTTATAAGCTTTTCTAAAATTGGTTATATCTTCTTTTGCTTTTGTTTTTAAAAAGTCTTTAACTTCTAAACTAATCACAAGTAAATTTGTTTCAATATTACAAACTAACACGCTATCATTGGCTTTTTCTTTATATTTTGTAAAATTTTGAGACGACTGATTAAGTTTAAGAATACTAAATGTAACTAATCCTATTACTAATAGAATTATAACGGTAAATGCCCACGTAAATTTGGCTTTGATAGTCATACTATACTCCTTTGATTTTATACAACACAATTATAATATATTACCCCCT
Source organism: Thioreductor micantisoli (assembly GCF_055392745.1). Classification (NCBI taxonomy): domain Bacteria; kingdom Pseudomonadati; phylum Campylobacterota; family Thioreductoraceae; genus Thioreductor; species Thioreductor micantisoli. The sequence goes on from NZ_AP043760.1 coordinate 1,139,553, forward strand.
CCCCCGTCAAAGTTTTGAAGTAAATTGAGGCAATATTAAAAATATGTTACATTTTGTAAATTTAAAAATTATAAATTTCTTTTAACTTTTCTTTGTCTATTACTTTTAATTTAGAGTGTTGATTTTCTATAATTCCTAATTCTTTGAATTTTTTAAGTTTTCTTGATAATGTTTCAGGTTTTATGTTTAATAAAGTAGCAATAGAATGTTGTTTTAGTGTTTCAAAAACTTCTGTTTCTTCATAAATAAATTTTGCAATTTTTGTTTGAGTATCAAGAATTAAATTCGAATGAATAACATTTTCCAAAAAATTCATTTTTTTAAGAAGTGATTGCATTATTTTAAAACAAATATCTGCTTTTTGCATACTTTCTTTAAATTTTTTAAAGTTTATTTTTAAAATAACTCCATCTTCAGTCATTGCACAATTTGCAGGAAATACCATTCCCAAAAGATTAGCTCTTTCTGCTATCATGGAAGGTGCAATAAATCTATGTATTATTATTTCATTATTTTTACTGTCAAATTTATATATTTTAACTGCACCTTTAATTACAATATGAAGATAATCAGAAGGATCATTTTCATAAAAAACTATCTCATCTTTATTTAACTGAGTAATCTTTGAAAACTTTTCTATCTCTTTTAGAGATTCATCATCAATATTTTCAAACAAAAATATATTTTTTAAATCCATAAATAAATGCCTTTTTGATGACATTATACTAAAAAATTATATTTTTGCACCTATTTGAGAAAAAAATCCAGCAGTTACTGTATCCATCGTAGCAATATGATTATTTAACCATGGTAAAAATGTAGTATCAAAATATTTTTCTAAGTTTTCATATTCATTTAAATGATTTTTTATTTTCTCTAATTCATTTAAAATTTTATTATGTTCCATTTTATGAGGTATCTTTGCAAAAAATTCATATTTTTCCATTAACTTTTGTTCAAAAGAAAAATGATTTTCAACATCTTTTACAAACTCATCATAGACATTATCTAAATTTTCTCTATTTTTAATAGCAATAAGTAATCTTTCTAAAACTTCGGCTTCTTTATTATGAACTTCATTCATTGGTTCAAAACTAACTTGTGATAATTCCATTTAGTATTCCTTTTTTTGTAGTTGTGGGAAGAGTTTAAAAGTAGAAAAAAAAAGAAAAAGCTTACTCAGCTAATTCTTTTCCAAAATCATTTGTTATATCACTAATTACACCCAAATTAAAGTGTTCATGTAAAAAGCTATAGATATCGTCATTCATAAATTGAGGTGCTCTTGCTCCAAGATAAATATCTTTAATTCCAAGATTAAGCAATGCAAGTAAAATAATTACTGCTTTTTGTTCCATCCACATTAAAGCAATTGAAATTGGTAATTCATTTACATCTTTTACACCTAATGCATCTGCAACTGCTAATGCAATATGAACTGCACCATTACTATCATTACATTGACCTAAATCTAAATATCTTGGGATCTCTGTTCCTGGAACTGTTCCAAAATCAATATCATTAAATCTAAATTTACCACAACTTGAAGTAATAATTACATGGTCAGCTGGAACTTTTTGAGCTAATTCTCTGAAATAATCTCTTCCGTGTCCTGGTGCATCACATCCTGCTATTACCCAGAATCTTTTGATTTTTCCAGTTTTAACTGCATCAAGAATTGCAGGGGCAAGTGTTAAGATTGTTTCATAATGATGACCTGTAACAATTGTTTCATCACTATCGAATCCAGTTACATCTGGTAAAGATAAAGTTTGATCAATTAATGGGTCAAAATTATCATTTTCAATTTTTATAGCTCCATTGATACCAGTAATTTTGTAAGTATAAAGTCTATCAATATAATTAGCAACTTTTTTTGATTTTTCTGGTGGAACAATACAGTTTGTATTTACAACACAAGTTCCATTCCATTTAGTAAATACATCAGTTTGATCAAACCAAGCTTTACCAATATTACCTTTTAAGTTTTTAAATTTTCTAAGTGCTGGATAACCATGAGCCGGTAGCATTTCAGAGTGAGTATAAATATTTATTTTATCTGCTAATCCTCTTTCTTCTATTCTTTCAAGTAATTTTTCTAACATATCTAAGTTATGCCCAGAAATTAAAATACCTTTCCCTTCTGCTTTATTTTGAGTAACAGTTACAGGAGTTGGAACACCCAATGCTTTTGTATGATTTGAACTTAATAAATCCATAACTTTTGCACCTGCTGCACCTACTTTCATAAGTTGAGCAATATGTTCATCAAAATTAAAGTTTACATTTGTTAAAGTAAAATATAAAGTTTCACTCATTGTATCATCAACTTCGATTAAAGTTTTTAAATCATCACTATTTGGATTCATATCAAGTAATTCTCTTGCATGTTCTCTATACGCTGCTAAACCTTTAAGTCCAAATATCATCATATCTTGAAGTCTTGATGTTGTAGCAGTTTTACCACATGTTCCTATATCTTGTCCATGAGCTCCACACCCTTCTGCCATACTCATTTCACATTGATAACAAAACATTTTTGGATGACAATCTTTTTGAGATGCACCTTTTGCTGCTGCTTCATTTCCTGTTAAAAAATCTAATAATCCCATAATTTCTCCTTGGTTTTTTGTTTTTTATTTGAAAGAATTATAGTATTAAAATAGATAAAAGTCATTGATTTTAATCAATAGGATAAAAGTTTTTTATAAAAATTGGCTATAAATTCATCATTTTTCAAAAATCCAACTAAATTTTCAAGTTCAGTTTTATGATTTTTTTCAAAATCTAATTGCATAGAAGTTTTAGAATCATAAGGAATATTTTTAGCTTGTTTTATAATTTTCTCTATTTCTTTTGTTTCATCTAATTCAATTCTTGAATTTTTAGCCAAACTTATCATTCTTCTTACAAATTCAATAACCTCATCTTCCTTGTTTTCAATCACCCAACCTATTGACTTTTTGTAATATGAAGTGAGAGTTGCAAATGTAGCAATAAAAAGATATTTTTTCCAAACATCAATATCTATATTTTCACTCGATTTTACTTTCAAAGTAGTTTTATTAAATAATTTATCTAATTTCTTATCTTTTTCATAACATAAATAAAATAATTTTGATTTTTTTTCAATTGCATTAATATCAACTTTATGAGAAAGTATATAAATACACCCTTTTTTGAGGTTAAATTTTTTTAATTTTTCAAAATGACCTACTCCATTTAATAGTGGCAAAACAGTTGTATTTTTATTTGAATAAGTTTTTATTATTTCTAAAACATCATCTAAATTATAAGCTTTTAGGGCTAAAATTATAACATCATAAATCCCATTCAATTTAGTTTTCACACAAACAGAGTATTCCTTATCCACATCTTTTATTTTTAATCCTTTTTTTTGAATAAATTCATTTGTTTTAGGAGTTGCGAAAAGTGTAACATCTATTCCATCTTTGGCTAAATTTCCTGCTAAATATCCACCAACACCACCTGCACCAATTATTAAAACCCTCATTTTTTCTCCAATATAACCTTAGTTTCTAATCCATCATCTACATTTTTCATAATTAATTGTCCATTAAAACCATTTTTAATAATCATTTCAGACATATAAAGTCCAAGTCCAACACCTTGATCTGCAAATTTTGTAGAAAAATATGGCTCAGTTAAACGATGTATGATTTTTTCATCAACTCCACCTGCATTATCTCTAAAAGTAATAATAACTTGATTTTCTCTCTCTTCAGTAGAAATAATAACTTTTCTATTTTTAATTTTTTTCTCTTCAAAAGCATCTTTTGAATTATTAAATATATTTACAAAAATTTGTTCTAAATCTGGTTCGACCCCAAAAAGTTTAATATCTTTTATATTCTTCTGAATTTCTATTTCATTTGCTTTATAACTTGCTTTTACAAATTTAATACTATCATTTAAAGCTTCAACTAAATTAAACTCTTTTTTTGTTTTATCCGGTTTCAAAAACCCAGTAAAATCATTGATAGTTTGACTCATTCCTTGAATTAATTTATTTGTATTTTTTTCAAATTCTTGCATCTTTTCATTTGTTAATTCTTTAGACTCATAATCTAAAACTAAATTAAAAATATATAAGCTCAAAGCATTTAAAGGTTGTCTCCATTGATGAGCAATATTTCCTATCATTTCACCTAAAGCAACTGATTTTGATTGTTGTGCAAGCATTATTTCTTGTTCTTTATGTTTCGTAATATCCACAAACATAGATACTCTATATTTTTTATTATTTTCTATAAAAAATGTTCTTGTTACTAAACAAACTATTTCTGAGCCATCTTTTCTTTTTCTTACTATTTCAAATGGCTCTAATACTTCATAAGTTTCTTTTAATATATTTTCTTCATTTTTTTGTACAAAATCTAAAAGATTTTTACCAATTACTTCTTCTTTTTTATATCCAAATATACTTTCAGTTCTTTTATTTACATCCACAATCATTAAATTATCATCAGCAATTACCACTGCTTCCATTACATTATCAACTATTTTCTTCATTTTTTCTTTTTCTTCTTCTATCTTTTTTATTGATAATTTAATTCTTTTCTTTAAATAATAATTTTGATAACTAATAGATAAAAATATAACTACAATAAAAAATATAACAATTAATATTACAGTTATATATTTTTTATAATTTATTGCTGGTTTTACATTTATAACCCATTTTTCATAAATTACTCTTTTCATATTAGGAGTAATAGAATTCAAACTTTTATCCAAAATATTTCTTAAAATAGGCTTATCATTTCTAACCGCTATTCTTAAATTATATTTAAAATCTGTATAGCCATTTATAATTAAATTGTCTAAACTATATTTTCTTTTGTAATATTCAAAAACAGGGATTGTTGCTATCGTAAAATACGCTTTTCCCTTATGGACCAAATCAAAAGCTTCTACATACCCTCTTGTTTGAATAATTTTTATATTTGGATACAACTTTTTCATCTTAGCAATAAGCCCTGAAGCTTGCTTTCTACTCATTATTTTATCTACAATTTCATTTAAATTATTGATAATTGGCTTATCATTCGTTGTAATTACTGCTAATTTATAATTTAAATATGGTTTTGTAAAAACAGCATACTTTTTTCTTTTATCTGTCATTATAGCAGATGGTAAAATCTCACATTTTTTCTCTTTTAAAAATTGTTGAGACTCTAGCCAAGAAGAAGTTTTAATAAATTGAAGTTTTAAATGTAATTTATCTGATAAAATTTTTAAAATATCAATGGAGATACCTTCTGGATTTCCTTTCTCATCACGAAATTCGATAGGAGCCCAATTAGGATTTATACATACTTTTATAGTGTTATTATTTTTAAGATAGTTTTTTTCTTCATTTGTTAAGTTATTTGCAAATACAATAGAAAAAAAAAGTAAAAAGATAGTAAATTTTTTCAAATTTATACCTTAAAACTTATCTAAAAATCTTTTAATATTTTTAGCAGCTTGTCTGATTCTTTTTTCATTTTCAATAAGTGCAATTCTTACATATCCTTCACCATAAGCACCAAAACCAACACCAGGACTAACTGCAACTTTTGCTTCAGTAAGAAGTCTTTTTGAAAATTCTAAACTTCCCATAAATTGACATTTTTCAGGAATTTTTGCCCAACAAAACATAGTTGCATTATTTTTATTTATATGCCATCCAGCATTTTCAAAACTCTCTATTACAACATCTCTTCTTTGTCTATAATTTTCTGTAATCTCTTTTACACACTCTTGCGGTCCATTAAGAGCAACTGTAGCAGCTACTTGAATTGGAGTAAACATTCCATAATCAATCCAAGATTTATATTTTTGAACTGCACCAATTAATGTTTTATTTCCTACTATAAATCCTACTCTCCATCCTGCCATATTATAACTTTTTGAAAGTGTAAAACTCTCAACTGCCACATCTCTAGCACCTTTTGCTTCGAAAATAGAAGGAGTTTTATATCCATCATAAGTAATATCAGCATAAGCAATATCACTTATAATCCACAAATTATTATCTTTTGCAAACTTAACTGCTTTTACATAAAATTCTTTTGTAACAGTTACAGTTGTGGGGTTATGAGGAAAATTCAATACCAAAAATTTTGGTTTTGGCACAGATTTAATCATTGCAACTTCTAAATCATTGAAAAAAGCTTCTTCATCAAGTTCATATTTATCATTATATTTAAGTTTTGTTTTTCTTACACTTGCGCCTGCTAACATAAAAGCATAAGAGTGAATTGGATAAGTCGGATCTGGTACAATCGCTACATCACCTACGTTTGTAACAGCTTGTGCTAAATGCACATAACCTTCTTTACTTCCCATTGTTGCTACTGCTTCAGTTTCTGGGTCAAATGTAACATTATATTTGGTTGCATACCAATTAGTTATAGCTTCTCTTAATTTATAAATACCTTTACTAACACTATATCCATGAGTTTTTGGCTTTTGCACTGATTCGATTAATTTATTAACTATATGTTTTGGAGTTGGACCATCTGGATTTCCCATTGAAAAATCAATAACATCTTCTCCTGCCCGTCTAGCTTGCATTTTCAAATCATTTACTACTGCAAAAATATAGTTTGGTAATCTTTCAATTCTTTCAAATTCATTCATATTATTTTCCTTTTATTATTATTCCTCTTTTAAAATTTTCTGGCGAATATATATCTGTAATTTTTATATATTCACAGGCCGGAGGAATTTGTAAAGTTGTAAAATTTACAACAATGTTTTTTCTAAATACATTAATAAAATTCATATTTTTATCATAAAACCAAACTGATGGATGCCAAGTATCTATTCTAGATGTTTTTATAGTTATTTTTGAAAACTTATCATTTTTTAACCAATATATTCCATTGGGATTGACAAAACTTTGCCTTTTATTTGTTAAATTTTTGACTTCTTTAATAAAACCATTTGAACAATCAAGCTTATAATTAAAAACTTCTTCATATCTTGAAATATCTAAAATTTTACAACCTCTTGAATTTAATTCATTAATTAATGACACAGGGTCAATAAAATGCTCACTTTTCATTTCTAAAGTTACATTATACATATTATCCGTTTTAGATATCTCAACTGGATAAAAATAGTAATACCCCAGATTAGTCAAACTATTATTTAAGATTTTTTGATTTAAAATAGGATTACCATTTTGAAATTCAAATTGTGTATCAATAATTTTAGCTTTATCAAAAAATAGTTCAATCAAACCATTATTTTTTAATTTTTTTACAATTGTAGTAATATTATAATTATTTTTAGGAAAAATTTTATCAATTAATTTTTGATATTTTTGATAATTATTTTCTCCCATAAGATTTTCTATCTTAGAAGTATTAGTTATAGCAAATGAATAAATTGATACTAAAAATAATAAAAATATTTTCCTCATCTAAAATTCTCTACTTTTTTATTAGTTATATTCATTTCCCCATTATTTAAAATAACTCTTGTAATTCTCTTTGAATTAGGGAAAATAGTTTCTCCATTATAAAATAATTTTACCATTCCATGTCCAAATTTAATAAACATTTTTTTACTTGCATTTAATTCAATAGGAGTACTTGTTAAAAATTCCTTACTTTTATTTAAATCTAAATAATATATTTTAAACCAAACTAATTGAAGTGGGTTTATCGTAAGATTTGTATCAATATATTTTTTAGAACTATTTTTTTCAACATTAATCATATTATTAGTTAATTTTGTTTTATTTTTCTCACTTTTATTTTCTTCAAAAGTTAAATTATTTGTAACATTACTATCATTTTTTTCTATTATCTTCTCAACTTTTAAAGTCTCTAAATTCGTATTATTATTTTCTGTTTGAATTTTTTCATTATGCTTCATATAATACAAAAGAATTCCGATAATGATAATTAAAATAAATACAAAAAAATAACCTTTATAACTTTTGTTATTTTTATCTAATTCTTCTATAATTTGCTGCTTTCCTGTTTTTTTAGAATCATCAGCAATAAAATAATAATTATTTGCTTTTTCTTCTAATTCACTAAAATCAACATCCTTAAATTCAGATTTCAAAATTTTTAAAAAACCTTTAAATTTTAATTTATCTATTTTATCAAATTTCTCTACTATTAATTTTTGTAAAAAAACTGGAGAAATAGATGTTCTTTTACTAATTTCTTCTATTTTATATTTTTTTAATAATTCATCCATTAAAAATCCTATCCATTAAAATACCACTTGCTACACTTACATTTAAAGAATCAAAATTTCTTTTCATTTCAATAGAAGCTATTTCGTCAAGTTTTGATTTAACTTTTTTAGTAAGTCCCTCACCTTCATTACCCATAATTAATGCCATTTTTTCAGTTTTTTCAATATCTTTATTTCCATCCATATCTGCACCAATGATTTTAAATTTATTTGTTTTTAAATCATTTATAACATCTAATATATTTTTAATAACTATTATAGGCATATCAATAGCAGCTCCTGCGCTCATTCTGATAACATTTTCCCATTTAAGTTCATTAATCCCAGTAATAATAACAGTATCAATTCCCAAACTATAAGCTGTTCTTATAATAGCTCCGATATTACCCATATCTGTAATATTATCTAAAATTAGTACTGATTTTAAATCTTTAATATTTTTGGAATCTTTTGGAGTGAAGTTTATATCAAGAAAATAGCCCTGATGATTTCCACCTCTTGCTAAACTTTGAGCTTTTTTATTATCTGTTACTTTTATAGGTATATTTGATTTTTGAAGTTCTCTAAACTCTTTTGCATCCAATTTTTTTGAGAGAATAATTTCATTTATTATCTCTTTGTGATTTTTTAAAAGATAATAAAAAATCCTTTTACCATAAACTATCATAAAATATACCTTTAATTTGTTTTAATGGTATTATTTTATCATAATTATTATAAATTTATGATAATTTTATAAGCTCATTATAGATTTCTTTGGTAGATTTGTCTGAAATTTGACTTAAAAGTTTAGCTTTTTCTTTTGGAGATAGTTTTAGAGATAAAATATCATCATAATTAAAAGTTATTGTATCATTTTTGATACCTTTATCAAATACAACAACCCATTCACCTTTTGTATTTGATAACTCTATATTTTTTACAAAATCTTTGATAAAAGTTTGATGTTTTTTGGTAAGTTCTTTTGCAAAAAAAACTATTCTATCAGGAATTAATTCTTTCAATTCACTCAAAAATTTTTCTATTCTATGTGGTGATTCATACAAAACAGCAATTTTATCGTGTGAAATAACTTCTTTTAACTTTTTTTCTCGAATATTACCTTTATGTGGTAAAAATCCAAAAAATGTAAATTCACCTTCAAATCCACTTGCCACAAGTGCTGTCAAAACTGCATTAGCCCCTGGAATCACATCATATTCAATATTATTAGTTTGTGCATATTGAATAAGTTTACTTCCAGGGTCACTAATACCTGGCATTCCAGCATCACTAACATAAACAACATTTTTTTCAAAAATAAAAATATCAATTTTTTTAATTATTTCAGTTTCATTATGAGAATGCATTGAATAAAAAGTTTTGTTTGAATAATCAATTTGAAGTAAATTTAGAAGTCTTTTAGTTACGCGAGTATCTTCACAAAAAATAACATCTGCTTCAAGAAGAGCTTTTTGGGCCCTTTTTGAAATATCAGACAAGTTTCCAATAGGAGTTGGAACGAGAGTAAGCAATTATTTAAGACCTGTATTTTTTCTTAAATTTATCTACTCTACCACCTGCACTAATTTGTTTTTCATTTCCTGTATAGAATGGATGACATTTGTCGCAAAGTTCGATTCTCATTGATTCTCTATTTGTATAAATATCAAATTCATTTCCACATGCACAAGTAACATGACATGGAATGTATTCTGGATGGATATCTTTTTTCATTTTCTGTCCTTCTTTTATTTTTAGTGCGGTATTTTATCAAAATTTTAAAATAAAATCAAATTTCTACTCTACAATGACTTTTTGGAGTTTCCCAAAATTCTATTGCCGTAGCTTCTACCCCTATTTTGGACATTTTTTTACGAACAATTTCCAAAATCCAAGCAGAAATATTTTCACTTGTAGGTATAAAATCGACTATAACCATACCTTCATATTTTTCAATTAACTCTTTTTTATCAAGATATTTCAAATCACAAATCCAATATCCTTCTTTAAAATAGAAAAATTTACTTTCATCCATTTTTTCATTTATAGAATAATGAGACATTAAATCACTAAAAAGTGGATCATTCCTATCTATTATAAATTTATGGTCAAGCACACTATCAAGCCACTCTTTAAACCAGTTAAGATGTTTAAAATCAGTTACCATTCCATTTTCTAATGTTTCACTTGTCAAATATAGTTTGATTTTTCCCTGATGCCCATGCAAATGACGACAAGCTAGACAACTATCTAAGCTATATTCTTTATTAAGCTCTTGCGACCAAACTCTGTGACCATAACAAAAATCAAATTGTTTATCTATACTCCATTTCATTTTAACCCCTATACTTTGGTGGTATAAGTTCTGGATTTGTTAGAAATTCACCTGTTGAATAAATAGAAGTAGTAGCAGCTCTATTATCACAAGCACCTCTAAAAGCTGTACATCCGTGTTTCATATTAAAAAGTGCTATATAAACAGAGTCTGTTTTGAAGTTTTCTTCTATTTTTTTACCTATATATCTTGTTAAATCTTCTTGAAGCCACCCTCTTCTAGCACACCAATTTACAAATCTATTTATTTTAGATATTCCACCTAAATACTTTTCGGGAATATACCCAATTACTATAAATGAATCATTATCATAATAATCTTCTCCAAATCTTATAAAATGATGTGAGCAAACTGCATTTAGATCAGTTTTTACAAACACTGGATTATGATTATCTTTATCATTTGGAAAAACTGCCATTCTTGGAGGTTTATTCCATCTTCCACTCATTAACTCATAATTATCTTCTGGATATGCACCTGTAAACATTTTTGCAATTCTTCCAAATGTTCCAATATTCCCATATTCTATATTTTCATAAACATTTGCATCATCCAAATTAATTTTTAGTGATTCTAAAACTTCTTTCATTTTATAAGTTGCAGTAAGTCTTAAAATATAATGAGCTTCATCACTAATAGTTTGATTAGTTTCATAAATATTTTGATTAACTTTAAAAGGTTTTATATTTTTATATTCTTCATAATATTTTTCAAAATTTTTAATATCATATTTTAAAGCATATCTTTTTTTAATAAACTCTTTCATTTTTATCCTTTCTACATTTACATTATTTCTTTATACCATAATTCTCAGGTTTTACATCTGTAAAATTATAATTTCTTAAATTATTTCTAAGGTTTTCTAACTCTTCATAATATTTGTCATATCCATAAGGTAAAAAATATTTGTAATATTGATGCTCATAATCTAATCTCTTTTTATGTTTTATTGGACAAAAATATAATTCTGTTCTACTTGCTATTTCACTAGAATATGCCATAAGTCCATTGAAATAACTACAATAAACACAACCAAGTTTATCAATTGGATGAAGATATTCTAAATTTTGTCTATCATAAAAAATATAATTGTTTCTCTTCACTAATGGAATTTTATAAACTCTAAAATTTATATTTTGATAAATCCATAAAAACAGATCTAAAATAATTACAGGAATTACCATTGCATAAATTATAGGCGAAGTTAATAAAGTTCCAAGAGGAATAGTTTTGAAATATTCTATAAATTCCTTAAAAGTCCATTTTTTATGAAATACTTTATTTTCTATTTTTTTATCAAGTTCAATTCTTAATTTCTTTTTAAGTTCATCCATTTCTTGTAAAATTTCATTTATTTTACTCATTTTTTTGTCCTTTTTTATTATTTTTTATTTTTATTGTTACAATTGTTCCTTTACCTAAAATTGAATCAAATTTAATTTTACCACCTATTGTATCAAGTGCTTTTTGAACAATTGAAAGTCCAAGTCCAAAGCCTTTAATATCCCTATTTCTGGAAATATCACTTCTATAAAATCTATCTGTTAAATATTTTAAATCCTCTTTTTTAATACCAATTCCTGTATCCATTACTTCAAATATTATATTTCCATCATCTTTATATAGAGAAATTTTAATAACTCCACTTTCTTTTGAATATTTAATAGCATTATCAATAATATTTATAAAAATAGCATTTATTAAAAAAGGATTTGATTTTATTTCAATGGGCTCTGTTTTTTCAAATTCAATTTTAAGATTTTTATACTTTGCTTTAAATGAAAGCTTTGAGACTACTTTTAATAAAAGTTCATCTAAATTTATATTCTCTTTTTGTTCCACTTCACTATCTATTTTTGAAAACATCAACATCTCTTCAACCATATCTACCATATAATCAATCTCTTTTAGAGAACTTTTTAATACATTCTTATAATATTCTTTATCTCTATCTTTTCTAAGGGCTAATTCCATTTCTCCTTTTAAAACAGTTAATGGAGTTCTAAGCTCATGCGAAACATCAGAATTAAATCTATGAATCATATCAATACCATTTCTAAGACGAATTACCATCGAATTAAAAGATAAAACTAACTCTTTTATTTCATCATTTTGAGATGGAATTGGAATAATTCTATCCAAATCCCCTACACTTATCTCATTAGCAGCTTTTGTAATTTCTCTTATTGGATTTAATACTCTATCCAAAATCATATTTGTACCAAGTAAAAGTAAAATAAGTAAAATAGGATTTAAAATAATCATTTTTATAAAAATATCTTGAAGTTTTAAATCAACTCTATATACTGGTGTTGCTACTACAATATAGCCTTTTACTGGTGCTATTATTTTTGTAATATGGATAGCAATTTTTCCATATTTTTTATTATGTGCTATCAAAAATTCTTGATTTGTTTTAATATAATTACCTAAATTTATATCCATAAAAGTAACACTTTTTGCAATAATATGCATATTTTTAGCACCAAAAACTGATATCATTACAGGACTTATTGGATAATCTAGTCTTGGAGGAATAGTTACTACTTTATTTATTGATGGAGGAGTAAAATTATCTTTTACATTGTTAGAAACTAGAACTAATGAATTTTTAATTTTATTGTAAAAAGAATATTTTAACATTTGATAAAATATTGTATTAAAAATAATCAATATTAACGCTATAAAAGTTCCAAGCCACCATAAAACTATGGTTTTTAAATTCTCTTTATTCAATAAAATACCCCATATTTCTTTTTGATTTAATTAAATATTTACCAAGTTTATTTCTAAGTCTATAAATAATTACTTGAATAACATTACTATTCACAAATTCCTCACTATTCCAAAGCTGATCTTGAATCATTTCAACTGAAACTAAACTTCCACGATTTGCCAATAAAAATTCTAAAAATTCAAATTCTTTTGCTGTTAAATTTACAATTTCTCCATTTTTTTTAACAAGTTTAGAATCAAAATCAACTTCAATATCATTAATGACTATTTTATCACTACCTTTCAAGGCACTTCTTCTATAAATTGCATTAATTCTTGCAATTAATTCATCAAAATTAAATGGTTTAGTTAGATAATCATCAGCACCTTCATTTAATCCTTCCAACTTATTTTCAATAGCATCTTTTGCAGTAAGCATTAAGACAGGAGTTTTTATATCCTTATCTCTTAACTGTTTTAAAATTTCAATTCCGCTTCTTTCGGGCAACATCCAATCTAAAATAATAATATCATAACGATTAACCTGGGCTAAATATTCTCCATCTTCTCCATTTGTAGCAGTGTCAACTATCATTCCTTCTTCTTCAAGTCCTCTTTGTAAGAGTGATAAAATTGCTTCATCATCTTCTATTACTAATAATTTCATCTTAACTCCTCTAAAATTGTTTCAATGATAATTATATCATCCTTAGCTTTCGCTTTTATAAATTTTTTGTCATTTTCATAAATTATTGTAATATTTTCCCCATAATTTGAAATAGTTATGATACCTTTTTTACTTGCTAATACTTTGATCTTCATTTTTTCTAAAAAGTTACTTGTTACTTTATCAATTTTTCCAAACCTATCAATTAATTCTTTTTGAATATTATAAATATCTTCAAACTCTTTTACCATAGAAAGTCTTCTATAAATTTCAATTCTAACTCTTTCATCTTCCACAAGTTCTGGGGAAATATAGGCATTTATATTTAGTTTTATTTCTACTTCTTTCCCTGTTTTAGCTTCACCACTTAAATTTTTTAAAGCATCTTCAAGAAGTTTAATATACATTGAATATCCAACATTTTTAATTTGTCCTGATTGAGCTTCACCAATAATATTTCCACCACCTCTTATCTCTAAATCATGCATTGCGAGAACCGCGCCACTTCCTAAAAATGAATTTTCTTCAAGTGCTAAAAGTCTTTTTTTTGCATCTTCACTTATTTCTTCTTTATCTTTTACTATAAAATAAGCATAACCTTCTTTATCTCCTCGCCCCACTCTACCTCGAATTTGATGTAAATCTGCTATCCCAAATCTATCAGCATTTTCTACAATTACCGTATTTACATTTGGTATGTGAATTCCACTTTCAAGAATTGTAGTAGCTATAATTAAATCATATTTTTTATTTACAAAATCGATCATACTTTTTTCTATTTGCGCAGGAGTTAGTTTAGCATGTAAAACTAAAATCCTTAAATTTGGAATCAATCTTTGAAGTTTATCTTTTTTAATTTCAATTCCAGCTATATTATTATAAATATAAAAAATTTGTCCACCTCTTCTAACTTCTCTAAAAATCACTTCTTTGATAAACTCATCTGAATACTCTTTTACAAATGTTCTTGTTTCTTGTTTTGTCTTTGGTGGAGTATTAAGTGCTGAAAATCCTTTTATTTTCGAAAGTGCTAAATTTAAACTTCTTGGAATTGGAGTTGCACTCATACTAAGCAGATGAACATTTTCAACCATATTTTTTAGTTTTTCTTTTTGTTTAACTCCAAATTTATGCTCTTCATCAATAATAACTAAACCTAAATTTTTATACTCCAAATTAAAAGCAGAATGCGTTGCTAAAACTATATCAATTATGCCTTCTTTAAGGCTTGCTTCAATTAATTTCTTCTCTTTAGATGTTGTAAATCTATCAACTTTAGCTATATTTACACTGTATTTAGCAAATCTTTTTTTGAATGTTTCATAGTGTTGAGAAACTAAAATAGTAGTAGGTGCCACCATAGCTACTTGATAACCACTTTTAACTGCTATGAATGAAGCCACCATTGCAATTTCAGTTTTACCAAATCCCACATCACCACTAAGAAGTCTATCCATTACCCTGGTTTTCATCTCTTCCATCAAATCTTGGACTGCTTTTTTTTGATCAGGAGTATAACTAAACCCAGCATCAAGTGTAAATTCCTCAACTCCATCAAATTTCATAGGTTTTGGAGATATTGTCTCACGAAGGGCTGAAAGTTTAATAATATCTGCGGCTATTGCAAATATTTTCTCTTTTACTTTTTCTTTGTTTTTACCAAATGTTGATTTACCCATTTTATCCAGAGTTGGAGTAACTCCACCAGGGGCGATATATCTATCAATTAAATTTAAATTTTCGATAGGAAGTAAAAGTTTATCATCATTTGCATATCTAATTTCTGCAAACTCTCCAGTTTTACCTAAAACTTGAAGCTGAACAAGTCCCATAAATTTACCAATTCCATGGGCTTCGTGAACTACAAAATCTCCCTTTTTCAAATCATCAATTAAAATTATAGGAGTTTTTTTCTTTTTGGATTTGAACTCATTTAATGAAATAATTATTTTCTCAGGACACTGAACATTTAATACAATATCACTTTTTGTAAATGGATAATTTATATTTTTTTCTTTTAGTAAAACTTCATTTTTAGCTAAAATTTCTATATTCTTTTTGGGATTTAATTCTATAAATTCTTTTATATTTTTTGGTTTAAAATCTTTACATTTACTTTCTTTTATAATATAAGTTTCAAATTCAAAAAGCTCATTAAAAAGTTTAAAATCTTCTATCTCCCCAGTCATATCATAAAGAAAATTAAATTTTTTAGTAAGTGGCTCTTTTTCTAAAAACCAAAATCCAAGTGAATAAATATCTTTATAAAAAACATCAAACTTACTCTCAT
This sequence comes from Thioreductor micantisoli, assembly GCF_055392745.1. Lineage (NCBI taxonomy): Bacteria > Pseudomonadati > Campylobacterota > Thioreductoraceae > Thioreductor > Thioreductor micantisoli. Next base: position 1,155,768 of record NZ_AP043760.1, read on the forward strand.
CTATTTTTTTATTTATTTTTTCATACTCTTTTGAATCTAAACTAGCAATAGCTGGAAATATTTCTATACTTTCAATTTCATCTTTACTAATTTGACTAAACTCATCAAAACTTCTAATATTTTCTATTTCTGTATCAAACAAAGATATTCTATAAGGAATATCTGAATTAATAGGATAAATATCAATAATATCACCTCTAAAACTAACTTCTCCTTTTTCTTGAATAATACTAACCACTTCATAACCATATAAAACTAACTTTTCTTTTAGTGCATTTAAATTAATTGTATCAGCAAATTCAAGTTTTATAGAAGAGAAATATTTTTTAGTCGGTAGTTTTCTAAGTACTGTATTTATTGGAGAAATTAAAAGAGCATTTGAATTATAGTATTTAAAAAGAGCCGAATTTAGTTCAAAAAGTTCCTCTTTGAAACTTCTCATATCATCACCCGAGTTTGCTCTAAAATCAGGTAATATAACATAAGGTATATTCAAATATTTAGCAACTTCACCTACTAACAAAGCCTCTTTGTAATTTTTTGTAATTACATTATCAGCTTTACTGTTTTTTAAAAATTCAAGACTTTTTGCTTGCATCTTTTTTCTTTAATGTTGAATTCCCCTCAAATATTCCACCTTTTTCAATAATTAAATCTTTTATAATTATTTCACCATTTAACACTCCACCATTTATAATTTCTAAAACATCACACTCAATTTTACCTTCAAACTTACCATTTAAAATAAATTTAGAACAAACTATTTCACCTTTAACTAAACCGCTTTTACCTACACTAATTTGAGTAGAAGAATTAACCGTTCCCTCAATTTCACCTTCAATATGTAGTTTAGCCATTAAATTAAAATCACCTTTTAATTTTGCACCTTGTGAAATTATCGTTGTAGAAGTTTCTTTTGCCATTGTATTGCCTTTATTAAAGATTGCCATTTTACTTTTTGCTCCTTTTTAAATATCTCATTATAATTTTTTAAATTCCATTTTACAAAATATTTTGGATTTAAAGCCATACCAACATATCTTATTTCATAATGTAAATGTGGCCCATTACTAAGCCCACTACTCCCTGTATATCCAATCAAATCACCCTTTTTTATAAATTTTCCACTTTTTACTATGATTTTACTTAAATGCCCAAAAAGTGTTTTAAAACCAAAATTATGATCTAAAATAATTAAATTTCCATATCCACTTGTTGTATGATAATGTGCATATTCAACTATTGCATCAGCCGTCGCATAAATAGGTGTACCTCTTTTTGCTCTTAGATCAATTCCTGTATGAAACTCTCTTTTATGTAAAATTGGATGCATTCTCCAACCAAAAGGTGAAGTCACTCCTTCAAATTTCACAGGATATCCATTTGGAATATTTTGTAAAATATATTTTTTATCAACTGCATCTATTTTTGCTAAATCAAGCTTTTCATTTGCAGTTATATTTTTTGGTGGTGTAATTTGTAAAATAGCATCTATATCACTAATTTTATCATTTACTTCATCTAAAAATTTTTGTTTTTGAGTTATGTTTTGTTCTAAAATTAAAATTTTATTTTGTAAATTATTTTGTTTTTTTAAAAGAATTGTTATTTTTTGTTCTCTTTGAATTAAAAATTTTGTTTTTTCTTTAACTAAATTATTTAAATACGTAATCATTAAAAAACCACTAATAAATAATATTATTAACAATGTAATAAAAAAAGTTATAAATTTTTTTATTAACTGGGTAATTGTATATTGTTTACTACCATGTAAAGTTGTAATTGTTATTAAAGTACTATTTCTCATAATCTCTTAAAAATTTCTCCACTACTGAAAAACTCCCAAACACAAGTGTTAAATAATTTTCTAATTTTTTAAATTCTTCTGTTTTTATTTCTAATTTTTTTGCTGTTTTTATAACTTCATTTTTATCTGCAATTCTATCATTTTTTACATCAATTATAAGCAATTTATTTATAATTGGTTTTAAAATAGATAAAATTTCTTCATAATCTTTATCTTTATAGGTATTATAAACTAAATTTATTTTTTGATTTTTAAATTCATTTAAAATAACTCGTGCAGCCAATGGATTATGACCAACATCTATATATAAATTCTTATCTATTTTTTGAAGTCTTCCTTTTAATTCAATTCCTTTTAAATACTTTAAATTAAATCCTAAATTTTCTCTTTTGATAAAGGATAAAGCAAGTGCTAAATTATCAGCTAAATAAGAAGGAAAATTATTGCTTCTTATAAAATTTTGGATTTGATTTAATTCATTTTCATTTAAAAACTGAGAAAAACTTGGATAGTGTGATGCGATTTGCATAACTTCTGGATGAATTTGTTTACCTATAATTGCATTAGTTCTTATTGAATTTAATTTAGTAGTAGCTATCTCTTCAATAGTACTACCTAAAAATGATTGATGGTCAATATCAATAGGAGTAACTAAAGTCATATATCTATCAAATACACTTGTAGCATCATATTCTCCACCAAGTCCTGCTTCTAAAACAACATAATCAAAATTTTCAAAACATTTCATAGCAAGAAGTGTAGTATATTCAAAATAACTAAGTCTATCTAAATAATATTTTGGAATTAATTGTTGTAATTCTTGATGAGTTTTTTCTAATATTTTATCATTTGTATCTTTTCCATTTATCCAAATTCTTTCATTGAATTTCATAATATGTGGAGATATATAATGACCAACATTAAACCCCATTTTATAAAGATAAAAAGCCAAAAATCTGCCAGTGCTTCCTTTTCCATTCGTTCCAATAATATGAACTATTTTTTTAGGAAGATTAAAATTATCTTTTATTTCATTCCAACACTTAGGCATTCTATCATAATCAATTTCTTTATAAAAAAGAGGTTTTTTATTTAAAAATTTAGTTAACTTCAACTCTGTTTCTTCCCCCATTTTTAGCTTTATACAATCTTTCATCTGCTAATTTTACTGAATCTTGTATAGAACTAACCTCTTTTCTTTCGGCTACTCCTGCACTAATCGTAATTTTTATTCTTGTTTTTTTATACATAAATTTAGTTTTTTCTATAATTTTTCTAATTTTATCAGCAAATTTATAAGCACCTTCTTTTTCAGTTTCAGGAGCTATTATTATAAATTCTTCTCCCCCAAAACGACCTACTATATCAATATCTCTTGAATATCTATTCAAAATAAGTCCTATACTTTTTAAAATAACATCACCTGCTTCATGTCCATAAGTATCATTTACGTTTTTGAAATAGTCAATATCAAAAAATATCACACTATAATTTCTTGTAAATCGTTTATAAAATTCTTCTTGTTTTTTAAGTTCATCATTTAAAGCTTTTTTATTTAACATATTTGTTAAAGCATCAGTTTTAGCTTCTTTTTTCACTTTTTTCAATTTATCCTCAAGAATATCTATTTTTTTTCTCAAAAATTCTATTTCTTCATTCTCTTTTTCTAAATCATTAGTGAATTTTTTTATTTCTTCATCCAATCCAACTGTAATTGTAACTAATTTTTCTTTTACTACTTCAAATTTATCACTTGTATCAATTTTTTCTAAATCTTTCGAAATTATTTTTATCTCTTCTTTTGAAACATTACTATTTTTAAGAAAAGAAATTATTTTTCTTGATAAAGTTTCTGTAATCTTATCTATATCTATAAATTTCTTCTTAAGTTCATCTTTATCTTTTTTAATTCTTTTTTTAGTTAAAGTTTTTATTTCATCAGCCATATTTGAAGCTGTTATTAAAGAAGAATCTTTTTTTAATTGTTTATTTAAAATAGCAAGTTCATCATCCATAAAATTTGCATAACTTGGAGTTAAAGAAAAAATAATAGCATCTACTAGTTCACTAAAGTCTTCATCTTTTGCTAAACATTCCTCCAACTTAGGAAGCATTTCTAAAACATCATCATCATTCAAATGACATCTTTTTTTATACATTTGAAAATTTTTATCATCATAAGCAGTCATAAATTCTAACCATTCATTTCTAAGTTTTGCTATTTCATCTGGTTTTAAATAAGGTTTTAGAAAATCAATATGTTTAGATGCAATATATTTAGCTTTACTTGGAAACATATCTATAACTTGCAATACTCTTTTTGTGTAAGTAAAAAGTTCATTTGCAAATTCTTTCGTTTCATCTATATTTTCTCTATTTAAATTATTTATAAGAAATAACACCAACTCGCTTAAAGTATTAATTCTATAATTTGAAAGCATTTTTTGATATTTTTTATCAAGTTTTTGGATTAAATTAGCAACTTTATTACAATCTTCAAAAATAATATTAGCTTTTTTTGCTTCTTTACAAAATACTTCTTGGTATTCATCAGGTGTAAAAATATAATTTTTATCTTTAAAATTTGCTAATGCTTTTTTACTAATTTGTTCTATTGTTGTCATTCATTTCCTTTGCTGCAATTTTAAATTCAATAATTTGAAGTGCTTGAATAAAAGCCTGTTTAATAGCATTGTGTTTTGTATTATCATCTATAATTGAATTTGCAGTCGTTGCAAAATCATAACTTCCACTTGCACTATATGTAGTAATCACATTATGGACATCAGTAACATACGCAGTAACACTAGCACTTGCTCTATATAAAATAGGATAACCATTTGCATCATATCCTATTGCTGAAATTGATGTAGAATTAACTTTTAATTTAATATTAGACGAGCTATTTTTATCATTTAAATTAGCATCATAATCATTTACAACAGATTCATTTAAAGCATCTTTTAAATAAATAGAATCACTAGGATTTTTCACATCTATTTCTACATTTGTAGATATTTTATTACCAAGTAAAGGAGTGGTATAATCTGTTGTAGGTTTATAACCACATCCTGCTAAAAACAGTAATATTAAAAAACTTAAAGTAATATTTTGTTTCAATTCTACCCTTTTACTACAATATTTACTAATCTATTTGGAACTACAATCTCTTTAATTATAGTTTTTTCTTCTAACTGACTCGCAATAGCTTGTTTAGCCACTTCTAAAATTTCTTCTTTTGAAGAAGTAGCAGGAACTGAAATTTCTGCTCTTTTTTTACCATTTATAGTAACCGCCATATTGATTTCATCTTCTTTTAGCGCATCCACGTCAACTTCTAATTTTCCAAAATTATTTTTACCAAATAAATCATCGGCTAATTCATTAGAAATATGAGGAACAATAGGTTCTAAAATATTTGTAATAATCCAATATCCTTCTGTATAAATATCTTGATTTTCTATTTTATTAAGTTCGTTTAATGCTTCCATACAAGCTGCAATTAATGTATTAAAAGCAAATGTTTTTTCATAAACTTCTTTTGATTTTCCAAGTGCTTCGTAAACTTTTTTTCTAGCACTTTTTTCTACTTTTGAAAGTTTTATCGGATCAATTATTGGCTTTTTGTCTATTTTTTTAACTTTTTTACTATTTATATAAAGTCTATTTAAAAATCTAAATGCACCTTCCACTGCTTTATCATTCCATTCAAGTTCTTTTTCAGGTGGAGCTGCAAAAAGAGTAAAAAGTCTTGCAGTATCAGCTCCATATTTATTTATGAGTTCATCAGGATCAACAGTATTACCTTTACTTTTACTCATTTTAGAACCATCTTTTAAAACCATTCCTTGTGTTAAAAGATTTTTAAAAGGCTCATTTACACTTACATAACCTAAATCTCTGAGTGCCTTTGTAAAAAATCTAGCATACAATAAATGTAAAATTGCATGTTCAATCCCACCAATATATTGATCTACACTCATCCAATATTTTTCATCTTCAGCCCTAAAAGGTACATCAGAAGTTTCATGAAAATCAGTTACATATCTAAATTGATACCAACTTGATTGTACAAATGTATCCATTGTATCAGTTTCACGAATTGCATCACCTCCACATTTAGGACATTTTGTATATTTCCAAATTGGATGATTTTCAAGTGGATTTCCTTCACCTGTAATTTCTACATCATCAGGAAGAGTAATTGGTAAATTTTCAATATTTTCTGGAACTATTCCACATTTTTCACATTTAACAAATGGAATAGGAGCACCCCAATATCTTTGTCTGCTAATTCCCCAATCTCTTAGTTTATAATTTACTTTTTCTTCACCAATTCCAAGTTCTTCAAATTTAGCAATAATTTTCTTTTTAGCTTCTTTTGAAGATAATTTTGTAAATTCTTCAGAATCAACCATTATCCCTTGTTCTGTGTAAGGTAAAATTAATTCTCTATTTTTAGGTTCAATTACATGTTTTATAGGTAAATTATATTTAGTTGCAAACTCAAAATCTCTATCATCATGTGCAGGAACTGCCATAACCGCGCCACTTCCATATTCAACTAAAACAAAGTTTGCTACCCACACCGGAATTTTTTCATTTGTTAGTGGATGAATTACATCTATACCTAAATAAACACCCTCTTTTTCTTTTGCAGCTCTATCTTTTGGTAAAACAGCTTGCATTTGTAAAATTTTATTTTTTGTTTTTTCATCTAATAAATTATTATTTATCATATAATTTACAATTTCATGTTCTGGTGCAAGTGCTGAATAAGTAACTCCATAAACAGTTTCTGCACGTGTAGTAAATACTGAAAATTTTTCAAATTTACTGTTTAATTTAGTTTTACTTTCATCACTTAATTCAAAACTAAATTCAAGACCTGTACTTCTTCCTATCCAATTTTTTTGCATAGTTAAAACTTTTTTGGGCCACCCATTTTCCAATTCTTTCATATCATCAAGTAATTCCTGAGCATATTTTGTAATAGCAATATAATATCCTGGCATCTCTTTTTGGATAATAGGATTATCACATCTCCAACAACACCCATCAACTACTTGTTCATTTGCTAAAACTGTATGACAAGTTTCACACCAATTTACAGTTTGACTTTTTTGATATAAAAGCCCTTTTTCAAACATTTTAATTAAAAATTCTTGTTCCCATCTTGTATAATCTGGATTAGAGGTTGCAAATTCTCTAGTTTTAGAAAAACTAAGTCCTAAGCTTGCAAGTTCTTTTCTCATATAATCTATATTTTCATAAGTCCATTTTTTTGGATGAAGTTTGTTTTTAATAGCGGCATTTTCTGCTGGCATACCAAAACTATCCCAACCTATTGGATGTAAAACATTAAAGCCTTGTTGTCTATAATATCTGGCTAAAGCATCACCTATTGAATAGTTTCTAACATGTCCCATATGAATTCTTCCACTTGGATATGGAAACATACTTAAAATATATTTTTTATTTAAAGTTTTATCTTCTTTTGGTTCAAATTCACCAGACTCATTCCAAATCTTTTGCCATTTTTTTTCTATTTCACCTGGATTATATTGCATCTAATTTTCTCCTTAAAAGTTAAAATTCTTCTCTTGTTTTAGCTAATTCAATTGAAGCAAATACAAAAGCTACTATATTTGCAATAAATGCACCTATTGATAAAGAAAGTGCTATATGTGAATTATGTAATACTATTTCATAATAAGCAGCTGGAATTAAATGTAAATCAGCTACTAAACTTGCAGCAAAAAGTTCTGCAGCAAGTAGATTTTTTACCCCAATTTTTAAAATAGTTGAAATTAAATTCAAACAAAGTGCTGCAAAAAGTAACACACTACTTGTAGAATCATATAAATATCCAGCTATTGATGTAAGTGACATCAATGAAAAAAATACATATATTACCTTACCCCAATCCATTATAAAACTCCTTGCCCATATTGATTTCTAAGTTGTTCTTTTTCTCTTTTTATTTTTTCTTTTTTAGCTAATTGTTTTCTAAAATCATCTACTTTAAAAGTTAACCAAATTAAAAGTGGTGAAGCTATAAAAATAGATGAATAAGTTCCTGCAATTATTCCAACTAAAAGTGTAAAACTAAAAGGTTTTATAATCTCTCCACCAAACATATAAAGAGTTAAAACAACCAAAAATGTTGTAAATGAGGTTAAAACTGTTCTAGAAAGTGTTTGAGAAACAGCAGAGTTAATTAATTTTGCTAAATCTCTCTCTTTTGTAGTAACAATTTCTTCTCTAATTCTATCAAATACAACTATTGTATCATTCAAAGAATATCCTAAAATTGTAAGAAGTGCTGCTAAAACATCTAAATTTACATCTACATTAAATAAAGAAACAAACCCAATTGAGATAATAATATCATGAAAAAGTGCAATTACAGATGCAACAGCAAATTTCCATTCAAATCTAAATGCTACATAAATCAAAACACCGATTATTGCAAAAACAAGTGCTTTAATCCCATTATCTCTAAGTTCACTCCCTACTTGTGCACCAATAATATCAACTCTTCTAATTTTAAATTGACCTAATGGTTTTAAAATCTTAGAAACTTTATCACCTAAATCCTTTGTTACAGAATTTTTAGCAGTAACAGGAAATTTAACAATAACTTCCTCAGCACTTCCAAAATTTGTAACAGATACACCTTCAAATTTTTTGGATAACAATTTTCTAATATCTTTAATAGGAGCTGTTTTTTCAAACTGCACTTGAACAACTGTTCCACCTCTAAAATCAATTCCCCAATTAAAGCCTTTTGTAAAAGCTAAAATAATAGAAGAAATAATAAAAATTAAAGAAATAGAAATAAACAGATTCCTTTTTGACATAAAATTATAAATTTTACCACTACTAAACCATTCCATAATTACCCCTTCATTCCAAAACTTTTAGGAGTAAGTTTCATTCTATTTTCTAAAAACTCCCAAATTCCATGTGTTCCAAGAATTGCTGTAAGCATACTAGCTAAAATTCCTATTGCCATTGTAATTGCAAAACCTTTAATAGTTCCAGTTCCATAAGCAAAAAGTGCAAAAGCTGCAATTAAAGTCGTAATATTTGCATCAATAATCGCACTCATGGCATTTGAATATCCACCTTCTATTGATTTTTGTATAGATTTACCTTCTCTAATAAGCTCTCTAATTCTTTCATTAATAATAACATTTGCATCAACTGCCATACCTACAGTCAAAACAATACCTGCCATACCTGGAAGTGTAAGAGTTGCACCAAAAAGTGCCATAATTGCAATAATTAAAAATAAGTTAACAACTAATGCCATATTTGCAACAATCCCAGCTGTTCTATAATACCAAACCATAAATATAACAACCAAAACAAATCCACTAATAAGTGCTATTAAACTAGCTTTTATACTATCAGCTCCTAAACTTGGTCCTACACTTCTTTTTTCAAGTAAAACAATAGGTGCTGGCAAAGCTCCACTTCTTAAAGCAATTGCTAAATCATGTGCTTCTTTTACATCACTCACTGTAATTTGTCCACTTCCTCCACCAATTCTTTCTTTAATAACAGGTGCAGATAAAACTTTGTTATCAATTACAATTGCCAAAAAATCACCTACATGTTTTCCAGTCCAATCACCAAATATTTTAGCACCTTGACTATTAAGTGTAAAATTAATTACAGGTTGATTATTTTGATTAAAGGCAACTCTTGCATCTGTTATCATACTTCCATCTAAGATAGGAAGTTCTTTTACAATATAAGTTTTTGTAGTTCCTTTTTCAGGTAATATTTTATCTCCATACTCGGCTGCTTCTTCATTTGTAGTTGGATTATGTGCTGTATCAACTTGCATAAGTTCCAAATGAGCTGCTGTTGAGATTAATCTTTTAGCTCTATCTTCCTCAGCTTTTGTTTTAATTCCTGGAAGTTCTACTACTATTTTATCTTTTCCTTGTTTTGTAACACTTGGTTCACTAAGTCCAAAAGCATTAAGTCTGCTTCTAATAGTTTTAACTGCTATATTTATAGCATCTATTTTTGTTCTTTGTATTTCTTTTGGAGTAATATTAAGAGAATAAACTACTTCATCTTTTTTTGTTTGTTTATTTATTTGAAAACCTTGAAAAATTTTAAGTTCTTCATCCATTTTTTTCATATCATCTTTATCTAAAAGTGTAAATTTAACTCCATTTTTTAAAACCCTAATATCATCTGTATATAATTCTTTTTTTTGTGAAATATATCTAATTGTAGCTGCTGTTGTTTTAAGATTTGCTTTTATAGCTTCATCATATTTAACACCTAAAAGTAGATATAGCCCACCTTGTAAGTCAAGTCCTAATTTTATCTTTGGACCTTCACTTTGAGTAAAACTTGGGATAGAAAAAACTACCCCAAAAATGAAAGCCAAAGTAAAGATTATTAATCTATAACTTATTTTTTTCATTTATTTACCTTTAACCTCATCAACTTTTCTTGCTACTGCATCTTTTGTAAGTTTAACTTCTACATTATCGTTGATTTTAGCTTTGATAAATTCTTCTTCATTTTTAATCACTTCTGCTATAATTCCACCAGTTGTAACTATTTTGTCACCTTTTTTTAATTCATTAACCATAGCTTTGTGTTTTTTTGCTGATCTTTGTTGTGGTAAAATTACCAAAAAATAGAAAATAGCAAATAAAATTATAAGTGGTAATAATGAAGATAAAATCCCCGGTTGTCCAGCTGTACCTGCTGCATAAAGTGGTGTCATCGTAATCCTTTAAAATAATTTATCTCACTAAGGAGAGTTTATGAAACAATATTTTAACATATATTTATTAAAAGAGAGTTTAATTGTATCGATTTTTTTATCACTTCCTTTGTATTTGATACATTTTGGCATAGATTTTAAACTAATAAACACAATTATTATCATATTTGCACTCTTTTTATTTTTCAAAGCTAATATCAAAAGTTATCCTTTAATTGGATTTTTCACTTCAATTTTTTGGCTTTGGTGGATAGCCATGAGTTTTCGATATTATAATCTAACATATCTTATTCCGTTTGTTATTATTGGAATTGGTCTTTTTTATGGAGTTATATTTTGGCTTTTTACATTTTTAAGATATAAACTAATAATAATTTTCATTTTTGTTTTTGGACTAAGTTATATTTCACCTTTTGGATTTAATTGGTTTAGATATGATGTTTTACTTCCTCATACCTATTTTTATAATAAAACTCCTATACATCCAGCACCACTTAAAATAAAAATAGTAAATACACATATTTCTCAAAATCTAAAATGGACAAAAAAGTATATTTATAAAGAAATTAATAATAATCTTATAGAAATAAATAAAGCTATAAAAGAAAAATATGAAGTTGTAATCTTACCTGAAACTGTTTTTGCCCTGCCTCTGAATCTATATCCAGAATTAATACAAAAGCTTAATAAATTATCAAAAAATATTACAATAGTTACAGGAGCACTAAGTTATCAAAATAAAGCTTATTATAATTCAACTTATGTTTTTACTAATGGTAATTTTAAAATTTATAATAAACATATTTTAGTTCCTTTTGGCGAATATATTCCTATACCTTGTTGTAAAAAGTTATTAAATAAAATATTTTTTGATGGTGCTGAGGATTACAAAGCAAGTCCAAATTTTGCAAGTTACGAAATAAAAGGAGTAAAATTCCTAAATGCTATCTGTTATGAAGCTACAATCGAAAAACTTTATCAAGAAAAAGGAAAATATATCATTGCTATGAGTAATGATGATTGGTTTTTACCAAGTATTGAACCGACTTTGCAAAAACTTTTGATAGAATACTATTCACTTAAATATAATAAATATGTTTATCATTCAAGGAATTTATAATGAATCTCTTTATAACTGCAAACAATACAGATATGGGAAAAACTTATACCACTTTAAAACTAATTGAATCTCTAGGTAAAGAGTTTAGAATTGGAGTATTTAAACCAATCGAAACTGGTGTAAAAGAGTATCCACTCGATGGTAAAAAACTTTTAGAAGCTACTCAAAAAGTCAACCCTGAATTTAATGATATTACATTAGAAGACATAGTTCCTATTCAATTTAAACTCCCCGCCGCTCCTATTGTGTGTGGTAAAGTAAAGTTTGATAAAATCGATAAAGCATACAATAAATTAAAAAAACGATGTGATATTTTATTAATTGAAGGAGCTGGTGGGATTTCAGTCCCAATTACAAATAATTTCATAATGAAAGATTTTATTAGCTATTTTAATGCCAAAAGTTTATTGGTTATTGGTGGAAAATTGGGATGTATAAACGATTTAGCTTTAAATCTAAATTTTTTTACTCCTGATATTTGGACTATAAATGTTTTAAATGACGACTTTTTTATAACAACTTATCCATATCTAAAACAAAAATATAAAAAAGTCTTAATTATTCAAAATAATTTAGATAAAATAATAAAAAAGATAAAGGACTTAAATGATAGAAAATGAACATAATATAGAACTTAATACTCATAAAAAAATAAATCAAGCTTTATGTGGTAAATTAATTGCTCACACTGAAAAATATGCAAAAGTAAAATTCGAAGCTACTAAAGAAATGGCTGTAGATGAATTCGGACTTATTCATGGTGGATTTACATTTGGAGCAGCTGATTTTTGTGCAATGGCTACTGTAAATCATCCTAATGTTGTATTAACTAATTCTAAATCAAAATTTTTGGCTCCTGTAAAAGTCGGAGATATTGTTGTTTTTGAAAGTGAAATGATATTTGATGATGATAAAAAACAAGAAATTAATGTAGTTGGAAAAATTGATGATATAAAAGTATATGAAGGAATTTTTGGAACTGTAGTTTTGAAAAAGCATGTATTAAAACTTAAAATAAGTGATTAATTATAATAAAAGAAAAAGATAATGTTAAAGTTAATATTTTTTATATTATTTTTGAGTGTGAACTCTCTTTTTGCCAAAAATAATTCTTGGATTGATTTTCATTCTAAATTAAATAACCCTCTAACAAAACAAGAATTTTTATTTAAAATGGAAGATTTCAAATCTAATTATAATTATTCAAATTTTATAAATAAATTAAGTAATAAATATTTTAACATTTCTTATGAACAGCTAATACCTATACAACTTCCTAATTATCATCAAAAAACTAAAAAAGAATTTGCAAAATATAAACATTATGGACAAGTTATTTCAACTTATATAAGTATCAAACAAAAAGCTAATAATAACAATATGAGTAAAAAATATCAATGTTCTGAACTAGTTAATAGATTTTATAGAAAAGTTTTTCACATAAAGACTATTCAAAGAAATGGAATTGCTACGGCTAAAGAATATAATAATCTAATAGGTCATTTTGATTCAAAAAAAATAAAAATAATTTATTATCAAGTTTCTAATATTAATATTAAAGTAAAACCAAGAGCTAGTTTTGCACTTAAAAATATTTATGATATAAAAAGAAAAGGAAATAATTATATTTATTCTAAAAATTTTAATAAAATTTTTGAAAATCATCCACCTACAAATGGAACTATTTTATCTTTTGCTAATAATTTTCATTCTAAAACTAATATATATTTTGGACATACTTGTATTGTAAAAGAAGTTATAAAAATAAAAAATGGATATAAAATATATTGTTTTGAACAAAATGTAATTAGAAAAAAAAATCATACAATTTCTATAAATAGACCTATAACTTTTTTACAAAAAAATGGTCATTGGATAGAAATAGGAAGTGGTATATTAGGTCCTCATATAGGAAGAATAGGACCTCTAATTGGATGGAGTATTCCTTATTATATTAATAATACATATATAATTGATCAAACAAACTTTATAACTTTAATTACAAAATTAATTAATTCAAAATATTTAAATTTAAATGAATATCAAAATAAAATATTAAAACCATTTCAAGATAAAAACTCTTCATCTTATGTAATAAGGGAATTATTTAATAAAATAATTAATAATATTATAACTGCATATAAAATAAAAAATGAAAGTTTTTTTGATAAACTAATTTCTTGGTTTTAAAGTTTAAATTTTTCTTTTATTTCATTAAAAAGAGTTTCATCAAATGGTGGAACTTCTTTTTTGTAAGTGTAAAGATGGAGTTTATCAATATATTCTTTACTTCCTTCTTTATCTCTTATAATTTCAATTAATTGATAAGCAGTTTTTTTAGAATCACTTAAATCAAAGACATATTTCTCTTTTTTTGACCATTTTTTATAAATAAAATAAATTATTCCAATAATGACAAAAATAGAAAATAATAAAACTGCAATAAAAATATAAAAAGAGTAATCATTAACTTCAACTATAGGTTTTATATCTCTTAATTTATCCAAAAAGTCTCCTTAGTTTCAAAACATCTTCATCTGTATAAATTTTTTGAAATTTGATGTTTGAAGTTTTTAATAATTTAAATAAATTACTATCATTTTCTAAAAGTTTTGCTCTATAACTTTTATCAAATTGAGCAGTTTTTACCTGATTTGTAATAGGATCAATTATATTATAACCATTTAAAAGTTCTGGATTTTCTTCTAATCTATCACGAACAATAACTGAATAAGTATCATATTTTTTACCAAGTTTTTTGAGAATATCACTATATTCAAAAAAATCACTAACAATTATTAAAACTGAATTTTTGGGTAAATGTAAAAGTAAATTATAAATTTTTTCAAATTCAAGCTTAGCTTTCACATCTTCATCAAATTTACTCAAATTTCCCAAAAGTGCTTTATAACTTTTTGTTGGTTTTGAAAATAGATTATTTTTTGAAAACAGTTGCAAAGTTACTCTATCATCACTCCTAACACCACTAAATCCTAAAGTAGAAATAACTTCAATCATTTTTTCACTTTTCAACATTTTTGAGCCAAAAAAAGTTCTATAATCAAAAAGCCCAACTATTACAATATTAAGTTCTTTTTCTTCTGTAAAAACTTTAATATAAGGCTTTTGCTTTTTAGCAGTGATATTATAATCAATTCTTTTGACATTATCCCCAATTTGATATTCTCTAAGTTCTTCAAAATCAATACCTTCTGAATGTTTAGTGGAATAACGATTTCCAGCAAAGAGAGAAAAAGATTTTTTTCTTGAATTTATAATTATTTCTTTCATCTATAAACCTTTACAATTTCTGAATAAGTTGCATTTTTAGCATCTGAAGAAATAATTTGATTTACTTCACTTCCAGCATACATAAAAATCATATTTTCATTTAAATTTTCATCTTTTTTAATTTCAACTTCTAATTTTCCTATTTTTGTCTCTAAAATATATTTTCCTTCTAAATTTTTAGCATAAGCAAAATTATCTCTTTTAAATTGTGAATTTAATGAGTTTCTATTTTTAGCAGTTACAAGCCACATCCCATTTGGATATTCTATTTTTTCATCAATAAATTTAGCACTTTTTTGAATTTTATTTATTTCTCTTTTTGGTTTATAAATTTCATTAATATATTCATCTTCACTTTTTAGTCCACTAAAATTAAATCTTTTAAACATCTCTTTTGTAAATTCATATTCACTAATTCCAAAATCTTCTTCAACTGGTTCATTTTTAAATACAAACTCGTGGAAATAACTACTTTTTATATCTTTTTTAGCATAAAAATCCTTAGTAGGAATAAAAACATCAGCCCTTTTAGCTGTTTCATCTAAAAATTTGCCAAAAACAATAACTTTTTTATTTTCTGGAATTTTGAAATTTGGCAAGCTAATTAGTGGATTTGAAGCTTGAATAAAAACTATATCTATTTTGTTCCAATCAATTTCAAAAAGAGGCATTTTGTTTTTGTGAGAAACATCAAAAGGATTATATAAGTCCTCCATAGAACCACCTAAATATGCAATATTTACTTTTTCATTTTGAAGTGCAAAAATAGTTTGTGTAGTTTTATCACCCCATTTTGCCTTGCTAACTCCAAGTCCCAAAAATATAATAGCACCTTCATTTAACATTTTTTCTAATTCATCTACTTCTTTAATTCCAGTTTTCTTAAGATATTCTTTATTTTTTGTAATTAAATATTTAGCTAAAAAAATATCGCTATTTGGATTTATTTGATAAAAAATATTACTATTTTTAGCAGTTTTTGTCTTTCTTACATCTATACAAACTTTTTTACTATTTTTTATAAGAAGAATTAAATGTGTGTTTGTTTCATAACTATTTCTACCCCAAAATATAATATTCTTTGCTTTTTTGATTTTGTCGGTTGTAATAATCTGTGATTTTAATCCAGAATCAATTATTCCTTTTTCCCCAAGTCCATCACAACTACTTCCAACTGCAAATGTTGCACCTAATTTTTCAAAAAAAAGCTTAGTAATATTTTGCATAATTCCCATATTTCCACTACCTTTTAGAAACAAAATTCTATTAGACTTTGTGAATTTAAGTAGTTTTTCAACTTCATCTAAATTAAATTCAATATTATGTTTTGGATATTTAAAATAATTATTTAATTTTGGGCATAAAAAATTATTAGTAATACCCTCATTTGTAGGAATAAATTTATTCCCCTCTTTTTTCATTATACACATATCCCAACAATCAAGAGGACAAACAAGCATCTATTTCACCGGCACAGTAGATACGATTTGTTCAATTATATTATCAGCACTTATTTCATCCGCCTCTGCTTCATAACTTAATACCAATCTATGACGAAACACATCTTTTACCATACTTGCTATATCAACAGGTGTTACATAATCTCTGCCACTCATAAAAGCAACTGCTTTACTTGCTTTATACAGACTTATTCCACTTCTTGGACTTGCTCCAAAATCAATATATTTATGTTTAATTCTTGTAGCATTTACTAAATCCACAATATATTTTGTAAGTTCATCATCAATATGCACATTTTTTACTTGCTCTTGCATATTGAAAATATTATCTTTTTTACAAATTGCTTCTACTTTTCCAAATTTCTCATCTGCACTTCTTTTGATTACTTCAAATTCTTCTTCTGGAGTATTGTATCCGATTACAACTTTTAACATAAATCTATCAAGCTGTGCTTCTGGAAGATTGTAAGTTCCTTCTTGTTCCACTGGATTTTGTGTAGCCATAACTAAAAAAGGCATATCAAGTTTATAATTTTCATCAGCAATTGTAATTTGCTTTTCTGCCATTGCTTCAAGAAGCGCTGATTGAACCTTAGCTGGGGCTCTATTTATTTCATCTGCTAAAACTAAATTTGCAAAAATAGGTCCCTTTTTT
Organism: Thioreductor micantisoli; assembly: GCF_055392745.1. NCBI lineage: Bacteria > Pseudomonadati > Campylobacterota > Thioreductoraceae > Thioreductor > Thioreductor micantisoli. The sequence goes on from NZ_AP043760.1 coordinate 1,172,862, forward strand.
ACTCTAAATTCTCCACTTTTAATATCATAAATTTCTGTTCCTATTATATCTGTTGGAAGTAAATCTGGAGTAAACTGAATTCTCTTAAAATCTAAATTTAAAACCTTTGCTAAAGTATTTACCGTTAAAGTTTTAGCAAGTCCTGGTACACCTTCAAGCAAAATATGTCCATTTGTAAGAAGTCCAATAAGCAAGGCATCTATCATTTTATCTTGCCCTACTATTACTTTTTTTATCTCTTTTTTAATACTCTTTATCATAAAAGCTCCTATTTAATTATATTTAAAATTATAAAGAATTTTTATGAATATAAAATTAATTATAAAATGTAAAAATCCCCTTTCCACTTCTTTTTGAAAAATACATAGCTTCATCAGCTTTTTTTATAAGTTCTTTTATATTATTTGCATTATTTGGATAAATAGCAATACCAATACTTACACCTACTTCAACTAAAATATTATTTTTTATACTAATTGGTTTTGATATCTCTTTTATAATTTTACTTGCAACTGTCTTAATATTATCATTATTTATATTTTCTGCCATTATTACAAATTCATCACCACCAAGCCTTACAATAATATCACTTTTTCTAAATAATTCTTTTAACCTATTCGATACTTCGATTAAAACTATATCTCCAGCTTCATGTCCATAAGTATCATTTATAGCCTTAAATCCATCTAAATCCATAAAAAACAGAGTCAACTTTGTTCTATTTCTATCGATCCTTGCTTTTATAGTTGGGAATACTTCAATTAAAAATCCTCTATTATAAAGATCAGTTAATTTGTCTTTTGTAGATTTTGAAAAGAGAAATTTTTGCTCTTTATGAAATAAAAACAGAGTATAAAATAAAAATATAACTAATAAAATATCTATAAGTAATTGATATAAAAATTGAATCCACAAAGAGTGTTGTAATTTATCTATAATCTCATTATTTAATTTAGACATACTCAATCCAACTTTATTTAACATATTAATTTTAATAGTAATAGTATTATAAAAATATAAGGAATTTATGCCAAAATTTTGTTGTTTATTAAGAGCAATTTGCTCTATTTTTTTTACTTTTTGAAACACTTTACTATTTTGTAAATTATAAAATTTATTTTTTATTTTTTTATTAGTCAATTCCATTGATTCTTTAAAAAGAATCTTTTGTTCCGCTAGTAAATTTACATATAAAATATATAATTGTTTACTCCAACTATTTTGTGAAAAAATTCCTGATAAAACAGCTCTTTCTCTTCCAGTTCTCTCTTTTGCCATTTCAAAATTTCTATATGAGGAAAAACCCCTTATTAATTTGTCATTATTAGCAATTAATAAAATTTTTCCCATACTATCAAGCAAATTTTCGTTCATTTTACTATAAAAGTCTATCTCTTTTTCTAAATTTATTTTGTTATTTATAACTTCTTTTCTTATTGTCTTCAATTTATTTAAATATAATTTTACTTTTTGTATAGGAACTTTACTACAATAATGACTTGCATTCAAAAATTTATTTATGGCTTTATTTGTTAACTTTATTTTTTTTAAATATAAAATTTTAAATTCTTTAGAATATCTACCTAAATACCCCGCTCCTGTTCCTCTTTCTTGTTGTGATCTATGTAAAAATTCACTTATTATTTTTGAAAAATTATTTACTTTTTTCATACTATTTAAATTGCTATTTTTATTATATAAATAAATAGAAGTTGTAATTATTTGAATAAAAACCATTATAATTAAAACGAAAGCACTTATTTCTATAAGCTTATTTTTATTTTTTCGTTTCATCTTCTATAATTTCACCTTTTATTTTTGTAGTTGCTAAATTTACATTTACTATTTTTACATTCACTTTTTCAAAAAGTTCTACTTTTTTTCTATTTAAAAAGATTCTAGCGCCTACTATTTCATCCTCTATTTTTGCAATTGGAGGCTCTTTTGTATCTACTACAACTGCTTTAACAACTTGTCCTATTCTTTCATTTGCCCATCTTGCAAATTTTCTATCATAAAAATCCCATTCTATTTTCATAGCTTCTCTTTCTAATTCAGAAATTTTTACAACCAAGCTTTCTATATTTCTTAATATAAATTCTCTAAACTTTTGATTATTATGTATGATTGATTTAAGTAATCTATGTAAAGTCAAATCTGAATATCTTCTAATTGGTGAAGTAAAATGTGTATATTTTTCAAATCCAAGTGCAAAATGACCACTATTATAAGCCTCATATTTTGCTTGTTGTTGAGTTTTAATTATCATTTTATCTACATATTTTTCTATTCCTAATTCTTTTGATTTTTTTTGAATTTCTTTTAAAGTTTCAATAATATTGTCTTTATGATTTACATCTATTCCAAATGGTAATAAATTATTTAATAATGTTTGAAGATCTTTTCTTTGTGGCTCATTATGAACCCTAAAAATACCAAAATCAATCATACTAGCTGCTGCTTTATTTGCTAAAAGCATACAATCTTCAATTAATCCATGAGACGAAGTTTCACTTTCTATTTGAACTTTTTGAAGTTTTCCATCTTCATCTAAACTCATTTTAATTTCATCACTGAAAAATTCAAGTCCCTTTTGAAGTCTTTCTTGTTTTAGTTGTTTTGTAATTTCAAATAAAGGGAAAAGCCATTCTAAAATTTCTTTATCAATTTCATCTTTTTGAATATCTCCATCTAAAAATTCATCAATAGTATCATATGAATATTTTCTTTTTGAATTAATTACACACTCAATTAATTCTTCATCTATCACATTATTATTTTCATCAAATATTATTTTAAAAGTTAAAGCCAATCTATCCTCATTTTCTTTAAGAGAGCATATATTTTCACTTAAAGCTCTAGGTAACATTGGTATAGATTTATGAGGAAAATAAATACTAAAACCTCTCTTCATAGCTTCTTTATCTATTGCTCCATTTAAATAGACATATTCACTAACATCTGCAATTGCTACATATAAAGTTCTATTTTTAGTATCGTAATAAATTGCATCATCATGGTCTTTTGCAGTCTCTGGATCTATTGTACAAAAAGAAAGATCAGTTAAATCTTCTCTTGCATATAGACTTTTATCTACATAATTTCCAAAACTTTGTGCTTCATTTATAGCTTTTTTAGGAAACTCCTCATATCTATCATATAAAGCAAGAGAAATTTTTTCATCAACTTGTGCGTCATCTAAAACACCTAACACTTCTTCAATCTCATAAGTATAAGCATTAAGTTTAAAAACTGCATTTTGAGGAAGTTTTTTGAGTTGTTTTGGTTTTATATTTGTTTTTATCTCTTTACCTGTTTTAATATTTATTATAACTGGATTTGGTTCTAATGAGAGATATCCAACTATTGTCTCAAAAGCCTTTTTAAGAAGCAATATTACTTTTGCTTTTGGGCGAGAATTTCTATTAAAATATCTTTTTGCTAAGACTAAATCACCCTTTTTTGCTCCATTCAAATCTTCTGGTTCAATTAATAAATCTTTTTTACCAGTGTGGGGAGCAAGAAACCCTACTCCTTTTGAATTTATGTCAATAGTTCCTATTATATAATCACTTGTTAATTTTAAAGTTTTTTTACCATTCAAAGCTTTTATAGATATTAAATAATCAACTAAATCTTTATAATTTTTTGGGATATCTTTACGATAAATTCCTTTTGTAAGTTGAGTTATAAATTGAATCATTTAACAGTGCTAATCGCTTCATTTAAGGCATCTATATTTAAATTATATTTTTCAGCGATTTTCATACCTTTAGCTATATTTTCATCACTTAAAGGGTTAAATAAATCAACTGCCGTGTAAGTTACTGCTAACGCGGCTGAATATTCAATATAATCTCCAGCATTTTTTAAATCATCTGCAAATTTAATAGCATTTACAAGTTCATTATCAAATTTCCAATAACTAAATATTTCAGCTGTTACTTCTAATGTATCAGTATTTAAATATTCTCTTTCAAGCTCGCTTCTATTTCCATTAGCTAGTCTTTTTTGAAATTCCTCTGCTAATCCTTCTGTAACAAGAATAGAAGAAATAATTATTGCCCCAATTTCAATTAAAAATGATGCAGTTGAAAGAATATCAAGTTTACTTCTATCTCTTTTATACCAATTAACAACTAAGGCATTTTGAAGTTGTGAAACTAATACAAATTTACTTTCACTTATACCATAAGCACTTAAATCTATCTTCATAGAACTTTTAACAGCTGATGCAACGGCAAAACCTTTAACTGTACTCATTCCAAAAAGACTAATAGCTTGATCAACATTTTTAATTTGACGACTAAATCCATATAATGGAGAATTTGCTGCTTTTAATAAATTTGCAGTTAACATTGGATCTTCTTTCACTACTTTTACCAAATCTCCTATACTAGCTTCTGGATCTGATGTTATTTTTTGAATCTCTATTACACTTTTGGGAAGTGGTGGAAGAGATTTAATTTTCTTTAATATATTTTTATTCACTTAATACTCCTTAAATATTCTTTTATTTTTTGATTTTGACCATAAATTTCTAAATAAGCATTTAATAATTTTTTAGCTGTATTTATTTCTCCCAATTTTACCAAACTTTTAGCATAAAGCAACCAACTTTCTGCATTTTCTGCATTTATATTATTAGCCTTTTTAGCCCATTCAATACAATTATTATAATTTTTTTGATTAAAATATATATTGGCAATTTTTATAGCAGTTGTATATTCTGGAAATAATTTATAATTATTCAATAAATCTTCTAATGAATATTTTTCTTTGCTGACTTTAATTATTATTTTAGGCTCTATTTTAGGCTCTATTTTAGGCTCTATTTTATTTTTCTTAGTTTTATTTGTTTCTTTTTTAACTTGTTTTTTTAAAGATTTATTAATAAGAGTTGTGTTTACATCTGCTATGGGGGTACTATTTTTCTCTGGTGTTACTTCAGGAGTTATATTTACATCTGGCACAATAGGATTTAAAGTTAATTTATCAATTTTCTTTTTAGAAATAATTATATTTGTATTTATTTTTGTAGAAATATTTGTTTCAGACTTAATTATTTTATTTTTTACATGTTTTTTATTTTTATAAAATTGAAATCCATTATTATTATATAAAAGATAAAAGATAAAAGATAATATTATTAATATAAAAAAATATAAAAAATATTTTTTTATATTTCTTTTATAATATATTTTTTCTAATTCATCATAATTATGCATGAATTTCCTTTATAAATATATTAGCCATTTCTATATATTTATTATCTATTCTATTTTTATGCACTTTAGCTGGATATCTTTTATAAAAATAATTTATAATATCAAAAGTCCTATAGACAAGCTGATTAATCTCTCTTAAATTACCATTTGTAAACTTATAAATAAATTTATAAGTTGATTTTCTAAACATTCTATCTATTTCTTCAAATCCATTGTGAGTAAGTTTAGAAGAAATAAAAAAAACCATTTCATCATATTTACAAGGAGTAGTATTTAAAATATAATTAATCCGCGAGCTAAAATGTTTTTTTGCAAATATTTCTTTTGCTTTTTTTTCATGTGTAGCCAAAATTATTGTATAATTTTTATTATCTGCAAACATTCTTAATGTTTCAATTCTTTCTAAACTGAGTGTCTGTGCTTCATCTATAAATACAACTCTATGTCTTTCACTATCTAATAATAATAGTTCACTTAATGCATCTTCTTCTTCGATAGGATTATAAATAAAATACAAATCACTATCTATATTTTTTTCTTTTAATGAGGTATATACTTTATTCATCAAAAAGCTTTTTCCATTCCCTGCTTCTCCATATAAAAGTATCATTTTTTCTTTTTCATTAATAGCATACATCATATCTACTTCTAATCTTTTAGACAAAGGGGCATAAAGAGAGATATCAATCTTATCTCTAAAAAGCTCTTTTGCTTTATAAAACATATGTTAATATCCTAAATCTTTAATAGTCACTTTTTTATTTTGTCTAACAATATGAGGTGTTACTACAAATACTAATTCTACTTTATCAGAAACTTTATTTTTATAAGAAAATAAATATTTAACAACTGGTATCTCTTTTAATAAAGGCACTCCATTTTCTTGAAATGAATTTTGATTTGTTATAAGTCCTCCCAAAACCAATGTATCTCCATCTTTTATTCTAACAACTGTGCTCATTTTATTTTCACTAGTATCTGGCGGTAAATCTTTTCTATTAGTATCCTTTAATTGTGTCTGGTCTCTAAAAGCTGAAACAGTAGGATTAATTCTCAATATAATATTCCCCTTTTCACTTATTTCAGGAGTAATATCTAATAATATACCAATAAATTCACTTTTATTAGAATATTCTGCCGGCTGTGGATTACCATTTTTATCTGTATATGAAGCCTTTGTTAAAGCATTATAATTAATTGTATCACCAACACTAATTATTGCCTTTTGATTATTAAGTGCCACTATTTTTGGATTTGATAATGAACTAACATTTCCTTGTTGAGATAAAAAATTTAAAAGACCCGCTGCATTAAATAGTGTTTTATGAATTATTGAATCAACTCCTGTTATATTTACTGGAGCACTCAAAGAAGAAGATGAAGAACCTAAACTTAGTCCTAATTTAGACCAATTAATTCCAGTTTGATTACTTTTACTTAAATGAACTTCATAAATTCTAACATCTATCATAATTTGTTCATGTAATCTTTCATTTAATTTATTTATATAATTTCCAATTTTTGATAATTGTTTTTTAGTAGCAGTTACAGTTACTAATCCTGCATTCTTATCTATAATAGGAAGAGGCGCTTTATATTCACCATCTGAATTTAAAATATTATTTAAATTTGCTGCAAGACCAGACCAAAAATCGAATGTATATGCTGAATTTACTGAATTTGTATCACTACTATCTGAACTACTTGAACTATCTGAACTACTACTTCCTGCTGAAGAAGCAGAAAAATTAGAATTACCTGTTCTTGTAGAAGGAATATAATCAATATTAAAAGTTTTCGTTTTAATATATGAAATATGAAGTATATTATTTTTTATATTATAGAAAAAATTATTATTACTGATCAATAAGTCCAAAATTTGTAAAAAACTATAATTTTTTACAGAAACTCCACTTACTTTTAATTCTTTTGATTTTGATTTAGCTATTGAATCATCATATACTACATTTACATTACAACTATTAACTGCTATCTCTTTTAATATGGAACTTAAAGATACTTTTGCATCATTAGATATTGAAAAAGTAAACAATTTAGAACCACAAACTCCTGCCCACACTATATTTGTTAAGAAAATAATTAATAAAAAATATTTTTTCATTTTAATACCTTTAATTTAAATTTATTTGTTTTCATATTTCTCTGTAATATCTCTATTTTCTTTTTATGTTTGAACAAAATAGCTCCTTTTGTAATTTTAATTAATTTATAATTTTCTAAACTTTCACCTATTTTTAACCATTTTTTTTCATTTTTTTTCATATATTTGAAATTTAATAACACTTTATTATTTAAAATAGCTAATACCTCTAATTTAGGTTCTATTTGAGTAACAAAATGTTGATTGATAATATTTTTATTTCCTCTAATAATTTTTTTATCTACTACTTTATGTGATATATGAAAAGGATTATAAAGAGGAGTATTCAATTTCAAAGAATAATTCAACATATCATTTACATAATTTTCATATAATTTATAACTAACATTAGCAAAAGCTATATTAAAAGTCAATAAAAATAAAAATATTTTTTTCATAATTGGGCTCCATATATATTAATAGTTACAGAAGTTATCATTCCATCTGTTTTTAAAGACACTATTTTAACTAAATCTTTTCTAGATTCAAAAGTATTTATAAGTTTTACAACATTTGGGAAACTCCCTGCGACTTTTAATGTTACTTGCATTTTTAAGTTTACTAACTTATTATTATTTTTTTTATCATTTAAAAAAAGATTATTATCCAATTTTAATAATAATAAATTATTATTTTTTACATATTTAGGAATTGTATTATAGATATCCGCCCATCTATTTAAATTAAAAATTAAAAATTTAACTTTATTTATTAAAATATGCATTATAGTTTCAGCTTTTGTTAGTTCTTCTATCTTTACTTTTAATTCTCTTCTATCTTTTTTAATTTTTATAATAGAATTTTTCACTCTTATAATATTCATTTCTTTAGAATTTATTTTACTATTTAATTGTCTGTTTTTATTTAAAGAAGTATTAAACATATTATTTGTGACAGGAAATATAAAATAATAAACAATAAAAGCTATTATAATTAATGGTAAAAGAAAAGTTAATTTTTGCTCATTTTCTTTTTGAATTGCAAAGAAAGTATCTAATTGGTCTAATATTTTCATAAGTCCACCTTTACATTTATAACAGATGTATAATTTTGATTATTTTTATCTTTTATCACACCACTTGTTTCTACGTCAAGGTGTTCTTTTTTTACTAAATTATTTACAAAATTAGTAATATAAGCTTCATTTTTAGAAAAAACATTTAACTCTAATATACCTTTTTCAAAATTAATATTTTTAGTATAAATTTTATTTTTTTTCATATATAATGCTATTTTTGTCATTAAAGAAGATATAGGCACATAGTCTTTTTTATCTTTATGTAAAGTAGTTATAATTTTTTTTACACTTTCAATATATATTTTTTTATTTTCAGCTATTTTTTTCTCAATTTTATAAGATTTTAATATATTGTTGAAATTAGCATTTAATACATTAAAATTAGAAGTTAAATGATTTAATTTTACTTCTAATCTACTGTTTTCATAATTTTTAATAGTTGAATAAATACATTGAAATGCTGGATATAATAAACAAATAATAAGTGATACTATACTTATTGAAATAAATTGTCCACTTTTTCTAAAAAAGAAAGTAGGAGGTCGCTTTTTAAGTGTAAAATTATATAATTGATACTCTTCTTTATATGCATATTGAGTAGATAAAATATTTAAAAATGATAGCTGATCTATTTTAACATTATTAGGATTATACTTAGTATCAAATTTTAATTCATTTGCTTCTATTCCACCTAAATAAATATTTGTAAAATCAATTACTCCTGGAATAGCTCCATTTTCTGTCGAAATAAAAACTCTATCTATAGTTGATAATGCAAATTTTCTTTGTAAGGAACTAAATTGATTTATTATCATCATAAAAAGATTACTAAATGTTTCTGATAATTCATTAAATAAAATTTCTTCAGAATCATCATAGTGATCTAAATTCAAACCTTTTTTTGTTAATAAATCAACAAATATTTCATAAGTAAAATTTTTTATATCTATTTCACTTTCTTCTTTTAATTTTTTATATAAACTTTTCATACCTTGATTTAAAAGAACAGTTTGTAAAAATGTTCCATCAGCATATAAAGTTATTAAGGAAAAATCTTTTGTAAAATATATAAAAATATCTTTTTTAGGTTTTAATATCTTTTTTTTATATAAAGATTCAAATAAAAATCCACTATAACCTAAATAATCAATATAATTATACTCATTATTTATAGGTTCAAAATATTCTTTTATGACATCTTCTTGCACAATAATAACTTCAGCTATCATATTTTTTTCATCTGCAACAGAACTACTTAATTTATATTTAAAGATATACTTTTCAGATTCATCAAGTTCTAATTCTTCATAAGCTTTAGTTTCTATATAATCATATATCTCAATTTTATTAATTAAATTTTTAGGAATTTTCATTTCATAAGTAGTAATATATTTCATAGGAATATAAGTAGATATTAAAGTATCTTTAGAAATATTTTCTTTGAGAGTTTTTTTTCTAATAATATTCTCTTCTAAAATAAATACTTTATTAAAATCACAAGGATCAATCGTTGCTATTTTATTTAAATTATAAGAATATTTTTTTATTTTATTTAGTTTCATTAGTTTTAACCTTTTATTCTATATATCCTATCTCTTCAAGCATTTTTTTATTTTTAGTCCAATTAGAAATAGTTTTAACATATAGCTCTAAATATATTTTTTTATCACTAAATATTTCAAGCAATTTTCTTGCAGCTATTCCTATTTCTTTTATTTTCTTACCTTTTTTACCAATAACCATTGATTTTTGAGAATCTTTTTGAACTACAATCATTGCATATACTTTATCAAACTTATCCTTTTCTAAAATCTTTTCAATAATTATATCAGATTCATAAGGAATTTCATCATTTAATTTGTCAAAAAGTGCTTCTCTTATTAATTCTTTATAAATATCTTTAATATTTTCAGTCGAAATTATTTCTGGGTCATAAAAATATGGATGAGTTGGAAGATATTTAATAATTGTTTCAAGAAGTTTATCTCTATTAATATTATTTGTAGAAGAAATAGGAATTAATTCAAGATAAGATTTGTTTTCTAATGCTTCATATTCTTCTATTTTTTTATCTATTTTTTCAACTTCGAGCATATCTATTTTTGTTAGAACCAATAAATGAGGAATATTTTTTTTATTTAACTCTAAAAACTTTTGATATCCTTTAGTATCTTTTCTTGCATCGGCGATATAAAGAATTAAATCACTATCACTTAAAGCTTTTAAAGCTTCATTTAACATATATTTATTCAGTAATTTTTCTTTTTCATGAATACCTGGAGTATCAATTAAAATAATTTGATTATCTTTATACATTACAATTGCAGTAAGTCTTTTTCTTGTGGCATTTGCTTTTCTTGAAGTCATTGCAATTTTTTCACCAACAAGCCAATTAATTAGTGTAGATTTACCTGCATTAGGCTCACCTAATACTCCAACAAATCCACTCTTTTCATTATTATCTTCATCTGCAATTATAAATTTTTCCAAAATAATCCTTTATAAAATATATTTAGTACTATCCTCACTCTCTACAATACTACCAAGTTTTTCTTGAACATACTTATCTGTTATTTCATAAATTTCACCCTTATGCTCATCAGCTTCAAAATTTATCTCTTCTAAAACTTTTTCTGTAATTGTATGAAGTCTTCTAGCCCCTATATCTTCTGTTTTTTCATTAGCTAAAAATGCATTTTTTGCCATTGCTTTTAATGCTTCTTCACTAAATTTAAGCTCAACACCTTCAACTTCAAGAAGTTTTTGATATTGTTTAATAATAGAATGTTTAGGTTCTGTTAAAATTCTATATAATGCTTCTTCATCAAGGGAACTTAATTCAACTCTTAGTGGAAATCTTCCTTGAAGTTCAGGAATTAAGTCACTTGGTTTACTTACATGAAATGCACCTGCTGCGATAAATAAAATATGGTCTGTATTTATATTTCCATATTTTGTATTAACTGTACTTCCCTCTACAATTGGAAGTAAATCTCTTTGCACACCCTCTTTACTTGGATCTTGTCTTTGACTAGATGTAGCTGCTACTTTATCAAGTTCATCAATAAAAACAATTCCATTTTTAGCTCTTTTTAAAGCTTCTTGTTTGATTTGCTCACTATTTATAACTTTTTCACTTGCAATATCTTTTAGAAGTTCTTTTGCTTCTTTTACAGTTACTTCTTTTTCTTCTTTTTTACCTAAAACATTGAAAACTTTTGACAAACTCTCTTGTGCTTTTAAAATTTCAGGTGGTAAATTTGGATTTTCTTCTGGTTTTTCTTGTGTTTCTATTTTTATTTTTAAATGATCAATTTCACCACTTTTCACTTTTTCTTTCATTTTATTAAATGAAGTTTCATATTCAGCTTTTTTAGTTTCACTTGCATTTACTGGAAGTTTTGGTAAAAGTTTAGTAGTAATTTCATCTAAAATAAATTCTTCAATTTTTTCTTTATTATTTTCTTTCATTTCATCTTTTACTAAATTCATAGAATTATAAACCAAATCTCTAATCATGCTTTCTACATCTCTTCCTACAAATCCAACTTCTGTATATTTACTTGCTTCCACTTTTACAAAAGGCACTTTAATCATTTTTGCAATTCTTCTTGCAATTTCAGTTTTACCAACTCCAGTGCTACCTATCATAAGAATGTTTTTTGGCATAATATCATCTTGCCACTCTTTATCAAGCTTTATTCTTCTATCCCTATTTCTAAGTGCAATCGCTATTGTTTTTTTAGCATCTTTTTGACCTATAATATATTGGTCTAAATATTTTACTACTTCTTTTGGTGTCATAGTCATATTAATCCTTCAATTCTAAAATTTTTATATTTTTATTCGTATAAATACATAAATCACTTGCAATTTTTAATGATTCTTCTACTAATTCTCTTGGAGCTAAATTACTATGCTTATTTAAGGCTCTTGCTGCCGAAATAGCAAAATTTCCTCCACTTCCAATAGCTGCAATTTCTCCATCTTCTGGCTCTACTACATCACCTGTTCCACTTAAAATATAGATATGCTCTTTATTCAAAACAATCATCATAGCTTCTAATTGTCTTAAATGTTTATCTTTTCTCCACTCTTTTCCAAACTCAATAACTGCTTTTAACAAATCACCTTTTCTATTTTTAAGATGCCCTTCAAACATATCAAAAAGTAAAAAAGCATCTGCAGTACTTCCTGCAAACCCACTTAAAACCTTTCCATTATACAAAGTTCTAATTTTTGTAGCATTTCCTTTCAATACAGTATTACCGAAAGTGACTTGCCCATCCCCTCCAATTACAGCTTGTCCATTTTTTTTGCAAGCAAGTATTGTTGTAGCTTTAAACATCTATTTTCCTTCTACATTTATTTTAAGTTTTGCATGAATTGAATGACCAAGTTTTATATCCACTATATGTTCACCCACACTTTTTATATTTTTTGTATCTATCTGTTTTTTGTCCATTTCAATCTTTGTTTGTTCTTTTAGAGCCTCAGCAATATCTTCTTTTGTTACGGCTCCATATAAATGACCATTATTACCAAGTTTTTTTGTAATGTTTATAGTTAATTTTTCTAAAACTTCTTTTTCTTTTGTAAGTTCTGCAATTTCGAGAGCTTCAATTTCAGCATTTTTCTTTTGTTCTACTTCCCACTCTTTCATTACATCTTTTGTAGCAAGTTTAGCAAATCCTTTTGCTATTAAAAAATTTCTTCCATATCCCTCTTTAACCTCTTTTATCTCACCTCTTTTTCCAAGTGATTTTACATCTTTTATAAGTAAAATTTTCATTATTTTCCTTTGTTTAATATATTACAGATTTTATCTAATGTGTAATTCTATCAAAATTTATAATTAATTGTGATAAAATTGTGATAAAATTGTGATAAAATTCTCTATAAAAAAACATACAAAATAGATTATTTACTATCTATTGATAAAAAAAGAGGAAATTATGATATTAATTGTTAAACAAAAAACAAATGAAATTATAGGGGCTGATAAAGACTTTTTAAAATCCAATTCCATAGAAGAATTAAATCAAAAATTTTCAGACAATATTGATAATTTAGACAAACTAAAAAATGAAACAGAATATGCTAATTATAAGATTGAGTCCATACCTATAAAAGATTATAAAATATTATTTTTTTTAAAAGAGGCTAAATTAAACAATAATATAAATGATGATATAAAAATTAACATCGATCATCTTCTAAATAAACCTTTATTAGATAATTCTAGCAATAAACAATCTATTGATACTAGTGATAAACAACCTATATTAGAATTAGATAATATTATTTCCACTGAAAAACAAAATCTTCAAATTAATCAAAATATAGATAATAATAATAATGATATAAAAATTAACATCGATCATCTTCTAAACGAACCTTTATTAGATAATTCTAGCAATAAACAATCTATTGATACTAGTGATAAACAACCTATATTAGAATTAGATAATATTATTCCTAGTGATAAACAAAATCTTCAAATTAATCAAAATATAGATAATGATATATCACCTATAAATTCAATAAAATTTAATGATAAAAAAGAAAAAAAACCTATTGTTAATATAAATTTTGATGTAGAATCAATTAAATTAAAAAAGGAAAAAAACAATAATACAAAAGATAAAAGATTAAATATAAAGTTAAGTTTAGGAGTAAATAATTTAGAACAAAAAAAAGATAATTTATTAGATAAAAAAATTGAAGAAATTAAAAAAATTATTAATAATGAACTACAAATAGGAAGTAAAGAGCTAAACATAGATGATCAAACTATACAAAAATTTTTTAAAAAATTTATAGAACAATTAAAAAATGAAAAAACTATTATTTATAATGCTTTAAATAAAAAAGATTACAAAATATTACATGAATCTTTTCATAAACTAAAAGGAATTCTTTTAAATCTTAGAGTAAATCAATTAGGAAAAATTTTTACTAATCTTGATAATATGGCTATACAAAATAAAAATATTCATAAAATAGAAGAATCTGTAAATAAAATATATAAAATATTTGATACATTTTTCAAAAATGAAGAAAAATTAAAAATTAATACAAATATTTCCAAAAAAGATTTGAAAATAAAACTAATTTCTTTAAATGAAGTTCTAAATGAATTAAAAAATGAAAATTTAGAAAAAATAAAATTAACAATAAATTCAATTTATGAAAAATTTCCTTTATTAGAATTAAAAGAAATTATAGAAAGTAAAAATATATATGAAATAAAAGAAAAAATAAAAAAACTTCAAGACATAATAAACAAAGAAATATTATAATGAAAATCTTAGATATGCTAGGAGAATTAAGATGAAAAATTTAAAAATACAAACACTATTTAAAATTACAGGTACTATTCCTGCTTCTATTTTATTGATAGTGTCAGCTATTATTTTATATATCAATGTAGTAAAATATCAAAATACACAAAATTTACAAAAAAAAATAAAAATTGTAAATACACTTGATAATATCGTAATAGCTATTAGTAAAGAAAGAAAAAATAGTGTTGATTTTGTCATTGAACATAAAAATTCTACTCTTTTAAAAACAAATTTATTACAAAAAAGAAAAAAATTGGATTTAGCTATTAATAAATTAAAAAAAATTTTAAATAAATATCCAAAATTTAAAACTTCTCAAATAGAAACTATTATAACTTTATTAAATAATAGAAATATAGTTAGAAAAAAAATAGATCTTATTAAAATAGATATTAATAAATGTTTTTTCAATTATTATGCAAAAATTATAAAAAAAATTTTTCAATATGAAGCAAATATATCAGACATAAAAAATAAAAATTATTATATTGATACAAATGTTATAAATACACATCTTAAAAGTTTATTTATACAATCATCTGATATAAAAAAAGCTATCGAATTTTCAAATATTCAAAGAGCTTATTTATTATGTACTATTGCTACAAATAAACCATTACCTAAAAATATATATATTACAATATTTTTTAAATATTTTTATAATAATAATTCATTACCATTAAATTTTTTGAAAGAAAACCAAAATATTTACTCTATTTTGCTATCAAAACAATATAATGAACATTTAAATAAAATATACAAAAATATAGAAACTTTACAATCTACTATTATAAATTATTATACAAATCATAAATTTAATGGATATCCAATTAATAGTAATGAACTATATACCAATTTTACAAATAGAATTTCTGATTTAGTAAAAATAAATAATATTCTATATAAAAATATTAATATAGAAATTCATAATATAGAAAAAACATCTATGAATATGTTAATTGTAAGTATAGCTCTGTTAATTTTATCCATTATACTAATAATTATAGGTTTTATAACAGAAAGACTAACTCAAAACCAATTTATAGGCTTAAACGAATTGGTAGAAAAATTAATACCTCTAGCAAAAGATGATGATGATATAGTTATTGAAAAGCCTAAATCAACAAAAGATGCTTATAGAATTATTAACTTAGCGATACAAAATGCAATAAAAATTAGCGAAAAAGCTCAGGAAGTTTCTAAAGCTAAATCTTTATTCCTTGCAAATATGTCACATGAGATTAGAACACCTTTAAATGGTATTTTAGGGTTTTTAGAACTTCTTAAAACAACTAATTTAAATCCAGAGCAACTTGAATACATAAATATAGTAACAACATCAGCAAACTCTTTACTTGAAATTATTAACAATATTTTAGATATTTCAAAAATAGAAAGTGCTAAAGTAGAATTGGAATTAATAGCATTCAAACCTATCAATGAATTGGAAGAAACTATAGAAATATTTGCTGCCCAAGCAAGTGATAAAAATCTTTATTTAGCATCTTATATTGATCCTAGTATTCCAAAAATATTAAAAGGCGATATTGTAAAATTAAAAGAAATTATTACAAATTTTTTAAGTAATGCTATAAAATTCACACATAAAGGAGGTATCTCTTTTAAAGTAGAAAACAGAGGAATCAAAAATAATAAAGTAAAATTATATTTTGAAGTTACCGATACAGGAATTGGTATTACAGAAAAACAAGAAGAAAAAATATTTGAAGCATTTTCACAAGCTGATATTTCTATTACAAGAAAATATGGGGGAACCGGTCTTGGACTAGCTATTATTTCAAAATACGTTGAAATGATGGGAGGAAAAATTAAAGTCTATAGTAAAATTCATGAAGGAACAAAATTCTTTTTTGAAATTAAAATGGAAATATTAGAAAATAATCCTACCATTAAGCCAAATTTATATAATGAATTATATATTGCTGTAAAAAAATCAGAAAATTATAATGTAAAAAAAGATTTTTTTACAAAATGTTTAACTTATAATGGTGTTAAAATTTTATATTTTAATACATTAAATGAACTAAAACAAATAATTGAGGATAACGATATAAACAGTATAATTTTTTTGTATGAAGAAATTAATAATAATTATAAAGATTATATCAATGAAAAAAATTTAAAATATATAATTTTCGCAAGTTTAGAATATAAATCTAAAATAAAAGATTTAGATTATACACCTACTTATATTGTATGGGATCCTGTTAATACAAAAAAAATATCTAAAATGCTTAAAACAATAGATAACTCTAGATCAAATAAGCATACTGAAATTGAAAAAATTGAAAAAATTGAAAAAATTGAAAAAAATAATAAATTTGGACTAGAAGTATTGATAGTAGAAGATAATCAAATCAATCAAAAATTAATAAAAATTACACTTGAACAAATGAATATAAAAACAACCCTTGCTAATAATGGTCTTGAAGCATTCAACAAATATAAAGCAACACCAGAACAATATAATTTAATCTTTATGGATATTCATATGCCTATAATGGATGGTATAGAAGCTACCCATAAAATACTAAATTTTGAAAAAGATAAAAATATTAAACATACTCCTATTGTTGCTCTTAGCGCAAATGCTTTAAAAGGTGACAGAGAAAAATTTTTAGCTAAAGGAATGGATGAATATCTTACAAAACCTATAAGTAAAAAAGCATTAATTGAAGTAATTAAAAAATTTATAGAAGAAAAACAAGAAAACAAATTAAAATTAGAATCAGTTTCTAAAAATAATTCTTTAAAAGAAAATAATAATATATTAATTGCAATTAAAAATAATTTTGAAAGCAAAATTTTAGAAAATTATCTTAAAGAATTTAAATATAATAATATCCATATAGTAAATAACTTAAATGAATTAAAAAATAATATTGATAGCTCAAAACATAATATATTATTTGTTGATAAAGAATTTTTAGAATATGAAATAAATAATATAGCAAAAGACATAAAAAGCCAATTAAAAGAAATAGAAATAATTGGTTATCAAATAAATGGAGATTCAATAGATAAAACTATTGATGAATTTACAGAAGAAAAATTATTAAAAGTACTTGATTATTAAAGAAGAGTAATTTAATCTTATTTTAAGTTTCGATTGCTATAATAATCAAAAGTAACTTACTTAATAACTATATTTAGTTACTTAATAAAAGATAAAAGGAAAGTAATATGCCTAAAATTAATAGATATGTTGACATAGACAATGTAGAAAGAGAAGCAAAAAAAGATTATATTGATAGACACTCACCATTTATTTATTGTGAAGATTCTGCAAAAGCAGGAGAAAAATTTACAGTAAAAGTAAAAGTTGGAAACGAATATACTCATCCAGATGATTTTGATCATTATATTCAATATGTTCAATTATTTAATGGAGAAACTCTACTTGGACAAGCTACTTTTCCAGCAGGAACATTAGCTAATCAAAAAAGTCATGTTGAAGTTGATTTTCATATCATTCCAACAAAAAAAATGAAACTTGTAGCTATGGCATACTGTACAAAACACGGATTATGGGAAAGTGATCCAAAAGTTGTAGAAATTACAGAATAATTAATTTTGTAATTTATACTCTCGCTTTCTTTGGCGAGATGTAGATATATTTAACTCTTCTCTATATTTAGAAACTGTTCTTCTAACTATTTTCGTTCCAAATTTTTCATTAACTTTTGCAGTTATTTTTTCATCATTTAATGGAGATTCTTTATTTTCATTTTTAATCAAAGTTTTTATATAGTTTTTAATTTCCCTACTTGAAGTATTTTCATCTATTGCTTTTGAAAAAAATTGTTTTATTGGAATAAGACCTTTATCACATAAAATATATTTATTTGAAATAGCTCTGGAAACAGTGGAAGTTGCATATCCAAGCTCATCAGCAACATCTTGCATTCTCATAGGTTTAACCACTCCTCCTAAAAAAAAGTTATATTGCAATTCTACAATCATTAAAGCAATTTTATATAGTGTTGATTTTCTAAGCTCCAGTGCTTCAATCAAAGTTTTTGCTTCTTTTAATTTTTCTTTTGCAAATTTATCTGCATTTTTAGCTTCTTTTATAGAAATTTCTGGATAATATTCTTCATTTAGCTTTATATCCAAATTTCCATCTTTATTTAAAATAATAATATCAGGAACTATAAATTCATTATTCATATATTTTGCAGCTGGGACAATATTAAATTGTTGAATTAAATGAAGAGCTTCTTTAAAAAGCGGCTCTTTTTGATAATTTTCAATATATTCAAAATTTTCTATGATTTCTTTTGTAAAAAGATATAAAGTTTCATCTATTTCCAAATTATCAAGCTGGAATAAAAAAGCTTCTTTCATGTCTTTTGCTCCAACCCCAACAGGTTCTAAATAAGAAAATCTTTCTCTAATTTTTTCTACTTTATTTATATCTACATTCATTTCTATTGCTATTAACTTCTCATCTCCTTCAAAATACCCTTCATTTGTAATATCTTCCAAAAGTTGAATAGCTATCTCTTTTGATTTTGTAGTTGGAAAAAAGTGAGAAATTAATATTTGATTTTTCAAATCTTCATATAAAGATTTATTATTTAAAAGATTATTTTCAATAGTATCAGTACTTGAATTCTGGACATAATTACTAAAAGTTATAAATTTTTTATATCTAACATTTATAAATGGATTTTCTTTTTCTACATTCTTTACCATTTCATCAATTTCTTCAAATGATGATTTTAAAATAGGTAAAAATCCAAGAAGTTTATTTGAAAGTTTATTTTTGTTAGATGCCCTTAATTTCAATATACAAAATCCTCCCCTAAATAATATTTTTTCACATTTTTATCATTTACTATTTGCTTAGGATTTCCACTAAATAAGATTTCCCCATCTTTTAACACATAAGCTCTATCACATATATCAAGTGTCTCTTTTACATTATGGTCAGTTATTAAAACACCAATATTATCATTTTTCAAAAGTCTAACTAATGTTTTTATATCATTTACATTAACAGGGTCAACTCCAGCAAAAGGCTCATCTAAAAATAAAAATTTTGGATTTGGCACAAGAGCCCTTGCTATCTCAACTCTTCTTCGCTCCCCTCCACTAAGATTAATTCCTTTTCTTTTTCTAATATTTTCAATATTAAATTTTTCAAGTAAATATTCTACCCTTTTCTTACCTTCCTCGCTATCTTTTCCATAAATTAATTCACTTGCTACATATAAATTATCTTCTACACTCAAATCCCTGAAAATAGAAGCTTCTTGTGGGAGATACCCTATTCCTTTTATAGCTTTTTTATGAAGTGGAAGTTTTGTAATATCTTCATTATCAAATATAATTTGTCCACCATCAGGCACTACAAGTCCACAAATAAGGTAAAAAGTAGTGGTTTTTCCAGCTCCATTAGGTCCAAAAAGACCTACAACTTCACCAGAATTAATTTCTAAACTAACACCTTTTATAATAGGAGTCTTTTTTATAATCTTTTTTAATTTTCTGGCCTCTAATTTATGCACTCAAAAATCCTTTTATTATCAATTAATTCTATTTTTATTTTCAAATAATCAAAACCAAACTTTTTTAAATTTTTTTCAAGCTCTTCTCCCCATTCTATAAAATGGTATCCTTGTTTTTCAAGCTCTTCAAGCATTCCAAGTCTTAAAAAATCGTGAGAAGTTTTATTATACAAATCATAATGAAAAATCTTATCATCATAAATATTTTGAATAGAAAAAGTTGGACTTGTCACATTTTCTGTAATTTGCATACTTTTGACAAATTCTTTAACAAATGTAGTTTTCCCACTTCCAAGTGTTCCACTTAAAATAATAATATTTTTATTACTATTTTTAACACATTCTATTACTTTTTGTAAATCATCTATCTCTTTTACTTCTATTTTATTCATAATATGCAACAGAACTTTTCCCAAATTTTCTTGTTTTTATTTGTTTATATTTCCCTATCATTTCAGGAAATTCTATTCCAGTTTGATACTCTATTATTATTTTTTCTACATTAATCTTAGGAAGTTTAGCTATAGTTTCAATTACCTTGTCATAAATTTCTGCATTTCCTTCTCTCATAGCAAATGGAGGGTCAAAATAGAAAAATGCTTTTTCTTTATTTCTTTGAAGTTTATTAACAACATCTAAAATAGTATCAAAACTATCTCCCAAAATAACTTCACTATTATCCTTTTCTTTACACGCTTTTATATTTTCATTCAAAACTCTAAAAGAATTTCTATCTTTTTCTAAAAAATATGCAAATTTTGCACCTCTACTTAACGCTTCAAGCCCTACACTTCCAGTACCAGCAAACACCTCTACAAAAACAGTATCAACTACTTCAAACTGAAGTATATTAAATACAGATTCTTTTAAAATATTTTTACTACTTCTTGTTGTCTCTTTACTTGCCATATAAAGTTTTTTACCTCTATGTTTTCCGGCTATTATTTGAATATTACTTTTTATCATACTCTTCCTTTATTAAATTTTTTAATTTCATACTAAATTCATTTATTAAAATATCAAGCTTTTCTTCCAAATTATTACTTTTTTTATTTTTTTCTTTTTCCATTAAATCATCAAAAATATCCATCTCTATTTCAAATTTTCCTTCTAAATTTTTAATTTCTTTATTATTATCTTTTTTTTGCCAAATTTTTTCTAATTGCAACAAAAGTTGAGAATGCGAAAAAGGCTTTTTGATATCTTTTCCTATAATTATATCTCCTTTTTCATCACTTACAACAAGACCATCTTCCCAAATATAATCTTTCAAAAATTCTTCTAATGCTTTTTGTAGTAAAAGCGATTTACACTCGATTCTAAATCTCAAAATAACTCACTTACTTTCATAATTTCTTGAAGTTTTTCTTTGGCAAGGCCAGAATCAATTAAATACTCTGTCATTTCAATTCCTTCTTTTAAATCACCGACTTTATCATCTACCAAAAATGCTGCAGCTGCATTTAAAACAACAACATCTCTTCTTGGACCTTTTTCCCCATCAAAAATAGACAGTGTAATTTTAGCATTTTCTTTGGCATCTCCTCCAATTAAATCTGATTTTTTACCTTTTATATTATAATTTTGAGGATTAATTTCCATATTTTTTAGTCTATCTCCATCATAAAAAGCTGCTTTTGTAGGTTTTTCTATACTTATTTCATCCATTCCATCTAAACTACTTACAACCATTGCTTTTTTTGAATCCAACATAATTAAAGCTTCTGCTATTTTTTCTACATAATTAGGACTAAACACTCCAATTAATTGTTTTTGAACTCCTGCTGGATTTGTAAGTGGACCTAAAATATTAAAAATAGTTCTATGAGGCAAACTTTTTCTGATTGGCATAATATATTTCATAGCTGGATGATGATTTTGTGCAAAAATAAAACAAAATCCTGTATCTTCAAGCATTTTTACTTGTTCTGCTGGCTTTAAATATAAATTAATTCCCAAAGCTTCAAGCATATCAGCACTTCCACTTTTACTTGTAATACTTCTATTTCCGTGTTTTGCTACATAACTACCTCCACTTGATAAGACAAGTGAAACAGTTGTTGAAATATTAAAAGTATTACTTTTATCTCCACCAGTCCCACAATTATCTATAAGTTTTTCTTGTAAATCTTTTGGTACTGGAAGTTTAATAGAGTGTTCTCTCATAACTTTCGCTGCAGCTGCAATCTCTACAGCACTCTCTTCATTTTTGTATAAATAAACTAAAAACTCTTTTGCCGCGTCAATACTCATTTTTTCTTCAAATAAAAGTTTAAATTTTTCTATCGCTTCTTCGTATGTCATAATTACTCCTTAAATTAAAATAATTGTTTAAAATTATCTATAACTAAACTATCTAATTCTTTATCTGATATATTAGCAAGATCACTTTTATCATAAATATATAACAAATTTATTTTATTGTTTTTTATCTCTAAATATGAAATAAGACGATAACCTCCACTTTTACCAGCTTGTTTATCACTGTTTTTAATTCTTACTTTATAAATATTTTGATGTAATCTAACACCTAAATCATCTAAACATTTAACTTCATTTGTAAAAAAATGATCTATATCATTATTAATATTTCTAAATCTTTTTTTTAATTTTTTAACAGCTTTTAAATAAGTTGGTAATTCTATTATTTCAAATTTTTCTAATTTCATATTTCAATATTAACAAATTTATTTGTTTTTTTACCTTGATTGGTTTTTAATTCATAAAATGCTTGCTTAATATCATCATTAAACTCATCTTTTGTCATTTGTGTATCTGTTTTTGTTATAGTTTTTATAGATACACCATCATCCTTAAAAACATTTAAAATAGACAATATTTTTTGTGCTATATTTTCATCTTCTATTTGTAATTGTATAGTTTGCATTTTTTTCTCCTTTAAATTAAAATAATATCCACAACTTCACCTTCTTTTACTTTGCCTTTTGTTTCATCAATAATCGCTAATGCATCACTTTTTGCCATTGATAAAAAATTAGAAGTTTGTTGTGAAAAACTATTTTTTATAAAAATTTTACTATCATTATATTCTATATTTACTCTCACGAAATCCACTCTACCCTCTTTTGAGCGAATATTCTCTTTTGTAATCGCTTGAATTACTCTATTTTCCCACTCTTTAAATCCTGCCATTTTCTTAATAAAAGGATATAAAAACTCATGAAAATTAACTAATAAAGCAACTGGATATCCAGGTAATCCAAAAAACAATTTTTCATTTTTAGTTGCAAAAATCAAAGGTCTTCCAGGGCGAATATTTGTCATTGTAAATTTAGTATCAAATTCCAAATTTTGGGCAATATCTTTTACAAAATCATATTTTCCTTTACTTGAACCTCCACTGCTTAATAAAATATCATTATTATTTAGAGCAGTTTGAAAAATCTCAATCATTTCTTCTATTTTATCATTTACTTTTCCATAATATGTAATATCTGCTATATCTTTTAAGAGACCAAGTAAAATATAATAATTAGAATTTTTAACCCCTGCCGTGTCGGCTTGTTCAAATGGTTCTTTTACCTCATCACCAGTTACAATAATTCCAATTTTTGGTTTTTGATAAACTTCAATCTGATAATAACCAATATTTGCTAAAAGCGAAACTTTTTTATAATCTAAAAATTCTCCTTTTTGCAAAATAATTTCATCTTTTTTCATTTCCTCACCAGCAAAATTGATTAAGCTATGTTTTTCAACTGGCTTTTTTATTGTAATTTCATCTCCATTTTTTTCTACATCTTCAATTCTAACGACCGCATTCGCACCTTTTGGCATAACTGCACCAGTCATTATGAAAATTGCACCATCTTTTAACTCTTTTTGCTTACTTCCCGCTGCTGCTTCATCTGTAATTTTTAAAGTTATTGGAAATTCTAAATTATCAATATTTATAGCAAAACCATCAACGGCACTTTTATCACTTTCTGGTATGTCAAATTTTGCTTTTATATCTTCAAATAAAATTCTTCCATAAGCTTCATTTAAAGTTACAATTTCAAAAGATTTTTTAAATATATTCTCTTCAATTATATTTTTAGCATCTCTTCTTGTTTTTTTCATTGGATTTCTCCATTTACCGCTTCCAAAAGTCCACCGTGAGCTCTTTTAATTAACTCTTCTTTGGCTATTTTTTCACCAATTAAAAATCTTGGCAACCAAATATCAAATGATATTCTTTTAAAAAACAGAGCTGCTGCTGGAACTGCTACAATTGGGGTATCATTTATCCATCCCATTGTTAACATATTTCCTGGTTGAATTGGATTACCTCTAATAAATCCTTCAACTCCTGCATCTTTAACCGCTTTGTAAGTTACATCATCTGGATCCACACTTGTCCCACCTGTTAAAACTACTAAATCATATTTTTTAGAAAACTCTAAAATTTTGTCTTTTATTTTATCTTGAACATCTGGTAAAACTACTTTTTCTTCTATTTCACAAAGCAACTCTTTTAGTTTTGGTCTAAGCTTTTCTTCAAATTTATCTTTAATTCTACCTTTATAAACTTCATTTCCGGTAATTATAAGTCCTGCTTTTTTTTCTTTAAAAGGAACTACTTTTATAATTCCACCTTCTGCAATCTTTTTTGCTTTTTCAATATCACTTTTTGGTGCAACTAGTGAAATAATTCTAATTGCTGCTAGTTTATCACCTTTTTTAACTACTGTATTATTATAAATTGTTGGACAACTAGGCTCCCCAACTGAATTAAATTCATTTAGTTTTTCTACATCAATTTTACAAACTCCAAAACTATCTGAAAAAATTGTAATTTTTCCTTCTTTTGGCTCTTTTGAAAGATATGTATTAACTCCTGCAAGAGCATTTGAAAGAAGTATAGCTGCATCATTTTCGTGAATTTCATCTTCTTTTATTTCAAATACATAAATATGCTCTTTTCCTACATTTTTTAGAGTTTCTATATCTTCTTCTCTAATTATATGTCCTTTTTTAAAAATTCTTCCTTTAAATTTAGTCCCATCTACTTTTGTAATATCATGTAATAAAACTTCTCCAACTGCATTTTCTACTTTAATAATTTTTGCCATTATATTTCCTTTACATACTCATCTTTTAGTGATTTTGATACCGTTTTTGTTGTTGGTATTTTTAATACTTGAAACTTTTTAATTCTTTCAAGATATGTAATTTCAATAATATCTCCAACTTTTACGACTTTTGCAGGCTTTACTGCTTTATCATTAATTTTAACTACTCTACTTTTACACATATCTTCTGCTAAACTTCTTCTTTTTACAATATTTACTGTATTTAAAAATTTATCTATTCTCAAAGTAAAACCTTTTTTAGTTTAATTATAACATTTTTTGATATAATTTTGAAAAAAAGGATGATAATGAACAAAAAAGAAGTAAAAAAAGTTGTTTTAGCTTATAGTGGTGGGCTTGATACAAGTATTATTCTTAAATGGTTACAAGATGAATATAACGCAGAAGTAGTAACATTTACAGCTGATATTGGTCAAGGTGAAGAAGTTGAACCAGCTAGAGAAAAAGCTATAAAAATGGGAATTAAACCTGAAAATATCTTTGTTTTAGATATTCAAGAAGAGTTTGTAAAAGATTATGTTTTTCCAATGTTCAGAGCAAACACAATCTATGAAGGTGAATATCTTTTAGGAACTTCAATTGCAAGACCTCTAATTGCTAAAAAACAGATAGAAATTGCTGAGAAAGTTGGAGCTGACGCGGTAGCACATGGTGCTACTGGAAAAGGAAATGACCAAGTTAGATTTGAAATCGGATATTTAAGCCTAAATCCAGATATTACAGTTATTGCTCCATGGAGAGAATGGGATTTAAATAGTAGAGAAAAACTTTTAAAATATGCTGAAAAAAATGGAATTCCTATCGAAAAACATGGACATAAATCTCCATATTCAATGGATGCAAATTTACTTCATATCTCTTATGAAGGTGGAATTTTGGAAGACCCTTGGGCTGAACCTGAAGAAAGTATGTGGAGATGGTCAGTAAGTCCAGAAAAAGCACCAAATACACCAGAATACATAGAAATTGGTTTTGAAAAAGGTGACGCAGTTGCTATTAATGGAAAGTCACTAACTCCTGCTGTAATTTTAAGAACATTAAACGAATATGGAAATAAAAACGGAATCGGAAGAATTGATATCGTTGAAAATAGATTTGTTGGAATGAAAAGTAGAGGTTGTTATGAAACACCAGGTGGAACAATTTTACTAAAAGCTCACAGAGCGATTGAATCAATTACACTTGATAGAGAAGAATCTCATCTAAAAGATAGCATTATGCCAAAATATGCAGAACTTATCTATAATGGATTTTGGTTCGCACCAGAAAGAGAAGCACTTCAAGCATTAATTGATAATACTCAAAAAAATGTAAATGGAGTTGTTAGACTTAAACTTTACAAAGGAAATGTAGAAGTTGTAGGAAGAAAAAGTCCAAATACACTATTTAGCCCAGAATTCTGCACATTCGAAGAAGATGAAGTCTATAATCAAAAAGATGCAGGAGGTTTCATCAAACTAAATGCACTTAGATTTATTATAGAAGGTCATAACAGAAGAAATAGAGGTTAATTTCCTCTGTTTTTAAAACAACTTTCCAAGTTTCCTAAATCCATACCAAAAAAGAACAACTCCAATAATAAAAACTCCAGCAAAATCAGGCCAAATATCCATAAAACTTGAACCTCTAAAAAATATTGATTCACATCCATCAATATAATATCTAAGAGGTGAAAAAATAGTTATTTCTTGAAAAGCAGGAAGCATTGAATTAATTGGAGTCCACGCACCACTTAAAAAGAGTATTGGCATCATAAGCATTACTGTATATTGAGAAACTTCCATTACACTATTTGACACGGCTGCTATAAAAAGAGCTATACCACTAACAGAGAGCATAAATAAAAATGTAAGAAGAATAAAAAGCCAAAAGTTACCATTCATAGGAACATGAAAAAACAAAAATAAAACCACACCAACACTCACAATTGTCCCTGTCATTAGAATAATAATTTGAGAAATAACTTTAGCTAAAATTATTATTTTTGAATCAACTGGCATTAAAAGCATAATATCCCAAGTTCCTCTCTCTTTCTCTTTTACAAATACAATAGCCGTGAGTATAAGTCCTAACATCATAATAACACTCATAAGTTCACTTAAACTCATAAACCATTTAGAATTAGCATTTTGATTAAATAAAATATGACTTTTGATTTTTACAGGTAAATTTAATTTTTCAAACTTTAACAAAATATTTTGTAAATAAATAATAGTAATTTGAGCTTGCGATGCCGTAGTAGCATCAATTAAAACATTTATCTGTTTTGTTTTTTCAAATTTTTTATCAAAACTAAATCCTACCATTATCTCTTTATTAAAAATAGCTTTTTTAAGTGCTTTTTCATTTAAATAAGGCTTTGGTGGCTTAAATTCAGGCATATGAAAATGAGAAAGTATCTTAGTAGTTAAACCTGAATTTGTTTTATCAACATAACCAATAGCAACATTTTGAGGAGTTACTTTTATACCCTCACCTGCTGTATAAATATCAAAAGTAAATGAATAAATTACAAATACTACAAGTCCTGTATTCCTTAAAAATACCATTAATTCTTTCATTATAATTGTTAGAAAAGCTTTCATTTTAACCTCTTTTTAAGCAGTAAACTTCCAAGTAAAATAAGTGATACTCCATAAATAAACAAAATCCCTAAATAGAGTAAATTAGTTGAACTACTAAAGCCACTTCCTATCAAAAATGTATCATAAATAATATGATTGTAATACATTACAGGCAATAAATGTGCTTCTATATAACTCTCTTTATCCATTGACGAAATAGGCATTAAAATACCTGAATATAAAAATCCTGGAATAACAGTTACAAGTATTGTAATAACAAGTGCAGTTACTTGAGTTGAAGTTACCACAGAGACTAAAAGACCTATTCCTAAGCTAACAAGAATATAACTTTCAGTAGCTATGAAATATAACCAAAAACTCCCTCGAAATGGTAAATCAAAAATATATAAAGCTACTAATAAAAGTATAAAAACATTTACAGAATGAAGTAAAAAAGGAGGGGTGAGTTTCGCTATTAGAAATTCACTTTTTTTAATAGAAGAAGAGTAAAAATTAAAAATAGTGCCTACTTCTTTTTCTTTTACAATTAAAAGAGCAGCAAGAATTGCAGGCGCAATTAAAAGAGCTAAACCAATAATTCCAGGCACTATTGCCCAACTATCTTTCATAGATTGATTAAAAAGAGTTCTTTGATTAATTTTTATCATATTTTGACTTATAAGCATATTAGTACTTGCTTTATTTAAAAGAGTATTTATTACATATCCTTGCATAGTTGTAGCACGAATAGGAAACGCCCCATCTATAAAAACTCCAATTTCTGGCTTTTGATTCTTAAAAAGTTTTTTTTCAAAACATGCAGGAATATCTATTATAATATCAGTTTTTCCCTTTTTTATCATTTTAAGAGCTTTATTATCACTTATATTCAAAACTTTTGTATCATAATATTTTGAATGCTCAAACGCATTTATAATTTCAAGTGATGTTTTTGAATTATCATTATCTAAAATAATCGTTCTTGAATGAGTTACTTCCATTTTTATTCCATATCCAAATAAAAGAACTATCATAAGTGGCATTAAATAAACCATAAAAATCATTTTACTTCTAAAGAGATCAAGAAACTCTTTTTTGATATATGCTTTAATTATATTAATTTTCATTTTATAAGCCTTATAAATATTTCCTCGAAATTTTTTGCATCTGGAAACTCTTTATGTAAATTTTCAACCCTGTCATCTGCTATTTTTTTACCAGCTTTTAGTAAAACTACTCTATCACAATATTCTGCTTCACTCATATAGTGAGTAGTAATCAAAATAGCCATATCCATTTTTTCTTTTAATTCTTTCATCAATTTCCAAAATTGACTTCTTGCTATCGTATCAACCCCACTTGTAGGCTCATCTAAAAACAAAACAACAGGATCGTGTAAAATGGCAGCCGCTATTGAAAATCTTTGATTAATTCCAAGAGGAAGCTCCTTTGGAAATTTATCCATATAATTCTCAAATCCAAGAAGCTTCGCATACTCTTTTATTTTTTTATTCGCTTCTAAAATAGAAATTTTATGCATACTTGCAAAATAGTGCATATTTTCTCTAACCGTCATATCATCATACAATGCAAACTTTTGAGATACATATCCAATTTTACTTTTTAGCTCTAATCTATCTTTGTATGATTTTATCTCTTTATCTAAAAGTGTTAGTTTTCCACCATCCATCGGATACAATCCTAAAAGCATCTTAATAAAAGTAGTTTTCCCAGCTCCATTCGCTCCAAGAAGTCCTAAAATTTCACCTCTTCTTAGTTCCATATCAATAGAATCATCTGCAATAAACTTTCCAAAAATTTTAGTCAATTTTTCAGACTTCATCACAACTTCATTTGAAGAATTATCTATCTTATTTTTAATTTCTATATCAATTAATTCTTCATCTTTTTTCAAAGCATTTACAAAAAACAGAGCTTCCAAATCTGGCTTTGCTTTTGGTAATTCTAGACTATTTAGTGAATAAGTTCTTTTATTAAAACTAACACATTTTTCACATTTCATCTCACCTTGATAAGTATAAGACTCAACTGTTTTAATAAGTTCATCAGTTTTCCCACTTGCTATTATTTGCCCTTCATCAAACAACATAACTCTATCCATTTTTTGAGCTTCTTGCATATAGGCCGTAGAAATAAGTGCTGTTATGTTATCTTTTTGCCTCATTTCATTTACAATATCCCAAAGCTCAATCCTACTAACAGGATCGACTCCTGTAGTTGGTTCATCTAAGATAAGGAGTTTAGGCCGATGAAGAAGTGTCAAAACAAGTGAAAGCTTTTGCCTCATACCTCCACTTAAATTACCAGCTAATCTATCTTGAAATTTTTCAAGTCCTGCCATATTTAGAAGTCTGTTTTCATATTCTATATCTTTTTTAACTCCCCTAATATCTCGAAAAAAATCAAAATGCTCTTTTATAGTCATAAAATCATACAAAACTAGACCTAAACCTTGTGGCATAAGTCCTATATTTTTCTTAAATTTTTCAGCCTCTTTTGGAGAATGATAAGGCTTATTATCATATAAAATCTCACCTTCAAAAGTAATTACTCCACTAATTGCATGCAAAAGTGAGCTTTTTCCAGCTCCATCAGCACCAATAAGTCCGATAATTTCTCCATTTTCTGCTTTAAAAGATGCATTTTTTATACCATAAATATTTTTATATTTAACCGATACATTTTTTACTTCAATCATAACAGAGGTAAATTCTCCATACTTTTTGGTAATTCTTTTGAGCTATCTGTTGAAATAATTCCAATTGCTGGAAGTCCTAGTTTTAAAAGTGGATTATTAACAAGTGGTTTAAGATGCACTTCATAAACTCTTGTAATTCTATCACTTCTGACTGCTACCTCTTTTGGAGTAAATTCTGCTTTTTGTGCAATACTTACAACTTTTGCAAAAATTGGACTATTTAAATCATTATCCAAAAATATTTCAGCCTTATCTCCTACTTTTATTTTTCCATTATTAATCTCATCTACAAAAACAGATAAATAGTAACTTTTTGGATTTATTAAAGTAGCTATAACTCCACCAGCACCTATAACTTCTCCAACATTTGCTATTTTTGTATCTACAAATCCATCAATTGGTGATTTAATTGTAAGTTCATTTATCATGACTTCAATTTGTGCTTTTTGTGCTTGTAGTGCTTTAATCACTTTTGCTAATGCTTTTAGACTTTCAAGCTTAGTTTCAGATAAATTTAAATCTTTTTGTGTTACTTTTATAGCGTCTTTTAGTTGTTTTTGAGTTTGATATAATGCTTTTAATTTGTTTTTATCTGTTGTTAATTGAAGTTCAGCTATTTCAAGTTTGTGATGTTCAGCCAATTTTTTTTGCACTAATCTTTTAGTTCTTAATGTATCTTTTTTATCTTGTTTGATTATGGCAATTAAAGAATTTATATTATAATTTAACTCTTTTAATTTACTTTCATTTACATTTATAGCAATTTTAGCTTTTTGGATAGTTATATTTAACTCTTTTTTAGTTGTGTTTAGTTCTATCTCTTTTGCATCGATTTGATAAGATAAAGCAACTTTTTGTTTTTGATACTCAACTGAATTTAAAACTGCAATAACTTCATCTTTTTGAACTTTATCTCCATCATCAATTGTGATTTTTTCGATTCTTCCTGGATATTTTGTATTTAAATTGATTAAATCCCCGTTGATTCTACCAATTCCTTCAATTAAATATGGCGGAAGCTCTTTTGGATTTAACTTTTGATATATTGCAAAAGCCCCTACTACTGTTAAAGCAACTATAATAAATATCAATATTTTAGTTTTCATTATTCCCTCCATTTAGTTTTAATGTTAATTTTGTAAAAAATAGTTGAGATTCAACAAAAGATTTATTAGCTCTCGCTTGGGCAAGTTTTGAAATAGAATCATCTAAATCACTCGTAGAAACAAGCCCTTCTTTAAATTTATCTTTCATATAATGAAAATAACTTTCTCTTGCTTTTACTTCTTTGGTTGCTGCTTTTAATTCAGATTTCAAAGCATTTAAACTAAATTCATCATTTTTATATTCTGTTTTTATATTATTTAAATAATCATTATAATAAGTTATAGTTGAAAGTTTTTGAATCTTTGCCATTTCTATAGTTGCCATGTCACTTCCACCACTAAAAATATTATAATTAATTCCTAATGCAATATAACTTTTATCTCTGTTTTGATAATCATTTTTATCTATTATTGCGTTTGTTCCTTCTCTTTTAAGTCCTGCTTGAAGTCCAATTTGAGGATAAAACTTACTTTTAGCTAATTTTATATCTTTATCAGCTATTTTAAGAGCTGTTTTTATAGCTTTAACATCTGCTCTATTTTCAAAATTTGGAGTTTTTATTTTAAAATTTTGCAAATCTGAAATTGATACTATTTTTTTGTTTAAAATATATGAAAGTGAATTTAGTAATGAATTAATTTGTGATTTTGTGTTACTAATCTCTGCTTCTATTTCATACTTTTTTGCTTTTATATCTTCTAATGATGAAATATTTAATAAGCCCTCTTTAAAAAGGGCTTTACTCAAATCAACTGCACTAATTACTGCTTCTTTTGCCTTTTGTAATGCTTTTAATTTCTCTTTTAAAGCATAAATATTTGCATAAATTTGCCCACTTTGAAGAGTTAAAATTCTTTTGATATTTTTTAAATTTAATTCTTCTTTTGCTTTTTGAAGTTTGGCTTTTTCTATATTTGAAGTTATAGCAAACCCGCTAAAAAGTGGATAAGAATATTTAAACTCAAAACTATAATTATCTTTATTTCCTACTTTCATCGAAGTCATACCAGGAATTTTAGTTTTCATTATTGGATTATCTTTTAGATGACTATAATTATATGAGGCATCTAAACTTCCATAATTCAGGCCTTTTTGTGCTTTAATTTTGTGAGAGTATATTTCTATTTTTTGTTTTTGCATTTTTATTTTTAGTGAATTATCTATCAAATTAGATATTTGAGTAAAATCTTCAGCCATCATAAAAACAGGAAGTAAAAAAAATATTTTTTTCATAACGGGCTCCATTTTTGCTAATTATACCAACTATTTAGTTTGAATGTCAAGAAAGTTATAAATAATTCTTATCCACCCATCTACTAAAAAAATACAATGTCCAAATATGTTGTTTATATCTTTTATGCCCTGATTTTACGATATCTTTCAGATAATTTTCATTAAATAATTTTGTTTTTTGATTGATAGTTAAAATATAACTAAACTCATTTTCTTCTTTTAACCACTCTAAAAATGGATAAGCAAAACCTTTTTTTCTTCTATTTACGATTACTTCAGGAATATGTTTAAGAGCTACTTTTTTAATAAGTGATTTTTTTCGTCCTCTTATATTTTCTGGTAAATTAAAGACAAATTCAACCAACTCTTTATCAAGAAAAGGGCTTCTTGCTTCAATTGAATGGGCCATAAACATTTTATCAAGTTTCATAAGCAAAACTTCACCAAGCCAAACTTTCAAATCAAAATAAGTAAAATCAAATGAGTTATTAAAAGGTAAAAATCTTTGATAATCTATATCAATAATTCCCGATTTTTTACCCTTACTTTTTCCTTTTGTTTTGAGAACTCTATCAATTTGTCTTTGAAAAAACACTTCATTAATTCCACGAAAAACTGGTTCATTTGAAAAATATCTCCTAAAAACTTCCCACTCTTTTATATCTTCATAATTCCTTTGCATATATCTACTAAGCCACATTTTATTGGGTAAATTAGAGTTATTAAACTCTATAAATTCTTCATATCTTCTATATCCTAAAAAAAGTTCATCACTTCCTTCGCCACTCATCACCACTTTTAAAGGAATATTTTTAGCCAAATGAAAGGCTGGAATATAAGCACTATCTGCAATCGGCTCATCAATTATATTTACCACTTTTTCCAAATTCTCAAAAAAGTCAGATTTTGTCATATTGATTTCATTATGCTCTGAATTTATACTGTTTGCTACTATTTTTGCATATTTTCTCTCATCATAACTTTCATATCCATCATAACCTACCGAAAAAGTTTGAATTTTTTTAGGCATCAAAGTTGCAATCAAACTGCTATCAATTCCACCACTGAGCAAACTTCCAATCTCTACTTGGCTTTGCATTCGTTTATTTATAGAATTTTTAAGTAGTCTTTCTACCTCTTCCACTGCTTCACTTTCTGTAATATCTTTTATTTCTTCTCTTTTAAAATCATAATATTTGTGAATCTCTCCATCATAATAACATCCTGCTGGAAGTTTATAAATCCCTTGATAAATTGTATTCGGTGCAATTGATGAGTTTAAACTCAAATATTCAGCAAGGGCAGAAAAATTAATCTCTGGAGTATATCCTAAAAGTAAAATAATAGCTTTTATTTCACTTGCAAAATATTTATCACTAAAATATAATGGTTTTTTACCAAAGATATCTCGAAAAAGATATAACTTTTTATCGTAAATAGCAATTGCAAACATACCATCAAGTTTTTTGACAAATTCCACTCCATATTTCAAATAAAGTCTGTAAATTGCTTCTATTTCACTATCTGCATACTCTTTATAATTATAAATTTCACCATTAAAAACAATCATAATTCCATCTTTTAAAAATGGTTGAGTATTTTGATCGAGATTTTCTATAGCTAGGTGGGAAAATCCAAAATTTATATTCTCAAAAGTTTTGATATTTATATCATTATCACCACGATGAAGTAATAAATTTAAAGAATTTCTAAATTTGTCGATAGAAGTATCAAAGGCACCTAAAATTGCACACATATTTCCTCTTTTTAGATGAAATTATAACAAGTTTGGAATATGTTTTGCTTAAAAAAATAAAAAAGGACAAGTATGAAAAAAATTGCTTTAATTACAACTTTAATGGTTGGTAGTTTATTTGCTCAAACACAGCCGCAAACAACTACAGCCGCTGCTTCTAATAACAAATCTACAAAAGCGGTTAGTAATGTTGTTTCAAATATTACTATAAAACAAGCTCCAGATAATGTTAAAAATACTATAAAACAGGGTTCAAAAATAGGATGTAACATCTCCAAAACTCCAGGACTTAAAAATAATTGTATTTTAACAGTAGAAGCAAATGGAATAGGTGTTGCTCCAAGTAGTTCTGTTTCACCTGCACAAGCTACAGCAATGGCAAGACGAGCTGCAATAATAGATGGATATAAAGCACTAACTGAAAAGCTATATGGTATCAAAGTAAATGGAAGAGAAACAGTAAAAAATATGATTTTACAAAACTCTACTTTGCGTTCAAAAATCGCAGGAATTATTAGAGGTGCTATTATTGAAGACGAAGATTATAAAAATGGAATGTATAAAGTTGTAATGAGTTTAAAATTGAATGTTAAAAATTGGAATCAATATTTAAAAAACAATCCTCCGTACGCTAATTAATTTAGTTTATCGGCTAAATATTTAGCCGAGCTAAAACACCATTGGAAATTATAACCGCCAAGTTCTCCCGTAACATCCAAAACTTCACCTATAAAATATAAATCTTTTACAAATTTACTCTCAAAATCAATTAATTCTTCTAAATTAATTCCGCCTTTTGTAACTTCTGCTCGATTAAATCCAAAATTTCCAGCAGGTGAAAAAGTGTAATTTTGCAGTTTTTGTATAATAACTCCTAAATTTTGATTTTTATCTTCTATATTTTGTGATTTTAAAAATTCAGTCATAAATCTTTTTGGTAAATTTAGTAAATTTGATGGGGATTTATTTGATTTTATATTTTTGTATTTAGGTAAAAAGTTTATTTTTATATTTCCTTTTTCCCAGTAAAGTGACGCATTTAAAATAGCTGGACCAGTAATTCCTCTGTGTGAAAAAAGAATATTATTTATGAATTTTTTATTATTAACTTCTATTTCACTAAAAACAGAAACTCCACTTAAACTTTTCATCCAAAATTCATCTTTTTGCAGAGTCATTCCAACAAGTGCTGGCTTTAGAGTAATTATTGTATGCCCAAAATTCTCAGCAATTTTATATCCGATATCACTTGCTCCTAAACTTTTGAAACTAACTCCACCCGTAGCAACAACTACTTTTTTAGCTTCAATAATTCCTTTTGAAGTATGTATTAAAAAATTATCTTTTTTTTCTACTTTTAGAACATCAGCTATAAACTTTTTTTGATTAAGTTTATCTATAATATACTCACTAGTCTTAGCAAAATATTGATTATTTTTTATTTTTTGATATGGAATATTGGAAAAAAAGTTAATTACATCTTGGTTTGTATAATAATTTAAAATTTTAGAAATAAACTTTTTATCTCCTACATAATTATCAGCACTTACAAACTCATTTGTAAAATTGCATTTCCCACCACCACTTACTTTTATTTTTTGTGGTATAGGATTTTTATCAATTAAAATATACTCTTTTTGAAGATGGCGAGCAAGAAAAAGCCCACTAGCTCCTCCCCCAAGAATAGCTATTTCAGTTTTTTTCATTTTTCAAAAGATATAAATAAACTAAAGATAAAACTGGTACAAGTGTAAGTCCAAAAAAGTATGAAGCAAAATCAAATTGATTATTTTTTTGAAGCCATAAAAATCCTAACACTAAAACCACATAACCTAAAATTCTAATTAAATTAAAACCACCTTTGAAACTCATCAAAAATGCTTTATACCAAGGTAATTTTTTTAATTTTGATTTTTCAGGATTCCCAGAAGTTATAAGCTCAATTTTTTGTTTTAGATAAAAATTATTTGGCTTTTGTTTGCTCCAAATTAAACCTTTATTTAAATCTTTGAAACTATCTATGAACCATTTATAATCAATTTCATCATAAAGATTATATTTGTCTTCATACTCTTTTAAGATGTCTTTTGTGCTATTTGAAACACTTTTTTCTACTAAATTTTTATACCCTACAAAACTTCCAAGTATAATTAAACTTGCACTAAAAAATGCTATTTGAGTATTTAAAAACCAACTAAAATTACGCTCCATTGCACAAAACAAAACTACACCAATATCAACAGCAATAAAAATTCTAACTAACTTCAAAAGTTTATTCAAACATAAACCCTTTTGTAGTAAAAAATTTAGTGTTTGCTACAATTTTTTCTTTTATCAAGTCATTTTCAAGCATCTCATAAAAAACTTTTTTACTTTCATCATCTAAAATATTTTCAATATCACCTTCACTAAAAGGTCTTTTTGATAATGTTTTAGCAAGTTCTTCTTTTGTAAAACTCTCTTTTTTATTGGCTAAATTTTTTCTACTTGCTATAAAAATATGTTGATTTTTGATCTCTTTACTTAGTTCAAAAAGTTTCTCATATTCAACTGGTAAAACATCATAAGCAGGTGGTCTATCAATCGTAGAAATATCTACTCTTGCAATTTTTATTTCTTTTAAAACTTCATTTAAAGCTTTAAATTCTTCTATTTTATCGTTAATACCTTTAACGACTAAAACTTCAATAATCAAATCACCTTCATAAATTTTAGAAAATTCTTTAATTCCTTTTATAATATTTTCTATTTTAATCCCTTCAAGTGCTCTATCTATTTTTTTGAATGTTTTAGGATTTACAGAATCAAGTGATAATTTCACAATATCAAGTTTTTTTAGAGCTTTTTGGACATTAGGCTTATCAATATTCGATGAATTTGAAAGAATTAAACTTTTTTTATCTTTTTTAATTTTATTAAGTTCATCAATTAATTCATCTAAATATGGATAAAGAGTTGGCTCTCCATTTGCTGTAATTGTAATTACATCAGAATTATATTTTTCAATTGCCTCTAAAACATCATTTATTACATCTTTTACTTTTGGAGGATTTTCAATCGTATCAGTTTTTTTAGCTTTTTCAAGTTCACAATAAATACAATCAAAATTACAACATTTTTTTTCAGGAGACAAATCTATCCCCAAGCTCATTCCAAATCTTCTAGAAGAAATTGGACCAAATATATATTTCATACTATTCCTTAATGTTTTTCGTGTGATTTATGCATATAATAAAGAGACAGGGCTAATGCAAAAATACTTCCCGCTAAATATAACATATCAAGAGGTGTTGCAAAATCCATATGAATAACTTTTTTGAAAAAGCTAACAATTAATACCATTACAATTACATTTCCAAGTTTGCTTTTAAGTTCATCTAGATCATGAATTGCTAAAATTTTACTCCCTGCTTCACTCTCTTTTGCATCATCTATTTCACTAATAAAAAGTTCATAAATACCAAAAGCAAAAATAAGTAAAACAACAGCTATTAAATACAAATCAACTGCACCAATAACACCACTAACTAATGAATCATGGAAATCTTTCAAATGTATATGATTTATAAATACATCCCATGTAGCAACTACCATATCCCAAATATCTACACTCGCTACAATAAACAAAGCAGTCGCCCCAAAAAGTGCAAAAATAACTGGTAAAATAACCATAAAACGGCTGTTCCACAAAGCACCTTCAAAAACTCTTTCTACAATATTTCTCATTTATTACCTTCCATTTCTATCCATTTTTTAGCAATTCTAACTGCATTTGTAGCAGCACCTACTCTAATTTGATCAGCAACAA
This sequence comes from Thioreductor micantisoli, assembly GCF_055392745.1. NCBI lineage: Bacteria > Pseudomonadati > Campylobacterota > Thioreductoraceae > Thioreductor > Thioreductor micantisoli. The sequence continues at coordinate 1,211,433 of NZ_AP043760.1, forward strand.
CCCATAAATGTAGAATCTTATCATCAAATAAATCTTTTCTAATTCTTCCTACAAAAGTTGTATCAGTGTCAGTTGCAATTATTGGCATTGGATAAATATTATTTTTCACATCATCCATAACTTCAACATCTTCAAAAGCATCCAAAACTTCTCTTGCTTTTGTCACATTTACTTCTTTTTCACAATGTACACAAACATCTTCACTATGACTTCTAAGTATTGGGACTCTTACACAAGTTGCACTTAATGCTATATTTGAATGCATAATTTTGTTAGTTTCATTTACCATTTTCATCTCTTCTTTTGTGTATCCATTATCAGTAAAGCTATCAATATGAGGAATTACATTCAAAGCTATTTGATGAACAAAAGCTTTTCTATTTTTCACTTCCTCTTTAAGTTTAAAATTGAAAACAGCTCTATTTTGCTCCATTAATTCTTCCATTCCTTTTTTACCAGCACCACTAGTTGCTTGATAAGTCGCTACATCTACTCTTTTAATCCCAAATTCATCATAAAGTGGTTTAAGCGCTAATACCATTTGAATAGTTGAACAATTTGGATTTGCAATAATTCCTGTTTTTTTCCATAAAGCTATATCTTCTGGATTAATTTCTGGAACTACTAACGGAACATCATCATTCATTCTAAAATGACTTGTATTATCAATCACAACTGCACCTGCTTTTGCAGCACACTTAGCAAATTTAGCGCTTATACTTCCACCTGCACTAAAAAATGCAATTTCAATATCTTCTTCTTCAAATACATCACAAGTAAGCTCTTTTACTTCATAAGTTTTACCAGCAAATTCCACATCTTTTCCTGCGCTTCTTTTGCTTGCAAGCGGAACCATTTTATCTACTGGAATATTATATTCTGCTATTACTCTAAAAAGCTCTTCTCCAACTGCACCTGTTGCTCCCACTACTGCTACATTATAACCCATATTTTCTCCTTATTTTCTACTTTCTAAAAACAAATCTTTTACTTTTATCTCTTTATCACTCAAAATCGCTGCTCTTTCAATTACTGAAATAAGCTCTCTTACATTACCTGGCCATTCATAATCAAGAAGTTCATTTATAGCATTTTTGCTTAAACTTTTTTCTTCTAAAGAATATTCATTTATTACTTTTTTAAGTACCATTTCTGTTATCGGAATTATATCATCTTTTCTCTCATGTAAAGAAGGAATATTGATAGGAATTGTGTTTAAACGATAGAATAAATCTTCTCTAAATTTACCCTCAGATATAAAATTTTTAAGATTTTTATTTGTAGCACTTATAATTCTAATATCTAATTTTATAGGTTTAGTGCCACCTAATCTAAACATCTCTTTTTCTTGTAAAACTCTTAATAGTTTAGCTTGCAAATGATAAGGCATCTCTGCTATTTCATCCAAAAACAAAGTCCCACCATTTGCACTTTCAAAAAGACCTATTTTTTGAGCAACTGCATCTGTAAAAGCACCTTTTTCATATCCAAAAAGTTCACTTTCTACCAAAGTTTCTGGAATTGCACTCATATTAATTGCAACAAAAGGTTTATCTATTTTGTTTGAATTGTTATGGATAAACTTTGCAAACTCCTCTTTTCCTACTCCACTTTCTCCCAAAAGCAATACACTTGCATTTGTAACGGCCACTTTACTTGCTATTTCTAACACTTGTTTAATAGCAGGAGATTGGGCTATAAATTTATTTGGAATTTCTACTCTTTTTGTATTTTTTGTTTTTTCTCTGACAACCCTACTTCTCTCAATAGCTTCAATTAATTCCTCAACCTCAAAAGGTTTAGTAAGAAAATCTTTCACACCAAGTCTTATAGAATCAATAGCTTTATTTAAAGTAGCATTTCCAGTCATCATAATTACTTCATATTTCCCATTTAGCTCTTTTACAAATTCAATCCCATCCATTCGTGGCATTGTAATATCAGTAATTATTAAATCATATGAATCATCAAGCTTTTTAAGAGCATCAATAGCATTTCTAAAAGCTACTATTTCATAATCATCACTAAGCGCTAATTCTAGAGATTTTCTCATATTTATATCATCTTCAACTATTGCGATTTTCACAATTTTTCCCTTTTCAATCTTTATATTTATTATAAATTTCTAATACTTCATCTTTATTATCTAAAAATATTTGTCCAAAAAATGGATTAAATTGTTGTCCCAATTCTTCTTCAATTAAATTAAAAGCTTTTTCAACTGGCCATGCTTTTTTGTATGGTCTAACAGAAGTTAAAGCATCAAAAACATCAGCAATTGCCACAATTTGACCTTTGATATCAATTTCATCACCTTTTAATCCATAAGGATATCCTCTACCATTGAATTTTTCGTGATGAGTTATAGCTACTTCAGCTCCTGCTTTTAAATATTTATTATTTGGAAAATCTTTTAACATATCATAACCAATTATTGTATGAGTTTTCATAATTTCAAATTCTTCATCCGTTAATTTTCCTGGTTTCAACAAAATATTATCAGCTATTCCAATTTTACCTATATCATGAAGTGGTGCAGCATAAAAAAGTAAATCTTTAGTCTCTTCATCTAGTCCAGCTTTTTGGGCAATAATATTTGAGTAAAAAGCTACTCTTTTTGTATGTAAATGTGTATCTTCATCTCTATATTCAGCAACATTCGATAAAGCTGACAATGTCTCGTATTCAGCAGCCATAAGTTTTTTTGTAGCTTCTTTTACCTCTTTTTCTAATGTATGAGAATAATCTTTCAAAATTTTATTTGATTTAATTACTTTTTCACTATTTTCAACTCTAATAATTATTTCAGCCGTATCTATTGGTTTAGACAAGAATTCATTTGCTCCAACTTTTAAAGCTTCCAATTTAGTTTCATTACTATTTACAGCTGTTACCATTATACATATAATTTCTTTATCTTTTTCTTTTATTTTTTTAATAAGTTCAACACCATTCATCTCAGGCATCATATAATCTATAAAAGCCAAATCATATTGATTGGTTTCTAAAGATTTTAATGCTTCTAATGGATTTAAAAAACTATAAGTTTCATATCCTTTTTCTTTTAAAACCTCTTCTAATAAAATTACATTAATCTCATTATCATCTACTATTAAAATTTTCACCCTAATACCTTTCTATATTTATCTAAAACTTTTTGCATTTCTAAAAGCTCGTTTTTATAATCAATCTCTTTCTCTTCTCTTGCACTTTCTTCAATAATTTTGGCTATTTGGGCTAATTTATCAAATTTTATCGTTGCAGTTCCACCTTTGATTTTATGAGCTACTTTAGAAATAGTATCAAAATCACCACTATTTATAGCTTCTTCTAAATTTTTCATATCAGTTTTAATATTTTTAAAGAAAGTTTCTAATATTTTATCAAAAACAACTTCAGGAAGTCCTATTGATTTTGCAACTTCTTGTTTATTATATTCTAAACTATTTTCTTCTTCTACTTCTTCAACAATTTTCTCTTTTGATTCTTCAACTTCTTTTTTATTTTTTAGAAATTTATTTAATATTCTAAGTAATTCATTAGAATCAATAGGTTTAGCTAAATATCCATCAGCAACTTCTAAAAATTTCTCTTTATCTCCTTCCATTGAATTAGCTGTAAGCATAACAATTGGGGTAGCTTCTAAAGAATTTTCTTTTTCGTAATCTTTTATTTTTTTAGTTGCTTCTATTCCATCCATATTTGGCATATTCATATCCATAAAAACTAAATCAAACTTATCATTTTTAAATTTATCAATAGCTTCTATTCCATCATTAACTATTTCATATGTTATCTCTTTTTCATCCAATAAAGCACTTAAAAGTTGTTGATTTACCAAATTATCTTCTGCTATCAATACTTTTGCCTCAAACTTATTAAGCACAGATTTATTAGTACCTTTATTTGTAATTGATTTTTTATTATCTAAGAAATTAACAACACTATCTAAAATTTTTGAATTATTAAAGTTTTTTGATATATCTTTACCTACAACAACAAAATACTCTTCATAATCACTAAACTTTTCTAATAATGTTTTATCTTTTGTAAAAATCAAATCATTATCATTTATTTTATCTAATTTTTCTACAACTAAAACTTCTTTAACTATATTTTGTAAATAGTCTTTGATTTCATCACATCTATCACAATTAATAATTTTTACAACAATTGTTTCTAATGCAATCATTAACTCATTTTTTTTATTAGATTTCTTCAAATCTATACAGAAATAAAAAATACTTCCTTTTCTTTCTTCACTCTCAACTTTTAACTTAGAGCCCATTTTTTCAACTATTTTAGAACTTATATTTAGACCAAGTCCCGTCCCACCAAATTTTCTCGTAATTGAATTATCTGCTTGTGAAAAAGCTTCAAATATTGTGACTTGTTTATCTTTTGGGATTCCTATACCAGTATCTTTTACATAAAAACACAAAGTTAAATTGTCTTTTGTTTCTTTTTCTTTTTTTATTTCCAATTCAACTTTTCCATTTTCCGGAGTAAATTTAATAGCATTATTGATCAAGTTTGAAATAACTTGTTTTATTTTATATTCATCACTTATTACATTTATAGGAGAATTTATATCAATATTTACTTTATAATCTATATTCTTTTCTAATGCTTTAGCTCTAAAAAGTTGTGCTGTTTGCTTAAATGCAATTGCAGGATTGAACTCTTTTTCTTCAAGAGTTATATTTCCGGATTCTATCTTGGAAATATCTAAAATATCATTTATTATAGTAAGTAATCCCTTTCCACTTGAATCTATAATACCTAAATATCTTTTTTCTTTTCCTTTAATATTATTAGATTTAGAAAGTAACTCAGTAAATCCTAAAATACCATTTAAAGGTGTTCTTATCTCATGACTTATATTTGACAAAAATAGCATTTTTGCTTGTTCTGCATCTTTTGCTTTTTGCATAGCATGAATAATATCTGTAATATCTTGCCTTATAGCTATGAATTCTTGAATATTACCATTATTATCTTTAATAGGCGCTACAATTACTTTTATATAATAATCAGTTCCATTTTTATGCATATTTTTAAGCTCACCTTGCCAAATATTACCTGAAAGGATTGTTTTCCATAAACCTTTATATACTTCTTGTGACACATCAGGATGACGAACTATATTATGAGGTTTTCCGATTAGCTCTTCTTTACTATATCCACTAATTTTACAAAATTTTTCATTAACATAAGTTATAATTCCTTTTATATCAGTTTTTGATACAATCGAACTTCTATCTATAAAACCTATATATTGATTTAAATAATTATTTAATTTTTCTATCTCTTCTTTATCTTTTTCAAGTTGTGTAACATCTGCCATAGTAATAACTATATTTTCACTTCTTTTTAGTTTCTCAGCTGAAATTTTAAAAATATAGATTTTATCATTCTTTTTTATTTTCACTTCATGTAAAATATCAGGATTTTCTACCAAATATTGAACCCAATTTTTATTTTCAAAATCATAAATAAAGCCTTCCTCTTTTATAAAACAGTCACATACACAAGAATGAACTTTCATAAATTCTTCTAAATTATTAAAATCATCAAAAAATTCAAAAAACAATTTATTTACACTTTTTAAAGTTCTACCATCATTTACAATAATAATTGTATCTAATGAATCTAATGTATCAATATAAAAATTCTTCTCATATTCTGATTTTTTTAATAATTTTTCTATTTCTAGTTGATTATTTTTAATATTTTTTATTGTTTCATTAAAAATAGTTCTTATATCTTCAGCCTCTTTAACTAAAAGATGATCTTTTATTTCATAAAATTTTTTTCCTGCAACAATAAGTTTCATACTATTTATTAATTTATTAGTAGGTTTAATAAGTAATTTGTCATATAATAAGTTTAATATGAGTAATATCAAAATTATAAACAATATTACAATAATAAATTTATTTCTAATTTTAGAAAAAATTGTTTTATTCAATTTAGTCATATTATAATACAAAACTACATCAAAATTATAATTCTTAACTAAAAAATGTTTAACATAATAAATATCTCCATTTATACCTATTTTTTGAACTTTATCACTAATAGAAGTAGTAAACAGTTTTTTTTTATCTCCTTTGACAAAAATAGTTTTTTTACCATCTTTTATTAAAAGTCCATCTAGAGTAAATAAATTAGTTGTTCTCAACTCTTTAATCAATATATCTTTAAGATCTTGTAGATGTTTATATTTATCAAATGAAGCAAAATAAATAAACTTATAAGTTAAATCCAAATGATTTTGAATATATTTTTCATATTTATTTAAATTATGGGTTATTCTATCACAATTAATTTCTTTTTGTTGATTATAAAAAATATAAAAAGTAATAATAGAACTAACTATTAAAATAAGAATAAAAAGAGTAAAAAGAATTTGAATAAAAGAAAATTTTTTTTTCATTATCAAGACCTTTAAAAAATTATATTATAAGTATATCAAAAATTATTTACTTTTTTCTTGCATTATCATAATTCCATTTTTCAAAATTATATTAAACCTTTTAGGTGGAAATGAGAGTTTTGTACGATTTTGTAGAATAAAATTATTGATTTTATCATTGTTATAAATAATTACTCCATTTTTTGAAAGAACATCTACGATATTATCAGATTCATATTTAAAAATATCTTTTATAGTTTTATGTTTTGGATAATAAATAATAGTTTTTATAGTTTTTAATTTTGGATTAGTTAAAGCTTTTGAATACTCTATTTTATAGCTAAATAGTTTATAATTATGAGTTACGAATTGAAAAGAAAGATAATAATCAGTAGCAAAAAGAAAAATGGGAAAAAAAAGAATTTTCCACATTTTATTCAGAAATTAGCGGATCTTGAATAGGTTCAGCTGGAGTGTTCTCTGCTTCAATTTCTTCTTCATCTTTTTCGACAGGGGTTTTTGCAATTGAAACAACTTTGTCACCTTTATCAACCTTAATAATAGTTACTCCACTTGCATTTTTACCAGTTTTTCTAATTGAAGTCATATCAACTCTAATCATTTTACCTTTACTTGTAAGAAGCATCAAATCAAAATCTTCTTCTGTTGTAAGCATTCCTACTAAATCACCAGTTTTTTGAGTAAGTTTCATAGCGATTACACCGCTTCCACCTCTATTGGTAAGTCTGTAAGCACTAACTTCTGTTCTTTTACCAAAACCTTTTTCACTTACACTCAAAACTTCTTGATTTTCATCTGCAACTGCAAATGCACCTACAACTTCATCATCCTCTTTTTTGAATTTAATTCCTCTAACACCTCTTGCAGTTCTACCCATTTCACGAGCTTTTTCTTTCTCAAATCTAATAGCCTGACCTTTTTTAGTTATTATTAGAATTTCTTTATCTTCTGAATAAATAACTTTTGCAGTTACCAATTCATCATTTTCATCAAAAGTGATAGCTCTTACTCCACCATTTCTAATATTTTTAAATTCGCTTAAATTAGTTCTTTTAACAACTCCATTTTTAGTAAAAAATGCTAATGATTTATTTTCATCAAAATCAGTTGTTTTGATGATTGTCATTATTTTTTCATCTAGTTCAAGTTTGATTAAATTAACAATCGCTTTACCTTTGGCAGTTCTGCTTCCTTCTGGAATTTTATAAACTTTTAGCCAATGTAATTGTCCTCTATCTGTAATTATCATCAAAGTATCGTGTGAATTACAAACATAAAAACTTTCAATAAAATCATCTTCATAAGTAGTCAAAGCAGTTTTACCTTTTCCACCTCTATTTTGTCTTTCATAAGTTTTAAGAGGTACTCTTTTTACATAACCTCTATGAGTAATTGTTACGATTACTTCTTCTCTTGGGATTAAATCTTCACTATCAATTTCATCATAATCATCAATAATTTCAGTCACTCTTGGAGTATTATATTTTTCTTGAATCTCTTTAAATTCATCTTTTATAATACCTTCAAGTTTTTCTTCACTTTTTAGAATTGAAGTTAAATATTCGATTTTTTCCATAAGTTCTTTATACTCATTTTCAAGTTTTTCAACTTCTAATGAAGTAAGTCTTGAAAGTTTCATATCAAGAATTGCACCTGCTTGAATATCACTTAAAACAAATTTTTCAATCAATTTTTCTTTTGCATCTGCTGTATTAGCAGAAGTCTTAATAGTTTGCACTACTTCATCAATATTTGCCAAAGCAATTTTGAGACCTTCTAAAATATGAGCTCTTGCTTTTGCTTTTGTAAGTTCATAAATAGTTCTTCTAATTACAACAGTTTTTCTATGTCTCAAAAATAGTTCTAACAATTCAAAAATATTAAATAATTTAGGTTCTTTATTGTTGATAGCAAGCATATTGATACCAAAACTTGTTTGCATTGCTGTTTGTTTATATAGATTATTTAAAACAACTTCTGTAATTGTTCCTCTTTTAAGCTCAATCACAACTCTTATTCCATCTCTATCTGATTCATCTCTAATTTCAGAAATACCTTCAATTAATTTATCTTTTGCAAGTTGTGATATTTTTTCTATAAGTTTAGCTTTGTTTACTTGATAAGGAAGTTCATCAATTACGATAATATCTTTCCCTTTTGTTTCGATATGAACTTTTGCTCTAATTTTGATACTTCCTCTACCACTTTTAAATCCTGAAACAATTCCTTTTTTACCAAAAATAGTTCCACCAGTTGGAAAATCTGGACCTTTTACAATCTCAAGTATATCATCAATTGTTGCATCTTTGTTTTCAAGCATATAAATAAGCGCCTCTATTAATTCACTTAAATTGTGTGGAGGAATATTTGTAGCCATCCCAACAGCAATACCACTACTTCCATTTAATAAAAGATTTGGAAATCTTGTAGGTAAAACATCAGGCTCTTTCTCAGTAGCATCATAGTTTGGCACGAAATCAACTGTATCTTTTTCGATATCTTTTATTAATTCCTCACTAAGTTTAGTAAGTCTGGCTTCTGTATATCTCATAGCAGCTGCATTATCTCCATCAATAGACCCAAAGTTTCCTTGACCATCTATTAATGGAACTCTCATTGAAAAATCTTGCGCCATTCTTACAAGTGCATCATAAACTGCTGTATCTCCATGTGGATGATATTTACCGATTACATCCCCAACGATTCTTGCTGATTTTTTGTAAGAACTTCCAGCAGTGATTCCCATTTTGTGCATTGAATATAAAATTCTTCTATGAACTGGTTTTAGACCATCTCTTGCATCAGGTAAAGCTCTACCCACAATTACACTCATAGAATAATCTAAATAACTTTGTTTTAGACTATCTTCAATATTTACTTCTTTAATATTTCCCATAAAATTCCTTTTTGCAAACTTTTATATTTATAATATTACCAAAATTACCATCTTTTATCTACTAAAACAACACAAAATAATACATTTATTCCATATTTCTTCAAAGTTTGCTTTGCTTCATTCAAAGTTGTACCAGTTGTTACTACATCATCTACCAAAATTACATCAATATTCTTTTCGCCTTTGTACTCGAAATTTCTAGGATTATTTAGTCTAAACTTCAAATCTTTTCCAGCATACTGAACTTGATTTTTTGAAAGTAATTTTTTATATTGTGGAGTTATATATTTTGATTTTAAAGCATTATTTAAAATAGCCGTGTGAGAATAGCCTTTTTTAACTTTATCATCAATTGAAAGTGAAATTATATTTTCTTTGTAAACTTTACTAAACTCTGCAAATGAATTTTTTGCTAAAATTTTAAATATTCTACTTCCAAATGGATGATATTTATATTTTAAAAGAGTTTCAATATTTTCATAAGAATAAAAAGAGAGAATATCATCTCTTTTTTGAATCGTTGGAGTTAATAAGTTTTTTTGACATTTTTCGCAAATTATTTCAAGTGAAAAAGAGTTGCAAGTTAGACAAAACATCTGTTTCACTCATCAAACTCTTCATCATCTTTTGGGGGAGCAGTTACCAAAAGCCAAATGGCAATTCCAGCTCCAAGAGTAAAAAGCGCCGCTCCTGAATATTGAATAGGTAAATTTCCAGCTTTACCTCCTCCCATCATCATACCAATAGCAAAAAACATACAAATAGCTGCTAATATACCCATTTTTTCTTTAAATGTTAATTTTCTTTCTACTTTTTTTTCCTGTTTTTTCTCTTGCATCAAATCACCTCTTCATTATATTTTTTCTTATAATATCTTAAAACTGCCATTTTTACAATATCATTGAACACAAACCAAGTTAAAGCATAAGTCCACATAAATATTGCCCATTTCCAACCAATAGGAGTCATAAGTCCAAATCCATATACTGCAATTACTGTCCCAATAATTCTTGTAGAAAATGTCGCTGTAAATAAAATCCAACTAGGCCAAGGTCTTTTGAAAAACCAATCACCAATTCTTGTATTGTAAATAGTACCATGACCTGCAATTATAAGTTTTGCAAAAAATATAGCTTGCACAAAACTTACCCAACTTTGATTATCTTTCATATTTACCCAACTTGGAACATCTGGCAAAAATGAAACTGACTCTGGATGTGCTTTTAGATAAATCATTGTAATATAAAAAATCGTAAAACTACTCAAAACTCCAGCAAATCCAAGCCAACTTGACATCACAAATATATCTCTAAATTTCCAGCGAACTGGCTTTTTATCTACTTTTGTATTATCATAAGCAATTGTCATAATTGGAATATCGTTTAATAAGGCTAAAATAATAATCATTATAGCAGTTACTGGATAAAAGTTGAAAACAACGATAGCTAAACTCATAAATAGTACGATTCTTATAGTTTCAGCAATTCTAAAAATAACATAACTTTTCATTCTTTCAAAAATAATTCTTGCTTGAACTATTGCGTCAGTTATTACTTTTAGCCCAGGATTTAATAAAACAATATCAGCAGCCGCTCTTGCCGCGTCAGTCGCACCACTTACCGCAATTCCACAATCTGCTTTTTTAAGTGCAGGTGCGTCATTTACTCCATCTCCAGTCATACCTATAATATGATTTGCTTTTTGAAGTTTATCCACTATAAAATATTTATCTTCTGGAAAAACCTCAGCAAATCCGTTTGCCCCCTCAATAATCTCTATAATTTCAGATTCATGTTTTTTAACACTTCCTACAGCAAGAGGAGTTTCTTCTAACTCTTTTTTAACCTCTTTTACAATAGCATCAACTTTTTCTTTTACTTCATCTTCACTTAAATTTGAAACATTTTTTACAATTGCTTCTCCTAATATTTTAGATAAATAAATAAACTCTTTTGTACTTTGTCCTTTTAAATCTTTAATATTTTGAATATTGTCACCAATTCCCAAAATACTGGAAATATATTTAGCAACTGCTATATTATCTCCTGTTACCATTTTAACTTCTACACCATGAGCATTTGCAAGCTCTATTGATTCTTTACTATCAACTCTTGGTGGGTCAAAAAGTGGAACAAGTCCTACAAAATGATAGTCATTTTCATTTGCTTTTTTGTACGCAACTCCTAAAGTTCTAAATCCTTTTTCGGCATAATTTTCCACCATTTTAAAGGCTTCATTTTTATCAAATTCTTTTTGATTGGATAAATTAATTATGATTTGAGGAGCACCTTTTGCATAAACAACTCCATCTGCATATTTAGCTTCAGTTCTTTTTCTAACTGGATCAAATGGAATAAATTTACTCATTTTATGATGAGTTAAAAGTTCTTTATTTAAATTATTTTTATTTATATAATCAAAAATTGGAGCTTCTATAGGATCACTATTTTCTATTTTACTTGCAAGTGCCGCATAAATCATTAAAGTTTTTTCATCATAAGACTTTTCAACAAAAGGCTTAGCTAAACTCATTTTATTTTGAGTTAAAGTTCCTGTCTTATCACTACATAAAATATCCATTCCAGCAAGTTCTTCAATAGCTGCAAGTCTTGATACAATAGCTTGTTTTTTTGCTAATACTCCAGCACCAAGTGCCATAGTAACAGTCAAAACTGCTGGCATTGCTACTGGAATTGCTGAAATTGTTAAAACTAATGAAAAAATTAAAATATCAAAGAAATTTTCTCCTCTATAAAGAGCTATACCAATAATTATGGCAATTACAATTAATGTTGATATTATTAAAAAATTACCAACTTTTATAACCATTTTTTGGAAATGACTTTTTTCTTCATTTTCTGCTTTTGCTACAAGTCCAACTGTTTTACCAAAATAAGTATTAACCCCTGTTTTGGTAACCTTGGCTAACATCTCACCTTGTTTTACAATAGCATTTGCATAAACTTCTTCATATATTTTTTTATCAACTGGAAGACTTTCTCCAGTAAGAGCTGACATATCTACTTGAAGAAAATCACTTCCACTTAAAAGCTTAACATCAGCAGGAACTATATCTCCAATTTTTACTTTAATAATATCATCTGGGACTAACTCTTTTGACAAAACTTGTTTAAAAACTCCATCTCTTAAAACTAAAGCTTTGGGTGCTAATTTCTTTTTCAGAACTGAAATAGCATTTAAAGCTTTGCTTTCTTGATAAAGATCTACAAAAGCATTTATAAATAACATAATGATAATAATAGTAAAATCTTCCCATCTGTGCGCAATAGCAGATAAAATACCAGCTATTTCTATCATCCACGGAATTGGCCCCCAAAATCGCCTAAAAATTCTATGAAGAGTAGATTCTTCTTTTACAGATATTTCATTATAGCCATATTTCTGAAGCCTTTCTTCTACTTCTTTAGTTGTTAAACCTTTAATATTTCCATTCATTTATATCCCCTTCTTTATTCATATCTTATTATACCCTCAATTATATCATAATATATTACACCTTAATCAATCTTCAACACACTCAAAAACGCCTCTTGTGGAATATTTACTTTTCCTACTGACTTCATTCTTTTTTTACCAGCTTTTTGTTTTTCAAGTAGCTTTCTTTTTCTACTAATATCTCCACCATAACATTTAGCCGTTACATCTTTTCTAAGTGCTTTTACCGTTTGACGAGCAATAATATTATTTCCAATACTTGCTTGAATAGCCACTTCAAAAAGTTGTCTCGGAATGAGTTCTTTCATCACTTTTATAAGTTCCCTACCTTTATTTAAAGCTTTGTTTCTATCTACAATTAAAGTAAGAGCATCGACAGCTTCACCTGCAACTTTAATATCAAGTTTTACCAAATCACCCTCTTTATAACCAATCATTTCATAATCAAAACTTGCATAACCTTTTGTAATTGATTTTAATTTATCATAAAAATCTGTAACAATTTCATTCATTGGAATTTCATATTCAAGTAAAACTCTTTCTCCTAAATAGTCCATTTTTTTCTGCATTCCTCTTTTATGATTCAAAAAAGTTATCATATTTCCTACAAATTCATCTGGCACTAAAATAGTCGCTTTTACATAAGGTTCATAAAGTTTATCGATTTTACTAACATCAGGAAGTTCACTCGGATTTGAAACTACTATTTTTTCTCCATCAGTTTTCAAAACTTCATAAGTTACACTTGGAGCGGTTGCAATTAATTCAAGTCCAAATTCTCTCTCCAATCTTTCTTTTACAACTTCCATATGAAGCATTCCCAAAAATCCAACTCTAAATCCAAATCCCAACGCTTTCGAAGTTTCCGGCTCGTAAGTGATAGATGAATCATTTAATTTTAGTTTATCAAGTGCATCTCTTAAATCATCAAATTTATCTGTTTCAATAGGATAAATACCTGCAAATACAAAAGATTTAACTTCTTCGAAATCATCAGCAGGCTTGCTTGCTGGATTTCTAAAATCTGTAATTGTATCTCCCACCCTGATATCTGCTACATTTTTAAGTCCTAAAACGACAACTCCAATTTCACCTGTTTTTATTGATTTTGTAGCTATTTTTCTTTTGGGATGTGGATAATAAAGTTCATTTACTTTATGACTTTTTTCCGTTCCCATTACCAAAACATCTTGATTTGTTTTAATCTCTCCATCAAAAACCCTAACAAGTGCCAAAGCTCCTAAATAGTTATCAAACCAACTATCATAAATAAATGCTTTTAATGGTGCATTTTCATCTCCATTTGGAGCTGGAACTCTTTCTATAATTGCCTCAAGAAGCTCTGTAATTCCTTCACCAGTTTTTGCACTAGCCAAAATAGCACCACTCGCATCAATTCCCAAAGATTCTTCTATTTCAACTGCTACTCTATCGACATCTGCACTTGGCAGGTCAATTTTATTAATTACCGGAATTATTTCTAATTCATTATCAAGCGCTAAATAAACATTTGCTATAGTTTGGGCTTCTACACCTTGAGAAGCATCTACAACAAGCAATGCACCTTCACTTGATTTAAGTGATTTACTAACTTCATAACTAAAATCCACATGCCCTGGGGTATCAATCAAATTTAAAACATAACCTTTATAATGAAGTCTAACTGATTGAGCTTTAATCGTAATTCCTCTCTCTTTTTCGATATCCATATTATCAAGCATTTGAGCTGATAATTCTCTATCTGTTACTTCTCCACATTCCTGAATAAGTCTATCGGCCAAAGTGCTTTTTCCGTGGTCGATATGAGCTATTATTGAAAAGTTTCTAATTTTCTCTTGCATAAAATTTTCCTTTATAATTTATATATTTGAAATTATAACATTAAAAGTAGTATAATTTCATTAAAAAAGGACTAAAATGAACAGTATAGGTAAAAAGAAAATTTTGAGACTTTATATAGATTCACTCGATAAATACGATCATACTCCATTATGGGAAGTTGTTTTACAAAAAGCAAAAGAAGAAAGTTTAGCAGGGGCGACTATATTTAAAGGAATTGCAGGAATGGGACCTCACTCAAAAATTCATACATTTTCACTTCTTTCAATGAGCGAAAATTTACCTATTATTGTAGAAATAATCGATAATGAAGAAAAAATAGTAAATTTTGCAAAAACTTTAGAGAAAATAGTAGATGAAGGACTTGTAACTTTGACAGATACAGAAGTTATTCAATATAAACATAAGGAAAGTAAATGAATTTGACACTTTTAGCAATAATAGGTGCTGGTGGATTTTTTGGTGCTATTAGTCGGTTTTTACTGGCTGGATTTATGCAAAAAACATTTTCTTCTACACTTTTTCCTATTGGTACTTTAACAGTTAATATTGTAGGAAGTTTCATAATTGGACTAATGGTTGTAGTATTTGAAAACATCTCAGCACCTGAATATAAAGCACTTATAATGACCGGATTTTTAGGAGCACTTACAACTTTTTCAACTTTTTCACTTGAAAGTGTTACAATGCTACAAGAAGGTGATTATTACAGATTTTCTTTAAATATAGTTTTAAATGTAACTTTAAGTATAATTGCTACAATCATAGCAATTACTATTATGAGAAAATTATACGCATAATTATGAACATAAAAAAGCTTAGTTTAGAAGAATTAGAAGAACTTTTTTATGAAGTAAAAGAGGAAATACAACAAAGAAAAGAGAAAAAATTTTTCTTCTTTTCTACTCCTAAATGCTACTATCCCAAACACGGACCTGCTTATGTAGCAAGACTTTATTTTGATGGAGAATATATTCAAAGAGATTTCTTACCTTCAAATGGCAAAGAGTGGTGTAAAAAACAAAAACTTTACAAAGAAAGCTGGGAAGTGGAACTTATGGAGCTTGAAGTAATCGAAGTTAGAATTGAATACGCTTCACTTGACAAACGAGAATGGTATCAAGTCGTGAATGGAGAGCTTATTAGACTAAATGATATGGCCGAAGCCAAAGAAAAGATAAGGGTTTAAATGTATAAAAATATTTATATAGTTGTAGCAAATAAAGACGAGAATGAAAGTTATAAAGCTATAATTAATTATATAATTCAAAAATACAATATAACCCCTACTATTTTACACTTCAATGAAATATTAAAAAATGATAGTGATTATTCAACAAATATTTATATGTTATATTTATCGGACGAGAATATTAAACTTTTTTTAAACAATAATCTAAAATTTAATATAAATATTGCCATATTACCAGAGCCTACTTGTAAATATATTACAAAACTTTATGAAATTTCAGAAGATATTTATCAAGCAATTGATGATGCATTAAATGAAGAATTACTAAAAAAAATAGATATTTTAAAAGCTAATAATATAATTGTTTTTGATAGAGCTATTATTGGGGATATGCATGTAATAAATAAAATTACTCTTGATAAAATTTCTTTTTTTAAAAAAATTCAACTTTTTTTTCACAACCTTAAACATTTACAATTCAAAAGCTATACTTTAAGCCTCTCAGAAGATAAAAAAATTCAAACCGTTGCAACTGGTATAACAATATTAAAATATCCTTTAAATAAAAGTGAAAAGGCATCATCACTAAATAATGGTAAATTAAATGCTTTTATTTTAGCACCTACTTCTTTACTCGCTTATTTTAAATATCTTATATTTATATTTATATATCAAAAAATTCTTATAAATAATTTACCAAGTAGTATAGGATATATTAAATGTTCACAATTAACTATTAATTCATCTGAACCCATTGAAGCTATAATTGATGAAAATTTAATTTCTACTCAAAAATTAGAATTTATTGTTTACAAAGAAGCACTTAATTTACACATTAATAAAAACTTAACAGAAGTAGATTGCGAATCATCCAATCAAGATATAATAGATATCAAAACACTTCCATCTCAAAAAGATCTTCAAGATATTTTACTAAAAGGAAAATTACCTTTTCTCAAAAGAGCCAGTGAAGATGAATTCAAAGACCTTTTTACAAATCTTAGAAACAGTGCAAAGATTTCATCCATATTTATAACGCTTATGATTTTAAGCACATTACTTGCTACTACTGGATTATTTGAAAATTCAACGCCGGTTATAATTGGTGCTATGATTTTAGCACCACTTATAGCACCGATAGTTTCCCTTTCTATGGGAATGATAAGAAATGATAACTCACTTACAATCAATAGTTCAAAAACTCTTTTTTATGGGATAGTAACAGCTATTGTTTTTTCTGCCCTTTTTACATATTTAATGCCACTAAAAGAAATAACTCCTCAAATGGCAAGTAGGCTTCACCCTAATTTATTGGATTTAATGGTGGCTGTTTTTTCAGGAATTGCAGCTGCTTATGCCTCATCAAAAGAAGAAATAGCGCAATCACTTGCCGGCGTAGCTATCGCTGTTGCTTTAATTCCTCCATTAAGTATTACAGGAATAGGAATAGGTATGCTTAATTATCAAGTTATTTATGGTTCATTTTTATTATTTTTAACCAACTTGATCGGAATCATTTTGAGTGCATCATTAACTTTTATAATACTTGGCTATTCACCTATCAAAAGAGCTACAAAAGCTGTTATTTATACATCAATAATGTTTATTATAATTTCTATTCCGCTCTATTTTTCTTTTATTAATTTAGTTAAAAAAAACAACTATTTTAATCAACTAAAACCTTTTAAATATATAACACTTAATAAAAACAGACTTGAACTTCAAATTTTAGATATTAAAAAAAGTAATAAAAATCTTATAATTAATATTAATGTTTTATCTTCAAAAATAGTAACAGATAAAGAGTTACATAAATTGCAACAGATTTTATCACATAAACTAAATAAACCTGTTATTTTAAAAGCAAATACAGAAGTAATAATAAAGTAAATTTTATTTTAGATGGAGCTAAAAAATGGCTATAGAATTTTTGAAAGATTAATTAATAATATTTAAATTACTTAAATACTATCTTATCTAATCTTAAAATGCCTAAAATGCATTTTTTTAATATTAAATTTTAAATTCATTAAGAAACTAACTAAAATATAAGCTATTCCAGTTGGCACAATTACATTATAATCATATGTAATTTCAAGAGCCATTACAATAGCCGTAAGAGGTAATTTCATATTAACTCCGACAAATATTGCAGATCCAATAGCGGCAAAATAAAAAGGTGCTATTTCAAAAACAGTAAAATAATTAATAATTTCAGCATACTCATACCCAATAAGGGCACCTAAACTCATTAAAGTCACAAACATTCCACCTACAGCATTTACATAAATAGAAACACTCATTGCAATCATTCTAAGACAAATAATTAAAAATAATAATAATATGGGAATATGTAAATTATTATTTATCAGCATTATTACAAGTTTATGACCACTAAATGCTCCATAAGGAGAAATTAATAAAATTGTTCCTATAGTAAAACCACCTATAATAGATAATATCCAATTTTTATGAATTAAAAAATGACTTTTAAAAAAATTATTAAAAAAATTAAAAAATTTATCTTTTAAAGTTAGATATAAAAAATTAAAAAAAGCAATAAAAGGTATAAATAAAATACCACTAATTATATATTTAGACTCTGAAAATTTACCAGCTACATACTTAAAAGAAATAGGCTCTAAAAAATTAACTGCTATAGAAAAAGAAATTATACTAGCAAATATTATATAACTTAAAAAATCTTTTATAAATACACAAGCTATATTTTCAATAGCAAACGTTATTCCTGTTATTGGAGATACAAATATTGCAGAAAGTCCACTGCTAGCCCCTATACTTAAAGAAATATTTAATAAATTGTTAGGTAACTTAAAAATAGAATGAAATTTATTTGCAATCATAGCCCCAATTGCTACTGATGGACCTTCATCTGCAACTGCAAAACCACTAGCAAGAGAAATAGATGAAGCTATAATTTTAAAAAAAATACTTTTCCATGTACCAATAAATTTATTTTCCTCAACTGCTTTTGCAATTTCTAATACTCCATATTCTCTAACATTTTCATCTAATTTAATTAAATAATTAACAATAAAAATAGCAACAGTTGGAACTAAATATATATACCAAATAGGTAAATGCTTAATTGTTTCAATAGGGTCACCAAAAAATAAAAGATGTTTTAAAAGTTCTATTGATAAACCATAAATAACAATAAAAATTCCGGTAACACTTCCCACTACAAAAGAAAAAATAATTAATGTTAAGACATTAGCCATAATGATTTAATTCCTCCAATTAAAAATAAAAATGAAATAGCCCCAATTATAAGCCCAATAATTGTTATTATAACACAAGAACCAAATAAAAAAGACCTAAAGATAAAAAAACTTCGATAAATGTACTAAACATAAAAAATATTCCTTAATTTTTCCTAAAATTTCAAATAATTTTTACTGCTGTTAAAATAAATATCAAAACATACCACCATAAAAGTTGTTTTTTATGATTTTTTGCTTCAATTTTATGATAAGTTTTAATACCAAAAAATGTCCCTATCATTGAAAAAGCAGCTACTAAAAATCCAAGTTTATAATCAACCAACCCATAACTTGATAAAGAAATAAATCCACTTGTAGCAGAAAATACTACAAAAAATAGACTTAAACTAACTGCTTTTTTAAGGTCATATCTAAGCATCCCAACTAAAATAGGTGTAATCATTACAGCCCCACCAACTCCAACACTAATAGCAATACTTCCAACAAAAATACCAATTATAAATAGTAAAAATCTATTATTTATTTCATTATCTTCCGCGCTTTGATGAGGTGCATAAAAAAACTTAATAATTGCAAATGCTAAAATAGCCAAAAACATAAACCCTAAAAATTTACTTGAAAGATGACTAACTATAAATCCACTCATAGTGGCCCCCACAGCTCCACCTACTCCTAAAAAAACCCCTTCATTAAACTTCAAAAATCCTTTTTTATAATTTAAAAAACTTCCAAACATACTACTAACCATCATCTGAGTTACACTTACTCCAATTGCAGTTTTGATATCAAGTCCTAAATATAATAAAACAGGAACTAAAATAGTTCCACCCCCTATTCCAAAAAATCCACTAAAAAATCCGGTGAATATTCCTGCTATTATAAATTCTATTATCATTTTATACCTTTAAATAAATAAAATTACTCTTAACTTTAGCAAATTATACCACTTTTTGATATAATTCAAAAAAAAGGATTAAGTTTATGAATATTATTTTGACAGATGCAATCAAAAACTATATAGAAAGTATAGAAGCTAATATTTCTAAATGTAAAGCAAATCCTAAAAAAGGATATGTTGCAAAAATATCTATAAATGGTGATGAAAATATGGATATTTTTGTAGTAGTTCCTAAAATAAAACTTGATTATATAGCCCAGCTTTGGTTTGGAGATAAATCTGATTATAATAAAGAAGATTTAACTAAAGAAATAATAAATCAAATAGTTGGAAATGCCAAAATAATCGCATCTAAAAAAGAAATTAATTTTGATATTTCAACTCCTAAATATTTAGGAGAATACAAAAAAATAGATTATGATAATATATTAAAATATAAATTTAAAAATAGATGTTTTTATATTTTAATGAAGGAACATTAATTGTCAGAAGAAAATACACAAAATAATCCAAGAAAAACAGACAAAATTCTCCCTGATTATTCAGGATTATTAGATATGGAGGTTATTTTCGAATCAGACCTTGGAAGAGTTGATAAAACCCTTAGAGAGATTTTAAAACTTGAAAAAGGAAGTGTTATTGATTTGGAAAAAGCAGCAGGAGAAAGTGTAGATGTGTATGTAAATACCAGGATTATAGGGAAAGGGGAAGTTATGGTATATGAAAAAAATTTAGCAATAAGACTTAATGAAGTATTAGACAATAATGCAATACTTTATTATTTATCAAAGGAAAATTCATGGGTAGATTTATAGTTTTAATATTTCTTTTTATATTTGCAAATGCAAGTTCAATCCTGAATATAAGTTATTTCCCATTAAATAACAAAATAGATATACTTTTTTCACTTGATAAACCTTTTAATGGTAAAATTATATCTTTATCGCAAAATAGTTATAAAATCACAAATATAAATTTAGATAGAATAGAACAAAAAAAATTCAAAAACTCTCTTAATATAATCATTTCACCACTTGATGAAAATAGTATAAATTTAAAATTAAACTATAAAAATCCTTTAAATATAAAAGCCTCTATTACAGCCAAAGGATATGGACTTAGAATTAGAATATTAGGATTAAAAAATGCACAACAAGCTGCATTAAAAACTCAAAATATAAACAAGCAAAATATAAACAATTTAGGTGTAAATAATAGTTTTAATTATATAAATTATATAATGGTTATTGCAATTTTAATTTTTTTGATTATAATACTTATTTATGTCAAGAAAAAAACACTAAATAAATTACCAAAATCATTGCAACAAGATAATTATAAAGTTTTATATCAAAAAATGATAGACCCTAAAAATAGGCTTGTAATGATAGAAGTTTTTGATAAAAGATATCTTCTATTATTAGGAGATAAAAATAATATTTTACTTGATAATTTTTCAAAAGAGGCGCAACAAGATTTAAAAGATATATCAACACAAAACGAATTTGGAAAACTTTTAGATGAAAAACTTGATGATAATACAATAAATTTTATAAAAAATGCGAGTAAATTAAAGGAAAATGATGAATTTTGAATATGATGTGATAGTAATTGGTGGTGGACATGCTGGAATAGAAGCGTGTTTAAGTAGTGCTAGAATGGGTAAAAAAACACTACTTCTTACTATGTTAGTAGAACAAATTGGAGCTGCTAGTTGTAATCCAGCCATAGGAGGTCTTGCAAAAGGACATTTAGTTAAAGAAATAGATGCTATGGGTGGTGAAATGGCAAAAATCACCGATAAAGCTGGAATTCAATTTAGAATCTTAAATGAAAACCGTGGACCTGCTGTGAGAGGAAGTAGAGCTCAAATAGATATGGATGAATATAGAGTAGTTGCAAGAAATACAATTTTAAATACTCCAAATTTAGATGTTCGTCAAGAAATAGCAGAAGAAATTTTAGCCAAAAATGGTAAGGTTACAGAAGTTATTACAGAGCTAAAAAACACTTATAAAGCAAAAAAAGTGATTTTAACTGCTGGGACTTTTATGAAAGGTCTTATGCACTTTGGCCAAACGAAAATAAAAGGTGGAAGATTCAACGAAAGAAGTGCTGAAAAACTAAGTGATAGTTTAAGAAATTTAGGGTTTAAACTTGAAAGGCTAAAAACTGGAACTACTGCAAGAATTGATACAAAAAGTATTAATTTTGATGAAATGGAGATTCAAGCAGGTGATGAAAATCCTATTCCATTTAGTTTCACAACTAACAAAGAGGAGCTTAAAAATAGAAAACAACTTCCTTGTTATATCACTTATACAAATGAAACTACTCATCAAATTATTAAAGATAACTTTTATAGAGCACCACTTTTTACAGGTCAAATAGAAGGAATTGGTCCAAGATATTGTCCAAGTATAGAAGATAAAATCAACAAATTTGCTGATAAAGATAGACATCATGTATTTGTAGAACCTCAAACAATAGATGCAACAGAATATTATATTAATGGACTTTCAACATCACTTCCTATGGATGTACAAGAAGATTTCATTCATTCAATCAAAGGGCTTGAAAATGCAAAAATAGTAAGATATGGCTATGCAATTGAATATGACTTTATCCAACCAACAAATCTAAAACATTCACTTGAAACTAAACAAATCAAGGGATTATATTTTGCAGGTCAAGTAAATGGAACTACTGGATATGAAGAAGCGGCCGCTCAAGGATTTATGGCGGGAATTAATGCCGGTTTAAGTTTAGAAAAAAAAGAGCCATTAATTTTAAGAAGAGATGAGAGTTATATCGGAGTTTTAATAGATGATTTAGTTACAAAAGGAACAAAAGAGCCTTATAGAATGTTTACAAGTCGTGCTGAATTTAGACTTCTTCTAAGAGAAAGTAATGCTCATTTAAGACTTTCTAAATATGGATATGAATTAGGCTTAGTTAGTGATAAATTTATGAATAGAGTTAAAAAAGTCGGAGAAGAAATAGAAAAAGGAATGTTTGTTTTACACTCTTCATTTTTAACACCAAGTAAAGAAAATAATCAATTCTTAGCAAGTATCGATGAAGGATATATTACAGATAAAGTTAGCAAACAAGTAATTGCTGCAAGACATAGTTTTACCAAAGAAAAACTTTTAAAATTAGCACCAGAATTAGAAGAATTTAGCGATGAATCAATCGAACAAATTTTAATAGAAGCAAAATACTACTATTACATCAAAAAACAACAAAATCAAGTTGATAAAATGAAACATATGTTAAAAGTAAAAGTTCCAGAAAATTTTGAATACAAAGGAATTCCCGGTCTTAGCATAGAAATAATAGAAAAACTAACAGCCATTAAACCAGGTACCCTATTTCAAGCAAGTGAAATTAGTGGTGTAACTCCTGCAGCTATTGATATCGTGCATATGTGGATAAAAATGAGAGAAAAAGGACAAAAATGACTTATATTTATGTAGATACAAAAAAAGATTATATAAATAAAATAGATGAAGCTTTAAATAAAGCAATTAATTTAGGACTTGAAAATTTTAGATTTTTAGTAAATGATATAAGAAGTATAGATTATTTAAGAGAAAAAGGGTATAAATCAGTAAATTTAGACTCTTTTGAAGATGTTTTTAATATAGCTACACATGATGATAAATTATATTATCAAACTAATGAAAATGATGAATTTGTAAAAATTCAGTATTCAAATTCTGAAAAAATATAAAAATTAAGGAAAATAAAAAATGATAAAAACAAAAGAAGAATTTAAAGAATTAATAACAAGTATAGAGGATTTCGAAGGATACAAAAAGCCATTAGCTTTTGGTGTAGCTAGAGTAGATTATGGTCAAGTTCATACTGATAAAGTGCTTCAAGCCGTATATCCACTAATTAATTGGAATGAAAATTTTGGAAGTGGAGCTGTAATTATTAGAGCTTTAATCGAAAATGGAATTGCTGTTGGCTTTAACGAAAGTGAAATAGTAGCAACTTTAAATGCCAATATTGTAAATGATATTTTAGATATGTTTAATCCATTTTTGCTAGAAGCAAAAGCAGATAAAAATTCACACAAAAACATTCAACTATTTTTAACTTTACAAAAACTTTTTGAAGAATATGATTATAATAACTATAAAGTCACTATTCTTTTTAGTGATGATGCACCAAAAAGTGTAGAAAGTGTATATCTAAAACTTTATGCACTTTCACTTGGAAAAGCAAAACTTAGAGGAATTAATTTAAATGGTGCTTTTGGAGTTTTACCAAACTTAGCATGGACTGGAAATATTCCAATTGAGTTGGATTATCTAAGAGAAAATGAAATTGAACTTAAACTTAGAAATGAATATCCTAGAATCGACTTTGTAGATAAATTCCCAAGATTCCTGCAACATATTATCCCAGCTGATAACACAAGAATCTTAGACACTTCAAAAGTTAGATTTGGTGCACAACTTGCCGCGGGAACTACTGTAATGCCAGGGGCTAGTTACATTAATTTCAATGCAGGAACTGAAGGTGCTGTTATGGTAGAAGGTCGAATTTCATCAAGTGCAGTTGTTAAAAAAGGTGCTGATGTTGGTGGAGGTGCATCAATTTTAGGAGTATTATCTGGAACAAACGGAAACCCTGTAACAATTGGGGAAAATACGCTTCTTGGTGCAAACTCAGTAACTGGAATTCCATTAGGGGACGGATGCATCGTAGATGCTGGAATAGCAGTTTTAGAAGGAACAAAAATTACAATCAGTCAAAAAGAAAGAGCAAAAATAAAAGAAGTAAATCCAGAATTTGATGATTCAAAAGAAATTTATAAAGGACTTGAACTTGCAGGACTAAGTGGAATTCATTATAGATTTAATACAACAAATGGAAAAATGGTAGCATTTAGAAGTGTTAGAGAAGTGAAGTTAAATGAAGAACTTCATTGATTTTTGATATAATTCATAATTAAAAATTAAAAAGGCTTTATTATCAGATTAGATATTTATTTAAAAGAAAAAATTAATTCAAGTAGAAATCAAATAACAAACTTAATTAAGAGTGGTTTTGTAAAAGTAAATAATAAACCTATTATAAAGCCCTCTTTTAAAGTTAGTCAAAATGATAAAATAGAATATGAAATCCAAACTTTAGAAGAGCCAAAAGATTATAAAGTAGATTTTGATGTAGATATTATTTATGAAGATGATGAAATTTTAGTAGTAAATAAACCTCCATATTTAGTAGTTCACCCTGCTCCTAGTGTAAAAGAAGCTACTCTTGTGGATTGGCTAAAATCAAAAAATATCCGTCTTTCCACTATTTCTGGCGAAGAAAGACACGGAATAGTCCATAGAATTGACAAAGAAACTAGTGGTGCTTTAGTTATAGCTAAAACAAATGAAGCACATCAATTTTTGAGTGAGCAATTAAGTGATAAAAGTATGGGAAGATATTATTTAGGTATAATTGATTTACCATTAAAAGAAGATATAGAAATTGATAGACCAATAGGTAGAAATCCTAAAAATAGATTAAAAAATACCATTATTCATAATGGTAAAATAGCAAAAACAAGGTTTATAAAACTGTGTGGAGAGAAAGAAGAATTAATAGCTTGTAAACTATTTACAGGAAGAACTCATCAAATAAGAGTTCATTTAAATTCTATAAACAGACACATTATTGGGGATGAATTATATGGTGCGAAGGAAAGTTCGGATAGAATTTTGCTTCATGCTTATATATTATATCTTATACATCCAAAAACAAAAAAATTGATGCAATTTACTGCACCACTTTTTGATGATATGAAAGAAAAAATAAATCAAATTTGCAAGGAAGAAATAAATGAAAAACTTAATGAAAACTACATTATCTCTAGGTTCGCTAATTTTACTAATTACAGGTTGTACTCCTAATCAGCCAATTAAAAGTTCACCAAATATTAAACAAGTAGGATATGTACACTCTTTATCTGATAGAAATGCCATTGCTTTAGAATGGGGAATAGTAAATAGAGAAAACATTGCAGGATATTATATTCAAAGAAGTAAAGATAAAAAACACTATGAAACAATTGAAAAAATAAAAAATAGATATCAAACTCACTGGAGTGATACTGATGTAAAACCAAATCATACATATTTCTATAAAATATCAACTTACAATCAAAAAGGTATCCCATCTTTTGCAAAATTTATTCAAGCTCACACATTAGGACCAATAGAACCTATTCCTTTTATAGCTAATGCAAACTTAAAAGCAAAAGGAATGATAAAAATCGTATTTAGACCAAATCCAAATGAAAGAATTGAAAAATATAAAATTCAAAGATTTAATGATAAAAATGGTGAGTGGAAAACAATAGATACCATAAAACCAAGATTAAGTGCTGAATATATAGATAAAGGATTAGTTGATGGTAAAATTTATCAATATAGAATTATTTCTATAAGTTATGATGGATTAGATTCACTTCCTTCAAAAGTTTTAACAGCCAAAACTTTACAAAAACCTGCGATCATAATTCAAGCAATTGCCACAAATGATTTACCAAAACAAATACATCTAAATTGGAATAGAGTAAAAACAGCCATAAAATATAATATTTACGAGGCAAATTTTCCAACAGGTAATTTTGAATTAAAAGCATCTACAACAAATAATTTTTATAATGATAAAATAAACAAAAACGGAGCAGTTAGATATTATAAGATTACATCTGTTGATAAATATGGTATAGAATCAATGATGCCCCAAAATCCAGTAATGGGCTCAACTCTGTCAATTCCAGCAAAACCAATTGTTTCAATTGTAAGAGGTAATAACTCTATTAAATTTGTATTATCTTCACCAGATGGAAGAGCTGTAAAATATCTAGTTAAAAAAGATGATGGAGATAAAATATTAAAAATTCATAATGTTCATAATGGATGGACTGATACAAACATAAAACCTAAAAAAGATTATACATATAAAATTTATTCAATAGACAAAAATGGGCTTATATCAAATCCAAACGAAGTTGAGGTTAGTTTTTAATGCCTCATTTGTTTATAGATAAATTTAAAAATATTAAATTCCCTGTAAAAAGTGGGGATGTTGAATTTTTATTTAAAGTAGATAATTTAATCGCTTGTAAAATAGATAATAAAACTTTTTTTATCAATGTTAGAAAAAAAGGTGATAAATATTTAGTTAAATATGACAAAATCACTCGTCCTATTTCTTCATTACTAAAAAAAGCATATAAAGAATTTGTAAATTTAACAGATGCTAAAATTATAACTTCAAATGTGGAAGGAATTAGAGATAAAATTCCAAATAGTGAAGAATATATGCTTACAATCAATAATAAATTTGATTTCAATAAAGAAATAATTGTAGAAATTGGATTTGGAAGTGGAACTCATTTGCTTCATTTGGCTAAAACTTACCCTGATAAAACAATTATAGGAATAGAAATTCACAAACCTTCAATTGAGCAAATTTTAAGAAGAATAAAACATGAAAATATTACGAATATTAGAGTTATTGATTATGATGGAAGATTAGTTTTAAGTAAAATTGATTCAAATAAAGTTCATTCTATTTATGTTCATTTTCCAGTTCCTTGGGATAAAAAACCTCATAGAAGAGTAATTAGTAAATATTTTATAAATGAAGCTATAAGAGTGCTTAAAAAAGATGGATTTTTACACTTAAGAACTGATAGCGATAACTATTTTGAATATAGTTTCAATAAATTTATGAATTTAAATCAAAATGAACTTAAAATTTATAAAAATAGAAATCTAGAAGTAGTAAGTAAATATGAATCTAGATGGAAAAGATTGGAGAAAAATATTTATGATATTTTTCTTATAAATAATGATATTTCCAAAGATTTAAACGAAGAATTTGATTTTAGTTTCGGGTGTTTAGATGCTACAAAAGCTGAAAAAAAGGCATATATTTTTGATGAATTTGTAATACATTTTGAAAGAATTGAAAAAATTGATGAAGAAAATTATTTACTAAAAGTAACAATGGGTGCTTTTGAAAGACCTGAACATTTATATATAATCGCTGGTAAAAAAAGTTACTATTTCAACAAACCAATTAAACACAAACTAAATCAAAAAGTACATAATACATTAAAAGGTATATTGAAATGTCAAAAGTCATAACAGCTAAAAATCTAAAACTTGGATATAAAAATGAAGATATTATAAAAGATTCTTCATTTTCCATAAATACTGGTGAATTTGTATTTCTAACAGGTGCAAGTGGAACTGGTAAAACTACAATATTAAAGCATTTATATGGGGAACTAAAACCAAAAGATGGATTTTTACAAATTGGTAATTTTAATATGAATAAAATATCACATTCTCAATTATTATATTTAAGAAGATTTATAGGAATTGTATTTCAAGATTACAAATTAATAAAAGATTGGACTATTGAAAAAAATGTGAAATTACCACTAATTATAGCTGGTATGAAAGAAGAAAAAACACAAAAAAAAGTAGATAAACTTTTGGCAAAAGTTAAATTAAGTCATAAAGCTGAGCATTATCCATATGAATTAAGCGGTGGTGAACAACAAAGAGCAGCAGTTATTAGAGCAATAATCAATGAACCTGTGATAATATTAGCAGATGAACCAACAGGAAATTTGGACGATTTTTCTGCAAAAATAGTAATGGATTTATTTGCATACGCAAATCAACTTGGAATAACAATTTTAATCGCTACTCACCATTTACCTAAAGACTTTCATATTAAATATAGGAATATTCACATAGAAGGGAAAAAAATTTATGAATTATCTTAAGAACCATTTGTCTCTAATTTTAGCACTTATTTCAATACTTTTTAGTATAGAAGTATATTTTATTTTCAATAAAATTGTAGCTAATTACTCTCAAAAAATAGCAAATAATTATACTATAATTGTAGTTAGCAATAAACCTCTAAAAAATTTAAACTTAAAAAAAATATCTGAAATAGAGTCAATTAATATAGAAAATTCACTCCAAAATTTGAAACAAAATCTTCAAGGATTTGATATTAATAAATTAAAATCTGAACTTCCTTACTTTTATAAACTTCATTTTTCTAAATTTCCTACTCCAAATGAGATCAAACAATTAACAATAAAACTAAAAGACATTCCATCAATCAAAAAAATTGAAACTTTTAGAGCTAATCAAAACAGAATTTATAATCTTTTAGTTCTTACAAAAACAATTTCAATTATTTTTATGACAATTATTTTATTTATTTCATTTTTATTAATTCTAAAACAGATGGAAGTTTGGAAATTAGAACATAATGAAAGAATGTACATTATGGATCTATTTGGTGCTCCTTTTTTATTGAAAAGTGGTGTCTTACTAAGACTTGCAATAGTTGATTCTATAATCTCTGTCGTAATTATAGGTATCATTCTTCTATTTATATTAAATTCTAATATATATCAAAATCTTCTAAATCAACTAGGCATAACAATAAATGTAAATATTATAAAAAACTTAGCTCTATTTTTCGGTATTAGTATAATTCTTTCTATAATTTCTACAATGATTGTAATTTTTTCTAAAAAGAGTAAAAATTGATAAAAATTATTTTTATTTTCCTTTCTTTAACTCTATATGCCTCAAACATAAAAACAAAAATAATAAAAACAAAATCCAATATTGTTTTTACAAAAAATAGAATATCAAATATGAATTCAACGCTAGATAAATTAGTAAAACAAATAAATCAGCAAACAGATATTTTAAATAATATAAATAATAAAATATCTAAATTAAACAATAAAATTAATTTATTAAAAGAAACTCTTAATAATAACAATAAAAATTTACAAAAATTACAAAATCAAAAAACAGAGCTTGAACAACAAAAAGAAAAATTACAAAAAGAAGTCATTGAATTTATTTCAAATAATTATACAGCCCAAAAACAAGAAATTTCTTCTGTAGATGATTTAATCAATAGTGAAATTTTACTTACTGTTAGTAAAATAAGTGGTAAAAAAATGTCATCTATAGCTTCATTATATTCACAAATTAATTCAAAAATAACAAATATTACAAAACTTATAGATATGATTAAAAATTCAGCTACTCTTTTAGAAAAGAAAAAACAAGAATTAGCTAAATTAAAACAACAACAATATCAAAAATTGAGTATATTAAATACAAAAAAATTTACTTATAAAAAAAAATTACATAAATTAATTTATGAACAAAACAGAATGCAAAATCAACTTGCAAAACTAAATATTATTCAAAAAGAAACTGCAAAAAAAGCAAGAGAAGCAGCAAAAAGAAGAGCAGAAATAGCATACAATAAAAAAATTAAATATAATAGAAAAACTAAATATAATAGTGCCGCTGATAAAGTAAAAGTAAAAGATTATGGAAATGTTTATATGAAAACAAGAACTGCAAGATATAGAGGAACTAAAACAATTCCACCTGTAAAAAATGCTAAAATTATTAAAAAATTTGGTGCTTACATAGACCCGATTTATCATATTTCACTTTATAATGATTCTATCACTTTACAAACGAAGCCAAATGCAAAAGTTCGAGCTATATTTAAGGGGAGAGTTGTATTTGTAAGCAATCAAAACAACAACAAAATGATAGTAATAGAACATAGAAATCATTTACATTCTGTTTATGCAAAACTTAATAGAATATCCCCTTTTATCAAAAAAGGTTATAGAGTTAGAAAGAACGACATAATCGCAAAAACAGATGGAAAATTAGAATTTGAAGTAACTTATAAAACTTATCCAATTAATCCATTGAAAGTTATAAATTTAAAATAAAAGGAATTTAATGAAAGAAATATTATTTGACACGATTTCAATTATAACTATTCTAAACCCTTTGGCGGCAGCAGCTATTATGCTCTCCCTTGTAAAATACTCTGAAATAAAAGAAGTATCATTTAAAGCAAGTTTATCTGTTTTTATAGCTTCTGTTGTTACAATGTTAGCGGGTGGATTAATACTTAAATTTTTTGGTGTTAATATTCCTTCTATAAAAGCAATTGGTGGAGTTGTTTTATTGATAATTTCACTCAATATGGTGCAAGGTAAATCAATCGTAGCAACAAATTCTACAGAAGATGAGCATGAAGCAGCTAAAGATTTAGATAACATATCTATCATTCCGTTAGCTATTCCAATTTTATTTGGACCTGGACTAATCACAACTATTATAGTTTTAAACGCAAAAGAACATACTATTACTGGAAAATCAATATTATTTATTTCTATTTTATTATCTTCAATTATTACTTATATAATTTTAAGGAATTCTTCTTCTATATCAAAATTTTTAGGTATAAATGGACTTAAAATACTAACTAGAGTTATGGGACTTCTTATTGGAGCAATTGCATTTCTATTTTTAGTAGGAGGAGTTAAAGCTTTATGGCTAATGAGTTAGCCTTCACTATTTATAAGCTCAAATTCTCTCTTTTCTTCATTATATTGGAAAACATCCCCTGTCTCAATTACATAATACCATCCGATTACATTTAACTTTCCACTTTTCAATCTCTCTTCCACACACGGATAAGTAGTAAGATTTTCAATCTGTTTTAAGATATTTAATTGCTCTGTTTGAAATTCTTTCTCTTCTTTTGATAAATTTTTAGCTAAAACTCTGTTTTTTACCTCATCTGCCAATTCAAGCCAAGCTTTTACATTTGGCATTTTATTTAATTTTTCTTCTGGATAATACAATGCTTTACAACCACCACAATTGCTATGCCCACAAACAACAATATTATCTACTTCAAGTTTATTTACCGCATATTCTATAATAGAAGCTGTACATTTAAACCCCTCATTTGTAGCTCTATGAGGTGGCACCATATTTCCTATGTTTCTAATTACAAAAAGCTCACCTGGTAATGTTTTTGTGATTAAATTGGGAACTACTCTTGAATCACTACAACCAATATAAAGTGTATGAGGGTCTTGATGTTCTGCTATTTCATCAAAAATATCTTTATGCTCTTCCAAAAATTCATCTTTAAATTTTACAACTCCATCTAATAATCTTTTCATTTTAGCTCCTTTTTATTATTTTTTTCGCATTCACTATTTAAAATATTATTACACATTTCATCAAAAATATATTTATGAGCAAAAAAGAATGAATACCAATAAATAAAAGACATTGATCTTGTAGGTAAAAAATATGCAGTAAGAGCAAAAATATATTCATCATTTTCTTTTATAATTTTTCCTTGTAACCACCCAACTCCTGGCATTTTCATAGTTGATTTAAAACGAATTAATTTTTCACTTGGAGTATTTTTAAGTGCTGTAACAACCCAAAAATCAAATGTATCTCCTACTCTAACATTATCAGGCTTTACAACTCTTTTACCAAGTCCTCTACCTCCAAGAAATCTATCAATTAAAGCTCGAGTTTTCCACATCCACATAGGAGAAAAATATCCACATTTTCTATAATTTAAACTTTTTAGATTATAAAACACCTTATCAACTTCATTAGCTGAAATTTTTCTTTTTACTTTTTCTTTAAGTAAATTTCCTTGTTTTAAAGCAGTTGAAAATTGTTTTACTCTAAATATATTAAATACTGAATATTCATATGGTACATTCCATTTACACTCAATTTCACAATTTTCCATTCTTTTAACTGCAATTTGTATAGCTGTTTTATAATCAGTTGGATTAGGTACTAATTTCGTATCTCTATATTTTCCTATTAAAGCATCACTATAAACACTCTCAACTAATGGTTTTATCATATGAGATTCTATTCCACTGATTCTTGACATTATAAAAGCTAAAAAAGATGGATTATTTATTATATTATTTATAAATTTAGGTAATTTAATAAGTTTTATATTTTTATGTAAAATTTCTTTTGCATAAATTTGCACCATTTGAGTATATGTTAAAGCGTCATTATTACCTATTTCTATTATTTTATTATAATATTCTTTATTATCTATAACTTTTACAAGTGCATCTAAAATATCATCAATAAATGTTATATTTGCTTTTCCTTCATTCTTAATTTCAGGTAAAACAGGCATAATATTAGCAGCGGATTTAATAAGTTCAAAGCTCATAGACCCAGCGCCAACAATAATCCCTGCTCTCATTTCAGTTACATTTTTATGATATTTTCTTAGATAATCAGCTGTTTCTTGTCTTGAAATAAGATGTCTTGATACATTTTTATCATTTCTATCACCAAATCCTCCTAAATAAATTATCTGTTTTACTCCAGCTTTTGTGGACGCCATAGCTACAAGAGATGCTAAATCATTATCTTTTTTTCTATAATTTTGTTTAGTTTCACTTAAAGAATGAATTAGATAAAAAGCTACTTCAACTCCTTTTAAATTCTCCACTATCTCATCAAAATAAGAAATAGATAATTCTTGTTCTACTACACAAATATTTGGTTTTACCCCTATAAAAAAGGGGTTATTCGTATTAGTATATTCCAAACTTCTAATATTTCTAGCAAAAAGTGTAAGTTTATAATCTTCATTATATAAAGTTCTTGTAAGTCTTTTACCTATATATCCATTTGAACCAAAAATAGCTATTTTCATTATTTTCCCTTTAATATATTTTTATAATTTTTATAAATTGGTTCATCTACAAAAAATCCATCTATTGTAAACACTCCTTCTTTTTCAAACTTTTCAACAATCATTTTTGCATATTCTATATCTATTTTAAAAACCTCATTTGCTATCTCAACTTGCTTAGGTGTTATACACCCAATTCCAGCAAATCCATAAGATTTTTGAATTTCACACCAATTTTTAAATCCATCTAAATCTTTATATTTTTGATAAACAAACCCCACAGGAGTAATTCCTAAATACCTACTATTCAAACTAAAATCAATCAAAATTTTATGAATTAATTGATTATCTTCTCTTATTAAAGAGTGATTTAAATTAAGCTCATTAAATAGATCTAAAATACCTAAATAAAAGCCTTTAATTTGTGAATATCTAAACTTTTTTAGATTAAAAAACATTTCTTTAGTCTCTACTGAAAGATGAATATCATTATTAGTCATTTCAAAAACTTTTTCTAACTCCTGTGTAGAATTGATTTTTGGAACTCTAAAAGCTACATCAAACTCATTTAAAGTTTCAATCTCTTTAAATCCAGTTTCATAAAGAGAATTAATTCTAACTACTATTTTTTTATTTGTTCCTTTTTTTAAAACTTTTACTATATTCTTAAGTGCTATCTCCTTTTTATCTTTTGGCACTCCATCTTCGAGATTTAGCATTATAGTGGCATTAATTTCATCTATTTTTGAAAGATGTTTTTCATTATGAGCCGAAACCATTAAATAATTCATATTCATTTTTTACCTTTATGCAAATAATTATAGATAGATTTTATCTCATCATCTACTAAATATCCATACTTTGGCATAGCAGAATAATTTAAAGTTTTAAATTTTCCTTTTTTTAAAACTTTAGAATATTTAACTTTATTATAAAATATTTCATAACTTACTTTTGTAATATTTGGTGCGATTAATTTCTCTTTTTCACCTGTTTTATCATCTACATAAGTTGCAATCAATTTACCTTTTCCACCTTTTCCATGACATTTAGCACAACTAATTCCTCTTGGATTATTATAAAGCATTTCGCCATACTCCAAATTAGAAATAAAACTCTCTGCCAACAAAAAAATTGGTAAAATCAAAAAAATTAGTTTCATTACTTCCCTTTTATGGTAAAATTTCAATATTATAACTTAAAGGACTAACTATGACAATACTGGACGGTAAAAAGTTATCAGAAAAAATCAAAAATGAAGTAAAAATTGAAGCTGAAAATCTAAAAAAAGAAGGAATTACTCCTGGACTTGCTGTTATTTTAGTAGGAGAAGATCCTGCAAGCCAAGTTTATGTAAAAATGAAAGCAAAATCTTGCAAAGATAGTGGAATTTATAGTGTTGTTCACGAATTCCCTGCAACTATCACACAAAAAGAATTATTGGATACAATTGAAAGAATAAATCAAAATCCAAATATTCAAGGACTACTAATTCAACTTCCACTTCCAAAACACATCGACCCTACAATCGTTCTTGAAGCAGTGGCACCCGAAAAAGATGTAGATGGATTTCATCCATACAATGTAGGAAGATTAGTTGCAGGACTTGATAGTTTTGCACCTTGTACTCCATTAGGTGTTATGGAAATGTTCAAAGAATATAATATTGATGTAAAAGGACTTGATGCATGCGTAGTAGGTGCAAGTAATATCGTAGGTAAACCTATGCAAGCATTGCTTTTAAATAAATTTGCAACTGTTGATATTTGTCATATTTACACAAAAAATTTAGCAGAACATACAAAAAGAGCTGATATTGTTATAGTTGGAGTTGGAAAACCTAACTTAATTACAACTGACATGATAAAAGATGGAGCAATTGTTGTAGATATTGGAATTAACAGATTAGAAAGTGGAAAATTAGTTGGTGATGTTGATTTTGAAAATGTATCTAAAAAAGCTAGTTTCATAACACCAGTTCCAGGTGGAGTGGGACCTATGACAATCGCAATGCTTCTTAAAAATACGATTAAAGCTACTAAGGCTACTAAATGAAAAAGAAATTAATTAATTTTTACCACTGGTCAAATACATGGACTGGAACTATTGTTTTAGTTCTTATTTTTATGTTTTTTATAGCACAAGCTTTTTTGATTCCAAGTGGAAGTATGAAAAATACTCTTCTTATTCATGATGCACTTTTTGCTAAAAAATTTGCTTATGGAGTGCCAATTCCTCATATTCCTTGGCTTGAAATCCCAATTTTACCTGATTTTAGAGGAGATGGACATTTGATTGATGGCCCTAAACCCAAAAGAGGAGATATTGTAATTTTTAGATATCCAAAAAGTATAAAAATGCATTTCGTAAAAAGATGTGTAGCTAGAGGTGGGGATAAACTTTTTGTAAAAAATAAACTATTATATTTAAGAATTGCAAATAATGATGAAAAAACAGTAGCATTTGCTAAAAAAATGAAAGCAAAAATAGTAGAAGTAAATGGAGAAAAATTTGCTCTAAATCCATATATGACAATGCATCCTGGTGTTCATCATGACCCAAAAGTAAATGAAATAATGGAATTTGATGCACCTGTATTTAATTATGGTCCGATTATTGTTCCAAAAAATCAATTTTTTATGATGGGGGATAATAGAGACCACAGTGATGATAGTAGATTTTGGGGAACAGTTAAATACAAATACATCGTTGGAAAACCTTGGTTTATCTATATGAGTTGGGATAAAAACTACAAAATTAGATGGAATCGTGTAGGAAAAACTATGGATGAACTTGAAGAAGATCTAAGAAATAAAACACTTACAGTCGCTAAAATAGATAAAGATGAAAAATGATTGATATTATAAATTTTACTGCAATGGCTTTAGCTTTAGGTATTGCTGTTATTGGACATGAAATTATGCATGGATTTGTAGCGAAACTTTTCGGAGATTTAACTGCTACAAATGCAGGAAGATTAAGTATAAATCCACTTAAACATATTGATATAGTTGGGACTATAATTTTCCCAATTTTTTTATTTCTTTCTCAAAAAATGATGGGAGTAACTAGTCCAATCATTTTTGGTTGGGCAAAACCGGTTCCAGTGAATATGTTTACAATTATTAAAAATGGCGGTTTTTTAGCAGGAACTGCCGTAAGTTTAGCAGGTGTTACTTATAACTTTATTCTAGCAATTATTGCTTCATTTTTTATACATTTTGAACCAGCTTCATTAATTAGTACTTTTATATTTTATACATTATATTATACAATAGTAATTAATATTATTTTAATGGTATTTAATTTACTTCCAATTCCACCACTTGATGGTGCAAATGCTCTTCGTTTTACGGCTAATTACTTCGGAAATAGAAGTATTGGTGAATTTTTTGATAAAATTGGAAATTATGGAATGTTTATAGTTTTAATTTTACTATTTACTCCCTTATCAAATTATATTTTCGAGCCTGCTATGGAGTTAATTCACTATTTAATAAAATAAAGCTTTTTGCTTTATTTATAAACATCCTTTTTTATGATAAAATAATCATAGTTTTTTTAGTTTACTTTGCTATAATTATAAAAAATTAAAGGAGAAAAAATGAATATTAGTAAAATAAAAGTAGGAAGTAACCCTGATAAAGTAAATGCTCTAATCGAAATCCCGGTAGGAAGCAATATTAAATATGAAATAGATAAAGAAAGTGGTGCTATTGTATTTGATAGAATTATGTATTCAAGTTATCATTATCCAGCAAATTATGGATTTGTACCAAACACACTTGCAAAAGATGGAGACCCAGCGGATATTTTAGTGTTAACTGACTATGCGTTAGTTCCTGGATGTGTAATTGCAGTTAGACTTATTGGAATGCTTGTAATGGAAGATGAAAATGGAATGGATGAAAAATTACTTGCAGTGCCTGTTACAAAACTTGACCCAACTTATGAAAACATCAAATCTTACAAAGATTTACCAAAATTAACTCTTGATAGAATTAAAAACTTTTTTGAAACATACAAAGCACTTGAACCTAATAAATGGGTAAAAGTTCAAGATTTCGTAGGTGTTGAAGAAGCTACTAAAATGTTGCAAGATTCTATCGATTCTTATAAAGGTTAAAAATATGTTTGGAAAAAAATTAAAAGAATATGATTTAAAAGATATCGAAAAAGCACAATATGCAAAAATAACAACAAATAAAGGTACTATTTGGGTAAAATTATTCCCAGATGCTGTAGCTAATACTGTTGCAAATTTTGCTCATTTAGCTGAGACTGGATTTTACAACGGGCTTAAATTTCACAGAGTAATCCCTGGATTTATGGCTCAAGGTGGATGTCCTAACACAAGAGAAGGAGCTTCTGGAATGCCTGGGACTGGTGGACCTGATTGGGCTATTAAATGCGAAACTACTTCTGCTAAACAAATAAACAAAAGAGGAAGTATATCAATGGCTCATGCTGGTAAAAACACAGGTGGAAGTCAATTTTTTATCTGTTTTGTTGACTGTCCTCATTTAGATGGTGTTCATACTGTTTTTGGTGGAATTGAAGAAAACGATACTGAAAGTTTCAAAGTATTAGATTCACTTGCACAAAATGACGATATCGAAAAAATAGAAATTTTTGAAAAAAGAGATTAATTTCTCTTTTCCCCTCTCATCATCAAATACCAAATCACAAAAATAGGTACTACAAAATTAATAATAGTTACTAAAACAAGTAATTTTCCAAGTTGTGAATAATCGGCATGTGAAACAACTGCTCCATTTTGTACCACTTCCCTACTAACTACAAAAATTTTATTTAAATATTTAGTAAATAATCCACCAGCTGTTAAAGCCAAATTCATCATACTTGCCATCAAAGCAAACCAAGTAGCTCTTTTACCCTCCGGTGCATAAATAGCAATTAATGTAAGAAGAGGAATCATACTAAGTTCGGCAAATGGGGACTCAGCTGCTGTATCAATTAAAGCAATAGTTTTAGCTCCAAATCCAAAAACATGCTCGGTCCATTGATTCAATCCAAAATACATTCCAACTATTGGCAAAGTTAAAATCGTTCCAACAACTGTAAGCATAATCAAAGTCCAACCAATTGGCTTTTTCGTTATCCAATCACTCAAAAACCACATACCTAAAATAGCAAGCCCTGCTCCAATTTGTGAAAGTGTCCCAAAAAATGCCTTATTAAAATGTAATACATCAATCTCCCACCAAGTAACCCCTGGCCCAACTCCTGGCATCGCACGATATACAAAAATTACAATCGCTGCAATTATAATTTTTCTTTTTGTTTTTTCATCCAAATCATTAATAACATCTTTTATCATATAGCTAATTACTAAAAAGCTCACAACAAAAACTATCTCTTGTGAATATTCAAAATTATTATATCCCATAAACACTACAAAAACTGCAAAAGCTAATCCCCCACATAAAATTTTACAATCAATAGGAGTAGATTTTACTTTATCAAGTTTAACGATGCTAACTCCAATAATTGAAAGAAGTGGCACAAATAGAGAAATCTCAAATATAGTTTCATAAGAAAAAATCTGGGCAAGCCATCCACCAAGCCCAGCAACTATAAATCCAGATATAGTTAAAGCGAGTCTTCCTAAAACCTGCACCATTGCAAGCTCTCGTTCCACTATTTCTTGTGGCTTAGTTCTATCTACCACTTCTGTACTCATCGTATCAGCTACCACATCCTGTAAAACAAATCCAATAACTCCAATTACAGAAGCTAAGATATAAACATATTCAGTAGAAGCAAAATGAACCCAAGATTTATTTCCAGCTAATCCTATCATTAAAATTGTGCTAATAGTAATAAGCCCTGCACCGATATAGACATAAACTCTTCGTTGTGAACCAAAAATTGGTACACTATCGACTAACTGTCCAAATACCATTTTTATAGTCCAAGGTATGCTAAGCCAAACACCTAAACTAACAAGTGCCTCAGCAGTTAAATTTAAATGTTCTTTTACCCAAAAAGTTTCGGCAATACCTGAAAATCCACTTGCACCATATGAAAAATATATCATAAGAAGCGGTAAATATCTAAGTTTAAATGATTTTATTGGATTTAAAAAAGCGGCTTTCAAAGCATTCATATTAAGCCTTTGTAGTATTTATTTCCCAAAAAAGGGAAAAAAGTAATTATCTATGTAGAGGTCTAACTTTGTCAAATGGAGATTCTACAACATTTTTTCTATCTACGATATAAGGAATAAATGCTGCTGCTCTTGCTCTTTTTACTGCTTTTGATAAAGCTTCTTGATGTTTTTTACAAGTTCCAGTAAGTCTGCTTGGCATAATTTTAAATCTTTCACTAACACCAAGTTTTAAAGTTTCTAAGTCTTTATATGAAATAAAATCAATTTTCATATCACAAAATTTACATCTTTTTTTCCCGTATTTTTTTCTTTCTTGCATTTTTTTTCCTTTTAGAATGGTATATCTTCTTCGTCTATATCAATTGACGGTATTTGTGGCTCTTGTTGTGCAGGTGCCGGTTGTTGTTGTGTTTGTGGTTGTGGTTGGTTATTATAATTTTTATTATTATTTTGATAATTTCCACTATTATAATTACCTGCTCCACTATTTTCATTTTTATTATCCATAAATTGCATTCTTTCAGCGATTATTGAATGTTTACTTCTTTTTTGTCCATCATTTCCAGTCCATTGATCTAATACCAATCTTCCTTCAATTAAAACTTTTTTACCTTTTTTTAGCCATTGGTTAGCTGTTTCGGCACTTCTTCCAAACATAGTTATATCAATAAACATAACTTCTTGTTTTTTTTCTTTTGTAACAGTATCATTGTAAGTTCTATTAGTTGCTAAACCGAATTTAGCTACAGCAGTACCACTTGGAGTA
Source organism: Thioreductor micantisoli (assembly GCF_055392745.1). Lineage (NCBI taxonomy): Bacteria > Pseudomonadati > Campylobacterota > Thioreductoraceae > Thioreductor > Thioreductor micantisoli. The sequence goes on from NZ_AP043760.1 coordinate 1,251,887, forward strand.
TATCTAAGCTCTACATCTCGAGTAAGATTCCCTATTAAAATAACTTTATTATACATTTATTTTACTTCTTTTACAGATTTTTCCCACTGAGTTATTTCTTTTTTATTTTCATATTTTACAGTTAAAAATCTAATTACATTTTCATTAATTCTTAAATTTCTTTCAATTTCTTTAATTGCACTACCTGGTGCTGTGAAATAACTAATTGTATAGTATCCTCTTTTGTTTTTTTGGATTTCATAAGCTAAATCTCTCATACCAATATTATCAACTTTTGCAATTTCTCCACCGTTGGCAGTAATAACTGCGTTTACAGTTTCAACTTGTTTACTGTTTTCTTCATCTGTTAATGTTGGTTTAAGAACAAATAGTAGTTCATAATGTTTCATTGTCTTCCTTTTGGTTTTTTAGCCCTTACCTACAAATTATAAGCAATTAATTACTTAAATTCATAAGAGCAAGGATTTTGGAACAAAATTATATCATAATAAAAACTATAATTCAATAAAATTTCAGGAGATTTAAAAATAAAATAATAATCTGAATTGTGATTTGAAATAAAAAAAGGGGTTAGAAGAAGGAAGGGGGGATAAACCTTCTTCTAAAAATGAAAAATAAAATGGGGAAAGATATTAAATAATATATATAAATATAGCAGATAAACTGCTTTTAATATCAAAATGGTGGTCGCTACTGGACTCGAACCAGTGACAACCTGCTTGTAAGGCAGGGACTCTACCAACTGAGCTAAGCGACCATTTGGCGTCCCCTAGGAGATTTGAACTCCTGTCGCCGCCGTGAAAGGGCAGTGTCCTAGACCCCTAGACGAAGGGGACACTCATATTTTATAATAATAAATATTCTACTCTAAAATCTATTTTAGTTAATGAAAAAATAAATTAAAAAGGGAAATTTTTTAGTGGTGACCCGTGTTGGATTCGAACCAACGGCCCATTCCTTAAAAGGGAATTGCTCTACCTACTGAGCTAACGGGTCAATTAAGTGGCGGAGCTGACGGGATTCGAACCCGCTACCCTCGGCGTGACAGGCCGATACTCTAACCAGATGAGCTACAACTCCACTTGATTGACTTTTTATAAATGGTGGTCGCTATTAGACTCGAACTAATGACAACCTGCTTGTAAGGCAGGGACTCTACCAACTGAGCTAAGCGACCAATGAAATGGTGATCCCTACGGGATTCGAACCCGTATCGCCGCCGTGAAAGGGCAGTGTCCTAACCGTTAGACGAAGGGACCAACCTGTTGTCTTAGGACTATTATATTCATCTTTCGATGTTTCACTATTAAAATGGTGACCCGTGTTGGATTCGAACCAACGGCCCATTCCTTAAAAGGGAATTGCTCTACCTACTGAGCTAACGGGTCAATTAAGTGGCGGAGCTGACGGGATTCGAACCCGCTACCCTCGGCGTGACAGGCCGATACTCTAACCAGATGAGCTACAACTCCACTTGATTGACTTTTTATAAATGGTGGTCGCTACTGGACTCGAACCAGTGGCAACCTGCTTGTAAGGCAGGGACTCTACCAACTGAGCTAAGCGACCAATGAAATGGTGATCCCTACGGGATTCGAACCCGTATCGCCGCCGTGAAAGGGCAGTGTCCTAACCGTTAGACGAAGGGACCAACCTGTTGTCTTAGGACTATTATATTCATCTTTCGATGTTTCACTATTAAAATGGTGACCCGTGTTGGATTCGAACCAACGGCCCATTCCTTAAAAGGGAATTGCTCTACCTACTGAGCTAACGGGTCAAAAACAAAAAATGCTTCTAAAGCCTCTGTTTTTGTGGAATGAAATTTTAGTAGAAAAAACTTCTTTTGTCAAGGGTTTTTATATTAAATTAGAAAAATTTAAAAAAATTCTTATTGCATTCATCATTGTTTTATATTGAACTTCTTCCCTACTTCCACTTAACTGAAGCCTTTCTACAACAAATTTTCCAAATTTATCACCAACACCAATAAAAACTGTCCCTACTGGTTTTGTAATTGTTCCTCCACTAGGACCTGCAATTCCACTCACAGCTATTGCATAATCACTCTCACTAATTTCTAATATACCAAGAAGCATTTGTTGAACTGTTTCTTCACTAACTGCCCCAAATTTTTCCAAAACCCTCTCATCAACTCCAAGCCATTTAGATTTAATCTCATTTGCATAACTAACCACACTTCCATCAAAGACATTACTACTTCCTGAAATTTTTGTTAAGAAACTTGCTATCAATCCTCCTGTACAACTTTCAGCAAATGTTATTTTTTTATTATTAGATTCTAATCTCTCTTTTAGATATTCAAAAATATTATTACTAATTATTATATGTGGAATAAACCCTCTTAATTGTTTCAATAACATTTCATTTAAATTAGAAATAACTATTTCACACCATCCACCTTCATTTTCGTAAATAGTATAACTCATATTAAATGATTCAAAAATAGGTTTTACAAAAAGTTCAGCAGTATCTTTATCATAATTAAAAATATGCAATTTATAATATTCACTATCTTTTAATAAAATAGCAGGTAAATAATCTATATATTTTAATACATTAATAACAGTATTGTTTAATTCTATTAGAAAACTATTCTTTTCATATAAAATACTTTTGGATGGAATTAATTGAGCCTCTTTTACTTCTAAAGAATCATCATTTAATGTAGCTACTATTTTACTTATAGTCGAATATAATTTTTCATTAGAAACAATTAATAATTGACTGTTTTCTTTTATAATTTTTTCTATATCAAATTCTAAATTTTCATAAAAATAAATTTTATCTGTTTTATACTCTTTTAAAATATAAGTTTGTAAAAAATCTTTATATTGAAATTCTTTACCTATAAAAATTAGTGCCATTATTATTCCTTTTATTGTATAATATATAATATAGTATAATACCAAAAAAGGATTAAAAATGAAATATAAAAATCTTGAAAATGAACTACCAGAAAAAAAGTTACCCCAAAAAGAAGTATTCAAAAAAAATGGGAAAATGAAAGATAAATTTTATGAAAAAGAGCTTTTAAAATTACAAATTCAACTAGTAAAATTACAAAATCATGTAAAAAAAACAGGAGAAAGAATTGTAATTTTATTTGAGGGAATAGATACAGCTGGAAAAGATGGAACAATTAAAAGAATTACTGAATATTTAAATCCAAGAAGTGCAAGAGTTGTCGCGCTTGATAAACCAAGTGATAGAGAAAAAACAGAATGGTATTTTCAAAGATATACAGAGCATTTCCCAGCAGGTGGAGAAATAGTTTTGTTTGATAGAAGTTGGTATAATCGTGCTGGAGTTGAAAAAGTATTTGGATTTTGCACTCATGAAGAATATTTGATATTTATAAGACAATGCCCTAGATTTGAAGAAATGATAGTAGATGATAATATTAAATTTTTTAAATATTGGCTTGATATTACAAAAGAAGAGCAAGCTAGACGCTTAAAATCAAGAGAAACAGACCCACTAAAAATGTGGAAATTAAGTCCCATTGATTTAAAAGGACATAAACATTATGAGGATTATCAAAAAGCAAAAGAAGATATGTTTCTAGCCACTCATACAGCTTATGCGCCATGGATTACAGTAGATGCCAATGATAAAAAAAGAGCAAGATTAAATATAATTAGAGATATATTATCTCAAATTGAATATGAAGGAAAAGATGAAAATATTATTCCTGATAGTGAAATTGTTTCAATGTATCATTTGGGTAAAAATAGAGAATAGAAAAGATTGTTACTTTATTACACAATATTATATTATTTTTTATCTAATATTGTGTAATTACTTACTCATTATTTTTTTATTTCAATATAATTATAAACAAAACATATAGAACAAAAAATAAAATGTTATTATTTAGTAGTTATGTGTTTATAAATATTTTAATTTTAAGGAGATTTATATGGAACAAATTAAATTAGGTAATCCTGCAGCAGTTGGTCTTGCAGGTTTTGGAATGACAACATTTTTATTACAATGTCATAATTTAGGATGGATAGGTACAGGTCCAGTTTTATGGCTTGGTTTATTTTATGGTGGTTTAGCTCAATTTATTGCTGGTTTTTTAGAATTTAAAGTAGGAAATAATTTCGGATTTAGTGCATTTGTTTCTTATGGTGCATTTTGGATGGCTTTAGCTGCATTTTTGATTTTTGGAACAAGTCCAGAAATTGTTAAAAGTTATCCTTTACTAAAATTAACAACTCCTGAGGTAGCATATTTTCTATTAGCTTGGACAATATATACAGGAATTATGTTTATAGGTTCTATGAAAGCAAATGGAGCATTAGCAATAGTATTCTTAACACTTTTTTTAGGATTTCTAGGTTTAACAATAAAAGAATTTACTGGTAGTGCTACTATTGGAACAATTGCAGCATGGGATTTATTATTATGTGCCTTTTCTGCATGGTATTTGATGGCTCATATAATTTTTGCTGATTTAGGTATTAATTTACCAGTTGGAAAAGCTTGGTTATAATATATTATAAATAAAATCTACTCCTTCCCTCTTCTTTGGGACCATTTTTACTCCTATATAGCTACTCCTATTAAATATTTTAATTTTAAATTGCACAAAAGAATTTTTTTTATTACAATTGCAAATTGAAAAGTCAAATTACCAATAAGTTAGGAGTAGCGTATGATTTTAGAATCAATCAAATATATGATCCTTGGTATGGGTATCGTTTTTATATTTTTGTTAGTCTTAGTACTTGTACTTAATTTACAGCATAAGCTTGTTGAAAAATATTTTCCTCAAAAAGAGAAACCTTCTCAATCACCAGTATCTTCAAGAAAAGACAAATTAAAAAAAATTGCTGCCATTGGCGCTGCAATTCACCACATGAAAAATCATAAAAAATAAAAGAGGTAAAAATGAAGAAAAAATATATAGATATAATGGATACAACTTTCCGTGATGGTTTTCAGTCTGTATTTGGTGGGAGAGTTTTGATGAAAGATTTTTTACCAGCATTAGATACTGCAAAAGAGATTGGACTAAATCATTTTGAATTTGGAGGAGGAGCTAGATTTCAAAGCCTTTTTTTCTATTTAAGAGAAAATGCTTTTGAGATGATGGATACTTTTAGAAAAAAAGTAGGACCTGATACAAATCTACAAGTTTTAGCAAGAGGTATCAATACAGTTATGCTTGATACTGGAAGCAGAGAAATGATTGATCTTTTTACAAAAATGTTTGCAAAACATAGTACAACAACTGTTAGAAATTTTGATGCGTTAAATGATGTGAATAACCTTGAATATTCATCAAAATGTATCAAAAAATATGGTATGAAAAATGAAATAGTTATTACTATAATGGATTTACCTCCTGGATGCAAAGGTGCTCATACACCAGAATTTTATGAAAAAACATTGAGAGAAATTTTAGATAGAGGAATAGAGTTTGATTCTTTAGCTTTTAAAGATGCAAGTGGAACAAGTTCTCCTCAAAAAATCTATGAAACTATAAAAATGGCAAGAAAAATTTTAGGTGAAGATGAACATATTAGACTTCACACTCACGAAACAGCAGGCGTTAGTGTTGCTTGTTATTTAGCAGCCCTTGAAGCTGGAGTAGATGGAATTGATTTAGCCGCTGCTCCTGTTAGTGGAGGAACAAGTCAACCAGATATCATAACTATGCTTCACGCAACAAAAAGAAAACCATTTGATTTAGGTGGACTTGATATGGAAAAAGTTCTTAAATATGAAGAAGTTTTAAAAGATTGTCTAAAAGATTATTTTATTCCACCAGAAGCCACACAAGTTAGTCCAATGATTCCTTTTTCTCCTATGCCAGGAGGAGCGCTTACAGCAAATACTCAAATGATGAGAGATAATAATATATTACATAAATATCCAGATGTTATAAAAGCCATGAGAGAAGTTGTAGAAAAAGGTGGATTTGGTACAAGTGTTACTCCAGTTAGCCAATTCTATTGGCAACAAGCATTTAATAATGTTATGTTTGGCCCTTGGAAAAAAATTGCGCCAGGGTATGGAAGAATGATTCTTGGGTATTTTGGAAAAACACCAGTTAAGCCAAATTCTTCTATTATTGAACTTGCAAGTAAACAGCTTAATTTACCTGTAACAAAAGAAAATCCACTTGATATTGCAGATAAGAATGAAACAAAATCTATTGCATATTGGAAGAAAAAACTTGAAGATGAAAATATAGAAACTACTGAAGAGAATATATTTATTTGTGCTGCATGTGGTGATAAAGGTATTTCATTTTTAAAAGGTGAAAGTCCATTAATGATAAGAAAAAAAGAAGATGAGGAGAAAAAAGAGATGAGTAAAACAAATGGAATCTATACAGTTACTGTTGATGGGGAAAAATTTGTTGTAGAAGTTGCTGAAGGTGGTGAAGTTGAAGTTAAACCTCAAGCAGATGCAAAAAAAGAGATAGTAAAAAAAGAAAGTAAAGGAAAAGTAGCGACTGAAACAACTGAAATAAACTCAGTAGTCCCTGGAACTGTTTGGAAAATTTTGGTAAATCCAGGTGATAAAGTAAAAGCTGGAGATAAAATAATGATACTTGAATCTATGAAAATGGAGATAGATATTCCAGCTCCACAAGATGGAGTAATTGCTCATATTGCTGTAAAAGTTAATGATACTGTCCAAGAGGGACAAGTTTTAGCTTCAATGGAGTAAGAAAATGAAAAATAAATTTATAACATTTTTTCTTGCACTATCAATCTTTATAGTACCCTTAGCTGCTGTAGTAACAGTTGATCATATATCATCTAAAAAAAATATAAAAGTTGAAAAAAAAGAAGTCCAAAACAAAGGAATGGAAGAACTTCTTGTTAATTTTTATAAACAGACTGGAATATATGCTTTTTTAAATCCAAAGGATGGAGTAAAAAATGCAAAAGGTGATGAAATAACAAAATTTCAACAAAGTTATGGTCGTATCATAATGATAGGTATTTCATTTGTACTTTTTTATCTAGCTATAGCAAAAGGATTTGAACCACTACTTTTAATACCTATTGCTTTTGGTGGACTTTTAGCAAATATTCCTCTTGCTAACATTATTGGAGATGGAGGATTTATAGGAGAATTTTTTAAAGCTGGTATTTCAAATGAGCTTTTCCCTATAATAATTTTTATGGGTGTTGGTGCAATGACCGATTTTGGACCGCTTCTAGCAAATCCAAAAACTGCACTTCTTGGAGCAGCTGCTCAATTTGGTATTTTTGGAACTCTTGTAGGAGCTGTAGCGTTAAGTCAAATGGGTATATTTGGTTTTAGTTTACAACAATCAGCTGCAATTTCTATTATTGGTGGAGCTGATGGTCCTACAACCATTTTTATTGCAAGTAAATTAGCCCCTGATTTATTGGGAGCAATGGCAGTAGCAGCATATAGCTATATGGCACTTGTACCTATAATTCAACCTCCAATTATGAAAGCTTTAACAACTGAAAAAGAAAGAAAAATAAAAATGACTACAAGAAGAAAGGTAAAAAAAATTGAAAAAATTTTATTTCCTCTTACTGTTTTAATACTTGCAATTTTGATTTTACCAGAATCTTCACCTCTTATTGGAGCTTTAACATTTGGAAACTTTGTAAGAGAATCTGGAGTTGTAGATAGACTTTCAAAAACTCTTCAAAATGAGCTTATAAATATTGTTACTATCTTTTTAGGACTTGCAGTTGGTTCAAAACTAGCTGCAGAATATTTTTTGGTTCCAGAATTTTTAGGAATACTACTTTTAGGACTTGTAGCATTTTCAATAGGAACTGCAGCTGGAATAATTATGGCTAAAATAATGAATAAATTCTCAAAAGAACCTATAAATCCTTTAATTGGTGCAGCGGGCGTTAGTGCTGTACCAATGGCTGCAAGAGTTACTAATAAAGTAGGAATAGAAGCTGATCCAACAAATGTATTATTGATGCATGCAATGGGACCAAATGTTGCAGGAGTAATTGGATCTGCAGTTGCAGCAGGTGTTCTTCTTTCTATATTTTAAAATAATTTGTTACAATTTTACACAAAATAAAATAAAATAAAATACATTTTGTGTAAATTCTCTACTTTAATAGATTTTTTTACTAAAATAAAACAAAAAAGGATATAAATATGACAAGTAAAAATTTTTACCCTCATAAAGAAATTTTTAAAAATCCAGATTTTAAAAATATGTGTGAATATGAAGATAAAGTAAAAGACTTTGAAAAAGATTATGAAGGTACATGGGCCGAACTTGCAAAAACAAAATTAACTTGGTTTAAAGAGTTTGATAAAACTTTAGACGAGAGTAATGCTCCATTTTATAAATGGTTTGTAGGTGGAAAATTAAATGTAAGTTATCAATGTATTGATAGACATTTAGAAGACAAAAAAAATCAAGCAGCTATTATTTGGGAAGCTGATGATGGAAGTAAAAAATCATATACTTATTTAGACTTATATAAAGAAACAAATAAATTTGCAAATTTACTAAAAAGTTTTGGAGTTAAAAAAGGCGATAGAGTTGTAATGTATATGCCAATGATTCCAGAAGCAGCGTTTGCTATGCTTGCTTGTGCTAGAATTGGTGCAATTCATAGTGTAGTTTTCGGTGGATTTAGTGCAGAAGCACTTAAAGATAGAATTTTAGATGCCGAAGCAAAAGTGGTAATCACAGCTGATGGTGCATATAGAAAAGGTAAACCTTATATGCTAAAACCAGTCGTAGATAAAGCTCTTGAAGGTGTAGAATGCGTAGAAAAAGTAATAGTAGTTGAAAGAAATAATGAAGATATTGAATGGAATAAAAAAGATGTAAGCTATAACGAATTGATTCAATCTCAATCTTCTGAATGTCCAGCAGAAGTGATGGATAGTGAAGATCCACTATTTTTACTTTATACATCAGGAAGTACTGGAAAACCAAAAGGAGTACAACATTCAACTGCCGGATATATTCTTTGGGCTCAATTAACAATGGAATGGGTATTTGATCTAAAAGCAAATGATACTTTTTGGTGCACAGCAGATATTGGATGGATTACAGGACATACTTATATCGTTTATGGACCACTTGCAGCTGGTGGAACAACACTTATGTTTGAAGGTGTTTTGACTTACCCTGATAGCGGAAGAGGTTGGAAAATGATAGAAGAACATAGAGTAAATCAATTCTACACAGCTCCAACAGCAATTAGATTACTTCATAAAATGGGAGCAGATGAGCCTAAAAAATATGATTTAAGTTCACTTAGAATCTTAGGAACTGTTGGTGAACCGATCGATCCACCAGCATGGAAATGGTATTATGAAGTAGTAGGACAAAATAGATGCTCAATCGTAGATACTTGGTGGCAAACAGAAACAGGTGGACATATGATTACTCCTCTTCCAGCAGCTACTTCTATTAAACCAGGATGTGCTACATTTGCATTACCAGGAATTATTGCTGAAATAATTGATGAAAATGGAAATAAAATGGCAGCAGATGAAAAAGGACTTCTTTGTATCACAAAACCATGGCCAAGTATGATAAGAACTATTTGGGGAGATAGCGAAAGATTTGTAGATAGTTACTTTTCAACTGCTAAAAAAGATGGAAAACCGGTATATTTTAGTGGTGATGGTGCTATTTATGATGAAGATGGATATATTTGGATTACGGGAAGAGTTGATGATGTAATCAATGTATCAGGTCATAGAATGGGAACAGCTGAGATTGAATCTGCTGTTCAAAAACACCAAGATATAGCAGAAGTTGCTGTAGTTGGAAAACCAGATGAAATTACAGGTGAATCTATTTTTGCTTATGTTGTCCTAAAAAACAGTGAAAATTTAGGTGAAGAAGTTGAACTATTTAAAGAACTAAATGAAATTGTAAAAACAGAAATAGGAAATATTGCAAAAGTTAGTGATATTGTATTTGTTCCAGGACTTCCAAAAACAAGAAGTGGTAAAGTTATGAGAAGAATTCTAAGAGCCATCGCAAAAGGTGAAGAAATCAAACAAGACACTTCTACACTAGAAGACCCAAGTGTAGTAGAAGCTATAATAAAAGCTGTTAAATAAATTAAAGAGTTTTTCTCTTTAATTATATTCTTTATAAAACACTCACTTGATTTCTACCATTATATTTTGATTTATAAAGAGCATCATCCACTCTTTTTATAAAAGTTTCAATATTATCTTCATTTATTAATTGTGTTACACCTATACTAATTGTTATTTGCTTTAATGGAGATATTTGTAACTCTTCAATATGCTTTCTAATTCTCGCAGCAGATATAGAAGCTTCAATTACTGGAGTCTCTGGCATAATAATCATAAACTCTTCTCCACCACATCTACAAAACAGATCTGTATTTCTTAATAAATTTTTAACAGCTTTTGTTACTTCTTTAAGTACAATATCACCTACATCATGTCCATAAGTATCATTTACCTTTTTGAAGAAATCCAAATCAAACATTACTAAAGATAAAGGAGTTTTGTATCTTTTTGCTCTACTTATCTCTTTTTCAATATTTTCATTAAAATATTTTCTATTTCCAATTCCTGTTAATTCATCAGTTATCGATAATTGTTCTAATTCTTTTTGATAAAGTTCTATTTGTGTTATATCAGATAATACTACAGTATAAAGTTCATCATCTTCATTATTAAGTTTTTGTACTTTTACTGAAAAATAATATGTTTTATCATTAAGTAAAATTTTTATTTTATGTTCTATATTTTGATTATTAAATACATATTTCGCCCAATGTTGATTATTAATTTCCTTACTTAAATAACCCTCTTCTTCCATAAACAAATCACAAATACAATAATGAATTATAAGAAATTCCTGTAAATTTTTAATTTTAAAAAATTCAAAAAATGCTTTATTTGCATCCATAACTCTATTTAAATTTGTTATTATTATAATATCTCTAGTAGAATTTAATATCTCTTCAAAATATCTTCTTTGATTTTCTATTTTAGATTTATTTTTATATAATATAAATAAAATAATTCCTAAAACAAATAATATACAAAAAGAACAAATCATTATATCATCTATAAAGTCATTGATTTCTTTATTATTCAAATTTTTATTATTTTCAAATATAATATAATATCCTACATTTTCACCATCAATATCTTTTAATGGATATGTAATAGTTAGATAACCTTTATATGTTTTATAATTTTTATTATTTACAAAATAATTTACACCTTTTTCTTTTACTAACTTTACTATTTTTTTATCTAGATTAAAATTTACAACATAATAATCAATAAAAGTGTATTTAATATTATGTGTAAGTTGTGATTTATATTTTTTATCCATTAATGTCAATATTTCAATTCCATTATTTTTTAATTGTTTTGCTTTTAACAGCTCCATTTTATTTTTGATATACCATATTGTAGAAAATAAAGCTAAAAAGCCAACTATACTTAATAATGCAATCATTAATATATTGCTTTTGGTTTTTTTAGTTTTATAAATTGGATTTTGCATATAAACATCCTTTTGAAATATTAAACTTTACTTTTATATTTTATATTCTAACAAAAGCTTCTTTCAAAACTCTTACAAAATGGTATAATCTTATAAAGAGTTTATACAAAAGAGGTATTTTTGACACTAAAACTAAAATTTATACTTTTAAAAATCATTATCTCTATTTTAATAGCTATCCCTATACTTTTTATAATAAATAATAAAAAGCATCTTTTAAAAGAAAATTTCGAATTAAAAGAGATGAACCTTTTTTATAATTTTTCTATCAACACAGAAAAATTTTTAAATGAAATTCTAAAGATTTACCACTCAAAAGAAAAAGAAATTATAGATTTACATTATAAAACATTACAATATTTCAAAACTCATCCATTAGATTCAAACTTATCTATTTTGCAATCAAAAATAAAAACTCATATTTTTATCACTGATGATAATTTAACTATCGTAAATACTACTTTTAAATATGACAAAGATTTTTCTCTAAAATTTGCAAAAAAGTTTTTTGAATCTCATAGAGGAAAAGTAGTTTTTTCTCCTCCGATTTGTGAACCAGCTAGTGGTGAGTTTATGAGTTTTAGTGATTCTTTTATTCCTCTACACAAAAATAGCAAAAAAGTTTTACAACTTGGATTTATTTATAACCAACCAAAATTATTAAAAATAAAAAAGAAACTAAAAAAAACATTGAAAAAGGAAACTTTTATAAAAAATCTTCAAACTTTTTTTATTCAACCAAATGTAAAACTTGCTCAAGAATGTAATATTCTAAAACCATTAGGTAGAAAATTTTCATTAAAAGAGATGATAAAAAATAATAAAATAGGTTTCGAAATTTTTAGAAAATTGCAAAAAGAAAATCCTTTAATAATTAAAAAGCCTCATAATATCAAAGAAATGTATATGCTTCAAAAAGGAATGTTTTCAAATGATAGTTTTATAATTTACAAAATTAGTTTTGATGAAAGTAAGATAATAAAACAAGAAAAAGAGTATAAAATTTTATTAGATATAATACTTTTTATATTAATTCTCTTTATATTGATAGAATTTTATTTTATCAGTAAACTTATAATTTATCCTATTCTAAATATAGAAGAAAAAGTAAAAGAAAATGAAAAAATAAAAAATGAAAATATTTTAAAAAGAAATGATGAAATAGGAGTTTTAGCTAAAAGTCATAATAAAAGTTTAGATGAAATTTATTCATTAATCGATTCAAAAACAAAATTTCTAAATTTCGTAGCACACGAACTCAAAACTCCTCTTGCAAATATAACACTAAACAATGATTTAAGGGATAAAATAAAAGGTGATGATAAATATTCACAGAGAATTAAATTATCACTTAAAACTTTACAAAACTCTTATGAAGATATTATATATTATCTTAGACTTAATAAAAATGGATATAAAAAAGAAAATATTAAATTTTCTAAAATTTTAAAAAATAGAATAGAGTTTTTTTCAGCTATTGCAAAAAATGAAAATAAAATAATAAAATTAATCACAAAAAATGAATTTGATATTTTTATTAGCGAATTTGAATTAATTAGATTAATTGATAACAATATTTCAAATGCTATTAAATATAGCACGGATGAAAATATAGAAATAGTAATAGAAGGTAAAAAAGTAGCATTTATAAATAGTGGAAATTTAAAAGATAATCAAAAAATATTTGAAGAATTTTATCGAGAAGATACTATTAAAGGTGGATTTGGAATTGGTTTAACTATCATAAAAGAAATTTGTAAAAAATATAATATAAAAATAGATATAGAAAATAAAAATAATAGAGTAAAATTTATTTATACTTTTAAAGGATAAAAGTGAAAATAGCAGTTTTAGAAGATGACAAATCTTTAAATGAGACAATTACAGAAACTTTAGAAGTTTTAGGATATGAAGTAGATAGCTTTTTTAATGGAAATGATATAATATCTCAAAAATATGATTTATATCTTTTAGATATAAATGTTCCTGGAATTAATGGATTAGAACTTCTAGAATATTTAAGATTTGATAAAGTTATAATAATGAGTAGTGATATAAATGAAATAAACATAAATAAAGCTTATAAAAATGGAGCTATTGACTTTATAAAAAAACCATTTTTTATGGCTGAAATAGAAGCAAAACTATCAAGATTTTTTCCAAAACAAATAGTAATTGGAGATTATATTTACGATAAAGATAAAAAAATTTTAATAAAAGATAACAAAGAAATAAAACTATCAAAAAAAGAATGGGAATTTATAGAACTATTTTCAGATAACAAAAATAGAGTAATAAGTTATGATGAAATAATAGAATCTATTTATGAAAAAGAGGTATCTTATACAGCTATTCAGACTGCTATTAGTAGAATAAAAAATAAAAGCGCACTAGAAATAGAAAACCTACCCAAAGAAGGATATATTTTAAAATCATAAAAAAGTATTATTTAATTTTTAAACTATCGAATATAAAATTGATAAAATCTTCGAAAAGTTCACTTTTTGTTTTATTTTTGTGATAAATTAAATACATATTTCTTTTAAAAATCAGATTTTTTATTTTAATTTCATAAAGTTTTTTTTCTTTTAACTCTTTTTTTACTACCTCTTTAGATACGCAAGTTATAGTATCTGGATTATTTATTAGAATTGTTTTAGCTTCTTCAAATTCATTATACTCCATAAAAATATCAATATCAAAGACTCCTTTTATATGATTTAGAAATATTTCTCTCGTACCTGAGCCCTCTTCTCTTAAAAGCCATTTTTTATTTTTTAACTCATCTATAAAAAGTTCTTTTTGTTTTTGTGCTGATACAATAATTAATTCATCTTCTTTTATTTTAACTTTTATAATATCTTTATCATCAACTTCATTTTCAATAAGTCCCAAATCAATTTTACCATTTTTGATATTTTCTATGATTTTTGTTGAATTTTGGATATCTTTTTTAATCAAAATATTTCTATTTTTTGATAAATAATCAAAAATAATCTGTGGTAAAATATATGTTCCAAGAGTTTTACTTGTGGCAACATATATAGTTCCTGCAATTTTTTCTTTTAAAAATTGATATTGGATATTTATAAGCTGATTATAAGGATTTATTGTCATTTTTTTAAACTCTCTACCTCTTTCGTTTAAAACAAGTTTTTTACCTATTCTATCAAATAACGGTTCTTTAAGTTTATTTTCTAAAGATTTTATAGATTGAGAGATAGCTGATTGCGTAATGGATAATTTTTTTGATATTTCCAAAATATTTTGAGTTTCAGATAATTCCAAAAAAATTTTAAGCTCTTTTAAAGTCATTTATTTCCTTATAAGTTTTATTTAATATTATATCAAAAAAATTTAATTTTACTTAATTAACCTTTATTACTATAATTTCAGAAAATTAAAAAGGAGATACAACAATGTTATCAAAAGAAAACAGAGCAAATACTCTAAATGGCCTTTTACTTGTAGCTTTATTTGCACTTGCTGCAATTCAAATATCAAATTTACCAGTCATTAAATCATTGAGATTTAGTCCATTAATTATTGGTATCGTAATAGGAATCATTTATGCAAACACATTAAGACATAAACTTCCTAAAGAATGGGTACCGGGTATTTTATTTTCTACCAAAAATATTTTAAGATTTGCCATTATTTTATATGGATTTAGAATTACTTTTCAAAATATTTTTGCAGTAGGTATGTCAGGACTTATTGTATCAATTACTATTGTATTTGGGACATTTACCATAGGATATTTAATAGGTACTAAAATTTTCAAACTTGATAGAGATACAGCTATTTTAACAACTGTTGGAAGTTCAATTTGTGGTGCAGCAGCCGTTTTAGCAACAGAACCTGTAATAAATGCAAAACCATACAAAAGTGCAGTAGCAGTTGGAACAGTTGTGATTTTTGGAACACTTGCGATGTTTTTATATCCGTTGGCTTATAAAGCTGGATTAGTACCTCTTTCGCCCGAAGGTATGGGAATTTATATAGGTGGAACAATTCATGAAGTAGCTAATGTAGTAGGTGCTGGAAGTGCTATAAGCCCTGAAGTTGCACAAACCGCAATTATCGTAAAAATGATAAGAGTTATGATGATCGCACCATTTTTAATTATACTTGGTATTTGGTTATCAGCCAAAGGTGATAATAATGTAAAAAAAGGAATTACAATACCTTGGTTTGCTGTATTTTTTATGCTAGTGGCAGGATTTAATTCTTTTGATTTGTTACCAACAAAAATGGTCGGTATAATAAATTCTTTTGATACATTTTTACTTACAATGGCTATGACAGCTCTTGGAATGGAAACAACTGTTGAAAAGTTTAAAAATGTTGGAATGAGACCGATTTATTTAGCATTTATTCTGTTTATTTGGTTAATATTTGGTGGATATTTTATAACAAAATTAGCTCTAAATTTTTAGAGCTTAAAATTTCTATTATCAAAACTTTTTTCTCCTCCTCTTTTATGCTACAATTTCATTAAAAAGGCTTATTTTGGCACTAATAAATATGCACGAAATTTCAAAACAATATGAAGCCCAAAAAATTTTATGTAATGTTGATTTTCATTTAGAAAATGGCGAAAGAGTTGCTATTGTTGGACAAAATGGAAGTGGAAAGTCCACACTTTTAAAATTAATTGATAAAACAATAGAAGCAGATGATGGAGAAATTATTCGTCAAAATGGTATAAAAATCAAAAGATTAAGACAGATGCCTGTATTTGAAAAAGATATGAGTGTAAAAAAAGCGATTGAAAATGAACTTTCAGAATTTAGAGAAGCATACCAAAAATATAATACATTAATTAAAGAACTTGAAAATGACTTTGAAAATAAAACTCTCCAAGAAGAACTTCATAAAATTACTACATTTTTAGATTTGCACAATGCTTGGAATTTAGATGATAGAATTGAAAGAATTATGCAAGAATTTGACCTCAAAAAATATGAAGATAGAGATGTTAATTTCCTAAGTGGTGGGGAGCAAAGAAGAGTAGCCCTCGCTAGCCTACTACTTCAAAAGCCAGATATTCTACTTTTGGATGAACCTACAAACCATTTAGATGTTTATATGGTAGAGTTTTTAGAAGATATTTTACTAAAAGAAAAATATACTTTTATCGTAATTTCACATGACAGATATTTTATCGATAGACTTGCCACAAGGGTAGTTGAGATTGAAGAGTGCCACCTTAGAAGTTTTAACGGTGGATATAAAAGCTATTTAGAACAAAAACAACAAATGCTTCATAATATTCAAAAAGGACACGAACATTTAATTAAACTACTTAGAAAAGAAGAAGAATGGCTTCATCAAGGAGTAAAAGCAAGACTAAAAAGAAACGAAGGACGAAAAGCTAGAGTTTTAGAGATGAGAGAACAGGCCCAAAAAAATCCTTCAATCATCAGAAAAATGTCTCTTGAATTGCAAAGAGAAATGATGAAAACTGATGCGCAAAAAATAAACAAACAAAAACTGCTTTTTGAACTTGAAAATATATCTAAAACATTAGGAAATAAAGTTTTAATCAAAAATTTTAGCACAAGAATTTTACAAAAAGATAAAATTGCAATAGTTGGTAAAAATGGAGCCGGTAAATCAACACTTCTAAAAATTATGATAGGTGAAATGGATATTGATGCTGGGAAAATTAAAAAAGGTGATATTAAAATTGGCTATTTTGACCAAAACAGAAAAATGCTTGATGATGATAAAAATTTAATTGAAACTTTTTGTCCAATGGGTGGAGATAGAATTGAAGTTCGTGGTAGAAATATGCATGTTTATGGATACCTGAAACAATTTTTATTTCCAAAAGAATTTTTAGATAAAAAAATTGGAATTTTAAGTGGTGGTGAAAAAAGTAGAGTTGCCCTTGCGTTAATGTTTACAAAAGATTATGATGTTATGATTTTAGATGAACCTACAAATGACTTGGATATTCCAACCATCAATATTTTAGAAGAGTATTTAATTGACTTCAAAGGTGCAGTAATTTTCGTAAGTCACGATAGATATTTTGTTGATAAATTAGCTCAAAAACTTTTTATTTTCAAAGGAAATGGAGTTATTGAAGAGAGTTACACTCAATATAGTGAGTATTTAGAAATTGAAAAAACTATAAAAGAGATTTCAAACTTTGAGAATGAAGTTGAAATTAAAAAAGAAGAACCAAAAAAAGAGAAAAAACAAACAAAATTATCTTATAAAGAAAAAAGAGAATATGAAACTTTACCAGATGAAATTGATGAAATTGAAAAACAAATAACTAAATTAAATGAGTGTCTTGCAAATCCTGAGTGTTACGAAAAAAAAGGAATTCTTAAAACAAGTGAAGAGCTTGATAAGCTTAAAAATTTACTTGAAGAAAAGGTTGAAAAATATTTAGAACTTGAAGAAAAGGTTGAAAATTTTGAAAAATAATGAATTAAAAAATCTATTTTTAAAATTAAAAAATAGAACACCAAGTTTAACAGAAGAAATAACAATCCAAGCAAGTAGCTTAAGTTTTTATACAATATTTTCTATTGTTCCAATTTTACTAATAATTTTATCTTTACTTGCATCAAATCCTATGTTTAATGAATATTATCAAAAAATAGAAAGTTTTATTCTCTCAAACATACTCCCAACAAATCAAGAAACAATAAAAATTTATATAAATTCATTTGTCCAAAATTCAAAATCTATGGGAATTACAGGAGGAATTTATATTTTCCTAACAAGTATTCTGTTTTTTCAAAACTTTGAAACTATTATGATAAAAATTTTTAATTCACAAAAAAGAGATTTATGGAATAAAATAACTATCTATTGGACAACAATGACACTATTCCCTATCCTTTTTTCATTTAGTATCTATATTTCAGTAAAAATTCAATATATTCTTAATCAATCAACTTATACTCAAAATATAAATATATTAGCACTTATTCCATTTTTTACAATTTTTGTAATGTTTTGGCTTGCTTATAATTTGGGTGCAAATAAAGAATTAAATATTAAAGCTATCGCAATTTCTTCATTTATAAGCGCAACTATATTCTCTATAGCAAAAAGTCTATTTGTTTATTATGTTATTTACAATAAAAATTATACATCTTTATATGGCTCATTTAGCATTGTTTTATTCGTTTTTGTATGGATTTATGTAAGTTGGATAATTTTTATAAGTGGAGCTCATTTATGTGAGTTTTTGGATGTTTATTTTAAAGAAAAAAATGAAAAATCTATTAGCTAAATTTAATATAGAACCACAAATAATAGATGAATATTTTTTTAACAATATATATTCTATAACTCTAAAAGCTAAAAATTTACCATTTTTTAGTAATGGAAAAGGTTGGAGCACGGAAGAAGCCCTGCTTGGAGCTTATGGAGAAATGTGTGAAAGACTTCTTACTAAAAACTATTTCGAAGATTATTATTTAGATAATCTTTATCCTGATGCTAAAAATTGCAATTTTTTAGATGAAAAATTAAAAAAATTTTATCAAATTGATAACTTAACTAAAGAAGATTTAATAGACTTTTCTTCTTCAAGTGAAGAAATTTTTTCTATTCCATTTAAAAAACTTAATTCAAATAAAGTAATCTACTTCCCAATTAATTTAATTCAAAATCTTTATGCAAGTAATGGAATGGCCTTTTATCCAAATAAAACAAAAGCCTTTGAAAATGCACTAAGTGAAATTATTGAAAGATTTGTTAAATTTGAAGTTATAAAAAATGGATACTCACTTCCTAAAATAGAACATAAACTAAATTCAGAAAATATTCAAATCTATGATGCTTCTTTAAATAGAAAATATCCTGTAATGGCTGCTAGTTATATAAAAGATAATAATATTCTTTTATCATTTGGATGTGATATAAATCAAGAAAAAGCAATAGAAAAAGCATATTTTGAGCTTATGCAAGGAAGAAAAAATTTTAAAGATATTGGAGAGTTTAGTAATAACTTAGATGAAGTTAATGATCCGTTCAATTTAGAAACTCATTTCATATCATCAAATGGATTAATTCACAATAATTTTTTAAAAAACTCAAACTTTGAAATTAAAAAATGGGAATTTAAAAACTATTTAGTTTTTGATAAAGAAATATATTATAAAAAGTATAATTATCAAAATTTTTATGCTTATCAGGTAATAATTCCTTCTATTTCCGAGATTTATCCACTTGATGACTTGATTTATAATAATAAAAATCAAGGTAAATTTTATAGAAACTTAGTTTTAAATTATAAAAATTATGATAAATATGAAATAATAGAATCTTTTGAAAGTTTAAATCCTTATATAGATTTAGGAAAGTTCATAGGAGTTATTTTCAAAACTCCTATAACTATTGAAAAATTTATACAAAATTTAGAAAATAATAGCTTAAATTTAGAATTTGATGAAACATATAAAAAAATAACTCAACTTATTTAGAATAACTATTTTAAATTTAAAAATTTTTCAAGAGATAACTCTTTAATATCATTAAATAAATATCCATTTATACTTGAATTTTGTGATGTAATAACCTTAAAAAAATTACTTCCTATTATGCTATTTTTATATTTTATATTCATATAAATTTGATATGTAACTAATCTCATATATGAAGAAGAATTTCTTTTACTTACACTTACTTCTATTTTAATATCACTTCTTCCTATTTTAATACCTTTGTTTGTTAAATATTTTTTGATATCCTCAGAAATTATATTATTATTTGAAATTATTTGTATATGAAGAGTGTTTTTTAAACTATATAATCTATTTTTAACCTTATTTATAAAAGATAAATAATTTTTTTCATTAAACTTATCATTCATTACTTTTAAAATATAAATATAATTTTCCTCTTCTTTTACTTTACTATATAACTTTTTTAGTTCAATAAATTGATTTAACAAATTCTCACGAGAAACAATATAATATTCATTATTATACTCTTTAAATCTATTATCAAGTTGATTTTTTAAATTTTCATATAATTTATTAATATCAACTTTCACTAATACAAAAAATTTATCAAAGCTCTGTTTTTCCGCTTTTTCTACATCATAATTTGATACTTCAAATTTTTTAACAGTTGCTTTTATATTATTTACACTGTTTTTACTATATAAACCTCCTCCAAATGATTTACTTTTAGTTTCAAAATTAGAAGAAATAGTAACACTATATCTTGATATAAAATTTGATAAAGCATTTAAAATAGCTTCTTTTTTGTTTATACCACTACCACTAACATATACAATTCTTTGAGTACTTTGTGGTGGATTCAAATACCAAGTAGGAATAGGTTTTGGCTTTGATTGTATATAAACTCTATTTTCTGCACAACCTACTAACAAGAGCAAAAAGAAAAAAGGAATAATCTTTTTCATTATTTTAGATTTGTCCTTTTAATTTTTGTCTTTTTTGAATAGAATTTTCTATTCTTTCGATTGCATGATCCACTAATTCACTTGGGTTTTCTCCAGTATCAGTAATAATTTTATCTGCCAATCTATATGCTGCTTGTGCCTCTTTTAATTTACCTAAAGCTTCTTCTACTACGCCTAAATCATATGCAATTTCATAAGATTGTTCTCTTGTTTGTTCGTTTAATTTTTTTAAAATATATTCTGCTTTATCTATTCTTCCATGTTCAATATAAGTTAAAACATTTTCAAACATTTTTTCTTGTATATCATTTAAATCAATACTTTTTACTGAATCCATTAATTCTACTTGCATAGTAACATAATGAGGTGCCACTCTATTTACATATTCAGTAGCAGCTTCATCTGCTAAGTTATTAAGAGCTTCATTTGCTCCTTTAAATTTTTTTGATAGTGGAAGTCCAAATAATGAAACACCTGTATCTTTACAACTATCACCTTTATAATTCTTTGTAATATCAATTGCATCTACTACTTGAGCACTATTTACATCAATTGCATTAATTGAAGCATTAAATGTAGCACTTGCAGTTTGACAAGTTATATAAACTGTTTTATAATATAAACATCCTTTTTTACCCCAACTAGCACATCTTTCTTCTGGTTTTTGATAACTTCCGCTTGCTGTACTTGTTTTAACATTACCTGCAATAAGAACTTTTGCTCCAGCTAATTTACCAAATTTAGCTGCTTTATCCCCTACTAAATCACTTGATTGAAATTTCAATTCTTTTAAAACACTACCTATTCTATCTCTATTAATGATTTTAAAATAAGACTTGTTTTTAATTCTTACATTTGCTAATTTTGTTTCTAATCTACCACTAAAATTAACATTATCATGTTTAAAAGGAAGAATTGCAATATCTTTCTTTTTTGTTAATGTATCAACCTCTGCTGGAAGTTGTGCTTTTATTGTAACCTTTTTAGCACTACATCCTAAAAATGAAACTCCTATAATACCCGTTAATACAACTAAAGCATATTTTTTCATACTTTCTCCTATTTTGTTTTTTTAAATCTAATTCTACTTATTTTTCTTTAAAAAATCAATAAAATATTTAATTTTTTACGATAACCTATTTTTATAATCTTCAAAACTAAATTCTCTAACAATCCATAATTTTCCGTTTTTTCTTTTATACCCAATTGAAGGCATTCTAACTCCATTAAAATGAGTATTTTTTACCATTGTGTAATGTATCATATCTTCAAAAATTATTTTATCCCCTATTTTTAACTCTTCATCAAAACTATAATCTCCAATAATATCACCACTTAAACAAGTGTTCCCACCAAATCTGTAAGTATATTTTTTTTCATTTGGCTCCCCTGCTCCTCTAACTTCTGCTCGATATGGCATAGCGAGAACATCAGGCATATGTGCTTCTGCACTTGTATCAAGAATTGCTATTTTCATACCATTATCCACAATATCAAGCACACTCGCAACCAAATATCCAGTTTGCCATCCTACTGCTTCCCCAGGTTCGAGAATAACCTCAACGCCATATTTTTCTTTAAATTTTTTAATTATCTTAATTAATTCATCTACATCATAATCCGCTCTTGTGATGTGATGACCTCCACCGAAATTTACCCATTTCATTTGATAAAGATATTTACCAAATTTTTCTTCTACTCCCTCTAAAACTTTAATTAAAGGTTTTGTATCTTGCTCGCAAAGTGTATGAAAATGAAGTCCATCAACTCCATCTAACAAATCTTCTCTAAAATTTTTGATAGTTACTCCCATTCGACTAAAAGCCGCACACGGGTCATAAAGTGCTACGGGAGATGAGCTAACTTCGGGATTTATTCTAATTCCAATTTCTGCCTTTCCTAAAACTCTATCTTTAAATTTCGTTAATTGATTGAATGAATTAAAAATAACTTTATCAGAAATTTCGGCTATTTCATCTATTTCATCATCTTTATATACAGGTGAATAAACATCTACTTCCCAACCTTTCATATTTGCAAGTTTTGCTTCCCAAAGACCACTACAAGTTGCACCACTCAAATATTTTTCAACTAAATCAAAAGTGGACCACATTGCAAAACCTTTAAGGGCTACCAAAATTTTACAATCTGCTTCTTTTTGTACTCTATCTAAAATTCTTAAATTTCTTTCTAATAACTCTTCTTCACAAATATAGATAGGTGTTTTCATAAAGTTCCTTTATTTTTTAATATATTAACATATTCTTTAAGTTTATCCTCATATTTCATTTTTGCATAAGCTGGCGAAGGACTTGGAAGATAAACATTTGGAAAATTTATATTTAATTTTTTAAACAAATTTTGGGCTGTTTTAGAGGTAAAAGCAATTAATCTAATATTTGGATACTCTTTTAAAAGAGATTCAATATCATTTAATTCTATATCTTTTAGAGATGAATCAAGTGAATTTATTCTATTTGCTTCTTTTACCATATCCCACAAAGCAATTTTATATTTTTTTAATAAACTTATTTTTTCATCAATTGTTATTGGTCTTTTTTCTTTAAAAGTATCTGCTAAAAGTGGAAAAAACTGATTTCTAGGATGTGAATAATAAAAGTTATTTTCAAATGATTTAATTGATGGAAAAGTTCCTAATATTAGAATATTACTATCTTTATCAATTAATGGTTTGAAAGGATGATACTCCATAATGAACCTTTTTTGATATAATTCTATCAAATTTATTTAAAATTAAAAAAGGAAAAAAATGCTAACACACATAAATGAAAAAAATAATCCCAAAATGGTAAATGTAGGAAATAAAGATATTACAAAAAGAATTGCCAAAGTAAGCGGTAAAATTTTTATGAAAAAAGAAACCAAAGAAAAAATTTTAAATGATAATCTTAAAAAAGGTGCAGTTCTTCAAACTGCTATAATTGCAGCAATTATGGGAAGTAAAAAAACAAGTGAACTTATTCCAATGTGTCATAACATTTTAATAGATGGAGTTGATGTTGATGTTAAAGAGATTGAAAATGGATTTGAGTTATTTGTAACTGCATCAACCGCTGCAAAAACTGGAATTGAAATGGAAGCAATTGTGGGTTGTTCGATAGGACTTTCAACAATTTACGATATGGCAAAAGCAATCGATAGAGAAATGGTAATAAGCGACATTAAACTACTTCATAAAAGTGGTGGAAAAAGCGGTACATTTGAAAGAAAGTGAAACTTGTGAAAGAAAATAAAATAGTTTGTGTAATTTTAGCTGGAGGAAAAAGTAGTCGTTTTAAGAGTGATAAATCTCGCCTTAGAATCGGCTCAAAAACGCTAACTCATTATCAATATAAAAAATATTCTAAAATATTTAAAAAAGTTTATATCTCTTCTAAAAAAGATAAATGGGGGCTAAAAAATATAGTTTATGATAAATATAAACTTTATGCCCCTATTTTCGCACTTATAAAACTAATTCAAAAATTTAATTATGTTTTTGTAGTGCCTGTTGATGTTCCACTTTTAAGTCAAAATTCAATAAAAAAATTACTAAAAACAAAAACAATAACTTGTAATTCCCCTTTTATTGGAGTTTATTCCAGAAAAGATTTGAAATTTTTAGTGCAAAATGTTAAAAAAAACAAACTTTCCCCTAAATTTGGTAAAAAATGTATAGAAATAAATGAAAAAGAACTAATTAATTTAAACTATAAAAATGAATATAATAAATATAGATTTGAGATTAAAAAAGAGCTTAAATAAGCTTAAAAACCAAAAGGCTTTAAGCTAAGATATGATAAGCAATAAATGCAGCTATCCAAGCAAAAACATTTGGATAAATTGTATAGAATGTTCTCCAAGCCCATTGTGGCACTTCTGCATAAAATGTTCCCATAGCTGCTAAACAAGGAGAATAAAACATAACTATTATTATCATCGCCACTGCCGTTGCAAATGAAATATTATTTTTCAATGTATTAGAAAGTGTCGCTTTACCATCTCCATGATATAAAACGGCCATCGTTGAAACTACTGTTTCTTTTGCCGCAAGTCCTGCTATCAAAGATACTGTCTCTTTCCAACCCATTCCAATAGGTCTAAGAATTGGCTCGATTGTTTTACCTATATCAGATAAATAACTATGTTCTAAAATATAACTTTGTTGATTTGCTACTGGTATTTTTTCTAGTTCTTTTTGATTTACAGGGTAACTGCTTAAAAACCATATAGCAAAAGCCGCAATGGCGATAAATGTTCCAGCTTTTTTAAGATACATTTTTGTTTTAATCCATAAATCAAATAAAATACCTTTAAGTGAAGGAAATCTATATTTTGGCATTTCCATTACAAATGGTTCCGGTTCACCTTTGAAAAGTGTTATTCTTAAAACTTTTGCTACAATAAGTCCCATCATCGCTCCACCAACATAAATTGTAAACATTACATCACCTTGCACTGCTGGTGCAAAAAATGCTCCTACTAAAAGCACATAAATAGGAAGTCTCGCTCCACAACTCATAAATCCTAAAACTAACATTGTGATAAGTCTATCTTTTGGATTTTTCAGTGTTCTTGCAGCCATATAAGCAGGAACTGTACATCCAAATCCACTAACTAACGGCACAAAGCTTTTCCCTTGAAGTCCAAAATGTTTCAAAACTCCATCCATAACATAACTTGCTCTTGCCATATAACCAGTTTGTTCAAGTAAATTAATTCCTAAAAACAGAATTAAAATATTTGGTAAAAACATAACAACTGCACCAATAGCGGGAATAACCCCATTAACTAATGCATTTTTTATAAAACCATTAGGAAGCAATCCTCCCACAAAATTACCAAAAATTTCAAATCCAGTACCAATATAATTCATAGGAATATTACCTAAAACAAATGTTGTTTGAAAAATAGCCCACATAAAAAATAAAAATATAGGAAATCCTAAAATTGGATGAATTAAAACATTATCTATTTTTTCTGTTAATGTCTCTTTTTTGGCTGTTTTTGCTATCTGTCTTGTTACACCTTTTGCTAAGGCATATCTTTCATCTGCAAATATTGTTTTTGTATCATCTTCATTTGCTTCAATTTTTAAATTATTTTTTATTTCTTTTAATTTTGGCATAAGCTCCACATACCAAGGTTTTTCATGAATAATTTTGTAAATATCTTCATCTTCTTCAATAAGTCTAATAGCCATAAATCTTTTGTCAAATTTTTCACACTTTATAAATTCAATTAAATCAACTACTGATTCTTCTACAAATTCACTATATTGAATATTTGGCAATTTTTTAGTTTCATAAGTATCAATTACTGACTCAAAAAGCTTTTCAAATCCAAATTTTTCTTTTGCTGATACATTTGCTGCATTTATGTTTGTTAAAGTTGAAAATTTTTTAGCATCTATTTCACCACCATTTTTACTAACTTCATCATACATATTAAAAGCACAAACCATTGGTTTATTCATATCTGCAATACTAAGACTAAAAGCTAAACCTCTTTCAAGTTGATTTGCATCTACAACATTTAAAATTACATCATACTTTTCTTCGAGTAAATATTTTTTAGATACTTCTTCTTCTGGTGTATAAGTATTAAGTGAATAAAATCCAGGTAAATCTATCATTTTAAAATTATAATCACCTCTTTTAAATTCAACTTCTTTTTTATCCACAGTAACACCTGAGAAATTTCCTACATGTAAAGTCGCTCCTGAGATTGAGTTAGTTAAATGACTTTTACCAACATTTGGCTGACCAACAAGTGCTATTTTTATCTCTTTCATTATTTTGTCTCCACTAATATCATTTTTGCTTCGTCTTCTCTTAAAGCAATTCTACTTTTATTGACTTCCACTTCAAAAGTATTTTTTGCCATTGTATATTTCAAAATTCTTATTTTTTCACCTTTTACAATTCCAAGTGAAAAAAGTCTACTTTTTAAAGGCTCAGTAGCAGTTATTTTTTTGATAACTCCAACTTGCCCTATTTTCATTTCACTTACATTCATTCTCACTCCTTTTGTAAAAAGTAATTTTTCTATTTTTTTACCATTTTTTATTTCAGACAATTTAACACTTATATCAATTCTTTCTAAATCTTGCAATGATGGAATTATTACTTTTTTTTTCAGATCATAATATCTATCATATTTATCTATAATCCCAAGTTCTCTTTTTAAAGATTCTGGAGTTATTTCAAGTGGTAATATTTGACATAACTCATAAAATTTAGGACTATAATGATTCTTTAATCTTGCCATTTTTACAATACCACTATTTGGTTTAAATTTTTCTAATAAAATTTTTTTGACAAGTTTATTAATTCCAACCTCAATATTTTTATCTTCAAATTTTGCCCAATTAATCCAATGAGTTTTTATATTTTGTGTTGTTATAAGCTTGGCTAAAAGTTCATTAACTCCATTTTTTTCACTAATAGGTAAATTATAACTTTTTGCATCGGGTTCTTTTTGAACTAAATAAGCAAGTTTTGACAATAAAAATATATTCTGTTGTATATTTAATACTTCCATGTGCGACCTTTTTAAATAAGTCGTTAATTATAACATAAAAAAATACATTTGTCGATATAATTGACGACTTTTTTATATTTGTCGCTAATTATATCTAAAAAAAGAAAATAAGAGAATAAAAACTCTTATTTTACTATACAATTTATATATTTACTTTTGTCTATTACAACAACTCTTCTATTTAACCTTCTACCTTCTTTTGTTTGATTTGAAGCTATAGGATAATTTTCTCCATATCCTGCCATATCAATTTTTTTAGGATTTATTTTAAATTTATGAATTAATATTTCTCTTAATGCGTTTGCTCTTCTTACAGATAATTTTTGATTATACTCATAAGTACCTATCTCATCGGTAAAACCTTCTATCTCGATTTTCAATTTTTTATTATTTTTTATAATATTTGCAATTTTTTTAATTTCAGGATAATATTTTTTATCTATTTTATAACTATCAAATTTAAAATTAAATCTAAATATTTTTAAAATAGGACACCCTTTAAAATCAACTTTTACACCTCTTGGAGTATTTGGACATTTATCTAAATAGTTAGGAACACCATCTTTATCACTATCAATCGGACATCCTTTAAAATCAACTTTTACACCTTTCGGAGTATTTGGACATTTATCAAATAAATCAATTATTTTATCTCCGTCACTGTCTATAGCACATCCATTCTTATCAACTTTTGCACCTTTTGGAGTGTTTGGACATTTATCAAATAAATCAATTACCTTATCATGATCGCTATCTATAGCACATCCATTTTTATCAACTTTTGCACCTTTTGGAGTATTTGGACATTTATCTAAATAATCAGGGACTTTATCTTTGTCAGTATCTTTTTTATAATCAATCCATCCGACAACTTTTTCATTATTTGTCATTTGAACTACTGATGTAGGTTGATTTGGAAAAGCATTATATGTATCTTCTCCACATCCGGATAAAAATAAAACTACTCCAATACTAACAACTCCTATAATCGTTTTTTTCATATTTATTCCTTTACAATTTAATTTTTTAAAATTTCTCTTTGACCTTTTGAATTTGGCTGAGACAAAAATCCACTTGCTTCTAATTGTTCTATAATATTTGCTGCTCTATTATACCCAATTTGTAATCTTCTTTGCAAGTAACTTATTGATGTTTTGTTCTCATTAATTATAATTTGCTTAGCATCTTCATATAATTCATCTTTATTCTCTATTTCTTCACTTATATCAGTCTCTACTGATTCAGCTAAAAAATGTTCATCATAGTTAGCACTTCTTTGTGCTTTTAAAAACTCAACTATTGTTTCTATCTCTTCTTCTGTTGTAAAAGGTGCATGTAACCTAACTAATGTTGAGCTTCCAGGAGGAGTAAAAAGCATATCCCCTCGCCCAAGTAAGCTTTCAGCTCCAAATGTATCAAGCACTACTTTACTATCAATTTTCTGTCCAACTTTATAACTGATTCTACTCGGTAGATTTGCTTTAATCAAACCTGTTACGACATCAACACTAGGTCTTTGAGTAGCTACAATTAAATGAATTCCACTAGCTCTTGCCATTTGAGCAAGTCTTGCAATAGAATATTCTACATCTTTACCACCAGTCATCATCAAATCAGCTAACTCGTCAATAATCACAACAATATATGGCATTTTATTTTCTGGAAATTTTATATTATAATTTTCTATATTTTTCACTTTTCCATCACTCATAAGCTTATATCTTCTCTCCATCTCTTTTACCATATTTCCAAGTCCTGCAATTGCTTTTTTGGATTCAGTAATCACAGGTGTTAATAAATGAGGAATATCATTATAAATAGAAAATTCAAGCATTTTAGGATCAATCATCATAAGTTTCAAATCATCAGGTGAATTTCTATATAAAAGAGATAAAATCATAGCATTAATCCCTACACTTTTCCCACTTCCCGTAGTTCCAGCAATTAAAAGATGAGGAAGCTTAGCAAGGTCAGTAACAAATGGTTTACCTACTATATCTTTTCCAAGAGCTATTAAAAGAGGTGCTTTTGAGTTTTTAAACAAATC
Source organism: Thioreductor micantisoli (assembly GCF_055392745.1). NCBI lineage: Bacteria > Pseudomonadati > Campylobacterota > Thioreductoraceae > Thioreductor > Thioreductor micantisoli. The sequence continues at coordinate 1,281,404 of NZ_AP043760.1, forward strand.
AGTTTCAAGTATTTCCCTAAGATAAATAGTTTCTATTTCATTGTTTGGTATCTCTATTCCAACTACATCTTTTCCAGGGACAGGTGCCTGTATTCTAATAGTGCTAGCTTTCAAAGCCATTGCCAAATCATCTTGAAGATTTAAAATTTTACTCACTTTAATATGAGCTAATGGTTTAAATTCAAAAGTTGTAACAACTGGCCCCGTATAAGTTCTAACTACATCTCCTTCAATTTTAAAATTTCTAAGTTTATTGAGTAAAAGATGTACTTTTTTATCTATTTCCGCTTCGTTTATATGTTTTCCTCTTTTAGGTGGGACTTTTAGAAACTTTAAACTTGGAAGCTTAAAATCTTTTGGTTTTACTATTTGACCTTTTTCTATATCTTTTAGTAATTCTTTATTTTCATCTAATTCAGAAACAATTTGAACTTTTTTATCTGTTTTATCTGTTTTTTTTAATGTTTCTTTAGCTTCTTTTTCTTCAAAATCTTCAGTTTGTTCTCTATTTTCATTAGATACTACTTCATTTTTATTTATAATATTTTTATCCAAATCAGAAGTTGCTTCTATATTATGAATAGTTTCCAAACTAGTTTTAATATATTCTTCCACATTTTGTTCTTTTTCATTTTCTTTATTTTTTATCTCTTCTTTATTTTTATCTTCTTTACATTCTTCTTTTTTAGTATTATTTAATAATTTATTTTTTTTAGGTAATTTAATAGTAGGCATATCAAATTTTAAAATTAAAATAGAAATAACAAATAAAAATAGTATTATTAAAACAACTCCAACCGTTCCAATAAAAGGTTTCATGGTATTCACAAAAAGATTTCCAAAAACACCTTTTGATAAAAATAGAGATTGTATAATCGAAAAAGAGATAAAAAGAATAAAAACAGCAAATATTCTTTCAAAAACTTCTCTTTTTGAATCTTTATAAAATGCATATAAAAGCCATATTATATAAAAAGGAGACAAATAACTTAAATATCCAAATAGTGCAATATTACTACTCCCCAAAAATTTTCCATATACACCAACAAAATTATTTTCTGGGAAAATTGTAGCTATAAGTAAAAATATAGAAAAAACAAATCCTAATAAGTAAATAATCTTCTTTATAACAAATCCTTTTTTAAATGAAATTCTACCATAATTTTATCTCATATAATTAACTAAAGAAAGTCCATTTACTTTAGAAATAGTTGCAAGCATTGCTTGATAATTTAATTGTAATTTTTGAAGTTTCATACTCGCCTCAGCCATATCAACATCTATAACATCACTTTTTAATGTTTGAACATGTGTTACTAATGTTTCATTTCTTTGCTGTGTATGCTCTAATGATTTTGAAATAGATCCAATTTTTGTATGATTTTTATTAACATGATTAAATATATGATCAATCAATTCAATACCATTTTCAATTCCTGCATTTCTTGGATCATCTGAGTCTCCATCTGCTCTCATTTTTCCTTCTCTAACACTTTGTATAATCGTATCTAACTGATGGAAAATATCTACTTTTGGCTCATCTACTGTAAGTGCATTATTTGAATTAAATGTAAAAACTGGACTATTTCCATCATAACTATCAGTGTCTGTATCATTCATCTCAAATTTCATTTTTGTAACTGAATTATTTTTATCTTCTATAAAAAGTTTTCCAGCTTGAAGCCCTACGGTTACATCTTTTTGAGACACAGATACTGCATTTTTATAACTTGTAAAATCATTATTTGCTGGAATTTGTCCACTCATAAGCATTCCTATTACATTATCAACTTGTTTATAACTTATTCCTTTTGTTGTATGTGTTTTATTACATAATTCACAAGTTTGAGGATCAAGCTCTTGTGTAGTAGTCGTTACATCATGAATAGGTGTTTTTTCACCTTTATTATCAAAAATATCATAAGTATTTCCATCTACTGTAAATGTAGATAAATGACCATTAATATCTGGAGTGTCTCTTAAAGTAATAGTAGCTTCTTTAATATTTCCATCTTTATCAGTATAATTTATATCTAATTTTTTACCATCAATATTATCTTTTCCACTTACATCAATAAGTTCTGAATCCTCTGTAGCTGGTAATTGAGTATTTTTATCTATCTGCGCAACATTTGATGTTAGCTTTCTACCATCTACTTTAAATTCTGTTTTATCATCTGTAAGTCCATCCATTCTAGCAAATACAGGAGAGTTTGCATCCATAGTGAAGCTTAAGTTAGATTTTTCATTTTTATCAATTGTATTATCTTTAATAGATAATTTACCATTATCCAAACTAACATCTACATCACCAAAATTATTTTTAACCGCATCCATTATATCTTGCATAGTTGTGTTGTTACCAATATTAACTGTTGTATTTACATTATTTCCATTAGTATCAGTTCCAGATAAATTAATTGAAGAAATTGTAGTGCTTAACACATTATGCACTTTATCAGTTGGCTTAGCAAATTCTTCTTTGTCAATAGTTCTAAATTCTGAATCTAAATTAAAAAGGCTATTATCAAAATTTTTATTGTGTGCTGATATTTTAGACAAATCTCTGAGTGGAGGAAAATTACTTTTTGTAAAACTAACAGCATAATCACCATTTTTCACAATATCATCTATATTATTTTCATCCGTGTCACTTGCTACCATAGAAAAATCTGTAACCATTTTACCAGTTGTAGCATCTTTTATAGAAATTTGTCCAAATTGATTCATACTTACATCTACTGCTTTTGTAACTGCATTATTTCCAAAAGCTTCTCCTATTTTACTCAGTAAATCATCTATTTTAGCACCATTTGTAAGAGAAAATTTTTCACTAAAAGTTTCTCCTGTAGGTTTCCTACCCTTTATATAGAAATGACTAGTCCCATCACTATAACTATCTGTAGCTGAATTATAAATATCATTTACTCCTGTAAGCTGTCTAATTTCTGAATCACTTGAAAGTGAAACTTGTGTAGGATTATCATCTGTAGCTACTGTTTGATTATCCTCTTTTATATTTTTATCTATATAATATTTTCCATTTTTTTGCACTACAAATTCTGGATTTGCTTTTAAAGCATCAAAATGTTTCACATTCGTTTCTATGTGTTTGGAATAATCTTTATCAATTCCTTGAAACAAGGTTGCCCCATCAATATTATATTCTTGTTCTACGAGTGAACCAAGCTTTGCTTTTATATGTTTGTCATTCCCATTATAATTTCCAGCATCATCAATTGGTTTAGTTTTAAATGCAGTTCCTGAAAAAAGAAATTTGCCATCAATTGAAGTATTTGCTAATTCTTGTAAATGCTTTTTAAGCCCATCTAATTCATCTGCTAAAGCCGTATCTGAAGTGCCATTATTTACTGCACTTGCAGATTGAAGTAATGTAGTTTTAAAAGAAGTAAGAGTAGTCATCATATCATTCATAGTTGTATCTGTATTATTTGTAAAATTTTGAGCAGTTTTTGATGTATTAACTACTTGTGTTAAAGTAGTACTTTCATTATCAAGTCTTAGTGTATCTGTAAAAATTTTGGCATTATCACTCATTTTTGAAATTTTCATACCCGTTGAAAGCTGATCAGTTACTTTATTTAAATTAGTATATGTTGTTTGCTGATCATAAATAAATTTTGAATACAAACTATTCGTAGTAACTCTCATAATATATCCTTCTTTTTATAATAAAAATAATAAGCAAATTATATTCCAATGGGTAAAATACTTATATTTACCTAAATAATCGGTTTTTTTTCAAAAAAATATTGTTTTTTTTCAAAAAAAAAGATAGAATATTGAAAATTCACAAAAACAAGGAGAATAGTATGAAAAAGTCAGAATTAATTGATGCTGTTGCATCAAAAACTGGTCTTAGTAAAACTGATGTAGATGCACTAATTAAAGCAACACTTGAAACTATAACTGAGGCTGTAGCAAAAGATGATAAAGTATCTTTTATAGGATTTGGTAGTTTTGAGAGAACAACAAGAGCTGGAAGAAAAGCAAAAATTCCTGGAACTGATAGAATTGTAGATGTTCCTGAAAGTAAAAGTGTAAAATTCAAAGTTGGTAAACAATTTAAAGAAGCAGTAAATAAATAATTTATTTACTTGATTTTATACTATTTATTTATGTATAATTTCACTCCCCTTTTTTTAGAGATTGATTTTTCAATCTCTTTGCCGAAGTGGTGAAATGGTAGACACGACGGATTCAAAATCCGTTGAGCTTTGCTCATGAGGGTTCGAGTCCCTCCTTCGGTACCAAATTACTTCTGCTTTATAATCGCGAACATTAATAATACTCCCAAAATAAAAGCAAAAATAAATCCTCCAAGTCCTAAAATAGAAATATTTCCTATTAAAGGTGGAACATAAAAAGAAAGAAGCATAGATGAACCAATTAAAATAGAAGCAATAATTATAGATAAAGAAAGTTTATTAAAAGAATTTTTAGCAGTTTTTTCAATATTATCAAGTCCAATATGCTCAAATTCTATTTTTAATTCTCCATTTTTAATTTTATCTATTATTTCATTTAAATCAGAAGGTGTTTTTTGAAAAAATTCCATTATAGATAAATTTAATTCGTGAGATTTTTTGAAAATATTCGAAATAGAAAATTGCTGTTTATAAAGTTTAACAATAAAAGGTTTTATTTCTTCAACTGCATTAAATTCAGGATATAGCTTTTTCCCAATACTTTCTATCATAACTAAAGATTTAACAATCAAATAATTATCTTCTTTTAAAAAAACATTAGATTTACTCATACTTATTAATAAATCTTCCATTATGTTTTTTAACTCTATATTTTCTAAAGAAGAATAAAAATAAGTAGAAATAATATCAGCGACTTCTTTTTTAAAAGATGAAACATCTGTATTTTTTGAAACTTTAGATAGTTTTAATATATATTCAGCTGCTTTTTCTTCTTCATTTTGAATAACATACCAAACAAGCTCAACAACATATTTTCTATCTTCTTCACTTAATCTTCCCATAAGACCAAAATCTAAAAAAACTATTTTATCTTCATACACCATTAAATTACCTGGATGTGGATCAGCATGAAAAAATCTATGTATAAAAATTTGCTCACAAATTAAATCAAAGCCTTTTTTTGCAATCTCTTTTACATTATAACCTTTTTCTTTTAATTTATCTATATCAGAAATTTTTATTCCATCAATATATTCCATAATAAGTAATTTCTTAGATGAAAAGAAAAGATTTGGAACTTTAATATTAGGATTATTTTGAAAATTTGTTGAAAATCGTTTTAGAGATAAAGATTCTATATTGAAATTCAACTCTTTTTTAATAGATTTTGCAAATTCTTCTACAATTTTTACACTATCAATCCCATAAATTAAAAGTTTATTTCTTAAAAGTTCAGCTAATCTTTGTAATATAACAATATCTAATAAAATTTTTTCTTCAATTCCTGGTTTTAATACTTTTACCGCAACAATCTCTCCTGTATTTAATGTAGCTTTATATACTTGACCAATTGAAGCAGTTGCTAAAAGAGTAAAATCTCCTATAAAATAATCATTAATAGTTTTACCTAATTCTCCTTCAATAACACTCTTTATTTCTACAAAAGGTAAAGATGATACATTGTCTTGAAGTTTTTCAAACTCTTTTGCTAAATCTATTGGAATTAAATCTGGACGAAGTGAAAGAATTTGGGCTAATTTAATAAAAGTAGGGCCCAATTCTTCTATAGCTTTTCTTATTCTTTCATTTCTTGATATTTTTGGCTTATTTTTTTTAAAAGGAACAGAAACCCCTAAACTTTCTATTAAATCTCCAAAACCATATTTTGTAAGAATAGATATAATATCTTTTGTTCTTTTTAATTCATAAACACTATTTTTTAACATTTAATTTATCAAATTTTTCTTCAAGTTTTTTAATATCTTCTTTTGTAGCAACTCCAAGCTCTTTTAATTGTTTTTTGATTTCTTCTTGTATCATTTTTCTTATTTCTTCCATTTTTTGTTCTGATTCTTTTTTCATATTATTAATAATTTCTTCTGTTTCTTTTTCAGTTAATTCCCCTCTTTTTTTAGCTTCTGAAATTAATCCCTCAACTTTTTCTTTTGTTAAAAAAGCACCCCCTACACCTATTTTTACTAAATCTTCAATTTTCATCTTCTCTCCTTTTTTTATTTTTTATTATTATACAAAAAATTTTCTACTTTAGATAATATAGCATTTTGAAAAAATATATCAAGTATTTCATCAAAACTAATCTTGTTTTCATCAAATTCTATCATTATAACTTCAGCATGACCTGTAACACCAGTACAAACTTGTTTATAACTAGGATTAGCTCTTTTCCCTCCGGCATATCCACATACAACATTTGTTATACCATCAACTTTTCTAAAAATAGCATCTAAACACCAAAAACACCCTCCTCCTACTACTGCTTTAGCCATTAATTTTCTTTGTAATTTTTACCAACTCTCTTTGAAACTTTTAAAATCTTTTTTAACTACATATTTTAAATCATTAGATAAAGCATTAAAATGATGTTTAGCACAATTAATTTTATAATTCTCTTTTGCTCTTCTCTCTTCTTGGTTTTCACTCCCTTTACTTTCGAGGACAAAATATAATTTTTCTTCTCCATCGACATCAACAACAATTGCAAAATCAGGATTATAAAACCCAACAGGGGTATTTATTCTAAATTTAGGAGGTAATTTTGCAAAAAGTTTTATATTTTTACTTTTATTAAATTCATCTACAAACTTTTTTTCAACTTCACTATCACAAATTATAAAATCATAAACACTTTTTTGAGACTTTTTTAAATTTCTCATATAAGCAACTATTTCACTTTTATCAAAAATTTCTTGAAGTGAATATTCAGAGTTTTGAATCTTTTCATATTTCACTCCATCAATAATTATTTTATTCATTTCTTCTTTTATAATTTTTAAAACTTCTTCAATAAATCGTTCGGGGTTCTTTTTGAAATAATTTAAATTTTGTATTTCTATTAAAATTTTTATAATATCTTCTCTTTTTAAATTTGTTTCTTCTTGCAAAATATTTACAATATTTGGTAATTTAAAATCCAAAGTAGCAAATTCTTCTGTTTTATTTTCTCTATTTGAAATATCTATTTCATCTTTTTTTATATCAATTTTAGCTTTTTCATATTCATATCGAATAGTAGAAATTTGGACTTCGTTATCAACTCTTTTTATACACTTTTCTATAAGTTCATTTACATCAAATTTAATTTTATAAATAGTTTTATCTTTTATTTTATCCCATAAATTCAAAAATTCTTTGCTTAAAAATACCTCTTTTTTAAGTTCAACATTTTCTCTGTCACTTGTATTTTCAATTTTAATTTTTTTAGCAAATTTAATTCCATCTTCTTCATACTCTTTTTGTAACTTTTTAGCAAAATCTTCATAACTTTCATTTGCTATAACTGTTAATCTATTGATATCAAATCCATAAACTCTATTTCCATTTTTATCTACACAAATTCTAAGTCCTCTTCCTATTTCTTGCCTTTTTTTCATTATAGATTTTGTTTCGTTTAATGTGCAAATTTGAAATACATTTGGATTATCCCATCCCTCTTTTAGTGCTGAATGAGAAAAAATAAATCTCAAAGGCTCCTCTAAACTCAACAACTTTTCTTTATTTTTCATTATTTTTTCATAAGTTGTCTCATCTGCTTTTGAGTTACCTTTTGTATCTTTTAGTTTCCCTTTATTATCTTGTGAGAAATATCCGTCGTGAATTTCATCTAAATTTAAATTATTATAAACACTCTCTTTCAATTCTTTAAATTTTGGTTTATTGATAAGCTCATTAAATGACTTTTCAAAAAATCTAACAAATTTCCCTTTTTGTGAAGTTTTGTTTTCATAATTTCTATAATTTGCAACTTTATCAATAAAAAAGAGACTCAAAACTTTAATCCCTTTTTTTAGATATATTTTTTCTTTTTCTAAATGCTCTTCAATTGTCTTTTTTAGTTGCAAAAATTGACTTTTTTCTTTATCAATTTCACCTATTGTTTCGCCAAGTCGTAAAACTTTACCATTTACAAATTCAATATATTCATGTCCTTCTTCGATATAAATTTCTCGAACTAAATATTCATTATAAATATCTCTTTTCGTTATTTCAAAAAGGTCATCATTTCCTTTTATATTTTGAGTTTTTCTTTGCACTTTTCCAGTTTTCAAAACTTCTATTTCAATTTTTGCACTAATTGGCTTTTCTTTATAAGAAATAAATTTGATGTAAGGTAAATTTGAGGTATCACTCAATTTAATAGATGCCACTTCAATCTGTTTTACTAACTTTTTTTCATATGCATCAACTGCATCTAATTTATACATTAAATTATATTTTTCTTTGTGTGTAGCTGAATATCTCAAAATAAAAAGAGAATTTAAAGTTTTCATTGAATCTTTAGCTTTCTGGGTAGAATCCACACTTTGCGGTTCATCAATTATTACAATTGGATTAGTTCCTGCAATTAAATTTATCGGTTTTTCTCCTAATGTAGCTTCTTGCTTTTTATTTATTTTATTAATATCTTTATTAAACGCATCAATATTGATTATCATAATTTCGATATTATTACTTCTTGCAAATTCATTAATTTGAGTTAATTTGTTTGAATTATAAATAAAATAGTTATAAGGGACATTATCATAAAGAGCAGAAAAATGCTCTTTTGTAATGTCTAAATTTTTTTTAGTTCCTTCTTTTATTGCAATACTTGGAACTACGATTATAAATTTTTTGAAGTTATATTTCTTATTTAATTCAAAAATAGTTCTCAAAAAAACATAAGTTTTACCCGTTCCGGTTTCCATTTCCACTGAAAAATTTAAATTCTCTTTATCAATTGTTGTAGAAAGTTCTAAATTATTTCTTTTTTGAATTTTTTGTATATTTTCTAAAAGTTTATCTTCATTCAATAAAAGGTTATTTCTTACCCCTTTTTCACTCTCTTCACTTCCTACAATATTTGTTTTTTGCATTCCAAAAATAGTGCTTTCTATCTTTTGAGAATGAAAAATATCAACAATTGAATCTATTGCTTCAAGTTGATAATCTAAATCATCATAAAATTGAATTTTCATTTTTTACCTTTTTTATATTTTTATGTGTAAATTTTTAAGTTTTTTACCCATATCAAAACAATATGAGTAAATTTTTAAGTTTTTTACCCATATTATCCATTAATAGCTTTTTTAAGATATTCAAATAGTTCTATATTTACAAAATAGCTACTTCTTCCTATTTTTATATTTTTTAAAATTTCTATTTTTTCTAACTCTTTTAAATATTTTGAAGCTGTTTTTCTCGTAACATTCAATCTCTCTACTAAAAATTCAATTTTTGTATAAGGATGTAAAAATAGCACCTCAACTAAATCTTTACTATAAATTTTGGGGAGTTTAATTTGAATAATCTTTTGAGTTTTATTCATTATTTTTTCTATATTTTCGATTAATTCACAACTTTTATTTGCAGTTTCTTCAACCGCATCAAGCATAAACAAAACCCATTCTTTGTAATTTTCCTTCGTTCTTACTTCTTGCAAAAGTCTGTAATAATCATTTTTATGTTTTATAATATACCTGCTAATATAAAGAATTGGGAGGTCAAGTAACTCTTTTAAAGCTAAATATAAAACATTCAAAATTCTTCCACTTCTACCATTTCCATCATAAAATGGATGAATTGATTCAAATTGAAAATGAATCAAAGCCATTTTAACTAAATAGTCATAATCTTCTACACTATCATCATTTATATAATTAAACAGATTTTCTAAAAGATTCATAATTTCATCATAAGTTTGAGGTGGAGTATAGACAACTTCTCCTGTTTTATCATTTTTCAAAACAGTTCCCAGCTGTTTTCTAATTCCTGCACTATTTCCAGCGGTAATTGATTGAATTTTTATAATATCGTTTATAGTTATTATTTTCTTTTTTTGAACCTCTTCAAATCCAAAAATTAAAGCTTCCTTGTAATTAATAACCTCTTTTGCTTCTCTTGAAAATTTCTCTCCCATATTTGCTAAATAGAGTTCATCGTGAGTAGTGATTATATTTTCAATTTCGCTACTATCTTTTGCCTCTTGAAGAGTTAATGCGTTTATCAAAATCATTTGATTTGGAATAATTTTTGAAACTCCATTTAATTTTGACAAAGCACTATTTGCTTTTATACATTTTTTCAAAATTTTTTTTGTTTCAATATCTTTTTTTAGTGGTAAATTAAGCATTTTTATCCTTTAAAAAGTAACAATTCTATCAAAAATATTCATCTGTTTAAAAAGTTCTTTTATATTTACTTTTTCTTCACTTGTAGAAAAACTTTTATCTTTTAAAAATAGAATATTTAAATCATCTTTTTTATCTTTTAATAACTCGACAATTTGTTTTGCTATTTCAATATTAATTTCATCAAAAAATAGAGTAACTTTCCCATTTTCTACGATATAAAGTTTTTTACCTAAAATTTCTTTTATTTCAATTTTTGAATTTAAAGCAATTCCCTGTTTTAATAAAATTTCATAAAGTAAATCTTCATCACTTCTATCACTTTTAATAACATCTCCACTTTCAAGAATATCTTTTTTTAAATCGTCAACATTCGTGTCCCATTCGATAATATTTGTGCTATCAAGTTTAAAAACTTTAAATCCAATATCTAATTTTCCATTATCCATTTTCAATTTTTCATTAATTATTTCCCCTGCTCTTCTTATTCTCTCTTTTCCAATTTCACAAATATTTTTATAACCTGCTTTGTAAGCTTCACTTTTTTCATCTGTTGGTTCGGGAATTTGCACTAAAATAAATTTTCTATTTCCACCATCTTCGGCATTTAATTCCATAACTGCATTTGCAGTAGTTGCTGAACCGGAGAAGAAGTCTAATACTAAAAAATCTTTTTCTGCTAAAAGAGTAATCAATAATTTGATATAATTAACATTTTTAGGTGCTTTAAATAAATCTTTTATACCAAATATTTTTTTCAAAAGCTCATTAGCAGAAGTGGTTTTTAAATCAATTTTAAATTTTTCTTTTTTATTATTAATAAGTGCATCATAAAAAATATTTTTTAAAATACTTTTTATTCTAATTTTGTTATTAAAATTCTTTTCAAAAATTTTATTTTCTGTAAAAATTAATGCATTATTCTCAAATAATTCCAATAATTTTTTAAAAGTATAAGTATTATCAACAAACTTATTTTCCTTAAATGAAATAAATCTTTTATATCCTTTATCTGTCAAAAATTCATTTATTTCATTAATTGAATTTTCATTTTTTATAATTAATTTATTTTTTACTTTATTATAATAAACACTATAATGTTTTTCTGAATTGAAATTTAAAACTTCTTTATTAAAACTATTTTCCCCTACTAAAACTCTTTTCCCACTATTATGAATATAATTCCCATTTTCATCTAAAGACATATCATTCATATTTTTAGGTATATTTTCGATAAAATAACTTATTTCTTTATTTTTAGCATAAACAACACAATATTCACTACTTACAGAAATAAACTTAGAGTTTTTTCTACCTTTTGGATTATTTTCTACTGATAAAATTCCAACAAAATTCTCTTCCCCAAAAATTTCATCCATAACTTTTCTTAAATTTGCCACTTCATTATCATCAATAGAAACAAAAATAACACCATCAGCTTTTAGCAAATTTCTTGCAACTTTTAATCTTGGATAAATCATATTTAGCCAATTACTATGTTTTCTTCCGCTTTTTTCTGTGTTTGTAGTAAGTGGATTACCCTCTTCATCAATTTGCCCCGTCATTGATAAATAATTTTTTAAATTATCAGAATAATCATCTTCATATATTACATCTGCATTTCTATTATAAGGAGGGTCGATGTAAATCATTTTTACTTTTTTGTAATAAGCTTTTTGAATAACTTTTAAGACTTCTAAATTATCCCCTTCAATATAAACATTTTCTGTTTCATTCCAACTTTTACTTGAATTTTTATCCACTCTCAAAGTTGCACTTGTCGGAGTTAAAGCAATTTTATTTGAATCTTTTTTACCAAACCAATTAAATTGATACTTTTCTTCACTTTCTTCTATAAACTCCCCTAAATTCTCTTTTAATTTTTCAAAATCAATTTTATCTTCACAAAAAATATCCGGAAAAATTTGTTTCAATTTTGAAATATTCTCTTTTGTTAAATCTAAGCTATTTTTATTGAGTTTTTGCATTTTTGTCCTTTTTTCTTATTTTTTTTTCCTATAAATAATAAGTTCATTTTTATTTTTCTTATTTGGAGGATAAGATGAAATACAATTCTTTGATTCTAATATGTCTAAAAATTTTCTATTTTCATTATTATTTTTTAAATATAAAGGATAATTACTCTTTTTACAAAGTTCATTATAAGGAGAATCGAAATTATTTAATAATTTATCTATTTCTTCACAATTCAACTTCTCATTTAAATTTAATTGAGTTATTAAACAATCAAATTTTTTATCAAAATCTAAATATTTAAAAAGTTCATCTAATAAAAGAATATCCAATTTTTTATTATTTTTTGTAAAAATTTCATATATAATATTTGACAACTCTTCATTATAATTATTTAACGAAATTTTTTCAATAAATGAAATTTTTTTCTCTATATCTATTTTTTCATCTTTTAATATTTTAATATAATCTTCTTTGCTTAAAATAGAAAATAAATTATCTAAGTTTTTAAAAAATTCATCAATATTTTTTAAAATAAATTCAATATGTAAATTTTTATTTGTTAAATTTTTTAAATTTTCTTGTGTAATTTGAAATTTTTTAGTTTCTATCAAAATTTTTATCTTTTCATTATCTAAATTTTCTATATCAATATTTTCATACCAATAAGGATTATTTTCAAGTAATAATTTATAATTTTGATTATTAAATTCATTTGATAGAATTATATCATCTAAAATATTCTTATTAAATTCATATTTTTCACAAAATTCGTCATCAATTTTAATTTTTGATAATTCTTCTGAATTTGTAGAATTGTTTAGGAAGTTAAATAAATATTCATCGATTTTTTTAACTTTTTTATAATAATGTCCTACATTTTGCCAAGTGGCTAAAACTTTATTATTTTCTAAGAGAATTTTCCAAAGACTTACATCTTTCACATCTGATAAATTAGAAATTTTATTTTCCTCTTTTTTAATTATTTGATATTTTAATTCATTTTCTATTTCTTTATTATTTAATAATTCAACTATACTTTCTTCACTTTCTTTTGTATTAGTTTCAATATTTAAAAATACATTTTTTATATATTCATTTATATTTTCATTTATATAATTTAGTAAAGTTTCCGCTGACTTCTTATTAAATAATTTATTAGTTTTTATAGTAGAATAATGCTTTATTTTTAAGTCATTTTCAACATTAAGTTTATTTTTTGAAACACAATGAATAAATATCATATTATTTATCATTTTTTCACTAAGTTCATAATAATTATTTTCTAAAATGAAATTTGAAATTATTATATCTCTTATTGAATTTAAATTTCTAAATTTGATATTGTTATCTTTAATATATTTTTTAACTTTTTCTCTTCCATTTTCATTAAATTCTTGGATATAAGATTCGTTTTCAAAATATTCTTTAAAAGATTTAAGTTTTAAAATATCTTCATAATCCGCTAAATAAAATATATCCCAACAATAAATATATAATTTTTCTTCTTCACAAAAAGTTTCTATAATTTCCCATACATTAGGATTATATTTTACAATTAAATTAAAAAATTTACTCTTATTTAAAAGATTATCAGCACAATAAACTATAAATTTTTTAACTCTTTCACTATCAAAAGATAACAATTTAAAAAATAGATGTTTTTGAGTTTTATATTTATTTTTTTTATCATTTAATATAAATTCAAGTAAATATGTATTTAAAATCCCATTTTTAGAAAAATCATTATTATTTAAATAAGTAATAAGTGTTTTAATATTATTTATTTTAAAATCGAATCCTAATTCTTTATTAATTTTAACTGCTTTTAAAAATTGTGTATCATTTGGAGTAAGAACATTTTTCATATCATAAGATATAAATAAATAATAATCTTCATCAATATATCCGTTTAAAAGAAAATATTTTAATAATTCTTTATCTTTTAATTTTTCTTCTAAGTCATTATTTATACTTATTTTTTCTAAAATATTTTTTAATTTATAATTTTCTGTTTCACTTTTTAATTCATCAATTTCATTTTCTAATTGAATTATTTTTTTATTTGTTTTACTTAAAATTAATTCTTCTCTTTCATCATAAGTAAGATTTGAATCTACTTTTTTTTCAATATCTTTAAAAGAAATTGAATTATTATAATAATTATTATCTTTTTTTAAATTATTTGAATTTTTTATTTTATTAAAATTATCATCATCAATTGCTTTAGAAATAGATATTCTAATATTATCTAAATATAAATATTCATTTATATTTAATTCAGTTATTATTTCATAAATATAAATCTTTTTTAATTCTTGAACATCAATATTATTATCTAAATCTTTTTTTAACTCAATAATTTTTCCCTCTTTTAATTCAATTTCTTTTTTTATATATTCATATTTTTTACTAATAATTCCATTAATAACGGATTCACTTTTATGAAGTTTAGAATAATCTTGAGGATCAAAATTTTTATAAATTATCATAGCTAATAATTTTGTTTTATCAAGACCTTTTCCAATCTGCAATTTAAAAACTTTATATTCATTATAAATATTTTTTAAAAGTCGCATATCATAAATATAAATTGATATATCTTTTAAAAAATTTTCCATTTTTTCTTCTTCTTTAAGTTCTGTTTTGAAATATTCTGATAAAGTATCAAAAGAAGTTTTAGTATTTACATATGGGATTATAGGAATAATTGCATCAAAAAATTTAACTCTTTCTTTTTCATCTTTAAATATTTCATCTTTTAAAACATATATAAAAACTATTCGTTTATTTATTTGTTTAGAGTTATTTATTAATCTATTTAATTCTCTTAGTTTAATAAATATTTCACTCTTTTCAAACCTATCTAAATCTTGAAAAACGACAATTTTATAATCAGTTTTTTCGAAAAAATATAGTATTTCGTCAAGATATTTATTTAATAAAGAAGTTTCATCTATTTCTTTATTAGTTTGTATCTCCATATTTTGAAGATTAAATTTTTCTAATACAAAACCATTGAAATTTTTTACAAAATATCTTATAACAAAATATAAAACAACTAATAAAACTCCTATTGCAGAATATTCAAATTCTTCAAGATGATATTTTATAAAAATTTGATAAATATGTAACTCAGTGATAAATTTAGGTTTTAAAAGAAATAGTATTGAAAATAGTGTTAATATAGTAAGTATTGTATTTATCTGTAGAAAAATCCATTTATGTGAATTTATTTTTTTAAATCTTGATTGTGGAATCTTATCATACAGGTTCTCTATAAAAAATTTGCTCTAATATAGATTTTTCAATAATTGATATATCTTTTTTTGTTTCATTATTTTTTATTTCATCAAATGTAGCAAGTGAAATATCTAAAAAATTACATTCAGGATATTTATATTCAAAACTTTTAAGAAAACTACTTTTACCACTTCCATAATCACCTGTAACAGCAATATTCTTAACTTCTCTATTTTTTCTTAATGCTTCTAATAAAAATTCTTCATAAGTTTTAATATTTTTTGCATTTTTTTCTGGAATCATATATTTAAAATTCCATTTTTTCACATTTTCATATTTGCTTAATAAATAGCAATGAATTTTACTTAATTTTCTTATAATTTTGAGTAAAATTTTATCTACTATTTCAATCATTCTCTAACTCTAAAAAGATTTCTATCAATTTATGAATATTTGTAGAAGGATTGTCTATTTCTGGATTATGAAAATTACTATAACTTTCTAAAAGTCTTTTAGCATTTTCAATAGCCGTAGATTGCAACTCTTTTAAAATTTTAAAAATTTGTTCTTGATATTTTGCTTGTTTAAAATTATCTTCATCTAAATAACGAAAAATATTTTCATCTTTATTTTTTAAAGATTTTATTATTTCTTTTATAATTTCATCTCTCATAATGGGAGTATTTCTATATGTAAAATGGAGAAGATACCACAATTCAAAAGAATCATTTGCATATGCTATTTTTATTTCTCTTTTTGCTTTTTTAAAAGCATTATTAAAATCTTCTTTTGTATGTCCTCCTCCTTTATAATTTACATCTCTATCTATAACTATCCATTTTTCGTCAAAATCTTTATAATTTATTCCATTTTTATCATAATTTTTTAAATTCTCTAAAACTCCGGTCGGATGAGTTTTTCCATTGTGTGGAACAATTACAACTGAAGATGGAGAAATATGTTTATTTAATATTAATTCATTTATAATTTCTTGAAAATATGTTGGAGCAGAAATACTATCTTCACACGCTATAATTAATTTAGCTTTTGTTTTTTTAGTTTTTATTTTTCTTTCTAAGTCTTTTTTATTCTGTTTATTTTTTTGAAATAGTTTATCCCCTCCTCTTCTTGCCATAAAATTCCTTTAAAATTCAAATTTTCCCATATAAGGAATAGCTCCATATTTACCTTGAATATACTGTTTTTCAAAATCTTCATTATTCCTTACCCCTTTAAATTCCACTAATGAATAAAGCTCTGTAGAAGAAAATTTATTTTTTTCACTAAACCAAATTTGATCTCTTCTAAAAATATAAGGCTTTAATAAATTTGTATCGTGTGTAGTAAAAATCAATTGAGCATTGTTTTTATTAATATTTTCATCATTAAATAATTGAATTAAATATTTTGTTAAAATTGGATGTAAATTTGCTTCTAATTCATCAATAACTAAAATTTTACCATTTCTTAAAGTATCAATTATAGGTACGGATAAAGCAAAAAGTTTTTTAGTTCCTGTTGATTCTTCATTTAAGTCAAATTCTTCTTCTCCTGCAATATTACCATTTTTATCATATTTTTTATGTTTTGTATTAATTAAAATTTTTGAAACTTGTGAAATTTTTTGAAGATTAATTGTATTTTTTACTTCAAAAGGTAAATTATCGAAATTTTTTACCTCTTCTTCCTCAACTGAGATATTATCAATACTTATATCAGCTATTTTAATTAAATTTAACACTTCTTTTGTTAAATTAAGCTCTTTAATTAAATTCAAGGTTATATCTTCTTTAAGTTCAACTCCACTTAATACATTAAAATTTTTAAACCATTTAAGGATAGATTGAGAAATTTTCCCACTATTTTGATCACATTTCCAAATAAACAATTGATTTTTATTAATATTTATTTTTTTATTTTTTTTATCAAAAAACGTATAACCTTCTTTAAACTTTTCTCTATTTACATAATCTTCTTCATCAAGATCTCTTACAAAAAATTTAGATTCTTTTCCTTTCTCATCAGCAAAAAGCCATTCAGAATAAATAGTATTATTATCATATTCAAAGCCATATCTATATTTAATCTCACCTTTAAAAAAAATAATTTCAAAAGTAGTAGAGCTATTTTCAGTTTCATTTGATAATTTAAAAGGATAATGAAGAAGTTTATCTGTTGATTGAATAATTTTAAATTTGTTTAAAACAAAATTTTTCATAAAATTCATAGATTTAACAATGTTACTTTTACCGCTAGCATTAGCACCATAAATAACTGCACTTTTTAATAATTTATAATCTCTGATAGAAAAATAATTTTTTAATTTATCATTTTTAGAATTTGAAGCTTTCATATTTAAAGTAATAGTATCTTTAATCGAACGATAATTATTTACACTAAATTGGATTAACATATAATTCTCCTATTGATTTTGAACTATTATAACAAAATAAAACAATAATTTGTAAAAAAAATACAAATTTTATATATATTTTATAAATATTTTCTATTTTAGTTTAATTTATTATTTTCCTTCATAATACTCATCAACTGTTTTTTGCATCTCTTCTTCTAATTCTTTATACCAATTAGTCTTTTTTTTAGGTTTCTTAGTAGGAAGTACAATTACTGTTAATTTACCTTTTTTTACTTTTAGAGGATCAAATGTTATAATTTTATCTATACCAAGCAATAATAATGGTTGCACTTTTAAATTATATTTTTCAGCTAAAAGTTTTGCACCTGCTTTAAAAGGTAGTAGTTTTTTAGGATTTTTATTTCTTGTTCCTTCTGGAAAAATAATAAATTGTTTACCTTTTTTTAATCTATCATCTGCCTTTTTTATAAGTTCAACTAATGATCTTTTATTTTCTCTTTCAATTGAAATAGCACCACTTTTACTAAGTAAATTACCAAATAAAAATAAATTTTCAACTTCTTTTTTAGCCACCCAACATAAATCAACATTTGGCAATAAAAATTCAATAATATCTGCATCTATCATATTCTGATGATTAGCTATAAAAATATCAGCTTTTTCATCAATATTTCCCTTAATCTCTATTTCATTTATACATGTTGGAATAGAACTTCTTGCAGCCCATTTTCTTAATTGAACATTATACTTAGGAAACAATTTCATTAAAAATGCCGTAATAGCAAAAACAATAAAATTTCTTACAAAAATCCAATACATTTTAATTTTATCTATCATTTTTTACCCATCCTATTTTATTATTAAATAATATTTCTTTATATCCATTTTTTTTATTAAGCACTTTTACTTTTGTAGGAATTCCTATTACTAAAAATACAGTTGAATTATTAAAAGGTAAAATATGTATCTGCTCTCCTTCTTCTAGAATAATTTCTGGTTTTGGCCAATTTAAAAATATTAAACAGCTTATAGCTAATATAATTAAAATAATATAAATTAATTTTTTTCTATAATAATATAGCAATAACCATAATAAAATTAACGCTCCTAATATTGCATTTATAATGTATATTCTTGTTTTATTTACAGGATTTAAATCTACTTGTGTTGAAACTTTTTCATCATTTAATTTTACATTCAAAGGTATTTTTTCATATTTGTTATTTGTTATATTAAAATAATTTATAATAAAAATATTTTTATTCTTAGGAACTAAGGCAGAATATGAATATATTGAATTACTACCATTTTTATCTTTTAAAGTAAAATCAACTTTTTTATCAAAAATAAAATCTTTTACATTAGCATCTTTGAATGAAACATCAAAATATAAAATATTTTTATCACTATTATAATCAGATAATATTGGGTTTGTAATATTGACATCTTTTGCTAAAATTCCACAAAAATTATTAGGAGGAGTTAAATTTCTGATTTTAGAATTTATATTTATACTTATTTCATCTAATTTAATACCATTATTTTCTAAAGAAACATTAAATTCAGGAAAAGTGTTATTTAATTCAAATGAAATATCACTAAAATATGTAATATTATCATCTGTTGAAGTATTAACTTCTATTGGATAATTACTTGAAATAACTATATCCCCATTTTGAGCAGAAATAGTTTTAAGTTTAAGATGAACTATTTGATTATTATAATAAAATTTTTGCAGATTTTGAAATTTAGATAAAATTAAATGTTCATCTGCAAAAACAAAGACAAATAAAAATAAAAATATTATTTTTTTCATTTACTTGCTAATCTTTCTTTTAGTTTACTTTGTAAACTTTGAGCATATACAAAAAAGTTTTTTCTTCTTTTACCATACAAAATAATTTTTGCAGATTTTCTAATTTTTATCGGATTTATCCACTTGCCATTATGCATAACTCCAAAATGTAAATGTGGGCCTGTACTCATTCCTGTAGTTCCAAGATAACCTATGACTTTATCTTGTTTTATCCATTCTCCTCTTTTAATGTGTCCAAAACCTCTAAGATGAGCATATAAAGTCATATATCCATTTCTATGTTTCACTTCAACAGCATTTCCATATCCTCTAATCCAACCTTTATAAATCACTTTTCCATCGGCTACTGTATGGATAGGAGTTCCTACTCTATTTACAAAATCAATTCCATCATGCATTCTCCACTTATGTAAAATTGGATGAAATCTCATACCAAAAGGAGATGAAATTCTTGTATATCTAAGAGGTGCCGATAAAAACATACCTTTCAGACTTCTAGCATTTTGGTCATAATATCTACCATCTGTCCATTTATAAGCTTCAATAGTATATTTTCTATTTTTTATTTTCGAATATAAAACATCTATTTTCACTAATTTTCCAAAACGACTTTTTGTTTTATAATAAACATCTATATTTGTATTTTTGGGTAAAGTTCGAAAATTGATTCTATCAGAAAATATATTTACAATATGCCTAGATAAATAAGGATTTTTTGTAACACTATAAACATCATAAGAAAGAAAATTATTTACTGTTATTTTTGCACTATGCTCTTCTACCCCATAATGAATAGGAATAACTTTTGTAATCCATTTTTTATTGTCATTTACTATTTGCAATTGTCTTTTATTATTTAATGGAATTAATGCCTGTTTTATTTTATTTCCATCTTTTAAAAGATAAATATCATCACCTCTGGCAATTTTTTTCAATTCTTTTTTTATATTTTTATTTAATGAATAATATAAGCTAAATGGTATATGATTTTGTTTGAAAAATCCCCACACTGTATCACTTTTATGCCATGTTTGTATATCCACTCTATAAGCAAAAAGAAAAAATGGAATAAGTAAAAGAAGAAGCTTTTTCATTTATTTATCCAAAAATGATGTAATCATTTTTACACCATCCACGCTACCTAAAATTGACTGCATAGCTCTTTCTGGATGAGGCATAAGTCCAAATACATTTTTTGTTTCATTACAAATTCCAGCAATACTATCTGCACTTCCATTTGGATTGGAAATATTTCCAAATTCATTCACATATTGAAGTAAAACTTGTCCATTATTCCATAATTTTTTCAAATCATTTTCACTTTTTGGAGTATAATTCCCTTCTGCGTGAGCTATTGGAATATTTACAATTTCTCCAACACTCAAATTTCTTAAAAATTTATTATCATTATTTACTACTTTTAAATTATGATATTTAGAAATAAAATGTAGATTTTCATTTCTTTTCATAGCACCTGGCAAAAGATGGCTTTCAAGTAATATTTGAAAACCATTACATATACCCAAAACGAATCCACCTTTGTTGGCATACTTAACTATCTTTTGCATAATTGGTGAAAATCTAGCAATTGCACCACTTCTTAGATAATCTCCATAACTAAATCCACCTGGTAAAACTACTAAATCAGGATTTTTTAGATCATTTTCATTATGCCAAATAAATTCAACATCTGCACCAATTTGTTCAAATGCCCATTTAGTATCCCTATCACAATTTGTTCCAGGAAAAACTACAACTGAAACTCTCATTTTTTTATTTCCACTTCATAAGTTTCAATTACAGTATTTGCAAGAAGCTTTTCACACATATCTTCAACTTCTTTAATTGCTTTTGTTTCATCTTCCGTGTCAAGGTCAATTAAAATTTGTTTTCCAATTCTAACATCTTTAACACTTTCAAATCCAAGAGCATCAAGGCTATGATGAACTGCTTTTCCTTGAGGATCTAAAACTCCATTTTTTAAAAATATATTTGCAACTACTTTCATTTAGCTATCCTTTTCAAAACTTCTTGATATGCTGATTTTAAATCACCTAAATCTTGTCTAAAAATATCTTTATCCATTTTTTTACCAGTTTTTTTATCCCATAATCTACAGCTGTCTGGTGTTATTTCATCAGCTAAAATAATATTTCCTTTGTCATCTTTTCCAAACTCAACTTTGAAATCAACTAAAGTCATTCCAGCTTTTCCAAAAAATTGGGCTAAAAACTCATTAATTTTTCTTCCATACGCTCTTAATGTATCCAATTCACTTCCATTATCAACTAAATCTAAAATCATTGCATGGTCATCATTGATTAATGGGTCATTAAGTTCATCTTTTTTATAATAAAATTCAACTATTGTAAAAGGTAATTTTTCACCTTCTTTAAGCCCAAGTCTTTTAGCCAAACTTCCAGCTGCAATATTTCTTACAACAACTTCAATTAAGATAATATCCACTTTTTTTACAAGTTGCTCTGTATCACTTAGCTTTTTAATCAAATGTGTTGGAATCCCAACTTTTTCTAATTCTTCAAAAATTAAAGTTGTAATTGCTAAATTCAGAGCACCTTTTCCCTCTTCACTTGATTTTTTCTCACCATTGAATGCAGTTAAACTATCTTTATATTCACAAATAACCTCATCTATTTTATCTGTTGCATATATTCTTTTAGCTTTTCCTTCATAAAGTAGTTCTTTTTTCACTTATTCTCCTTTTTTTGATATTATTATTGCTTTCAAGGCTGACACTGCAGTTTGAAGTTGATTATCTTTATCTACAACTTTCTCTTTTATTTTTTTGTTATTTATTACTTTTTTATTACTTTTTTTTGTTTTTAGTTCAGCTTTTAAATGGTCTTTTAATTCACTTTCTTTAATATCTAGTCCACTATTTTCCAAAGGAACAATCTTAGCAGGTTTTACAACTATATCGGGAGTTACGCCCACTGCTTGAATTGTTCTACCACTTGGAAGATAATATTTTGCAATTGTAAGTCTAACTGCTTCTGATTTATTGATAGGAATAATTGCTTGAACACTTCCTTTTCCAAATGTTTTTTCACCAATAATTACAGCTCTTTTTCTATCTTGCATACCACCACTTACGATTTCACTTGCACTTGCACTTCCACCATTTACTAAAATAACTATAGGAATATTTTTGTATGTACCTGCACTATGAGCATACCAAGTTCTATTATTTCTTTTATCTCTACCTTTTTCACTTAAAAGTTTTCCATCATCTATAAACATATCTAAAGTTCCAAGCGCTTGATTCAACAGGCCACCTGGATTATTTCTAAGGTCAATTATGATACCTTTTTTATTTCTCATTTTATTCATAATCATTTTGAGTGAAGTTACTACATTTTTATCAAATGATGAAATTCTTATATATTCAATATCTGGATAATTTTTTAAAGTATATTCTTTTACAGATTTCACTTTTATAATTGCTCTAATAATTTTAACTTTTATCTTTTTTCCATTTCTTACAATTGTTAAGTTGATTTTAGTACCAGGCTTTCCTCTCATAAGCTTAATATCTCCATCCAATGTCATATCAAGTGTAGCTTTATCATTTATTTTCAGAATAATATCTCCAGCTTTTATTCCAGCTCTGTATGCAGGTGTATCATCAATTGGAGAAATAACTGTTAATACTCCTTTTTTCATACTAATTACAATTCCAAGCCCACCAAACTCACCATTTGTCATAACTTTTAAAGATTTATAAGACTTTTTATCTTCAAAAGATGAATGTGGGTCAAGTGCAGAAACTCCACCTTTTAATAGCTTTTCAATAATTTGATCTAGTGTTAGAGGTTCTACATAGTAATTTTCAATAATATTAACTACTTTCATAAATTTAATATAATCGGCAAGTCTTGCATTTTTAGTTATATCTACATTCTTTGCATTTACAAATGAAATAATCAATAAAATTGACAACAATATTCTTCTCATTTTAATCCTTTTTTTTCGTAATTATACCAAACTTATATTGATAACTACAACTAATTATTATCTAATTAATTGTAGTTACTTTATTTCTATAAATCCATTATCTAATACTCTATATAATTTAGTTTTATAATTTACTTGATTATTAAAAATATAAAGGTTAAAATCATTTAAAAAATAAGGATATTCATTCATTTCATCTATGTATACTTTATTTAATAATACACTTGTCGTATAATTTAACCAATTAAATTTTAAGTCACTTCCTAAATTCATATTAATATCTAATAATTGTATATCTGGTAATGATAAAGAGTTTGCAACAATAAAATTTTTAACATCTTCAGGATTTGTAAGAGAAAAAAGTAAAGGATTATAATTAATTTGAGTAGATAAAATAAGTTTTGGCTTAATTTTATAATATGTAAAATTTGATAGAATTTGGGCTGTATGGACAACCTTTGTATTTGCAAAAACATAAGAATTATTTAAATCTTTTAATTCTCGTTTATAATTAATTGGATATGTTAATATTTCTTGAGGATTTATAATATTTTTTTCAATATTTGTTGTTAAATTCGAAAGCATATTATATTCTTTTATAATATAACTTTCATCTGTTACAAAATTATTTAGTTCTTTTACTTGCTTATAAAAATCTAATCCTCCAAAAAAAATATTTTCAGAGATATCATCATTTACTTGATTTCTATTAATTATAGGTAAAAAAAAGTTATTCTCTGGATAAATTGAAAGTTTATTTACTATTTTAGGATCAATAGAATATATAAATATATTATTATATTTTTGTGTAATTTCATTTAAAGAAGTTAAATTACCATCCATATTAAATACTTTTACTTTAAAATTTATATCTTTATTTAATAAATAAGAATCTATAGAATCTATCAGACTTGGTAAATATTTAAAAAATTTCTGTTCATTGATAAGAATAGCTATATCTAACTCTTCATTATTATTATTATTATTTTCACCAATATTTGTTAAATTTTCTTCATCTATTTCTTTTGGTAATACAATTGTTGTTTTATTTTCACTTACATTATTTAAGGATATATTTTTATCTATTGTTATATTTTTTCCATCTGCCATAACTATATTTAAAAACAGTATTATCAACAATAATATCCTCATAAAAACTCCTTAATAAATTTTAAATCTATAAATACTTCTTTTTTCTTCGATGGATTTCTAAGTAGAAAACTAGGATGAAATGTTGGTATAACTTTAATTCCTTTAAAACTGTATAAATTACCTCTAGCTTTTGTAATAGGTGTTTCGTTATTTAATAAATATTTAAAAGCAATTCTACCAAGTGGAACTATAACTCTGGGATTAATTATTTCTATTTGTTTTAATAAATAAGGTTTACAACTTTCAACTTCTTCAATCTCAGGGTCTCTATTTTGGGGAGGACGGCATTTTACTATATTTGTAATATAAATTTCTTCTCTTTTCATATTTAATACATTTTCTATCATTTTGGTTAAAAGTTCCCCACTTCTTCCTACAAAAACTCTACCTTGTAAATCTTCTTCTCTTCCTGGAGCTTCACCAATAAACATTATTTTTGAATGTAAATTACCTTCTCCAAACACAACTTTATTTCTACTTTTAGAAAGATTGCACAAATGACAATTTAATACCATATTTTCTAATTCTTTAAAACCACCTGGTATATTATAATTTTCATCACTTGCACTAAACCCTTCAAAATAAGAATCTTCAATTAGAGATAAATTATATAGATGTTTTAGTTTCAAGAGTTTGTTCATGATTATTTTCTTTTTTTATTATATTAAATGTATTATATGTAACAGTTATATCATCTTCTTTAAGAAAAGCTTCTAAAATATCTGTTGAAATTTTACTTCTTAGGGCTAAAGGAGAATAACTATTTAAATACCAACAACTAACTACTATTCCATATTCCCCTATAAAAGTAAATATTCTAGGATCTACATTTGTATTTCTAATATTATAACTACTTCTTAGTTTATTTAACTGAATTCTTGTCATATCAGTATAACCCTTTGCATACTTTTTAACAACTTCCTTAGCTATATATTCAGCTTTTCTAAAATTAGAGTCATATGTAATAACAATATCAATACCATCCCATATAGTTTTCAAACCAGAATGTGTATAATTAAATATAGGATTTGTAAAAACAACATTATTAGGTATAAACACAATTCTTCCTGCTCTTCTATTTTTATTATAAGTTGTTAAAGTTACATCTTCATGCATAACAATTCTTGTCATAGTTATATCAACAACATCTCCTACAATCTCCAAATTACCATTTTGTAATGTAATTTTTATTCTATCACCTACTTTAAAATTTCCTGTCGTAAGAATAACAAACCATCCAAAAAGATTCATAAACCAATCTTTCATAGCAATAGCAATACCAGCTGATGCAAATCCTAATATTGTTACTAAATATGTCGCATTATCAATATAAAAAAACATTATAATCAAAACTGCTACTGTAAAATTCAATAAATTTAAAATCTTATTAATAAGATAAATATTTTCAATGTTTTTGGGATACTTTTTAAAGGCAAATTTAATCATTGTAAAAAATAAAATAGAAATAAAAATAGTAATAAGAAGAGTTATCAATTTTTTAAATTGATAATTTTCTTCTTCTCGCATTTTTTGAGTATAAAGAAGTGCCTGAGTTTTGATTTGTTCAAGTTTTGATTTATAAATATCTTTTATAAGATGAAAATTTTCTATAATTTTATCAATATTTTTATTACTATCATTTAATAAAGATAACAAATGTTTTTTTTTATTTAATAAAGAAATAATAACATCCATTTCTTTATATTGTAATTCATATTTTTTTATCATATTTCCAATCTCTTTTTTATAATTAATTACGCTTACTATTTCAAAAGGATTAGTAATATGAAAAGGCTTAGGAAGAGGCTTAACAAAAATAACAACATCAAATAAATTATTTTTACCCAATCCTATTATTTCAATTTGTTGCTTGTAAGCTGTCTTTTCTAATTCTAAAGAAGATATCTCATTTTTTTTTGTATGTCTTTTATATTTTTTTAAATATTTTAATTTTTTTTCTACATTGTTTAATTTAGTTTTTAATTTTTCTAATTTTTGATATTGCTCATATTTAATAAAAAAATCAATTTTATTTAATTGATTATCTATATCTTTAATTTCATTTCTATATAAAACAGTAGTTTTATTCATATCTACTACTGAAGTAATATTATTGTCTATTGCTTCAGGCGCTGCATATAAATAAAACGAAATCAATAAAATAATAATTTTTTTCAAAAATTCTCCTATTTTTCAATTGCAACAATTGTAAATAGATCTCTGTTTTGATACTCTCTATACTTATCAAAATGTGATACTGATACTTTATAAGCTACATTGTCTATTTCTATATCTTTAATAACACCATCTTTTAATTCTATGTCAAATAATTTTTCTATTATATCTTTAGAAATAGTAGATGATATTACTTCTCTTTTTTTATTTACTATTAAAGAAAAACCTTTTATATTGAAAATAGATCTTAACATATCATTAAATTCTTGCATATCAAATACAACACCAATTCCACCTACTACTTTTTTATCTTTTATAATAGAACTATAAAATATATATGTTGGATTATTGTCATAAAATTTAGAAGATTTATATTCAGAAACAAAATATCCATCTGCATCATTATTTGATAAGACTGATTTATCATCTATTTCTAAACCTTCTCCTGATTTAGATGCCCCAATAACTTTTCCATTGTCATCATATATAAATATATTATAATAATTAGAATAAATATTGTTTATTTTTAATAATTCATTTTTTATAAAATCTATATTAGGTTCTTTTGAAGTTAGTTCATTTACAAAAACTTTATTTAAAGACCACCATCTAACATCATTTATTGTTTTATACATATTTTTAATTACACTAAACATAGTAAATTTTGAAATACTTTTTATATCATTAGAAAAAGAATCGTTTATTACTTTTTGAAGAGATGAGATAGAAACTTCTATTAGTTTCACAACTCTAAAACTAATTTCCCTTAAATTATCTAAAATTGGTATTAAAATATATTTTTTACTTTTAGCTGCAATAAGTTCTCCATTTATAATAACATCTGATAAATCTTCTAAAATAGAATAAGCTTCATTTGTTAATTTTTTTAAATCTTTATTTTTTACATTAATTTCAGTTAATTGTTTAATATTATTATTATTTTCATTTTCAGAATTTAATAAAATATTCACATCAACTTCTTTTTTTAAAGATATAATACCATACCAATCATCTATAGAATATTTTTTATAATTTTTAGCTTTTAATTTAAGATTAAATCTATTATTTAGAATAACAGCTTCATCAGTTTTATTTATACCTTTTAAAAATTTTTTATTAATTCCAGATTCACTAGAAGTAATAATGTTGTTAAATTTATCTACAATAGAAAATGTTTCATTTTTTTCAAGTATTTTTTCAAAAACAGTTTTCATTTCATTTTCCAAATCAAAAGATATTACAACTGCTCCTATCACATTACCATTATTATCTACAACTCTTTTTGCAAAAAATAGAGATTGTTTTTGAAAAATTATCATATCTGTTTTTTTATAAGCTTGCACATACGTTTCACTTTTAAATACTTCATCAATTATTTCATCTTTTGTTCTTAATGCCTTATTTTTAGAATTTATATTAGCTATTATTTTTTTATTAGGAGATATAATTAAAACTTCATTATAAATAGAATATTTAGTTTTATATTCATTTAAGAAACTATTTATTTCATTTTTCGAAAGATCTGAATTTAAAAAATCAATAATATATCCATTTTGACTCAACAATTCAATATTTTTAGATATTTCATATAAATTTTTTACTAAAATAGTTAAAATTGATTCTGATTTTAATTTAGCTTTTACTTCAATTGATTTTTTATTTTCATCAAGTAAATTTTCTATCAACTTTTTTTGTAAAATAGCAAATGTATCAGCTGTTTTTTCTGTAAAATCAAAAAGATTCTCAGCTATTGAAAGAGCATTTATTTTACCTGTTAAAACTATTTTATTAAGCATAGCATTTTGATATTCAAAAGCTTGTGTTATAGTTTTTATAGCTGGAAAAATCTCAAAAAAACCATTATCATTAATTTGTATCATATAATTTCCTTTTAACTAATTATTTATAATTTTACTATTATTTTTTCAAAATATCTACAATAATATTTTCAAATTTATCCACTTCTACCAAAAATGAATCATGTCCATAATTACTATCTATTTCAAAATAGTTACAAAATTTACCTAATTCATCCATAGTTTTTTTTATTTCAGACATTTCTTCTGGGAAAAAAAGTGTATCACCTTTAAAACTTATTAAATGTAAATTATCTTTTACATTTAATAAAGCCTCACTTAAGCTAATATAACCTCTTGATAAATCAAACAAAGATATCGCTTTTAAAATATAAATATAACTAAGTGGATCAAACCATTTAGGAAAATTTGCACCATTATATTCTAAATAACTTTCAACCTGAAATCTTCCAAAAAGTTCAAACATACCATCCGTTTTAACATACTCTCTACCAAATTTTTTATCAAATGTTTTAGGATTTAGATAACCTAAAAACCCCATCATTCTAGCAACTTCCAAACCTTTTAGACCATTTTTCGTAATTTCAATTGGGTCATAATTACCATTTTTAAAATTAGGGTCAGCTAAAATTGAATCTTTCATAATTGTATTAACAGCTATTACAGCTGCGCGCGTTTTATGAGTAGTAGCAAGGGGAATAATATCTTTTGCAAATCCTGGATATTCTACTGCAAACCTAAGTGCTTGCATTCCCCCCATACTTCCACCAATAATTGCTTTTAATCTTTGAATACCTAATGAATCAAGTAAAATTTTTTGAGCTTTTACCATATCTTTAATAGTAACTACTGGAAATTTAAGTCTATATTTTTCCTCGCTTCCTGGACTAATCGGATGAAGTGGAGAGGTTGAGCCAAAACAACTGCCTATTACATTTGTAGAAATTACAAAAAATTTAGTTGTATCAACTGCTTTTCCATCACCTATCAAATCATCCCACCATCCTGGTTTTTTATCTTCATCTGAATATTTTCCAGCCGCGTGATGACTTCCACTAAGAGCGTGAGTTATTAAAATTACATTACTTTTATCTTCATTTAACTTGCCATACGTTTCATATACAATCTCCCACGGCTCAAGCAATCTTCCACTTTCTAAATATAAAGGTTGTCTAAATTTTGCTTTCTTCGTCTGAATTTTCAATTTTTACCTTTTACCTTACTTATAGCTTGTTTTAAATCATTTATTAAATCTTTGGGATGTTCAAGTCCTATACTAAGTCTTATAAGTCCTTCTGGCACTCCTGCTTTTTTAAGTTCATCTTTATTTAATTGCTGATGAGTTGTACTTGCTGGATGCGTTACAATTGATTTGGAATCACCAATATTTGTAACTAAACTAAATAGTTTTAGATGTTTTACCACTTCTTTAGCTTCTTCAAAACTATCCATTTCAAAACTAACAATTCCACCTGCATATTTTAAATATTTTATTGCATATTTATAATTTTCATCACTCTCTAAAAATGGATAATTTACTTTATAATGTTTAGCCAAAAATGTAGCTACTTTTTTGGCACTTTTTGAGTGTTGTTTAATTCTAAGTGATAATGTTTCAAGTCCTTGAATCAAAAGCCAAGAATTAAATGGAGAAATTACCGCACCAAAATCCCTAAGAAGTGCTAATTTTGCTCTAGCAATAAATGGATTATCAAATTTATCTAAATAAACTAATCCATGATAACTCTCATCTGGCTTTGAAAAATAATCATTATTTTTTAATTTATTTTTAGCTTTTTTACCTTCTATAATAACCCCTGCAATAGCACTTCCATTTCCAACAATATATTTACTTGCACTATGCACTACAATATCTACTCCAAGTTTTATAGATTGACATCCATAAGGAGTTGCAATTGTATTATCACAAATTGTAATCACACCTTTTTTATCAGCAATTTTTGTAATAGTTTCAAAATCAGGCACACTAAGCGCTGGATTTGCAACACTTTCAAAAATAATAGCTTTTGTATTTTTATCTATTAAATTTTCTAAATTATGAGCTTCGTGGACATCAAAATATCTAACTTCAATCCCAAAAGGTTTAAGTGTTTGAGTAAGAAGTGTAATAGTCCCACCATAAAGTTTAGTAGAAGCTATTACATTATCCCCACTTTTTACTAAATTTATAATACTATAAAAAACAGCTGCCATTCCACTAGAGAGAGCCAATGCAGACACTCCACCTTCAAGTTTTGCTATTCTTTTTTCAAAAACTTCTGTTGTAGGATTACCAATTCTAGTATAAATATTACCTTCTTCTTCAAGATTAAAAAGTCTTGCAGCACTTTCAATACTTTCATATTCATAAGCAGTTGTTTGATAAATTGGGACATTCATGGCTCGCTGATTATCTTTTTCATACCCATAATTTACAGAAATTGTCTCTTTTTTCATTTTATCCCTTTTAATATTTTTCTACTTTTTTCTTTTTGATATAATTATAGCAAAAAAAAGGTCTCTAAATTGAATACAAAAGATAAAGTTTTTGCAAAAGAGATAGAAAAACAATTTGAATTTGACGAAGAAGTGGCAAATGTTTTTGATGATATGATAGACAGATCCATTCCCTTTTACAAAGAAAACTTATTTTTAAGTATAAATATTGTAAAAAATTATTTAAAAAATGAGGATAAAATTTTAGATTTAGGTAGTTCTACTGGAACATTTTTAATAAATTTAGCAAAAATAAATCCAACTTTAAAATTAACAGGTATTGACAATTCATCTGCTATGATAGAAAAATCAACTAATAAAGCAAAAGCATTTGGGGTAAATATTAACTTTAAAAATGCTGATTTTATAAATTATATTTTTGGAGTAAATAAATTAATTGTAGCAAATTATACAATTCAATTTATTCGTCCAATTAAAAGAGAAAAATTAATCTCTAAAATCTATAATTCACTCGCGGATAATGGAATATTTTTAATGAGCGAAAAGTTAGTTTCAGAAGATAAAAAACTCAATAAAATTTTAATAGATGAATATTATGATTATAAAAAGAAAAAAGGATATAGTGAATATGAAATTTCTAAAAAAAGAGAAGCTTTAGAAAATGTTCTTATTCCTTATACTGAATTAGAGAATAAAGAGATGCTCAAAAATGCTGGGTTTAAACATATAGAAACTATTTTTAGATGGTGTAATTTTGCTACTTTTTTAGCTTTCAAATAATTTTTTTTCACCTATTTCTAGTATATTTTCATCTTTATATCCAAGAGCTATAAGCTCTATTTTCTTATTTTTAGTAATCAATTTTAGTCCATCTAGAAACTTTTTAGCTTCTGGATTTTGTTTTATATATTCTATAATATTTTTATCTATTTCTATATAATTAACCTTCATTTCATTAAAAAATTTAAAATTAAAATAACTATTTCCTATATTTTTTAAAGAAATTTTAAAGTAAGCTTTTATCTCTTTTAAAATTTCATAACTAAATTCAAAGTAATTATTTATATTTATATTAAAGATTACTTCTAATTGATTATTTTTAAGAAATGTAAGAAGTGTAAGAAGTGAAGTAGTAGATATCAAAGAATAAGAATCTAAATTTATAATTATTTTTTTATTTTCTAAAACACTTAAATATTTTACAAAAATTTTATGTAAAATATTTATATATAAGTTAAAATCTTTTAAATACTCTTCTAAATTTATACTATTAGACAATGCTCTATCTGCTTTTAAATATGGCTCAATCATTATCATATCTTTTACTTCTCTATATGAAAAGCATATATTATTATCCAAAATATAATTATTTATTAAATTAATATAAGCAAAAGAATATTTTATATTATCTTTTATATTTGATTTCAAATTTAATGATGATTCAAAAATTTGTTGTTTTGCTTTTTCATAATTAACCCCTGCACCTAAAATAACAATAGGATTTAAAATAAACCTATTATCAGAAAGTTTAACAACTGTTTCAGATTCTAGTTCACTTTTTAAATAATTCATATCTGCATAATCATATACAGCATAAATATCTCTATCTATTTTAAATATTTCTTTATAACCATTTTTTATCAAAATTTTTACAAAATTAGATTCAAATCTTTTAAGAATAGCATCATCTAAATATGCAGCATATTTATCATAATTTAAAATTCTAATAAAAGTTGTTTTTGTAAATTTATCCATTTTTTTATCTGTAAATACATTATCACTTGCTTTATAAATAGTTGTTTTTAGTGCATTGTTTTCATTTTTATATTTTGTAATATCAACCATTCTAACAAAAAAGAAATTTTCTGAAGATGATTTTACAATATATATTAAATAATATTTATTTAATATATTAACTTCTATTTCTTTATTTTCTAAAGATTCAATATTACCTATCTTAGATGTAATAATATTTTTTAATGAATCAAATTTTTTATTAAAATCATAAGCTAATTTAACATTAAAAGCCTTTTTAGCAGTTTCATTTAAACTTATAATTTTCCATTCTTTATTAACTATTAAATATATTATATTGGAATTATTTATTATATATTGACATTTTTTATTTTCTAATTTCAATTCATCTATTATAGACTTAGTCTCTTTTTCTTTTTCTTCAAAAATTTTTATATGTCTATTAATCATAATAAATAAATTATTTAAAATTAAAAAATTATTACTTCTATTTATTGGCTCGATATTATTATTTAATATTGCTATTAAATTATCTTGTTCTTTTTTAAATTGTTTATCTTTATAATTCAAAATAATAAAATAATAAATAACAACAAATAATGAATAAATAATGCTACTTATAATTATATGTTCATATTCAATAGGTAAATTTATATCTATATTAATTTTTAATAAATATGTGTTTATAATTCCTGCAACTAATGCAAAAAAAATTCCTAAAATTAATAACATCTTAAATCCTTTAAAAATTAATGTTTATACTGCCTAATACTTCAAATTTAGCATTTGAATCAATCTCTGAATGAGATAAAACTACCACATCAAGGCCAAATCTTTCAAAAATTTCTGAAAGTGATTTTCTAATCATTGGGTCAACTATCAAAATAACTGGTGCTACACCTTGTGAAATTACTTGTTTTGCTGCTTTAGTAACCTCATCTACAAGCTTATTCATATCATTTACACTAAGCATAAATTGTCTGTTTTCACCTTGTTGTTGAAGTTTATCAAGTAAATATTGCTCCGTTTGAGTATCAAATGTAAGAAGTTTTATAACTCCACTTTCATCTTTATACAAATTTGTAATAACTCTACTTAATCTACTTCTAACTTGCTCTACAATTATATCAATATTTTTCGTAATTTCAGCAGTATCTGTAATAGTTTCTAAGATAGTTATCATGTCTTTAATTGGTATTTTTTCATGAAGTAAAGCTTTTAATACTCTTTGAATAAGTCCAATAGAAGCCACTTTCAAGCAATCATCAACAATTGCTGGATAATCTTTTTTGATTCTATCAAGCAATTCTTGCACATCTTGACGAGTCAAAAGCTCTTCTGCATATTTTTTAACTAATTCACTCATATGAGTTACAATTATTGTAGATGGATCAATCACAGTATAACCAGCCATTAAAGCATCTTCTTTTTTATCAGCATCTATCCAAATAGCTTCAATTCCAAAAGCTGGCTCTTTTGTAGGAATACCTTCTATCTCTTCTGTTACCATAGGAGAGCTCATCGCCATAAATTTATCTGGATAAATTTCACCTTCACCTATAGCAATACCTTTTAATAAAATTTGATATTCATTTGGTTTTAATTGTAAATTATCTCTGATTCTCACTTGTGGCATCAAAAATCCAAAATCTGCTGCAATTTTTCTTCTCATAGTTTTGATTCTATCAAGTAAATCTCCTCCTTGATTTGGATCTGCTAATCTAATAAGTTGATATCCAATTGCAAGCTCTAATATCTCTATTTTTAATACATCATCTATAATTTTTTCTTCTTTTGCTGCTTTTTCTTCTGGAGTTTCTTCTTTTTGAACTACTTCTGTTTGTGATTTATCTTTTTGCTCTTTTACTTTATTTTGCTCAGAATCTTTTTGATTAAATGATTTTTTTCTAAATTTATTAAATAATTCCAATATAGGATTTACTCCATCACTTGTTACTTTCATCATATAACCACTTACAAAAAATATAAGCCCCACAAAAATCAAACTAAGCGTTGGAAAGCCTGGAGTTAAAGAAAATATAAACAACACAACACCAACAATCATCAAAACTTTATAATCATTTGCAAGTTGACTTATTACACCTTCAGCAAAATTACTTTTATCTTTACTTGCTCTTGTAATCATAATACCAGTTGCAGTTGATACCATAAGTGCTGGAAGTTGACTTACAAGCCCATCACCTACTGTCAAAATAGTATAAGTACTAGCGGCTGTGCCTAAATCCATATCATGTTGGAAAACACCTATCAAAAATCCAGCAATTATATTTACAAGTGTAATAATAATACCAGCAGTCGCGTCACCTTTTACAAATTTACTTGCCCCATCCATTGCCCCGTAAAAACTTGCTTCAGAGATCAATTCTTGTCTTCTTGTTTTAGCTTCATCTTCCCCAATAAGCCCAGCATTTAAGTCAGCATCAATAGCCATTTGTTTACCTGGCATCGCGTCAAGTGTAAATCTCGCTGCCACTTCTGCAACTCTTGTTGACCCTTGAGTTACTACCATAAAGTTAATAACTACCAAAATAATAAATACAATTACTCCAATTACATAATTTCCACCTACAACAAATTCACCAAAAGCAGTAATTAACTCACTAACATGATTAGCTCCTTCTTGAGCTTTACTCAAGATCATTCTTGTAGTAGCTATGTTTAGTGAAAGTCTATAAAGAGTTACAATTAATATTAAAGTTGGAAAAGTAGAAAGGTCTGTAGGTTTTGGAATATATAAAGAAATTAATAAAATTAAAACAGAAACTGCTATAGAAATAGTAAGAAAAAAATCTAAAAATCCACTAGGAAGAGGAATAATAATAATTAAAAGAATTGCAAAAACAAAAAATACAACTCCTAAATCAGACATTCCTCCAATTTTTTCCTTTAAATTAGAAAGTTTCTTTAGCAGTTTCTCATCCTCAAAACATCTTCAAGAGTAAACTTTTCTAAATATTTAGCAATATCATCTTCAAGCAAATTTAAAAATGGCCAAATTGAGCATACACCTGCCTTGTTTTTGGGACAATCTGATTCTTCTTGGGAACATTGATAAACCAAAAATTCTCTATCTTCTACACATTTAAAAATATCAATAACTTTAATTTCATTTGGTTGTTTGTTTAAAATAAATCCACCATTTACACCTTTAAATGATTTAACTATCTCTTTTTTAGATAAATTTTGTAAAAGTTTAGCAAGAAAATATTTACTTACACTTATTTTTTCAGATAAATGATTGGTATCTATTGCTGTATCTAATGTCGCAAGCTCGCTTAAAGCCAAAAGCGCATATCCTGTTGAACGAGTAAAAATCATAAAGTCTCCCTATTAAATAGTTTATATTTAAATAAGAGGAATTCTATCAAAAATTAAAGAATAATACAATTTTTGACATTATTTACAATTTAAGCTATAATTCTAACTCACAAAATTGTGAAAATTAAAATACCAATCAGGAGGCAATTATGGCTTTAGATACGGCGAAAAAACAAGAAATTATTTCTAAATTTGCTAAAGATGAAAAAGATACAGGTTCACCAGCAGTGCAAATTGCACTTTTAACTGAAAGAATTAACTATCTTACAGGACATTTAAAAGAACACAAAAAAGATCACTCTTCAAGACTTGGACTTTTAAAATTAGTAGGTCAAAGAAGAAGACTTATGAGATACCTTAGAAAAAAAGATTTTGCAACTTACAGCAAAACAATTTCTACTCTTGGATTAAGAGACAGAGTTTAATCTCTTCCTTCTCTTAATTTAACGCTTTCTTTTCTATACTTTCAAGTTCACTTTTAAAACAAAGATTTTTAGGTTTTATTTCATTATGAAAATATTGAAATATATTTTTATTTTTATTTGGATGAGTTAAAGCTTTACTTAAAAATAAAAAATATTTTCTACTATCCTTTTCATCAATTCTAAAATTTTCATTAAAATAAATCAAAGCATCCAACACCCCACTACTTGAAGTGTTTTGACTTTTAACTATATCCATCAAATCATCCAAATCAAATTTATCATTTTTTATTTCTGTTTTTTGAATATTTGAAATCTCTTCTTTATATGATTTTTTCAAAGCAACAATTAATCCAACAATAGCTACAATAAATCCTATAATTACAATTGATATTATTAAAACAGGACTCATTTCAATCTTTCTAATACTGATTTTTGGTGAGCTGTTAGCATTTCAGTTTTTGCTAAAAGTGCACATTTATCACCCATTGATTCAATTGCTTCTTTGCTAAAACTAATAATAGAAGATTTTTTCATAAACACTTCTACATTTAAAGGTGAATAAAATTTAGCACTTCCACCTGTTGGTAAAGTATGATTTGGTCCAGCAATATAATCTCCAATCGGTTCTGGTGTATTTTCACCTAAGAAAATTGCTCCTGCATTTTTAATCTTTGGTAGCAAGGCAAAAGGATTACTTGTAACTACTTCTAAATGTTCAGGGGCAATTTTATTCATTAAATTAATTGCTTCATCTAAATTTTCAGCAATAATAATTCTTCCTCTTTCTTTTATAGATTTACTTGCAATCTCTTTTCTATCTAAAGTTTCCAAAAATTTATAAATATTTTTTTCAGTCTCTTTCGCTAAACTTTTCGAAGTTGTAATCATAATTGAACTTGCCATTTCATCATGTTCTGCTTGAGAAAGTAAATCAATTGCCATATAATTTGCTTTTGCTGATTCATCTGCAATAATCCCAATTTCACTAGGCCCTGCAATCATATCGATATTTACTTCACCATAGACCATTTTTTTAGCAGTTGCCACGAAAATATTTCCAGGCCCTGTAATTACATCTACTTTTTCAATACTCTCAGTTCCATAAGCCATAGAAGCAATAGCACTTGCACCTCCAACTTTATAAACTTTATCAATTCCACAAAGATGACAAGCTGCGAGTAAAAGTTCATTTGGCTCATTTGAAATTACAGGAGTTGTAACGATTATATCTTTAACCCCTGCTACAAGGGCAGGAATCACATTCATCAAAAGTGATGAGGGATAAAAGGCTTTTCCTCCTGGTACATAAATCCCTGCTTTTTCCACTGCTGTTACTTTTTGACCTAAAATAGTCCCATTATCTTCAAAATCAAGCCAAGATTTTGGAAGTTGTTTTTCGTGATAAGCTTTAATTCTATCAAAAGCTAATTGAAGAGCTTCTCTCAATTTGGAATCAATATTTTCATAAGCTTTTTTTATTTCATCAGTAGAAATTTTTAAATCATTTCCACTTTTAGGAGACCATTTATCAAATTTAGAAATATGTCTAATTAAAGCATTATCCCCTTCATTTCTAACCTCATCCAAAATTCCTTTTACAATCGGTTCAACTTTATCAATATCCATTGCACCTCTTTTTAGAATTTCATTAAATTCAGTGTCAAAATTATTATCTGTTGTTTGTAATATTTTCATAAAAAACCTTTTTTATTGTAATTATATCAAAATCACTTAAATATATATTTGCTTATGCTATAATTATAACAAAAAAAAGGTATCAAAAATGAAAAAATCATTTATTTTGATTGGAGGCTTAATTACACTTGGATTTTCTGCAAACTATCAAACAAAAGCTATGAACTATTTCAATCAAGGTAATTACAAAAAAGCTATTCAATATTATCAACTTAGTTGTGAAAAAGATAAAAATATAGATTCTTGCTTGATAACTGGAGATTTATCAAGAAATGTACTTAAAAGTGATAAAAAATCATTAATTTATTACAAAAAAGCTTGTAAATTAAATAATAAAATTGGTTGTGCTATGAGTGGAAAAATTTTATATAAATTTAATCATAAACAAGAAGCAAAAAAATATTATGAAAAAGCTTGCAAATTAAATTCACCAAAAGGGTGTAATGCCATAGGAAATTTCTATTTCAAAGGTGAAACAGTTAATAAAAATTTAGAAACTGCTTTTAATTATTATAAAAAAGCTTGTAAATTAAATTCACCTGAGGGTTGTAATTCGTTAGCAAATGCATATGAAAAAGGATTAGGTACTAAAATTGATCTAATACAAGCTAGAGAAACTTATGCAAAATCTTGCAGATGGGGATATCAAAAAGGGTGTGATAACTTCAATAAAATATCTCAAAACAAAAAGTCACATAAATGAAAAAATTAATATTTTTTATTTGTTGCTTGATAAATATTTATGCTTATACTCCAATTACACCGATAAATGAAGTTATGGTAAATAAAGCAAAAGCAAAACTTGGTATGAAACTGTTTTTTGATTCAAAATTTTCTGCAGATGGAAAAGTCTCTTGTAGAACTTGCCATACTCCAATGGCTGGATGGGCAGATATGCGACCTGTTTCAAGAGGTGTTTATGATAAAAAAGGAAATTTAAACTCACCTACTGTTTTGAATGCTGTTTATAATTTCAGACAATTCTGGAATGGTAGAGCAAAAGATTTAAAAGCACAAATTGACGGACCGATTAATAATCCAGTTGAAATGGGAATTAATCCAAAATTTGTAGAAAATATCATAAATAAGCCTCCTTACAAACAAAAATTTGCAAAAGTATTTTATGGGCAAAAACATTTTACCTATAATGATTTTAAAGATGCAATAGCAGAGTTTGAATATGTTTTAACTACTCCAAATTGTAAATTTGATAAATATTTAGAGCACAAAGCCACTTTATCAAAAGAAGAATTAAAAGGTTATAAACTATTTAAATCAAGAGGATGTATAGAATGTCATGATGGACAAAATATAGGTGGAGACAAATATGAAAAATTTGGAATTTTTAAAAAAGAAAAAAAATGTATAGATGATAGATATTCCATAACTCACAATCCAGAAGATAAATGTGTTTACAGAGTAGCGCCTCTGAGAAATATAGCTTTAACAGCTCCATATTTTAGTGATGCTGGGACGTATTCATTAAAAGAAACAATTAGAAAAATGGCTTTTATGCAATCTGGCGAAAAATTAACAGATGAAGAAGTAAATGCAATAAATGCATTTTTACATACTTTAACTGGTGATTTTCCACATTTAAAAGAATTAATGAAATGAAAAAATTAGTTTTCTTTTTGACTTTAATGAGTTCATTATTTTCAATGGATTTAACTAAATACGGTATAGTTATTTCAGCATCAAATATGGAATTTGTAATGACTAAAATATTTGAAAAGTTTTATCAAAAATATCCAAACAACCATATTTTAGTTCAATATTTTTCATCTGGAAAAGCAAAAGAAAATATTTTGAACGGATATGATTATGATATGTTTCTTTCAGCAAATAAAAAAGATGCTATGGCAGTATATAAAATCAATAAAGCAGTTACAAAGCCAAGACTTTATACACAAGGTTCTTTAATTATATTTTATAAAAATTTAAAATATGATAAAAATTATAGTTTTTTAAAAAATAAAAAAGTTAAAAAAATATTAGTTGGAAATAAAGAAAATGCTGTTTATGGAAATAGAACTATTCAAGTATTAAACAATTTACATATTTATAATAAAATAAAAAATAAAATAATCTATAAAAGAAATATAGCAGAAGTCGTAGATAATGTACTTTGGTCAAAAGATAAAGTAGGATTTATACCAAAATCTGCTACTACTTTATTACCAGATCAATTTAATAAAGAAGGAACTAATTGGATGGAAGTTGATCCAAAATTATATTCTCCTATTAAACAATATTTTATAATTTCAAAAAGAGGAATAAAAAAACAATCTATTATAAATTTTGCTAACTTTTTACTTTCAGATGAAGGTCAAAAAATTTTAACATCTAATGGATATTTATCTATTAGATAGTATTTAAAATTTCTTCTTTAAGTTTTTTATCTAACTCTTTTAATTCATAATCAATAGATAGTATGGAATCTATAACAATATTATTTAATTTTTTTTCATATAATTCTATTTTTCTTTTACTTAAAATTATAAAATCATCACCCTCTTTTCTAAAAATAGTTTCTTTTATAAATATATTTTGTAACTCTTTTACAATTCTTGCTAACTCTTTATCTCCATTTTTCCATCCATATTTTTTATTATATTCCCCAAAATTATGTAAATAGATAAAAACTATATATTTATAATTAAAGTTTTTATCTTCTTCATTATTAGATAATACAAATTCTAAATATTTTTGATTAAAACATCCTGTAACTTGATCTTTGAAAAAATATACAAATCTTTCCATTTCAAGTTTTGTTTTTGGAAGTTGTGAAATATTTTCGATTTTTACATTTTTTAAAGCTATTTGTGCCGCCTCAGCTACTTTTGGATGAAACTGTTTTCCAGATAATTCTTTAATCTCTTTTATAGCACTATTAACATCCTTTCTTCCTTTATAAATTCTATTAGTTGTCATAGCATCAAATGCATCAGCCACTGTTTGAATAGCAGATAAAATAGGAATCTTATCTCCTTTTATACCTTCTAAATAACCACTTCCATCATATCTTTCATGATGATATCTTATAATTTCAGCTATATTTATATATATATCCATACTTTTTAAAAATTTATATCCACTTGTAACATGTTCTTGAATTAATTCAAATTCAATTTTATTTAATCTTCCTGGTTTTAAAAGTACAGCATCTGGAGTTGCTATTTTTCCTATATCATGTAACATCCCTGCTTTATACAATAAATCTAATATATCTTTCTTATATCCCATTTCTTTTGCAATCATTACAGAATACTCGGCTACTCTTTTGGAATGCCCTGCTGTATAAGTATCTCTTTGTTCTACCAAATCAACAAGTCCATAAATTCCTTCTTCATACATTTTAATTTTTGCCAAAATAGATTTTTTTAGTTTGCTATACCCCATTAAAATAAAAACTAATCCAGCTATCCATAATAAAATTAGTTCTAATATATAATTTTTATTTATTAAAATATATTTACTAACAAATGGTTCTGTATCTACTGTTACAGAAATAGCCCCTCTAATATCTCCTAGTCTATATCCTTGAAAGGCATGACATTTTAAACAACTGTTATCTGTTTTTAAAGGAGACATATATCTTAAATAGCTATCCTTTTGAAACTCATAATATGGCTTTTCACTTTTAATAACTTTGTTTAATGCTTCTTTTTCCCACATATCTGGTGCATTCTTAGGATTTAATAAAATATTACTTGTAATTTTATCTTTATATTTATTAGAATAATATTTTGTTAATAATTGTTTAAGTGAATAAGCTGGATTCATAAGTGTTAAATGTTGATTATCAAATGTTTCAATATCTCTATTTTTTAAATGTGCTAAGTATGGATTTGGTGGAGTGTTTTTATCAATCGGTACATAAACTCCTCCATGTGAAGCAATCCAATGTCTAAAATTCATATCATTTTGTACTTTTAATTTTGCCTGTAATAAAGCTTCATTTTTAGCATATTTATAACTATTATATAAATCATAAAATATAAAAAATCCTATAATAAAAGACCAAAATAAAAAAGTATAAATAGTCCATCTTTTTAAAAGTTTTATTTCATTAAACACAATATTCCTTTTATTTATTTATAATTATATTATAATTTGCAAAAAAATTGGAGAAATTATGAATTACTCTTTTTTAGTTAGTTTTATTTTAGTTTTAATTCCTTTAATTTATTCATACAAAGCAAAATTAGGGATCGAAAAACAACTTTTAATAAACTCTTTTAGAGCCTTTATCCAGCTTTTAGCCCTTGGATATTTTTTAGTTTTTATTTTTAAAATTAATAATCTATTTTTATTGATTTTAGTTCTATTTTTAATGATTTTATACTCTTCTTATATCGCAAAAAAGAGAGTAAATACAAACTTTATAATTCCATTTTTGACTATATTTTTATCCACTTTTATAGTTCTTGGAATAATGGTATCCACTCAAATAATTTCAACAAAACCAAATGAATTTATTCCAATTGGAGGAATGATTATAGGTAACTCACTAAATTCATTTACATTAGCTGTGGAAAGATTCAAAAGAGAAACCGAAATACAAACAGATTTGATTGAAGGATTTATATCACTTGGAGCAACTCTAAAAGAAGCTTATAAAACTATGCAACTTCAAGCTATAAAAGCTAGCTTAATTCCTACAATTAATATGCTTCAAACTATTGGAGTTGTAGCAATACCGGGGATTACAACCGGTATGCTTTTAGCTGGAGCTAACCCTTTAACTGCAGTTAGTTATCAATTAGTTATTATTTATATGCTTGTTAGTATCAACCTTTTTAGCGCATTATTTGGTATAATGTTTTTTATGAAATATAAGGATAAAAATGAAATTTAAAGATTTAGACAAAGAAACAAAACAAAAATTACACGAAGAATTAAATGAATATGCCGAAAAAGTTGGTGGTACAAATGCCTTTTTGACCATGATAGAAGATATTAAAAGTCTCAAGAATCCACTTTTAAAAAAGACAAATTCACTGCATTATGATTCAGGAAAACTTTACTGGAATAAAGCAATATTCCAAGATAAAAATGATCTACTTTTTCAAACAATGAAAAAAATAGAAACTGAAGGTTCTATGACAAAAGGTTTAAATGATTATAAAACTAAAAAAATAACAAATATGCTAAAAGCTTTGAAACCGGTTATGTTTGAAGTAGTTCCAAATAATCAAGAATTAGAAGGATTTGATTTTTATATAATTACAAGTAAAAATGAAATTGATAGAGTTTTTAAAATAATCTTTTTTTATAATATTGGATTTGCAAAAGAAGTATTAAATTATAAAGGCTAATAATGCAACTTTTAATAGATGCTGATGCCCTTCCAAGAGCCATAAAACCTATAATTGAGAGAGCTATTGAAAGACTATCACTTCAAACAATAGTTGTTTCAAACAAAAAAATAAGCTTTAATAAAAGTCAATTTATTGAATATGTTATCGTTGAAGATGGGCTTGACAAGGCAGATGATAAAATAGTCGAACTCACTCAAAAAAATGATTTAATTATCACAGCAGATATTCCATTGGCTGACAGAATTGTAAAATTAAATGCCGTTGGATTAGACCACAGAGGCACTATTCTTGATGAAAATAATATAAATCATTATTTAAGTATAAGAAATTTAATGACTGAAATTAGAGATGCTGGAGAAATTACCAAAGGCCCAAAACCTTTTGGTAAAAATGATATGCAAAAATTTGCAAATAGTTTCAACAAACTACTCACAAAATTAAGCACTAATTAAATAAACGAAACAACTACAAATTTTAACGAAAAAAAGCGTTTAAAAAAGTGTGCTTCAAACCCGAAGGGCGCTTGCGTTGACACTTTTTAGCTTTTTGTAGTGTTAAGAAATTTGTTTTATTGTTGAGTATTTTAGATTAGTGCTTGATTTTAACCCTACTCATCAATATTATAAACTTTTAATACTTTCAAGTCATCATCAAATTCATAAACTCTTGGAATTCCTGTTTGGATTTCAAATTTTGGGATGTCTTCATCACTAATTCCATCAAGTTCTTTAACCATTCCTCTAATTGTATTTCCATGCGCTGTAATTAATACATCTTTCCCTTCTACAAGTAAAGGTGCTATTTTTTCATGAAATGCTGCCATGGCTCTATATTGATTATCTTTTAGGCTTTCAGTTGAAGGAAGTAATTTAGGATCAACATTTTTATATTTACTATCGTGAATCGGATGCCATTTACTGTCAGTTGATAGTGCTGGAGGCGGAACATCATAACTTCTTCTATATACTAAA
This sequence comes from Thioreductor micantisoli, assembly GCF_055392745.1. Classification (NCBI taxonomy): domain Bacteria; kingdom Pseudomonadati; phylum Campylobacterota; family Thioreductoraceae; genus Thioreductor; species Thioreductor micantisoli. The sequence continues at coordinate 1,326,196 of NZ_AP043760.1, forward strand.
AATTGTGCTTCACCAACTTCTGCTTTTACCTCATCTTTATTTTTACCAGTTAATTCACCGTAATGTCTTTCGTTGAATCTCCAATCTTTTAAATGATCGATATGAAGTAAATCAAGCTCTTCTAAAATATAATAACCAGTTTTGATAGCTCTTTTTAAATAACTTGAAAAAGCTATATCAAAGTTAAGACCAGCTTTTCTAAGTCTTTTACCAGCTTCAATAGCCTCTTCTACACCTTTTTCACTTAAATCTACATCTACCCACCCTGTAAATCTATTTTCAAGATTCCATACACTTTTACCATGTCTAACTAAAACAAGTTTTGCCATTTGAATCCTTTTTTTTATAATTATACAATCTAATTGCTTTTATTTTGCTAAAATTTCATAAAAAAGGTATTTAATGAGATATTTTATCCCATCTTTTATAATTTTAATTATAGGATTAATTATTGCATACTATTTAGAAGGCTTAGCGGGAGTCTATATTGCAGGACTTTTGGCACTTTTAGAAGTTAGTTTATCATTTGACAATGCAGTTGTAAATGCAAAAATACTTCAAACAATGGATAAAAAGTGGCAAGGTAGATTTATGACATGGGGTATGGTAATTGCAGTTTTTGGAATGAGATTTCTATTTCCTATTTTAATAGTCTCAATTGTAGGTGGAATTAGTATGAGTGATACACTAAATTTAGCACTAAATAATCCAGAAAAATATCATGAAATTTTAGCAAGTAACGAAAAATTAATTTATGCTTTTGGGGGTTCATTTCTTTTGATGGTATTTTTTGATTTCTTTTTTGAAGAAAGAGAGATTAAATGGCTTAAATTTATAGAAGATAATGTAATTACAAATAATTTAAGTAAAGTCTCAAATACAGGGCTTATCCTCACGACAATAACTGGAATTATTTTAACTTATTATACAAAAAGTTATGAAATTGCTATCGCTTTTTATACCGGTATGCTTATTCATTCACTTTTAGCAAGTGTAGATGACTTTTTCGATGAAAATATCGTAAGAAATGGGCTTATTGGTCTTATTTATTTAGAAGTTTTAGATGCAAGTTTTAGTTTTGATGGAGTTATTGGTGCATTCGCCCTGTCAACTAATATATTCTTAATTATGATTGGACTTGGAGTTGGAGCAATGTTTGTAAGAAGTTTAACACTTTTAATGGTAGAAAAAGGAACTCTTAGTAAATACAGATACCTCGAACACGGTGCTCATTATGCAATAGTAGTTTTAGCAGTTATTATGCTTCTTAAAATATTTTTTCATATTTCAGAAGAATTAACTGGAACAATTGGTATAATTTTAATAGGAATTGCTTTTATTCATAGTTATTTAGTAAATAAAAAGGAGAAAAATGAAAGAGTTTTATAGTTTTGAAGAATTTACAAAAGATGTAAATATCTTAAGTAAGGAAATAAAGGAGTACAATCCTGATTGTTTAGTCGCTATTGCAAGAGGTGGTCTAACTTTAGCTCACTTTTTGGGCGAAAGCTTAAATATGAGAAATGTTTATACAATTAATTCTATACATTATGAAGGTGAAAAAAAACTTGATACTTTTGAAATCAAGAATATCCCAGATTTAAATAATCATAAAAAAATAGTATTAGTTGATGATATTTCTGATTCCGGAGAAACTCTAAAAGAAATAGTAGATATTTTGAAAATAGAATATCCTGGTATTGAGATAAAAACAAGTTCAATTTATTATAAACCCACTTCTTTAGTTATACCTGATTTCAAAGTAAGAGAGGCAAATAAATGGATTGTCTTTTTCTGGGAAAATTAATATCAAAAAGGAGAAAAAATGTTTGAAAAACTATTTAAACTAACACAAAACAATACTACAGTTTCTACTGAAGTACGGGCAGGATTTACCACTTTTTTAGCAATGATGTATATCGTTCCTGTAAATGCATCTATTATGAGTCTTACGGGTATGCCTTTTGATGCGTTAATCACAGCGACTGCTATCGTTACGATTATTTCAACTATTTTAAATGGATTATGGGCAAACACACCAGTTGCTATGAGTGTGGGAATGGGATTAAATGCTTATTTCACATTTGGTCTGGTAAAAGGTATGCATATGCCTTGGCAAACAGCTTTAGGTATAGTTATGATATCAGGGTTGATATTTTTACTTCTTTCATTTACTAAACTCAGAATATGGGTTCTAAATAGTGTACCTGTAGATTTAAGAAGAGCTATTAGTGCTGGTATTGGACTGTTTATCGCTTTTATTGGTTTAAAAGGAATGGGAATAATAGTTGACAATCCAGCTACATTAGTTAGTTTAGGTGATATAAGCTCACCAAACATTTTACTTGGTATATTTGGATTTATTACAGCTGCAATATTTTATTCTTATAGAATAAAAGGTGCTTTTATTCTATCAATTCTTATAACTTCAATAGTAGCTTGGATATTTCATTTAGAAGCTTTACCAAAAGGCATAATATCTTTTAATATAGCGGGAATTAATGATATATTTTTACAATTTGATTTAAAAAGTGCTCTTACACTTAGTTTAATCCCCGTTATCATCACATTTTTAATTACAGATATGTTTGATAGTGTTGGAACATTAGCTGGAATAGGAATGAGAGCAGGACTTTTCAAAAACAATAGTAAAGAATTACAAAAAACACTTGAAGCGGATGCGGCTGCTACAGTTATAGGTGCAGCTATTGGTACTTCTACTACAACATCTTTTATTGAAAGTGCAGCAGGTGTAGAAGAAGGTGGAAGAACTGGACTTACAGCTGTTGTTACAGGTCTATTTTTTATAACAACTTTATTCTTTTTACCATTATACAAAGCTATTCCAGATAATGCAATTTACCCTATTTTAGTGATGGTTGGAGTACTTATGTTTAGTGAATTAAAAAATATTGATTTTAGTAATAATGTTATAGCTGTAAGTAGTTTTATGACAATAATTCTGATGCCTCTTACTTATTCAATTACAATAGGAATTAGTGCAGGATTTGTATTGTATTTAGTATTAGCACTATTTAGAAAAGAGTTTGATAAAATCAATATTGGTACTATTACACTAGCAGTAATAGGACTAATGGCTTTTATTTTTCATTAATTTGAATATAATTAAAAAAGGATAATTTATGGCAAATTTACTAATTATTGGGGCTGGTGGAGTTGGGAGAGTTGCGACTTTTAAATCTGCAATGAACAGTAAAAGTTTTGAAAAAATAAGTTTAGCAAGTAGAACTAAATCAAAATGTGATGCAATTGCAAATGATATAAAAGAAAAACTTAATGTTGTTGTGGATACATACAAAATAGATGCTGATAATGCAAGCGAAACTGCTGAACTTATCAAAAAAGTTGGGGCTGATATTGTCTTAAATGTAGCACTTCCATATCAAGATTTGACAATTATGGAAGCTTGTCTTAAAGCCGGTGCAAATTATGTAGATACTGCAAATTATGAACATCCTGACGTTGCAAAATTTGAATATAAACTTCAATGGGCAAAAGATGATGAATTTAAAAAAGCTAAAAAAATGGCACTTTTAGGAAGTGGATTTGACCCAGGTGTTACAAATGTTTTTGTGGCATATGCAAATCAATATCTATTTGATGAGATTCAATTCATAGATATTTTGGATTGTAATGCAGGAGATCACGGATATGCTTTTGCTACAAATTTCAATCCTGAAATAAACATAAGAGAAATAACTCAAAAAGGTAAATATTACGAAAATGGAGAATGGAAAATTATTGATCCTATGAGTGTTAAAATGGATTGGGAATATCCAAAAGTTGGGACTTATCCTAGTTATTTACTTTATCATGAAGAACTTGAAAGTTTAGTGAAAAACATTCCTTCAATCAAAAGAATTAGATTTTTTATGACATTTAGTGATAAATATTTAAAACATCTTGAAGTTTTACAAAATGTAGGAATGACAGATATTAAACCGATTAAAATTTGTGAAGGATGTGAGCTTTCACCGATGGAATTCCTAAAAAAAGTCTTACCAGACCCAGCAAGTTTAGGAGAAAGAACAAAAGGTAAAACAAATATCGGTTGTGTAGTTGAAGGTATCAAAGATGGTAAAAAAAGAAAAGTTTATCTTTATCAAATTTGTGACCATCAATGTGCATACAAAGAAACAGGTGCGCAATGTGTAAGCTACACAACAGGTGTTCCAGCTATGATAGGTGCAAAAATGATAGCTGATAAAAAATGGTTTGCCAAAGGTGTGCATAATATGGAAGAATTTGATGCAAAATTATTTTTGGATGAACTTAATGTTCAAGGGCTTCCGTGGGAAATGATAGAGTTAGAAATAAAAGGATAAATTATGTTTAAATATTATTTTCGTGAATTTATGAATAATTTCAGAGAAATTTTAAAAAGAGTTTTTTAATTTGATAAAAAAAGTAAAAATAAAATTGTCATTATCAAACACACTAAATAGAATTGATATAAGTGATATTGATGAAAAAAATTATCAATATGCTTTGCATTTAGCTACTATTGACAAAGTTATAGTTTATGATAAAATATTTAAACCTGCACCAATAATAAATCATAATAAATTTAAAAGTGTAGATTTTTGGCGGAATATTTCTCTATCTATTGAGATATTACTAAAAGCATGTATGTTAAAATATCATTTTAATTTTTTTCACAAAAGAGCAAATGCAGAATATGGCCCTAAAGTAATAGCAATTAACAATGAATGGTTGGCAAAAACTCTAAAAGAATTAGATATTTCCTATATTGCACAAATAAATACAGGGACTATTTCTACTACACTAAAACATGCCGAGAAAGAATTCCTACAGCAAATAGATCCACAAAAATCAAAATTAATTCAAGAAATGATTTATATTATTGTGAAAACTCGTAGAAATAGAAATACTCATTTTTTCTTTCCAAATCAGGCAAAAACTGATATAAGTGAAGTTGAAATGATTTATTTACCACTTTTAAATTTATTAGGAAAAATTTATGATAGCAAAAAATAACAAAATTAATTTATAGCTCCAAAAGGAGCTAAATAGTTAGTGAATAGAAATAGAAGCTGTTTTTAAATGTTGTTTACTTTATTCTGTCTCCTTTTGAATAACATTTGGACAATTATAACAATTATTTGATAAAAAACCTTTATAAAAATTTACTCCAAATAAAATAAGATACTAATGTAATAGAAATAACTCCTGCAATATTCAAAATAATTCCAAATTTAGCCATATCAGAAACTTTCACAGCTCCACTACTCATAGCAATAGCATTTGGTGGAGTAGCGATTGGTAGCATAAAAGCATAACTTGCAGCTATTGTAGCCACCATTAAAATCAAAGATTCATTTGCCCCAGACATATGAGCTAAAGAATAAATAATTGGAAGTGCTATAGATATTAAAGCTGTATTGCTTGTAAGTTCAGTAGTAAATGTTACGAAAGTAGCTACTATAAATAATAAAAACAATATAGGCATATCTGCAAAATTTTGTAAATATTTAGCAATTTCTACTGCTAATCCACTTTTTGAAAAAGCCATAGCGATAGAAAATCCAGCACCAAAAAGAAATATAATCTCAAATGGAATTTTTTTACTATCCCTCCAATTTAAAAAACCAATATTAGGTATAAACATTAAAATACCAAATCCAAGTAAAATAAGTTTTTCATTAAGCCCAAACCCTCCCCAATAAGGTTTGATAGGAGAATTTACAAGAAGTAAAACAACTAAGCCTATTAAAATATAAGCAAGTCTTTTTTGTTCTTTATTCATTTTAGTTTTTTCAAAAGATACTTCTAATTTATCCTTTATTCCATATGACAGGATAAAAGAAATAAAAACAAGCATAATAAGTGCAACTGGAAAGGTTAAAGCCATCCATTTTACAAATGAAACAGTTTGAAGAGAATTATCATCCATAAATCCTAAATAAATTAAATTTGGCGGAGTTCCTATGGGAGTTATAATCCCTCCAATACTCGCTCCATAAGCTACTGCTAAAACCAATCTTTTTTTGATTTCTACATTTTCAGTGATAAACATTGCAATAGGTATCAAAAGAAGAGCCGTTGTTGTATTGGAAATTACACTGCTTAAAAGTGCCGAAGTGATAGCAAGAGAAGATACAACTCCTCTTACAGAATTAGGAAAAATAGATAAAAGTGAATTTGCAATTATTTTATGAAGATCTATTTTTTCTGTAGCAATAGCAACCAAAAATCCCCCAAGAAAAAGGAATATAATGGAGTTAGAATAGTTACTTGTTACATCATTTGTGGATAATACCCCAAAAGCTGGGAACAAAATTATAGGTAGCAAAGATACTACTCCAAGAGGTAATCCTTCATTACTCCATAATGCAACTAATAAAGCAACTATTGATAAAATAATAGAATGTTCTGTGTTAAAAAAGAGAGAAGAGGCAAAAAAAACAATTGCTGAAATCACTACAGCTATTAAGATTTTTTTCATTATTTTGCCTTTTTTATAAGTTTATCATATTTTTAATAAAACAAACTCTTTAACTTTAGAAAATTATTTCCCTTCTCACACATCTGGTCTTACTATTTTATAAGTTGGATCGTCTTCTTCCCATTCACAATAAGGTCCAGCAACTGTTAATAAATCTCTACAGTCATTGCTTAAATGACGAATAGTTATTCTTTTTCCTATTTCTTTGTATTTTTTTGTAATTTTATCAATAGCTTCGACTCCACTGCTATCCATTACTCTTACATCCTTGAAATTCATAACAACCTCATCAGGATCATTTTTCACATCAAAACTTTCTACAAATGCTTTAGCACTTCCAAAAAATAGAGGCCCTTCAAAAAGATATATTTTTCTATTTCCTTCCATTTTTGTTTTGTAATAAACTTTGGCATGTTTCCAAGCAAATACAAGTGCTGACATAATAACCCCCACAATAACCGCTATTGCTAAATCAGCAAAGATTGTAACAATAGTTACAGTAAATAGCACCAAAGCATCCTCTTTTGGCATTCTTTTCAGTCTATCCAAACTTGCCCATTCAAATGTAGCAATACTTACCATAAACATAATTCCAACTAATACAGCCAAAGGAATTTTAGAAACATATTCTGAAAGACTAACAATAAAAAGAAGTAATAAGATTGCGGCCGTAGCACTTGAAAGTCTTCCACGACCCCCAGAAGTATAGTTAATTACACTTTGACCAATCATTGCACACCCAGCCATTCCACCAAAAAATCCACAAGTTGTATTCCCTGCTCCAAGAGCTATTGCTTCTTTGTTTCCATATCCTCTCTCACCACTCATTTCTTCTAAAACTTCAAGTGTTAAAAGACTCTCAATAAGCCCCACAAGTGCCATAATTACCGCATAAGGTAAAACAATTTTAAATGTTTTAAAGTTTAAAGGTGCAAGTGGAAAATGAAAATGTGGAAATCCTCCTGATATATCTGCTAAATCTCCCACTGTTTTTGTATCTATATGAAAAAATATAACTGTTAATGTAATTACAATAATTGCCACAAGTCCAGCCGGAACAGCTGTTGTAAATTTAGGTAAAAAATACATAATTGCCATAGTAGCTATTACTAATAAATACATCGGATAACCTTCTCCATAAAACATTGGGAGCTGAGCCAAAGCTATTACAATAGCAAGTCCATTTACAAACCCAAACATAACCGGCTGTGGAACTAAACGAATAAATTTAGCAAATTTAAAAACACCCACTAAAATCTGTATAATTCCCGCTAAAATTGTAGCCCAAAACAGATATTCTACTCCGTGCATAGCAACAAGTGCCACCATTACAACTGCTACACTTCCAGTCGCTCCACTAATCATTCCAGGTTTTCCACCAAAAAGAGCTGTTATAAGCCCCAAAATAAAAGCTGTATAAAGTCCTACGAGTGGATTTACATGGGCAATTATACTAAAAGCAATAGCCTCTGGAATTAAGGCAACTGCTACAACTGCCCCACTTAAAACATCATTTTTTATATTTGATGATGAATAATTTTTTAATATTTTACTAAACATCTATTTCCTTTGATATAATTTCGAATATGGAATTATACTAAAAGGTTTTAATATGTTTAAAGAAAAAGAAAAATATATTACAAACAAAGATGAAGAATTTTTAAAAAACAGTAATTTAGTAGTCGGCTGGAATAAAGATGCTGATATTAATTTACCTGCAAATCTAAAATTTATTCTACTTTTAAATAGAATGGCTTATGTTTTTGATTTAATTAATAATGAGATAAAAAAAAAGATGATTATGAAGATTTTTTAGATATAATAAAAGGTGTTAGAATCAAACAAACATTAATTGATAATAATTTAACATTACCTGATATTGCTGAAATTTTATCTAAAATTGATGATGCAAAAAAAGTTAGTTTTTTGATAAATGAAGATAATGAAGAAACTGTTAGATATTTAATATCTTTTGCTGGTTGTTTAGGATTTGATAAAGTTGGTCTATTTTTTGATAAATTAGACAGTAACTATTTTGATGAATTTAAATTAATTGAGGAGTAAAAATGCAAACTTTAGATAAACAATATGTATTACCAACATACAATAGAAATTATATTAACTTTGTAAAAGGTAAAAATGCTACTTTATGGAATGATAAAGGGGAACTTTATATTGATTTTACAAGTGGAATTGGCGTTGTAAGTGTAGGACACGGGAACGCGCGAGTTGCAAATGTTATTTGTGAACAAGCGAAAAAAATTACACATATTTCAAATATTTATTACATTGAACCACAAGCAAAATTAGCCAAAAAAATTGCAGATTTATCTGAAATGACTGGAAAAACATTTTTTGCAAATAGTGGAGCTGAAGCTAACGAAGGGGCTTTGAAAATTGCTAGAAAATATGGCGAAGTTGATGGAGAAATCAAAAGATACAAAGTCGTAACATTACAAAATTCATTTCACGGAAGAACCATTACAACTGTAAAAGCAACTGGTCAAGAAAAAATGCATCAAACTTATTTCGGACCATATCCAGATGGATTTGTGTATGCTGATAACATTCAAGATATTTATAATAAAATTGATGATAAAACAGTAGCCGTAATGATAGAACTTATTCAAGGTGAAGGTGGAGTTTATGCTTTTGATAAAGTTGAAGTTCAAAAATTAGCAAAATTTCTAAAAGAAAAAGATATTTTATTAATTATTGATGAGGTTCAAACAGGAATTTATAGAACAAGTGAATTTTTAGCAAGTATGCTATATGAAATAAAACCAGACATTATTACAATGGCAAAAGGATTAGGTGGAGGTGTGCCAATAGGTGCTATTTTCACAACTGTTGATGTTTTAAAAGCGGGGGATCACGGAAGCACATTTGGAGGTAATTATTTAGTAACAAGCGCAGCACTTGAAGTTCTAAATATTTTAGAAGAATATAAAGAAAGTGGAAAACTTGATGAAAATTTCATCTATTTTGAAGAAAAACTAAAAAAAATAGGAGAAAAATATCCAAAACTTTTTGAAGAAGTTACAGGACTTGGTTTAATGAGAGGACTTAGATGCAGGGGAGCTGAAATCCAAGACTTAGTTTATAAAGAAGCTCATGTAAACAAAGTTTTAGTTTTAAAAGCTGGAAGAAATGTAATCAGATTTTTACCACCACTTACAATTACAAAAGAAGAGATTGATGAAGGTTTTATTAGATTTGAAAACGCTTTAAAAAATATAATATAGGGAGAACAAAATTATGAAAATAGCAGTAATAGGGGGAGGAATAAGCGGTTTAACTACTGCTTTTTATCTAAAAGAATTTGCTGATGTTGATGTTTTTGAAAAAAACAAAGTTGGCGGAAAAGCTCATACAATTAAAAAAGATGAATTTTTATTTGAAGAGGGAGTTAATGGATTTTTGGATAATACTCCTGAAACATTGGAATTGTGTAAAAAACTAAATATTAAAACAATTAAAGCCAATGAAAATTCAAAAATTAGATATATTTTTGATGATAAACTCTATAAACTTCCCTCGTCTGCTAAGGATTTTATTTTTAGTGATATTTTACCTTGGAGTGCAAAATTTAGATTATTTGGTGAATTTTTTGTAAAACCTGAACCAAAAGATGATGAAAGTGTTTGTGGCTTTATAAATAGAAGACTTGGTAAAACTTTTTGCGAAAGATTTATGAGACCTATGACTGCTGGGATTTATGCATCTAGCCCTGAATCACTCTCAATTAATGCTGCATTTCCAAAAATTGCAAATCTAGAAAAAGAGTATGGTGGATTATTTAAAGGAATGCTTAAAAAGAAAAAAGGTGGTAATCCAAGTGGTGAACTTACAAGCTTTAACTCGGGAATGAGTGAATTTATTGATAAATTAGCAAGCGAGCTCAATATAATCCAAAAAGAAATAACTTCACTTGAAGAATTAAGTCAATATGATAAAATCATCTTAGCAACTCCAGCTTATGACAGTGCAAAAATAGTAGAGTCTAAATACCCTATTTTAGCAGAAAATTTAGAAAAAATAGAATATACTCCTGTGGCAATTGTAGGATTTAGTGGAGATATTGAACCTGTTAGTTTTGGAATACTTACAACTCATCTAAAGACACTTGGAATTTTAATGGATAAATATATTTTCCCTAATCGTAATGGAATTAGATGTATGGTAGGTGGTAAAAGATTTGAAAAAATTAAAGAATTAAGCCAAGAAGAAATTATAGAAATAGTTAAAAATGATATAGAAAAAATCATAGGTAAAAATTCACTTAAATTTGAATTTTTAAAATTATGGAAAAATGCAATTCCAAACTATAAAGTAGGACATTTAAATATAGTTAGAAATATTATGCTTGAAGCAAATAAAATAGATAATCTATATCTAAATTCAAACGCTTATAAAGGTGTGAGCTTCAATGACTGTATCAAAAATTCTAAGAATTTGGCTGGAAGTATAAGGTATGAAAACAACTAACTCTATTTCAGCCTATACCTTAGAAGTGAAAAAATCAAAATTTCATTCTTTTTTACTTCCTTTTAGCGAGTTCGAAACTAAACTAAATGAACTTAAAAACGCCCATCCAAAAGCAAGACATTTTGTAACTGCTTTTAGATATTTTAATGAATATAATCAAATAGTAGAAGGAAGCAAGGATGATGGAGAGCCTAAAGGAACGAGTGGTCGCCCTACTCTAAAAGTCCTTCAAGGTCATAATTTAATAAATGTAACAATTATTACTGTTCGATATTTTGGTGGAACCCTGCTTGGTGCTGGAGGATTAGCTAGAGCTTACAGTGATTCAGCTAATATGGCAGTGGCTAATGCAAAGCTTATAGAATTTGAAGAACTTATTGAAGAAACTATAAATGTAGATTATGAACTTGCAAGTAAATGTGAATATCTATTTAAAAAATATAATATAACAGTAATTGATAGAAACTTTTTAGATGGAATCACTTACAAAATCCAAGGAAATAAACAAAATTTAAAGGAGATAAGAGATGTTTTATTTAATCAGTAGTTTTGTAGGTGCAATTATTGGATACATTACAAACTATATCGCTATTAAAATGCTTTTCAGGCCATATAAAGCCAAAAAATTAGGTTCACTTACTATAATTCCACAAGGTGTAATCCCAAAAGAAAAAGCAAATTTAGCAAAAAATGTAGCAAATGTAGTCCAAAATCATCTGCTTGATAAAGAAGAACTTCATAAATTAATTACATCTGACAAATTTAAAACAGAAATTCAAAATATGATTTCTCAAAAAATTGATGAATTTGATATGCCAAATATTACAGAAATTATCAAAGCAAATCCACAAAAAATAGCTGATTCTATTAGTGATTTTGTAATGCAAATGATTTCTTCAAAATTTCCTTTTGCAACTTCTTTGATAAGTGAAAATATGATAAAAAATATGGTTTTAGAAAATATAGATTTATTAGCTAACAAAATTAATGCTATTTTTGATATTGAAAAAATAATCGATAAAGAAAAAATAAAACAAAATCTACAACACGAAGCTATTAAATTTCTAGAAAATGAATCTTATAAAGTTATAGAAAATTTCGAAATTGGAAAAGTAGTTGAAAAAAAAGTTAATAGTTTCGATGAGAGAAAACTTGAAGATATGCTATTTAGCTTAATGGATAAACATTTTAAATTTATAAATATTGCAGGAGCTTTCTTAGGAGCAATTATCGGTCTTATTCAGGCTTTTGTGTTGTTAAATTTAAAATAATCTCTTTTTCTACATTATAAAGTTTATATCTATTTGATTTAAATTTTTCAGAAGTTTGGATATCAATAAGTTTAAAAAGCTCTTCTAAAACTCTTGCAGATTCTTCTGCTCTTTTTAAGTTTGCAACAATAATACTTTCTAGATTCTTTCGATTTTGCTCGCTTTTTGTAGAAGTTTTAAGAACATCATTAATTGAATCTCTATTTTGAAGTAACTCTTTTTGAGAGAGTGGAAGCTTGATATGTCGTAAAGATTTTAGAGTTGAAGAGATATTTTTATCATTATAAATATAACGATAAATATCTTCAACTACTCTAATCCCTTCTTTGTATCTATTGATATTTGCATCAATAACCCTTAGAAGGTTATTATTATTCTTCTTCATTACCAAAAATTCCTAAAATTTGAAGAAGTGAAATAAATAAATTCAAGAAATCTAAATATAAAGCTATCGCTCCTTCAATTGGAGTGGAATAATTTCCTTGAATTACATTTTGTGTATCGTATAAAATAAAAAAACTAAATAGCACACTACTTACAACTGCAATTGCTAATTGAAGCATTGGCGAATGGAAAAACAAGTTTAAAAGTCCAGCTACAATTATAATAATTAAACTAATAAATAGCATTTTAGACATTGTTGTATAATCTTTTTTAGTATTCATAGCAAACAAACTAAGTCCACCAAAAGCAATAGATGTAAGTAAAAAGGCTTCACCAACAATGTTACCCATTCCTCTACCAACATAGACATTTAAAAGTGGAGAAATAGTCAGACCACTTACGAATGTAAAAGCAAAAAGCATTGCTAGATTAATTCCAGGTTTGTCTTTAACTGCATATACACCAAATAAAAGTGCAAATTCTAAAATAACAGCTCCCCAAAATCCAAATCCACCAGCAGGCATAAAACTCATACCTAGATATGCACCAACTGCCCCACCAATTAAACTACCAGCAAAAAGTTGATAAGTTTGTTTTACAAATTCATTTACTCTTACTTTTGATTCTTCTTGATATCCAGTTTTGTCATTTATATATTTTTTATCATATAAGCTCATTAAATCTCCTTAGATTTTTATTAATTACTCTTGTTACTCTTGAAATTATACTTAAATAAAATGAATAAATTATGAAAATAAAAATTTTTAGAAAAAATAATTGAATTTAAGTTTTTTTTAAGTTTTTTTCACTATAATTTCATTCCACAAACAAAATGTTTGTAAATAATCCCCGATGGCTCAGCGGTAGAGTAGGTGACTGTTAATCACTTGGTCACTGGTTCGAATCCAGTTCGGGGAGCCACTTAACTTTCAAAATCAATTTCCCAAATATTTAAAATTTGCTTTTTATAAAATTTTTTAATCTTAATTATCAAACAATAATTTAAAAATCATATTCTCAATTCTCAATTCTCAATTCTCAATTCTCAATTATTAATCTCTTTTGGTATAATTATAAAAATTTATAAAGGATTATTTATGGTTGAAAGATATTCAAGAGAAGAAATGAAAAAAAATTGGGATATGAATGCTAAATATTCAGCTTGGCTTAAAGTTGAAAAAGCGGTAGTTAAAGCTTGGAATGAAATAGGACTTATTCCTGACGATGATGCAAAAAAAATAGTAGAAAATGGAAAATTTAATATAAATAGAATTGATGAAATAGAAGCAGTTACAAGACATGATTTAATAGCTTTTACTACAAGTGTATCAGAAAGTCTGGGTGATGAAAGCAGATGGTTTCATTATGGAATGACTTCAAGTGATACAGTTGATACAGCAGTTGCCCTTCAAATGAGAGATTCTCTTAAAATAATAATAGAAGATGTTGAAATACTTATGGAATCAGTGAAAAAACGAGCTGAAGAACATAAATATACTTTAATGGTAGGAAGAAGCCACGGAATTCATGGTGAACCAATTACTTTTGGACTTGTTTTGGCAGTTTGGTATGATGAACTACAAAGACATTTAACTAACTTAAAACAAACTATGCCAGTTATTGCAGTAGGACAAATTAGTGGAGCTATGGGAAATTTCGCTCATGCACCAATCGAGCTTGAAGAAATAGCGTGTAAACACTTAGGATTAACTCCAGCAAATGCGTCAAATCAAGTAATCCAAAGAGACAGATATGCAAGACTTGCTTCAGGTTTAGCACTTTTAGCAAGTAGCATAGAAAAATTTGCCGTTCAAGTAAGACATTGGCAAAGAACAGAAGTTTATGAAGCAGAAGAAAAATTTGCAAAAGGTCAAAAAGGAAGCTCTGCTATGCCTCACAAAAGAAATCCTATCCTTAGTGAAAATGTAACAGGACTTGCGAGAATTATCAGGGGTTATGTAATTCCAGCGATGGAAAATGTAGCGTTATGGCACGAAAGAGACATCTCTCACTCTTCTACTGAAAGATTTTGGCTTCCAGATAGTTTCATAACAAGTGATTTTATGCTTCATAGATTTAACAATATTATCTCAAACCTCGTAGTTTATCCAAAAAATATGATGAAAAACTTAAATCAAACAGGAGGGCTTGTATTCTCTCAAAGAATATTACTTGAACTACCTAAAAAAGGTGTAAGTAGAGAAGATGCTTATAAATTAGTTCAAAGAAATGCCATGAAAGTTTGGGAAGAGATTCAACAAGGAAAACCAACTGTAAATGAAAAAGGTGAAAGTCTATATCTTCAATATTTACTTGCTGATGAGGATTTAAGAAAATATCTAAGTGAAGATGAAATTAAAAGCTTATTTGATTATAACTACTACACAAGAAATGTAGATAAAATTTTCAATAGAGTTTTTGGAGAGGTTTAATATTAATGGCATTTACTAAAACTCAGGGCAATAAAGCAATTTACAGTTGTTTCGTTTATTTAGTAAGTGCCTTATTTAAGTTAAAAATATGAAAACAGAAATTATAGATTTTACTCCTACAAACGATTACAATCATAATCTAAATTTATTAGTAAATAAAATTAAAAATAGCACTGCAAAACTAATTTTAGCAAGTGAAGTAATAGTTACAGATTTTGATTACAAAAATTTTGCTAAAGCAAATGAATTTGCTAAAGTAATAAAAGAAGCTATTATTCCACTTTCACAAAATAAAATAATATGTTTTACTTTGATAGAAGAAAATAAAAATGTTGCTTTCATCTTTTATCAAAATAAAATAGTTTATAAAAGAGAAAAAATTAAACTTTTTGTATATGAAAAAAAATATTTTAAAGTTGGAGAAATTGAACCTGAGATTTTTGAAATCGAAGGGATTAAATTTGCAATTTTAATATGTTTTGAACTTAGATTTATAGAATATTGGCAAAAAATAAAAGGAGTTGATATTGTATTAATTCCAGCTATGTGGGGAATCCAAAGAAAAGTTCATCTAAAAACTTTAGCAAATGCCCTAGCTTTAAGTTTGCAAGCTTTTGTAGTAGTTTCGGATGGCTTAGCTCACGCAAGTAATATCATAACTCCTTGGGGTGAAGAACTTGGTAAGTTTGCCAATATTGACCTGAATTACATAAAAAAAATAAGAAAAAGGCTTCCTCTTGAATAACTATGCAAATACTCAAATGGTAGAAAAATTAGATTCTATCTTTAAATTAAAACCAGAAATAAAAAAGGCATTTTTAAACATAAATAGAAAAAAATTCGTGCCTGAGAGTTTCATATTTCATGCTTATATGATTGATGCTCTTCCTTTGGCAAATGATTCCACTATTTCTTCCCCTCTAACAGTCGCTAAAATGACAACTTATTTGGAAATTGATAAACAAGTAGATTCTATCTTAGAAATCGGATGTGGAAGTGGCTATCAAGCGGCAATTCTATCACAATTAATTCGTCGTGTATTTGCAGTTGAGAGGATTAGAAATTTAGTCTTGGAAACTAAAAATAGATTTAAAAAATTAAATATTCATAATGTTAATTTAAAACATGATGATGGAAACAGTGGTTGGAAAAATTACGCTCCATTTGATAGAATTTTATTTTCTGCCTCTTCTTCAGAAATTCCAGAGGCTCTATTCGAACAACTAAATGATAATGGAATTTTACTAGCCCCTATTTTAAAAAATGACAATGAAATAATTACACAATTTAAAAAACAAAATGGAAAAATTTATAAAAAAGAACTTGATGAATGCAAATTTGTTCCAATTAAAGAAGGAAAAGAATGAAAATACTGTTTGTTTGTTTAGGAAACATTTGTAGAAGCCCTTTAGCCGAGGGAATAGCTAGAAGTCTAAATAGCAAACATTTGTTTGATAGTGCAGGAACTGGCCATTGGCATATAGGTGAGGCTCCTTGTAAAAAATCACAAAATATAGCAAAACAAAAAGATATTGATATAAGTAATTTAAAAGCAAGACAGTTATCAAAAAATGATTTGGATAAATGGGATAAAATAGTTGTAATGGATGAAAGAAATTTAGAAGACACAAAAAAAATGGGCTTTAAAAATGTTTCTAAATTAATAAATGAAGATGTCCCTGATCCATATTTTTATGACACAGAAGAAGGAATGAATGAGCTTTATGAAATGATAAAAAAAGGAGTAGAAATTATCCTAAAATCCCTTGACTAACTTCAAGTAACTCATTTATCTTATTTTCTTTTTCTATATATCCACTAATATCATTTAAATATTTAGATACTTCTTTTGCACGATTTTCTACCATTACCATTTCATTATAATACCAATCAGAATTATCTTTTGTAACACCCTCTTTTTCAATATTATCAGCTATTTTTGCACCAATTAGATGAATTTGTTTATGACTTTCTAATAGATTATGATAATCTTTAAAGTTAGATATTAAATTTTTAACATTTTCATTATAAAGCCATTTACCTAATACACAATCTGTGCAACTAGTTCTAATTTTCTCATCAACATGAGCCTTTGCAATTGATGCATACATACTTGCTTTATAAATAATATGACCAATTTTAAATACTATTAAAAAAATAGATAAGGTATTTTCTTCTGAAATAAAGCTTACATTTGTAAGTTCTTTTTGAAGATTTGAAAGAAGTAATTCAAAATTATTCATAGTTTCATGTGTTTGATTTCCAATCTTTACAACTTCATCTGTATTTTCACTAACTGAATTAAATTGTTGTCCAAGTGTCTGAATAGTTATACTTATTTCATTTGTAGCTTTTTGAGTTTTTTCTGCAAGGTCTCGAACATTTTCAGCAACTACAGCAAATCCTCTCCCAGCTTCTCCAGCTCTAGCTGCCTCAATAGCTGCATTTAAAGCTAATAAATTTGTTTGATCTGCTATATCTTTAATTAATCCCACTACATTTGAAACTGATTTTATATTTTCAGACATTTGATTAATTTGTTCTGATGTATCCATAACTTTTTGAGAAAGCATATTAAAATCTTCTTTTGATTCTTTCATCATTTCATAAGTTTCATCTGATTTGTTAACACTTTCTTTTACTTTTAGGGCTATTTCTTTAAAAGCATCATCAATATTCATTACATCATTCGAAATTTGCTCGAAATTTGAGCTAACTCCTCCATCAAGCTTAGTAAATCTTTTTGAAAGTAATGCTAAAACTTCTACTTGTTTAGAAATTTTTAATGATTCTACTGCTCCTTGCGATTCAATTGCTACATTTTTAAATTCGCCATGAAGACCATTTGGCATAATATATCTATAAGTTTCACCATTGATTACAGCATTTATAGTATTTTTATTTTCTCTTAATAAATCTTCCACCTGATCAAGCATTTCATTTATATTCCAAGCAATTTTTTCCTCTTTTTTCTCATCACTATCAATGATAATTCTATCACTTATTTCACCTTCATAAGCATTTGTTACAACTCTATCAATTTTGTCTAACACCTCTTCATTTGATTTATTATCTGATGAGGTTGGCACTAAAAAAGTAAATAATATCCCTATTAAAGAAATTCCTAAAATAATATAGTTTTCTTCATAAATTCCAATTCCTAAAATCAAAATAAATATAAAGATTATACTTCCTAAACATACATTTTTATTCATCTTCTTATCCTTCCTTTTGTAAATCAAAAACTAATTCATGATATTTTGATATTACATTTTCATCTGTTGCTTTTAAAGTGCTTTTTAAAAGTTCATAACTTGCAGTCATTCCTCCAGATTTTTCAGCATCTAAAAGAGCTTTATAAATAGGTGTAATTTCTTCAATACCCTTTCTTGAAGGCTTTTTTCTAAAAGATGAATAACCAATTATATTTCCATTTAAATCCAAATCTGCTGTAATATAAGCCAAAACCCAATAATACCCACCATCTTTTCTTAAATTTTTAACAAAGCCAAAAAATTCTTGCTTATTTGCTATTAAATCCCATAATACTTTAAAAGCAATTGCTGGCATATCAGGGTGACGAATAATATTGTGATTTGCTCCAATTAATTCTTGCCTACTCCACCCTACCATATCTACAAAAATTTTGTTACAATATGTAACAAAACCTTTTGTATCCGTTTTTGAAACAATAAAATCATTTTCATCCATTATTTTTTCTTCATCTCTCAGCTGATTAGAAGCATCTAGTTTAGATAATCTTTTTCCTTCTTTTAACTTTTTTTCCATACTCATCTTCGACCCTTTTTATTGAAAATTAAATTGATATAAAAATTATATCATATAAAAATACAAACTTGACAAAATTTTCTTTTTAGAATAAAATTACATAACTACTTTGGGTAAATTTACAATATAAACTCAATCTACAAAATATAAAACTACAAGGATTTATGTGAATGCAAAATAATAATAATCACAATAATAAAAAACAAAGAACTCATATACCTGTAAAAGGGCATACAATTGAAGATTTAAGAACCGAGCCTATCGAAAAACTTACCGAAATAGCAAAAAACTTAAAAATAGAAAACCCACAAGAACTTAAAAGACAAGATTTAATGTTTGAAATATTAAAAACACAAGTTAGTAATGGTGGTTATATTTTATTTACTGGTATTTTGGATATTATGAGTGACGGTTATGGATTTTTAAGAAGTTTAGGAAAAAATTTTAGTGATTCACAAAATGATACTTATGTTTCACAAACACAAATTAAAAGATTTGCTTTGAGGACTGGTGATATAGTTACAGGTCAAGTAAGACCACCAAAAGATGCAGAAAAATATTATGCACTTTTGAAAATCGAAGCTATCAATTATCTTCCACCAGAAGAAAGTAAAAAGAGACCGCTCTTTGATAACTTAACTCCACTTTATCCACAAGAACAACTAAAACTTGAATATATGCCAACTAAACTTACAGGTAGAGTTATTGATCTATTTGCACCTATTGGAAAAGGTCAAAGAGGACTAATCGTAGCACCTCCAAGAAGTGGTAAAACTGAATTCTTAAAAGATATAGCTCATGGACTTACAAAAAATCATCCAGAAGTAGAACTCATTGTATTACTTATCGATGAAAGACCAGAAGAAGTTACAGATATGGAAAGAAGTGTAAAAGGTGAAGTCTATTCTTCAACATTCGATGAACCTGCAAGTAATCATATAAAAGTATCTGAAATAGTTATAGCAAAAGCAAAAAGAATGGCTGAAATGGGTAAAGATGTTGTGATTTTACTTGATTCAATTACAAGACTAGCAAGAGCTTACAATACAGCAACTCCTTCAAGTGGAAAAGTGCTAAGTGGTGGGGTTGATGCAAATGCACTTCATAAACCAAAAAGATTTTTTGGTGCGGCTAGAAACCTAGAAGAGAGTGGAAGTCTTACAATTATCGCAACTGCACTTGTAGAAACTGGAAGTAGAATGGATGAAGTAATTTTCGAAGAGTTCAAAGGAACTGGAAATATGGAAATAGATTTAAGTAGAAAAATTGCAAATAGAAGAATTTATCCAGCAGTTGATATTATCAAATCTGGTACAAGAAAAGAAGAATTACTTCTTGACGCTGAAACACTTGCAAAAGTATGGGCTTTAAGAAATATTATAAATGATATGGAAGAAGTTGAAGCACTTAGATTACTTTATTCTAAAATGCTAAAAACAAAAAATAACAAAGAATTTTTGGCTGCAATGAATGATATCTAGAGCTGGAATTTTTGATAGTGGAGTTGGTGGACTTACTGTCGCTAAAAGTATCTATCAAGCTAAATTATTTGATGAAATTATCTATTTTGGAGATACTGCGAGAGTTCCTTATGGAAGTAAAAACGAATCTACAATTATTCGTTATTCTCTTGAAAGTTTAGAATTTTTAAAAAATTTCGATATTAACTTTTTAATAACTGCTTGCAATACCGTTAGCAGTTGTGCCTTGCCAGAAATTAGAAAAGAAGCAAATTTTAATGTTGTTGGAGTTATTGACGCTGGAATTCAAGCAGTAACTAAACAAGCAAAAAAAGATGATACTATTTTAATAATTGGTACAAAAGCTACAATTAATTCCAATCTCTATAAAAATGGATTAGAAGCAAAAGGATATAAAAATATTATATCTATCCCCACTCCTCTATTCGTCCCAATCGTAGAAGAAGAAGCTTATTCTAAATCTCTTATAAAAGAAACTTTTAAATTATACTTTAATAAATTAAATCCAGAAAAAATTGATATTGTAGTTTTAGGTTGTACTCATTTTCCACTTTTAAGCGCCTATCTTCAAGAGTATTTCAAAAATGCAAAACTAATCCACTCAGGTGAAGCTATAGTAGAACTTTTAAAAAAAGAGTATAATTTAAAAGAAAAACAAAACTCAAAAATTCACTTCTTAGCAAGTGAAAATCCAGCTCATTTAAAAAAGGTAGCAAAAAAATGGTTTTAGCCCTAAAATACAGACCAAAGAAATTTAGCGAAGTTGTAGGACAAGAGGCAGTAATTCAAACACTAAAAAATGCACTTGATGGTAAAAAATTGGCTAATGCTTACCTTTTTAGTGGACTTAGAGGTAGTGGTAAAACATCAACTGCAAGAATTTTTGCAAAAGCTTTGCAATGTGAAAAAGGCGAAAGTAGTAAACCTTGCGAAGAATGTGAAAACTGTATAATGGCAAATGAAAACAGACATATTGACATCATTGAAATGGATGCGGCAAGTAACCGTAAAATCGAAGATATAAAAGATATAATAGAGCAAACAAGATATAAACCAACAATTGGCAGATACAAAATATTCATAATCGATGAAGCACATATGCTTACTCGTGAAGCTGAAAATGCCCTTCTTAAAACACTTGAAGAGCCACCTCCTTATGTAAAGTTTATCTTAGCAACCACTGACCCTCTTAAACTACCAGCTACTATTTTAAGTAGAACTCAACATTATAGATTTACAAAAATTGATAATAACTTAATCAAAAATCATCTTGAATTTGTTTTAGCTAAAGAAAATGTTAAATATGAACCAAAAGCCGTAGAACTTATAGCTAAAAGTGGAAATGGAAGCCTCAGAGACACTCTTACAATCCTTAATCAAGCCATAGCTTATACAAAAGGTGAAATTAATTTAGCAAATATAGTTGAAATGCTTGGAGTTATCAATCCTGAAATAATTGATAATATTTTTAAAATGATTTTCAACAACGAAAAAGATAAAATAAAAGATATAGTGAGAGTTATTTCAACTTATGATATTGATTCTATTTTAGATGAAATTATGAGTTATCTAAAAGATGCACTTTACAATAATAAATTTGCCCTTGCTTCAATAGAGAGATTTTTCAAAATTGTTGCTGATATGAAGGAGCTCATCAAAATAAATGTAGATAATGAATTTGCCCTAAATTTAATGTTTTTTAAAATGATAGAAGCTACAAAACCACATAAACTTGATGAATTAATTAAAAAATATGAAAAAGAAGTTTTCTCTACTAAAAAAGAAATAAAACCGATAAACACACCTCAAGCAACCACTCCTAAAATAACAAAAAAAACTAATCCAAATGATCTGTTTAATCAATTTTTAGCAAAAATAAAAGAAAGAGACAAAGAAATTTATGAATGTTTCAATGATGTTAAATTTATATCATTTGAAAATAAGACATTAGTTTGGGAAAGTTGTATCAATGAAAAATGCAGAAATTTAATGAAAAAATATTGGGGAAATGTATTAAAATTACTTCTTGATGAAACTTTCGGAATTGGAACGAAAGTAACTCCTCAAAAATGCACTAAACTTCAAGAAACTCCTAAAAAAATAGAAGAATCTAAAAAAGTTGTAGAAATTCCTATGCAAGATAAAATTATCAAAAAAGCACAAGAAATTTTCGCTGATGAGATTACAGAAGTAAATGTTTATAAATAGACACTGACTAAATAAACGAAACAACTACAAATTTTAACGAAAAAAAGCGTTAAAAAAAGTGTGCTTCAAACCCGAAGGGCGCTTGCGTTGACACTTTTTAGCTTTTTGTAGTGTTAAGAAATTTGTTTTATTGTTGAGTATTTTAGGTCAATGTCTATAAAAAACTAAATTTTAGTTAATTTAGCGTAACTCGCCCCTACTCTGCCTATTACATCCAAGTCAATTGTAAGTCTCTCTTTATCTGTAATAAACTCATCTTTGATAAATACTTCTTTTACATTTAAAATTACTGGAATTGTAGTACCACCAATATTTACTTCTTGATTTAATTCACAAAAATATGCACAATTAATATCTTCTATCATAGGTGGAAACTCTTCATAAACTTTTTTAGTTTTTATATCAAATTTTTCGGCTTCGCTAACTTCTTTTGGTAATTCTTCAGATGAATTATTCATTTTTTCCAAATATTTTTCATCTACAAAACAAACTACACACTTTTTTGTTTCTCTTATATTTTTTAATGTATCTTTTGGAGTGCCATCTTTTTTGTGTCCTATAGAAATCATAATCGTAGCAGGTGTTCAGAGGAAAGCCCTGTAAAATAACTAAATGGTGCAATATTTATAGTCTCATTTTCAGTCACAACCCATGCAATTGGTCTAGGAATAATTGTTTGAGACATTATTTTATATTTATCTGTTTTATTTAACTCAGAAAATTTATAAATCATTTTTTTAAAAGTCCATTTATTTTTGCTTGAAGTCTAAGCCAAGTTTTTTGAGGAAGTAGTGGAAATCCACCATAAATTCCTGATTCTTTAATACTTTTAGTTATTCCACCTCTTGCTGCAATTTGCGTAAATGGTGCTATTTTAAGATGCCCTGCTGCTGCACTTTGTCCACCCATTACTACATTTCTACCAAGTTTTGTACTTCCTGCAAGTCCTGATTGAGATACCATTATAGAATATTCTCCTACTTCACAATTATGCCCAATTTGCACTAAATTATCTATTTTTACCCCTTTTTTAATAGTAGTTGAGCCAAAAACACCTCTATCAATTGTAGTGTTTGCTCCTATCTCTACATCGTCTTCAATAACTACATTTCCTAAATGATAAATTTTAACATGTTCTCCTGTTTTAGTATGTGCATAACCAAAACCATCACTTCCTATCACACTTCCTGCGTGAATTGTTACATTATTTGCTATTTTAGTATCATTATAAATAGTTACATTTGGATAAATTGTTACATTTTCTCCAATTACTACATCTGCACCAATTGAAACTCCACTCATAATAGTAGTGTTTGCTCCTATTTCACTTCCACCACCAATTGTTACATTCTCGGCAATATCTGCACTTTCAGAAATAGTTTTTTCACCATCTCTTTTTAGAGGTTTAACAAAATATTTAGTTAAACGAGCCATTTTGAGATATGGTTCATCACTA
Organism: Thioreductor micantisoli; assembly: GCF_055392745.1. Classification (NCBI taxonomy): domain Bacteria; kingdom Pseudomonadati; phylum Campylobacterota; family Thioreductoraceae; genus Thioreductor; species Thioreductor micantisoli. Next base: position 1,350,192 of record NZ_AP043760.1, read on the forward strand.
ATCAAAGCAGTTGTATGTACAGGAAGATGTTTTACAAATTCTTTATCTAAAATTACAGCTCCAGCTTTTGTAAGTGGTAATTCTTTTAAATATTTACCGTTATGAAAAAAAGAAATTTCATTGCTATCTGCACTCATTAAAGTATTCATACCATCAATTTCTTTATCATCTCCTACCATCTCAACTTCTAAAATTTTTACTATTTCACTTAATTTCATTTATCATCCTTATCTATCTATTACAGATACACCACTTCTAACTATTTCTATTGGATTAAATTTTTTAATCCCTTTTAAAAAATTATCAATTCTAACCGCTCTATCAATCACAGTTACAACTATATAATCTTCACTAACATTTGAAATATTTCCATTATAACATCTAGCAAGCGCATCAATATCACTCAAAGAATTATCAATAGGGAATTTAACCATTGCCATCTCTTTTTCTATAAAATTATCACTTTCCATTACTTTATAAACAGGAATTAATTTATTAAGCTGTTTAGCAATTTGTTCAAATATTTCAGGATCACCCTCTGTCGCTATTGTCATTCTTGAATAGTTATTCTCTGGAATTGGTGCAACTGTAAGACTCTCAATATTATAACCTCTTCCAGCAAATAGATTCACAATTCTTGCTAAAACTCCATGTTCATTTTCAACTATTACAGATATTACTTTTCTCATTTCTCATCCTTGTTTTCAAGTTGTTTAGGATCTTTATATTCAACAATTGTATTAGCTAAGCCTTCCCCTGCTGGAACCATCGGTAACACTATTTCTCTTCTATCAATAACAACATCAATAAACACAGGAACATTTTGAGTGATAGCATCCCTTAAAGCCTCTTCATATTCATCTTTTGTTTTTGTTCTATAACCTTTTCCACCACAAGCTTCTACAAGTGCCACAAAATCTGGTTGCACACTCAAATCAGTTGAAGCCAATCTATCATCATAAAACATTGTTTGCCACTGGCGAACCATTCCTAAATAGTTGTTATTTAAAACTATATTAATTACAGGTAATTTATATTCATAAGCAGTTACAAACTCTTGAATATTCATAAGAATACTTCCATCTCCACTAAAATTAATTGAGATTTTATCAGGTACTCCTCTTTTTACACCCATAGCCGCTGGAAAACCAAATCCCATAGTTCCAAGCCCTCCACTTGTTACAAACTGACGAGAGAAACTAAATGGATAATATTGAGCTGTCCACATTTGATGTTGCCCAACATCAGTAGAAACAATAGCCTTGTCCCCTAAAATTTCTCCAGTTTTTTGAATAACCCATTCAGGTTTTAAAACTTTATCACTATCATGATAAGACAATGGATGAAGGTCATTATATCTTCGGACAATACTTCTAAAATATTCATAATTTTCTGGATTTATCTCAGCTTTAACAAGAGGCATCATAGTTTCAAGGACATTTTTTAAATCCCCAACAATTGGATAATCAGCATGTACTATTTTTGAAATTGAAGTTGGATCGATATCTATGTGAATAACTTCTGCGTGTTTAGCAAACTCTTCAAGTTTTCCCGTAACTCTATCATCAAATCTTGCTCCAAAACTTATCATCAAATCAGCTTCGGCCATAGCCATATTAGCCGCGTAAGTTCCATGCATTCCAACCATTCCAAGGTTTAATGGATTGTCATACCTTAAAACACCTTTTGCCATAAGAGTTTCAACTGCTGGAATTTGAGTAGTATTTACAAATTCTCTTACTAACTCACCTGCATTTGATAAAACTGCACCACCACCAATATAAACAATAGGTTTTTTAGCTTTTTTTATAACATCAACTACTTTTTTAATTTGTCTTTTATTACCTTTTATATTTGGTTTATAAGTTTTAAGTTCTATCTCTTTTGGATAAACAAAATCAGTCATATTTGCAGTTACATCTTTTGGAATATCAATATGAACAGGCCCTGGTCTTCCACTTTTTGCAATATAAAAAGCTTCTTTTATAATATTCGCTAAATCTTTAACATCTTTTACCAAAAAGTTATGTTTTGTACAAGGTCTTGAGATACCAACCGCGTCTATTTCTTGAAAAGCATCAGTTCCAATAAGTGCAGTTGCAACTTGCCCACTAATCACAACTAGTGGAATAGAATCAGTATAAGCAGTAGCAAGTCCAGTTACACCATTTGTAAATCCAGGTCCACTTGTTAAAAAAGCAACTCCAACTTTCCCCGTTGCTCTTGCATAACCATCTGCAGCGTGAACTGCTGCTTGTTCATGCCTTGTAAGAATATGTTGAAATGAATTTTGTTTATAAATTTCATCATAAACATTCATTATAGCCCCACCTGGATAACCAAATACAACTTCAACATTCTCTTTTATCATACTCTCAATTACTATTTTTGCACCTGTCATTTTCATAAAAATTACCTTTTAAAAAGTTTTTATCTGATTATACCAAAAAATATAGAAATTTTTAAATTGAAGATTTAGAAAATAAGTTTTGTAAAAACATAGTTAAAAAAGAGGAAAATCTCTTTTTTAGTCTAAAGGTGATTGTTTAACAGCACCTCTTACGATAACTAACATCATTCCTGTTGCAATAGCACATATAGCTATAGCAAATACACCAGCTGTAAATGTCATATAAACTCCTTATTAAAGTTTTTGCGACTAAATTATAACAAATAATCAATTAAAAATGCTATAATTATCTAAAAATAGATATAAAAAGGATAAAAATGGGTAATTATGGATTAATTGTAATTGTAATGATTGTTATTCCTTCAATGTCTTTTATATTTTTATTTACAATCTTAAAAACTCAAAAAGTAACTAAAGAAAAAATTGAAAAAATATTTGGTAAAGAAAATATATTAAAAATTATAGAAGCAAAAACAGAAGAAGAGATAAAAGAAATTATTAGAGGCTTACATAAATCAAAAAAGAAAAAATTAAAAACTTTACTTGAATCACAAGATATTAAAGACGTCATAAATGCCTTGGAAAAACATATAAAAAAATAAAAAATAAAAGAATCTTGACATAAACAATGAAAATAGATAATATATTGTTAAAATAATTCTTTAAAAAAGGAAAGAAATGGAAGTATATTTAGATAATAATTCTACTACAAAAATGGATAAAAAAGTAAAAGAAGTTTACTGTAATGCTATTGATGTATATGGGAATGTAAATGTTATTTATAAAAAAGGAAGTGAAGCTAGAGATTATTTAAATTTAGCTTATGATATGCTTTATCCAGCAATTAATGCAAAAGACGAAGATGATATTCTTATAACCTCATCGACGACAGAAGGGAATAACATCGTTATTAAAACATTTTTGGATGCTTTCTTACAAGGAAGTGAGAAAAAACATATTATCACTTGTGTAGCTGAACATTCAAGTATAAAAGCAACAATTGCCTATTGTAAAAAGTTTGGAATAGAAGCGACTTATTTGCCAACTGATGAGAATGGAAGAGTTAGTATGTTTGATGTAGAAGATGCTATCAGAGAAGATACTGCTTTAATATCAATTTTAACAGCTTCTAATGAATCTGGAGCAATTCAACCTATAAAAGGAATTTCTACAATTGCAAAAAAATATAACATACCTTTTCATTCAGATGGTGCTCAAGCTATTGGAAAAATAAAAGTAGATGTAGAGGAACTTGGAGTTGATTATTTTACATTCTCATCTCATAAATTCCACGGCCCAAAAGGTGTAGGTGGATTATATGTGAGAAACAAAGCTCCTTATCAAAACTTAATCCATGGTGGAAACCAAATGGGTGGTAAAAGAGGTGGAACAGTTTATCTAAATGGAATGTTTGCTATGGCTTACGCAGCAAAACTAGCAAATGAAAATTTAGATTATATAAATACAAAAATAAAAAAACTTAGAGATAAATTAGCTACTGCTATTTTAGAGATTGAAGATACAAAGATTTATATTGATGATAAATTTAGACTTCCAAATACGATTACAGCTTCATTTAGAGGAATTGAAGGTGAATCAATGCTTTGGGATTTAAATCAATTAGGAATTTACGCGGCAACTGGAAGTAGTTGTAGCTCTGAAAGACTTGAAGGTAGTGAAGTTTTAGAAGCACTTGGAGAAGATCCAGAAATCGCTCATACAGCTATTATTTTTAGTCTTAGCAAATTCACAACAGAAGAAGAGATTGATTATGTGATAGAGCATTTACCAAAAGTAGTAAAAAGACTTAGAAATATATCTATGACTTACGCATGTGTAAAACCACAATAAATAAGAAAGGAAAATTATGGCTAGAAATGATTTAATAACAGGAAATGTTTGGGAAGATTACTCAAACAAAGTTCAAGAAAGAATGAATAATCCAAAATATTTAGGAGAATTTAGTGAAGAAGATGCAAAAGCAAAAGGATTAAAACTTGTAGTTGCAGATTTTGGTGCTGAGGCATGTGGTGATGCGGTTAGACTTTATTGGTTAGTTGAACCTGAAACAAACACTATAAAAGATGCAAAATTCAAAAGTTTTGGTTGTGGAACTGCTATTGCAAGTAGTGATATGATGACTGAGTTAACAATTGGTAAAACAATAGATGAAGCTACAAAAATTACAAATTTAGATGTAGAAAAAGCTTTAAGAGATACCCAAGACAAACCTGCATTTCCACCTCAAAAAATGCACTGTTCTGTAATGGCTTATGATGTAATTATCGAAGCTGCTGCTAAATATAAAGGTGTTGATAGTAAATCACTTAGAGATAAAGAAATTGTATGTGAATGTGCAAGAGTCTCAAGGGGTGAGATTGAAGAAATTATAAAAACTCATCATTGTAAAACAGTCGAAGAGTTACAACAATATACAAAAGCTGGAACTTATTGCAAAAGCTGTGTAGCTCCAGGTGGACACGAAGAAAAAGCTGTTTATTTAGTAGATATTTTAGCCGAAATGAATGAAAATTCTACTGAAAATGAAAATGAAATAAAAACAGAAAAAACAGAAGAAAAATTTGAAAATTTAACACTTCTTCAAAAAATTAAAAAAATTGAAGAAATTATAAATGAAAAAATAAGACCAGCCCTTGCAATGGATGGTGGAAGTTTAGAATTAATTGATATACGAGAAGATGAAGAGGGGCTTAAATTGATGATTAAATATCTTGGTGCTTGTAGCGGATGTGCAAGTAGTTCTTCTACTTTATGGGCAATTGAGCAAGAACTTATAAATCATACAGCTTATGATAAAATAAAAGTTATAGAAGTTCATTAAAAATTTTTAGCACTAGATAATTAAAAGCACTGACTTAAAACACTCAACATTTATAATTGTTTCGTTTATTTAGTCAGTGCATAATTAAAAGTTACTTAGTCAGTTGTTTATTATTTAGAACGGTTTTAACATAGTAAGTAAAATCATAATAATAAAAGAAATAAATGTGAAAACATACATTATATTTCCACATTTTCTACTTACAAATTTACCTTTTTTTAGAAAATATAGTAAAAATAGAGTTTCACCCATTAACAAAGTATCAATTATTAATTTAACTCTTAGCCAATGACCTGTTTGCATAATACCTTTATTGCTAAGCATAATCATAACACCAACTACTAAAACAGCTATCATCATTAAAAATGATAAAATTCCAAAAATAGTTGATTCTACTTTATCTTTATGTTGCATACTTTTAATAAAAGTAAGAAGTAAACAAGCCCAACCAAAACCAAAACTTAAATGTGCTGCATAAATATACATTTTTATACCAATTTTATAATAGTTCCAGTAGCTAAATAATCAACTACTTCAGAACCTTCTTCATTATGAGAAGTTATAACTTTTACATCTATATTTTTAACTCCATCTGCTTCCATATCCTTAGCTTGTTCTTGAAGATAAACAACCACTTGTTGTATAGCAGTTGTTGGGAAAAGCTCATCTTTGTATAAATTACCACTTGGAAGTCTTACTCCTGCATATGCTATTGTTACTACTTCGTGCGCATTTGGAATCTCTCCAAAACTTAAAATCTGTTCTTTTATATCTCTTGCCATTATAGTTCCTTTTTTTATATTTATTAAAATTTATTATAACATAATTATCAATTTTCAATTGTCCATTTTCAATTATTAATATTTCCCTTTTAAACTACCAAAATAGTTGATTTCTTCAATAGACTTATTTGAATTTATTTCACTGGCTATACCATCTGAATCAATTATTTCTTTTTTCATTTCATCAAGTTCATCTTCGCAATAGCTCATATGCATATCAGCACTAATTACATTTGGCAGAGCTTCTAACATTCTAACTTTATTGATCTCTTCTTCTACATTTTTACCTTCAATCGTAACTATTATTATTCCCTTTGGATCATCAAAATGAATTTCACAAATCCCTGTTTTTGCTAACTCTTTTTTAACATCTTCAAGATGCTCTGGTCTTGTTTTTACTATTATACTTGAAACATTCATATTTTTATTCCTTTTAATTATGATATTCAATGATTTACTTTCCATATTATAATCTCATTTGGTGAAAAACTTAATAATTTATTCTTACTTACAAATTTCATACCATTTAAAGGCATCGTATGACCTTTTAATAATTTTATAAGATTTTTATTCATATCAAATACAGCAATATCATTTTTTTCATCATATTGCACTGCAAATTTATTTTTACTTAAACTCGCTGCATATGGCAAAAATTTCACTTTCATTGCCAATTTTTGTGTGCCATTTATATTATAAATTCCAACTTGCATATCACTACTTGCATTCAAAATCAAATTATTTTTCAAATCTAAACTAATTGTTTTATCTTTATTACTTCCACTTATATTTTTTAATGTTTTTGTTTTTAAATTATATAAATGAACTACTCCACTTTCATCACCAATTGCTACTAAATCTTTATTTAATACAAATTTAGAAAAAACGTACTGACCTACTTGTTTTGAAAAAACAAATTTTTTAGTTTTTAAGTCATAAATCAACAATTCATCACTTAAACTAGCAAATAAAATTTTATTTTTATCCAAAAATTTAAGCTGCATTAAACTCTTACTTGTAGAAAAAACTTTAGTTAACTTTTTAGTTTTTAAATCAAAAATAAATAATTTTCTACTTCCCTCTTCTGCTCCTGCTAAAATTAATAATTTAGAATTTTTAATATCCATTGAATATATTGGCATTGCTATTTCTTCATCCATCAAATTATGAATTTTTGGTAAATGAATAGTATAAACATCTTTAAATGTTTTGAAATTTTTTATAACAACATTTCCATTTTCAAGCCCTGCTATTAAATAGTTGTTATTAAAAGTAACTTTTGAAATATAACTACTATATTCTATTTTATTAAATGCAAACAAAAACACTGCTAATAATAAAAATATTATTTTTTTCATTTTAAACCTTTTTTGGAATTATTTCTATGCTATGAGCTGGGCAAACACTTAGACAAAATCCACAACTTGTGCATTTTTCATCATCAATTACCGGATTAAACATTCCTTTGAAAATTATACATCTCTCGGAACAAATATCTTGACAAGCAAAACAAATGGTTTCATTCCACGCTATACAAGTTTTTATATTTATAATAAATTCAGCATTCAATTTCTCTTTTTTAAAAGAGATATCTAAAACATTTAATTCACAAACATTTGCACACTCATCACAAAAAGTACAACCATTTATACCAAATTTAATAACTGGATAAGAACTTTCAATTTCTATGATATTTTCCGCGCAAGCTTCTAAACAATACTTCCCCTCACACTCAATACATTTAGAAAAATTTTGTATATCTTCAAAATATGGAGGATAAACAAAGTTTTTCTTGGGAGAAAATCTCCCAAAAAGTCTTTTTTTATAATCCACGTTTAGCTTTTACTTCATTAAAATGATTTTGAACTGCTAATTTAACTTTTGCTTGTGGTGCATGACACTGAGTACAATTAAATCTACTTCCTGAAATTCTGTAATGGTGTGTTCCACCTTGGAAATTATCTTTAAAATGGTCAGCTGGAATACTTGGAATTCCGAGTCTCTTTGCATATTGAGGCATATGACATGATAAACACTCATTATTATGCAATGTAATTGGTAACATTTGTTTCACTTTATGAGGAATCATTGGCGGTGCCGTTACAAAAGATTTTTTGAAACTTTTTACATGACCAGGAATTGGATAAGCTGAGCTATATTCAACTGGTGGTAAATTTTGACTATCTGCATGTAATGATGCATTTCTCAGACCATTTGCATTTACTGTTCCATCATGATTATAAACACTACTTGCTATTGCACTTGTTGCAAACATCATAGATACAATTGCTGTGCTAATTAATAATTTTTTCATTATTTTCTCCTTTTATAAAACTTCTTAAACTAAATTTCAAAGCATTAGCTTCACAAACTTCGATACATCTTCCACAATTTGTACAAGCAATTCCTTCAACAAATCCATTTTTTTTATGAATTAAAGGATTTAATACATCCTTTTCAGGACATATATTTTTACACTCTCCACAATTTGTACAAGCATCTTTATTATGTTCCACTCTTATTAAACTTTTACTACCTATAATAGAATAAGTAGCACCTAATGGACACATATGTCCACACCATCCATTTTTTGCAATAAACAAATCAAATAAAAATATAGCTAAAATAAAAGTCCATCCAAACCCAACTCCAAAAATTACCATTCTTGTAAGGATTCCAATAGGACTTATTACCTCAAAACTTGCTACTCCCGTTATGGCTGAAACAACTAACGCTGTTGCTAAAAACCAATATCTAAAATTTCTTGAAATTATATATCGTTTTCCATCTTTATCAATTCCAAGTTTTCTTCTAAGATAAGCAGCTAAATCAGTAACTAAATTTACAGGACAAACCCAACTACAAAAAGCTCTACCACCAATTAATCCATAAAACAGAGTTATAATTAAAGCACCTATTATCATATCTGTGCTAATTACAGCCCCTGCAAAAAGCATTTGCAAAGAGGCAAACGGGTCAGTTAATGGAATTTTATTAAACAATTTTGAAAAACTTAAATCTCCCCAAAGAATTTTCCAACCCCATACATTTGCTCCTAAATATAAAAACAAAATAGAAAATTGTGAAATTCTTCTAAGTATTAAATATCTATATTTTTTCATTAAAGTTCTCCACTATTTAAATTATCTAATGCACTTTTTTTACTAACAGGCGTTACTGTTTTGGTATTAGTAGTAGCATCTTTTACTCTTTGTTGATCTTGTTTATCCCAACCTTTTACATATCTATTTCCAGCTTTTCCAAGAGCAACTTCTCTTGGGAAAACTTTGATAGCTGCTTTTTCAGTCACACAAGCATGCTCACAAAGTCCACAACCAGTACAAAATTCTTCATGCACAATTGGAATTCTATAAGCATGTTTTCCAGTTCTTTTATTCTTTCTCCATTCAATGGTAATAGCTTTATCCATTTCAGGACATGCTCTATAGCAAGCAGTACATTGTAATCCCCAATAAGCTATACAACTACTTGGGTCAATTGCAGCAACTCCCATTTTAGCATAATCTATTGCTACTTCTTTTTTATCATTTTCGCAATTTTCTGGCGTCAAAGCACCTGTTGGGCAAGCATACATACATGGAATATCATCACACATAAAACAAGGGTTTGTCCTTGCTTTAAAAAATGGTGTTCCAAGAGGAGCATTATCTCCAGCTTTTGCAAGCTCTAGGGTAATTGCCTTCTCCCCATCTCTATTCACCGGAATATTTTCTCTTGTTTTACATGCATCTACACAAAGTCCACACCTAATGCAAGTTTTCAAAAATTCCTTTTCTTCCAAAGCTCCAGGTGGACGAAGAGATAAAGGTTTGTTTGAATTTTCTTTTACAAATCCACCTAGAAGTGTACCTCCTGCCGAAGAAATAGCAGCTGCTTGTGCTAACCCAACAAGGAAACTTCTTCTTTTTTTATCCACTATCTATCCTTATGCTTTATAAATTTTTACTGCTGATTTTTTATAGTCAGTTTCTTTACTCATAGGACAAGTTGCATCAAGACAAACTTTATTAACTAAAACTTTTTCATCAAACCATGGAACAAATACCAAACCTTTTGGTGGTCTATTTCTTCCTCTTGTTGTAACTCTTGATTGAACTTTACCACGTCTACTTTCAACTACCGCTAAATCCCCATCTTTAAGACCTCTTTTTTTAGCATCATCTGGATGCATATAACAAAGTGCTTCTGGCATTGCTCTGTAAAGTTCTGGAACTCTCATAGTCATTGTTCCACTATGCCAATGTTCTAAAACCCTACCAGTACATAGCCACATATCATATCCATCTTTATCATATTTTGGATCTTCTGGATGCACCATAAACGGTCTAAAGAAGATTTTCGCTTTATTTGCTAGATGAACTTTACCTTTACTTGCAATTGGATGAGATAAATTACCAACTTTAATTGTTTTCAAAAGTGGCCCATAAAATGCAAATTTTTCACCTTTTTTAGCATGTTTTCTTGCATATGGATCATAATCTACATTAAATCTCCATTTAGTTTCTTTCCCATTTACAACTGGCCATCTAAGTCCTCTAACTTTATGATAAGTATCAAAATGTGCATAATCATGTCCACGACCTACACCAAATTTTCTATATTCTTCCCACATAGCTTTTTGGATAAAGAATCCATAACCTTTAAATGGTTTTCCATCACTTCCAACTACATCTCTATTATCACCTTCAGCTTCACTATTTCCATGTCTATGCCCATGTGCATCAATTGCAATTTTATCTGGCCATGGATATTCTCTATGATATTCTTTTCTATTAAATAAAACATCAAATAGTGTATCATTTTCAGAATATCCCATTTTTTTAGCTTGACCTAATACATCTGGAAGTATTGTTCCATCAGGAAGTTTCCATTTATGCCATACTTCTTTTAATTTAAATCTTTTTGCAAATTCAGTCATAGTCCAAATATCAGTCATTGAATTTCCTGGAGATACTACTTGTTGTCTCCAATGTTGAGTTCTTCTTTCAGCATTACCATAAGCTCCCCATTTTTCATAAATCATAGCGATTGGTAAAATTAAATCTGCTACTCTTGCAGATACACCTGGATAACATTCACTAACTACAATGAAATTGTCCATTCCTCTTGCCATTTTAAACCAATGACTTGCATCTGCAGTATTTTGCCAAGGATTATTTACTTGAGCCCATGCAAATTTAATTGTTCCCTCTTCCATATCTCTCATAATTTTTACAAAATGACTTCCAACTTTTGGATTGATTGTTCCGTGAGGAAGTTTCCATAATTTTTCTGCCATTTTTCTATGTTTTGGATTAGCTACAAGTAAATCTGATGGTAATCTATGAGCAAATGTTCCAACTTCTCTAGCTGTTCCACACGCACTTGGTTGTCCTGTAAGTGAGAATGCTCCACTTCCTGGAAGTGATTGTTTTCCAAGTAACATATGAACCATATAAACAATTTCATTTATCCAACCGCCTCTTACATGTTGATTGAATCCCATTGTCCAAAAAGATACTACTTTTCTATTTTTTTCAATATATAAATCAGCTAATACTCTTAGTTTTCTTTTGAATTCATCATCACTTTCATCTTCGTCACCTTTTGCTACACTAACAACATAATCTAAATCATAAGGTTCTAATGCAGTTTTTAAATCATCAAATGTAATTTGCCAATGAAAAAATGGTGCATGACCTTTTCTATGAATTCATATTCATCTCTTTACCAGCTTTCCAATTTGGATTAGCAATACCACTAAGAGCAATTTCTTCTTCTTTTGTTATAGTGTTTGATGCTTGTTTTTTGATAGTTTGCATTTCTTTATCTGAATATCCAAGAGCTTTAGCTTTACTTGGCTCTCTCATACCATAACCTGTATCAACAGTTCCTGTTGTAAATATTGTATGTTTATTTACAAAATCCCAATCAATAACATTTCTTTTAATAATTTCTCTACCTAAATAGTTCATTATTGCGAGATCTGTATTTGGTCTAAAGATAATCTCTTCGTCTGCAATATTTGAAGTTCTATTACTAAAAGTAGTAAGATTTATAATTTTTACTCTATTTGGATGATTAAGTTTAGCATCAGATACTCTTGCCCATAAAATTGGATGCATCTCTGCCATATTCGCACCCCAAGAAATAATTGTATCTGTGATTTCAATATCATCATAACAACCAGCTGGCTCATCAATCCCAAATGTTTGATAAAATCCAACAACTGCACTTGCCATACAATGTCTTGCATTTGGATCAATATTATTACTTCTCCATCCGGCTTTCACAAGTTTACTAGCTATATAACCTTCTTGAACAGTATATTGTCCTGAACCAAAAATAGCTACTCCAGTTGGTCCTAATTCATTATAATATTTTTTAAATTGTTTTTCCATTTCATCAAAGGCTCTTTTCCAAGAAACTGGTCTAAATTTACCATGTTTATCAAATTCACCTTTATCATTTGTTCTAAGAAGTGGATCAGTTAATCTATCAGCCCCATACATAATTTTTGCATTAAAATAACCTTTAATACAGTTAATACCTCTGTTTACTGGTGCTTTTGGATCACCTTTTACTGCTACAATTTTATCACCTTTTGTAGCTACCATAATACCACATCCTGTTCCACAGAATCTACATACCGCTTTATCCCAATGCCAACCTTGTTGACCTTGATTAGCTTTAGCTTCGACTTCACTTGGTACACTAATACCAACAGCACCTGCTGCTGCTACAGCCGCAGAAGTTTTCAGAAAGTCTCTTCTATCCATAGACATAATATCTCCTTTACAATAAATTTACATAATAATACTATTTTTATTGAAGAATTATCATTGACTTCAATCAAAAAGGTACTTTTCGGCACTTTAAAGACACTTAGACGAGATGAAATGTTACGAAAAGTAAAGCAGGAGAAAAATACTCTCAAAAAGAGAGTTTAAAATTTATAATTTTTTGACTAAATCACTAGCAGCATAGAATCCATGATTGATTGCAACAGAAATTGACTGAGCACCTTTTACAACATCACCAACTATATATAAATTTTCTACATTTGTTTCTAGAGTTTCAGGATTACAAATTGGTTTTGATGTTTTTTCATCAAATTTAATACCACAATTTTGTAATAAATCTTTCGGAGCTGTTCCACCTAACGCATATACTACTCTATCAAATACTCCAGTTGTTCCATCTTTAAAATTAACTTTAACTCTTGGAGGTGTTACATCATCATCTTTAACAGGCTCAACATTTTCTATATCAATCCCAAGTCTTGAATTGATTTTACCATATTCAATATATTTTTCTACCATTGCTTTATTAGTTGGATTCATTTTAGTAATTTTTTGTTTTCTATATGATAATGTAACATCACAATTAGGACACATATCTTTAAGCCCATAAGCATATTCACCAGCTGTATCACCTCCACCAACTATCATAATTTTTTCACCTGGAACTACTTTATCAAGATTAAAATTTAATCTTGGTCTAATATTTATTGGAAATTTATAGTTTGGTTTATTTGGTTTTCCCATAACTCCAATAGCTATTACAACTTTTTTAGCCTGAATAACACCAAGTTCCTTATCTGCTGCAATTTCAAAAATATCATTTGTTTTCTCAATTGCATAAACATGATGATCATAAACAATTCTAATTTCATGTTTTTCAATAATATCATCAAATTGTTTAATATATTCTTCTTTACTTCCTTTTTCAAAACTCAAATGACCATGAAATTCAGCCTTAATTCCAGCCCAATCAATATCAACTCTTTTTCCATGTTTATAAAATTTTCTAACAGTTTCGTTATGAGCATCTGACTTTTCTAAAACTAAAACTTTTGCTGGATTTACACCAGCAATAATAGCTTCTGCTGCTGCACTAATTCCTCCTGGACCTGCTCCTACAACTACTACATCAAATATTTTAGACATAAATCATCCTTGTTTTTTATTTTTTTTACATAAAAAGAAACACTTTTGGTATAATTGTATACAAATTTTGTCTTTTTTATATATCTTAAAAAGATAAAATGAAAAAAGTGTTACAAAAAGTAAAAAATAACTACTTTTATTGTAAATATAATATAATTTTTAATATTTTAAGGGGATAAAATGAAAAAAGTGTTACAAAAAGTAAAAGAAGCAAATAAAAAAATAGCTACTTTAAAAGGTGGAATTAAAGATAAAATATTATTACAAATGGCTGGTAAACTAGAAAACAAGGCTTCTAAAATAATTGAAGGAAATCAAAAAGATTTAATTTACGCTGAAAAATCAAATTTAAGTACTGCTTTAATGGATAGATTATTATTAAATGAAAAAAGAATAAAAGATATGGCAAATGCTCTAAGAGAAATAGCAACACTTAAAAATCCGGTTGGAAGAATTTTAGAAGGTTGGGAACTTCCGAATGGATTAAGAATTGAAAAAACTGCAATCCCTATTGGTGTAATTGGTATTATTTATGAAAGTCGTCCAAATGTAACAAGTGACGCAGCTGCTTTATGCTTCAAAAGTGGAAATGTTTGTATATTAAAAGGTGGAAAAGAAGCAGAAAATTCAAATAGAGCTATTGCTCAAGTGTTGGGAGAAGTTTTAGAAGAAAACAATTTACCAAAAGAAGCTATTTCACTTCTACCAGACTATTCTCACGAAGGAGTTGCTAAGCTTATCAAAATGGATAAATATGTAGATTTAATTATTCCAAGAGGTGGAGAAGGATTAGTAAGGTATGTAAGTGAAAATGCAACGGTTCCTGTAATAAAACACGATAAAGGATTATGCCATACTTATATACACAAAGATGCAGATTTTGATAAAGCTATAAAAATAGCAATTAATGCAAAATGTCAAAGACCTGGGGTTTGCAATGCAATGGAAACTTTAATTGTAGATAAAGAAATAGCTCCTAAAATTTTACCTTTATTAGCAAATGAATTTATGAAAAATGAAACTATTCTAAAAGGTGATGAGTTTGCTTGTGAATTAATTGATATCGACAAAGCAAACGCAGAAGATTGGAACACGGAATATTTAGCAAATATTTTATCAATTAAAACAACTGAAAATATTGATGAAGCTATTGCTCATATTCAAAAATACAGCTCAGGTCATTCTGAAGCTATTATTACAGAAAACTATACAGCAAGTGAAAAGTTTTTAAATGAAATTGACGCTGCTTGTGTATATGTAAATGCATCTACAAGATTTACTGATGGTAGCGAATTTGGATTTGGCGCGGAAGTTGGAATCAGCACAAATAAACTTCACGCAAGAGGTCCCATGGGAATTAATGATTTAACAACTTATAAATTTAAAATTTATGGGGAAGGTCAGATTAGATAATGGATACAACACTCATTATAATAGTGATATTTTTTGTTTCACTTCTGTTTAATATACCGTTATCAAAATTTAAAATACCGCCTATTATCGGATATATACTTACGGGTATAATAATAACAGCTGTATTTCACATAGAAAAAGAAACAGTTGACCATATAGCTGAATTTGGTATTATATTTTTAATGTTTTTAATAGGTATTGAATTTAGTCCTGAAAAACTTAAAAATATGAAAAAAGAGGTGTTTATTTATGGAACACTTGAAACGTTAATAGTAGGATTTGGATTTGGTATCATTACTCACTCTATTTTTGCAATTGACTGGAATATTAGTTTAATAATTGGTGGTGCTTTAGCGCTTAGTTCTACTGCTATTGTATTAAAATTATTAAACGAAAGCCACGAAATTTCAAAACCTTATGGTAGAAATTCACTAGGAATTTTACTTTTCCAAGATATTGCAGTAATTCCTATTTTAATAGCTATTTCAATTATTACAAATAAAACATTAACTCTAGCAAATATGCTATCTGAAACGATTATAGGATTTTTAGGATTAATTGGAGTGATTTATCTATTTGGAAAATATATTATCCCTTTTATATTAAAACAAGCTGCCAAAACAAAGTCAAATGAAATATTTTTAGCTACTCTATTTCTAATAGTTTTAGGCGCTTCTGAAGCTGCTAATTTTTTTGGACTTAGTTATTCACTTGGAGCATTCTTAGCTGGTATGATTATATCAGAAACTCCTTTTAAATATCAAATAGAAGCAGATTTAGCCCCTTTTAGAGATTTACTTTTAGCTCTATTTTTCGTTTCAGTTGGACTTAGTGTTAATTTACATTTTGCTATTTCTAATATAGTTCCAATTTTAGGAATTACTATTAGCGTAATGATATTAAAAGCTATTATCATTTTTACTATTTTAAGACCTTTTGAAAAAAAGAGAGTCAGTATAAAAACAGCTCTTACTTTATCACAAGTAGGTGAATTTGCTTTTGTAATTTTTGCTTTACTTGCTAAATATTCACTCGCAGATAATTTAATTTTACAAAAATTAATTGTAGCAGTTGTTATTTCAATGATTTTAACTCCTTTTATTCTTAAATATTTATATCAAATATTACCTTTTTTTAATAAAAACAAAAATGAAGAGTTACCAACCCTGCAACCTGCCAAAGTAAAAAAACACACAATTATTATAGGATACAATAATGTTGGTAAAAAAGTAGCTCATAAACTTACAAACTTAGCCAAAACTTATATATTGATTGATAATCAAATAGAAAATGTAAAAGAAGGTCTCAAAAATGGAGATAATGTAATTTTTGGAAATGCAGCTAATAAAACTATTTTAGAATCAATTAATATAAAAGAAGCAAAAACTGCTATAATTACAACATTAAATGAAGAAAATACGCATCTAATTACAGAAAATATTTTATCATTAAATCCAAATATTAAAATTATTGTATTAAGTAATACAAACAGTGTAGAAAAAGAATTTTACAAAGAAAATAAAATAATTATAGTAGATAAAGACAGAGAAATGGCTAAAAAGATTATAAGTTTATTATTCAAATTAAAGGAAGAAAATGGTAGCAATTGATTTAGGAAGTAATACAATTAGAGTTTTAGAATATGACTGTACATCTAAAACAGTATTAAATAGTTATGAAAAAATAGTAAAAACTGCTGACAAATTAGTCAATACTGGAGAAATTAGCGAAGAAAGTATTACTAGAATAATAAATGCCATTAAAGAAGCAAAAGAAAAAATCAATTTTAATAATGTCCAAGCTGTAACTACCCAAGCTTTAAGACAAGCTAAAAATAAAAAAGATGTTTTAGAACAAATTAAAAATGAAACTGAAGTAGAGTTTAAAATAATTGAACCTAACGAAGAAGCATATTATACTACTTTTGCAGCAACACTTTGCTTAAATAAACACAATATTCAATATAAAAATATGTTTTTAGTTGATATTGGTGGAGGAAGCACTGAGCTCATTATATCAAACAAAAAAGAATTAATTAGTGAAAGTTTTCCTATTGGGATTGTTACAACTTCACAAAGATATAAATCAATTGAAGCTTTAGAATATGGGATTAGACAAGATACTAAACCTTTTAAAGATTTTATAAACTTCATCAAACAAACTTATATGCCTGATGTTTTTGTAGCATCAAGTGGAACTCCTACTACAATTGCAGCCCTTAAAATTGGTCTTGATTATAAAAGTTATGATGGGAATAAAGTAAATGGGGTAGAAGTTACAGTTGCAGATTTGGATGAATGGATGGATAAACTTCTAAAGATGGATATGAGACATAGAGAAAAACTCGTAGGAATTGGACGAGGAGATTTAATAGTAAGTGGAATTATGATATTCAAAGAAATCTTCAGACTTACTGGATTTGAAAAATGTATAGTTTGCGATATGGGTGTGAGAGAGGGAATTGCATTTGATTATTGTAAAAATAAAAAATTATAAAATGTAATATTTATCAAAAATAATGTTATAATTTATAAATTTATACAAGGAAAAATATTATGTTAGATAATATCTCTTATAAAGACGCATTAGAAAAAACTTTATTAAAAGTTTTTCCTTTAACCTCAAAAAATATATTTATAAATGAAGCATTAGGACATTTTTTAGCAGAAGATATTATTGCTATAAAAAATAATCCTTCTTTTAATAATTCAGCTATGGATGGATTTGGATTTAAACATTCAAATATTAAAAAATTAAAAATAAAAGCTACAATTTACGCAGGTGATATATGTGAAATTCTTTTAAAAGACGATGAATGCGTCAAAATTATGACAGGAGCAAAAACTCCAGAAAATATTGATACAATTATTCCTATTGAAAATTGTTTGAAAGTTACTGATAATTATATAGAAATTCCAGAAATTAAAAAAGGTGCCAATTTAAGAAAAAAAGGTGAAGATATTGAAGAAAATGAAATTTTAATAAAAAAAGGTGAAGAAATCACACCCAATATAATTGCTCTTTTATCAAGCCAAGGAATAACAAATATCAAAGTTTTTAAAAAACCAACAATTGCAATAATTTCAAGTGGTGATGAACTTAAAGAACCTTATGAAAAAGCTACTGAAAATGAAATTTATAATATTAATTCTTATTCTCTTTCTTCACTTTTAAAACATTTTCATTTCAATGCAGATTTAATAGGTATTATTTCAGATGACTATGAATCAACTCTCCAACAAATAAACACTATTTTAACAAATTATGATGTAATTATTACAAGTGGAGGAATAAGTTTCGGAGAAAAAGATTTTATGTTTAAAGCTTTTAAAGAATTAGGTTTAAAAGAATTTTTTCATGGAATATTGGTAAAACCAGGTCGTCCTACAATGATAGGAAAAATTAAAAACAAATTTATTTTGGCACTTCCTGGAAATCCTCTTGCTAGTTTTTTAAATATGTTTTGTATAGGAATTCCACTATTTAGGAAAATAAGTGGTGCAAAAAAATATTATCATCAAATATATTATGCAAAAAGTAAAACAACATTCAATCTAAATCCAAAAAAAGATCATACAATTTTAGGATTTTACGAAAATGGAGAATTTGAAGTATATAATAATTACAAATATGGCTCTGGTATGTTAAAACCACTTCTACATTCAAATGCAATAAGCATTATTCAAAAAAATAAAAAAACAATAGATAAAAATGAAATTTTAAAAATAATTCCAATTACTTCTTTTTTTACTAATCAAAATAATATGTTTAATTGAATAATCAAGTAAAAGTTAAAATACTATTATTTTAACTTCACTACCTGCTTTTAATGTATAAAGACCAACATCAAGCCACATTAAAGTGTTTGTATTTATCAAATTAGTTAAAATTGCACTACTTCCTTGTTTTTTACCTTTGGTATCTACAAAATATTTTCCATTTTCAAAAACTAAATTTACAGCTACAAATTGAGTTTTCTTGAATACTTTTTGAAAATCATCTTTTAAAGTAGCAGTTAAAAATTTAATTGATTTTCTTCCTTCAAAACTATCAATAATAGGCACTACATAAAGTAAAAATGTCACAAAACTACTATATGGAAATCCTGGAAGTGAAACTATATATTTTTCTCCTGCTTTTGCTATCATTATCCATTGACCAGGTTTTATATTTACTCCATATAACAATACATCAAACTCTCCTGTAATTTCTTTTACAAAATCAAAATCTCCTACACTAACACCTCCTGTTGTTACTACAACATCACTTGTTTCAAGTCCATCAAGAATCTTCGATTTAATCTCTTCTTTTTGGTCTCTTACAATTCCAAGATTAATTGCATTAAATCCGAAACTTTTAGCAAGTGCAGTTAAAGTATAATTATTTGAGCTTCTAATTTGCCCCATTTTAAATTCACTATCTAGATCAACAACTTCTTCCCCTGTAGCTAATATTGAAACCACACTTTTTTTAACAACATCAATCACAGGCACACCTAAAGAAGCTAAAACCCCTATTTCTCCTGCTTTAATCAAAGTTCCCTTTTTTAGTAAAATTTCTCCTTTTTTGAAATCCTCTCCAATAAGTCTAACTGAAAAGCCTTTTTCAACTTTTTCTTTGATAATTAATCTATTTTCTTTTACTTCAACATTTTCAATTGGTACAAGTGCATCAGCACCTTTTGGCATAAAACTTCCTGTAAAAGTTTTGATTGCTTCATATTCTTTTATTTCATCGAATTCAAAACTACCGGCAGGATTTTTCCCTATTATTTTAATTTTTTTATCTTGATTACTATGTTTAATTGCATATCCATCCATTGAAGCTGTAAGCATATAAGGATTATTATATTTTGCTACAACATCTGTTGCCAAAACTCTATTTAACGCATCACTTAAAAATACTTTTTCACTTCCTTTCATTTTAGGAAGATTTTTATGTAAAATTTCCATTGATTTTTCAAAACTTATATGTGCCATTTGATTCCTTTATTTAATTTTATTATTTAAATATCTTACAATTGAAAAAATTATTACAGAAAAAATAATCATTAGAGCCGCAACTGGAGCTGAATATTTTAGCCCAAAATTTATAAATCTATTATATATCAAGACTGGTGCTACCATAGGATGATATGCAATAATAACAATTGCCCCAAATTCACCAAGCCCCCTAGCCCACATTAAAAGCATACCATTTACTAAATCTTTTTTCGCAAGAGGTAATATAATTCTTGTAAAAGTATAAAAAAACGATGCGCCCAAAGAACGAGATATATTTTCTATTTTAGGGTCAACATTTTTAAATCCCTCTTTTGCTGAATTAATCAAATAAGGAGAAGATAAAAACATCATAGCAGCCATTATACCAGTTGTACTATCAACAAAACTTAAACCTATTTTCCCTAAAAAATCCCCTATTTGCTCATTTCCAAAAGTCATAAGTAATGCAATACCAGCAGCTGTGTGAGGAACCATTGTAGGTATATCAATAATACTTTCAAGAATACTTTTTCCATAAAAATTATTTCTAGCTATCAAATAAGCAAGAGGCACTCCTGTTAAAAATACAAAAGATGTTGATAAAAAAGATACCTTCATGGTTAAAAAAATTGAATTTATCACTTCTCTATCGTTAATAGTATTAATGTATTGTGGTAAAGAAACACTAAAAATAAGCTTAAACAATGGCAATGTTAGAAATAATAGAATTATTACACTTAAAAACACAAAAAATTTTTTCATCTTTACTCCTAAATAAAAACTATATCTTTTTTATTAAAACAAATAAAAACATTATCATCTTTTTTTAAATTAAGAATTTTAAAATAATTTTTTGACACTTTTACGAAAAATATATTGTCTTTTAATTTAATATAAACTTTAAAATGATCTGTTATTCCCATTACTTCATCAACCTTGCTTTCAAAACAATAATCATATTCACTTTTTTCCTTTGAAAGATAAATTAGATTTGGATCAATTGAAAAAAATTTATGAGAATTTTCAAATCCCAATATTGATAACTCAAAAATATTTTTAAATCCTAAAAATTTTGCTACTTCCAAAGAAGCAGGAGCATTTAATACTTTATCAGTTTCATCAAACTGTAAGAGTTTACCATTTAAAATTATTCCTATTTTATCTGCTAAATAAGATGCTTCTCTAAAATTATGTGTTACATGAATAATAGAAAGATTATATCTGCTTGGAAGCTGTTTTAAATTTTTCATTATTTCATTTCTTAAAGTTGGATCAATTGCGCTTAAAGGTTCATCTAAAAGTAAAACTTTAGGCCTTGAATAAATAGCACGTGCAAGTGCAATTCGTTGTTTTTCTCCACCACTTAAACTTAAAACATCTCTTTTTAAAACATCTTTTAAGCTTAAAAAATTTATTAAATCATTAAATAATTTAATATTTTTACCTTTAAATCTTTCAGAAAAACGAATATTTTTTTCAACATTTAAATTTTTAAAAAGCTGAAAATCTTGATATAAAAAACCAAATTCTCTTTTTTCTGGAGCTAAATTGGTAATATTTTTATCTCCAAAAATTATTTTCCCTTCAATTTTATGAAAACCAGCAATGGATTCAAGAAGTAGGGTTTTCCCACTTCCTGTTTTTCCGAGCATAACAATGTATTTATTTTTTTTTATTTCAAAAGATATGTTATTTAAAAAGAAATTACCTTTTTTTAGAAAAATATTTTCTATTTTTAACATATCTATTTTAAAAAACTATTGTTTAACCATTGTCTTGCATCTTTTTCACTTTTAAATCTTTTAGATTTTGCAACTTGTATATTTCCTTCATAAAAACGAATTCTCATTCCATCTTGAACTTCATCAATCTTAATTCTTGTAAGTTTTTCTTTGTTTAAAAAAACTCTATCATTTAATTCTACAAACATTTTCTTTCCTTTTATTTTTTTAAGATACTTGAATCACCCTCAATTATTGGAGGATTGATAACACCTTGCCCATTTTTCTTCATTATTGCCTGACCTTCAGGTGAGAGAACAAATTTAACAAACAAAACAGCTCCTTTTTTGTCAACAGGAAGTCCTAATTTTTTATTTTGAACAATAGTGATTCCGTAAACCATTGGAGCACCTTTTTTTACAATATAAGTCCCAGGTTTTTTACCTGTAACTTTAAAACTCGCTTTTTTATAAAAAGAAGCATATTTTTTATTACCTAAATTAACCTGAGAAGGAAGTGTTACAAAGTTAAGATGATGTTGCATTGCAACTGATTTATAAATAAATAGATAATCTATAGCCCCAACTTCAAGTAAACCTAATAAATCAGTTTCTTTTGGTCTAACCGCTACTTTATTTCTATTTTCTTCTCCATCTTCATAACTGTTTCCATATCCGAATAATTTATCAAAAAACTTTGGTCTTTTATAATAAATTCCAGCTAATTTCGATACAAGTATTGTTCTATAACCACAAGGATCCAAATTTGGATTAGAATGCCCTACTTTTACCCCTGGTTTCAGTAAAATATTCATCCAATTTTTTGAATTTATTTTATTTGCAAATTTTGAATGTGGTGTATAGGCTATAATCATTTCATTTGTTGTAAATAAAGCATTGAATTTAGCGTAATTTGGTCTTAATAAATTATCAATCACTTTATAATCAGCACTTGCCATTACATCAGCCTTGCGGTGTAAATCAGTAATTTTTCTGGCACATGCTCTACTTCCTGCAGCTTCTCTTACAACATCATATTGTGGATATTTTTTCTCAAACTTTTTCTCAATTTGAGAAAATGGAATACTTAAACTTCCTGCATGAAAAACAACAACTTGGTTTTGTGCAAACAATAAACTTGCAACTAATGCAATTAATGTTTTTTTCATTATCAACCCTCCTTTTTTTATAATTATATCAAAATAAATAAAATTTTTATCATATATATGACAAAAAAGCATATTTTTTTATGCAAATTTTGCATATTTATATATAAAATAAATCCAAAATGACAAACAGACTAAGAAATTAGTCTGTTTTAGTCTTCTTTACATTTTTCAGCAAGGTCTTTGTCTTTGCCTTCTCTAACTATCTTTTTATAATAAATTGAGTGTAAATGCTTTAATTCATCTTCACTTTTACATCCATCTATCATACTATCAATTGACCCTTTTATGGCAAAAAGAGACATATACATATGTGTAATAAAGAATGCAGTAATTAAAAGCGCTAATGATAAATGAATAATAACAGCTAATCTTAATAAATCTATCTGATTCAAATTCATATTTTTAAGAAGAGATATGTTAAAATCTTGAACATACATCATAGCACCTGTAATAAGCATAACTATACCACCAAACATAGCAACCCAATACCACATTTTTTGACCTGCATTAAATTTTGAAGCAGGGACTTCTTGTTTTCTTTTAACTAAATAACCACCCAGTATCATCATCCATTTTATATCCCATGATCTTGGAAGCATTTCTTTAAACCAAACCAAAGTCATTGGTATTACAACTAAAGCGAAAAGAAGAGCACCAATATCGTGCAAATATCTCATAACTCTTATAACTGTACCTCCACCAAAGAATGCACCATAAATTACAAAATATCCTGTAGGAACTAATAAAATAAATCCTAAAGCAGCTATCCAATGCACTATTCTTTGCCAAGTTGGAAAAATTAAAAATTTTCTACCTTCATGAGAAAAAACTTTAGGCCCCACAATTAAATAATGAATTAAAAAAATTGCAGGAACTCCTAATAAAACAACTAAAAATGCTAATTTAACCCAATGAGTTTGTAAATATACAAATAATTCTCCATATTTATGCCAATTGGGAATGGCTCCTATTAATTCTGGAGAGATTAATCTACTTCCAGGATGTTGGGGAGCCTGATTTGGCTCCACCAAAGGAACAATTCCAGCAAATAAACTCATTACGCTAACGAGTAAAAGTGAAATTTTTTTCATAACGATCCCTTATTTATACGCTTGTTTCCATCCATATGGAGTCATAGGCCCTTTGCCTTTTGCTGCATCTCTTTCTCTTTTAATTTTAGAAACACTTTCAGCATCTCCTACAATTAAAGCATTTGTAGAACAAACAGCAGCACACATAGGAACTTTACCTTCTGCAATTCTATTTTGACCATATAATTCATATTCTTTTTCAGAAAAAGTAGGTTCTGGACCTCCTGCACACATGGTACATTTATCCATAACCCCTCTAATTCCAAATGCTCCATCTTTTGGAAACTGAGGTGCTCCAAAAGGACAAGCATATAAACAATATCCACATCCAATACATTTATCTTTATCATGATGAACTATTCCATCAGCTCTGATATAAAAACAATCAACCGGACAAACTTGTGCACAAGGAGCGTCAGTACAATGCATACAAGCTACAGATACAGAAAATTCTTTACCTTCTATTCCTTCGTTTAAAGTGACTACTTTTCTTCTATGCACACCTACAGGCAATTCATGTGCTTCAGAACATGCAATTGTACAAGCATTACATTCAATACATCTATCTTCATCACAATAAAATTTCATTCTATTATTATTATTATACATAATTTACCCCTTACGCTTTTTCAATGCGGACTAATCCCGCTTTTGTTTCAGGAATTTGAGTAACAATATCATATCCATAGTTAACTACTGTATTTGCACTTTCACCAATTGCATATGGTTTTGTACCTTCTGGATAATTTGCACTCATATCTTTTCCTTGCATAATTCCTGCAAAATGATATGGCAAGAATATTCTATCAGGTGCAACCGCATAAGTAAATCTAGCTTTAACTTTGATTTTTGTTCCTTCAGGCGCATGAACCCAAATCATATCTCCATCACTAATTCCATGTTTATAAGCAAGTTCTGGATTTACACTTGCAAACATTTCTGGTTGAAGATTAGCTATATACTTACTACTTCTTTCTATAAGTCCAGCACCACTATACATAACAAGCCGTCCTGTTATAAGAAGAAGAGGAAATTCTTTTGACCAATCTGTTTTTTGAATAGAAGCAAATTTAGTATCAACTCTATATTGATCTTTTTTATCTGGATAAGTTGAATATTTTTTAGTCAAATCATATCTTGGTGTATGAAGTGGCTCTCTATGCATTGGAATTTTATCTGGGAATGTCCACACATAAGCTCTTGCTCTTGCATTTCCATAAGGAGCAACTCCTGCTTTTAGGGCATATTTTGCAATAAGTCCACTTAAATCCACTTTCCAGTTTTTACCCATAATTTCTTTTTCTTTTGGTGTTAACTTAATTCCTAGAACTTTTTCAATATTATTTTTAGTAAGTTCAGGATATCCACCTCGTACTTTTGCATCTTTAATAGTAGCTTGAGATAATAGATCTTCACCTTCATATTCAGTTCCAAATCTTGCTCTAAATCCCATACCACCTTCTGCTACAGGAATATCAACATTATAAAGTACTGGACTTCCTGAATGTTTTTCTGTCCAACAAGGCCATGGCAATCCATAATATTCACCTTTCATTGGACCTATACCTTTTAGAGTTACTTCATCAAACATATTCCAATTTTCTTGGTGTTTTTTAAGTCTTTCAGGTGTCCAACCAGTTAATCCAATAGTTTTAATTGTTCTTGCAATTTCTCTTGTAGCATCTTCTGGCCATTTAAATGAATTTCTAACTTTTACAGCTTTTCCATCTTTAGCATCAAGTTTCATACCACTAACAAATTCATCATAAAAACCAAATTTTTTAGCAAATGTAAACATAATTTCTTCATCAGTTTTAGATTCATATAACGGATCAACTACTTTACTTCTCCATTGAGCTGTTCTATTTGTCGCAGTAACACTTCCTGAACATTCAAATTGACTTGCTGTTGGTAAAATATAAACATTATCTTTTTTATTTGTTATTACTGCTGCTTCATTTGCAAATGGTTCAGCAACAACTAATAAATCTAATTTATCAAGAGCTTGTTGAACTTTCGCTTGTTGTGCAATAGAAGTAATACCATTACCTTGAACCCATAGTGCTCTAATTGGTGTTCTTTGATAAATTTTTTCTTCTTGTAATACACCTTCCCACCATCTAGCAAGTGTAAATCCTTTTGTATGCATCATTTTTGGAGCATCAAATCTACTTTGTAACCATTTAAAGTCAACTCCCCAATTTTGTGCAAAATATTTCCAACTTCCTTCGCTAAGTCCATAATATCCTGGTAATGAATGTGATAAACAACACATATCAGTAGCACCTTGAACATTATCATGTCCTCTTAAGATGTTACATCCACCACCAAATTTACCCATATTACCTAATGATAATTGTAAAATCGGTGCCATTCTTGTATTAGATGAACCAATTGAATGTTGAGTTAGACCCATTGCCCAAATTAATGTTCCAGGTTTACTTGCAGCATAAGCTTTTGTAATTTGAATTAATGTATCAACATCAACACCTGTTACATCAGCAGTTTTTTCTGGTGTCCATTTTTCTGCTTCTTTCATAATATGATCCATTCCAAAAACTCTTTCTTTTACAAAAGATTCGTCTTCCCAACCATTTTTGAAAATCAAATGAAGCATTCCATACATAAATGGAATATCAGTTCCAGGTCTTATTCTTGCATATAAATCAGATTTTGCAGCTGTTTTTGTATATCTTGGATCAATAACAATTAAAGTTGCATTATTTCTTTCTTTTGCTTTTAAAATATGTTTAAAACCTACAGGATGATTTACTGCTGGATTTGCACCAAATATAATAATAGCTTTAGAGTTTTGAATATCTCCTAAATGATTTGTCATAGCTCCATAACCCCATGTATTCGCGACCCCCGCGACTGTTGCACTATGTCAAATACGAGCTTGGTGATCTATATTATTAGTTCCCCACATTGCAGCAAATTTTCTAAAATAATAGGCTTGTTCTGTGCTCATTTTAGCACTACCTAAAAACATTGCTGCATCAACACCGCTCTCTTTTTTGATACCAAGCATTTTTTCTGAAATTTCATTTACAGCTTGATCCCAACTAATTCTTTGCCATTTTCCATTAACTTTTTTCAATGGATGTTTTACTCTTTTACTTCCTGGATAGGGGCTTTTTAATTCTTCATCACTTGCATCTCTCACTACCGGCGCAGCACTAAGCATTGTAGCACCAGCAACTCCAGAGAGAGCAGTCATTTTTAAAAATGCTCTTCTACCCACTTTAACATCTAATTTGTTTTGTGAGCTCATTTTTTCTCCTTATATTGCGTTTTTATAATAAACTTCCCAATTTTGTGTTTTTTTATAGAGGATTTCTTTTTTTGGAGAATACCCCCTTACAACACCATTTCCAACATCTTCTTCATTTGACTTAGCAAAAGCCAATGTCGAAGAAGCTACACCTAATGCACCAAGACCAAGTGCACCTTTTAAAAAGCTTCTCCTTTTCATATCTACTCCTTCACTTTTGGATTTATCTCACATAGAGATATCTACAAAGCCACATAAAGCTTTGTAGATATCTCTACACCTCATCTTCAACATCACCACCTTCTTCTAAAGAACATACTAAATTTTCTTTATTTCTTTGTTTTTTTTGTTTTCTAAGTTTAGCTTCTTTATCTGCAACTGTTGTAATATCGTTTCTTTTAGAAACTTTTTCAATAGTTGGTTTTGGTTTTTCAAGATACATTCTTTCTGTTTGAATAAACGCTTTTAAAACTACCGCCATATCTTTATAGAGATTAGCCGCTGTATGCATATAAACATTTTCTATAAAATCATCTATAAAAGTATTTAAAATATCAAATGTTTTTTCTTCAAGTAAAGCTGTCTTTTCATCTCCTTCTATTTTTTTTAAAATTAAATAATGCATAAAAGGGAAAATAAATCCAACATCATCTTCTGTATCTTTAAATTCTTCATTTTTTCTAAATTTTGAAGCCAAAACAATACCAATCATTTTGACTTTCATTTTTCCATTTTCAATCTCTTCATTATAAAAAGATGCTGTTGTAGGAACTGGATCATTTGCTAAATCATAAAAAATATCATCAAATTCTTGAACTAATTTTTTTTCATCAAAATTTTCTATGAAATGAGCTAATGCTTCTTTTGAATTAGCTTCAAGTGCGTTTTGATGTAACATTTTTGCAGCTTCTTCCACTCCATTAAATCTATCTTCAGTAGAAATAAAAGTAAATAATTTTGAGAAAAATCCATAATAAAATGCTCTAGCTTCTTCTAATTGTTTATTTTCCATCTGTTTTCCTTTCTATATATTCATTAAATGATAATTTTGATTTACATTCTGGACAGCAATAAATTGATTTTTTCTTAAGTTCATCTGTAAATATCGGTAAAAGTTTAGCGGCTATTTTTTCAATAGCTTTTGTTGGAGCAAAAGGTTTTCCACACATAATACAATAAAAAGGTTCATCTTTAGCCATTGTTTTTTGAGCAAAAAATTCTTTATTTAATTCTAATTCATCAGGAATTACTTTCAAACAATTTTCTGCACAAGCTATCTCACAATACCCACAAGCAGTACAAACTGATGCGTTAAAAAGTAAAGAATTATCTTCGTTATTGGCAGTAAAAGCACCAACATTACAAACACTAGCACATCCCATACATAAAGTACATTTACTTTCATCTATTTCTACTTTTCCATAGTGGATATAATTATTATCTTTTAAATCAACGATTCCTAAATTATCATTTCCTACTAAATATGATAATCTTGAAGAAAAAATATCTCTTTTTTTCAAATTATATTCACTTATTGTATATTCAGCTTCTGGAAGCTTTTGAGCAATATTTAAAAATTCTTGTACTTCTTGTAAATCATCTGTAAATAACACAGCATCTTTATTGTATTTTCTGTTTGAAATTTCATTAATTAATCTAATGGCTTCTTTTTCACCTTTTGAAAAATTATTATTCAAAAATACAATTTGTGCACCACTATCTTGAAAAAGAGTCAATAAATGAACCTCATCTAAAAATTTTCTACCCTCTATACTTAAAGGAATTACACCTTCAGGTAAAGTAACTTTTAAATTTTCTATCATATCTTCAGGTACAATAAAAGGGATATACCCTTTAAATAATTTTGAAATTTCATAAAATGAATCTCTTGGAATTGCACTGAAATCAAGCGCACCACTAGGACATACACTAACACATCCTCCACATCCATCACAATCTATAGGAGAAAATATTAACTCTTTAGTCTTATCATCTTTTATAATAGCATTAGTTGGACAAACATTAGCACAATTTCCACAAGTTTCTTCTAATACTCTATGATGATATTGACATATATCTTTATTATATGTTACATAATTTTTATATTGATAAATACCTACTCTTTTTCTAATAATTTCTTTTGTTTTATCTATACCAACATCAGATGGATCGACTATACCTTTTTGTTTAAAAGCAATCTCTTTAGCATTAATCCATATAGCTTGATCCACTTCCAAATCAATTAATTTATCATCCTTTTGAATTTTAAATTGTAAATTACCTATAGTTCCATTTACATCTATAATCCACTCAGGAAGAGCATAATATTTATCAAATTCCTCTAAATCATCAAAATTTTCAGCTTCTTCTTTATTTCCTATAATCAATAATCTATTTTTTACATCTTTTTTATATTCATTAAATTTTGCATAATCAAGTTTTATTCCCCTACTTTTATAAAGTTTATCAATTACATTTATCTTTTCTAAAATAGAAGCATTTGAACTTTCTATATAAAAATTAATTTCTGGAGCATAAATAACAGGATTAGTTTCTTTAGAATTTGATATAATTGTAGATGCACTATTATCATTAATGATAATAATATCATCACTTAGTGGAAAATCAAGAGGTTGTTTACTATAAAAAGCATATTCAATCATTTGTACCCTTTTCATTTTTAATTAATGATATTATGACACTAAAAGCTTAAATTTAGCTTAAAAAGTAAAAAAAAGAGTAAAAAGGTTTCGTTTTGAAAAAAGTTTTTTTTATTTCATTTTCTATTCTTATAATAATATTTACTTATATACATTTTTTATCTCCTAAAAAATATATAATTTCTTCATCTTTGCCTCTTAATGATATTATGGGTAAAATGGGGAAAAGCATTAAATATGGTACTTTAGCATATTTAAAAAAATTAAATACACCTATTAAAAGAAAAATTAAATTTATATTTAAAGATGATAAATATGAACCAAACTTAATGAAAAAAAATATAATAAATTTTTATAAAAATAATTCATTTTTATTATATGGCCTTACTGGGACTCCTACAGTAAAAGAAATTTTACCTTTTGTAAATGAACATTCAATCTTTGTTTTTGCTCCTTTCACTGGTGCAGAATTTCTAAGAAAAAATAAAAATATAATAAATTTTAGGGCATCTTATAAAGATGAAATAAAAAACATTATTAATTATTTATTAAAAAAAAACTTTACAAAAATTTCTCTTTTATATCAAAATGATGATTATGGAAATGAAATATATCTTCATACATATAAAATATTAAAAGAAAATAATTTATCTTTATCAAGTATTGGAACATATAAAAGAAATACTTTTTTAATTAATTCTGCTATTAATTCAATTTCTAGTACAAAACCTAAAATTATTATTCTTGGATCAACTGCAGAAATTTCAGCTCTTTTTATTAAAAATTATAGAAAAATAGATAAAAATGTTTTATTTATAACTATGTCCTTTGTTAATCCAGATAAATTAATATCTTTAATAAAAACTAATAATATAATTTTTTCTGAGGTTGTACCTTATTATAAAAGTAATATATTAGAAGCTAAAAATTATGTAAATAATTTAAAAAAACTAAATCCTACATTAAAACCATCTTTTTATGGTTTTGAATCCTATTTAGCTACAAAAATTTTAATAAATGCATTTAATCATTTAACATTTCCATATACACCAGACCATTTAAAAAAAATAATTAAAAAAACACCTAAAAATTTATTTAAAAATATACCTATTAAATACAATAATAATCAACTTCTAAATAAAACTTATTTATATAAATATGAAAAAAATCAATTCAAAGAAATAAAATGATTAAAAAATTTATAAAAATTAATTTTTTAAATAAAACAAAATTAATTGTTTCAATCATTGCTTTTTTATTATTAAGTATTATTATTATGTCTCAATATACAATATTTTCTTTTAAAAATAATATTAATACTCTTTTTCAAAAAAGTTTAGTTTCATCTGTAAAACTTTCACATATAAAAGATTTATATAAAATAAATATTTACGAAACAATTGTACAATATAAAAAAAATGAGATTAATTTCGAACAAACTAAAGAAGTTATAAATTTAGCAAATATATTATTGAAAAAAGAATGGAACGATTATTTACATACTAAATCAATAGAAAATAACACATTTGAATATTTAAATTTCAATAATATAAAAAAACTTAAAAAAAATATAGACCAAGAATTATATAAATTTTTAACAAAAAAAAATATTGATACAAAAAAATTATCAAATAACATAAATCTTATTAACATTTATATGTCAAATCTTATTAACATAAATTTAAAAAAAGCAATTATTAAAAAAAATAAAACTGATAAAAAATTTAGCTTTGCTATAAAAGCTTCTATAGTTAGTGTTATTATCGTTTTTATTGTTACTATAACCATAATTATTTTAATAATAGAAAAATTTAAAAATATTAATATTATATTAGAAAAGAAAGTTCAAAACAAAACAAAAGAATTACAAAAAATAAACAAAACATTAGAAAAAAAAATAGAAAAGAAATTAAAAGAAATTAGAAAAAAAGATAAAATTATGTTTCAACAAAGTAAACTTGCAAGTATGGGAGAAATGCTCCAAAACATAGCCCATCAATGGAGACAACCTCTTGCAAATTTATCAATGATAATTGAATCTTTCGAAATAAAAAATGACTTAGGAAAACTTAACACTTATTATATAAAAGATAAAACAAAAGAAGCCTTAATAATAGCTGAAAATATGTCAAAAACAATAGAAGATTTTAGAAACTTTTTTCTTCCAGACAAAATAAAAAAAAGATTTTTTATTAAAGATTGTTTAGATAAAACTATAAAATTAATCTCCTTTTTAATAGAAAAAAATCATATAGAATTAAAAATTAATATAAAAAATGATATAAATATATTAGGATATCCTAATGAAACATCTCATGTATGCATTAATTTTATAACAAATTCTATTGAAGCATTAATAGATTCAAATGTTAAAGCAAAAAAAATTTTAATAACTATTAAAGAAACAAAAAATGATATAATTATTAGTATAATAGATAATGCAGGGGGAATAGATGAAAAAATAATAGACAAAATTTTTGAGCCTTATTTTACAACTAAAATAAAACAACAAGGAACTGGTATAGGACTTTACATGTCAAATCAAATAATATCTAATATGAATGGTGAAATTAAAGCAAAAAACATTATTCATAAAATGGGTACAAATAAATTTTACAAATGTGCCATGTTTGAAATAATTTTACCAAAGGATACTAATGAAAAATTATGATATTTTGAAAAATTTCAATATTTTATATATAGAAGATGATAAAAATTTACTAAAAAATTTAGGAGAAATACTTCAAGATTTTTTTAAAAAAATATACTTAACAAATAATACACAAGAAGCTTATAAAATATTAAAGATAAATCATGTAGATTTAATAATCAGTGATATTTTAATAGAAGATAAAAATGGAATAGAATTTATGTCTTTTTTAAAAAATAACAATTTTAATATTCCATTTATTTTAACAACAGCTTATACACAGACAGATTATCTTCTCGAAGCAATAAAACAAAAAGCTGCAAATTATTTAGTAAAACCTATAAAAATAAAAGAACTGTTAGATAGTATTTATGAAACTTTACTTCCAAAATATCAAAAAAAAGAACTAGAAAATTCTACTATTTTATTTAAACTAGCTTCTCTAATATGTGAAAGTAAACAATTAGAAGTTATAAAACTCATAATGAATTCTATAGATAACGAATATAATTTCTCTCTTTCATATCCTGAAATTATGGAAAAAATAAATATTAGCAAACCAACACTTATAAAATTATTTAGAGATTTACAAGATAAAAATTTATTAACAAAACTCCCAAAAAGAAAATATAAAATAAATATTAATAATATTAATTATCTTTTTGAAAATCCTTCCTAGGACCTTTTAACTTTTTTAAATACAATTCTTTAAATCTTTTATTTGCAAATTCTTGAATTTCTTTTTCTAATTGTTTAAAAATTTCTATATATTCTTTAGCTTTAGGAGTTAAATAAGTTCCACCTTTTACACCTTTTTCCACAGTTACCAATTCATCATCAAGATTTTGTTGTAATATTTTAATATGTGACCATGCTTTTTTGTAATTAAGTCCCATTTTTTCAGCTGCTTTTGATATTGAACCTTCTTTTTCTATTATTTCTAATATTTCTGTTTTTCCTTTTCCAAATAACAACTCTTTTTTTTGATTTTCTATCCAAACTTTTGTTTTCATAAACGCTCTATTTCTTTTTTTTTCTTTGAATATACCTAATTCACAATAAATTACATCAAATCCATTATCTTTTATAGCACTTCTTACTTTTTTAAGATTATATTTTTCAGCCAGTTTTCTAGCATCTTTACAAAAAACTTTTTTATTATTATCTGCTATTTTATTAAGATCATTTACAATTTCTTCTTCATAAGAATCAGTAAAATCGATTTTACCAAATTGCCCAAGCCCACAATCAGTAATTCTAACACCCATTTCATCAGCCATTTTACCAATTATAGCAGTCTCTACTCCAGCTTTTTTTGCAACTACATAAGCTTTTGCACAAGTTAGCTTATTTTCATCATTTTTATATTTTTTTATCAATTCTTTTATCATTTTTTCCCTTTAAATAACAATTCTAAAATCATGAGTATATACATTCATTTTATCTCCTCTTGCAAAACCAACAAGAGTTAAATTAAATGTATCTGCAATTTTAAGTCCAAGACAAGTAGTAGCAGTTCTTGATATTAAAATTGGGATTTTATGCATTACAGCTTTTACAACCATTTCACTACTAAGCCTTCCACTTACCATTATTATCCCATTTTGTGGATCAAATCCATTCAAAAGAGCTTTTCCAACTGCTTTATCAATAGTAGAATGTTGAGCTATGTCTTCTGCATCAAAATAATTATTTTCATCAAAATATATTCTTGCAGTATGAACACATCCTGTTTTTTCATACAAAGGGCAAGATTTATAAAATTCATCCATTTGTTTTGAAATATCACTCGCTTTTATTTTTACATTAGATTCTATTTTTGTAGCGTCAATTTTTGTAGGGTCTATATCTATATTAGCACTAATGCTTTTTCCACATCCACTTACAATTATTCCTTCTTCATTTAATCGTTTAGCTTTTTCTTTGTTTATTTTAGCTTTAATATCAACGATTAATCCATTTTCTTTTAACTCGATATTTTCAATATCTATTATATTTTCAATTATACCCTCACTTATCAAATACCCAACAGCTAAAGCTTTTTGGTCTATTGGAGTAGCCATCATTGAAATTATTTTGTTATTATTAACATAAATATCTAAACGAATTTCTCTAATTAAAGTATCTTCATACCTAAATTTTTTATTACCTTTTATTTTTGTGATTTCAAAGTTATATATAGCATCCATATTCACTCCTTTAAGAGAATTATACACAAAAACAAATATTATACATAATTATAGATAAATAAAGTTAAATATGACCGGAAGGAGAAGTCTTTTTGCATGAATAAGAAAGATATATCCTCAGGAGTATTTTTAATTTCCGGTCATATTTAACTTTATATCTGCCAAAAGGCAGATAATATATCTAATTAATGACTATTATTACAATTCATTTTTTCTATATCAGGCTTATGAGCTAAAAGAGCTACAATTCCCACAAAAAGAACTCCACCTACAATATTTCCTAATGTTACAGGTAATTCATTATTTACTAAAAATGATTTTACATTTAAATGTTGTATTGCTTCAGCAGGAAGATGAAGAGCATTAGCAACTGCATGAATATCGCCACCAAATTGAGCCATATAATGTGCTTTTGCAATTAATCCTTCTGAAATAATAAACATATTAGCAACACAATGTTCATATCCACTAGCAACAAATGCCGCAATAACAAAGGCTATACCCCAAACTTTTCCTGCCCCATCTTTAGTAGCTACAGCAATCCAAACAGCCATACATACTAAAATATTACAAAAAATCCCTCTTATAAAAGCTTCTGTAAATGTTAATGATACTTTTGCTTCTCCTAAATGAACAAAATGTTTTAAAATTGCTTCATTATATTTCATTGGTAATCCTGATTTATAATAAAGCCAAGCAGTTCCAGCTGCACCAACAAAATTAAAAATCCAAACAATTGTCCAATAACTTACAACTCCTCCAAATATTCCAACTTTTTTTTCACAACAACTAACACCACTTAATACAGAACTTGTAAATAAATGACCTCCGTAAAACACAACTAACATCAATCCTGCGGAGAACGCAAAACCACCAATAATATTAGCAATACCTGGTGCTACTTTTGCAGCAACCCCTACTGTTGAATGTGCCCAAAAAATATCCCCTATTGCAATAGAACTTCCTGCCATAATTGCAAGAAGAATAACGCTTAAAATAGGTAATTCTGCTTTATGCTTTGACATATTAGACAAAGCAATAATTGTTTCTTCAGGTGCTTTAACCATCTTTACTCCTTCTTTCTTTTTATTTCAAAGTAATTTTATATGAAAATAAAAAAAATAAATGTCTTATAAAAGACATTTGATAAATTTTTAACTAATTAAATAGATTATTTAGATTTTTAATTTGCAAAAAAGCATGTTTTGCATTTTCTTTTGCTGTATTAGATATTTCAAGATTAATTCCAGTCAAATTTTCTTTTTTTACATTTATTCCCATAAAAAGAGTTTGTTTAGCAAAAGGTTTTAATAATTTTATAAGAATATGTGTAGGAATGTTGTGAGTAGTAAAAAGATAATCGGAGGATGGCTTAATTTCCAAAAATTCACTTTTAGAATCAAGCCCTATAACTGAATCAGCCATAACCAATAAATCTGGGGAAAAGTCTCTGATTTTATAAATTTCATCTTCGGGAGTATCATTGCCGAAAAAAACTTTCCATTTAGGCAAGTTTTTTTCAATCATCTTACCAAGATATAAAGCAATACCATCATCCCCTCTTAATTCATTACCTATAACTAAAATGGCTTTTTTCATTTTTTTTCTCTTAATACAAAATATCCCTCTTTTAAAGATAAAAAAAGATTTTTCAATTTACTTTCAGCCATAGTATCTTTTAATTTTTCTATGTGTTCTGGAAAAATTTCTATTTCACAACCGTCACAAGAACCACAGTCAATTCTAAATACATTAAAACTTCTTTTTATATTTTGTAAATGTTTTATTTTATCATCTAATTTGTTTGCTTCAAATATTTCATTTGGCAATATTACTGTAGGTTTTTTACTCATTTTTCACCTCAAATAGTAGAATAATATATTATTCTACTATTTGAGGTGAAAAAAGAAAAGACGAATAAAATTTAAAATTAATGAATAGTACCCATCATAACATGATAGCATACATAATAAGCGATAAGACAGTTTTCCAATGCAACTATTCCTGCTATTACTTTTCCAATTCCTTTTACATGAACGGGTATTAAGAATATATTTAAAACCGTAATACTCCATAATAAATAAGCAACTAAAGGTTCTCCTAATGCATAAGCCCAATATCCTGCGAATAATGTATATACTAAAATAGCTATGTCTAAATATACACAAGCTTTTGTATTAATATTGAAATATTCAATAAGCCATATTGCCCCCCATAACATACCAAAAATACAGTTGGTTGTAGCAATATCCATTATTATTGGGCTCCCAGAATGCCCTGCAAATAAAAATATTCCTGTTAAAAGCTGAGCAACTCCACCAAACATAAAGCCGATTGCTGCCATAGCTTTTTCAATACTTTTATTTTCTGCTTCATTTGTCCCACTAGGGAAACCAAAAGCCAAACGTGCACCGTAAGCAAGAGCAGCTGTTCCATATCCGAAAGCACCCAATATGCCTGGATTAGCTAAATTAATCATAACAATTTCCTTTCTTTTTATTTTAAATTAATTTTATATAAAAATAAAAAAAATAAATGTCTTATAAAAGACATTTGATAAATTTTTAACTAATTAAATAGATTATTTAGATTTTTAATTTGCAAAAAAGCATGTTTTGCATTTTCTTTTGCTGTATTAGATATTTCAAGATTAATTCCAGTCAAATTTTCTTTTTTTACATTTATTCCCATAAAAAGAGTTTGTTTAGCAAAAGGTTTTAATAATTTTATAAGAATATGTGTAGGAATGTTGTGAGTAGTAAAAAGATAATCGGAGGATGGCTTAATTTCCAAAAATTCACTTTTAGAATCAAGCCCTATAACTGAATCAGCCATAACCAATAAATCTGGGGAAAAGTCTCTGATTTTATAAATTTCATCTTCGGGAGTATCATTGCCGAAAAAAACTTTCCATTTAGGCAAGTTTTTTTCAATCATCTTACCAAGATATAAAGCAATACCATCATCCCCTCTTAATTCATTACCTATAACTAAAATGGCTTTTTTCATTTTTTTTCTCTTAATACAAAATATCCCTCTTTTAAAGATAAAAAAAGATTTTTCAATTTACTTTCAGCCATAGTATCTTTTAATTTTTCTATGTGTTCTGGAAAAATTTCTATTTCTTTGTATTTCAAAAGATTTCCAAGTTTAAATTTGGCATAATCATCCGAATTATCTAAAATTTTTTGAAATTCTTCATTACTTATTTTTAAAACACATTCAACAAAATCGATTGTTCCAATTCCGTGACCTGTAAGAGTGGAAAATATTTTAATCTGTTCCAATTCTCTTGGTAAATCTTTGGGTTTATCGACATGCCTTTGGGTTAATCTATTTACCTCTATCATTTGATTTCTTTCAAAGAAATTTTAAATTTATCAGTATCTAAATAAAAATGTTTTTTTAAAAAAGGAAGATAACTTTCGTTAAATAAAGTAACCATACATTCTCTATATCTTGAATCTTCTTCATTTTTTATGTTTTTTATAAAAGTATTTTGTGTCATTTCTGGATTTTTAGGATTTTTTGATTTTTTCATAATATCAAGAAATTTATTATAAAGTTTTTTACCATACAAATATCCCATAAGTCTTTTAGAATCCATAAAAACATCACGTTCAAAAAGAATATTATCCAAAAGAGATTTTTCAACTTCAGGCGCTTCTCCTGTATCATCAGTATGTTTTTTATATTGTAAATGTTGTTGCAATATATCAACTCCAACTGCCAATCCATAAATAATACTTGCAGGATGAGGAGGGCAACCCGGCACAAATACATCAACAGGTATCGTACTTGGAATACCTCCCCACACAGCATAAGAATCATGGAAAATACCTCCACTACATCCACATGCTCCTATAGCAACTACAACTTTGGGATCAGGAGTAGCTTCGTAAGCCCTTAAAAGTGGATAATATGTCTGTCTTGTAAGAGGGCCTGTACAAAGCAATATATCTGCATGTCTTGGACTTGCCACCAAATTAAATCCAAACCTTTCAGGATCCCACATAGGTGTAATAGCTGCAAAAATTTCTATTTCACAACCGTTACAAGAACCACAGTCAATTCTAAATACATTAAAACTTCTTTTTATATTTTGTAAATGTTTTATTTTATCATCTAATTTGTTTGCTTCAAATATTTCATTTGGCAATATTACTGTAGGTTTTTTACTCATTTTTCACCTCCAAAGTGAGATTGTGTCGCAAACTTTTCAACGGCATTTGTTTTTTTGCATTCAGGACAGGTGTATAAATAATTTAATTTTTCTTCGTTAATTACAGCTCCCGTAGCTTCTAATCTTTCTATGGCATAATTGATAAGTCTTTTTGTTGTAAAAGGTTTGCCACAAATTTTACATTTTACAACTTCTAGTTCACTTTCTTCTTTTAGATTTTTATAATCAAATCTTACTGCCATTTCATATAAAGGTGAAAGAGGTATTGCTCCAGTAGGACACACTTCTTCACATCTTCCACAAAAAATACATCTTCCACAGTCAAAAGACCAAATTAATTTATCGTTTTCTTTGTCATATTTTACATTTAAAGCATTAGGAGGGCATGCTATTGCACAAGCTGCACAACCTATACATTTTTCATAATCATATTCAGGTTTTCCACGAAAACCTTCAGGAACTTCATATGGTTTAAACGGATAATCATATGTTATTATTCCAATTTCTTTTGATATGTCTAAAAGTTTCATTTTGGACTCCTATTTTTTTAATGGAGAATTATTAAGAGTTTGAGCATATTTTTTTAACTCTTTTTGAGTTAATATTTTTGCTTTTTTAGTTTTTACATCAATGATTGTAACTCTTTCAGTACACGAATAACATGGGTCTAATGATGTAACGATTAAAGCTGCATCAGAAATATCATTTCCTTGAAATTGGTATCTGAGTGAAGGCCAATTACTATATGTAGCTGCTCTACATCTCCATCTAAATACTTTT
The DNA here is from genome assembly GCF_055392745.1 of Thioreductor micantisoli. Taxonomy (NCBI): domain Bacteria; kingdom Pseudomonadati; phylum Campylobacterota; family Thioreductoraceae; genus Thioreductor; species Thioreductor micantisoli. The sequence goes on from NZ_AP043760.1 coordinate 1,390,286, forward strand.
TGAGCATTTCCATGCATTATCCAGTGAATATTTTCTCCTCTTGGCGCTTCATCATTTCCTAATGCAAAAGCACCTGGTTTAATAATATCATCCTGTGGTTTGATAAATATAGAAGTGTTCGGCATAAATTCAATACACTGTCTTATAATTTTAAGTGATTCTAATACTTCTCTATATCTTACGGTTTCTCTTGCAAGAACATCGCATCCATTTTCTACCGCCACATCAAATTCCAATTTGTCAAATATATCATATGGATGATCGTATCTAGTGTCTCTTTTAAATCCACTTCCTCTCATATTCGGTCCTACAGGTGAAAAATCCCTTGCTATTTTTCTATCCAAAATCCCGACACCTTTCCATCTTGCAATCTGAGCATCATCTTCAATAATTGCATCCCAAACTTCTTTTGTAAAATGTTCAATTTTTTCTACAAGTTCAAGTGCCTTTTTACTTTCTTTTGCTGTCATATCCCGTCTTACACCACCAACCATTACATTTCCGTAAGTTTTTCTACCACCTGTAACAAGTTCTGCAAGTTGCATTGTATATTCACGAACACTAAATACATGCATAAAAGCTGTTACATTACCAGTAACTTCACATGCAAGACCAATATTTAATAAATCTGAATGCAATCTTTCAATTTCTAAGCTCATAACTCTTAATGCTTGCGCTCTAAGGGGTACTTGAAGATTTACAGCTCTTTCGGACGCTTCAATACAGGCAATTGAATGGGCATATCCACAAATACCACAAACTCTTTCGGCCAAAAATCCCATTTGATCATAACTCATTCTGTTTTCGGCAAGTTTTTCCATACCTCTGTGTTGATAAAACAATCTATAATCTGCATCTATAATTGTTTCACCATCACAAAAAAGTCTAAAATGACCTGGTTCATCACTTGTAATATGTAAAGGCCCCATAGGAACATCAACAACACCTTCACCTTCTGGCATTAGAAATTCATAATCAGGCTCATCTTCAGGAGACATGGCATCAGGTCTATATCTGTAATCCATGGCATCTTTTCTAAGAGGATGTATTCCCTCAGGCCAATCATCAGGTAATACAAGTCTTCTAGGATCCGGTAAACCTTCTGCCACAATTCCAAACATATCATAGGCCTCTCTTTCATACCATACAGCTGCTGGAACTTTTTTTGTAACTGAAGGATAAACAGGATTAGTAGAAGGAAGATATGATCTTACAGTAATCCAACATTTATCTTTTTGTTCTAATTCATCCTCAGGAGTTATTTTACTTCCTTCCATTGATAAAATAAAATAAACTCCATAACATCCGTTTATTTCCCTTTCATCGGTTGGAACCATACTTGAAAGCCATCCACCCATATCATAATAAAGCATTCTCACGGCTTCTGGTAAATCATTCCTGTCAATTGTAACTACAATTTGATCTTCAGGGTTTCTCATAATATCTTTAATTTTTATTTTTTGTTTTAATCTGTTTATAAATTTATCTCCGACCATAACTTCTCCTTAAATATGTAAAATAATTTTTACTGCATTATCAAGCAATAAATACCAGTCTTTAATATAGAAAACTCCAAAAGCAATTATTAATGCCCCTAAAATAATCAAAGGCAAATGTGCGCTTAATCCAAGCGTTTGTGTTTCGACTTCTCCTCTTGGTTTCCCAAATACAACATGATTAAAATGGGCTAAAACTCCGATAACAATAATTCCAAGTCCAACGATAAATAAAAATAACGGTAAATATTGAGAAGAGAAAATACTTGCTTTAATCATTAAGAATTCACTTACATAAATTGCCAGCAAAGGTGCTCCTATTAATGAAAATATAGCAATTGCAAAAAGTACTGCAGTTAAAGGATTTATTTTTATAAGTCCACCCATTTTATCCATATCTCTTGTTCCATAAATTTTCATAATATTTCCACTTACACAAAAGGCCAATGCTTTTGAAAGAGAATGGGCCATTGCATGAAATAATCCTGCAAAAACACCTAGAGGTCCACCGATTCCAAATCCAAAAGCAATTATACCTATATGCTCTACTGAGTGATAGGCAAACATTCTTTTTATATCTTTTTGACGTATAATAAACATCGCCGAAACAAATATTGTAAACAATGAAACAACAAGTACAAGTGTTTGAACATATGTAAAACCTACATTATCACCTACAACAGAATAATATCTGATAATAGCCAATATTGCACATTTTAATAAAACTGCACTTAGAATAGCTGAAGTAGGAGATGGCCCTTCTGAGTGAACATCAGGAAGCCATGTATGCATTGGTGCAAGACCAGCTTTTGTTCCAAATCCTATTAAAGCAAAAACAAAAATTATTTTTAATGCATTTGGGTCTAAAAGTGTTGCATTTGCATATAAAGATGTCCAAAGCATTGCACTATCACCATCTTTTAATACATGATATCCTACACCATACATTAAAACAGTTCCATAAAGTGCAAAAGCCAAACCAACACTACAAATAATTATATATTTCCATCCGCTTTCAGTAGCTCTTTTGTTTTTGTAAAGTGCTACCATAAATACAGATGAAAGAGTGGTTGCTTCAATAGCAGCCCACATTACTACAATATTGTTTGAAACAACTGATGTAATCATTGTAAATATAAATAAATTCATTAAAGAATAATATAATTTAACGTCTTTTATCTTTATTTTCCCTTCTTCCAAATCCCATTGCATATACTTTACGGCATAAAGATTAATCAAAAGTCCTGTCAGAGCAATAAGTGTCAAAAATACTCCTCCTACAGAATCTAAGAAAAAAAGTTTGTCCCAAAGAAAATATATATTTCCATGAATAACATTTGAAATAGCATAAAAAGCTATTATTGATGTGGCACATGAACCTATTACATGAAAAATCGAAAGTGTGGAAAAGTTGTTTGGTAAAAAATATATAATAATAGCCGTTGCTAGCGGAACTATCATTACAAGAGCCAATAATAAATGCATACTCATAACTTATCCTTTTAAAGTATTTGCTTTAGAAATATCTAAAGAACCAAAAAATTTATAAAATCTTGTTGCTAAAATTGACATGATAATTACTGCAAAAATAGAATCCGTTAAAATTCCTATATCAACAATTTCAGGAGAATTATAAGCAACAATTGCAAGCGTTAAATGTGTCCCATTTTCAAAAAGACATAGTGATAAAATTTGTTTAATCGCATTTTTTCTTAAAATAAGTCCAAATATTCCTAACGAATAAATAGTTAAAGATGCAATTAAAGGTATATCTTCTTTAAGTAAAGCAAAACTTTTTAAAACAGGAAAAAGTATCATTGCAATAGCCAAAGAAAAACCAAGGGCAATAACAGGACTTACAAAAAATCCTTCTACAGGAGTTTCCTCATATTTGACACCAAGTTTATTAATAAGCCTTAAAATTATGTAAGGAACAATTAAAACTTTTGTGAAAAAAGCAATAACAGCCCATCCGTAAAGGGAATTTACATGATATTTTTCTGCTAATGTAAAGAAAATAGTTACTAAAAGCAAAGTTTCTATTATATATGCATATGTGGCAAATTTAAGATTTCTAAGGGAAAACACTGAAAATGAAGCAATTATCATTAAAATTGCTAAAATATTTATAATATTCATTTTAAACTCCTACTACATAAAATATTAATGCGACAAAGGCAACTACAAAGGCAAAAGAGGCATTTTTTTTGAAACCTTTTAATAATTTGTAACGAGGTCCTAAATTATCTATAAATGTTGCACCCACATAAAAGATTCCAGTTTCAGCAATAAAAACACATAAAGCTAAAATAGGATTTGAAAAATTCCAAGGTTCAAATATAGATAAAAACAATCCAATCATTGCAATTTGTTTTGTCATTAAAGATAAATCAAGTATTGCTAAATCGCTTCCTGAATATTCAGATCCAACTCCTTCAATAACCTCTTGTTCTGCTTCGGCCAAATCATAAGGATTTCTTCCTGTTTCAACATAACTTGCCCAAAGAAATGCTATTGATGCAACAGCAAACGCTGGGATTTGATATCCTATTGACCCTTCTCTTACAAGATGTTCAATAACAACCAAATTTGATGTTTTAGCAAGTAGCATTACAACAATTAAGCATATAATTGCTACTGGTTCTACAAAAACAGCCAACATTTGTTCTCTACTACCACCAACTGCAGCGAATGGGCTACCACTATCCATAGAAGCAACACCAAAAATAAATCTTGCAAGAGCACCTAAATAAATGATTACAAATATATCTGAATATGCTCCTGCATATATATTATTGCTATAAACAATCGGAAGTGCTGCTAAAATTGCCGCATTTATTGCAAAAAGCATAAAAGGTGCATATCTAAAAATCCAATGAGAACATTTAGGAACAGTTTTTCCTCCTCTTTTAAATAATTTTAAAATATCTCTATATGTTTGAAAAACATTAGGACCTCTTCTTGATTGCATTCTTGCCCTAGCAATTCTTGCAATTCCATCAAAAAAAGGCGTAACTGCTATTATTGCGATAACTTGAATTATCATCCAAAATATACTACTCATATTTCTCTCCTTTTATAGCAGATATGCTATACCGACGAAAATAAATAACGCCAATAAAATATATAAAATATAAATATTTGTATTTCCATTTTGCAAATATTTTATTTTTTCTGATGTATAGGTTGTAATTTTGATAAATGGCGTATAAAATAAATCCCACCATATATCTCTAGCATGATAAGAAAATTTTACAGGTTTAAAATATCCTTGATCTTCAACTTTTGTATTTGATTTATATAACCAATCTGTTAATCTTCTTAAACTTCCAGTAAACGGTGCCGCTGTCATTTGCATTCTTGGAGAATATTTGAATCCACAAGCCCAAGGTTCAGTCTCTCTAAGATTTGTTTTTGTTTTTGAATTATTAATATATATAACTACAAAAATAAATGGTAGTGCCAAGAAAGATATTAACATAATGGCTATAAATGGTGTTGAAACCATTGAACCAAAAGGTGAGATTAAATCTCCGTGTGCTGTTGCTTGATAACTTCCTGCAAATGAAGAAACAATATTCATCAAATAACCGACTACCTTTGTTGCTCCAAGACCAAAAGCAAAACATGCTATAACCAATAAATACATACCAGTAAGCATTGAAAGAGGAACTTCTTTTGCTTTTTCATAAATTTGTTTGTTTCTAGGTACTCCACCGAAAATAACACTATATACTTTTACAAAACAAAAAACTGCAAGTGCACCTGTGAGTGCCAAAGCAACGATTGATAAAGTAAAAGCAAATCTATATAAAATTCCTTCACCAAGCGCAGCTTGAAGCATAGCTTGATAAGTTAACCATTCACTAACAAATCCATTTAGAGGAGGAAGTGCTGATATTGCCATAGAACCTATTAAAAATGCAAAAGCTGTTAGAGGCATTTTTTTCGCAAGTCCTCCTAAAACTTCCATATTCTTAGTATGTGTAGTATATAATACACTTCCAGCACCTAAGAAAAGTAATCCTTTAAATGTTGCATGATTTAGTACATGATATAAACATGCTAAGAATCCAATTGCCCCAAGAGTAGGAGAATGTATAGCTATACCGTAAACACCTGTTCCTAAACCTAAAAGAATAATTCCAATATTTTCAACTGAATGATAAGCTAATAGTGCTTTATAATCATGTTGCATTAAGGCATACAATACACCAAGTAGTGCTGAAAGTGCACCTATAATTAATATTGTAATTCCCATCCATGATGTTAAAGGCAACCATAAACAAGTTTGAATCATTCCAAAAATTGCTACTTTAATCATAACACCACTCATAAGAGCAGATACATTAGATGGCGCCGCTGGGTGAGCCAAAGGCAACCATACATGAAGTGGAAACATACCTGCTTTTGACCCAAAACCAAAAAAAGCAAATAAAAATATAATAGCCGACATTGTAGGTGAAAGAGATAAATCATGAAAATGACTAAATTCTAAAGAACCTGCTTGATAAGATAATAGCAATAAAGATATTAATATCATTATACCACCAAAATGGGCGATTCCCATATAAGTAATGGTAGCTTTTAGAGATTCTTTGGAATCATTAAAACATATCAAAAAGTATGAAATCCATGTCATTAACTCCCAAAAAATCATAAACCAAAAGACATTTGCTGCAGAAATAACTAAAAGCATTGCGAGGATAAATGAACTGAAAAAAAATGCCATTACTCCAAGACTACCTGCTTTTGAATATTCTTCAGCATAATCCATTGAATAAATTGAAGCTGCTAATCCTACAAAAGAAATTACTAATGAGAAAAAATTTCTTAATGGATCTAACACAAAATGGGGATTAAAAATAAAGTAATTCCCAAGAGACAAAGATTGTGTTGATGTTAGATGAATTAAAAAATAAAAAACAGCATAAGCCGAAGCCAAAGCTGTTAGACCAAAGCCTATTTTTACTGCTATTTTATTTTCTTTATATAAAAATAAAGAAGTAACAGCAGCTATTATATAAAGTGAATATACCACTCCCATTTTTTATCCTTTATTTTGTTGTAATATTTCAACAAACTTATTTGCAGATTTTTCTGCTTTGTTTAATACCATTTGTTCTTGTGTATTTGGTTCAAAAAATATTAATGCGCCAGTAGGACATACTTCAACACAAGCAGGTCCTCCTTCTCTTCCTTTACACAAATCACATTTAACGGCAATTGTTTTTAGTCCTATAACAGATTCCAATGTAAGCATTGCTTCTGGTTCCACAGAATAATCAACCGAAGGCATTGTTTCCGCTGATGCTCTAATTGCCCCAAAAGGACAAGCGATAGTACATAATTTACAACCAATACAAATTTCTTCATGTAATTCTATACTATCATCACCAAATGTTAATGCTCCCACAGGACAAACTTTTGCACATGGTGCATCATCACACTGTCTGCATTGGTTTGGCATTACACCATTTGTTGTTCTTGTAACTATAAGTCTAGGGGTAGCAAGTTTTCCCCTTTCATATGCTGATTGATAACAAGCTGACATACAAGTAGCACATCCTATACATACTTTAGGATTGCATATTACAAATTTATTTTTTTTTGTTGATTGCATTTTAACCCCTTCTTTCAATAATTTCAGGTTCTATTTCGCTAAGTGTTTCTTTTCTTATTTCTAAATATTCCTCTTCAGAAATTTTTTTAATATTTGCTATTGACATTTTAAGTGGAGGCATACCTGATAGTGGATCTGGATCTTCAGGATTAGTAAGTTCATTTCCGTCAGCTTCCGCATAATGAAATGTTGTAAATATAGTTCCATGTCTCAAATCTTTGTTTATCATTAATTTTGCAGCAATTTTTCCTCTTTTATTCCAAAGCACAGCATAGCATCCATCTTCCAAATCTCTTTCTCTTGCTATATCTTCGCTAACTTCAATAACAGGACCCATAATATCTGCTCCCATTTCAAGAGATTTACATTTTCTTGTCATTGTTCCTGTATGATAATGATAAACTTTTCTACCTGTTGTAAACATACAAGGATATTCTTCAGTAGGCTCTTCACTCATACACCCTACTCCCATAGGATAATCTTCAGGAATATTTAGTTCTTTTCTTATTTTATTTTCCAGTATAAAGCGTTCGTTTTTATCAAGTGTGTAACCAATAGGAGCTAATCTGAATTTTCCATTAGGTAAGAAAGATTTGTTATCTTCATATAAACAAGGTGTTCCCGGATGATTTTCATCAGGACAAGGCCAACTTATTCCATTTAATTTAGCCACTCTTTCATAATTAATTCCTTTAAATTTGAAAGGATTTAATTTTCTAACTTCATTCCAAATTTCTTCAGCCGTATTGAAATTAAATCCTTTTAGCCCTATTTTATTAGCTACATTACAGAGTACTTTCCAATCAGGTTTTAAATCAGCAGGTGGATTGACTGCTTTTCTTACTAATTGAACTCTTCTTGATGTATTAAGAAATGTTCCATCTTTTTCACCCCAACATGCACTAGGCAATACAACATCTGCTCTTTGGGCTGTTTCTGTAAGGAATATATCTTGAACAACTATAAAATCTGTTTTTTTCATAGCATGAACAAAGTGTTCTGTCCATGGGTCGCTCATTACAGGATTTTCTCCAAAAATATATAAAAATTTTACTTTTCCCTCATCAATTGCATGAGGTACTTTAGAAAGAAGTAGTCCAGGATTAGGATTTACTTTAAAGTCCCAAATTTCTTCTGCTTTTTTACGAGCTTCAGGATCAACAACTTTTCCACTTGGCAAACCCATTGGAGTAGCACCCATATCTCCTGCACCTTGAACATTGTTTTGACCTCTTAGAGGGTTAACACCTCCACCTTTTTTACCTAAATTTCCTGTTAGAATAGCTAAATTTGATGTACTCATTACATTACATGTTCCATCTGTAAACTGAGTAATCCCCATTGTATAAAGAAGTGAAGAAGGGTTACCTTTTGCATACATTTCAGTAGCTTTAATCAAAAGCTCTTTTGAAATACCTGTATCTTTTTCTACTTTATCAAATGTAAAATCTTTAACTGTTTCTTTTAACCATTCAAATCCTTCCGCATAATTTTCTACGAAATCTTTATCGTATAAATCGTTTTGGATAATATAATTAAGCATTGCATTAATTAATCTAATATTATATCCAATAGGTATTTGAAGAAAAATATCTGCTTTTTTTGCCATATCCGTTTTTTTAATATCTATTACAATAAGTTTTGCTCCTCTTTCAAGTCCTCTAACAATTTGCATAGCTATTATAGGATGACATTCACTAGTATTTGTTCCTATCAATAAAAACACATCTGTATCTGTTGCAGATTCTGCTAAATCGTTTGTTGTAGTTCCACTCCCAAGTGTTTTAGCCAGACCGGCTACTGTAGGACCATGTCAAAAACGTGCGCAGTGATCTACATTATTTGTACCCAACGCTCTTATAAATTTTTGAAAAACATAGTTTTCCTCGTTTGTACATCTAGCAGATGAAAAACCAACAATGCTTTCACTTGAATATTCTTCAACTGTTTTTTTTAATTTTGAAGCAACAAGAGCGTATGCTTCTTCCCATGTAGATTCTTCCAAACGCCCTTCTCTTGAATATTTACCTTCTTTTTTTCTAATAAGAGGTTTTGTCAGTCTTTTTGGAGAATGTATATATTCCCATCCAAACATACCTTTTAAGCATAATTCACCGTCATTAACATGATGATTTTTTGTACCTTCTGCTTTAACGACTTTTCCATTATCGACAAGCAAATCTATACTACAACCAGTTCCACAATAAGGACATGTGGTTTGTACTTTTGTCATTGTATCTCCTTTTTGAAATTTATTTACTTCAAATGATATACCTTTTTAATTAATAATTATGTCATATATAAGACATTAAAATATATAATTAAAAGTAAAATACATTTCTCATATTATGTATTATATATATAATATTAATATTTTGTTATAATTATACATAAAAAATAAGGAAATAAATGAAATCTTGCAGAATTAAAATTGATAGTTTTAATATCAAAAAAATTATTAAAGAAGAAGATTTAGAAAAATTTACACCTATGCAGTTTAAAAAAGGTGAAATATTTTATGCAGATGATGCAACAAAACTTCTTATTTTTAAATCAGGTGAAGCTAAGGTCTCTTTTTTATACGAAGGTAGAGAATTTATATTGTATTATTTAACTAAAAATAATATATATATAATGCATCCTGATTCAATAATAGAATTTTTGACTGATACTACTGTATTATCACTTGATTCTAAAAAATATCCAACTGTTTTTAACAACCCTTTTTTTTGCAATGCAGTTCTTAATTCTTTTAGAAATATTATGATGATAGAAAAAGATATTATAAGAGGTCTTGTGTTTGAAGATTGTAAAAAAAGAATGGTTTCATTTCTTCTTAGAGTTGCAAAAACAGATGGTAAAGAACATAAAGAAGGTATTGAAATAAATATATCTGGAAATATAAAAAATTTAGCAACTTTTATAGGTTCACAAAGACAAACTACTTCAAAATTTTTAAATCAATTAATTAAAGAAAAAATTTTAAAAAAAAGTGATAAATGTAAATATATTATACTTGACATTAAAAAACTTGAAGATTATTTAAACTAATATTCATATAAAAAATATTATTCTTTAAGCTCACTTTAAGGAAAATAGAAATATAATTACTTCAGCTGTTATTTCCTAGGCTAGGAAAACACATGATATAGCTTCTACTAAAGCTCCATGATGTATTTAGCAAACCCAAATATTATTATATAAAGGATAAGGCTTATCCTAAAATTAAATCAAAATCAAAAGGATAAGTATGTCAAAAGATTACACTCAAATGTATAAAAGTCTAGATATGGATATAGAAAAACACAATGAACTCTTAGCTATACTGGGCGAAATATACCCAGAATTTTACTTAAAACAAGAAAATAGACCCAAAGCAATGGAATATTTTGATTATGTTATAAGTGAAGTTCATGGGAAAAGAATAGAAGAAATTCTAGAAAAGAAAAAAGAAGGAAAACCGTTAGTTGGAACTTTTTGTATCTTTATTCCAGAAGAAATAGTAATAGGTGCCAAAGGTGTATGTTATGGACTTTGTGGAGGCGCTGAGTTTTCAATTCCTGATGCTGAAAGGGATTTACCAAGGAATATTTGTCCTTTGATTAAATCCGGATATGGATTTAAAGTTCAAAGAACATGCCCTTACACACAAGCATCAGATTTTATTTATGGAGAAACAAGTTGTGAAGCAAAGAAAAAAACATGGGAGATTTTAGATGACCTGCATCCCACTCATGTAATGCACATTCCTCAAATGAAAAGAACAAAAGAAAAAGTTCTTTGGAAAAGCGAAATGTATGATTTTAAAAAACATATTGAATCTGTAACAGGAAAAGAACTAACTTTTGAAGAATTAAAAATAGGAATTGAAATTGTAAATAACAAAAGAAAAGCTATGCTAAGGCTTGATGAACTAAGAGGAATGTATCCTGATATTGTTCCAATCAGCGGAAAAGACGGATTATTAGTCAATCAAATTTCTTTTTATGATGATCCTGAGAGATTTACACAAAAAGTAAATGAATTATGTGACGAACTTGAAGAAAGAATTAAAAATAATATTTCAGTCATTTCAAAAGATACACCAAGAATTATGGTACTAGGAACTCCTATGGCACTTCCAAACTGGAAACTTCATCATATAGTAGAAACTACAGGAGGAGCTATTATTAATGAAGAAGCATGTATTGGAAACAGATATTATAAAGACAATATTGAAACCAAAGGTGCAGAAAATATTGATGATTTAATGGAAAATATGCTTGAAAGATATATGAAAATAGACTGTGCTTGTTTTACACCTAATGAAGGAAGAATAGACAAAATTATAAAAATGTATAAAGATAGAAAAGCTGATGGAATAATATATTATTCACTTTCATTTTGTCATACTTATAATGTAGAATCAAAAAAAGTAATAGATAGACTTCAAGCCCAAAATATTCCAGTGCTTAAAATAGAATCTGATTATTCTATGGAAGATATGGGACAAATCAAAACAAGAGTTGAAGCATTTATAGAAAGTATGTCTTTCAAAAATAATGTAAAATTTAAAGGTTTTTAATGTATTATGGTGTTGATATAGGTTCAACCTATACAAAAATTGTTGGCCTAGACGAAAATAAAAATATCATTGATATAAAAGTATTGGATACTGTTATAAATCCAGACGAACAAGTAAAAAAATATTTAAAAGATAAACCTATCGAAACATTAATTGCCACAGGTTATGGTAGATATATGGTTCAAGAAATATTTGATGTACCAGTAATTAGTGAAATAAAAGCTCATGCAAAAGGAGCTTATTATTTTTTTAATGATGTTAAAACAGTTTTAGATTTGGGCGGACAAGACAGTAAAGTAATAAAAATAACCGAAGGCGGAAATTTTAATAATTTCAAAATGAATGATAAATGTGCAGCTGGAACGGGTAAATTTATTGAAATAGCTGCATCAAAATTACAAGTACCTATAGAAAAATTTGGAGATTTTTGTAAAAAAGCTGATAAAAAGATTCAAATTTCCTCTATGTGTGCTGTTTTTGCCGAATCAGAAGTTATTTCACTTATAGCAAAAAAAGAAAAACCCGAAAATATCGGCTACGGAATCATAGATTCAATAGCCTCCAGACTTGTAGGAATGGCAAAAAGTATAAAACCTGAAGATAAAATTGTCTTTACGGGTGGTGGTGCATTAAATACATTATTAAAAGATTTAATATCCCAAAAATTAGGAAAAGAAGTATTTGTTCCCGAGTATCCACAAATGATGGGAGCCTTTGGAGCTGCTTTGACTGGACTAGAAATTACAAAAGGAGAAGTAAATGAATAAAAAAATAGATTGTAGAAATTCGGCATGTCCAAAACCAGTACTTGATACAAAAAAAGCATTGGAAGAAATGGATGAAGGAATTTTGGAAGTTTTGGTGAATGGAATTGCATCCGTTCAAAATGTTAAAAGATTTGCTGAAAATCAAGGACTCGTAGCAGAAGAAGAAAAACTGGACAATGGAGAAACAATAATTAGAATAGTAAAAGGTTACGAATGCTCAATTGCTCCAAAAAAAGATGATGATGATAAATTTTTGGACAAAGTATTATTTATCAAAGATAATAAAGTTGGTGAAGGTGAGCTTGGGCATATTTTAATGGAAGGTTTTTTGAAAACTACTTTAGAATTTAAAAAACTGCCTGAAATTATAGTTTGTGTAAATAAAGCTGTATTTTTAACAACAGAAAATGAAAAAATGATAGAAATTTTGAAAGAATTTGAAAAAAGAGGCGTTAAAATTTATTCATGCGGTGTTTGTATGAATTTTTACAAAATTCCACCTGAAGAGCTTAAAGTCGGAGAAATAGGAAATGCATACGATACAATGGACTTTTTATTACATAAAACAACTATAAGTTTATAAGGAGAGAAAATGAAAATTTTATTTATTTTTAATCACGAACCATATGATGGAAGTGATGTAGCTTGGAATGGACTTAGACTTGCAAAAGTTTTATTTGAAAAAGGAAACGATGTTAGAATATTCTTAATGAATGATTCTGTAGATATGGCAAGAGATTGCAATAAAAAACCAGAAAATTATGATAACGATTTAGTTACAATGATTAAAGAAATGTACAAAAACGGTATTAAACTTAAAGTTTGTGGAACTTGCCAAGCAAGATGTGGAATATTCAAAAATGAGCCATATTTTGCACCTGAAATTAAATCAACAATGAAAGATTTGGCAACTTGGGTAGAAGAAACGGATAAAGTAATAACTTTTTAATCAAAAATAAAAACAAAGGAAATGAAATGAAAAAACTAATATTTTTATGTTTAAGCATAATGTGTTTATTTGCACAATCTAATCTAGATAACTTCAAAAACTATAATGGAACATTAAGAATTGCAGGAGGAACTGCACATATTCCTATTATGAAAGCGGTAGCAAAAGAGATAACAACAATAAACCCTAACATTAAAATAGCAATAGCTGGTGGTGGTAGTGGAGTTGGTATCAAAAAAATAGGAGAAGGATTAGTTGACATCGGAAATGCAGGAAGAAAAGCAAGTGAAAAAGAGATAAACAAATATAATCTTGTTCTTTACAAATGGGCTACTGATGGAATTGCTGTTGTTGTGAACAACAATAACCCTATTAAAAATTTAACAAAAGAAAAAGTTCAAGCAATATTTGCAGGTAAAATAACTAATTGGAAAAAAGTCGGAGGAAAGGATGCAAAAATAGATGTTTATACTAGAGATAAAGCTAGTGGAACAAGAAAAGTATTTTGGAAAAAGATTTTAAATAAAGGAGATATTACAAAAAAAGCGCTTTTTGTTAGATCAAATGGGGCAATGAAAAGAGCAGTTCAAAATGACCCTAATGCTATAGGTTTTATGTCAGCAGGTTTCATAGATAAAAACATAAAAGGTGTTGCAATAAATAATATTGCACCTACTAGAAAAAATATAAAAAGTGGGAAATATACATTTGTAAGAGGTCTTTATTCTATAACAAAAGGAAAAGCCAAAGGTCTTGCTAAAGCTTTTATTGATTATTTATACACAAGCCATGTACAAAATGATATAGTAGCGAAAAAAGGATTTATTCCAGTAAAATGAAAAAAACATTATTTATATTAACAATTATTAGTAGTTTAATAGTTGTTTTTATATTTCTATTTTTAGGTTATTTTTCATTACCATTATTAAAAACTGGAGGTTTATTTCATATAATAACCTCCAACTGGAATCCAGATATTTCTTATGGATTAGCTCCTATGATTATAGGAAGTTTATCTATTGCAGTACCAGCTGCTATTTTGGCTTTTTTCTACTCTATTAGCATCGCTTTAAATATAGAATCTTTGAAAAATACAAAAATACAAAATATACTCGCTCGTTTTTTTAATCTTCTTTCGTCAATTCCTACTGTAGTTTATGGATTTTTGGGATTGATATTTTTTGTGCCATTTATAAGAAATTTTTCAGGTGGTAGTGGAATGAATATATTAAGTGCTTCATTGGTTCTTTCTTTGGTAATTACTCCTACTATGGTTTTATTTTTTATTGATACATTTAAAAATGTACCAAAAAGTTATAAAACAATTGTAAATTCTTTGGGTGGCGACACAATAGATTATCAAATGAAAATTTTATTACCTTATACTTTTAAAAGTTTAAGCATAGGTTTTATTATGGGTTTTTCAAGGGCTATAGGTGATACAATGATTGCATTGATGATTTCTGGAAATAGTATAATGATTCCTCATTCACTTAATGATAGTGCTAGAACATTAACATCTCATATTGCATTACTTTTTGGAGGAGATTTTGAATCTATGGAGTTTAAATCTATTTTTGCAAGCGGATTAATCCTATTTTCAATATCTATTTGTATATTGTTTTTAATTCATTTTTTAAGGAATTCTTATGCTAAATAAAAAATTATTTTTTATCTTTACAAGAGGAATTTTTTTAATTATAACAACACTGTTTTCTACAATTTTTATATATCTAATATACAAAGGATTGAAAAATTTCAATTTTAATTTGGTTTCAAACGAATTATGGGCACCAATTCAAGGAACAATTTTACTTATATTATTATCAGTAACATTTGCCACACCTCTTGGTATTGCAACAGGCATCTACATAAACTCATATGCAAAAGGTAAATTTAAAAAAATTCTTGATATTTCATTTGAAATTTTGGCTTCAACTCCATCTATAATTATTGGACTTTTTGGTTTTACTATTTTGCTAATATTACATAATTTTTTTGAAAATTTCAGAGCTTCATTGTTTTTAGCATCTTTGTCTTTGGCATTTTTGATACTTCCATATATCGTAAAAGCAACACAATTAGGTATGGCAGAAGTGCCAAAAGAATATATAAATATAGCTTATTCATTAGGCGCGACTAAGGAAAAAGTCATCCTAAAAATTCTACTACCTTTTGCTAAAAATCATATAATCAAAGGTATCTTTTTAGCAATTACAAGATCTGCAGAAGATACTGCTGTTATTATGCTGACTGGTGTTGTCGCAAGTTATGGAAATGTAGATAGTATATTTTCACCATTTGAAGCGCTTCCTTTTTATATATACTACACATCTGCTAATTATTCAGATAATAGTCAATTAAATACAATATTTGTAGCTATACTATTTTTAATGGCGATTTCAACAATCTTTATGTTTTTGATAGGAAAAAGTGACAAAATAATTTCAAAAGGAAAATTGTGGTTAAGATAGAAAATTTTAGTTGTGGATATAATAAAAAAATAATTGTTAAAAATTTTAATGGAATTTTCAAAAAGAATGAAATAACCGCTATTTCAGGAGAATCAGGAAAAGGAAAATCTACTATACTAAAAGCTATCAATAGACTTCATGAAGTAGAAGATAATGGATTTTTTAAAAATGGTACTATTAAAGCAGTTCTAGGTAATCAAGAATTAAATATATACGATTTAAATCCTGTTTATTTAAGAAAAAAAATAGGATATATTTTTCAATCTCCAACTCCACTTCCAATGAGCATAGAAAAAAATGTAGAATTTGGATTAAAGTTATTTGGCATAAAAGATAAACAAATAGCAATAGATGCATTAAAAAGTGTATATTTGTGGGATGAAGTAAAAGATAGATTAAATGAAAATGCTAAATATCTCTCTTTAGGACAGAAACAAAGACTCGCTATTGCGAGAGTTTTAGTACTAAAACCTGATATAATACTGTTTGATGAACCAACATCTTCTTTGGATGAAAAAGCAACTTTCAAAATAGAAGAAATGATGAAAGAATTAAAAAAAAATAAAACAATAATTTTAGTTACACACGATAATTCACAAATTAAAAGAGTTTGTGATAATGAAATAAGGATATAAAATGAAATATATAAATAAAAAATTAACAAAATTTGTAAAAGCGGCTGGTTGAGCAGGTAAATTGGCTCCGGGAGAGCTTACAAAAACTACTTGTGGATTAGAAGGAAAACATAAGAATTTAATTGTTGGATTTGAAGGTAATGAAGATGCTTCTATTTATCGATTAAATGATGATTTAGCTTTAGTTCAAACTATTGATTTTATTACTCCTGTTGTTGATGACCCTTTTCTTTATGGACAAATTGCTGCAGCTAATTCTTTGAGCGATGTGTTTGCTATGGGTGGAGATGTTAAAACTGCTCTAAATTTAGTAGGATTTGACAACTGTCATCATGACAGTGAAACTTTAAATGAAATTTTAAAAGGTGGGGAAACTAAAATCAAAGAATGTGGAGGTGTTTTAGCAGGAGGACATACAATTGAAACGCCTGAAATGTTGTATGGATTAAGTGTTACGGGAATTATGAATTCAAAAGATATTATTAGAAATAATACAATTAAAAAAGATGATGTTATAATCCTCACAAAGCCTCTTGGTATGGGTATCTTAACTACAGCTATTAAAGCAGATTTGATTCCTTTGGAACTTACTCTTGAGATTGCAAAAATTTTAAGTACACTTAATTATGAATCAAGCTTAATCGCAAGAGAAATTGGTGTAAATGCAATGACTGATGTTACAGGTTTCGGACTTTTAGGACATTTATATGAAATGAGTGCAAATAAATTTAGTATAGAGATTGAATTTGAAAAAGTACCTTTTCTAAAAGAAGCGATTAATCAAGCAGCAATGGGAATTATTCCTGCTGGAAGTTACAATAATCAACTGTTTTTAGAAAACAAGGTTAAATTTGAAAAAAAATTAAATCTTGATGAACAAATGATTCTTTTTGATGCTCAAACAAGCGGTGGATTATTAATTAGTGTTTCTAACGAAAAAGCACAAAATTTATTAAATAAAATGCATGACAAAGGAATAAATGCGAAAGTTATTGCTACAGTCAAAGAATTTAAAGAATTCCCTCTAATTGTAAAATAAGAGGGTTATTTTTTAAAACATCTTTTGTTGTCAATTTTAACAATATCTTTCATATTGTCTAAATAATCAAGAAAAGCTACAATATACTTTCTACTCATTGGTATTTCTTCTTTAAATGTTTTAATATCTATAAATCCATTTTTTTCTATTATTTCTTTCATTTGTTTAATTGCATAATTTATATTTTTATCTGTTACAAAAAGATTGTGAGCAAGTCTAATTATTTTTTTTGAACTTGTAAGACTTTTCATAACATTATCTCCCACTTTTCTATCAATATTTAATTTTTCATAAATATTATAAGGAGCATCTGGTGTTAAACCTGAATTATCTAAAAGAGAATAAAGTCTATTTTCAACTGATTTTTCAATATTAACTTCACCTAAATCTTTTCTTTTATATATATTTTCTTCTTTTACCAAAAATCCATTTTCAACAAATTCATTTAGCACCGTTTCTATAAGTTTTTCACTAGCCCATTTTAATCTAAGTTTAAGTGAAGCAGGTGAAAGAAAAGCAAATCTATTTTTTTCATATGTTTCTTTTGTAACATTTTCAATCTCTTTTTTGACATCCAAAGAAAAAACATTATAATTCTCTTCATCAATAAATACATTTTTTAATATTTTAGCTATTCCAAGTGCTTCATCAGGAGAAATATTGAATCTTTGATAACTTTGAAGTAAACCAAATCCTTTTTTATGATTTTCTACTAAAATAGAAAATGCTTTTTGAAAATCTCTCTCTTTTAATGCTTTTAATAATTGAAATTTTTTATTTTTTT
Organism: Thioreductor micantisoli; assembly: GCF_055392745.1. Lineage (NCBI taxonomy): Bacteria > Pseudomonadati > Campylobacterota > Thioreductoraceae > Thioreductor > Thioreductor micantisoli. The sequence goes on from NZ_AP043760.1 coordinate 1,408,617, forward strand.
TAATAGGATCACTTATTGGATTTAAAATTTCACCTCCTCCAACAACTCTTCCATTATGCAACACAATAAAAGGATCTTCATAAACAAAAAACCCTTTTTCTTGAAGTTTTATTGTTGCAAAACCATCTTTTACATTTTGGTCAAACATTAAAATTTTTGCAGGAATTCTTTTTGCTCCACTAATAAATAAAACTTCCATATTATGTTTTATTTCTTTACCTTCAACTGGTGAAATATATACATCAATTAATTTGAATCCTCTTAAATAACCTTTTGTACTAAGAAGATATCCTTTTTGCAATTCTTTATGAGAAATATTTAAATTTATTGCCAATCTTTGATGTGTATGAGCTTCTGTAACATTTTTTTCATGAACCTGTAAATTTTTAACAGTAGTAATAGTTGCTGTTTCATTAATATATAATTTATCTTTTAATTTAATTTTTCCGCTTAAAACTGTTCCTGTTACTACAGTTCCTATTCCTTTTAATGAAAACACTCTATCAATATAATATCTAAAAAATTTAGAATGGGTTATATTTCTTGGAGGTAAATTAAATAGATAATCTTTTAAATTTTCAATAGTCTGAGGCATTTTGATAGAAGTCGAAATAATATCAAGTAATTTTAAATTTTTATATTTTGCTATCAAATTCTTAAGTTCTTTTTTTCTTTTTTCAATAATTTCTTCATCTGCTAAATCTATTTTTGTCAAAGCTATAATTATATTCTTTACTTTCAAAATATTAAGAACTTCTAAATGTTCTATTGTTTGCGGCATACAACCTTCATTTACATCAATAGCAAAAAGAGTAGCATCAAATCCAAAAGCACCACTAATCATATTTTTTACTAACTTTTCATGACCTGGTACATCAATAAAGGCTACATTAATATCATCTTTTTTCATATTTGTGAAGCTAAGATCTATTGTGATTCCTCTTTCTCTTTCTTCTTTTAAATTATCCCCATTATAGCCAGTCATTGCTTCTATCAATGATGTTTTTCCATGATCTACATGTCCAGCAGTTCCTATAATAATATTTCTCATTTTTTTCATTATTGCACCTTACAACTAATTAATTCATTAATTATATTTACAAGTTTTTCTATTTCATCATCTTGAATTGTTCTCATATCTAAAATAAATTTATTATTTTCTATTCTTCCAATTACTAATTTTTCTCTAAATTTTCTTTCCCAACTTGTTACATTTCCTTCTATTTCTATAACTATTGTAGGAATAGTTTTATTTGGCATCGTTCCACCACCTACATATGTTTTAGATTCTCTTATTGTAGCTTTCAAAGATGGTGTTAAATCTAAAAGTTTTTGAGCTTTATCTTTTAATTCATCTAAAGAAGTAAATATACTTTTGAGAGTTACTATTTTATTGTACTCTTTTTTAATATAAGCAAGTGCTGAAGCTTGAATGATAGAAAGAGTTATTTTATCCACCCTAAACATTCTTAATATTTGATTTTTTTTGAGCTTATTAATTAAGTCTTTTTTACCTAAAATTATTCCAGCTTGAACTCCACCAAAGAGTTTATCTCCACTAAAACTTACAAGAGAAGGAGATAATTTCATAATTTCTTTTATAGGAGGTTCGCTATTGCTCAATCCATAAGGGAGCTTCGGTTCATAAGCACTTCCTAAATCATAATAATCCAATAATTTTTTTTCATGTGAAAGTTTTATAATATCATCTATACCAACTTCTTCACTAAAACCTTCAATTGTATAGTTCGATTTATGAACTTTCATAAGCATTGTAGTATTATCACTGATAGCTTCACTATAATCTTTTAATTTTGTTTTATTTGTAGCTCCAACTTCTATTAATTTTGCACCACTTGCTTTCATAACTTCTGGAACTCTAAAACTTCCACCTATCTCAACTAATTCACCTCTTGATACAATTACTTCTTTATCTTTTGCAAATGTATTTAAGATTAAAAATACTGCAGCTGCATTATTATTTACAATCAAAGCATCTTCACAATTAAATAAAAAGCTTAAATGTTTTGCACTATGATGATATCTATCACCTCTTTTACCTTTCTCTAAATTATATTCTAAATTACAATAATGTGTACTTACCTTTTTCGCTTCATCAAAAATTTCTTCATTAATTAGACTTCTTCCTAAATTTGTATGAATAGTAACACCTGTTGCATTTATTACATTAACAATAGAAGGTGAAAGCATTTCATTTGCTTTTTTTTCTATTTCTTCTACTATTTTAGTTTCATCAATTTTTTTTATTTGATTTGATTTGATTTTTTCTCTTAAACTTTGGAGAACTGTTTGAATACTATATACTAAAACATCTTGTGGAAAATTTTTTAAATTAGAATACTCCATTAATTTATCAACTTTGGGAATTTCTCTAAACAAATTCATCTTTTTCCTTTGTAAAATACCTCCGGTATTTTTTTTCTTATTTTATCAAAAAAAACGATTATTATGAAATAATTTATAACAAAAGATGAATAATAAATATTGGAAATTTTATGGTAAAAAGAAGTGATTAAAAAATGTGAGGCTTCACCGAAGCCCTATCAAGCGTTATCAACCAGATGGAATTCTACCATTAGCCATTCCTAACATAAAATCTTCCAAGTCATTCAATTTATTCTTTTTAACTATTTTTTCAATAGCTCCAGCAGCTTTTGCTTGACCTTTTGCTTTTAATGCAGCAATTAAACCTTTTGCATTATCTTTAAATAATGCTTTTACATCTTGAGGTGTTTTAATACCAGCAATTTTAAGGAATTTTGTTCCTTTAACATGTGAAGCTCTTTTCACATATTTTTTATAGTATGTAAACCCTTTGTTGTAACTGGCAAATGCCATTGTTGCTGTAACACTTGCAAGTAGCACTACAGCTACCAACATTTTTGCTAAATGTTTCATATTGTTCTCCTCAAGTTTATTTATATATTCATTAAACCTAATGAATATACATTGAAAACTATTATACAACTTAAAAACTTAAAAAGAACTTAAGAAATTTAGGCACTACAATCTATAAACTATTGTTTTTAAAGGGACTTCTATTAGTTTATATATTTTTTTAGCATCTTCTGATATTTTTGAAGGTATTGCATATGTTTGTATTGAAGTTAATATTTTTCTTATTTTTTCGGGAGAAAGTTTTTTATATTGATTTTGATAATCTTTTATTGATAAATTATCATCAATTTTATTTTTCCATTTATACCTTTTATATTTATAACAAAATATGAATAATAAATATTTGGAATTTTATGATAAAAAGAAGTAATTAAAAATTTATAATTAAAAATGTGAGGCTTCACCGAAGCCCTATTAAGCGTTATCAACCAGCTGGAATTCTACCGTTAGCCATTCCTAACATAAAATCTTCCAAGTCATTCAATTTATGCTTTTTAACTATTTTTTCAATAGCTCCAGCAGCTTTTGTTTGACCTTTTGCTTTTAATGTAGCAATTAAAGCTTTTGCATTATCTTTAAATAATGCTTTTACATCTTGAGGTGTTTTTATACCAGCAATTTTAAGAAATGCTGTTCCTTTAACATGTGAAGCTCTTTTCACATATTTTGAATAGTATTTAAACCCTTTGTTGTAATCGGCAAATGCCATTGTTGCTGTAACACTTGCAAGTAGCACTCCAGCTACCAACATTTTTGCTAAGCGTTTCATGTTGTTCTCCTTAAGTTTATTTGTACATTCATTAAACCTAGTGAATATACATTGAATGTTATTATACAACTTAAAAGCTTAAAAAAAACTTAAAAATTTTTTGCCTATTATATACAATGAATAAATATAAATTTGTTGATTTTTTATATAAGGAAGAAGAGGTTGAACAACCTCTTAAAAGAAATAATTAGAATTGATCTAAAATAATAGGTTCTTTAGGTTTCTTAACTGTTTTTAATCCTTTATCAAATCCACCAAAATTTGTAACTTTATTAACAACAGAATAGCCAGAATTTAACCATCCATTAACTCCACCTCTTAAAACATAAATATTTTTTTTAGGAAAATGGAACCATTTAACAAGTTCTCCCCCTGCTAAAACAGCTCTATGCCCTGTTGCACATAAAAAAACATATACATTTTTTTTCTTTAAAGCACCCATTGCAGTATATATAGCAACATCCCCTCTTGGGTATTCATCATAATCAGGCCAATCTATTTCTCCACCTTTCATTTCATCAACACTTCTAACATCAACAATTGTAAAATCTTTATCTGCATCTATCCATTTTTTAAGTTCATCTGGAGTAATGTAATTTACAAATTGTTCATAATAATGACACTCTGCATTAAATTCTTTAACCATAGGACCAGCACCCTTTATTGTATTTGCTAATTTAAATGTATGAGCAAATATAAAAGAAGTAGCAATTAATGATATTCCTAAAATTTTACCAAATTTCATCTTTTCCCCTTAAGTTTATTTATATATTCATTAAACCTAATGAATATATACTAAGTATCATTATACAACTTAAAATCTTAAAAAAAACTTAAAAGGTTAAAAATTTGTTCCAACTACATGGTGGTCAAGCCCTATTTCTTTAGCAGAATAACCAAATGCTAAAGCAAGCATCTCTGGTAAATGAAGAACTGGAATATTAAATTCTTTATTTTCTTTTTTTGCTATTTCTCTTTGTTTTACATCAAGATTTAAATGACATAATGGACAAGGAGTTACAATCGCTTCTGCCCCTGCATTCGTAGCATCTTCCAAAATATTAGAAGTAAGTTTTTCACTAACAGGTGTGTTTTGTAAATCAACATGAAAACCACAACATTTAAGTTTTGTATTATAGTCTATACTTTCACCCATCAATACTTTTATAAGATTTTCTAATGCATTTGGTTTGAAAGGATTTTCATTTAAATTACTTCCATCATGTGTTTTTGAAGGTCTTATTATATGACACCCATAAAATGGTGCTATTTTTAAATTTAAAGGCTTTTTCATATGTTTTGCAATCTCTTCAAATCCAACATCCTCTAAAATTGCATATAAAAAGTGTTGTACTTGTGTATTTCCAATATATTCATACCCAACTTCCTTCAATTTTTCATTTACTTTTTCTTTTACTTTTTCATCACTATCTAATTTTCTTTTTGTATTTTCAAGCATTAATTGACAAGTATTACAAAGAGTTACAAGTTTTAGTCCTCTTTTTTCAGCTAAACAAATATTTCTTGCATTAAGAACTAATGATAAAAATTCGTCAAAATCTTGTAGATGACTTGCCCCACAACAACTAGCTTCATTTAAAATTTCAATATCAATTCCAAGAGTTCTAGCAACCAAAAGAGTTGATGTTAGAAGCTCTGGTGTTGATTCTTTTGCTGTACATCCTGTATAAAGTGCATATTTCATATTAACCCTTTAAGTCATTTGTTTGTGATATTTCAATCAATTTTTTGATTTCTTCAATTCCCTCAGATTTTGGCATATTCCATGGGAATGTTATTTTTCCTTTTTTCATCATCGCTATAGCTTCCGGTAAATGTCTTACAACATTCACACCTTCAGAATATAAAACAAGCATACCTTCATCTAAAATTCCATGTTTTTTGATAGAATGTACAAAACCTTCTGAATGTTTTGTAGCTACATTCTTTTTAGCAATATTTTCTTCAAATATTTGATTATGAAGATGTGTTATTTTTGTAAACGGATCAACTCCTTTTGGACAAACTTCAATACATGCCTGACATTTTATACAATCCCAAACACCAATACCAAGTTTATTTACAAAGTCTAATCTTTCTTCTTTAGCATTATCTCTACTATCAGCTGTAAATCTATATGTTTTAGCAAGCGCTTGAGGCCCTAAAAAATCATTGTTTGCACTAACACTTCCACAAGCATCATAACAACATCCACAAGATATACAATAATCAGCTTCTTCTAATTCTTCAACTTGCTCTGGTTTTATTAAATTTTCTTTCTCAGGATGTTCATCAATATTTGCTATAAGAAATGGTTTTACTTTTTTGTTTTTATCCCAAAAATCTTTCTTATCAGTCACTAAATCTTTGATTACTTTTTCTTTTTTCGTATTTAATGGTTCAATTGTTAAAACATCTCCAAAACTCTCAATTGCTTCTTTTAAAGGAGTTTTACATGCCAAAACATTTTTACCATTCATTTTAACAGCACAACTTCCACAAATCCCGTGCCTACAGCTTCTTCTATAACTAAGACTACCATCAAAGCTCCATTTTATTTCATTTAGAGCATCAAGTACTACTGCATCATCCCTTAATTCTAACTCATATTTTTCATAATGAGGTTTATCATCTTTTTCAGGATTATATCTATAAACTTTTAGAGCAACTTTCATTACTTATCCTTATTAATATTTTCTTTCTTGAGGTTCAAATTTTGTTATTTTTACAGATGCATATTCAATTTTGATATCATCATTTTCCAAATAACTAAATGTATGTTGTAAATAATTTTTATCATCTCTCGAAGGATAATCTTCTCTGAAATGAGCTCCTCTTGATTCTTTTCTTTCAGCCGCACCAGAAGCTATAAATAGCGCATAATCAAGCATATGCCCAAGTTCTATTGCTTCTTGTAAATCTGTATTATAAACTTTAGATTTATCATCAAGTTTAATATTTTTATATCTTTTTCTTAATTCTTTAATTTGTTCTTTTGCTTCAAGTAGATTTTTTTCATCTCTAAATACCCCTACTTTTGTACTCATCAATTCTTGCAATTCATCTCTTATTTTGGAAGTTTTTTCTTCTCCGTTATTATTTAAAAGAAAATCAACTTCAGCTATTGCAATATCAGCATCAGATATTTTAGCATCTTTAATTTTTATATCTTTTAAATCCTCCGAAATTTTATTTCCTACCCATCTTCCAAAAAATAGTGCTTCAAGTAAAGAATTTGCTCCTAATCTATTAGCTCCATGCACACTTACACAAGAACATTCTCCTGCTGCATATAAACCTTCAGCTAATTCATTAGTTGATTTTTTAACATGTCCATTTATATCAACTGGAATTCCACCCATTGAATAATGAGCTGTTGCAGAAATTAAAATAGGTTCTTTTACCATATCTCTTCCTAAAAATGTTTTAGCAAGATCTCTAAGTTCTGGTAATCTTTCATTTATTTTCTTTTCTCCTAAGTGTGTCAAATCAAGATAAACTGCAAATGAATCTTCTTTTGCACCTCTACCTTCAATTATCTCTTTCATAATTGATCTACTTACTACATCTCTTGGAGCTAATTCCATTTTTTCAGGTGCATATTTTTCCATAAATCTTTCACCTAAACCATTAATAAGTTTTCCACCTTCACCACGCGCTGCTTCACTCATTAAAATACCACTTCCGGCAAGTCCAGTCGGATGGAATTGAACAAATTCCATATCTTCTAACGGTAAACCTTTTCTAGCAAAAACAGAAAGTCCATCTCCTGTATTTGCATGTGCATTAGAATTAACTTTAAAAGCTCTTGCATATCCACCTGTCGCAAACATAACGGCTTTTGCATTAAAAATAGCAAAACTTAAATCTTTAATATTAAATGCTACAACCCCATAAGCTTTGCCATCTTTATATAAAATATCGCTAACATACCATTCATCAAGCATTAAAACATCTTCTCTTACACATTGTTCATATATTGTTTGGAGAAGTGTAAGACCAGTTCTGTCTTTTGCAAAACAAGTTCTTGGTTTACTTTGTCCTCCAAATGGTCTTTGTGCCATAGTACCATTTTCTTTTCTACTAAATACTGCACCCATTCTTTCAATCCATCTGATTGTTTCAGGCGCCTTTGAACACATAAGCTCAACTGCATCTTGATCAGATAAATAATCACTACCTTTAATAGTATCAAACATATGAGATTCAACATCATCGTCATCTGATAATGCAGCATTTATTCCACCTTGTGCTGCGCCTGAATGAGAACGAAGAGGATGAAGCTTAGTAAGTACTGTAACTTTTTCCCCATTTTTAACCAATTCTCTAGCTGCTGCAAGTCCAGCAAGCCCTGCCCCAACTATTACTACATCACTTGTATAAATTGGAATCATTTTAATCCTTTAATCATAAATATTTAAGTATTGCAGATGCTGCTTCTCTACCATCTCTTGCTGCAGTTACAACCAAATCGGCTCCTCTAACTGCATCACCACCTGCAAAAATTTTCTCATTTGTTGTTTGATATCCTTCATTTACAATAGGACATCCCCATTTATCAGATTCAATACCTGTGTGCTCATACCAAGGATATTTAACAGTATCAAATCCAAGTGCCAAAATAATTATATCACAATCTATTTCAGAATCACTGTTTTCAACTACTTGAACTCTTCTTCTTCCACTACTATCAGGTTCACCTAATTCTGTTTTTTGACAAACAATTCCCACAACATTATTATTATCATCTACTTTTACTTCTTTTGGAGCACTATAGAACATAAAATTAACACCTTCTTCTCTTGCATTAACTACTTCTTTTTTACTTCCAGGCATATTAGATTCATCTCTTCTATATACACAATAAACTTCTTTTGCATCACTTCTAACACTAGTTCTAACAGCATCCATAGCACTGTCTCCACCACCAATAACTACTATTTTTTTATCTTTAAGTATATTGTCATCAAAATCTTTAAATACTCTTTTTTGAGCTTGAGTTAAAATATCCATTACATGATAAACACCATTAGCATCTTCATTTTTCATTCTAGCACCCCTACCACTAGGAGCACCTACACCAATAAAAACTGCATCAAATTCATTAACTATTTTTTCAAAATCTTGTTCATTCAAAATAGGAGTATTTAAATGTAATTTAAGCCCATTATCTTCCATCCATTTAAATCTTCTAAGAACTACATCTTTATGTAATTTAAAACTAGGAATACCATATGTTAAAAGCCCACCTGGTCTATCTAATTTTTCAAATATTTCTACATTAGCACCACCTCTTAAAAGAAATGTAGCACAACTCATACCAGCAGGACCGCTTCCTATAACAGCAACTCTTTTTTTTCTTTTTTTATCTTCACCATAATATGGTTTATATCCCTTTTTAAATCCTTCTTCACTTATAAATACTTCAATTGCACCAATAGCAACACTTCCATGTTCAGTTTTAGCAATAGTACAACTTCCTTGACACAAATTATCTTGAGGGCAAACTCTTCCCATAATTTCTGGAAAAGGAGACAATTCATTACTAAGCTCAAATGCCTTTTTAAAATCACCTTTTCTAACTTCTCTAATCCATTGTGGAATATAATTTCCAAGAGGACAACCAGTTCTACAAAATTGAAACTCACTATCTAATCCTCTTAAAATATCCACAGGACAAGTAATACATCTTTTTGCTTGTTCAATCGCTTGTTCTTCATCAAATTCAATATAAATAGGGTCAAACTCTTTTATTCTTTCCTTAGCATCTCTTTTTTTTTGGGTTTGTTTAGGAACTCTTGTAAAATGTTTTTTCATTATCTACTCCTTTAATTCTATATATTCTATATACATTTCTTCACCATTTATAATTAAAGTATGGTTCAATTCCACTCATTTTTACTATTTTCAATACAATTTTTTCAACTTCTTTATCTTTCGTATGTTTTTATACTAATTTTATCATAAACTGAAATATAGAAAGTTTATGCATCTTGATTTAATCTTTCAAATACATTTTTTTGTTTTCTTTTTTTATATTCATCATTATCTATAAGATCAATTGCATCTGTAGGACAAATATTTACACAAGCTTGTTTTCCTTCTTCACCACCGCACAAATCACATTTTATTGCAGCAAAGCCGCTAATATTTGTAGAATTGCTTTTTGCTATACTAATAGCACCAAAAGGACATACCATCATACAACTTTTACAAACAATACAGTCTTCTTCATAAATTTTTACATAATTATTTTCATACTTTATGATATTAATAGGACATATATTAACACAAGGTGCATTCTCACACTGCATACACTGCATCGGAGCAGATATTCCGTTTATTTTAATAACAGTGTTTCTATGAATTAATTCAACTTCACCATTTAACGCCAAATCATAAGCTTCTTCAAAATTTATTTCCATATGTTTTGCCGCACAAGCAAGCTCGCAATTCAAACACCCTATACATTTTTTAGGATCAGCAAAAATAAATTTATTAGCCATTAATTCTCCTTTTACTATTTTTTAAAAAAATAATTATTCAAATTTTATACATATTTTAACAAAAAAATATTAAAAAGAAAAAAAATATAGATTTTAAAATATTAAAAAGAGAAAAGAGAAAAAAAGTTACAAAAAATTAAAATTAAGTTTTAATTCCCATTAAAGTATCAAGCATAGTAGAAATAGTAGTAATCACTTTTGCACTAGCTTGATATCCACTTTGAAATTTCATAAGATTTGTCATTTCTTCATCCATATTTACTCCACTTTCACTTTGATACTCTTTTTCGACTGAATTAAATATAGCTGTATGATTATCCACACTTGTATTAATTCTCTCTGAATCATTTGCTATATTACTTGTCATATAACTATAATATCCAGCTACAGTAGTTTTTACACTATCTCCATTTTTAGAATTGAATCCTACATCATCATATTGAAATTGCACCATATCATTTGCCACATTATTATTCCCACTACTTGGCGCTTTATAAGCATTAATAAGTGAAGCATCTTTTACAAACTTATCATCAAGTGCAATTGTTTTACTATCATTTCCACTAAAAAATTTATTAATTCCCACTGCACCACCAAAACCTGAAGTGTCATTATCAAGCCCTACAAAAACAGTATCATCAGTTTTTTTATTGAAAACTACTTTACCATTTGATATATCTGCTTTATATAAATCATCTATATCATTACTTGAATCATTATCCTTATTATCATCAATATTTGGCATATTAATTTGAGACATAATTCCTTCTAATGTAGAGTACATAGGATCTTTACTCTTGGAATTTACAGTAATTGTTCTTCTTGCTAACTCATCTCCATTCTCATTATAAGCTACAACATCAAAACTTCCATCTTTGATTGGAAAAGGGAAATTTGCATTATTTGCTTTATCTATAGATTTAAACTGCACATCATTTAAAGCTGAAAAAAGTAAACTTCCATCATCTTTTACCAAAAGTGCCCCATTATCTAAACTTCCATTACCATCATTATCTTTTTTTTGAAAAACAACATTTCCATTTTGAATTACAGCTTCATAATCAACACCCTCAGTAGAAAGTTTACTGTTTATATCATCTAAATTATCTTGTAATGTTTTAGTAGGGTCAATTGAAACTTTTACATCTTTTTGGAACTGCCCATTATTATCATAAGCAATTAATCTTAGATCTCCCTTTCTTACTGGATTATGCAAACTATCCTCTACCATTTTTGAATTTAAAGGATAACTATTTATTTGATCATTTGTTAAAGATATAGGCTTAAACAACTCATCTGAGCTTGATTTTTCTTTAGCTGAATATGAGTAAATAGAATTTGTTCGTTGAATCAAAGTTGATGAAAAAGCATCTAATTCATTAATATATTTTCCACTTATACCATCAGTAAGTTTTCCTTTTTCATCATAACTAGTCCCTCTAAATTCCAAAAGTCCACCTATAATTGATTGATTTGGAATATTTTTTGTAATATTAACTTCGCTATAATCTTGTTTTTGGAAATAAATAGAATACATATTTTCATTACTTTTAGGATTTTCTTTTACTTCAATTGGGTGATAAGTAGAATTATCTACTATCGGATACCCTCCTAAACTTATTGTATAATCTTTTTCATAATCAATACTTGTATTTTGCCCTACATTTGAGCTAGTTAGTCCACCTTTTTGAACTCTTGCGCCAGTTAATTCTACTAATCTTTTTTCTGCTTTATCCCTTTTATCTCTCAAAGTATTTGCATGATTTATATCATTTGCTTCCACTCTTTTGATCTCTTTTGTAAATCCTGCGATATCTTTAATTAATCCATTTACCTCATTTGAAAAAGATTTTACTTTTTTATTTACAGACACTTTTAACTTATCTATTTTCCCCCTAGTTTCTTTAATTGTATTTGCAAGAGTTTGGGTTTTACTTGCCAAATCAACTTTTGCACTATCATCATTTGGATTATTTGCAAAATGATTCCAAGAATCAAAATAATTTTGTATATCTTTATTAAGTCCTACATCTTTTACATCAGGGAAATAACTAACTATTTCATTCATATTTTGTTGTAATGTTTTGAAATAACTTAAATCTTTATTTGAAGATTCATATCTATTAAATAAAAAATCATTTTTTATTCTAACAACTGTTTGAATTTTTGCCCCCATTCCTATATCACCAGAAGATGTATGAATTGAAGGTAATGATACTATTTGAGCTCTTTGTCTAGTATAATCAAGATTTGAAGCATTTGCCACATTATTACTTGTTACAGCTAAAGCCCCTTGATTTACATTAAGACCACTATATCCTGTATTTAAAGATGAAAAAAGTCCCATATTAAGCCTTTAAAGATAAATTTGAAGAATATCTTTGTTTCATTTTATATCCAATATCAACTTCTGTTTGATTTACTTTATTTGCTAAATTATTATAAAAATTAGTAACTAAAAGTGCCATTTTTGAAAATTTTTTATGAACTTCATAAAATTCTTGTAGTTTAGTTTTAAATTCATCAAAAAGATTACCTTCTTCCAAACTTAACATATTTTCTAAAGTTAAACCACTTTCACTTCTTTTAAGTAAAATAGTATCTATTTGATTTTTTTGTGCAATAAATTCTTGAACTATTTTTTCTTTACTTTGATTTCTTTCAAACAAAGCTTCGTGATTAGCCTCTTTAATATCTTCAATATCTTGTCTTGTGGTATCAATTAATTTAGATAAATTATTATTAGTAGAAATAAGAATTTGTTTAAGCATAGATTCTCCTTTATTTTAGAAAAAGGAGAGAAAAGGAGTTTATAGAAGACTTTTAGCCATACCTTGTGCTGTTTTGTCTATATCTATTTTATAAGTTCCATTTTTTATAGACTCTTTTATAGTATCTATTTTACTTTTCTCTACTTTTTCACTTTGTATATTTTCTTTTTTGTTTTTTGATATAGAAGTAAATAAAGTAGAATTATTTGATGAAATTCCTTTTATCATAAAAAATCCTTTTATATTATCTTACTAACTATATCGACTAAAAAATTATTTTTTTAATAGAATTAACTATTTATTTGTTGTTTTTCTTTTAAATAATTAAATAACAATTTACTATATCCAAAATCTCCAGAAAGTGATTTTGCATATTGCTCAGTTTCCATTGATTTATAAATATCTTCTCCTGCACTTTTTGGATATAAAGAATTATCTTCTTTTAGAGCATCTTTTAAGAAATGTTTTAAAAGTTCACTTTCAAAATTATCACAATCTGTTTTTAATTTTTTTAGATTTGCTTGATTTATATCTATTTTATTATATCTTCCAATTGTAATTACGCTGTTATCTATACTCATATTAACTCCTTGTAAGTAATCAATTGATTTTTAAATCAGCTTTCAAAGCACCGCTGCTTTTAAGCGTTTCAAGAATTGCTATTACATCTTTTGGTTTAGCATGATATTTTTGAAAAATTCCAGCTAAATCATTCATAGTACTTCTTTTTGTAATCTTAATTATCATATCACCTTGTGTGATTACGATAGGGTCAATTGCTATATCACTTCCAGCAACAATCGTTCCAGTTCTTTCATCAACAACTACAATATCTCTTTGTTTTGTGTAATAATCAATATCTTGAACTTTTGCTAAAAATTCTGGCATACTCATATTTTTAGGTTTAGTAAGTTGCACACTTCTTGGATCAAGGGCAATTGCTAATTTAGCTTTAAAAGTTGTATTGATTAAATTTTGAATATTAACAGCTTCATTAAAATCACTATGTTTAAGACTTAAAACAGCCTTTTGTTTATTATAAATATCATAAACAACTTCTCTTTCCACAATAGCTCCGCTATATAACTTACCAGCTGTGGTAAAATGCGTTTGAATTCCTCTATTTTGCCCTACATTAAATCCACCTATTGTTAAATGCCCTTGTGCCAAAGCATATATTTGACCATTTACTGCTTTTAATGGTGTCAAAAGTAAAGTACCACCTTCCAAGCTTTTAGCATCACCAATTGATGAAACTGTGATATCTATTTTATCCCCTTGTCTTGCAAAAGGAGGTAGTGTAGCAGTTACTACAACAGCTGCAACATTTTTACTTTTGATATCTTTTGGATTAAGTTTAACATTTACATTTTTAAGAAGATTTGATAAAGTTTGATTGGTAAAAGCAGCACTACTATCACCCGTACCTTTTAGACCAACTACTAGACCATATCCCATAAGTTGGTTATCTCTAACTCCTATAATAGACGAAATATCCCCTATTTTTTGAGCAAATAGATTAACACTTGCTACAAAATAAAATATAAATAAAAAAATTACAACCATTCTTTTCTCAAATCCATCTAATTTTAGAGGTTCATCCATAAATTTAATCCTTTTTTTGTTAAAATACAGCAAAACTTATTCCAAAAAGGAGAAAATTTGATTTTTGCTGTAATAATAGGAACTGAAATTTTAAATGCTAGAAGAGAAGATTCTCATTTTAAATTTTTAAGAGATAAATTAATTGAGAGAGGTTATGAATTAAATGGAAGTTTTATAATAAAAGATGACACAGAGCTTATGCAAAAAACTTTTAATATGATAAAAGAAATTCCAGACAGTAAAATGTTTTGTTTTGGTGGAATTGGTGCTACTCCTGATGATTATACAAGAGATATAAGTGCAAAAGTATTTACAAAAAATAAAATGAAATTTGATAAAGAATTTAAAAAGTTAATTGATAATAAATTTCCAAATGAAGATAATACAAAAAAATATAATTTAGCTTATTGGCCTGTTAATTCAAATCCTATAAGAAATAATCCAATTAATGGATTTTTTGGTTTTGAGATTGAACAAAGATTCTTCTTTATGCCTGGATTTCCTCAAATGGCTCATCCAATGGTAGAAGAAATTTTGGATAAATATTTTCCACCTATTGCAAAAAAAGAGAGATATTCACTGCTAGCTTATGCCAAAGAAAGCGAAATGCTTGATATTATGAATGCCTTGCCAAAAGATGTAGAATTTTCAACACTTCCTAAACTTGATTATACATCTGAAATATCAATAGCAGGAGAAAATGCAAAAAAATGGATTGAATTTTTTGAAAAAGAGTTAGAAAGAAAAGGAATAAATTATAAAATTATTGATAAATAGTAAATTCAATAAAAATTTTATTTTTTCTATTTTTAATCCTTTTTGATATAATTACATTTCATCTCCCGGTAGCTCAGCAGGATAGAGCATCGGATTCCTAATCCGAAGGTCATGGGTTCGAATCCCGTTCGGGAGACCATTTTTAATTTTTAACTTTTTTCATCATTATTTTTTAAATAAAGAAAGAAAAAAGAAAACAGTTGCTACTAAAATAATTGTAGCAGTTGCTGAAATATCAAAATAAAAACTAATAAATATTCCACTTATCATAAAAATAGCAGATAAAATTCCTGAAAGAAACATCATTCCTTTTAAAGTTTTAGTAAATTTTTCAGCAATAAATGGAGGCATTGTAAACATTGCTATAATAAGAATAAGTCCAATAGCTCTAACACTCATAACTACTGTTAAGGAAATCAAAACTAAAAACAGAGTATATAAGAATCCTACGCTTAGGCCTCGAACTTTTGCAAACTCTTTATCATAACTAACAAGTAAAATTTGATTATATAAAATAGAAATAAAAATAATTAAAAAAGTGTCAACTCCTATCATCATATAAACATCTTCATTTGAAACAGTTAAGATTGAACCAAAAAGATAACTAATAAGTCCCGCATTATATCCAGGAGTTAACTCACTAAATAAAATACCAATACTCATACCAACAGCCCACACTGCCCCGATTATAGCATCACTTCTATGGGGAATTTTCAAACTAATATATGATAAAATAAGAGCTAAAAATACCGCAAATATTGAAGTCATTAGTAAAATTGGTAAAGCAAAATAAATAGCAAGTCCAATTCCTCCAAAACTTCCATGAGCTATACTTCCAGCTATAAAGCTTGATTTATTTATTACAATTAAACTACCAATAATAGCAACTGCAATAGATATTAAAAAACTTGAATAAAAAGAATTTGGAATTAGTGTTATTATATCAATCATTATCTGCCTTACATTTATGAACAGCATTTATGAAATCAATTTCACAAAAATGTCCATCTTTTCTATGTAAATGTAAATCAGGTGCATCATGTAAAACTAATGTTTTACTTACCCAAGCAACTTTATTTACACCTTCAAGTAAAAAGTTTAAATCGTGTGAAATCATTATTTTTGTAATATTTAGGGATTTTAAAATATCATAAATTTCTCTTTGACCTTGTACATCAATAGCACTTGTAGGCTCATCCAAAATCAAAACTTCTGGATTACTCACCATTGCACGAGCAATTAAAACTCTTTGTCTCTGACCTCCACTTAAAGCAGAAATTTTTTTATCTTTATACTCATACATTTTTACCATTTTCAACTTTTCATAAGCCTCTTTTTTATCTTCTTCATTATAAAAAAATTTATATTTTTTAATTCTTCCTTGAAGCACAACATCTAAAACAGTTATAGGAATATCGAGTGAAAAATTTGTATATTGAGGAACATACCCAAGTTTTTGAGTATGAAGTTTAATCTTTCCTTTTGTAGGTTTTATAAATCCAAGAATCAATTTAACAAGTGTACTTTTACCACCACCATTTGGACCAATTACGGCCAAATAATCATTTTTTTTAATGTTTAAATTAATATTTTTTAAAACTGCTTCATCATTATAAGCAAAACTAAGATTTTTAATTTCTACTATATTCATTTAAAGTTTTGCTTACTTCTAATAAATTTTCAAATATATTATATTTTAATGGTGAAAAACTTACTACTTTTCCTCCAATTTTACCTGCTATAAATTTAGCTGATTTTTGACTAAACTCTGGAGAAGTTAAAATAATTTTAATATTTTTCTCTTTTGCTGTTTTTATAAGTCTCATCTCATATTTTAAACCAGGTTCTTTCCCCTCTTTTTCAAGAGCTATCTCTTTTAGATTATATTCTTTTGCAAAATAATATAAACTTGGGTGAAAAATTATAAAAGTTCTTTGTTTAAGTGGTTTAAGCAATTTTGTTATTTTTTTATCAGTTTCATTTGTCTCTTTTATGAATTTTTTATAATTATTTTCATAAAATTCTTTGTTTTTAACATCATAATTAATTAGTGCATTTTTTACGTTTAAAGCTTGTTGTTTTAGAAATTTTGGAGCTAACCAAACATGTGGATTCTTATCTTTTTTCATACCTTTTGTTGCATCAACTATTTTAATTTTAGGATTAATTGCAATAAATTTATTTATCCATGCTTTTTCAAATGGTACATTAATTTTGAAATAAATAACTGAATTTTTTAAGCTTAAAAGTTGTTGTGGTTTTGGTGAATATGATTCAGGTTCATTTCCCGGTAAAACCATTACATTTACGCGTGCTTTATCTCCAGCAATTTTATTAACTACAAATTTTTGTGGAATAATTGAAACTGTTACATTATAAGCGAATAAATTTATTGTAAATAATAAAAATAGAATTTTTTTCATTGGAAGTCCTTTGCGATGTTTTCCCAAAAAGGGAAGAAAATTATAACTTAGATTCGTATCTTCTAAGCATCCATAATTTTCTAAGAAGTTTTTTTCTTGTAGCGATTTTTTCTTTTTTTCTGATTTCAGATTTTGGTTCAAAAAATCTTCTTTTTCTGATTTCAACTACAACTAAGTTTCTATCAACTTGTCTTTTGAATTTTCTGTATGCAGATTCGAAATCTTCACCATCTCTTACGATTAATCCAGGCAAATTACTCACCACCTTTCTTGTTTAGTTTTTTGTTTTAAATAATTTGAAATGCAATTATATCAAAATTTTTCTTAATTTTTGCTATTTCCAATAAATTTACTCTCCTGCAAAAGGAATTAAAGCACTTCCCCAAGTAAATCCACCACCAAAAGCATCAAGTAAAGCAATATCACCTTTTTTAAGTTTTCCTTCTTCATACATATCATTGAGCGCCATAGGAATAGAAGCAGATGAAGTATTTCCATATTTATCTACAGTTAACACTGATTTTTCAGCCGGCATTTTAATAGCTCTTGCAACGGCATCAATAATTCTATAATTTGCTTGATGAGGAACAAACCAAGTCAAATCATCACTTGTCATATTATTTCTTTTTAAAATATCTCTAACAGATTTAGAAAGTGTTTTAACAGCCACTTTAAAAGTTTCATTTCCTTTCATTTTGATATAAATTTCATCTGTATCGCATCCATATTTAACACCTCTTCCAGGTGTAATTAAGTAATCTTGATATTTACCATCTGCATTTATATCGATATCAATAATAGCTTCACTTTTATCTTCTGTAGCACTTATAACAGCAGCTCCTGCACCATCTCCAAAAATAACACAAGTACTTCTATCTTTGAAATCAACTATTTTACTTAAAGTTTCAGCACCCATAATTAATACATTTTTATTCGCACCACTCTCAATAAAAGCTTTTGCCTGAGCAAGTGCATAAATAAATCCAGTGCAAGCTGCTGTAATATCAAAAGCAGGAGCTATAATTCCAAGTTTATCAGCAACTATACAAGCAGTTGAAGGCATACCAAAATAATCTGGAGAAATTGTAGCTAAAATAACCATATCAATATCTTTTGATTCTAATCCAGCTCTTTTGATTGCTATTTTAGCAGCTTCATAAGCTAAATCAGATGTTACTTCATCCTCTACAAAATGTCTAGTTTTAATACCTGTTCTTTGAGTTATCCATTCATCACTTGTATCTACAATTTTTTCTAAATCTTTATTTGTTACTACTTTTTTAGGAACATAAGCTCCAACTGAAGAAAATTTAGCATACATTATTCACCTTTAATTTTTGATTCTATCTTTGATGTAATATCCGCCTCTGTATAATTAATTGCTTGAAAAATTGCATTTTTAATAGCTTTTGGATTACTTTTTCCATGGCTGACAATTACACATCCATTTACACCCAAAAGTGGAGCTCCACCATATTCTGCATAATCTATTGATTTTTTAAGAATTTTAAAAACTCTTCTCATAAGAATTGCCCCAACTTTACTCATAAGTCCAGATTTTCTAACTTCTTCTTTTATTAAAGTTACTATAGTATCAGCAACACCTTCACTCGTTTTAAGTAAAATATTACCTACAAATCCATCACAAACTATTACATCTACATTTCCCTTAAAAATATCATTACCTTCTACATTTCCAATAAACGAAGATTGAGCTTTAAGCTTTGTAAATGCTTCTTTTGTAACGACATTTCCTTTTACATCTTCTTCACCATTGCTTAAAAGCCCTATTTTAGGCTCAGAATGATGTAAAACTTCTCTTGAATAAATCTCACCCATGAGTCCAAATTGATATAAATTATCACTGTCACTATCTACATTTGCACCAACATCTAAAACTAGTGTATGAGTTTTTTTGATTGTAGGCATAAAAGTGGCAATTGCAGGTCTTTTTATACCTTTAATTCTACCAATTTTTATAGTTGCCAAACTCATAGTAGCCCCACTGTGTCCAGCACTTACTACTGCATCAGCTTCTTTTTCTTTCACTAAATTTATAGCTTTATAAATAGATGATTCTTTTCTTCTTAGTGCATCTGTTGCATGTTCATGCATTTTGATATAATCAGTACTATTTATAAAACTAACTTTATTATAATATTTTTGTGGAAGATATTTTTTTATTTCATTTTCATCACCTACAAGTATAGGCTCAAATTTTTTCTTTTTAAGTGCTTCTACTACCCCTTCTACTATAGGTTTAGGACCGAAGTCCCCACCCATTGCATCAATAGCAACTTTAACCATTAATACTCACCGCAACTTGGGCAAATTGTATGAGGTTGTTTGAAAGCACCACAGCTAGAACATTTAACAACTGTTGCTACATTTTTTAATTTGTAGTGTGTTCTTCTTTTTGCTGCTCTTGTTTTCGTTACTCTTCTCTTAGGAACTGCCATATTATTCTCCTTAATTAAATTTCTATATTTACATTAGATTCTTTGCATTTTTCACAGATATTATCATACTCTAATTTTGCTGATTCAATTTCAGATGCAATTATATCATCAAAATCAATAATATTAGAATTAATTTCAATAACATCATATTCGTTATCAAAACCATTATAAACTCTATCTGTAATAATAAGCTTTAACTTTTCTTCTATTTTTTTTGTAAAAGGCTTTAAACATTTTACACATTTTACTTCAACTTCACCATTTAAAATAGCATCAATTTTAGCTATGTTAGGAGTTTCTTTATAAAAACTTCCTTTCATAACTATATTATTCAAACTTGTTTCAAAATCACTTTTATTAAAAGGGACTTTTCTAAGTTCGATTTTCAATTAAACAATCTCTCTTTCAGCGAAAAAGAAACCGATTTCAATTTTAGCATTTTCAAGAGAATCACTTCCGTGAACTGCATTTGCATCAATACTATCAGCAAAATCTTTTCTGATTGTTCCAACTTCTGCTTCTTTTGGATTAGTTGCACCCATAAGTTCTCTATTTTTAGCTACTGCATTTTCACCTTCAAGAACCATAGCTACTACTGGCCCACTAACCATAAATTCTACTAAATCTTTGAAAAAAGGTCTTTCAGAATGAACTTCATAGAATTTTTCAGCATCAATATGATTTAATTGTAATTTTTTCATAGCTGCAATTCTTAGTCCATTTGATTCAAATCTATCAATGATTTTTCCAATCACATTTTTTTTAACTGCATCAGGTTTTATTATAGAAAGAGTTTGTTGCATAATTGCTCCTTAGATTTTTGCGCATATTATAGGCATTTTAAATTGAGAGATAATTATACCAAAAAAAGTAGAAAAAAAGAAGTAAAAATAATAAGCCTCGAAAATAACGAGACTTAAAAATTATTCAATTACAGGTTCACCTACTTCACCTCTGTTTTCATTGCAAGATGCACCATCTTCACAATCGCTCCATACAATACATCCTTCAGTTGGACATGCTTCTGCACATGCAGGTTCATCATAATATCCTACACATTCAACACATTTATCTTTTTGAACGAAATAAATTTCTTCACCAGTTGGATTTTCACTATCATCTAAAATAGCTTCTACTGGACATTCATCAATACATGCTCCACAATTAATACAAATATCTGTAATTTTAACAGCCATATTATCTCCTTAAATTTATTTTTATTTGTGATAATAATATTATCCAAAACAATCTTAAAAAAAACTTAAATACCTAAAAAGTTCTTAATTTCTTCCACTTTGTTACATTTTTCCCAACTAAACTCATTTCTTCCAAAATGTCCATAAGTTGCTGTTTTTCTATAAATAGGTTTTAAAAGATCCAAAGTTTCAATAATTCCTTTTGGTGTAAGATTAAAAATTTCCGCAACAGCTTTTTCAATTTTTTCTTCATCTACTTTGTTAGTTCCATGAGTATCTACCATAATTGAAACTGGTTCAACCACTCCAATAGCATAGGCTATCTGTACAGTTACCTTGTCAGCCACTCCAGCTGCTACTAAATTTTTAGCTACATATCTTGCCGCGTAAGCTCCACTTCTATCTACTTTACTTGGGTCTTTCCCACTAAATGCACCACCACCATGAGGAGCACTTCCACCATAAGTATCAACTATAATTTTTCTTCCAGTAAGCCCTGCATCACCTTGTGGACCACCAATTACAAATTTTCCTGTTGGATTGATAAAATATTCAATATTATCACTTATTAAATTTTCTGGAATCACTTTTTTAATAACTTCTTCAATAATAGTTTCTCTTATAACCTCTTGAGTTACATCATCATGATGTTGAGTAGAAACTACCACTTTTTCTACACTTACTGGTTTACCATCTA
The DNA here is from genome assembly GCF_055392745.1 of Thioreductor micantisoli. NCBI lineage: Bacteria > Pseudomonadati > Campylobacterota > Thioreductoraceae > Thioreductor > Thioreductor micantisoli. The sequence goes on from NZ_AP043760.1 coordinate 1,430,739, forward strand.
CATATTTTACACTTACTTGTGCTTTTCCATCAGGTCTAAGCCACGGAATAATTGCTTCTTTTCTACATTCAGCAAGTCTCATTGTTAATTTATGAGCAAGCATAATTGGAAGAGGCATAAGTTCTGGAGTTTCATTGCAAGCATAACCAAACATCATACCTTGATCTCCTGCTCCAATTTCACCATCTTCTTGAACTACTCCTTGGCGAATATCAGGAGATTGTTCTCCAATTCCATTCAAAACGCCAGCAGTTCTATAATCAAATCCATATTCACTATTTGTGTAACCAATTTCTCTAACTACTTCTCTAGCAATATCTTGCATAGGCGCATAAGCAGTAGTCTTAAGCTCTCCTGCAATTATACAAAAACCATTACTTAATAAAGTCTCACAAGCAACTTTTGCATGTGGGTCTTTTGCTATAATATAATCTAAAATAGCATCACTAATTTGGTCAGCCATTTTATCAGGATGACCTTCTGTAACACTTTCACTTGAAAAAAGATATTCTCTTGCCATTTTGGCTCCTTAAATAAATTTCTCCAATACTACTATTTTGAAAACCTTTTGTCAAAAATTTTCAAAAAAAGATGAAACTTTCATCAGTAATATATAGAGATAATTCTCCTTTTTATTAAAAAGAGGATTATCTCTCCCCAAAGGGAAAGAAGATTATTTATTTAATTTAGCTCTAACTATTTTAGTAGCTTCTACCATATTTTTCAAACTTGGAGTAGTTTCTGGCCATTTTCTTGTTTTAAGACCACAGTCAGGATTGATCCATAGTTTTTCAGCAGGTAAAACTTCCATAAGTTTTTCAATTTCTTCTACAAGTTCTTCTGTTGAAGGAATTCTTGGAGAGTGAATATCATAAACTCCTGGTCCAATTTCACCTTTGTATCCTCTTTCTTTAAATACATTTAATAAAGAGTTATCACTTCTTGCATTTTCGATTGAGATTACATCAGCATCCATTGCTTCAATAGCATCCATAATATCACTAAATTCAGAATAACACATATGAGTATGAATTTGAGTTTCAGGTTTTACACCACTTGTTGTGATTTTAAATCCTTCAATTGCCCATTTTTCATATTCAGCTTTTTTACTATTTCTTAAAGGATAACCTTCTCTAAGTGCAGCTTCATCAACTTGAATCACTTTAATTCCAGCAGCTTCAAGGTCATTTACTTCATCTCTAATAGCTAATGACATTTGATATCCAGTTACACTTCTTGGTTGATCATCTCTTACAAATGACCAGTTAAGCATAGTTGCTGGACCTGTAAGCATACCTTTCATCGGTCTATTAGTTTTACTTTGAGCATAAGTTATCCATTTAACTGTCATATCTTTTGGTCTAGAAACATCTCCAAAAATTAATGGTGGTTTAACACATCTACTTCCATAACTTTGAACCCATCCATTTTGGCTAAATGCAACACCATTTAGTTGCTCACCAAAATATTCAACCATATCATTTCTTTCATATTCACCATGAACTAACACATCTAAATCTAAATCTTCTTGAAGTTTGATAAGTTCATCAGTCATTTTTTTGATTTGAGTTTCATAAGCTTCTTCTGAAATTACACCATTTTTATAATCTCTTCTTAATTTTCTAAGTTCTGGAGTTTGTGGGAAACTTCCAATAGTTGTAGTTGGTAAGATTGGATATTTTAAATTTTTTCTTTGAAGTTTAATTCTTTCTTCAAAAGGCATACCTCTATCAGAATCTTTTGCAGTTAAATTACTAACTCTGTCTTTTACAATTGTATCGTGAATCTTTTCACTTGTTTTTCTTATTGCAACTGCTTCTTCATTTGCAACTAAATCAGCTTTTTCTTCTGCATTAAGTTCTTCACCTCTAAATAATTTATTAATAATGTTAACTTCATTTAGTTTTTCAACTGCGTAACTTAGCCAAGATTTGATATCTTCATCCAATTTTTCTTCATATTTTAGAGTAAATGGAACATGTAAAAGTGAACAACTTGTTCCTACTAAAAGTTGATCTTTATTAGCTGATTCTGATATACCTTCAAGGAATTTAACACTCTCAGCAATATCATTAATCCATACATTTCTACCATTAACAATACCAATTCCTACTTTTTTACCAGCGTCAATTAGAGTTTTGACTCTATTTTCACTTCCAGCTACGAAATCTAAAAACATACCTTCGATATTAGTTTTTGCCAAAACTGCGTTCGCTTCATTTGAATGTTCAAAATAAGTCGCTACAAAAATTTTAACATTATCAGCTACTGCTGTTAATTTATCATAAACTTTTCCAAGTTTTTCTAAATCTTCTTTAGTTGGGTTTGTTACAAAATAACTATCATCAAATTGAATTGTAACTTCATCATCTAATGTAGATAATTGTTTTACTAACTCAATATAAGCTGGCATTAAATTTTTACAAACTTCATTTTCATCATCAGTTTTTGATAATTTTAAGAAAGTAAGCATACCAATAAAATTGATTTTTGGAGTAATTCCAAGTTCTTTTGCTTCTACATATTCAGCTTTAATTTTATCAATATTTATAGAAAATTCCATATCTTTTGATAATTCTGGAACGATATAGTGATAATTTGTATTAAACCATTTTGTCATTTCCATAGCTTTATGATTTTCATCACCTCTTGCCATAACAAAATATTTATCCATACATTCTAAATCACTAAATCTTTTAGGAGTTGCACCCAACATAACCATTGCATCAATCATGTTGTCATAAAATGAAAAATCATTTACACTAATCATATTAATTCCAGCATTTTTTTGATAAATTAAGTGTCTTTTTCTTAAATCACTTGCTACTGATTTTAATTCTTTTTTTGAGCTTTTTCCAGCCCAATAAACTTCAAGAGCTCTTTTTAGTTCTCTTTGTTCTCCAATTCTTGGAAATCCAACTACATAAGTATTAGCCATTTTTATCCTTTTATAAAAGTTTTTTGAAAATATATCAAATTTTATCTTTTTTTACAAATTTATTACTTTAACTAACATTGACCTAATAAAAGAATTTACCATTTAAATTTAAGTTAACAAAAAACATAGCTGATCTATAATCTAACCATTCAAAAGATTATGAGATTAAATTAAATATTTTTATTTAATTTAAGGATTCTTTAAGGAATATTTTGTAATAATTTTTAAAAGAAAAAATTTTTCCTTTAGAAATAATTTTTTCTTACTAAAAAAGGAGAGTCATGAGAGAGAATGAAACTTACAAATGTAATATATGTGGGAATGAGGTAGAAGTATCAAATGTAGGTGGTGGAACACTTGTGTGTTGTGGGCAAGAAATGGAGTGTATTACTAAAAATCTAACGGCTATAAATTTAATGAAGGCATTTGCCGGAGAATCACAGGCTAGAAATAAGTATGAGTTTTTTGCAGATGTAGCAAGAGAAGAAGGATTACATAGAATTGCAAGATTTTTTCAAGAAGCAGCAAATAATGAGAAATATCATGCAATGGCAGAGTTTAAGGCATATAATAAATTGGTAAACAATATAGAACTTGATTCTACACAAAAAAATTTACAATATGCAGCTGATGGTGAACGCTATGAGCATGAAGAAATGTATCCAAACTTTGCTGACATTGCAAAACAAGAGGAATTAAATAATATAGCAAGACTTTTTAGAGCTATAGGAAAAGTAGAAGTAGAGCATGAAAAAGAGTATTTAGAATTAAAAGCTGCATTTGAAAAAGAAGGCTTTTTTAATAGTGAAGGTAAAGAAGAGTATATTTGCGAAATATGTGGACATGTACATAGAGGTAAAAAACCACCAAAAGAGTGTCCATTTTATAAAGCAGGGCAAGAATACTTTAAAAAACGCTGCAGCGATGTAACTGCTGGTTAATAAAAAAAGGAAATAAAAATGGAAAAAAGTAAATGTAAAGTATCAAAAGAAGATTTCTCACAAACTCTTTTAGGAAATAGTCAAATGGAGAAGTGGTGGCCTAATCAACTTAATTTAAAGTTATTACAACAAAATAATGAAAGACTCGTTCCAACTGAGAAAAATTTTTCTTACAAAGAAGCATTTTCATCTCTTGATTTAAAGACTCTTAAAAAAGATTTAGAAGTTCTAATGAAAACTTCTCAAGAATGGTGGCCAGCTGATTGGGGACACTATGGACCATTGTTTATAAGAATGGCATGGCACAGTGCAGGAACATATAGAAGTATTGATGGTAGAGGTGGTGCAAGTAGTGGTGAACAAAGATTTGCACCACTTAATAGTTGGCCTGATAATGTAAATCTTGATAGAGCAAGAAGACTTTTATGGCCTATTAAAAAGAAATATGGAAATAAAATTTCATGGGCAGATTTAATGATTTTAGCTGGTAATGTTGCACTAGAATCTATGGGATTTAAAACATATGGTTTTGCAGGTGGAAGATTAGATACCTTTGAGCCATTAGAAGACACTAACTGGGGTCCTGAAGGTGAATGGTTATCTGATGATAGAAGAGATAAAAATAGAGAACTTAAAAATCCTCTTGCTGCAGTTCAAATGGGACTTATCTATGTAAATCCAGAAGGTCCTGATGGTATTCCAGATGCTCTTGAAGCAGCTAAAGATATTAGAATGAGTTTTGAAAGAATGGGAATGAATGATGAAGAAACAGTTGCGCTAATAGCTGGCGGTCATAGTTTTGGTAAATGTCATGGGGCAGCTAATCCTGCTAAGTATGTAGGACCTGAACCAGAAGCTGCACCAATTGAAGAACAAGGACTTGGATGGAAAAACAATTATAAAAGTGGAAAAGGTACTGATACAATTTCTAGTGGATTAGAAGGTGCATGGACTCCAACTCCTACTAAATGGGATAACAGCTTTTTTAAAATGTTATTTGAGTATGATTGGAATTTAGAAAAAAGTCCAGCAGGAGCATATCAGTGGGTACCAACAGATCCTGAAACAGAGAATTTAGTTCCCGATGCACACATAAAAAATAAAAAAAATAAGCCAATAATGCTTACAACAGATTTAGCTCTTAGAATGGATCCTGAATATAAAAAAATCTCAAAAAAGTTTTATGAAAATCCAAAAGAACTTGCTTTAGCTTTTTCAAAAGCTTGGTTTAAATTGATACACAGAGATATGGGTCCAAAATCTCGTTATCTAGGAGAAGAAGTACCAGATGAAGATTTTATTTGGCAAGATCCAATTCCAAAAATAGATTATGAATTAGTAAATAATGATGATATTGTATCTTTAAAAGAAACTATTTTAGCTTCAGATTTACAAATTAATGAATTGGTATATACTGCTTGGAGAACAGCTGCTACTTATCGTGATTCTGATAAAAGAGGTGGTGCAAATGGAGCAAGGATAAGATTGCTTCCTCAAAGAGAATGGAAAGTAAATAAACCACAACAACTAGAGAGAGTTTTAAATACACTTGAAAAGATTAGAAAAGAGTTTAATCAAAAAGAAATTAGACAAATATCACTTGCAGATATGATTGTTTTAGCAGGTTCTACTGCAATAGAAAGTGCAGCTAAAAAAGCAGGGTTTGATATAAATGTACCATTTGTACCTGGAAGAGCAGATGCAAAAGAAGAAGATACAGATATAAAATCTTTTGAGTATCTAAAACCAGTTGCAGATGCATTTGTTAACTATATGGAAGAGGAATGTGATATTCCAGCATCTATGTTAATGATAGATAAGGCAGTACAACTTAAGTTAACAGTACCTCAAATGACAGTACTTATTGGTGGATTACGATCTTTAGGTGCAACATTTGAACCAAATGTTGGAAACTTAAGTAATACTGTGGAAATATTAGATAACAAATTTTTTGTTAATTTACTTGATATGTCAGTAGCTTGGGAAAAAAATAATGAAAAAGAACAATATTTTTATGGAAAAGAGAAAAAAAATGGTGATATAAAATATCATGCAACAAGTGTAGATTTAATATTTGGTTCAAATTCTCAGCTAAGAGCTCAAGCAGAGTTTTATGCACAAGATGATAACCGAGAAAAATTTGTAAATGATTTTGTAAAAGCATGGCAAAAAATAATGGAATTAGATCGATTTGATTTATTTACATGATTAAATAAAATACAAAAACTAGTAAAAATTTCGTGTCAGTCAAAAAATAATAAAAAAAACTGACACGGAATTTAATTTGAATAAAATATTAAAAGAGATATTAGAGAAGGCAATGAAATAGATGATAAAGATGAAGTAATCCGTTTTTTACTTTCTTATTTTAAAACATCAAAGTAACACTTTGATGACAAAATTTTTATAAAGAAAGTTTTTATTTTTTAAAATTTATATGTGATATTTCTTGAAAAAGTAGTTTCATCAACATCTCCTGTTTCAAAAGTCATTGAAGCTTTAGAATACTCAAAATCTAAGCCAAAATGATTATATCTAAATTACATTCCACCAAAAATAGGAAATCCTGCCGAATCATCATTATCTATAAAAGTTTCTTTCGCTTGAATACCTACATAAATACTATAACTAAAATTATTATTTATATAATAAGTAAAAGCAGGTGCTAAATAAGCCCCACTTTAACAGTTTTATCACCAATATTTCCATTATCTATAAGAAATCCAAGTTTTAATCCAAAATATTGTGTAAAAACAGGTTTGAAACCAAATCTTACACCATAGATTATTCAACTTAAATTCAATTTATCAAAATCAACATATTTTGCTTCAAAACTTAATCTTGTACCTGAACCACTTCTAAAAGCAGTTGCACTTGGAGTAAAAACAACAAATGCTGATGCTGAGCTTACAAATAATATTGTTAAAACTAAAAATATTTTTTTCATTATATTCTCCTTTTTATTTCACAATTGCTTTATCAAACAAAACTTTTGCACAACCCTCGCCTTGCAAATAAACTCCAGCTTTAAAATAGTTATAATATTTATTCCAATAACTTACATCAAAATTATCTATTTTCTTTTCATCATCAATAAAAACAGAAAGTTGAGAATCTTTTACTTTAATAGTTACATCAAAAAATTGTTTTACTCTTTTACCCAAATTTATTTTAGTATATTTTCCATTTCCAAGTCTAATTATTGCCCATAAATGGTCATAAATATTATGATATTTCTTCCTCCAAGTAATTCTCAAAAGAGGTTTATTTATTATGGGTGTGTCTTTTAAAGTATCATCAGTATGAATTTGTAAAAAAGTAAACTCTTTTTTCTGGTCTAAAGGGAAAATTTTTACTTTAACTTTAAGAATATGTATTTTTTTTGAAGAGACTTTAAAATCATTTTTAAATCTAATTTCACTTCTTTTATGTTCATTTTTCTCTTGACACATAAAAAAAGTCATATATTTATTATCTTGTAAATAAAAAAATCTATTACAAGCATCTTGAAATTTTCCATATTTTATAGAAAATAATGGATTATATTTACTATATGGGGCTTGTAATTTTGATATTTCTAAAATCGATTTAAATTTATTCAAAGAATATGGAGTATTACATGCAAATAAAAAAACTGATAAAAACAGTATTAATTTTTTCATTATTTTCTCCCATAATTATAGATTTTATTATATCACTTTATTTTAAATTAAGAAAAAATTATAAATTTTAACTAAATATACTTGACAATACTACACTCAATTTGATATAATCATTTCAAATAAAGGGTACAACCTAAAAAGAGGAGGAAAATCATGAAAAAAGTTTTCGAAAAATTAACAAATCAAATGACAGAATCAATCGAAAGTGGTATTAGCTTAGCACTTCATACACAAAATCCAGAAGTGGACAATATTCATATTTTATGGGGGCTTGTAACAAATACAAATTCTATTTTTAATCAAGCACTTAACAAAATGAATGTTGATAAAGTTGCTATTGAGCTTGAATTAAAAAGTGCAGCAAACAATCTACCAAAAAGTAGTGGAATTACAAAAGAAACTATCAAAATAGGAAGAAGTGTAGCTGATAGTTTGCAAAAAGCTGAAGCGTATGCAACAAGTTTGGGTGATCAATATATTGCGGTTGATACTTGGTTACTAGCAAACCTAGATACATTTAAACAATATATTGGAAAATATTTAGATGTTACTGAACTTAAAAAAACATTAGAATCAATAAGAGGTGGAAAACAAATCACAGATAAAAGTGGTGATGAAAATCTCGAAGCACTGGCAAAATATGGAGTTGATTTAACTAGAAAAGCATTAGATGGAGAACTTGATCCAGTTATTGGAAGAGATGAAGAAATCCAAAGAATGATGCAAATTTTGATTAGAAAAACAAAAAATAATCCTATTTTATTAGGTGAACCAGGAGTTGGTAAAACAGCACTTGTAGAAGGATTGGCACAAAGAATTGCAAACAAAGAAGTTCCTACGAGTTTACAACATAAAAGAGTTGTAGCTCTTGATATGACTGCTTTAATTGCAGGTGCTAAATATAGAGGGGAATTTGAAGATAGATTAAAAGCAGTAGTTGATGAAGTTAAAAAAGACGGAAATATTATTCTATTTATCGATGAAATTCACACTATTGTAGGAGCTGGGGCAAGTGAAGGAAGTATGGACGCGGCAAACATCCTAAAACCAGCGCTTGCAAGAGGTGAGCTTCATACAATTGGTGCAACAACTCTAAAAGAATATAGAAAATATTTCGAAAAAGATGCAGCACTTCAAAGAAGATTCCAACCAGTAAAAGTTGATGAGCCAAATTCAAATGAAGCTCTAAGAATTATGAGAGGAATCAAAGAAAAACTTGAAGCCTACCATAATGTAACGATTTATGATAGTGCTTTAATAGCAGCGGTAAAACTATCAAGCAGATATATTACTGATAGATTTTTACCAGATAAAGCTATTGATTTGATTGATGAAGCATCCGCTGAGCTTAAAATGCAAATAGAAAGTGAACCAAAAGAACTTTCTAAAATCAAAAGAGATATTTCTAACTTACAAGTGGAAAAAGAAGCACTTGCAATGGAAGAAACTGACAAAAACAAAGAAAGAATTGGTGAAATCGAAAAAGAATTAGCTGATTTGGAAGAGAAAAAAAGAGGCTTAGAACATAGATTTAATACAGAAAAAGAAGTGTTCAATAAAATAGCAGGAGTAAAATCTGAAATTGAATCTCTAAAGAATGAAGCTGAGAGAGCAAAAAGAAACGGTGAATTTCAAAAAGCAGCTGAAATTGAATATGGAAAAGTTGTTGAAAAACAAAATGAATTGAAATCATTAGAAGAACAATGGGAAAAAATGCAAAAAGAAGGAACTCTTCTTAAAAATGCTGTTGATGAAGAGATGATAGCATCAATTATTAGCAGATGGACAGGAATCCCTGTAAATAAAATGCTTCAAAGTGAAAAAGATAAAATTTTACATGTTGATGATGAACTTAAAAAATCAGTTGTAGGTCAAGATAAAGCAATTGCAGCTGTAGCAAGAGCAATTAAAAGAAATAAAGCAGGACTTTCTGATCCAAAAAGACCAATTGGTAGCTTTATGTTCTTAGGACCAACAGGAGTTGGAAAAACAGAAACAGCAAAAGCGTTAGCTAAATTTTTATTTGATGATGAAAAAAATCTTATAAGAATTGATATGAGTGAATATATGGAAAAAACTTCTGTTTCAAGACTAGTTGGAGCGGCTCCTGGATATGTAGGATATGAAGAAGGTGGACAACTAACTGAGGCAGTTAGAAGAAAACCTTATAGTGTAATTTTGTTTGATGAGATTGAAAAAGCACATCCAGATGTATTTAATATTTTACTTCAAGTTTTAGATGATGGAAGATTAACCGATAATAAAGGTGTAACAGTTGACTTTAAAAATACAATTATTATCTTAACATCAAACCTTGGAAGTCAAGAAATTATGGATTTAAAAGATGACAAAGATAGAGAAGAAGCAGTTTGGAAAGTTTTGAAACAACATTTAAAACCAGAATTTTTAAATAGACTTGATGATATTGTAATCTTTAATCCATTAGGAAAAGAACAAATTAGAAAAATTATAGATATTTTACTAAAAGGACTTCAAAATAGATTGCAAGAAAGAAATATTACAATTAGCTTAACTGAGAGAGCAAAAGATTATACAGCTGATGCAGGATTTGATCCAGTATTTGGGGCAAGACCACTAAAAAGAGCATTATATTCTATCGTAGAAGATACTTTAGCTGAATTAATCCTTGAAGATAAAGTAGAAGAAGGTGATAATGTAATATTCGATGTAGAAAATGGAGAAGTTATAACTAAAATAAACGCCTAAGGAATTTTCCTTAGGAATATCTATTCAAGACTATCCCAAAGATTATATAAAACCATTAGAATAATTTCAAATAGAGATTAAATTTCTTTTATTTAATATTTTCCTACAAATTTTTTATGCACAAAAGGAGATGTCATTGCAGTAAGTAATGCAGAATAGTTTGGAAAGAAAGATATTTTATCTCCCACTTTTAGTCCACTCTGTTTAGCATCAAGAATCATATGATCACTACTTCCTCCTAAAATATCTACATCAATAGTAGGCTCAAGTCCCTCTAAATCTACATCTTCACGACCCATACCGATGATAGCTCTAGGTACTACTCCTCTATCTTCAAAATGTACCATTTCTCCAAAAGCATTTAGTGCCATTTCTCCGTTGGGTAGTGATGGTTTGTGTTGAAGTTCAATCACTTCACCTACGATTTTACAAGCATCTTGATGCAGTCCCTTAATAGGCTCTCTGTAAAGAGTTTCACGCCCTAAAAAGATTGATTCTCCTAGTCTAACATTATTTATTCTTCCGATTCTTCCTCCTCGTTCAAGCCATTTAAAATTAGCTGAATTACCTCCACTAATAATAGGAAGTTTAATTCCAAAATCCCGTTCTATTGTATCTGTTAAAAGTGAGAGATGATTCATTTTTTCTTGAGTTGGTTTTATCCCTCCAAAACAAGCAAAATTAGCCCCAAGCCCAACAAGCTCAATAGATGTAAAGTTTAGAATCTTTTCTACTGTTTTATGGATATGTTCTGGAAGAATACCTTCTCTTCTATCTCCCATTTCTATCATCAAAATAATTTTATGTCGTTTTTTTTGCTTTTTTGCCTCTTTGTCAAGTGCTTCAATAATTGTAAGCTCAGTATTTAAAGAAATATCTGCATACTTTACAACTCTTTTAATATCTGAAAGAAAAGGGGTACGAATAAGACAAAATGTCGCTTTTATACCCGCTTTTTTCATACGAATAATATCATCTATGCGAGAATCCCCTAACTTAGAGATTCCTGCATCAACGAATGTTTGAGCAATATGTTCATCACCCAAACTAACTTTAACGACACCCATTATCTCTACACCTACTTTATTCCATATTTCCTTTACTTTACACGCATTATCATAAATTTTAGCAAGGTCTATTTCAATATAAGGTGTTCTCATCCATTTCCATTTTTTGAAAGAGCTGGAAAATGTTTCTCTATAGCATTAATTATAGAATCAGTTTCTCTTGCCAATACATCTGTTACAACTCTATTATATTTCTTTTTATACTCTTTTATAGTTTTATCAATCATTATATCATCCATATTTTCATGATTAATTGTAATTGCTATTACAGGAGAATTTGTAAACATTTCATTTAATTTAATTGCATTTTCAAGAGTTGGCATAGGAAATTCAGGAAAATCTCCCAATCTTTTACGCATAGGTGCATGCTGGAGAATTACACCATTTGCTTGAGAACCTCTACTAATCGCACAAGAACTTAAATAAGCAGGATGTGTCAAAGCTCCTTGTCCTTCAACTATAAAAATATCAGGTTTTTCATCTTCCCACGCTCTAAGTATTTCGCCCTCTATTGTTCCCGCAGCAAAATGTCCTTGCACAGCATCCATTGGTGCCCCATATTTTGCACCTTGCATAAGTCCAGTTTGACCAGTGGAAATCATAACTGCTTTATATCCAGCTTTTTTTAACGCTTGTGTAATAATAGTAGCGGTAGTTCGCTTACCTATTGCACCATCAGTTCCTAAAACCGCAATTCTTGGTGCTGTTACTTTCAAAATATCACCAGTAAATATACGATGCAAATTTTTACCTTCATATTTTCGAATATCTGTTACTTTTACTCCATATTTTTCTGCTTTTTCCATAAAAGATTTTTCATCAGTCAAAAAATGATGCATTCCACTTACAATATCCATACCATTCGCCATTGCTTTTTCCATCAAAACAATATCACCATCTGAAAAATCACCTGAAAGAGGTGCAATTCCATAAATAAAAACTTTTGGTTTAGTATTAGCTTTTTGTAAAACTTCATCAAAATCTTTATAAATAGGAATGCCATTTGGCTTATTATCAAGAACTTCTCCAGCATCTTTTCCAGCATATCGGCTATCAATAACACCAACAATTTCATAAATATCACTATAACGAACTAATCCGTTAGCAGTTTTACCATCCATATCGGTAAAAAATCCCTCACTATATACAATTGAGGGTAATTTGAGCATATTTTCTCCTTGTGAAAAAATCTTATTAAAACAAATATTGTGTGATAGATGTTTATATTAGGCAATATTCTAACACTTATTTCAAGTGTAGTATTGTAAATATAGTGTTTTTAAAAGAATAATTAAAAATTTGTGTAAATATAGAAGTAAAAATTATTTTTCAATCTATTTCAAAAACTCTTCTATCTCTTTATAAAGTTTATAAATAGAATCTATTTCTACTCTTTCTCTAAGTGAATGAGGTTCGTAAATATTTGGACCAACAGATATCATTTCATCAAAATATTTCCCTAAAACAGCAGTTTCAAGTCCTGCATGAATAACTTTCAAGTTTTTATTACTAATTTTTTGATAAATATCTGCTAATTCACTTTTTACAGGTTTCCACGCTGGATATTCATCTTCTATTTTCACTTCACAATCCACAAAACTAAATAACGATTTTAGTTCCATTTTTAGCTCATCCATAAGTTCTTTTGAATTTGCTCTTGCTGATAAGATTACTTTTTCATTTGTAACTATTGCTAAATTAAGGCTTTTATTTACTACATCAAATTCTTTGTCTATTCCTAAAACCCCATTTGGCAAAGCTTTTAAAAATCTAATCAATTCATTTGAATTTAAAATTATTTTACCTTTATTTTCAATTTTTGGATATTTTAATTTAGATTCAGTAATTACTAACGCTTCGCACTCTCTTGGAATTGAATTTCTTCTCTCTCCACCTTTGATTGAAAGTAAAGTCCAATTATCTTTTAGTTGTTTTACTATTTCTTTTATAGCATTTGGATGATTTTTGTCTATATCTACCCCACTATGCCCTCCAGGAAGATTATCTATTTTGATTTGATAAACTTCTCCAAAATAAGGTTTTTTCTTAGTTTTAATATTGACCTCAACATCAAATCCACCAGCACATCCAATATAAAGATTTTCATCTTCACTATCTAAATTAATAAGTTTTTTTGCTTTTGGTTTTATTTCTAAATTACTAGCCCCAATAAGCCCTATTTCTTCATCATTTGTAAATAAAAATTCTAACTGTTTCTTTTTTGTCATCAAATCCATCATAATGGCAATTCCAATTCCATTATCTGCACCCAAAGTTGAATTTTTCGCTTTTAAAAATCCATCTTCTTCTATAATCTCTATATTTTTATAGTCCCCTATACAAACCATATCATAATGCGCTTGAAAACATACTTTTGGATTCTCACTTGTAGCTAAGATATTTCCATATTTATCTGTTTTTACTTTGTATCCACTTTTTTTAGCAAATTCAACTAAAAACTCTTGCATTTTCTCAGTATTACCACTACATCTTGGTATTTTTGTTATTTGTTTGAAATATTTTAATATCATTTTTTCTCACTTTTTTTAAATTTATAGTAAAATTGTATCAAAAAAAGATACTGACTATGAAAAAAATTTATTTATTTATTTTATTAATATTTTTAACAGGTTGTGCAGACAAAACTGGATTTACTTTGCATTACTATTCTGGTTGTCATGGAGAGTATGATTATTATGGAGTTTATCATGAAGTATGTCCTCACAATTTAATTGACTACAAAACAATTAAAGCAATTCCACAAAAACTAAAAGAACAAGTAGCAAAAGATAAAGAAGTAACAAAGGATGATGGTCAATGCTTGCAATGCAACTAAATGAAATAAGAAAAGAAAAAGAGAGACAATTCACTTTTAAAAACATAGCTCCTCTAAAAAAAATGATAGATAATTTACCTAAATTTAAAGTAAATAGCGTTGAATTTAATAATACTATTGAAATTGATGGAGAGTTTGATGAAGAATTAATTTATCAAACTGCAAGAAATCTAATGCCTTGGAGAAAAGGTCCTTTTAGAATAGGTAAAACTTTTATTGATAGTGAATGGCAAAGTTTCATCAAATATAATCTACTTGAAAAACATATTAATTTAGAAAACAAAATAGTTGCTGATGTTGGATGTAATAACGGATATTATATGTTTAGAATGCTTTCTCAAAATCCCCAAAAAGTAGTGGGTTTTGACCCAATGGTTCTATTTAAATTGCAATTTGACTTTATAAATCATTTCGTAGAAAGTGAAAAGCTACATTATGAACTTCTTGGAGTTGAACATTTACCACTTTATGAACATAAATTTGATACTATCTTTTGCTTGGGAGTTTTATACCATAGGAGTGACCCTGTAACTATGCTAAAACAACTAAAAGCTTCTCTAACTGAAGGTGGCGAAGCAATAATAGATACTTTTATAATCGAAAGTGATGAGGAAATAGCTTTATGTCCAAACAGATATGCAAAAATGAGGAATGTCTATTTCATACCTTCAATTCCTACACTTAAAAATTGGGCTGAGATTGCTAAATTTAAAGAGTTTGAAGTTTTAGAAATAAAACCAACAGACTTAAATGAACAAAGAAAAACTGATTGGATTGAAGGTGAAAGCTTAAATAACTTCCTAAATGAAGATGGCTCAAAAACTATCGAAGGATATCCTCCTCCAATTCGAGCTTATATAAAATTAAAAACTTAACCTTCTTTAACTGATTTACCTAAAAAATAAAATGCTTCTACAAGCCACCAACCTAAAAGTATAAAAGATACCCATAACACTAAACCATTTTCCATAATATCTCCTTTTTTTGTTATAATTTTACTATAAATTTTTCAAAAAGTGAGTAAAAAATGAAGAAACATCTAACAAACACAAAAGATTTGAGTAAAAATGAAATTATTTCTCTATTTAAACGAGCTGAAATTTTTTTAGATGAGCAAAAAAGAAACATTTTAAATGGAAAATTAATTATAAACATATTTTTTGAAAACTCTACAAGAACAAGAAGTAGTTTTGAAATAGCTTCTAAAAGACTTGGAGCTGATGTAGTTAATTTAGATGTAAGTAGAAGTTCAACTAGCAAAGGCGAAACTCTATATGATACAGCTATGAATTTGGATGCTATGGCACCAAATGCTATCGTAGTTCGTCATAAAAATGCAGGAGTACCTAAAATTCTAAGTAAATATACAAATGCCTCAATCGTAAATGCAGGAGATGGCGCTCACCAACATCCAAGTCAAGGATTGTTAGACTTATTCACAATTACAAAACACTTCAATACTTACGATTTAACTGGTAAAACAATTGCTCTTGTAGGAGATATCAAAAATTCAAGAGTAGCAAATTCTGATATTGAACTTCTTTCAAGATTTGGTGCACGTATAATTTTAGTTACACCTCCACATTTCCTACCTAATAAATCATTCAATTATACTCACGATATAAGAGAAGTTATTGACGCGCTTGATGTAATCATATCGCTTAGAACCCAAACAGAAAGACACTCAGACCCTACATATGCCAGCTTAACTGATTATGGACACAACTTTCAAATAACAAAGGAACTCATTGAAGGAAAAGATTTAATTGTAATGCACCCAGGTCCTGTACACAGAAATATAGATTTGAGTGATGAAGTAATGAGTGATAAAAGATGTAAAGTTTTAGAACAAGTTAAAAATGGAGTAGCTATCAGAATGGCTATATTAGAATATTTACTCACATGAAATTTTTTCTAATTGATTTTGAAAAAAATCATTTTATTATAGAAGATATTAAAAATAAAAATATTCTTTTTAAATGTGATAATTTAAAAAATTATACTCCAAAAGAAGTAAAAAAAAAGACTATTTTAGAAAAAACTCCTATAACATTTGACAAATATAAAATAGCTTTTGATAAAGTTATAGAAGAGATTAAAAACGGAAATACATATCTTTTGAATCTCACATTTCCTACACCAATTCAAACAAATCTTAGTTTAGAAGAGATATTTCATAAAACAGATGCTAAATTTAAACTAAAATACAGAGATAATTTCGTCTGTTTTTCACCGGAGAGATTTATAAAAATAGAAAATAACAAAATTTATACCTATCCTATGAAAGGCACAATTGATGCAAATATTAAGGATGCAAAAGAAAAAATTCTAAACAATCAAAAAGAACTTGCTGAACACACAATGGTTGTCGATTTACTTAGAAATGATTTAGGAATGGTAGCTAATAACGTAAAAGTAACAAAATTTAGATATATTGATAAAATATATGCAGGAAAAAAAGAATTACTTCAAGTAAGTAGTGAAATAGTTGCTGATATGCCAAAAAACTGGACAACTTATTGGAGACAAATTTTGATGAAACTTTTACCTGCTGGAAGTATTTCAGGAACTCCTAAAAAAAAGACTCTTGAAATAATTAAAGATGCAGAAAATTATAATAGAGGATTTTATACAGGAATTTTTGGTATTATTGATGAAGAAAATGGATTTTTGGATAGTGGAGTAATTATTAGATATATAGAAAATCAAAATGGAAAATTTGTGTATAAAAGTGGCGGTGGAATTACACTTGATAGCAAGTTAGAAAGTGAATATCAAGAATTAATTGATAAGGTTTATATATAAGGAATAAAAATGATAAAAATGTATGGAATTCCAACTTGTGGAAGTATAAGAAAAGCAAAAAAATATTTTAACGATAATGGAACAGAATTTGAATTTATTGATTTCAAAAAATCACCAGTAGAATGCAAAAAAATAGATGAATGGCTTAAGCAAGTTTCAATAGATAAACTTTTTAATAATCGTGGAACAAAATATAGAACTCTAAAACTAAAAGAACTTAATTTAGATGATGCCGGAAAAAGAGAATGGCTTTGCAAAGAAAATCTACTTATTAAAAGACCAGTAATTGAATATGATGGAAAAGTTATCGTAGCCTTTGATGAAGAAGAATACGATAAGATTTTTAAAAGTTAATTTAACTTTCTTTTTTCCCTTTAAAACTTCCTGATGTACATTTTCTACCATCAATATTACTATTTGTAAAATAGTACCCATCTAAAGTTTTTTCATTTAAAATTGTCACTATTGTTGTTCCATCAAATAAAACACCATTAAAAGAAGCATTCCATACAAAATACAATTTCCAACTATAATTAATTTTGATAAGTTCAGATAATATGGTTGTTGAATTGCCTCTTTCAACTTCAGTTATCACATTTATATTAAGCCAAGTTTGTTCGATTATAATATCTGCTTTTTGTTTTTTTCCATCTTTTGTATTAATAATTATTCCTTCCCATTTACCATTAAGATTTGGTATAGAACCAAAAAATGAGGAAATCCATTTAATTTTCCATAAATAATTATTTACTAAATAAAATGTTAAAGTTGATACTATACTTAATGTTCCTAATAATTTTAAAAGATCTATTGGTTTATTTGGACATCCAAAGCAATACAAATAAATAACAATGAAAATTATACTTATAAAAATAGTTACCCAGCTAAATTTTTTAAGTTTTTCTTCTTTTGTCATTTACAATTTTCCTCTACCCATTCTTCCATATCACTCCGGATAATATTCCCCCCATAACAATCTTCATAAGAAATTTCATTTAATAAATTTTTATTATGATCATTTAAATTATTATACACAACTTCAGATACTAAAAGTCTATAATCATATTTTTTATTTGCTTTTTTACAAAGTTTAGCTGCTTTATTAAGTACATTTCCCATCCAAGCAACTTCATTAAGTCCACTTCCTGAAAATCCTGCTTTTATCAATAATAATCTTCCATAATCCATCCCAATACCAATTTCGATTTTGATAATATTTTTCTTTTTTAATTTACAGTTTAATATATCAATTAATGAACTTATTTTAGCAGCATTATTAAAAACTGAACCTATATCTTTCTCATAAGGTGTCTCATACACTCCACTTACACAATCTCCATCAATATTTATAAATTTACAATTTTTATTCCCATTCATAATAGCAATAACTTCAGAAATAAAACTTCTATATATTTTTGCTAAAGTTGGTCTGTTATGATTTTCAATAAGATTAGAAGAATCACGAATATCCACAAATAAAGCTGTTGCATTTACATAATATCCATTTGTAAAAGTAAGTGTATCAATTGAAGGAAAGCTATCAACTTTTGGAAATGAAGAATCTTGTTCATTTAAAATTTTGTCTATTCTTTCGATACTTTTATGGTAATCATAAAAAATATAATTTGTTTGCATTTATTTTCCTAATATTTTATTCAAAATTATTATATCTAAATTAACCTTCAATATTTAAAAAACTCTTCTATTTTAGAAAGAAGCTTTTCTTCTATTTCTTTATAAGTTTTTTCAAATTCTTCATATTCTTTTCCATCTGGGTCCTCAAATCCTACGTGAATTTTTGGAATTGTTTTTGGAAAAATAGGACAAGTCTCTTTTGCATTATCACAAACAGTTACTACTAAATCAAAATCCTCATCAATAACCTCATCTAAATGTTTAGAATAATACTCGTCCTTCCATATTTTATTTTCTCTCAAAATTTTTTTAGCATTTGGATTTACCTTTCCTGAAGGATTAACTCCAGCACTTTTAGCTTCAATCCCATCAAGTTTTGCATTAACTAATGCCTCACCTATAATACTTCTACAACTATTTCCCGTACACATAATTAAAACTTTTTTCATTTTATTCCTTTAAATCTTAAACCCTGCTTCATTCAAAAATTGACTTGGTTCAAATTCTAATTTTTTAATCAAATCTCTTTTTGCCATAGATAAATATAAAATATCTTT
Organism: Thioreductor micantisoli; assembly: GCF_055392745.1. NCBI lineage: Bacteria > Pseudomonadati > Campylobacterota > Thioreductoraceae > Thioreductor > Thioreductor micantisoli. Next base: position 1,449,907 of record NZ_AP043760.1, read on the forward strand.
TGCTCTTGTAACGGCTACATAAAAAAGTCTTCTCTCTTCCTCTACTCCACCAGCACTGCTTGCAAGTTTTGTATTTGGAAATCTTCCTTGCATCAAATCCACAATATAAACTTCTTTAAATTCAAGACCTTTACTTGCGTGAACGCTTAATAGATTAACACCCTCTCCTTCTGTAAATTCACTACTTCCAAGCACCATTGCATTTAAAAATCTATCTAATGAATTGTAATTTTTTAGTAAATTTCTAAGAAGTTTTACTCTATTTAAAATTTTAGTTTTTACTTGTTCAAATTTATCTTTATCCACTTTTCCAGTTTTGTCTTTTGCACGATAAATTGCAAGATTATCTACAATATGTATAAATATTTTACTATTTAAAGTCTCTTCAAAAATTGAACTTGGATTTTTGAAATTAGAAATATGTTTAAGATATTTATAAAAGTTATATAGAAATTCTCCACCCTCTTTTGTAAGTTTTGGATGTTTTAAAATTGGATTTTTGAGAAAATTTTCTTCAAAGCCCAACTCTTTAAATTTCAAAACACTTCCTAAAATCATAAAGTCATCAAAAAGCCCTAATTGAACTGATTTTTTATTTTTAGTAAATACTTTTTGAGTAGTATCTGGATTCATAAACCCTTTTTTAGCATCTGAATGACCCAAAATTTTCAATGCTTCATAAATTTCATTTGCAATAGCACTTCCCACACCTTTGGCATATTCAAATATGTGAATAAAACTCATTATATCCTTTGGATTATATAAAAATGTAAGGATATCAAGTGTTACTTTGACCTCTTTTGTATCAAAAAACCCAACTCCACCTTTTCTTTTGCTTGGAATATTTAATTCTCTTAGATAAATTTCTATTCCGTCGGCACTTGAGTTGTTTCTAAACAAAACTGCTATTTCATCTTTTTTAGTTGAAGACATTGAAATCTTATTCGCAATATCTTTATATTGTTTGATAGTATCTTCATAAACTAACAGTTTTGGATTAATTCCGCTTGAACCACGGAAAACCTCAAGTTGTTTAGGATAAATTCTCGGATTATATTTGATAACTCTATTTGCCAAATTCAAAATTTCAGAATAACTTCTATAATTTTTTGTAAGTGTAAAAACATTCGCATCAGGATATCTGTTGTCAAAGCTAGAAATAATAGAAATATCAGCCCCATTAAAAGCATAAATAGACTGGTCATAATCTCCTACACAAAAAAGGCTTCCATTCTCAACTGCCTTTATAAACTCATTTTGAAGAGGATTAGTATCTTGATATTCATCTACTAAAACTTCTTTGAAATTATTTTCACATCCATTTTTAAGCTCATCTATCATCATAATAAGTAGTGAATTAAAATCCACTAAATTATAATCCTTTTTCATCTGCTCATACTCTTCAAAAATGCCTTCATAAATCATACAAAAATCCTCTTGTGCTGGATTTTTAACACTCATCCATTCTGTGAAATCTGAAGCATTTGCATTCAAAAAAAGTGAATAAATATCAAACAAATAGCTACTTTGATATGGGTCGCCTTCAATCTGATGAAAACTTCTTTTATCATAAATTGATTTAAAAAGAATTTTTAAGTCTCTTGTGGATTTTAAAGTAATATTTTTATTTAATTTTTTAAGCCATCTGTAACTTACCGCGTGAAAAGTTCCAGCTTCTATTTTATTTGCATCTTTAAAAAAGTTACTAACACGAGTTTTCATCTCCAAAGAAGCTTTATTTGTAAAAGTAAGTAGTAAAATCTCTTCTGGTTTTATTCCAGATTCAAGTAAATAAGCTATTCTTCCAACAATTGTAGAGGTTTTTCCTGTTCCGGCTGATGCTATAATAAGATTATAGCCCATATCTGCAGTTGCTGATTTTAATTGATTTTCATTTAAAGAAGTAAGAGGCAAATATTTCCTTTTTTGGGGCAATTATACCAATTTATTCAAAAAAATTCTAATAATAGACTATTTTTTTCATTTTACTATTTATTGTTTCTATTTTCTAAACACTCACCTATTGTAAAATAATCTTCATCATCTAATATAAATTGAGCCATAGTAGCATTATCTTTATTAAATATAAGAGGTGCTTTAAAATTAATAATAGATTTAGTAATTGGATTATACAATACAACAATATTATAAACTAAAATGTTTGAATCTTCTTTTATATCAAGTAATATTTGAACATCTTTTGGAATATCAAAAGAATATTCTCTCATAGTATATGGATTAATTAATGTAAAATTTGGAATAGTTTTGGTTTCTTCTTCAAGAGTAGCAAAAAGTTTATCAACTTCTTCTAATTTTACTTTTGATACATTTTCAAATCCTAAAATCGGTTTTTTTACTTCAAAAATCATTTTTCACACCTTTTTTAGAATTATTAAGCAAATACTATTCCATCATATTTACATTATCAATTATAAATTATCAATTATTTTTTAATTTCTGTTCCTATACCTTCACTTGTAAGAAGTTCAAGCAAAATAGAATGTTCTATTCTTCCATCAATTATATGGGCTTTCTCTACTCCTCTATCAACTGCGTAAAGTGCAGCTTCAACTTTCGGAATCATTCCGCCTGCAATTGTTCCATTTTCAATAAATTCCTTTACTTCTTCTTTTTTTAATGAATGAAGTAAATTTTTACCTTTATCTAATACACCTTGTGTATCCGTAAGAAATAGAATCCTTCTTGCATTTATTGCGGCTGCAACTTCACAAGCCGCCGTATCTGCATTTATATTAAATCCTGGATGATTTGCCCCTTCTCCACTTGCAATTGGAGCAATTACTGGTACAAATTTTTCAGAAATTAGATTATTTACAACCCCTGCTTTTACTTCTGTAATTTCTCCAGTAAATCCAAATTCTCCATTATCTTTGGCTTTCGCCTTTAAAAATTCTCCATCTTTTCCACTAATTCCTATAGCTTTTGCACCATGAAAATTTAGCATATTCACAATCTCTTTATTTATATCACCACTTAAAACCATTTCAGCTATTTTAATAGCATCTTCATTTGTAACCCTCACTCCATTTTTAAATTCTGTTTTTATATTTAATTTTCCTAAAAGCTCTGTTATTTTTTTACCACCACCATGAATAATAACTGGTTTTATTCCAACCATATACATCATCAAAATATCAATTGCAAATGATTCTTTTAGTTCAGGATTTATTTGAGCACTACCACCATATTTAATTACTATAGTTTCTCCAGTAAATTTTTTTATAAATGGTAATGAATCTAATAAAGTTTTAACCTTATCCATTTTTTTTTTCAAAAGAGCATCCTTTTTTTGTTATAATTGTATCAAAAAAAGGCATAACGATGAAATATTTTATCGGAACTGATCATGCTGGAATAAATATAAAACCATTCGTGATTGAATTACTTGAAAAAAAAGGTTATGAAGTAGAAGATTTAGGTTGCTATTCAAACGATAGAGTTGATTATCCTGATTATGCACACAAAGTTGCCAAGGCTGTTTTAGCAAACTCAGGAAGCAAAGGAATTTTAATTTGTGGAAGTGGAATTGGTATGAGTGTAACTGCAAATAAACATGCAGGAATCAGAGCAGCACTTTGTCAAGAACACTATACTGCAAAAATGGCAAGATTACATAATGATGCAAATGTTTTATGTTTTGGTGAAAGGATTGTAGGAAAAGGAATGATTGAAGATTTACTTGAAGCCTGGTGCGAAACTGAATTTGAAGGTGGAAGACATATTCAAAGAGTGGAAAAAATAAATATATGAATTTTTTAAATTGGATAGTTTTAACAACTTTTTTATTAATTATAGGAACTTTACTTTTTAAAATGTATTATTATAAAAATTTATATGAAAAAGAAGCTGAATATAAAACAATATTAAAAGCAACACTTGAAGAAGCTGAAATATTAATCAAAAAATACCAAATTCAACTCCAAAGATCTCTTGGAAACTTAGATATTTTAAATGATGAAATGAATAAACTTAAAAATGATATAAAAGCAGTTAAAGCTAGAAACTCTCAATATAAAATCGAAAATGAACAGTTGAAGAGAAAAATCCAAGAGCTTGACAATAAAATCGAAGCTCTTTTATAAATTAATTTTTCTTTTTAGGATATACAAGCATATTGATGTGATTACCCTCTAATTTAGGATTTGCATCTCTATCAGCATAATCTTTTACCATATCCCAAACTCTATTGATTACTTCAAATCCAGCTTGTGGAGTAGGAATTTCTCTACCTCTTAGAAAGATTCTAAATTTGACATGTTTTCCTTTACTTAAAAATTCAAGAGCATGTTTTACTTTATAATCAACATCGTGTTGGTCAATTTTTGATGTAAATTTAATCTCTTTTACATCTATTTTAGCTTGTTTTTTTCTCGCTTCTTTTTGTTTCTTTTCTTGTTGGTATTTGTATTTACCATAATCCATAATTTTAGTAACAGGCGGTTTAGCATTTGCTGCTACCACTACCAAATCCAATCCTGCATTGTATGCTTTTTCAAGTGCATCACTAGTAGAAATAATTCCAAGCTCACCTTCAGGTGCAACACATCTAACATCTCTACTCAATCTTAATACATCATCATTCATTATTACTTTATCTTTTTTACTCATAATCTAACCTCATTTTCTTCCTTAATTTTTGTTATAAATTCATCTCTAGGGATGTCATATTTTTCTTTTCTTCTTCTATCTCTTATTGCAAGTGAATTATTTGTCATCTCTTCAACACCCACGATAATTACATATGGAACTCTTTGTTTTTCAGCATTTCTAATTCTTTTATTTAATGAATCATTGCTGTCATAAACTTCTGTTTTAATATCGTCAAAAAGCAATTCTTTTTGAAGCTTTTTACAATATTCTACATTATTTTCACTAATTGGAACTATTATAGCTTTTATTGGTGCTATAAATACAGGGAATTCTCCCGCATAATGTTCTGTTAAAATAGCTGTAAATCTTTCGAAACTTCCTAAAATTGCTCTATGAAGCATTACAGGTCTTTGTTTTTCATTATTTTCATCAACATAGTGAATATCAAATCTCTCAGGTAAATTAAAGTCAACTTGAATAGTTCCACATTGCCATTTTCTACCAATTGCATCTGTAATTTTGATATCAATTTTTGGACCATAAAAAGCACCACCACCTTCGTCTTCTCCATAATCTTTACCTAAATTATTAAGAGCATTTCTAAGTGAAACAGTTGCTATTTCCCAAATTTTATCATCACCAATTGCTTTATCTGGTTTTGTAGAAATTTCCATTTCATAATCAAATCCAAAAGTTTTCATAATTTTATCTACAAAATCTAAAACTTCAATCACTTGTTCTTCGATTTGAGAAGGCATACAGAAAATATGAGCATCATCTTGTGTAAATTCTCTAACTCTTAGAAGTCCGTGTAAAACTCCACTTTTTTCATGTCTATGAACTGTTCCAAATTCAAAAAATTTAAGTGGAAGTTCTTTGTAACTTCTAACTTTATGGTCAAATATTTTTACATGACTTAAACAATTCATTGGTTTAATACCATATTCTGCATTATTGTCATCTTCGATAGTTGTAAAATACATATTTTCTTTATAGTTTTGATAATGACCTGAGATTTTCCACATATCACTTTTTAAAATTTCAGGACCTTTAACTGGTTCATATTCTCTTACTAAATGAGCTTTAAATAGAAGTTTTTCTAAATTTGCTCTTAAAGTTGCACCTTTTGGCAACCATATTGGTAGCCCTGGTCCCACTTTTTCATCGAAAAACCATAAATCCATCTCATTTCCAAGTTTTCTATGGTCTCTTTTTTCTGCTTCTTTTAGCATATCAAGATGCTTTTTAAGTGATTCTTTATCAGCAAATGCAGTTCCATAAATTCTTGTAAGCATTTCTCTATCACTATCTCCACCGAGATATGCACCTGCAACTCTTTGAAGTTTAAAAGCCTTAATTAATCCTTGATGTGGTAAATGTGGCCCTCTACATAAATCTTCGAAATCACCTTGTTTATAAATAGAAACAGTTTCATCAGGAATTCTTTTCATAACTTCAAGTTTTAAATCATCATTTTTAAATTTTTCTAAAGCCTCAGCTTTTGAAATTTCATATCTTTCAATTGGAGTTTTTTTCTTAGCAATTTGTTGCATTTTTTTCTCAACTTGTCTTAAGTTTTTATCACTAAAATCTCCATTGATTCTCATATCATAATAAAATCCACCTTCAACTACTGGTCCTACAAAAAATTTAGTCCCAGGAAAAAGTTCTTGCATAGCTTGTGCCATAAGATGTGCAGTTGAATGTCTTAAAACTTCTAATGCATCTTCACTATTCCCATAATAAATAGGCTCACCACCTTCAATATTTTCAGTCTCGGCAGTTTGTAAGTCAATTAATTGACCATTTTTTTTCAGTGCAATTTGAATTTGCTCCACTTCCATCCTTTTTTTAGTTGTATTTTACCATAAATTTATAAAATTATAAATTTTTATCTTCGTAATAAAAAGGATTTTTCACTCTTGTTAATTTTTCATCAAATTTCGCACTTGGGAAATTCAGTTTTTCTTTGCTTGCAAGTGTTCCTTTTCGAATATTGTCATAAGGATGAGTATAAAGGTTATATCCTAAATTGTGCATTGCAAAACGAATGGCTGTTGAAACTGTATAAGTAGTTATGATAGTAGGCTTTAGTTTTTCAATATCCTTAAAATATTCAATTGTCCAAAGCTCACGATTTACTTTTGGAGAAAAAGCATCTTGAAAAACAATATCAACCTCATCTAAAGTTTTAATATATTCTCTTGCATCACCGATGAAAACTTCCACTTCTACCCACTCATCTTTATAATATAGATTTTCTGAGATAAAATTAATTATATGTTTTATTTTTTCAAACTCTTTTGGATAATTAAAATTTTTAAGACTTTTAACTAACTCTCCATCAAATTCAGGAGAATAAATCTTTAGTTTAGAATTAATTGGTCTATTTAAAATTGCTACAAAAGTGTTATATCCAAGTCCAAAACAAATATCCAAAATTTTTATCTCTTTTTTATCAACAACACTAAAAGCTGGATAAATATGTTTATATAAAGTTTCTGTAACTGCACCCTCAGTTGAATGATAACATTCATTATATTTATCATTTTTTAGGGTTATTGTTCCATCATCTGTAATAACTTCTCTCAAATATTTCCTTTTTTGATATAATTTTATCATAAAATTAAGTGGGTATTTAATACTATAAAATAGAGGTACTGACTAAATAAACAAAACAACTACAAATTTTAACGAAAAAAAAGCGTTAAAAAAAGTGTGCTTCAAACCCGAAGGGCGCTTGCGTTGACACTTTTTAGCTTTTTGTAGTGGCAAAAATTTGTTTTATTGTTGAGTGTTTTAGGTCAGTGCCTAAAAATAGAAACTAAATAATAGCCCTCAAAAAAAGGACATATTTTATGATTGATTTAAAATTACTTGAAAACAGTTATGAAGAAACAAAAGAAAAATTACTAAAAAAAGGGGTAAATGAAGATTTACTAGAAACAGCAAAATCACTGTTTGAAAAACAAAAACCATTAAAACAACAAATTGAACCATTACAAGCCCAAAGAAATAGCCTTTCAAAAGAGATTGGTAAATTTATGAAAAACAAAGAAATAGATAAAGCAAATGAAGTAAAAAAAGAAGTTGAAGAAATAAAAAATAAAATGCTTAAATTAGAAAAAGAATTAAATAAAATAAATGAGGAATTAAGTCTAAAAGCCTTATCTATTCCAAATATTCCAGATAATGATGTTCCAGTTGGTAAGGACGAAAATGATAATGTGGAACTTAAAAAAGTTTTAACTCCTAGAAAATTTGATTTTGAGCCTAAACCTCACGATGAATTAGGCGTCAATCTTGATTGGCTTGATTTTGAAAAGGGAGTGAAACTTGCCAAAAGTAGATTTACAGTATTCAAAAAAGATGCAGCAAGACTTGAGCGAGCTTTGATTAATTATATGTTAGATTTCAATAGGCAAAGAGGTTATGAAGAAGCTTATGTACCTTTTATGGTAAATAGAGAAACAATGACAGCTACAGGGCAACTTCCAAAATTTGAAGAAGATTTATTCAAAATTGAAGGAGAAGAACTATTTTTAATCCCAACTGCTGAAGTGCCACTTACAAATCTATTCAGAGATGAAATTATTAAAGATTTAAATGAGCCAATTAAAATGACGGCTTATACTCCTTGTTTTAGAAAAGAAGCAGGAAGTTATGGAAGAGATACAAAAGGAATAATCAGACAACATCAATTTGATAAAGTTGAATTAGTATGTATCACAAAACCAGAAGATAGTGATAAAATATTTGAAGAAATGGTCCAAACTGCAAGTGATTTATTAACTTCACTAAATTTACCTCATAGATTACTTAATTTATGCACAGGTGACTTGGGATTTAGCGCGGCTAAAACTATTGACCTTGAAGTATGGATTCCTTCACAAAATCAATATAGAGAAATAAGCTCAGTTTCAAATGTAAGAGAATTTCAAGCAAGAAGAGCAAAAATAAGATATAAAGATGGTAAAAAAAATAGATTAGCAAACACTCTAAATGGAAGTAGTTTAGCAGTAGGTAGAACACTAGTTGCTATTATGGAAAATTTCCAAACAAAAGATGGACAAATAGAAATTCCAGAAGTTTTACATAAATATTTATAAGGTAAAAAATGGCTGAAGAAGAAAAACAAGAAAATGAAGATGTAATTGTTATCGAAGAAGATAAAAAAAAAGAAACTATAGAAAATAATGAAAAACCCAATAATGAAGACGAAAAAAAGAAAAAAAAGAAACTTTTTTTAATTCTAATCGCTGTTTTAATAACTATTATTATTTTTTTACTTGTTTTACTTCTTGTAGTAGTTCTCAAAAAGAAAAAAGAAAATAACAATATTCCTAAAAATGAAATAGAAAAAATCACAAAAAAACTAAAACAAAAACATATTCAAAAAACCACAATTGACGAATTTGTAAAAAAAGCAAATATACTTTTTGCAAAAGGACAACATCAAAAAGCTCTAAATTTATTAAATAAACTATCTGTTTTTTCTGAATCCTTGTCAAACTACAATCTTGGAGTAATCCAAATAAAAGAAAAAAATTATAAAAAAGCTATTGAATATTTTAATAATGCTATTGCTAATAAAGATAACAGATGTATAGCTGCTATTAATGCTGCATATTGTTCATTAAAATTAAAAGATAAAAAACGATTTGTTTACTATTCACATCTTGCTGAATTATATTTACCTCAAACAACTAATTTAAAAGGATATCCATATTATTATGCATTAGTTCATTATTATTTGGGTGAAGAATTTGAAGCGTTGGCTGGACTTGACAAATCAAAATCATATCCTAAAATAACAAACAGATTAAAGACAGCTATTTATAGTCTTTATGATGATCCTTATCACGCTATTGATTCTACAAAAGATGATTTTATTTTAGGTATTTCATATGCAAGAATTAGAGAATATGCTCTAGCTAAACCTCATTTACAAAAAGCAACTTTCACCTATCCATTAAAAGCAGGTGTAGCTTTGGCTTTGGTAGAATTAAAGCTAAAAGAGTATAAAAGTGCTGCTAATCATTTAAAAACTGCTGAAAAACAAGATAATGTAATTTACCCTATAAAAGTGAGTTTAAAACCAGAAATATTCGATATACAAATAGCTCAACAAAAATTCAAAAACGAACCATTTAGTAAAAATGATTGGATAAATATAATTTTTTATTACGCTCCTTATAAAGTATTTAATATTTCTCAAACTATCCAATTTTTACAAAAAGGAAGTTTTGGAATTGCACTTGATGATATAAGTGGCGCTAATAAATATTTAACAAAATCATCAACAATATCAAATCTAAATTTAAAAATGAGTGAAGGAATAAAAGAGGCTCTTAGTTACCATATTGTAATAGCAAATAAAATTTTTGCTAAACTCGCTAAAAAACATAAATATCACTCTATTTTACAATATGATTTAGCCTTAACTTATGCAAATTTAAAAAACTATTCAAAAGCATATTTACACTTTTTAAGAGCTTATCATTTAGATAGTCATAACTATTTAGCTGGTATATTTACAATAATTACAGGAGAAAAAATAGGTATAAAACAAAAATATTTAAATATTATTAGCTCACAACTAAATGCAGATATAAACTTTTCAAATCCCAAAAATAAAAAATATTCAGCTTTAATGAGTTTTATAATAAACAATTATTCTAACTCTTTAAGCTTTGTTCAGAGTAATCCTAAAAATACAAAATTTAATCTTGCAATTGAGCTTGCAACGCTGTATGAATTAGATGAAAAAAACTATTTTATCCAAAAAGCTACTACCCTTAAAACAGTGGCACCAAAAGATGTGATAGCTAATTTAATCTATTTTTATGCAACACATAAAGTAAATAAAATCAAAGAATTTGCCCTTGACTTTCAACAAGTATTTATCAATTCTTTAAATAATTGGGATTTAAACAGTGTTTATTATGGTCCTTTAATTGCTGGTGAAATGTATATAAAATTTGCTAAACTTTCTGGTCAATTAGCAAAACTTAGAGATAAACTACAAAATGAAGTATTATCTACAAACAGTGATCTAACTCCCCTTCTTAAAAATTTAGCATTTATTGAACTTTTTAGTGGTAACACGGAAGAAAGTTATTCACTATTTAATGATTTGATAGATAACAAACATCAAGATGATTCTAAAACACTTTTTTATGGAGCTGTTGCTTCAATAGCTGCTAATCATCATGCAAATGCCATAGCATTATTAACTCTAGCAAAAGCAAAAAATAAAAAAAATTATGAAGCAAGGTATGGACTTGGACTTTTATATCATGAAGCACGAAATCTTCGAGGTGCCACTATCCAATATTTAAAAATTCCAACAGATTTTAAAAGTAAATTTTTTGATTTTGAATTAAAGCCATAGGAATAAAATGGATAAATTATTTTCTAAAAATTTAAAATATTTTTATAATGAAATTCCGGAATATTACCAATTAATTAAAAACATAAAAACAAGAAAATTTAAAATAATAAATAATAACGGATTGAATATTTTAGATACAAATACGAATACATATTTTTATCCTGTTGAAAATAATAAACATTTAATGCAAGAAGTAAGTGAATTATATGCAAATAATCCTATGAAGAATGACTTATGGACAAAATATTTTTTAACAAAAGAGTTATATGAATATGATGAAAAAATTTTACCTATAACATCTTCAATTGTAAACAAAATCATAAATATTTCTAAAAATTCAAAAAACTTTACAGATGGATATTATTATGATAAAAAGTTTTTATACACAACTTCTATTTTTGGTTTAGGTTGTGGCCTTCATATAGAATATTTAATCGAAAAATATGATTTTCAATCACTTTTTATTTATGAGCCAGAGCCAGAACTTTTTGCAATAAGCTGTTATTTTGTGGATTGGCAAAAAGCTTTTGAAAAACTTGGAAATAATTTATATCTATTTATAAAAGGAAATATTGATACAAAAATTTTAAAAAGATTTTATGATTCAAAAGTAGTTACAAGTAACTTTTTGAGATTAGAATTCACTACTTATAATTCAGAAAAAATAGAAAATGCTAAAAAAGAGTTTTATTTAGCAAATATTTCAAACAAAAGAGGATGGGGAAGTTTTGAGGATGAAAGTGTAGGATTCAAAAATCATTTACAAAATATAAATAAAGACATCTCAATACTTACACAAACCACTAAAATAGATGCACCCGTTTGTGTAATTGCAAATGGAGCAAGTTTAGAAAATGATATTAAGTGGATAAAAGAAAATCAAAATAATTTAATACTTATTTCAGTTGGAACTGCTATTCGTCCTTTGCTTAAAGCTGGAATTCATAGTGATTTTCATATAGAAATAGAAAGAATGCCTATGCTTGTTGATATTTTAAGGCCTAGTTTGGAAAAATATAAAGGTTATTTTGTAGGGGCATCTGTCGTTGATACTGAACATTTTAAAATAGCAAAAAAGCCTTTAATGTTTGTGCGTGATGCATCTTCCACAACTGGTGTAAGTAATTTTTTCTTAAATTTTTGCTCTCCAATGGTAGGAAATACGGGGTTTAGCTTTTCGTGCCATTTTAGTGATGAAATTTATATGTGTGGATTTGATGTTGGATTTCTTAAAAACAAAAGAGTTCATGCAAGTGGGTCATATTATGATGATAAAGATGATACAAAAGAAGGCTCTCCTGTCAAAGGAAATTTTGGAGATGAGGTTATGAGTGATGATTTACTTAATCTGTCTCGTCAAAATTTAGAAATGACTATTTCACTCCTTAAACCTAAAAAAGTATATAATTTAAGTGATGGTGCTTTTATAAATGGTGCCATACCTAAACACTCAAATGAAATTCAACTAAAACCTATAAATAAAGAAAAATTTATAAATGAAATAGTAGAAAATTTTAAAATAGATACGATAAAAATTCTCAATTACTCAGGATTTTTAGAACTTTATAAAAATAAAATAATAGAATTATTAGATAAAAAAATTAATAATAAAAAGGAATTAACTGAAGTAATTGATTTAGTCAATGATTACACCTTAGCTTTTTTAAGATATGAACCTGCAGTTGGGACTCTCATGAAAGGTAGTATTTGGCATATTTTAAATACTATTTATATAACTCTTCATAAAACTTCGCTGAAAGTTTATCCTAAAATGGTAAAAATTTTAAAAAAAGAAATAAAAAAATATAAAGTTCCTAAAACTACTTGACATCATAAGTAATTTTTTATATAATTTCAAACTAATTTAGTTAGACGCGGGAATAGCTCAGTTGGCTAGAGCGTCAGCCTTCCAAGCTGAGGGTCGCCGGTTCGAGTCCGGTTTCCCGCTCCATTTTTAAATTTCCCAAAACATTTTTATGTTTTAATTTAAAGTGAACACTAAATTATTGGCGGCATAGCCAAGTGGCTAAGGCAGGAGCCTGCAAAGCTCTGATCCCCAGTTCGAATCTGGGTGCCGCCTCCAAAAAAAATTTAAAGAATTTTTAAATTTAAGCTTATTTTAAGATATATTTTATTATACTTTCACTCCCAAAACAACACATCCTGCCTGGATGGTGGAATTGGTAGACACAAGGGACTTAAAATCCCTCGGTAGCAATACCGTGCCGGTTCAAGTCCGGCTCTAGGCACCATTACAATCAAAATAAAATTTAATTTAAATTTTTTTTGAAGATGTAATTACTAAAATTTTGTTGGAGAGATGGCAGAGTGGACGAATGCGGCGGCCTTGAAAGCCGTTGAGGGTTACACCTCCCAGGGTTCGAATCCCTGTTTCTCCGCCACTTATTTACAAATACAAAATCCCATCTAAAATTAAATACTAATTTTTGTTATAATTACGAAAAAGGTTATCTTTTATGCTTACAAAAGAAAAAATCAAGCAATTATTATCACAAAAAATTACTGAATTATCCCCAAAAGATATTTATCATTTTTCACTTCTAAAAAATATAGATAAAGCTACACAAAGAATAGTGAAAGCAATTAACAATAATGAAAAAATAGTAGTTGCAGGTGATTATGATGTAGATGGAGTTACCTCATCTACAATAATAAATCAATTTTTTAAAAAAATAAATTATCCTGTTGAGATAATAATACCAGATAGATTCAAAGATGGCTATGGACTTACAGCAAAATTAATGGATAGAATTAATTGTGATGTTTTAATAACTGTTGATAATGGAATTACTAGTTATGAAGCAGGAATCATTTGCAAAGAAAGAAATATTGATTTAATTATTACAGACCACCATACTCCAACCTACCCTCTTCCTGAAAGTTATACGATAATTGACCCAAAACAAAAAGATGAGACATTTCCTTTTATTGACATTTGTGGTGCAGAAGTAGCTTGGTATTTATGTGCTTCATTAAACAACGCTTTAAATTCTAAAATAGATATGAAAGAATTTCTAGATTATTTAGTTTTAGCAATTATTGCAGATGTTATGCCTCTAAATGATATAAACAGAGTTTTAGTAAAAATGGGACTTTCACGTTTGTCAAAATCTCAAAAGCCTTTTGCTTTAGTTTTAAAAGAAGCACTAAATAAAACAAACTTTAATAGTGAAGATATAGGTTTTAATATAGCACCAAGAATTAATAGTGCTGGAAGAATGAAACATGCCAAATTAGCTTTTGATTTTTTAAATAGTGAAAACATCATCCTTGCTAGAAAACTTTATGATGAATTAAATGAAACAAACGATTATAGAAAAGAGATTGAAAAAGATATAAGTGAAATTTGTATAAACAATAATCAAAATGAAAATTTTATAATTGCAAATGGTAATTTTCACGAAGGAGTAGTCGGAATAGTTGCAAGCAGACTAGTTCATCACTACAAACTTCCTGCTATTGTTTTTTGTGAAAAAGGAGATATTTTAAAAGGAAGTGGGAGAAGTTTAGGAGATGTAGATTTATATAAATTAATTAGTAATTGCAAAGAGCTATTAGAAGGATTTGGAGGACATAAACTCGCTTGTGGATTATCAATCAAAAAAGAAAATTTAGAAAAATTCACAACTAAAATAAACTTACTTACTTCAAAAATTCCAAAAGAAAACTTTTTTTTAGATGAATTTATTTTAGGAGAAATACCACTTGGTGAATGTGATTTTGAATTATTAAATATTTTAAAACAGTTTGAACCATATGGAGAAGCAAATCCAAAACCAAAATTTAAAGCAAAAGTTAAAATAGAAAATATTAGAAATTTAAAAGATAATCATTATAAATTAATTGTATCTCAAAATGAAATTTATAAAGATGCTATAATTTTTAAATATGATGGAGAATTTGATGATGAAATGGAAATTATTTTTACACTTAATGAAAACAGTTGGAATGGAAACACAAACATCCAACTAATGATAGAAAGATTTGAATAATATAAATTATACTTAATCTGCCATCGTCTTTTCTATCTCTTCTTTAAGTCCCTTACTCATTCCCATATTATGATAAGCCCATCTTAAATAATTAATATCACCTTGATTAGCTACTTCTTTGGGTGTTAATCCTTTATATTTTCCTACTTCAAATTTATAAACTGGTGTTACTTCTTGCATATAATAATTAATTGAATATCTAATATCAAACTCTAACTCTTTTTCTTGATTGTTTAATAAATATTCAACATAACCCATATCTTTTTGAATAACATCTTCAATTTTTTCAAATTTATATTTTCCAAAATAAAATTTTTCATATAAAATTGGCTCTTTTGTAAGTTTAATAAGTTCTTCAATTGTGTGATCTTGAAGTAAGTAATCAAGTAAAAGTTTTAAAACCACTACATCACCCAAAGCATTGTGTGCAGTAATTTCAATGTTATATTTATCTGCTAATTCTTTTTCTTTTTTATATAATCCAAGTGAATATCTATTGATTTGCAACGCATGACGACCCTCTGGCCATAAATGTTTAACACATCTAAAAGTATCAATTATTTGCATCTTATTTTCAAAATCTTCTTTAAAAAGCATTTCAATATCAAATTTTGCATTATGAATTACCACTATATTATCAGGGATATTTAACTCATTAAGTCTATTCCAAGACTTTGTATTATGGATTGTTTCTGCATTTTCTAACATTTCAGGTGTTATATGATGTACAGCCATAGCTTCGTAACTTATAGGAAGTGGAGGCTTGCATAAAGTATCCTCTATTTCTTCTATTTCATTATTTTCATCTGTTACCAAAAAACTGAGTTGAATTATTCTATCTTCTTCTTTTGTTCCTGTTGTCTCTGTATCAAGTATTATAAATTTCATTTATCTCCTTTATAATCTGCATCTTCAAGTAATTTTGGAGTAAATATATCTACCTTATTTCTTCCAGTATTCTTAGCCTCATAAAGTGCTAAATCTGAACATTTTATTGCTTCCCAAATTTTATTAGTATGTGTAGGAAATACCGAAACTCCAATGGAAACTGTTTTTGTTAAAATTTTTCCATTTACAGAAATTTTTGTATTTGCAAAAGTTTCTCTAATTTTTTCTGCAACTTTTACAATTTCTTCTTCTTTTTTTATATTTTGTAAAACAATTATAAACTCTTCTCCCCCAAATCTTACAACAAAATCACTCTCTCTCACAGAATTTATCATAGTTTTTGCCAATTCTTTTAATACTGCATCTCCAGCATCATGACCATAAGTATCATTTACTTTCTTGAAATAATCAACATCAACCATCAAAATACCCAGTAATGATTTTTCTCTAATTGTAGATGCTGCTATTTTATCCAGTATCTCTTCTAAATATCTTCTATTATAAAGTCCTGTCATTTGATCAGTTAATGAACTTTCTTTCATTAAATTAAGTGTATATTTTGCTTCTACAATTGAAGCTGCTTCATTTAAATAACTTTCAATATATGAAATTTCATTTTTATAAATTTCCCAATCTTCTTTTGAGAAGTTTATATTTACAATCCCTGTAAATGTCCCACCAGTACTAAATGGAATACATATATATTCGCACTCTTCACAAAAATTTTCTTGACAAATATGTGGAAATTTAAAAGAATTAACTTCATTGGCAGTTCTATATGCTCTACACATTTTAGGAAGATGGGCTTCACAACAATTGTTACCTTTTTGATAAATAGTTTCAATTTTTTGCTTTTCATTTAAAACTGCATATACCTTAAAATTATCCAACTTAAATTTATTTTCTAAAATATCAATGATTCTATTATAAATTTCAGCCGTATTTGAATCTTCTTCAATAATTTTTTTAAATCTATTTATATCTCCTAATACTTGCATATTTTTTTCAACATCCATTATTCTATTACCACTTACTGGAGCATTAGGGATTAAAATCCTTAAATTATCTTCTGTTAACTTAAAATTTTTATCTATTTGAGAAATAAATTGATTATAACTTTCTACTATATTTTTTACATCATTATTAAGTTTTGTAACTATTTTTTTGGAAAAATCACCATTTTTAGCCTTTTTAAAACTTTGTCCAAACTCTTCAAAAATATTCAAATAAGGAGTTATTAGCCAATTTAGAAGTAAATTTGAAAATATAATAAATAAAATATTTATAATAACTGTTTCTAAAATAACTTGATATTTTTCATTATCAAATTCAGCTAAAGATTTAAATTCTATTTTTAACATTTTGTCATTATTTAAATTTACACGTACACTATTTTTACTTCTTTTTATATTATTATTTTTATCTACTATTTCTATATCTTTAATATTTGGCATATTTTTAATCAACTCAAGTGCTTCATTTTTATCTTTTGAATACAAATAAATATCTCTGACTGTATCAGCTGAATGCTCAATAGCAAGTTCTGTAATAGTTGAAAATCTATATGCAGTAAAAGCAGTAAAAATAATCCCACCAACCGTAATAACTAAAAATATAAAAAACAATATTCTTTTTTTCATTTGAATTCTCCTAAAATTGTATCTATTTTTTTACAAAATCCTGATGATTTATTAATAATAAAAATATCCCTTACAATATTTTTTTGAACAGATATTTTTACATCTTCCACATCTATTTTATATTTATCTAATACTTTCATTATATATGCAATTATACCTTTTTTATCCTTAGTTTTAAGTTTTAAAGCTATATAATTTTTGGAATGACTACAATCCACAATAAATTCTTCTTTTTTTAATACAGGTTTTACAAATTTTATCTTTTTATCTGTTTTAAAACTCTCTTCAATAGTTTCATATATCAAAAATTTATCATTTTCATCTATATTTTCTTCATATTCTATTTTAAAATATTTTACATTATCAATTTTATAAATAGCAATATGTCTTAAAGGCAAATATGCAAATTTTGCAAGCAAATAACCTAAATTAAGATTTATATCTTTTTTTACTATTTCTACGCTTAATGGAGTTGTATTATGAATTAAATAATTATATTTTTCACACTCTAACATCTTTTTTGAAATATTCACTATTTTATCTACATCATTTCTTAAAAACATTTGAATTGAAGGAGAATTTAAAACTTTTTTTTGCCAAACTTTAGGAAAAGCTAAAAATTTTTCATTTTTTAAAAGTTGTTTTTCTTTTCTATGCCTTTTATTTGATTGCAAAATAAGCTCTTTATTTTCTAAAACTTCAAGAGTATTATTATAAAGTGTTTTTAAAAGATTTGCTTTAAAATCATTAAATATATTTCCTACTGCATCCATATCCGCATAAGTTAGAATATAAAGCATATCTAAAAACTCTTTTGTTTGAACTGTATTTGCAAAATTTAATAAAATTTTATCATTATCGATATCCTCTCTTTGAGAAATATTAGACATAGTTGTATGATACTTTACAAGCTTTTTTGCTAATTCTATTTCTTCATTATCAAAAGATAAGTTTTTCATAAAATTAGCTACCAATTTAGCTCCTACTAAATGATGATCTTCTTTCCTTCCTTTTCCCAAATCATGAAAAAGTGCCACAATTTTTAAAATTTGTTTCTCTTTATCATTTAGATTATAAAATAGCTCTTTTATATTTTGATATCTAATATTTTCTAGATTATATAAAGTTTTAATAGAATGAATGTCAACTGGATATTGATGATAGCCATCAAATTGGGCCAAATTTTCTATTTGTTTAAATGGTGGAATTATAATTGAGAGTTTATCTGCTTTATAAAGAGCTTTAATAATTGGATATAAATTTTCTTTTTTGAATATTTCTTTTAATTGTTTATTTGTAATATCTACTTTTTGATGATAAAAAAGATTTACCAAACTTACATCATAAGTTTTAAAGTCATTATCTAAAAACACTTTAAAGCTATCTCTCATAAAATCATTATTATGCCAATTAATATAAATTTTATCATCACAAACATAATATCCTTTATAAATTCTATTTACTTTAGTAATAGTTTTGGGATTAAACAAAAATGGTTTTAATATTTTTTTTATATTTATTGAAGTAAATCTATTTATAGTCCATAATGATTTTAGCAAATCTCTAACAAAAATTCGCTCTGCTTTCAATCTTGGAGAATCTTTATATCCAAGCTCTATTGCTATATCTCTTTGATAATCAATTAAAACTACATCTTTATGTAATTTTGTAATCATATGTAAATGAGCCCTCACTCTAAAAATAAATTCTAGTGCATTTCTATACTCTTTATATTCATTTTCTGAAAATAAAACATCAATCAATTCTGCACTATTTTTTATTCCATAAATAACATTAGCTATCCAATAAAGAGTGTTTGCATCTCGCATACCTCCAAAACCTTGTTTAATATTTGGCTCCATTGAAAGATGATATTTTTTATGATATTCCTGCATTTTTTTATATCTTGCTAATACAAACTCTTTTTGGTTATCCAATCTGATTTTTTTTAATTCGTTTTCAAGCTCAACCCATAAATATTTACTTCCAAAAATATAGCGACTTTCTAAAATAGCAGTTTTAATCATAATATCTGTTTTACTAACCTCTAAAAGCTCATCTACTTTATGAACTCTATGCCCTATTTCCAATCCCAAATCCCAAAGCATTGTTACAAAAGTTTCAATAATAGGGGTTAAATTATATCCTTTTATTTCTTTATAAACTATCATAATATCAATATCAGAATATAATGATAACTGCCCTCGTCCAAAACTACCAAGAGCTGTCAAAACTATTGGTAAAGAATTGATATTCGGTCTATAAAATCCAAATTTTTTTTGTAATACAAATTTAAATACAATGGTTATAAATTCATCCATTTTTTTTGTATATTTTATAAAAAACTGCCTACCACTTGCTTCTAAATCAATATTATCTCTATATTTTTTAATTTCATTTCTTAACTCTTTTATAATTTCAAATTCATTTTTATTTGAATATATAATTTCTTCTAACATTTTTACCCTTTTTTGCTATAATCCATTTAAAAAAGGATTATTAATTGAAAAATATTATATCAAAAATAGAAAAAAAAGAAAGAATTAACTTTGATGAAGCTTTAAAATTATATGATTTAGATTTGGCAACACTTGGAGAATTAGCAAACAATATTCGAGAAGTTAGATTTGGTAAAAAAACTTATTTTAATATAAACAGACATATAAATCCTACAAATATTTGTAAAGATGTTTGTAAATTTTGTGCCTTTAGTGCAAATAGAAAAAATCCTAATCCTTATACAATGAGTATTGATGAAATTGTTCAAACTGCAATAAAAGCCCACGAAAAAGGAGCAAAAGAAATTCATATAGTTTCGGCTCACAATCCTAATGCAGGACTTGAATGGTACCTTGGAATGTTTAAAGAGATTAAAAAAGCCCTTCCTGATATTCACATAAAAGCCTTAACAGCTGCTGAAATTAATTTTTTAAGTGAAACTTATAATTTAAGTTATGAAGAAGTAATCGATAAAATGATAGAAAATGGTGTTGATTCAATGCCTGGTGGTGGTGCAGAAATTTTTGATGAAGCCGTAAGAAAAAAAATTTGTGGAGGAAAAGTTAGCAGTGAAAATTGGTTAAAAATCCACGAAATTTGGCATAAAAAAGGCAAAAAAAGTAATGCTACAATGCTTTTTGGACATATAGAAAGCAAAAAAGCTAGAATCGATCATATGATGAGATTAAGAGAGCTTCAAGATAAAACGGGTGGATTTAATGCTTTTATTCCTTTAGTTTACCAAAAAGAAAATAATTACTTAAAAGTAGATAATTTTCCAACTGGAAACGAAATACTCAAAACTTATGCTATTTCAAGAATTGTTTTAGATAATTTCCCTCACTTAAAAGCATACTGGGTAACTTCTACAGTCAATTTAGCTTTAATTGCTCAAGAATATGGGGCTGATGATTTAGATGGAACTATTCAAAAAGAATCAATTAATTCAGCAGCTGGTGCAAAAAGTGCAAATGGACTAGAATTAGATGAATTTATTCATTTTATAAAAGATAGCGGATTTATCCCAGTTGAGAGAGATTCTCTTTATAATGAATTGAAAGTTTGGTGAGAATAAATATCATATTTTCGATTATTATAGTTAAAATTAATTCTATTAGAATGGAGCATTAGTCTATTTGCTCCTGTGAATTTAATCCTATCTTCTTGACTTAATTCACCTTTTAGATATTTATCTGCTATTTTGCTTTCAACTCCATAAAGAGGATCACCTACAATTCTATGTCCAATAGAATATAAATGAACTCTTATTTGATGTTGTCTTCCTGTGAGAGGTTTAGCAATTACAAGTGTATTATCTCCTATAGTTTTAATTGGTATAATTATAGTTTTTGAGTTTTTACCTTCTTTATCTATTAAAACTTTCATTTTGATATCTAAATCACTATTGGTAAGAATCGGCTTATTTATAGTAAGTTCTCTTGTGATTTTACCTTCTACTAAAGCTAAATAATATTTTTGAATTTTTTTATCCTCAAACATTGTTTTGATAATCTTTTCACTCCATTTATTTTTGCTCGCTATCACTAATCCACTTGTTTCTTTATCAAGTCTATGGGCTAAATTTGCATCTTTTCCATATAAAAAACGAACATCATCAAGTAAAGTTTGAGAATGAGCAAATCCTTTGGGGTAAATCGCTATTCCACTTGGTTTATCAAAAATTGCAAAATCTTCTATTTCAAAAATCGGTTTAATTCCACGAGGTTCAGGCTTAAAATAAATAATATCTAAAACTCCACTATAATTTTGATTATAATATTTAAGTCTCTCACCATTAAGTCCTACTCGACCTCTATTTACCGTCTTTTTAGCTTCTCTTTCGTTTATATTAAAAGTTTTAGTCAAAAACTTAAGTAACTTTTCATCTTCTATTTTAAATTTTTCTTTTACAAAACCCACTATAAATACTCCCTAAAATTTGGCATTATACTCTCTATAAACTTATAAAATTCTTTTGAATGATTTGGATGAATAAGATGTGCTAATTCGTGCAAGACAACATATTCTATAAATTTTATCTCTTTTTTCATAAGTTCTATATTTAAATTAATATAGCCTTTTTGATAATTACAACTACCCCATCTTGTTTTCATTTGCTTTATTCTAATTTTTGTAACAGGTTTATTTACATAAACTATATATTTATCAATTAATTCTCCAAATAAAACCTCAGCTTTTTTATAATAAAATGAATATAAATCTTCTTTTAATTCACTTTTATCATAAAAGTTACCTAAATATAAAAACTTATCTTCTGGAATTTTTTTACATTTAGATAATTTTTTATCTATCCATTTTTGTTTTGTTTTTACAAAGCTTAAAATATACTCTTCTTTCATTTTCAGTGGAGAAGTAATTATTACCTCACCCTCAGAAGTTATTCTAAGTGTGAGATTTCGTACATTTTTACGAATTATTTTCATCTTGAAGTTCTTTTAACTTATCTTTCACTTTTTCAACATGACCTTTTACTCTAACGTTTCTCCACTGGGCAACTACTTTAGCATCTGGACTTATTATAAAAGTGCTTCTAATCACACCTTCATATTCTCTTCCATAATTTTTTTTGAGCCCCCAAGCATTATAAGCTTTTAAAACAGTTTTATCTTCATCACTTAAAAGTGTAATTTTTAATTCTTTTTTTGTTATAAAATTTATATGTTTTTTGGGACTATCTGGACTAACTCCCAAAATCACAGCATCAAGTTTTTCAAATTCTTCAAGCTCATTTGTAAAATCACAAGCCTCAGTCGTACATCCTGGAGTATTGTCTTTTGGATAAAAATATAATACCACCCATTTTCCACTTAAATCTCTTAGACAAATTTCTGTTTCATCTTGATTTGGTAAGCAAAACTCTGGCGCTTTTTCGTTTAGCATATTCATCCTTTTTATTTTATTATATCAAAATATGCTATAATTTTAACAAAAATCAACCTCCTTAAAGGATAATTATGAAATTTATAGGAACAAGAGGAACTGAAGAAAAAAAAAGTTTTAGCCAAGCTATTTTAAACCCTGCTGCACCAAAAGGTGGATTATATTCTCCTGAGAATTTACCTTCAATTGATAAAGAATTTATTACAAAATATAAAGATTATAAAAGTTTAGCTAAAGCTGTGCTTAAAAAATTTGAAATTGATATAAGTGATGAAAGTTTGGATAAAGCTCTTAAATTATATGATAAATTTGATACAAAAGATGTAGTACCAGTAGAAAAAGTAGAAAATGACCTTTTTATAGCTGAACTTTGGCATGGACCTACAAGAGCATTTAAAGATATGGCTCTTCAACCATTTGGTTCAATTTTAAGTGATTTAGCAAAAGAAAAAAATGAAAATTACCTTATTTTAGCTGCTACAAGTGGAGATACAGGTCCAGCTACACTTGAAACATTGTCAAATAAAGATAATATAAAAGTCACTTGTATGTATCCAGAAAATGGAACAAGTGATGTGCAAAGACTTCAAATGGTAACAATTGATGCTAAAAATGAAAAAGTTATTGGAGTAAAAGGAAATTTTGATGATACTCAAAATACTTTAAAAAAACTTCTAAATAGTGATACTTTCAAAAACACTTTAAAAGAAAAAGATATTAAACTTTCAGCTGCAAATTCAGTAAACTTTGGAAGAATAATTTTTCAAACAATCTATCATATTTGGGGTTATGCAAAATTAATTCACAACAATGAAATAAGTTTTGGAGAGAAAATTGATATTATCGTTCCAAGTGGAAACTTTGGAAATGCACTTGGTGGATATTATGCTAAAAAAATGGGACTTCCAATCGATAAAATTGTAATCGCATCAAATATAAATAATGTTCTAACCGAATGGGTAAATAATGGAATTTATGATTTAACTACAAAACATCTCATCAAAACTTCTTCACCTGCAATGGATATTTTAAAATCTTCAAATGTAGAAAGAATATTATTTGATAAATTTGGAGCCCAAAGAACTGCTGAACTTATGGAAAGTTTAGAAAGAAATGGAAAATATTCTTTAACTGCTGATGAAGTTGCAAAAATAAAAGAAGACTTTATCGCTACAAGTTGTTCAGATGCAGAAGGATTTGAATATATTAAAGAGTATGCTAAAAAGGGTTATATTATGGATACTCATACAGCAACTTCAATCAAAGCATACAAAACTCTAAATTCAAAAAACAAACAAGTGGCTTATTCAACAGCTGAATGGACTAAATTTGCTCCAAGTTTATATCGAGCATTAATTGAAGATAAACAAGTTCACGATAAATCAGCACTTGAAGTAATCTCTAAAAAATATAATGTTTCTATTCCGGATATGGTAAAAGAACTATTTTTAAAAGAGATAACTCAAAAAACAGTTGTTTCAAAAGATGAAATCGAAAAAGAGATTATTAACTTTTTATGATAACTGTCATTGGAATTTACTTATTTATTGTAATAGGTTTTATAGCAAAAAAAAAGTTCCCCGAAATTCACGAAAAAAGCTTCGTGATAATGTCTGTATATTTTTTACAGCCATTTCTAACCCTTTGGGGACTTATGCTAAAGCCAATAAATTTATCTACTGCAAATGCACCTCTAAGTTATTTAGCTATAATATTTATATCATTTATTTTTACATTTTCTTTAGCAAAACTCTTTTTCAAAGGTAAAAATCAAAATGTTGTAACTATAACTGCACTTGTAGGAAATACTGGGAATTTAGGAATACCTCTAAGCCTTGCACTTTGGGGAAATGATGGTGCTTTTTGGGCAACAATTATAAATATTAGCAATATTCTTTTTATCTACTCATTTGCTATTTTTTTCTATGCTGGAAAATTCAACATTGAAAATGCAAAAAAGATTTTCAAAATCCCAATTATTTGGGTTGGAATTATTGCAGTTATTTTAAATACAAATCAAATTATGTTTAACAGTGATATTATGAAAATATTGCAAATGGGGGCTTTTAGCTCAATGGTAATTCAACTTATAATTTTTGGAATCTACACTGCAAATATTAAAATCCACAAAATTGATAAAAAATTATCACTTGCAATTGTTTTTGAAAAATTTATTATTTTGCCAATTGTTGGATATGTATTCTTACAATTTTTAGAATTAAATCCACTATTAAGTAAAGTTATTCTTTTGGAAGTTATGGTACCAGTTGCAGTTAGTAATGTGAATTTAGCAGCTCTTTTTAATACCGAGCCAGAAAAAGTGGCCTGGTTTGTAATTCTTACAAGTATTCTATTTATTCCATACTTTTTAATAGTGGAAAAATTTATATAGAAAAAGAAAAAATATTATTTTTTCTTAGGAGTTTTTCTTTTTCTTTCACCTGGATTAAGTATTTTTTTTCTAATTCTAATATGTAATGGTGTAATTTCAAGTAATTCATCATCTTCAATCCATTCAAGTGCTTTTTCAAGATTCATGTCCGCTGGTGGAACAAGTTTAATAGCTTCATCGGCTCCACTACTTCGAACATTTGATTGTGCTTTTCCTTTGATAGGATTTACATCTAAATCATTTGGTCTTGCATGTTCACCAACAATCATACCAACATAAAGTTTGTCTTGTGGTTTGATAAACATTCTTCCTCTTTCTTGAAGGTTGAATATTGCAAATCCAGCTGCAGCTCCATTTTCCATAGAAACTAATGCTCCTGGAACTCTCGTATGATGTGTTCCGTTAAAAGGTCTATATTCTAAGAAAGATGAATTGATAATACCTTCACCTTTTGTATCTGTTAGAAATTCACCTCTATATCCGATAAGTCCTCTTGCAGGGATTTCAAATTCAATTCTTGTATATCCATCAGACATAGGAGCCATTGATTTCATCTCAGCTTTTCTTTTACCAAGTTTTTCAATAACTGCCCCACTATAATTATCTGGAACATCAACTACAACAAATTCAAATGGTTCTAATTTAACTCCATCTTCTACTTTTACGATAACTTCTGGTCTTGAAAGACTAAATTCGAAACCTTCTCTTCTCATATTTTCAGCTAAAATTGTAATTTGAAGTTCACCTCTTCCTGAAACTCTAAATTTACCTTCTCCTGCATCTTCTGCTTTCATAGCAATATTTGTTTCAGCTTCTTTAAGAAGTCTTTCTCTAATTTTATTACCAGTTACATGTTTTCCTTCAGTTCCAGCAAGTGGTGAATCATTTACACTCATCATTACACTTAAAGTTGGTTCTTCAATATGAAGTGGATCAAGTGCTTCAATATGATTAGGATCACATAATGTATCTCCGATATCAATTGTTCCAAATCCTGCAACTGCTACAATATCACCTGCTTCTGCTTCATCAATTTCAATTCTTTCTAAACCTCTAAAACCAATAAGTTTGGTAACTCTTCCATTTGCTGTTTCACCATTAGCTTTTACAAGTGTTAAATTATCACCTCTTTTGATTTTTCCATTAAAAATTCTTGAAATACCAATTCTCCCAATAAATGGATCAGTGTCAAGTGTAAATACTTGAAGTTGTGTTGGATTATCAACACTTCCTTTTGGTTCTGGAACTTCACTAAGAATAGTTTCAAAAAGCGGAGTTAAATCTTTATTTTCATCTTCAAGATTAAGTTTTGCATAACCGTCTCTTGCAGCTGCGTAAACTACAGGGAATTCAAGTTGGTCTTCGTTTGCACCCATTGCATCAAAAAGGTCAAAAACTTCATCAACAACTCTATCTGGTTCAGATCCTGGTTTATCTATTTTATTCACAACTACAATTGGTCTATGACCAAGTTCTAATGCTTTTTTCACAACGAATTTAGTTTGTGGCATTACACCTTCTTGAGCATCTACAAGTAATAAAACAGAATCAACCATTTTAAGAACCCTTTCAACTTCTCCACCGAAATCGGCATGTCCAGGAGTATCAATAATATTAATTTTATAATCTTTATAATGAATAGCTGTATTTTTAGAAAGAATTGTAATTCCTCTTTCTTTTTCGATATCATTAGTATCCATAGCTCTTTCATCAACATGTTGATTTTCTCTAAATGTCCCTGATTGTTGTAATAGACCATCAACTAATGTAGTTTTTCCGTGGTCAACATGAGCGATAACTGCAATATTTTTAATTTTTTGCATTAAATTCCTTTAGTAATATTTTTTTGCAATTATACCATAATAAAATGATATAATTATGATAAAAAAGGATATTAAAATGCATTTTCTTATAAAATTCTTAAAAAGCCTAAATAGCGCCCAATCTTCAAAAGCACTTAGCCTAGCATTAGCTTTAGGAATTATTACTGGATTTTTACCCTCTTTTAATGTAATTAATATTCTAATATTATTAATAGTATTTAGCTTTAGAATTCCAATAGGATTATACTTTGCAAGCAGTACTGTTTTTGCAATAGTTGGATATTTTCTAGATCCTATATTCCATTATACAGGCCTTTATTTATTGCAAAATTCAAGTTTAGCTTCTTTTTGGACTGCTTTATACAATACACCATTTTTGAGATGGAGTGGATTTAACAATTCTATTATTTTAGGAAGTTTTATATGGGGTATTGTTTTAGCACCTATTTTTTATATCATTTTAAATAAATTTAGTGATAAATATAGAGAAGTTATTTTCCCAAAATTACAAAAAAGTAAGCTTACAAGTTGGATTGTACCAGATGAAATTAAAAAGAATGGAATTTTTAGACTTTCTGGACTTATCGGATTTGCAGTTATTTTTGGTGGTATGGCTTTTTTAATAATTACATTTTTAGATCCAATTCTAAAATCAACTTTGCAATATTCACTCTCAAAAGCACTTAAAAAACCAGTAACAATAGAAAGTTTAAATACTTCTATTTCAAAAGCTTCTTTAAATATCACTAATATAAAAGTGGGAAATATTAAAACTGATAAAATATATCTTAATCTAAATTGGAACTATTTGGTATGGAAAAAATTTGATATTCAAAACTTAATAATTAAAAATATTCATACAGATAAAACATTAGTTGCCTTAATTAATTCTAAATCATCAACAAATAATAATTCTCATTTTAGTATGCCTTCAATTAAAATCCCAAAAGCCAAAGATTTACTAGCAAAACAACAACTAAAAACTGAAATAGCCATTAATAAATTGAAAAAAGATTATAAAAATTCACAAAAGTTAATTGATAATATTAAAAATCTAAAAAATGATAATAAAATTTCTGATTTAAAAACTGAAATTGAAGAAATTAGAACTCTTGCAAAGAAAATTAAAACACCTAATGATATTCAAACTATTTTAGCAAAAATAGATAAAGTAAAAAAAGAAATAAATTCTCTTAAAACAGATATCAAAGAATATAAAAAAGAATTAATTCAAACTAAAACTTTATTAAGTAATGATTTAAAAGCTGTAAAAGTTGCATCAAAAAAAGATTATAAAAATTTATCAAGCAAATATAATATGCTAAAAAATGGAAAATATACAGAATTTACTGAATCTATTTTAACTCCAAAACTTGCAAAATATTTAAAAACAGCTGATGAAATTTATACAAAAATTAAACCTTATTTACCTAAAAAAGCAGAAGAAGCAAAATATGTAAGAGGAAAAGGGATTAATGTTAAATTTAAAGACAAAATAAAATATCCTTCATTTGTAATTGAAAAAACAGATATTTCATTTAAAACAAGTGATTCTAATTGGCAATTAATTTCTAATAACATTACAAATAATCAAACTTTACTAAATAAACATACAACAGCTAAAATCATAGGAGTAAGTAAATATTTCACAAATTTACAATCAAATATAAATTATTATAAAATAGCCACAATTGATTCTACTATTCTAAATTTAAAAACTGGAATTAAAATAATGCCACTTGTTAAAAAAGTTACATTAAATGGAAATATTAGTGGTACTTTACAAAAACCTATCATAAAACTAAAATCAAATTTAGATAAAATCTTATCAAATTATTTAAAAGCTAGAATAAATAAAAAAATTAATAAACAAAAAATAAAATTAAACTCTTTGTTAAATAAAAAATTACACAATGAGCTAAAAGGCATCGATCTAAAAGATATAAATTTAGCAAATATGGATTTAAATAATTACAATGAAACATTAAATTCTTTCAAAGATAAATTACAAAAATATGGTAAAAAAGAGTTAGAAAAGAAAATTATGGGAAATGGATTAAATAAATTAAAATCTTTCTTTTAAAAGCAAGCAAAAAGAGTTTAAAAAGATTTATTAAACTCTGGATATGCTTCTATCCCACATTCAGCTGAATCAAGACCTTGAATCTCATTTTCTTCATTTGCTCTAAATGGGGAAATTTTATTAATAACAAAAATAGTTATATAACTTAAAGAAAACGCAATAAATCCTACAATTAAAACTCCTTTTAATTGTGACATAAATGAAGCCGTACCAAAAATAGCCGCTGCCAATGTTCCCCAAATTCCATTTACTAAATGAACACTCAAAGCCCCTACTGGATCATCAATTCTTAATTTATCAAAAAATGGAACTGCGTAAAAAACTAAAATACCACCAATTACTCCAACTAAAATAGGTGCATAAATATTCATAATATCTGCTCCTGCTGTAATTGCTACAAGTCCACCTAAAGCTCCATTTAAAACCATTGTAATATCAAATTTTTTATAGCTTATATAACTTAAAAGCATCACAATAAGTCCTCCTGCAAGTCCAGCTGTATTTGTATTCATTATAGTTAACGCAACTGTCTCTACATCTTCTTTTGTAGCAATACTTCCAACACTTCCACCATTAAATCCAAACCATCCAATCCAAAGTAAAAATCCACCTAAAACAACCAAAGGAATATTACTTGCAGGAATAACTTTAACTTTTCCATTTTTATATCTTCCTTTTCTTGAACCTATAACTAAAATGGCTGCTAATAAAGCCCAACCACCAGTTGAGTGAATTATAGTTGAACCTGCTAAATCATGCATACTTGAAATATCAAACATTGTTCCAGCAAAAAAGTTATTTCCCCAAGTTAAATTTACTGCTATTGGATAAATAATCCCCGCCATCATTACCGTAAAAAATATCAGTGGAACTAATCTTGTTCTTTCACTAACACCTCCACTCATAATATTCACTGTTTTACCAACAAAGGCCATTTGAAACAAAAATGCTGCCCAAGCTGACATAGAAGCACTACCAAAAGCTCCAAAAGCTATATGATATCCAACTAACAAAAACATCATACTTGCAACTAAATAAATCATTGCATTCGTAGTCAAAACTGCTGTTACATTTTTAGTCCTAACAAGCCCTGCTTCAAGCATAGCAAAGCCTGGCACCATCAAAATAATTAATACAAATGCAAAAAGTGCAAAAAATGTATTTAAAATATATGCCTCGTCCATAAATTCTCCTTAAAAATTTTTTATATTATAATATAATAATATAAATTTTAAATATATAAAATTGCTTAAATTTTAAACAGTTAAAAATTATGATAAATTAAAAATTATGATAAAATTACAATAAAAAAGGATACAAAATGAAAAAAATAGAAGCTATTATAAAACCTTTTAAACTTGATGATGTAAAAGAAGCTCTAATAGAAGCAGATGTTTCAAGAATTACAATTAGTGAAGTTAAAGGTCACGGAAGACAACAAGGACATAGTGAACTCTATAGAGGTAATGAATATATAGTAGAATATTTACCTAAAATTAAAATAGAAGTAGTTGTAAATGAAGAATTTGTAGAAAAAGCAGTTGATGCAATTATAAAAGGTGCAAGAACTGGAAAAATCGGTGATGGTAAAATTTTCGTTTCACCTATTGAAGATATTATTAGAATCAGAACAGGAGAAAGAGGAACAGACGCTGTTTAATTTGCCTCCCACTCTTTATTAATAACTAATTTATTATCAATGAAAAGTTCAATTTTGATTCTATCTTCTAATTTATAATTAGTCACTCCTTTTGGAGTTCCTGTCATTATAATATCTCCATCTTCTAAACTCATAAATGATAAAATTTCATCTAAAATTTGTTGTGGTTTATAAATCATAAGTTCATAAGTTGCGTGTTGTTGTAAATTATCATTTAAATATAACTTCATTTCAATTGATTCAATATCTCCATTCAATCTAACAAACTCACTAAAAACAGCACTTCCATCAAATGCTTTTGCTCTTTCCCAAGAAAGACCTTTACTTTTTAAATAATTTTGAATATCAGCTTTTGTAAGATCTAGTCCTACTCCAATACCTGATAATTGCTTATTTTTTACTAAAAAACAAATTTCACCTTCAAATCTTGTCTCTTTAGAAAAAAATTTCAATTTATCACTTATAGAAGAGTTTACTTTACAAAAAAGCACCATATTTTCTGGAACTTCATTATTAAGCTCTTTTATATGCTCTACATAATTTCTTCCAACACATACTACTTTTGAAGGAATAATTTCTTTATCTTCATATTTTATTTTATTCACTTTTTTCTCCTTTTAATTGTAAAACAACCTCTCTATCGCTAAAAGGTATTTTCTTATCACAAAACTTCATATATTTTTCATCACCTTTTCCTAAAATCATAACATATTCATCTTTTTGTAAATTAATTGCTTTTTTAATAGCTTCTTTTCTATCTTCAATTATTTCAAATGGAGTGTTTTTGATACCTTTTGCTATCTCTTTTATAATATCTTGTGGATTTTCACATCGTGGATTATCGTTTGTCAAAATTATATAATCCGCATATTTATCGGCGACTTCTCCCATTATTTTTCTTTTAGTTTTATCTCTGTCTCCACCTGCTCCAAACACTACTATTTTTTTGAAATTAATTGCACTCAAAACTTTTTGCATTCCATCCGGAGTATGTGCAAAATCGACAATTATTTTTGGTGCAACTTCTTCCATTCTACCAGCAAGTCCACTAAAATTTTCAGCAATTTTAATAATTTTATTTAAATCAATATTCGTAAGTTTATGAACACCTAAAACTGCTGCTTCAAAATTTTCTTTATTAAATTCACCTATCAATTTTGAATTTGCTTTTAAATTTTGAGGATAAAAAAAGGAATTATTTTCATTTATATTTAAGTTATATTTTTTATTAATTATTTTAATAGAATTATCTTGAAAAAATAACTCTTTTGCTTTTTTATATTCTTGCATTGTTTTATGATAATCCAAATGGTCTTGACTTAAATTTGTAAATATTTTTAACTTAAAATTAATTCCATCTATTCTATTTTGAATAATTGCGTGTGAAGAAGCTTCCATTACAAAAAAGTCAGGTTTATATTTGTAAACTCTATCAATTGTTGTAATTATAGGTGGAGTCGTAAGTGTTTTTTCTTCTTTTAATTTCCCATTTAAATAAAAACCTTCTGTCCCTTGAACCCCTACACTAAAACCTAAATTTTTAAGAATATATCCTATTAAAAATGCAGTAGTAGTTTTACCATTTGTTCCAGTAATTCCTATAAATTTAGTTTTTGTATTTTGTAGAAGTTTATCTGGTGTTATATAATTTTGATTAGTATAATATTTTTTATTTTGAGTGGTAAGTAAAAAAAGATCTCCCTTTTTATACTCATTTGTAGAATCTGTAATAGTTTCATTATTTAATGCTATTTTCATTTTTAAATTCGCTAAAATCAAGTGGTCCTAATGTATCATAAAGATTTTCTACATAATCAAGAGCCATATCTTCATAACCATATTCCATTAGTTTATTGATAAACTCAACTAATTCCTCTTGATTAACAAACATAACTCTTGTAGTAAATAAGATATTCTCTAACGTCTCTTTTTTATCCAAAAGATGTTTAACATCTTCAAATAATACACCTTCAAAT
Source organism: Thioreductor micantisoli (assembly GCF_055392745.1). Lineage (NCBI taxonomy): Bacteria > Pseudomonadati > Campylobacterota > Thioreductoraceae > Thioreductor > Thioreductor micantisoli. Next base: position 1,482,787 of record NZ_AP043760.1, read on the forward strand.
TCATTAATATTTTCTACTTTAGTTTCTATGATATCCAAATTAAATTCCTGCATATTTCATAAGCTCATCAAGTTTATCTTCATATCCATGAGGAACATTCATAACAACTAATTCTGGATGAATTTTTTCTCTTAGTGCTTTTTCTACACCATATTTAAGAGTAGCCCCTGCACTGCTACAACCTACACATCCACCTTGAAGTTGTACAAATACAGTTGGTTTGTCAACATCAATAAGTTTTATATCCCCTCCATCCATTTGTAGCATTGGTCTAACTTCTTCTATAACCTTTGCAACAGCTTCTTTTAACTCTTCATTATTAAATGGTATAGCCATTATGTCTCCTTGAATTATAATTAATTGTTTTAGTTAAATATATTATAGCAAAATTTTATGAATTTATACTGAATATTGAAAGTTTTAGGGAAGTTCCCAAAAAGGGAAGGAATTAATCTACTAGTGAGATTTGTGCAAGTTCTGCAGCATCACCTCTTCTGTTTCTAGTTCTTTTAATTGAAGTATATCCACCATTTCTTTCAAGATATTTAGGAGCCACTTCATTAATAAGTTTTTTTGTTGCTTCTTTATTTCTAAGTTTAGCAAAAATAAATCTGTGAGTATTAAAATCAACATTTCTACTTTTTGTGATTAATTTTTCAACAAATCTTCTTAATTCTTTTGCTTTTTCTACTGTAGTTTCGATAGAACCATGTTCAATTAAAGCAATTGCAAGATTTTGCAAAAGTGCTTTTCTATGAGAAGAAGTTCTACTTAACTTTCTATATCCGTGTCTATGTCTCATACCTCATCCTTTAATTTCTCAATCTCTTTTTGTAATAAATTTTTTACATTTTCAGGTAATGGTTCATTTACATTAAATCCAATTGAATCTAATTTTTCAGTAATTTCATCTAATGATTTTTTACCAAGATTTTTGATTTTAGCAATTTCATTACTACCCATTAACACTAATTCACCAATAAATTTAATACCTGCTTTTTCAAGACAATTATAGCTTCTACTTCTTAAATTCATACTATCAATAGAAGTTGTTAAAACTTTATAATTATCATCAAGATTTTCTTCAAATTCTACTTCTTGAATTACATCAAATTTTTCAGTAAAAATTGCAAACTGACTAAATAATTTATTTACAGCATCTTTTAATGCATCATCAGGAGCAATTTGCCCATCAGTTTCAATTGTAAATATAATCTTTTCAAAATCAGTTTCATCTTCTACCAAAATATTTTCTATTTCATAAATAGCATTTTTGATTGGTGAGAAAAATGCATCAAGTGCAATATAATCATTAGAAATATCATTTCTAATATTTTCACTTGGGACAAATCCCATACCTTTTTTAATAATTAATGAAAAACTGAGTGTAATATCTTCATTAAGTGTTGCAATATAAGCTTCAGGTGTTACAACTTCTATTTCATCATTATTTAAATCTTTTCCATAAATTTCTTTAGGTCCAACAAAAGTATAGTTTACTTCTACTTCATCTTTTGAAGAGTCTTTAATTCTAAATCTAACATTTTTTAAATTAATAATAAATGTTGCAACATCTTCAAATACACCCTTAATTGAATCAAATTCATGGCTAACCCCATCAATTTTAATTGCAACTGGTGCAAATCCAACTGTACTTGCAAGTAAAACTCTTCTAATTGGATGAGCAAGAGTAATTCCATATCCTCTTTCAAAAGGATATATGGCTACTTTTGCTTTATTCCCATCAACTTCTACATCTAGTTTATTAGGAATTAATAATTTTGTTTTTATTTTATTCATTTTTTACCCTTATTTAGAGTATAGTTCAACAATTAATCTTTCTTCTACTGGAATTTCTACTTCTGCTCTTTCTGGAACTCTTGTAAAAATACCAAAGAATTTATCTTTGTCTACATCTACCCATTCAGCGATACCTGTTTGGTTTGTAAGCTCAATAGCTCTTTTAACTTGAACATTGTTTTTAGATTTTTCTCTAATTTCAATTTTTTGTCCTGCTTTTACTCTGAATGAAGGAATATCAACTCTTTTTCCATCAACTAAAACATGACCATGAGTTACTAATTGTCTTGCAAATCTTCTAGTTGTTGCAAATCCCATTCTGTAAACTACATTGTCCAATCTTGTTTCAAGTAATGAAATTAAATTTTCTCCTGTATTCCCTTCTTGTCTATTAGCATCTGTGAAAAGTCTTCTAAATTGTTTTTCACTAAGACCATACATAAATTTAGCTTTTTGTTTTTCATTTAATTGAAGCCCATATTCAGACACTTTTTTTCTTCTTTGACCATGTTGTCCTGGTCCATAAGGTCTTTTTTCAAGTGCTGATTTACCTGCTAATCTTCTTTCACCTTTTAAATTAAGGCTTACTCCGAATCTTCTTTCTATTTTTTCTACTGGTCCTCTATATCTAGCCATTGTTAAACCCTTCTTCTTTTTGGAGGTCTACATCCATTATGTGGTAATGGAGTAATATCTTTCATCCATAAAACTTTAATTCCTTCTGTTGAACCAACAGTTTTAACAGCAGTATCTCTACCACCACCTGGACCTTGAATTTTAATTCCAACTTCTTTTAATCCATGATCTTTTGCTTTAGCCATAGCATCTTCCACGGCTTGTTGTGCTGCAAATGGAGTTGATTTTTTACTTCCTCTAAATCCTAATGCTCCTGCACTACTCCAAGCAACAACATTTCCCATCATATCAGTAATAGTAATTACTGTGTTGTTAAAACTAGCAGCGACATATACAACACCACTACCTATATTTTTTTTAACTACTCTTTTTTTAGTAACTTTTCTTTTTGCCATTATCTAACCTTTATTTAAGCTTTCGCACCAATAGTTTTTTTCTTACCTTTTCTAGTTCTTGCATTAGTTTTAGATTTTTGACCTCTAACTGGAAGCCCTTTTCTATGTCTTAAACCTCTGTAACAACCTAAATCCATAAGTTCTTTAATGTTCATTTGAACTTGTTTTCTTAAATCACCTTCAACTATATAATTAGTTTGAATTTCTTTGTTTATTGCTGCAATTTCATCTTCAGTTAGTTCATGAACTCTTTTTTCTGGATTAACTCCTGTAACAGCCATAATATTTTTTGCAAATTTTGGACCGATTCCGAATACATATCTTAATCCAAATTCAACTTTTTTATTTTTTGGTAAATCTACCCCTGCAATTCTTGCCATATATTATCCTTGTCTTTGTTTATGTCTTGGGTTTTCGCAGATTACTCTTACGACACCTTTTCTTTTAACTATTTTACATTTTGGACAAATTTTTTTAACTGACGCTCTAACTTTCATCTTGTCTCCTTGAAATTTAACCCCACTACCTAGGCTTTTTGAATTGGGCCAACTTTTTAAAAAATACTATTACTTTTTAAAAAATTCTTCGTGCAGTTTTTGGGGAGTGAATTATATCAAATTATTTATAAAAAATCAATAGAATATGAAAGAAGGAAAAATATTTAGAAATATTAAAAATTTCTAAGCTCTATGGGAATTTTTGTTGAAAGTCTAGTTATATCTAATTTTTTGCTTTGCCTTCCTATATTTCCAAGTGTTTTTTTATCACTTTCAAAAAAGTTTTGTAGATAATATATCCCTTTATAATTCATTGATTCTAAAATATCTATAATCTTATTTATATCATTTTCATCTAATAAATCAGTATGAACAGTAGTTCTAACTTCAAAATCAATTTCTGATTTAATTAAAAATATAAGTGTTTCTTCAAATTTATCCCAATTATTATTTTTTGTAATAAATTCAAATTTTTCTTTTGGTGCTTTAAAATCTAAAGCAACATAATCAACTAAATTATTTTTTACCAATGCTTTTACAATATCAACATTGATTCCATTTGTATCAAGTTTAATTTCAAATCCTAATTTTTTTACTTTACTTGCAAAAGAAACTAAATTTTTATATAAAGTAGGTTCTCCTCCTGTAAAAGTAACTCCATCAAGTAAACCAATTCTTGTTTTCAAAAAATCAATAATTTCTTCTTCTTCTATTTGCTTTTTTCCAAATACAACATCCTCATTATAACAATAAGGACATCTCATATTACAGCCACTAAACCATAAAATAGCACAAAGCTTTCCAGGAAAATCCAAAGAAGAAAATTTCTGAATAGAATATATACCTAGCATTCTTTAAATTGTTTTCTTTCTCTATGTTCTGCTTTTTTACCAATATTAAAACTTTCTACTGGTCTATGATACCCCATAACTCTTGTATAAACAATACATTTTTGTCTTTCATCTTTAACTTTTTCTAAAATTTCTTTTTTTGATAATACTTTTACATTCATTTTATCTCCTTTTAATGTTTGTTTTCAATTTTTTCAAGTAATTCATCATCACAATATGGGCAAAATTCATGTTCTCCTGCAATATATCCATGTTTTGGACACACACTAAATACAGGTGTAATTGAAATATAAGGTAATCTAAAATTACTAATTGATTTCTTTACTAATCTTTTTGCTGCTTCTGGTGAACTTAACTTTTCACTCATATATAGATGTAAAACTGTCCCTCCTGTATATAAAATCTGCAAATCATCTTGCAAACTTAAAGCTTCAAAAGGATCATCTGTATAATTTGCAGCTAATTGAGACGAATTTGTATAGTATGGTGCATCATCAAATCCAGCTTGAATGATATCAGAAAATCTTTTTTTATCTTCTTTAGCAAATCTATATGTAGTTCCTTCTGCTGGAGTTGCTTCAAGATTATACAAATTACCCGTTTCTTCTTGAAACTCTGTAAGTTTTTGTCTCATGAAATCAAATATTTCTTTTGCAAAAAGTATACCTTTTTTAGTAGAAACATCATATTCATCATTTGTAAAATTCCTAATCATCTCATTTACACCATTTACACCAATAGTAGAAAAATGATTATTAAATCCAGGTAAATATCTTTGAGTATATGGGTACAAACCTCTATCATACATTTCTTGAACAAATTTTCTTTTTTTCTCAAGTGTTGATTTAGCTAAATCCATTAAATATTCAATTCTATCAAATAAAGCTTTTTTATTACCTTTAAATAAATAACCAATTCTTGCCATATTAAGTGTTACAACACCTATACTACCAGTCATTTCTGCACTTCCAAAAAGACCTCCTCCTCTTTTTAAAAGTTCTCTTAGATCAAGTTGTAAACGACAACACATACTTCTAACTGCGCCTGGCTCATAAGCTTTTGGATTTCTTACTTTATTTCCATTTTCATCTTTCATATATTGACTTCCTATGAAATTTTGGAAATAACTACTTCCTATTCTTTGAGTATTCTCCCATAAAGCTTGTGCAGCTTCACTATCCCAGTCAAATTCTTCTGTAATATTTACTGTTGGAATAGGAAAAGTAAATGGTTGACTTATTGCATCACCTTTTGTCATAACTTTATAATAAGCTTTTATAATGATTTGCATTTCTTCCTCAAAATCTTTATAAGTTGCATCTGTCAAAGCTTTTATTTTAGGATTTCTTTTTTGAAGTTTTTTTAGGAGTTCTTTATCTTCTATTCCTTCAAAAATATGTTTGTTATTTCTCATAGGAATTTGATCTTTTAAATCATCTGGAACAGTAAAATCAATAGTAATATTTGTAAAAGGACTTTGTCCCCAACGAGCTGGAACATTTAGATTATAAATAAAACTTCTAATTGCTCTTTTTACATCTTTATATTCTAATTTATCTTTAAAAACATAAGGTGCAAGATATGTATCAAAACTACTAAATGCCTGTGCACCTGCCCATTCACTTTGTAAGATTCCTAAAAAGTTCGCCATTTGACCTAATGCGCTTCTTAAATGATTAGGCGCTTCACTTTCAACTCTTCCTCTTACTCCATTAAATCCTTCATTCAATAAATTTCTTAAACTCCATCCTGCACAATATCCACTAAGACAATCTAAATCATGTATATGATAATCACCTTTTCTATGAGTATCGCCTTCTTCTTTAGAATAAATTTTATCAAGCCAAAAATTTGCTATAACTTTACCAGCTGTATTATTTATAAGTCCTGCATGAGAATACCCTGTATTAGAATTTGCTTTTATTCTCCAGTCTTCTTTAGATATATATTCTTCAATTGTACTATTACAATCTATATAAGTCGTTTTATTTTTTAAATCTTTCATTTGGATCCCTATTAGCAAATTTTTAGATAATTTTATAAATTATTTATTTATATTAAGAAATATAATTGTAACACAAAGAATGGAAATTGTCTATAAATTTTCAAAAATTTTAACTTTAAAAAGAATCTATAACAACTTTGACATCCGCGCCTTTTGCAAAATAAGGGGCTGTTGTAACTATTGAATCAGTTCCAGTTTTAACATATTCTTCTATATTATTAATATTTATTCCCCCTGCACTAATAACTTTAATATCCTTATTATGAGCAAGTTCAACAATTTTTTTAGTAGTTTCAATATCTACTTTATCAAGTTGAATTATATCTACTTTAACATTTATTAATTTTTTAGCCATTTCAATATTATCAGCTTCCACTACCCATTTTTTTTCAATAGATTTTTGTTTAATTTTTGAAAAATTTTTGAAAAATTTATCCCATCCTCCAAATAATTTTATATAATTATCAAAAATTAAAATTGTTTCACTAGTAGTAATTCTATGTGGGAAACCTCCTCCATCAATAACAGCATTTAAAGCAATTTTTTTTGTAAAAGGAATTATTTTTCTAGTAGTAAAAATTTCAATATCAGAATTATAAACTTTTGCTTTTTTAACCATTTTATAAGTATATGTAGACACAGATAAAGCATATTCATAAATATTTTGAGCTACTTTCCATAAAGTTAAAAGATTTTCTCCTTCAGCTTCAAAAATTTTACTACCAGCATTTATAAAATTTGAATCTTTTTCTTTAAAATTTATATTTAAATTTAATTCATTTGCTAATATTTCAACAATTCTATTACCACTAACTATTGCGTCTTTTCTAGTATAGAAAGAAATTTTACCTTTACTTTCAATATTTAAAAGTTTTGAAGTTAAATCAAAATAAGGTACATCTTCACTAATTAATCTTGCAACATCTTCTTTAGTATAATACATTTTATCCCCTTTTTATTTTATATATATGCAGTATAAAACATACATATAAAATAAAAAGAAAAGGGAATTACCCGTTTCTTTCTGCCATAATTTCAGTAGCAATATTTTTTGGAACTTCTTCATAATGATCAAATTCCATAGCATAAGTACCTCTACCTTGAGTAGAACTTCTAAGGTCAGTTGAATAACCAAACATTTCACTTAATGGAACAAATGAATTAATAACTTTTAATCCATGTCTATCTTCCATAGAATTAATTTGACCTCTTCTTCTATTAAGATCACCAATAACATCTCCCATATAATCTTCTGGAACTTCAACTTCAACTTTCATCATTGGTTCAAGAATTATTGGATTAGCTTTTTTAACCGCTTCTTTAAATGCCATAGAACCAGCAAGTTTAAATGCCATTTCACTTGAATCAACATCATGGTAAGATCCATCATATAATTCAATTTTAAAGTTTTCAACTGGATATCCTGCTAAAACCCCACCTTGTGCAGCTTCTTGAATACCTTTATCAACTGCTGGAATATATTCTCTTGGAATAGATCCACCTTTGATTTGATCAACAAATTCATACTCTTTCCCTGGTTCTTGAGGAATAAGTCTGATAAATACATGTCCATATTGACCTCTACCACCTGATTGTTTAGCATATTTATACTCTTGATCAACAGCTTTTTTAATTGATTCTCTATATGCAACTTGTGGTTGACCAACATTACAATCAACATTAAATTCTCTTTTCATTCTATCTACAAGAATATCAAGGTGTAATTCACCCATTCCTGAGATAATTGTTTGTCCACTTTCTTCATCAGTTGCAACTCTAAAACTTGGATCTTCTTCTGCTAGTTTTTGTAAAGCTATTGCCATTTTTTCTTGGTCAGCTTTTGTTTTTGGTTCAACTGCAACTGAAATAACTGGTTCTGGGAATTCCATTCTTTCTAAGATAACTGGTCTATCTGGATCACAAATAGTATCACCTGTCAATGTATCTTTAAGACCAACAACTGCACCAATTTCACCAGCATAGAATTCATCTACATCTTCTCTATTATTTGAATGCATTCTCAATAGTCTTCCAATTCTTTCTTTTTTATTTTTAGTAGAATTGATAATATGTGTTCCTTTTTTAGCAATTCCAGAATAGAATCTAACAAATGTAATTTTACCAACAAATGGGTCAGTCATAATTTTGAACGCTAATCCACTCATAGGATCATTATCATCAGCATGAACTTCAATTTCTTCTCCAGTTTTAGGATCTTCACCTTTGATAGCTTCAACTTCTGTTGGCGCTGGTAAATAATTAACAACCGCGTCAAGTAATGGTTGAACACCTTTATTTTTGAATGCCGTACCACAAGTCATAGGAATCATTGTAATAGCTAATGTTGCAGCTTTGATTCCTTTATTGATATCTTCTTCAGTTAATTCTTCACCTGCGAAATATTTTTCCATTAATTCTTCATCGCTTTCAGCAACTGCTTCAATTAATTTTTCTCTATATTCTTTTGCTTTTTCTTGTAAATCATCAGGGATTTCAACTTCTTCATAAGAAGAACCCATAGCAGCTTCATCTTCCCAAACAAGTGCTTTCATTTTTACTAAATCAACAACACCTTTAAAGTTTTCTTCTGCACCTATTGGTAATTGAATAGGAACTGCATTTGCTTTTAATCTTTCATTGATTTGTTTTTCAACTTCATAAAAATCTGCACCAGTTCTATCCATTTTATTAACAAATACCATTCTTGGAACTCTATATTTATTTGCTTGTCTCCATACTGTTTCTGATTGTGGTTGAACCCCACCAACAGCACAAAATACTGCAACAGCACCATCAAGTACTCTCATACTTCTTTCAACTTCAATAGTAAAGTCAACATGTCCTGGTGTATCAATAATATTAATTTGGTGATTATTCCAATAACATGTAGTTGCAGCAGAAGTAATTGTAATACCTCTCTCTTTTTCTTGTTCCATCCAGTCCATAGTTGCGGCACCTTCATGAACTTCACCAATTTTGTGACTTACACCTGTATAAAAAAGAATTCTTTCAGTTGTTGTTGTTTTTCCGGCATCAATGTGAGCGGCAATACCAATATTTCTAACTCTATTTAGAGGAGTTTTTCTTGCCATTATTTATCCTTTGTAATTTATTTGTGAAATTTTACTAAAATTTAGTAGTTTTTTGTAGTTTTTATAAAATATTTGTCCCAAAAGGGAAGAAAGAGGAATTACCATCTATAATGAGCAAATGCTTTATTAGCTTCAGCCATTCTGTGAGTATCTTCTTTTTTCTTAAATGCTGCACCTTTTTCTCCAGCTGCATCTCTAAGTTCATTAGCTACTCTATCAGCCATATTTCTTTCATTTCTCTTTCTTGCTGCATCAACAATCCATCTAATTGCTAGTGTTTGTTGTCTTACAGGTCTTACTTCTACAGGAACTTGATAGTTTGCACCACCAACTCTTCTACTTCTTACTTCAAGTAAAGGTTTTACATTTTCGATAGCTTTTTCGAAAAGTTGAATACCATTTGTTCCTTCTTCTGCTTTTGCATCAAGTTTTTCTATTGCTGAATAAAATATTTTTTCTGCAACAGTTTTTTTACCATCTAACATAACTTGATTAATAAATTTAGTTACCACTTTTGAATTAAAAATTGGATCCGGCATTACCGGTCTCTGTGGGGCACTTCTTCTTCTCATTTTAAATTCTCCTTGTTTGTCTTCTGTGTTTTATGTGTCATATACATACACCACATACTCTACCAAATTTGATAGCCAAACAATTAAGCCTCTGCTCAATCATTTAGTTTGTATATAGTTAGTATAAATTAATTATTTTCCTGCTTCGCTTTTTTTAGTTCCGTATTTACTTCTTGATACACTTCTACCTTTAACACCAGCAGTATCTAATGCACCTCTAACGATGTGATATTTAACCCCAGGTAAATCTTTTACTCTTCCCCCTCTAACTAATACGATAGAATGTTCTTGTAAATTATGACCTTCACCAGGAATATAACTGATTACTTCAAATCCGCTTGTTAATCTAACTTTCGCAACTTTTCTTAACGCTGAGTTTGGTTTTTTTGGAGTAGTCGTATAAACTCTCGTACAAACCCCTCTTCTTTGAGGACACTCAACAAGTGCTGGAGATTTAGATTTTTTAACTATTTTTTTTCTACCTTTTCTAACTAATTGATTGATTGTAGGCATCTCTTTCCTTTATTGAAATTTTTAGCAGGTTATTATACTTAATTTTTACTTAAAAAGGGCTTAAAGATAAGACACTAATTTTACTACTTCTTAAATATAAATAAATGCTCATGCATTATTAACAAAAAGTTATAATCTTTACTTTTATTTACTCAAAATCCTGTAGCTTTACAGTTATGTTGATGTTTAATAATATCTTCTTTTAGAAGAAAACCAACTTTTAGAAATCTTTCCATAACTTTAAAGGCTAATGGTTGATACATTTTATTCCTTCTTGTATCTCCTATCAATATGGCACAATATTTATCTTTCTTTAAAACTCTATATTTATTCTATATACTTTTGTAATTCAAGTAAAGTTAAATAAATATGTTCATTTGGTTTATCAGATTCTTCATAGTGTTTTTTTTCATCTATTATTAAATATTGAATTATTTCATTAATTAATAAATCTTTTTTACTTTTAAAACCATTTACTTTTTCTTCAATAATTACATTACCACTAAAATCAGTATAATCTAAAACTATATTTTCTTTTCTATACATACCCTCTACAATCACTAATGCATCTTCTAATGAAGATGCATTAGTGATTGTTATAATTCTTGATAAAATTTCTGTAATTCTTATATCTATTTCCATTGTAAACCTCATTTATTTTAATTTATATTTCCCACGACTTACAAATTTTAAATAATTTTTATCTCTTAAAACTTGTAATTGTTGCCTTATTTTAGCTTGAATATTATTATTTTCAGGATGTTTCAATTTTAAATATTTTTCAAATTTATAAATATCACTTAGGGTAAAATCATTTTTATTAAGTTTATCTATACATTTAATAATATCAAGTAGCCAACCTTTTGACTCCAAATTAGTAGATTGTTTTAAAAAACTTGTTTTATTCCAATCATCTAATATTTTATTCTTACTCTCTTTTTCCCCATTTCTTATATAAAATATTTTACCACTTTCTGGAATAGTATCAAGTAATATATAACAACCAACCCAACCAGCTCTTTTTGCTGTTAAAGATAAGGGTTTTCTTTTTTCTATAATTGCAGGTATAAAAAAATGTTTTGGAATCACGATGAAATTAGTTACATCAAGACTATTTTTGTCATAGTTTAAAAAAAAAAAGTTTGGATTTGAATCACTTTGTAGTCTTTCTATCATTGTTGAATATGCACCATCAACAATTTTTTTACCCATATTACCTTTTTTACTTTTTAGCTCATAGTCTTCTTTGCATCTAGAACAATAAAAATCAGCAACAGGCTTATTATTTTCATATTCACTTATATTATTTCCGCAACTTGGACAGTAAATATATTCATTCACCCAATGTTCCGTTAATACTCTAATCTTTTGTGAATTGCTATTATAATTATTAGCAATTACAGAATAAAGATTTAAATTCATCATATTATATCCTTAGATACTATCCCATTAAAATATTTTTATTTATTTAGAAGATTAAAGTACATTAAAACAAATTTTATTAAGATATATAAATCTTGTAGCTTTATTAATAGTTGTTAAATCTTTAAAATTTTCTTTACGACGATCCATTTCTCTTATTTGATAATAGAATTCTTTGCTATGTTCTTTTTTAAATTTTTCAAAATTATTTATTAATTCATAAAATTTGAAAGATATATTTTTTTATTTTTTAATAAACCTTTTGAATATAATTCAAAGAATACTGCCACACCATCTAGAAATGGCTCGTGATAATTTGCAAATTTTTTAGGAAATTTATCTAATAGTTGAGTTAATAAACCTCTTTTTCCACCTACCCATTTTATAAAAGGTTGATATTGTTTTTTGTAAATCATATTTACTTTTGCATTCATAGATTATTTAACCCTTATTAGTTATTATATTAAGTTAAATTATAGCATAATATAAAAATCAATATTAAAGTATAAAAAAGAAATAAGAGGAGTTTGTATTATATTATGTTAAGTAAAACATCTATTAAAAAAGAGTCATTATAATTGTTTAGCAGGGGCTTACTTTTCCACCTCCGTAGGAGGCAGTATCATCAGCGCAGAAAGGCTTAACTACTTGGTTCGAAATGGAACAAGGTGTAACCCTAACGCTATACCCACTAAACAAATATAATGACTCTTGAGTCAAATTGTTTAATTGTATATAAATTAGTTGATAAAAGTCTTGTCTGAATTAAAAAGTCAAACGGTCTATTAGTATTGGTCAGCTAAATGCATTACTGCAATTACACATCCAACCTATCAAGCATGTAGTCTTCATGCGACCTTCAGGGAAAGTTAATCTTGGAGTTGGCTTCGTGCTTAGATGCTTTCAGCTCTTATCACATCCGAATATAGCTACCCAGCGATGCCCTTGGCAGGACAACTGGTACACCAGAGATTCGTCCATCCCGGTCCTCTCGTACTAGGGACAGCTCTCCTCAACTTTCCTACGCCCACGGCAGATAGGGACCGAACTGTCTCACGACGTTCTGAACCCAGCTCGCGTACCGCTTTAAATGGCGAACAGCCATACCCTTGGGACCTGCTCCAGCCCCAGGATGCGATGAGCCGACATCGAGGTGCCAAACCTCCCCGTCGATATGAGCTCTTGGGGGAGATCAGCCTGTTATCCCCGGGGTACCTTTTATCCTTTGAGCGATGGTCCTTCCACACAGAACCACCGGATCACTAAGACCGACTTTCGTCTCTGCTCGAAATGTCTCTCTCGCAGTCAGGCTGGCTTATGCCTTTATACTCTACAACCGATTTCCATCCGGTTTGAGCCAACCTTTGTAAGCCTCCGTTACTCTTTAGGAGGCGACCGCCCCAGTCAAACTACCCACCAGACAATGTCCTCCTTGCTGTAAACAAGCGAGTTAGCAACCAAAATACCTAAGGGTGGTATCTCAAGGGTAGCTCAGATAGAACTGGCGTCCTACCTTCAAAGCCTCCCACCTATCCTGCACATAGATATCCCGATTGCAATGTCAAGCTGTAGTAAAGGTCCACGGGGTCTTTCCGTCTTGCCGCGGGTAGGAGGAATTTTCACCTCCACTACAATTTCACTGGATCCCTGGTCGAGACAGCTCCCAACTCGTTACGCCATTCATGCAGGTCGGTATTTAACCGACAAGGAATTTCGCTACCTTAGGACCGTTATAGTTACGGCCGCCGTTTACTGGGGCTTCAGTTCACTGCTTCGCTTGCGCTAACAGATCCCTTTAACCTTCCAGCACCGGGCAGGCGTCACACCCTATACATCCTCTTGCGAGTTAGCAGAGTGCTGTGTTTTTGCTAAACAGTCGGCAGGGACTTTTCACTGCGACCCACTACTCTCATAGTGGGCACACCTTATACCGAAGATACGGTGCTAGTTTGCAGAGTTCCTTAACCAGGGTTCTTCCACGCGTCTTAGAATACTCATCTCACCCACCTGTGTCGGTTTACGGTACGGGCCACTAATAATTCAAACGGTTTAGAGACTTTTCTTGGCACGACGGCATCATACTCACTTTCGCTCCTCCGAAGAAGATTGAAAGCCTATCAGGTATCGTTGTATTGTATAGCGGATTTGCCTACTATACCAACTACTCCCTTCGGTTACCTATTCCATCAGATAACAGTACTTAGCCCTATGCGTCCTCCCATCACCTCATTATTAGTGGGTACTGGAATATTAACCAGTTTTCCATCGATTACGCCTTTCGGCCTCACCTTAGGTCCCGACTAACCCTACACTGACGAGCATAGTGTAGGAATCCTTGGGTTTTCGACGAAGGAGATTCTCACTCCTTTTATCGCTACTCATGCCTGCATGCTCACTTCTTGCCGCTCCACTACTCCTTACCGGTATAGCTTCATCGCTGACAAGAACGCTCTCCTACCACTCCTGACCAGCAGGAATCTACAATTTCGGTGGATAACTTTAGCCCCGTTATATTTTCGGCGCTTTTCCGCTCGACCAGTGAGCTGTTACGCTTTCTTTAAAGGATGGCTGCTTCTAAGCCAACCTCCTGGTTGTCTAAGCAGAAAAACCTCCTTTTCCACTTAGTTATCACTTTGGGACCTTAATTGGTAGTCTGGGTTGTTCCCCTCTTGACATAGGATTTTATCACCCTACGCCTCACTGCCAAGATTCCACCATAAGTATTCGAAGTTTGACAGGGTTTGGTACAACTGTAGGTCGCCCTAGCCCTATCAGAGCTCTACCCCTTATGGCTACGTCTTGACGCTGCACCTAAATGCATTTCGGAGAGAACCAGCTATCACTGAGTTTGATTGGCCTTTCACCCCTATCCACAAGTCATCCGAAAGTTTTTCAACACTTACCGGTTCGGTCCTCCACGGGCTTTTACACCCGCTTCAACCTGCTCATGGATAGATCACTCAGCTTCGGGTCTACAGCATCTGACTAATCGCCCTATTCAGACTCGCTTTCGCTTCGGCTTCGCATTCGCTTAACCTCGCCAGACACCATAACTCGCAGGCTCATTATGCAAAAGGCAGTCCATCACCGTTGATAAACAATACGGCTCTGAATGATTGTAGGCATATGGTTTCAGGTTCTATTTCACTCCCCTCACTGGGGTTCTTTTCACCTTTCCCTCACGGTACTGGTTCACTATCGGTCTAACAGTAGTATTTAGCCTTGGAGGGTGGTCCCCCCATGTTCAGTCAGAATTTCACGTGTTCCGACTTACTCACTAGGATATTATTTAGTCTCACATTTCATATTTCACTTACAGGACTATCACCTTTTATAGTTTAGCTTCCCAGCTAATTCAGTTATATAATATGCTACATAATATCGGGCTAATCCGATTTCGCTCGCCGCTACTTTCGGAATCTCGTTTGATTTCTCTTCCTCTGGCTACTGAGATGTTTCACTTCACCAGGTTAACTCCCTTGCGGGTGACTAATGTCTCCATTAGCCGGGTTTCCCCATTCGGACATCTACGTATCAAAGCTCTTTGGCAGCTCCACGTAGCTTTTCGCAGCCTAACACGTCCTTCATCGCCTCTGTTAGCCTAGGCATTCACCATACGCCCTTTATAACTTCTTAATTCTTTATTTGACAAGACTTTTAACAACTAATTTTCAATTAACTTTTTAAGAGTTTTTCGCTCTTAAATTAAATAACCGCAGTTATCTAATTTAAAAGTGGTGGAGAATAGCGGGATCGAACCGCTGACCTCCTGCGTGCAAGGCAGGCGCTCTCCCAGCTGAGCTAATTCCCCACTCTGGTGGGACTACCAGGACTTGAACCTGGGACCTCACCCTTATCAGGGGTGCACTCTAACCAGCTGAGCTATAGTCCCAAATGTACCCATGATAAGCTTTAAGCTTAAAACATATAATTAAGTAACAAACTATTTTCCTTTGAGTGTCAAAGTTTTATTTATTGTCGATTTGAATAGTTTTCTCTATATCTCGAAAGAAGAGAAATAAATCTCTTCTTCTTTCCTCTAGAAAGGAGGTGATCCAACCGCAGGTTCTCCTACGGTTACCTTGTTACGACTTCACCCCAGTTGCTGAGCCCACCGTAGAGGGTAGCCAATTTGGCATCCCCGCTTTGGGTGAACTCAACTCCCATGGTGTGACGGGCGGTGAGTACAAGACCCGGGAACGTATTCACCGTGGCATGGCTGATCCACGATTACTAGCGATTCCAACTTCATGTAGTCGAGTTGCAGACTACAATCCGAACTGGGATTAGGTTTAGAGATTTGCTCCACCTCGCGGTATTGCGTCTCTTTATCCTAACCATTGTAGCACGTGTGTCGCCCTAGGCATAAGGGCCATGATGACTTGACGTCGTCCCCACCTTCCTCCTGGTTACCCAGGCAGTCTTGTTAGAGTGCTCAGCCGAACTGTTAGCAACTAACAACAGGGGTTGCGCTCGTTGCGGGACTTAACCCAACATCTCACGACACGAGCTGACGACAGCCGTGCAGCACCTGTCACCAAGTTCCTGCAAGCAGGCACTCTCTCATCTCTGAAAGATTCTTGGGATGTCAAGCCTAGGTAAGGTTCTTCGCGTATCTTCGAATTAAACCACATGCTCCACCGCTTGTTCGGGTCCCCGTCTATTCCTTTGAGTTTTAATCTTGCGACCGTACTCCCCAGGCGGGACACTTATCGCGTTAGCTGCGTCACTGCTTTATAGCAACGACTAGTGTCCATCGTTTAGGGCGTGGACTACCAGGGTATCTAATCCTGTTTGCTCCCCACGCTTTCGCGCATCAGCGTCAATATTGTTCCAGTAAGTCGCCTTCGCTTTCGGTATTCCTCCTGATCTCTACGGATTTCACCCCTACACCAGGAATTCCACTTACCTCTCCCAAATTCTAGGTCTGCAGTTTTAGAAGCAGTTCCACAGTTAAGCTGGGGGATTTCACTTCTAACTTACAAACCAGCCTACGCGCTCTTTACGCCCAGTGATTCCGAGTAACGCTTGCACCCTCCGTATTACCGCGGCTGCTGGCACGGAGTTAGCCGGTGCTTATTCATATAGTACCGTCATTATCTTCCTATATAAAAGGAGTTTACAGACCGAAATCCGTCATCCTCCACGCGGCATTGCTGCATCAGAGTTTCCTCCATTGTGCAATATTCCCCACTGCTGCCTCCCGTAGGAGTCTGGACCGTGTCTCAGTTCCAGTGTGACTGATCATCCTCTCAGACCAGTTACGCGTCTTAGCCTTGGTAGGCTCTTACCCTACCAACTAGCTGATACGTCGCAGTCTCATCTCACAGCACTAAAGCTTTCCCCCGTGGGGTATATCCGGTATTAGCAATCGTTTCCAATTGTTATCCCAGACTGTGAGGCAGATAACTACGTGTTACTCACCCGTGCGCCACTTAGCTGACAATCTAACCGAAGTTAGATCCGTTCTCGTTCGACTTGCATGTGTTAGGCATGCCGCCAGCGTTCACTCTGAGCCAGGATCAAACTCTCCATAAAAAGTTTAATCCTTTGAATCACTCAAAGAAATTTTCGTTTGTTACTTATCTATATGTTTTCATTAATTATTTCAATTTCTCTCAATCGCTCGTTGCGTTTGTGGACTGGAATTATAGTAAATTATCCCTCCTTTGTCAAGTGTTTTTTCTCTTTTCTTTTCAAATTTAGTGAAGTTTTTTAATAAAATATAAAAAAGGCCTTAATTTAGGGAAATTATATATGAAAAAATTTAAAATGATTTTTTTGGAAAATTATGAAATTTTTAATAAGAGATTAAGAAAGAAAAAGAAAGAAAGGATTATTCTCCTTCGTTAGTTACAGAATACTCAGCTTTTCTTTCGTTATGGAAGAACATACCAGTACCAACTGGAACTACTCTACCTAATACAATGTTTTCTTTGAAGTCTTCTAGGTAATCAAATTTACCTGCTATACTTGCTGCTGTTAAAACTTTTGTAGTTTCTTGGAATGAAGCTGCAGAAATTACACTATCACTTGAAATAGCTGCTCTTGTAATACCTACGAGTGTTGGTTCAGCAATAGCAGGTTCTCCCCCAAGTTTTAATATTTTTGCATTTTCTTCATTAAATCTTTTTCTAGATACTATATCACCTTCGATAAATTTAGTATCTCCACTGTCAACAAGTTTAACTTGTCTTAACATTTGATTAACAATTAATTCAATATGTTTATCATCTATATTAACTTCTTGTCCACGATAAACTTTTTGAACTTCTGAAATAATATATTGTTGAACTGCCTTTTCTCCTAATATTCTTAAAATATCAGCAGCATTAATATTACCATCAGTAAGTCTCTCACCTGCATGAATAAATTCACCTTCATGAACTAAAATTTGTCTATCATTTGGAACAACATATTCGAATGTCGCACCAGTTTCAGTTGTTAGAACAATTCTTTGTTTTCCTCTTAATTTTTTACCAAAACTAACAGTTCCATCTATACTTGCTAAAATTGCAGGAGATTTTGCTTTTCTTGCTTCAAAAAGTTCACTAACTCTTGGAAGACCCCCTGTAATATCACTTGATTTAGCTGCTTCTTTTGGCGTTTTAGCTAAAATGTCCCCTGCAATTACTCTATTACCCTCTTTTACTTGGATAATTGACTTAGGATCTAGTTTATATTCATAAATTTTACCTGCATCATTTGCAAGAATAATTTTTGGTTCATGTCCTTGAAGATATTCTTTAACCATAATTCTAGTTTCACCTGTTAATTCATCATATTGTTCAGCAACAGTTAAACCATCAATAATATCCTCAAAATGAATAACTCCATTATCCTCTGCTAAAATTGGATTAGCAAATGGATCCCAATCAGCCACTATTTTATCCTCATTATTTAAAGATTCACTAATTACATCACCTTTTTTTACAATAGAATCAGGTTTTGCAACTATTTTACTTCCTCTTACAATATAATGTCTTTCTGATTCTCTTCCATTAGCATCAATAATTAAAGCAAAAAATCCTTTATAATTAACTTTTTCATCTTTTTTTACATCTATATCAGCTAAATAATCACCTTCTAATCTAAAGTATTTAATTTTACCTTCAGCCATGCTTTTAGTTTGCATTGCCACTGGTTCATTATCTTCTACTTTAAGTTCAGCTCCATAAGGAATCCTTTCAGGAATATTCCATCCTTCTTTGATAACTTCAACTAGCGTATCTTCTGCTTTAACTTCTTTTCCTTCATAAGGAATATAAAGTTTTCCTTCAAGCTTTCCACTAATACCAGCTAACTCTATAGCTTTTGCAACATCATTTTTTCTTAAGGCATATCTTTTAACATTATCACCATTTGTAAGTGTAACAACAACTTCTTCATGATGGGCTTCAACTGCCACTTTTCCATCAAATAATGCTTTGATTTTAGGTTCAACTAACAATATTGATGCATTTCTTCTGTTTGCAATAATATGTTTATCTTTATTTTCATAAGTTTCTATATTATAGAATCTTATATAACCTTCTTTTTTAGCAACAATTTGTCTCTCTTCTTGAGTAGAACCTGCAACCCCACCGGCATGGAATGTTCTAAGTGTAAGTTGTGTTCCTGGTTCCCCAATTGATTGAGCTGCAATAATACCAACAGCTTCACCTGGTTTCACTAATCTTCCTTCTGCAAGATTCAGACCATAACATTTTGAACATAAACCTTTTGGTGCTTTACAAGTAAGTGCTGTTCTAATTTTTACAATTTTTACACCTTTTAAAACAATATCTTTTGCTTTTTCTTCATCAATTAATGTTCCTTCACTATAAAGGATTTCATTTGTAATAGGGTCATAAACATTTTCACTTAAAACTCTACCATTAATTCTATCTTCAAGTTTTTCTAGAAGTGTTTCACCATCTCTAATTTCACTTACTTCAATACCTTCATGAGTTCCACAATCGTACATTGTAATTTTATAATTTTGAGAAACATCAACAAGTTTTCTTGTTAAATATCCTGCACTTGCTGTTTTAAGAGCTGTATCGGCAAGACCTTTTCTCGCACCATGTGTTGAAATAAAGTATTCAAGAACATTAAGCCCTTCTTTAAATGAAGAAATAATTGGTGTTTCAATAATATCACCATTTGGTTTTGCCATAAGACCCCTCATACCTGAAAGTTGTCTAATTTGGTTTTTAGAACCCCTTGCACCTGAATCAGCCATCATATGAATTGAATTAAATCCATTTTTATCGTTTTTCATAATTTCCATTAATTTATCTGTAAGTTCATTATTAGTTTGAGTCCAAATATCAATAATTTTATTATATCTTTCTTGGTCTGTTAATAAACCTTTTTTATATTGATTTTGAATCTCAACAACTTTTTTCTTACTTACTGCAATTAATTTAGCTTTTTCTTTTGGAACAATAATATCATCAGCACTAATTGAAACCCCAGCTTTTGTTGAATATTTATAACCAATATCTTTTAAGCTATCAAGGAAACTTGCTGTAACAGAAAGTCCACCAATTTTATAAACATAGTCAGCTAAATTTGCAATATCTTTTTTCTTCAAAATTTTATTAAACATTTCAATTGGAACAAATTCAGGGCAAATTGAACCAAAAACAACTCTACCTGGTGTAGTTTCTATTACTTTTCCTCTAAGTCTTGTTTTAATTTTTGCATGAACATCAATTAATCCATTTGCAAATGCTTGTAAAACTTCACTTTCATTAGCAAAAAGTTTATGCTCACCTTTTACACCATCTTTTGTAAGAGAAATATAATAAATTCCAAGTACCATATCTTGTGAAGGAACTGCAACAGTTTTCCCACTTGCTGGAAGTAAAATATTCATACTACTTAACATTAAGATTTTTGCTTCTGCAATTGCAGCTTGACTTAAAGGTACATGAACTGCCATTTGATCACCATCGAAATCGGCATTAAATGCAGCACAAACTAACGGATGAAGTCTAATTGCTTTTCCATCAATTAATACAGGATGGAATGCTTGAATACTCATTCTATGCAATGTTGGGGCTCTATTTAACATTATAGGATGACCTTCTACTACTTCTTGTAAACATTCCCATACTTCATTTGTTTTAGCTTCAATTAATTTTTTAGCTTGTTTAATTGTAGTTGCATAACCTTTTTCTTCAAGTTTTGCCATTAAATGCGGTTTGAATAATTCTAATGCCATCATTTTAGGAAGACCACATTGATCCATTTTTAAAGTAGGACCAACCACAATAACACTTCTTCCTGAGAAATCAACTCTTTTACCAAGTAGATTTTGTCTAAATCTTCCTGATTTACCTTTAATTAATTCAGATAATGATTTTAAAGGTCTTTTATTTGCACCTTTTACAGAATTTCCTCTTCTTCCATTATCAAATAAAGCATCAACTGCTTCTTGAAGCATTCTTTTTTCATTTCTAATAATAATTTCCGGTGCATCAAGTTCTAATAATCTTTTAAGTCTTTGATTTCTGTTAATTACTCTTCTATATAAATCATTTACATCACTAACTGCAAATTTTCCACCATCAAGTGCAACTAATGGTCTTAAATCAGGTGGAAGAACTGGAACAACTTTTAAAATCATCCATTCTGGTTTATTTTCAGAATTTAAAAAACTTTCTACAATTTTTAATTTTTTTACGATGTCTTTTTTTCTAGATGCACTTTTTGTAGTTTTCATCTCTTCTTTTAATTCATCATAAGCTTCTGGTAAATCAAGTTCTTCAAGCATTTTTCTAATGATCTCAGCACCCATTTCCGCATAAAAACCATCTTCACCATAAATATCATTAAGTTTTCTATATTCTTCTTCTGTTAAAACATCTCCTCTTTTTACAGGCGCTTCACCGGTTGTATAAACAACATATGCTTCATAATAAAGGATTCTTTCAAGGTCTTTCATTTTAACACCAAGTAAAGTACCGATTCTACTTGGAAGATTTGAAACATACCAAATATGTGCAACAGGAGAGACAAGTTCAATGTGCCCCATTCTCTCTCTTCTAACTTTTGAAGTAGTAACTTCTACTCCACATTTTTCACACACAACACCTTTGTATCTCATTTTTTTATATTTACCACAAAGACATTCATAATCATTAATTGGTCCAAAAATTTTAGCACAGAAAAGTCCATCTCTTTCAGGCTTTAATGTTCTATAATTAATAGTTTCAGGTTTTTTTACTTCACCATAACTCCAAGAAATAATCTTTTCAGGCGATGCTATTTGAAAACTAACAGCATTAATATCTTTTGGTCTTCCTTCATTTAAATCAATTTTTACCAAATTTTTACTCATTTTCTTCACCTTTTTTATAAAACTCTACATCCATACATAGTGATTTTAGCTCTTTTGTTAAAACAAAGAATGTTTCACTTAACCCTGTATTTGGAACATCTTCACCTTTTGATAAGGCTCTATATGCTGCATTTCTTCCTTCAATATCATCTGATTTTGTAGTAAGCATTTCTTTTAAGTTTGCAGATGCCCCATATGCTTCAAGAGCCCAAACTTCCATTTCTCCAAATCTTTGTCCACCAAACAGTGCTTTACCACCTACTGGTTGTTGAGTAATTAATGAATATGGACCTGTACTTCTTGCATGCATTTTTTCATCTACTAAATGATGAAGTTTTAATACATACATATAACCTACATTTACTCTTTCTTTCAGTGCTTCACCTGTTCTACCATCATAAAGTTGAACTTTTCCATCAGTTGGAATTTGTGCAATTTCAAAAAGTTTTTTGAACTCTTCATCATTAACACCTTCAAAACTTGGTGTTGACATTTTAACACCTTTAGCCCAATCTCTAGCATATTTTAGAATTTCTTCATTTGTTAAAGAATCTAAGAAATCAGCATATTTTTGACCAAATTTAGCTACAAGTGATATTTCTTTCATTTTATCTCTAAGTTTATTTACATAATCTTCTGTTTTAGATTCAAAAATTTCTTGAATTTGATTTCCTAATTTTTTACCAACTAAACCTAGATGAACTTCAAGAATTTGTCCAATATTCATTCTTGATGGAACCCCAAGTGGATTTAAGATAATATCAACATTTGTTCCATCCGCCATATATGGTAAATCTTCTCTTGAAACTATGTTTGAAACAATCCCTTTATTACCATGTCTTCCGGCCATTTTATCACCGACTTTTAGTTTTCTTTTAGTCGCAATATAAACTTTAACTACTTTTGCAACTCCGTTTGGTAAGATATCATCTCTATCAATTATTTCAAGTTTTTCTTCATAATCATTTCTGATTCTTTCTTTTTCTTTTTGGAATCTATTTTTAATATCTTCAAATTTAGATTTAACATCATCTGAATATTTATCAACTACTGCTAAAAGTAAAAATTTATTCATTCCTCTTAAAACATTAGCTTCAATTTTTTCTCCAGCTTTATAAGTTATATCACCTACATCCGCATCATTTTCTAATTCAGAATTAGATAAAAGTGAAGTAAGTGCTAAAACTTCTTCTCTATCAATCAAATCAAGTTTATTTCTATAATCTTCTTCTAGCTGAGCTTTTTCTTGGGCATATGCAGTTTTTGCTCTTTCATCTTGTTCATAACCTTTTTTAGTAAATACTTTTACATCGATTACAACACCTTCTAAAGATGCCCCTGCTTTAAGTGAAGAATTCACAACATGACCAGATTTTTCACCAAAAATACTTCTAATTAATCTTTCTTCTGGTGTAGGTTTTACATCACCTTTTGGAGAAACTTTACCAACCATAATCATTCCTGGTTTAATATAAGTTCCTACTTTTACAATTCCACTTTCATCAAGATGAGTAAGCTCTTCTTCTCTAATACCTGGAAGTTGTTTTGTAATTTCTTCTACTCCATATTTAGTTTCTCTAGCTTCTGTTTGTTTTTCATAAATATGAATTGATGTATAAACATCATCTTTTAAAATTCTTTCACTAATAATAATAGCATCTTCATAGTTATATCCATGCCAAGGCATAAATGCAACCATCATATTTTTACCAACGGCTAATTCACCTTGGTCCATATTACTTCCATCAGCTATTACATCACCTACTTTGATTTTTTCACCTAATTTTACAATTGGTTTTTGATCAAACGCAGTATTTTGATTTGTTCTCATAAACTTATCAAGTTTATAATGATCAATATATGGTCCAGTTTCATCTTCACCTAAAATATATATGTTTTTAGAATCAACTTTTTGAACAATTCCACCTCTATTTGCTTTAACAATTTGCCAAGCATCACGTGCCACATATTTTTCCATACCAGTTCCAACTAATGGAGCTTCTGCTGTAAGAAGTGGAACACCTTGACGTTGCATATTTGATCCCATTAAGGCTCTATTTGCATCATTATGCTCTAAGAAAGGAATAAGTCCTGCTGCAACCCCAATAATCATTTTTGGAGATAAATCGTATAAAGAAACTTCATTTCTGCTAAGAAGTAAAATTTCACCATCTCTTCTTGCTTCAATTAATTCTTCTTTGATAAATCCATTTTCATCAAGTTTAGCAGAAGCTGGTGCAATTACTTTTCCTTCTTCTTGAGTAGCTGTTATATAAACAACTTCATCAGTTACTTTACCATCTTTTACAACTTTATATGGAGCTTCTATAAATCCATGTTCATTAACTCTAGCATAAGTTGTTAAAGTATTAATTAGACCAATATTTTGCCCCTCTGGAGTTTCAATTGGACAAATTCTACCATAATGAGTTGGATGAACATCCCTAACTTCAAATGAAGCTCTCTCTTTTACGATACCACCTTCACCAAGTGCTGAAAGTCTTCTTTTATGTGTAACTTCACTTAATGGATTTGTTTGATCCATAAATTGTGATAATGCTCCACTTGAGAAAAATTCTAATACAGTAGAAGAAATAAGTTTAGTGTTGATTAAATCCATAGGCATAAGCTCAGTAATACCCATTACACTACTCATTTTATCTCTAATAGCTTTTTGCATTCTAATTAAACCTTCATGCAATTTATTTGCAAGAAGTTCACCAATAGCTCTAATTCTTCTATTTCCTAAATGATCTCTATCATCTATATGACCTTGACCATTTTTAACTTTTATTAAATATTGAATAGTTCTTATTAAATCTTGGTGAGTAAGAATTGTTACTTCTTCACTTACATTTAGACCTAATTTATGGTTCATTTTCATTCTACCAACTTTTGTTAGGTCATATCTTTCTGGATCAAAAAACATTTTTTGAAGTAATTCTTCAGCTGCTGCAACTGTTACAGGCTCACCTGGTTTCATAACTTTATGAATTCTGATTTTTGCAAGTTCATTTTCATCTTCTAAACCTTCTGTTTGTCTTAGAAGTTTTAATGCATCAATATCTTGAATAAATGCATTAATTATAGAAGAATCAACTCCCCCAGCTAAATCATTTATGATTTTTATTTCATTAACACCTGATTCAATCATCTTTTTAAGTCTATTTTCATTAACTTGTGTTAAAGTATCATATAATACTTCACCAGTTACTTGATCAATTATAGGTTCAGCTAAATGTCTTTCAAGTAAAGTTTCAAGTGGATATTTAATCCATTCTAAACCTTCTTCTTTAAGTTTATTAGCCTTTCTTTTTGTTAATCTTTTTCCAGCTGCTATTATTAAATTATCATCTTTATCTTCAATATCAAATTGAACTCTACCTTCTAAAGCTTCTGCATCAAAAGACATTAAAAATTGATTATTTTCTATTTTTATAGTTGTTGTTGGATAAAAAAGTTTAATAATATCTTCTTTTGAATATCCTAAAGCTCTCAAAAGAATAGTTACAGGAACTTTTCTTCTTTTATTAATTCTTACAAAAAGTGTATCTTTTACATCATATTCAAAATATATCCAGCTTCCTCTATCTGGAATGATTTGACCTGAATATAAAAGTTTTTTAGAATCTTTTGCTTCAGTTTTTTTGAAAATTACCCCTGGACTTCTATGTAATTGATTTACAACTACTCTTTCAACTCCATTAATAATAAAACTTGTTCGTTCAGTCATTAAAGGAATATTCCTAATAAATAGAGTTTGCTCTTTTATATCTTTTATTCCTATTTTTTCACCAGTTTTTTCATCTCTTTCATGTAAAATAAGTCTTATTTTTATTTTCATAGGAATAGAATATGTAAGTCCTTTTTCCATACACTCTCTAACAGTATATTTTGGCGTCCCAAATTCACTGTCAACATATTCAAGTGTTAATTTATTATGTCCATCATTAATAGGAAAAATTGATTTAAATACTTTATTTATTCCTGATTTACTTGCATCATTTATATTTAAAAAATTTTTGAAACTATTTTGTTGAAGTTCTAATAAATTTGGAATATCTAGAACTTGAGGAATTTTTGAAAAGTCTAATCTTAGTCTGTTTGCTGATTTTAGTTGATTTAACATTGGCATACCTTGTAGTATATTTCTCGCGAGTTTTTTGTTTTTATATTTTTTGTTTTAATTAAAACAATTCCAAAAAGGAAAAGACCACAAAATGTGGATTTTAAAGAAATTAAAATTATTTAATTTCTGCTACTGCACCAGCTTCTTCTAATTGAGCTTTAAGTGCTTCTGCATCTTCTTTAGAGATAGCTTCTTTAATTGTTGTTGGTGCTTCATCAACAGCAGCTTTTGCTTCTTTTAGTCCAAGACCAGTTGCAGCTCTAACCGCTTTAATTACATTGATTTTTTTAGCTCCAGCTTCTTTTAAGATAACGTCAAATTCAGTTTTTTCTTCTGCCGCTTCACCAGCTGCACCTGCACCTGCAACTACTGTTGGTTGTGCGCTTACTTCGAATTTTTCTTCAAATGCTTTTACTAATTCGTTTAACTCTTTAACTGTTAAACCTTCGATTGTTTCTAAAATTTGTTCAACTGTACATGCCATGGGTTTATTCCTCCTCGTTATTTTGTTTTTTTTCTATTAAATTTTGTAATCCAAATGCCATTTTTGAAACTGGTGCTTTCATCATATAAGCTACCATTCCAAGTAATTCATCTTTAGTCGGAAGTTTAGATACTTCAATTACATAATCTGTGTCTTTTACTTCACCTTCGATAACTGCACTATTTACTTTAAATACATCTTTGTGTGCTTCTGAATATTTTACAATAAGTTTTGCAAGAGTAATTTGATCATCACCCCAAATAAAGATATTGTTTTCTTCATAACTTGCTTCAATTCCATTATTTGCTAATGCAATTTTTGCTAAATTATTTTTAACAACTTGAACTTTACCTTCTGCATCTCTCACTGCATTTCTCAGTACTTCAAGGTCTTTTGTTTTAGAACCTTTATAGTCACATACAAAGATATTATTATCTTTTGTAAATTCTGTAGTTAATTGCTCAACTACTTCATGTTTTTTTACTTTATTCAAATTTTTTTCCTCCTTTCCGACTAGAAAAACCTCGATAGGGAATTAAGGCTTCGCCACCTACTTTCTTCAGTCTAAGATTAAGTGTGGAATTATACCACAATTTTTATTTTTTATTTAATATCCATAAGTTCTGCTGTATCTAAATTCACAGATGGTGACATTGTGAGTGACATAGCACCTTTTTGAATATATTTACCTTTTGCTGTCGCTGGTTTCATTCTATTTATTTTTGAAATAAAAGTTTTTGCATTTTCATTTAATTGTTCAACAGAAAAACTTGCTTTTCCAATCCCAACATGAATATTACCTTTTTTGTCAACTCTGAAGTTAACTTGTCCAGCTTTTGCATTTTTAACTGCACCTGTAACATCCATAGTTACAGTTCCAGTTTTAGGATTTGGCATTAAACCTTTTGGTCCAAGGATTCTACCTAATCTTCCTAATTGCCCCATCATATCAGGAGTAGCAATTAAGATATCAAAATTAATATTTCCATTTTTGATATCTTCTGCTAAATCTTCAAATCCAACGATATCTGCTCCAGCTTCTTTTGCTTCTTCAGCTTTTTTATCTTTTGCAAATACAGCTACTTTTACATCTTTACCTGTTCCGTTTGGTAAAACAACACTACCTCTGATCATTTGATCAGCATGTCTTGGATCAACTCCAAGTTTTAAAACTAATTCAAGAGTTTCATCAAATTTAGCAGATTTTAAATCTTTTATTTTTTCTACTGCTTCATCAAATGAATAAACATCTTTATCTATTTTTTTTAATAATTCAGCATATCTTTTAGATACTTTTTTCATTCTTTCTCCTCGCATATTTTGCTTCCACTAAACTGTGGTGTATTTTTATTAGTCAACTATTTCTATACCTATACTTCTTGCAGAACCTTCTACAATTTTCATTGCTTGTTCTACATCTTTTGTATTTAAGTCAGGCATTTTTTTCTCAGCAATTTCTTTTACTTGTGCTTTTGTAAGTTTTCCAACTTTGTTTTTAAGTGGATTATCACTACCTTTTTTAAGTCCAGCTGCTTTTTTAATAAAGTCAGTCATTGGAGGTTGTTTAGTAACAAATGTAAAACTTTTATCTGCATAAACAGTAATTACAACAGGAATATTGAATCCCATCATATCTTTTGTTTTTTCGTTAAATGCTTTACAAAATTCCATAATATTAATACCTCTTTGACCTAATGCAGGCCCAACAGGTGGAGATGGATTTGCTTTACCAGCAGGGATTTGTAATTTTAATTCTCCCACTACTTTTTTTGCCATATTTTATCCTTTTATATAATTTTTTCAACTTGAGCATGAGATATCTCAACAGGTGTACTTCTACCAAAAATTGTTACATTCAATTTAAGTTTACCTTGAGACATATCATATTCTTCAACAGTACCTGTGAAGTTTGCAAAAGGCCCATCAACTATTCTTACTGTTTCACCATGAGTGAAAGCAATCTTAGGTTTAGGAGCAGCTTTTTGCTGAGATTTTTCGATTATTAAATCGATATCTGATTTAGATAAAGGTGTTGGTTTATTAGATTCACCGATGAATCCACCAACTTTTGGAAGAGATTGAATTTGTTGCCATAAAGCAGTGTTTTCATTTAAATCTTCCAATTCTACAAAAACATATCCAGAATAAATACATCTTTCTGTAATTTTTTTCTTACCATTTT
Organism: Thioreductor micantisoli; assembly: GCF_055392745.1. NCBI lineage: Bacteria > Pseudomonadati > Campylobacterota > Thioreductoraceae > Thioreductor > Thioreductor micantisoli. Next base: position 1,511,695 of record NZ_AP043760.1, read on the forward strand.
TGATATCAAGAACCTCTTCAGTAGGAACAATTATTTCACCTAATTTATCGTCCCATCCAAGTTCTTGTATTAAGTTTTGAATTCCTCTTTTTACAGCTAATTCACTTCCTGAAAAACTTTGAATAGCATACCATTTTTTAGACATAATTTTCCTTATAAAACTGATTTCAATATTGATGACATTATCACATCAACAAGACTTAAAAATAATGACACAACAGTAACTACTGCAAAAACTGATATAAATGATTGTTTTATTTCTCTACTCGTAGGGAAAATAACTTTTTGTATTTCAATTTTAGCGTTTCTAATATATTTGATGAATTTATCCATTAATAATCCTCTTCCAAAAATTGGTGGCAGGGGAGGAGGGACTCGAACCCACAACAAACGGTTTTGGAGACCGCCGCTCTACCATTGGAGCTACTCCCCTTTATAGGTGTTTAAAATATTTGTAAATGGAGCGGGAAACCGGACTCGAACCGGCGACCCTCAGCTTGGAAGGCTGACGCTCTAGCCAACTGAGCTACTCCCGCTCATTTAAACTATCAAAAATAGCTTAAAAAAGAGGGGCAAAAACTTAAAGTTTTGCTTCTTTATGAATAGTGTGTTTACTACACCATTTACAATATTTTTTTACTTCAAATTTTTCAGAATGAAGTCTTTTGTTTTTAGTTGTGTGATAATTTCTTCTTTTACATTCATCACACGCTAAATGAATAATATCTCTCATTTGTTTACCTTTATAAAAATAAGGGAAAACCCTTATTTACTAATTGAACTTACAACACCAGCACCAACAGTTCTACCACCTTCTCTGATAGCGAATCTTGTTCCTTCTTCTAGTGCAACTGGAGCGATTAGTTCAACTATCATTTTTACATTATCTCCAGGCATAACCATTTCAACACCTTCTGGTAATGTAATGTTTCCTGTTACATCAGTTGTTCTAATATAGAATTGTGGTCTATATCCAGTAAAGAAAGGTTTATGTCTTCCACCTTCTTCTTTTGTTAACACATAAACTTCTGCTTCAAAGTTTGTATGTGGAGTAATTGTTCCTGGTTTTGCAAGAACTTGTCCTCTTTCAACATCATCTTTTTTAATACCTCTTAATAGAACACCACAGTTATCACCTGCTTCTGCTTTATCAAGTTCTTTTTTAAACATTTCCAAACCAGTTGCAATTGTTTTTACAGTTGGTTTAAACCCAACAATTTCGATTTCTTCATTAAGATTTAATGTTCCTCTTTCTACTCTACCAGTTACAACTGTTCCTCTTCCTGAGATTGAAAAAACATCTTCGATAGGCATTAAGAAATCTTTTTCTGTATCTCTTTCTGGAGTTGGAATATATTCATCAACTGCTTTCATTAAGTCAAGAATGTCTTGAGACCATTCACCTAATTTACCAGTTTTAACTTCTTCAAGTGCTTTGAATGCTGAACCAGCAATTACAGGAGTATCATCACCTGGGAATTCATATGCACTTAAAAGTTCTCTAATTTCCATTTCAACTAATTCTAATAATTCTTCATCATCAACTAAGTCTTTTTTGTTCATAAATACTACAATATATGGAACACCAACTTGTCTTGAAAGAAGAATATGTTCTCTTGTTTGAGGCATAGGACCATCAGTCGCAGCAACAACTAAGATAGCACCATCCATTTGAGCAGCACCAGTAATCATGTTTTTAACGTAATCGGCATGTCCTGGACAGTCAACATGAGCATAATGTCTAGCTTCAGTTTCATATTCAATATGAGATGTATTAATTGTAATACCTCTTTCTTTTTCTTCAGGAGCATTATCAATTTGAGCATAATCTTTAAGAGTATTTGTATCAGATGGAAATGCAAGTGCTAATACACCAGAAATTGCAGCTGTTAAAGTTGTTTTACCATGATCAACGTGACCAATTGTACCAATATTTAGATGTGGTTTAGATTTTATGTATTTTTCTTTAGCCATTTTGTATCCTTTTTTAAAATTTATTAGTTTTTTCAGGTCAAAGCCCCACATATAAGTGGAGCCCATAAGCGGAGTTGAACCGCTGACCTCTTCCTTACCAAGGAAGTGCTCTGCCACTGAGCCATATGGGCATAAAAACACTGTTGCAACAATGTTCATTTCGAACAATAAAATTGTGTTTTGGGATTTTCTCTAGTAGTGATAATTAATGAGATTAAACTACTAAGCTCCCAGTTCATTAAATGGAGCGGGAAACCGGACTCGAACCGGCGACCCTCAGCTTGGAAGGCTGACGCTCTAGCCAACTGAGCTACTCCCGCATTTAAAGTGGTGGTAGAGGAAGGATTCGAACCTTCGAAGGCGGAGCCAACGGATTTACAGTCCGTCCCCTTTGGCCGCTCGGGAACTCTACCAAACTATACTTTATATACTGGTCAAACGCTTGTTTAAATGGAGCCGAAGATGGGACTCGAACCCGCGACCTGCTGATTACAAATCAGCTGCTCTAGCCAACTGAGCTACTTCGGCAACTTTTTTTCACTGTGTTTGTGGACTGGAATTATATATAATTTCTTTTCTTATGTCAAGAAATTTTATAATTTTCTTACTAAAAATAAAAAGTTTTTTTGTTTATCTTTAAATAATACCTTATTTTTGGTAACTTTATAAAAAAAGTTTTTTGTGGTTTGAATAAATCCATCTTTTATTTTTATAATTTTCACATTTTTAAATGGTTTATGAGAAAGAATAGTTTCAAACAAATTACTTGGATAAGTTGAATTTAACTTATGAATAAACATAGTTTTATCATAACACTCATTATTTATACAAATTGAATTATTTTTTATAGTAAATACAAAAGCTAAATTTCCTACTTGATAAACTTCTATTTTTTTGGAAAAACTATTCTCTTTTAAAAATCCTTGATCATTTATAGCAAAATTACCTTTTTTAAAAGCTACAACAACTGGCGTAGTTTTATAAGAACATCCTGTAAATAAAATAATAGTTAAAATTAATAAATATTTTTTCATCTTAATCTTTTTAATCCCTTTTTATAAAGTTTTATAATTTTTGAAGGTTTTGCTTCAAAATATCCTATATTATCAATTATAAAAATATCTGCCCTGCTTTTGGCAAATTTTTCATCAAACTTTTTTCCACTCTCATTTGCACTTGTGGAATACATCCACTTAAATTTATCCAAAAACTCTTTATGATTTTTTTCAGTAATCACACGATATGCTTCATTATTTATAACATAAGTTATTTTGTTTGGAGTTTTTCTAATTTGTCCTCTATATTGTTTAGGAACGCGTGGAAGAAGTTTATAGCTATTTACAACTTTTAAAAATTTCTTATTTGGAGATCTTTTTTTTATTTCATTTAATTTTTGTAAATTTTGAGACAGAAATCCAACTGTTGTATTTGTTTGGATTAAATATATTTTATTTGGATTCATTATCAATTTATAAAACAACCAAAAAGATTGTTTATTCAGCTAGATATTCTTGAAGTGATTTTACATTAAATTTATTTTGTTGCAAAAATTTAATAGATTCTATACTTGCTTTTACCGCTGCAATAGTTGTAAAATATGGAATATTTGCTGCTAATACTTCTTGTCGAATAATTTTAGCATCTTCTTTACTTGCTTTATTATCACTTGTATTAATCACTAGGGCAATATCTCCATTTTTGATTAAATCTACAATATTTGGTCTTCCTTCACTAATTTTAAGAACCAATTCAGCTTCGATTTTGGCATCAGTAATTGCTTTGTAAGTTCCTCTTGTAGCAACAATAGTAAATCCTAAATCGATTAAATCTTTTGCTATTTCACCCGCAAATTCTTTATCAAGCTCTGTTAAAGAAACAAATACTTTTCCACTTTTTGGTAAAATATTTTTACAAGCTTCTTGGCTTTTTGCAAAACTTTCTCCGAAAGTTGAACTAATTCCCATAACTTCACCTGTTGATTTCATTTCAGGTCCCAAAATCAAATCAGCACCTGGAAGCTTATTAAATGGAAATACCGCTTCTTTAACTGCTATATGATTTTTTAAAGTTGCTTTGTAAACATCTCCATCAAAATTTATAATATTATAATTATCATAAAACTTTAATGCTTCTTTTAAAACATCCTCATCTTTAAATTTTAAATTCCACATAACTCTTGTAGCAACTTTTGCAAGAGGAATTCCAGTTGCTTTACTTACAAATGGAACAGTTCTACTTGCTCTTGGATTAACTTCGATTAAATATAAATCATCATTTCTATGAAGAGCATATTGAATATTAAGAAGACCCTTTACTCCAAGTCCTAAGGCAATATTTTTAGTAGTATGAGCTATCTCTTTTAATTTTTCATCACTTATACTTACACTTGGCAAACTACAAGCACTATCACCTGAATGGATTCCAGCCTCTTCAATATGTTGCATAATTGCCCCAATATAAACCTCTTTCCCATCACAAATAGCATCCACATCAAGTTCAATTGCTCTATCTAAAAATTTATCAACTAAAACCGGACTTTCATTACTTACACTAACTGCTTCATCCATATATTGTTTAAGATCATTTTCATTATAAACAATTCTCATAGCTCTTCCACCAAGAACATAACTAGGACGAACTAATACTGGATAACCTATTCTTTGGGCAATTTTGAAAGCTTCTTCTTTTGTAAATGCAGTTCCATTTTCTGGTTGTCTTAAATTTAATTTTTCCACAAATACACTAAATTTCTCTCTATCTTCTGCAGTATCGATTACTTTTGCACTTGTTCCTATAATATTTGCTCCAATAGAAGTTAAAGATTTTGAAAGTTTAAGTGGAGTTTGCCCTCCAAAATGAACAATTACACCATCTGGATTTTCTCGCTCAATTACATTTCTAACTCTTTCAAAGTCGATTGGTTCAAAATATAAAACATCACTTGTATCATAATCAGTTGAAACTGTTTCAGGATTACAGTTATACATAATTGTTTTGATTCCCATATCCTTTAGGGCAAAAGCCGCATGTACACAACAATAATCAAACTCAATTCCTTGACCTATTCTATTTGGTCCACCACCAAGAATTAAAACTTTTTTATCATCTTTTATACTACTAGTTCTAAGAGGAACTTCTTTTGTAACATTCGTAGAAGAGTATAAATAACTTGTAGTTGTAGCAAATTCCGCCGAACAAGTATCCACTTCATTATAATCAAGTTCAATATTCATTCTTTTTCTTGCATTATAAATATCAGTTTCGCTTAAGTTTGCTTCATCACTTTCATTGATTAACTTAGCAAGCATTCTATCACTAAATCCATAAGTTTTAGCTTTTCTTAATTTTTCATCATTTTGTAAGATATCAATATCAATCTCTTTTTCAAATTCAATTATCTCTTTTATTTGATATAAAAACCATTTATCGATTTTGTTGATATCATAAATTTCATCTACACTCATTCCTTTTCTAAACGCCTCGGCTACATATAAAATTCTATCTTCATTTGGACGTCTAAGCTCTTTAATTAGAGTATCTTCATCAACATTCATTTTTTCAAAACCATCAAGACCCGTTTCAAGTGAACATAAAGCTTTTTGCATTGATTCTTTGAAAGTTCTACCAATTGCCATAACTTCACCTACACTTTTCATTGAAGTTGTAAGTGTTGAATCAGCTCTTGGGAATTTTTCAAATGTAAATCGTGGAATTTTTGTAACAACATAATCAATTACCGGCTCAAAACTTGCTGCAGTTCCTGTCATATCGTTTTTGATTTCATCAAGTGTAAATCCAACTGCAAGCATAGTTGCTACTTTTGCGATAGGATAACCAGTGGCTTTTGATGCAAGTGCACTACTTCTACTAACTCTTGGATTCATTTCAATTACAATCATTCTTCCATTTTCTGGATTAATTGAAAACTGAACATTACTTCCACCCGTATCAACTCCAACTTCTCTTAAAATAGCAAAAGAAGCATCTCTCATTTTTTGATACTCTTTATCTGTTAAAGTCAAGGCAGGAGCAACTGTAATTGAATCTCCTGTATGCACACCCATTGGGTCAAGATTTTCGATTGAACAAACGATAATACAGTTATCATTTCTATCTCTGATAACTTCCATTTCGTATTCTTTCCAACCAAGCATACTTTCCATAACTTCTATTTCATTAATTGGAGATGCTTCAATACCAATTTTTGCAAGTTCTTTAAACTCATCCATATTATAAGCAACACCACTTCCAAGTCCTCCAAGAGTGTAACTTGCTCTCACGATTACTGGAAATCCTATCTCTTTAGCTACATTTATAGCAAAATCTAAATCATTAACCGCGTAACTTTTTGCCATTTCTAAACCGATTTTTTCAACAGCTTTTTTAAATGCTTCTCTATCTTCACCTTTTTTAATTGCTTCTGGATTTGCACCTAAAAATTCAACACCTTCAAGAAGGCCTTTTTCATACATATCCATAGCAACATTAAGTGCAGTTTGCCCTCCCATTGTAGGCAAAATTGCGTCAATATTCTCTTTTTTTATGATTTGTGAAATAACTTCCGGAATTATAGGCTCAACATATGTTTTATCTGCAAATTCTGGATCAGTCATAATTGTAGCTGGATTTGAATTAATTAAAACAACTCTATATCCTAATTCTTTCAATGTTTTTGTAGCTTGAACCCCTGAATAGTCAAATTCACAAGCTTGACCTATGATAATTGGCCCTGAACCAACAAGTAATATTGTTTTGATATCTTCTCTTTTTGGCATAAAAAATTCCTTTATTATTATTCTATTTTAGAATTATACCAAATTATAAAAATATTTTTTTGATTGTATTCATATGTTAATTTAAATTTATGTAAGTTTATAATTTCATTTGAAATATATAATCCAAGTCCAAAACCTTTATATGAATTTTCGTATTCATGATTAAAAGGTTTAATGTAATTTTCAAATGGTTTTTGCAGTTTTTCACCTTCATTTGTGATAACTATTTTATCTTTATAAACTTTTATTTTAGGGTTTTGCCCATATTTAATAGCATTATCAATTAAATTTTTTAAAGCTATAGGAAAATAGTAAATATCTACATCCATTTTATATTCATCAAAAAATTTAACTTCAATTTCAGATAAAGAAATTTCAAAAGCTCTGTGAATTACATTTTGTATCGGATAACTCTCTTTTTTTAATTTTATAGTTTGACTTGTAATTAATTCAAGCTCTTTGAGTGACTTTATAATTTCTTCTAATCTATTTATAGAATTTTCAATTCTAATTTTTTGTTTATCACTGTTTAAAAGAGTTGTTGTGAGTTTTATTTTTGTAATTGGAGTTAAAAGTTCGTGAAAAATATTTCTTAAAAAAAGTTTTCTACTTTCATTTAAAGATATAATTTTTTCAGAAGCACTATTTAATGCGTTAACTATCTCTTCTATTTCAGTAGAAGCTTTAATATTTAATTTGTTATTCGTAGGGATTTTAGCTATAAATTTCGTAACTTTTTTAAGTGGTAAAAGTGAATAAATAATAAAAACATAAAAAAGTATAAAAATAGTATCAAGTAAGACATAATAAATTATTGGATTTTCATATTTTTTTAAATCCTCAAAACTAAATGGAGTAAGAGAATTTTCAAAATAAATTTTGTTATTTTTTATAGGTTTAGGAATATATTTAAGCTCTAAAGCATTCATATTGTCAATAAATTGATTATAATCTATCTTATAAAGTTTATATTCTTGATAATAATTTAGTGCTTTTTGGTATCTAAAAGTTTTATCTTGATTTATTTGCTTCTCTTTATTTAAATAAATTTCATAAAAAAGATAATTTATTAACCCAAACATCATAAAAAAAAGAAAACTTATTTTAAAAAACAGACTTTTAACAAACAAATTTATATCCTATTCCTCTGACTGTTTTTATGCAGTCATTTTTTAGTTTTTTTCTAATTCTACCGATTAAAACCTCAACTGTTTTTAAATCACTTTCAAAATTATAAACTAATTCAGCCTTATCGATTATTTTATTTCTATTTTGGATTAAAGTGGATAAAATATTCTGTTCAGCTACTGTTAAATTTAAAGTTTTACCAAATTCCAAAATTTCATTATCTTTTATTTCATATATTTTAGTTGGTTTTTGATATCTTTTGATGTTGGAATTAATTCGTAAAACCAACTCTCTTAAATCATAAGGTTTTGGAAGGTAATCATCAGCACCATTTTCAAACGCTATATTTTTATCGTCAAAATCACTTCTTGCAGATGAAATAATTATAGGAATATCACTAAATTCTCTAATTTTATTTATAACTTCAAGTCCATTCATTTGAGGCAAAGACAAATCTAAAATCACCAAATCATAAACAGTGTTTTTTAGAGATTCTATTCCATTTTTTGGAGTAGGAAAATTGCTAATATTTATTTGATAAGATGAAAGAGTCTCAGAAATTATTTCTGCTAATTCTTCATCATCTTCTATCATTAAAATATGTTTATTTTTTTCTTTTTGCATTTATAAGCGCTTCTAATTTTGTTTTTTGTACTGGTGTTAAAATTGCATATATTTTTGCTATTATTTCTGCTCTTTTTTGAATATTTTCTTCAAACATAGTTTTTCTTGTTTTAATATAAGTTTCTTTGTCAAACTTACCATTTTTAATACTAAGAACTAATGAATTTTGATATTTTATTCTATTTTTTCTATTTTCTTTGAAAATTTCTCTAATCTGTTTTCTTTGTACTGATGTAATTCCTAGATTTCTAACTAAGCTCATAAAATTTCGTTTATTAATTCTATGATGTTTTTTCATTTGTTTATGTTGAACATTTTTAACTTGATTTTGATTATTCACTGGCGCGTCGGCAAATAAAGAAGTTGCTACAATCATTCCTGCTAATACTAATTTTTTCATTTTCTTATCCTTAAGTTTTTTTGTAATAGAAGTATAAAAAAATAGAGTAAACAAAAGGTAAATATTAAATAATTTTTTCGATATTTCCATTTATTACTTTTTTATCTTTAATTTGTAAAATCCTATCACATAAAGGAAGCATATCTTCATCATGAGTTACCATAATAACCGCTACATTTTGCTCAACTGCTATTTTTTTGAGCATTTTCACCACATCTATAGATTTTGTTTTATCAAGTGCAGCAGTTGGTTCATCTGCTAAAATTATTTGAGGTTCAGTAGCCAAAGCTCTTGCAATTGCTACTCTTTGTTGTTGTCCTCCACTTAATTCACTTGGCATAAAATGAGCCTTTTGGTCAATATCAAAATAATCAAATAATTCCATTGCTTTTTTATTGGCATTTTGTTTTGAAATTCCTTTTGTAACAGAAAGTAAAGTTACATTTTCTATCACATTTAAAAAAGGAATTAAATTTGGCGCTTGAAAAATAAATCCTATTTTATCTCTTCTTATTTCTGTGGTATCTTTTATAAGCCATTTATTATCATAAACTTTTTCATCACCTAAACATATTTGTCCACTTGTAGGAGTTTCAACACATCCTATCATCATTAAAAGAGTAGTTTTTCCTGCTCCACTTGGAGCGACAAGAGCAACTAATTCACCTTTTTTTACTTCGAAATTAGCTCCATTTATTACTTCTACTTTTGTATCATTTTTACCAAAAATTTTTACTAAATTTTCAACTTTTATACTACTATCCACCTATTGCCTCCTGAGGATTTACTTTTATAACTTTATAAATTCCGATTAAAGAAGATAAAACAGAAGCCACTAAAACTATAATAAAAAGTACTCCAGCATCATTTGAATTTAATAAAACTCTTTTAGGAAACTTATTATATATTAAATGTGCAAAAATATTTCCAGAAATAAAAGCTAAAATTCCTAATAAAATAGTCTCTTGTAAAATCATATTTACAATTTTTATATTTGGGATACCAATTAATTTCATAATAGCAATTTCTTTCATTTTTTCTAATGTCATTGTGTACATTATAAGTCCAATAATAATAGTAGAAACTATAATTAAAATAAGTGTAAAACTTCCAATTTGTTTAGATGACTTTTCTATAACATGTTTTGATAAAAAAAACAGTTCATCTTTTTGAGTAAAAAAGTTTTTATTAAAATCTTTTTTTATATTTTGACCTACTAATTTTGGTGAATAACCCTTTTTAAGTTTCACAATTATTGTATTTACCAAATCGCTATCTCTATTTGCCTTTAAACCCCGGGCTCTATCATTTCTAATTCTTGGATTTGTATAATTAAACTGAATCTTATTTGCATCTGCTAATGACATATAAACTATCGGATCACCTCCACTATCAACTGTCCCATGAGTAATTCCTACAACTGTGTAAATATCGTTTTGTAATTTTATTTTATCTCCAAGTTTATATTTCATTTTATCTGTTGTAACTATTTCATAATGAGATTTATTTATCACTCTTCCCTCAATTAATCTTTTAGGATTTATAGGGTTTATTTCACCAAAAATATCATATCCTACAATCATTGCTTTAACGGATTTTGTTTTTAAAGGAAATTCCATAGTTTGAAAAGTATAAGCAGCTGTTTTATCAACACCTTCCACTGATTTTAAAGAATTTTTCAAGTCTTTATGAATTTTTGAACTTTCTGCAAATGGACCTAACCTATCTTCTTGAACTACCCACAAGTCTGGGTTTATATCCATAACTAACACTTTAGCATCATAAATCATACCACGATAAACACCAATCATAATAAGCACAACACCTAAAAGCATTCCCACACCCATAGCTGTTACAATAAATTTTCCTAATGTATGCTTAATATCTTTATAGGCTAAATTCATAAAACTTTGCTTCCATTTTTTAGTGCTGCCTTTTTACTGTTTGGTACTATAATTTTTAAATTTTTTTTATTTATTATGATAAATTTATCATTTCTATCTATAATTTTTATTGGTTCAAATCTTGCTTTATTACTATTTTTTACCCATACTCCTACTTTCTTATTTTGATAAACAACTACATTTGCAGGTATTTTATAAATATTCTTATATTTTTTTGTAGTAATTGCTACATTAGCCTGAGAGTTCATATAAAAAGGAGTTGGGAGCTTCTCAAAAGAGATGTCAACTTCTCTCTCTTCTGTCACTAAATCTGTAACTGGAGTAATTCTCGCAACAATTCCTTTGTAATAAATATTAGGATTTGAATTTAGAGTAATATCTGCATTTTGACCTATTTTTAAGTTTTTACTAACTCTTTCATCAATATAACTTTTTAGCCATACATCTTTTGGATTTACTATTTCAAAAATTTCTCCATTTGGCATTATATTTTGATCTAATGATACACTTTTTGAGATTACCAATCCATTAGTTGGAGAATAAATCTTAAATTTACTTAGCTGAAGTTTAATAGATTCTATATTTTTACTTGCAATTAATATCTCTTTTTGAGCTATTTGCAAAGCAACTCTGTTTGATTCTATTTCTTTAATAACTTCTTTTAAGTTTGCTTTTGAAGTGTCATATTTATCTTGTGAAACTCCTTTTACTTTTATAAGTTTTTTATTTCTTTGAAATGTTTTATTTAAAAGCCATTTTTTTACTTCTAAACTTTCTAAATCTTTATTTAATTTTTGTATATTTAGTTTTGCTTTTTCTAAATTTAGTTTTTCTATTTCAAGTTTTTTAGGTAAATCTACACTATCAATAACTGCTAACAATTGCCCTTTTTTTACCCATTTTCCAATATCACTATTTAAAGCTAAAATTCTTCCACTTACTTCTGAATTGATTTTATAAATTGTTTTAGCAGATATATTTCCAATCCCATAAACTTGAACTTTCAAATTGCCTTTTATTGGCGTAACTATTTTGTAAGTATGCTTTGGAATATAAACTTTTTTATAAAACCCAAAACCTATAATAATTATAAGAAATAAAAAACTCCCCCATTTTAATATATTTTTCATCTTTTTCCTTTGAATTATTTTATGATAAAAGTATAACAAAATAAAGTAAATAGAAAGTAAACATTGAAATATTATTTAAAAACAGGCTTGATATTCACAACTTCTCTAATATAATAAAGACCACCATTTAAATTTTGAGCGTCTATTCCTTCTTTTCTTAGAAGTTTTGTAGCTTCATAACTATCTACTCCTCTTTCGCACAAAATATAAACAGCTTTATTTAGTTTGTTCACTTCTTCTACAAAATCATCATCAAATTTAATAAAAATACTACCTTCATAATATCCTAAATCTTCGATACTTTCTTCATCTCTAATATCTATAATTATTCTTCCATCATTTAAAAAATTTTCATCAGGAAAATCCTCTCTCATAGGTGCTAATCTCTCAGCTCCAAAGCCCCACGATGGTTCTTTTCTCTCTTTTTTTCCAAATAATTTTTTAAGCATTTTTATCCCCATATTTTTGTGTAATTTCTTTATCTATCATAAAAATATCATCAATAGAATTAATTTTCATATTTTCATATTCATTAAATATACCTAAAATAAATTTACTTATTTCTATAAAACTAATTTTACCTTCTCTAAATCTTTTATTTGCAATCTCATTTGCTGAGTTTATTACAACACCTAATTCTGGTTTATTTAAAAGTTTATCTTTTATTTCCCAAATTGGATATCTATTTTTGTCAATTTTTCTAAATTCCAATGAAGCAATTTCCTCCCAATCTACAAAAGAAGTAATTTGTTTATCTACTTCTCCAAGCAAAGCAAAAGCAATAGGGAGTCGCATATCACTCTCAGCAATATGTGCCGTGGTACTTCCATCTACAAAATTTATCATCGAATGAATTATTGATTTTGTTTCGATTATAGCATCAATTTTTTCAACCCCAAAAAGCCACTTTGCTTCTAATAATTCAAAAATTTTATTTACCATTGTAGCACTATCAATCGTAATTTTATTTCCCATCGACCAATTTGGATGTTTCAAAACATCTGAAAGTGTAGCGGATTCTATCTTTTCAAGTGGATAATCTCTCAAAGCCCCTCCACTTGCAGTAATGGTCATTGAATCAATCTTTCTTCCACTGTTTAAATACCACAATCCAAAATGCTCACTATCAATGGGAACAATATCTTTCATATCGATAAATTTACCCGCCATTACAAGAGATTCTTTATTGGCTAAAGCAAGTTTTTTATTTAATTCTTTTGTTTTAAGTGTTGGCCTGATTCCTGCACTTCCTACAAGTGCATTAATTATAGTATCACTTTTACTCTCTTCAATTGCATTTAATATCTCTTTTTCACTATATTTTATATTTCCAAAATTAACTTTTTCAGCAGTAAATTTATCTTTTACAATTACTCTTTTTGGTTTAAACTCTTCGATTTGTTTATTTAAAAGTTTATAATTATTTCCTGCAACTAATGTATCAATATTTAAATTAAAAACTCTAGCAATATTTAAAACATTAACACCTATACTTCCAGTGCTTCCAAGTAAAATCATACGAGTTTCATTCCAACGTATAAAATAACAACTCCAAATAAATATCCATCTAATCTGTCCATTATTCCACCGTGTCCAGGGAAAATATTTCCACTATCTTTTACACCTGCTTTTCTTTTTAGATAACTTTCAAACAAATCACCAAATACACTAAAAAACGAAACAAAAAAAGATAAAATTAAAGCATATAAAAATCCATTGAAATATAATCCTGCTGCACTTCCTATAATCGTACCAGCAATTATTCCTCCGGCAACTCCTTCTAATGTTTTATTTGGTGAAGTAGGTGAAAATTTGTGTTTTCCAAAGCTCTTCCCACTAAAATAAGCAAATGTATCAGTAAAAGAAACTACCAAAATAAGCCAAAGAACTGCAAAAACTCCAAACTCTTTATAAAGGGCTAAAAACAAAATCATAGAAACTGTTGGATATATCAAAACAAAAGTATCTTTTATATCTTCATTTCTATAAACTTTATGACTTGCCATCAAAATAGCCGGTAAAAAGGCTAATAATTCTACTTGATTTATAAACAAAGTAGCAATCCAAGTAACTACTCCTAATGTCAAAACTACTGTTTGACTTTCAACATTTATAAGTTTATTAGTTTCATAAACTCCTAAAATATAAGCCATACCTAATACGCCCCACATTAAATAAAAGTTATTTATAGATAGAATAATAATAGCCCCTAAAATTAATCCGACCCCTGTTACAACTCTCTGTTTATTCCCAAATAATATATTTTTTATTTTATCCATTTTTATCCTTTTAAATCTATATGATGAGTTTGTTTTGCATTTTCTCTTTGCTCATCTTTTGGTAAATTTGTATCGATTTTACTTGATTTTTCTATTTTTCTAACTTTTTTTACTTTATCTTCTTTCTCTTTTGCTGCAATTTTAGAAAATTCATCAGAAAATTTCATTTGTGCAATATGTTCAGCATATAAATATGCAGGAATATGCATATTTTGATTAATATTTATAATTTGACCTATTTGACTCATTTTAAACCCTCCTCTAAAGCAAATGCAAAACTACATAACATATTGTTATATTTTTCAATAATATGTTTTTCTTTGTCTTTTAGCAGATTTTCAAATACAACTTCATTTACTGGTTCTAAAAACATTTTTTGATTTTCTAATATTTCTAACTCTTTTTTTGATTTTCTAATATTATCTATAATTGTTCTTTTTTGAACATCTATATTTTCTAACTCTTTTTTTGCTTCTTCTTTATCCTCTTCTGAAGTTGTTAATTTTACTAAAACATTATTCTCTTCTATAGTAAGATTTTCTAAATTTTTTTCATTTTTATCTATTTTTTCTAAACAATTAGATATATTTTTATCTACTTTTTCTAAATCTATTTTCATAAATAAATCTTCCTTTTTAACTGATAAATATTTATATTTATGATATATTCTTTTTATATCATCTATAGAATATTCCATCTGTATAGGTTTATATTTTGTATCTTTATCCACTAATGTTTTTGTAAATAAAATCTGAACAAAATCACTATATTTTTCATTTTCTATTCTATCAACAAAAAAAGAAGTTATAAATAAATAAATTTTATTATAGAATTTTTTTAATAAAATAGAAGATAATAAAATAGCTATTTTCTCTATTTTTGTATATGCAATAAGTTCTTTTATAAGATAACTTCTTAAAGAATTATTTAATTCTTTCCTAAAGTATAATGGGGATATTTCTTTGGGATTAAACTTGTTTTTTAATGTTTTATTAACAATATCATTTAAAAGATTTTCTATTTCTATATCATCTTTAAAATATTCATAAATTAAATTATCCTCTTTCTTTTTACTAAATAAAAAAGCTGTTTTTTTAAATTTATTTTTTAAAAGAAAAGTCTCTTTTGTCAACTCTAAATTTTGATTTTTATAAAAATCTATCATTTTTTCTTGTAAATTAACACTTTTTTGCAATTGATTTAATTGTTCAGAAACTCTTTTTTTATAAGTAATAATAGATGAATTCTTTTTATCTTTTTCAATCTGACAATTAAAAATTTCATTTTTAAGAACGATAAAACTTTCTTTTAACATTTTAATTACATGATTATATTTTTTTTCTAATTTTCCACATTCTTTATTCATATTCTTATTTTTACACCTTTATAAGTTACATAATTTACGAAAGCTTTTTCTTTGATATATAAATTTCTTCTATGAGTATAATCGACGATTCCTTCATTTTCATTACTAAAAGTTAAAGCGAGCTTTGCAGCTTTAAAAATCACATCTTCTGGTACATTTTTTTTATTAGTTTTGATTATTACATGAGCTCCTGGTTTATCTTTGATATGAAGCCATACATTATTTGCCTTGCTTTGCTTTAATAATTTTATATTTCCTTTTTCATTTTTACCTACCAAAACTATAAAATCATCTATAAAAAATTGTTCAATATTATCTTCTTTTAATTTTGTTTTTTTAGGAGATTTAAAAATATTGAGTTCACTAATAGTTGTGGCTTTCTCTATACCTTTTTTATAATTTTCTAAAAATTCTATCTTTTCAGTTAAATTTCTTTTTTCTATTTGAATATTTTTAGATTTATGTTTCATTTTTTTGGATAAATTATAATAATAATTTCCAATATCATTTATATTTCTAAGTTTAGGCATAGGAATTTTCAGAGTTTCACCTTCAAAATCTTCTACTTCTATAAACTTGTCATATTTATTACTAATTTTATACAGATTTATCATTGCCAAATCTGCAAAAAGTTTATATTTTTCACTCTCTTTTAATAATTCTTCTTCACTTGGTAAATTTTGTAAAATTTTTTCTAATTTTTTTATTTTTTTATTTGTAGAATTAATTATAGTTTTTTTAATATTATCTAGTTTTTGATTATATTTTTTACTAAAAAGCTCTTGTGTGTATTGAACAATATCATCAACTTCAAACTCTTTTTCTTTTATTTCTATTTTTGGAAGTGGAAGTAGTTTAATTCCTGGCTGAATTGGTCTAAATGTTACGCTACTGTTTATATGATGAAGTGCTTCAGTAATTATAAACTTTTCATCTAAAATAATGGTATTTGTATATCTTCCTGTAAATTCAAATTCTATACAATTAATCTCTTTTTTAAATCCAAGATTGGTTTCTACTTTTAAAGTTAAAATTCTTTCAACTGCTTTAACTTCTAAAAGTTTTGATTTAATAAATTTTTTAGCAAGTGTAATATCAAACGGAGCATTAAATTTTTTGGAAACATCATACTCTATATCAATATAAATATCACTATTTCCTTTTGTTAAATCAAAGAAATATTTAGTTTTATCAATTTCAAGTAAAATTACATTATCATCAACTCTTAAAGCTCTTTTGATAAATTTTTTATTTGAAATATGATTTGCTATTTTTTTTAGAATAAAAGCTTTCATATAACAGACTCTTTTTTATAAATTATAGCATAATGTAAGGGATTTTTAAAGGAAAGTAAAAAAGAAAAAAGATAAAAAATTATCTTTTTGAGAATTGTGGGCTTCTTCTTGCTTTTCTTCTTCCGTATTTTTTTCTTTCAACGATTCTAGCATCTCTTGTAAGAAGTCCATAAGGTTTAAGTAAAGTTCTTAATTCTGGTGCATATTCAACTAAAGTTTTTGCAATTGCATGTTTTACTGCATCAGCTTGAGCAGCTTGACCACCACCATAAACTTTAGCTTCGATAGCTACAGCGCCTTCTTGTTTAGTTACCATTAAAGGCCATCTAACTCTAAGTTTAAGAGCATCTCTTCCACCTAAAAATTCATCAAGGCTTTTACCATTGATAGTCATTTCACCATTTCCTGGTTTTAACCATACTTTAGCTACTGCTGTTTTTCTTTTTCCTGTTGCATAAGTTCTACCGTGCATTTTCATTTGCTAGCCTTTACTTGAGCTGTATGAGGATGTTCTGCCCCTTCATACACTTTTAATTTTTTAAGTTGCGCTTTTCCAAGTGATGTTTTTGGAAGCATCCCTCTTGTTGCAAGTTTAAATAGTTTTTCTGGATTTTCATCTAAAAGTTTTTTAGCACTTTCTTCTTTAACACTACCGAAATATCCTGAATGTCTATAATATTTTTTATCTTCAGCTTTATTTTCTTTTGAAAATTTAACTTTATCTGCATTTATAACTACTACAAAATCTCCACAATCCATATTTGGAGTATAGTAAGGTTTGTTTTTTCCTCTTAAAATAATTGCGATTTCAGAAACTACTCTACCGAATATTTTATTTTCTGCATCAATTACTACCCAGTTTCTTTCAACTGTTGGATTCATATTTGTAAATTTCATATTTATGCCCTTTTAGCAATTTTAAGTAACTATATATTACTTTTGGAAATGAAAGTATAATCAAATTTCCTTAAACTTAGCTGAAATTAAGTAAAATTTAAGCTTTATTTTAGAACTTCAAATAAAGTTGAACTTCACCTGCTGGCATATTAACTTCTTTTGCTATCTCTTCTACAGAATACCCTATTTCAAAAAGTTCTTTAATTTTACTTTTATCATCTTTTTTATTAGATATTGTTTCAAAATTTGGCAATGCATTTAATTTTATATTACTTTCTATTTTTTCTATTTTTTCATACAAACTTTTAATTTCATCTTCTGATTTATATTGAGATTCTTTTATTGTTTTGATTAAATTTTCTAAAATATCACTCATCTGGTTAGATATAATTTTTTCTACATCTAACTCTAAATTTTGAGATATCTTTTTTTGTTGTTTTTCAAGTTGATAAATTTCTTCATTCATCTCTTCTAATGCCATACCAATTCGTTGAAATTTTCTATCAAAATTTTTACTACTTGCAAAAATATAAAAAAACAAAAACATTATAGCAAATGCAAATCCTATAAAAATTGCTATAGTTATACTCATTTTATTCCCCTTTTTTCTCTAATTAATGCTCTTTCTCTGGCTGCTATAAAAGAATTATAATCTTTTATATCTCTATCATGCATTAAAATAATTTCAGCAATCTCTTCATCTATGGCAATGAAATAAATAGGAACTTCCCTCTCTGGGAAAAAAGCAACATTTAATCTTCCATAATATTTTTCATTTGGTGTCAAAATAGGATTTTGAAATTTAATATATTCATATCCAATATCACTAATTTTTTCATTATATTTAAGAGCAATTAATTCTTTTGTTTCATTTTTGATTAATTGTGTAAGTTCATCTACTTTTCTATGAAGTGCAATTACAAGTTCAAGTAATACTTTATCACTCTCACCTGTCTCACCTCTTGCCTTAGCTAATTTTATATATTGACCAATTGGATCATCTATTTCAGCCCCTAATTTATCATATTCTTCTTTGAAAATTTCTTTATCTTCTTCAAATTCAATATTAAGTGGAGCTGAAACAAATCTTATTTTCATTTAAAAACCTTATCTAAAACTATACAAACAAAAAATATAATTCCTAAATATCCATTCAAATCAAAAAATGCTTTTGGAATATTTTCTAAATTATTTCTTACCATCATTTGTTCTTTATATAAAAATCCTACACTAATTATAAGTGCAATATAAGCAAAAAAACCTAAATGTGAATAAACAATAAATAAAAACCAAAAAATAATTGTCAAAATATGAAAAAGTGCAGAAAGCTCTAAACTAGGTTTAAGCCCATATTTAGCAGGTATTGAGAATAACCCCTCTTTTTTATCAAACTCCATATCTTGCAAAGAGTATAAAATATCAAATCCAGCCACCCAAAATATAACTCCAAATGCCAAAAAAACACTCCAATCTGGCACACTATTTGTTACAGCCATTGCTCCACCTATTGGTGCAAGTGCAAGTGAAATTCCTAAAATAATATGAGCATATTCACTAAATCTTTTGAAATAACTATACCCACCTAACACTGCCAAAATAAAAGGTGAAGAGTAAAAAACAAGTGAATTAATAAAATAAGCTACAAAAATAAAACCTATCACATTTCCTATAATAAAAAGTTTCATTTCATTTTCATTTACTTCGCCATTTACACTTGGTCTATCTTTTGTTCTTTCATTTTTGATGTCAATATCTCTATCTAAATATCTATTTACACCCATTGCAAAATTTCTAGCAAATATTGCTTCTAAAACTACCAAAAAAAACAGTTTCCATCCAAACCAACCATCAGCCCCAACAATCATTGCTACGAAAATAAAAGGCATTGAAAATATCGTATGCTCAAACTTTACAAGTTTTGCCATTTTTAATAAGTAATTCATTTTATTACATCCAAAATATATTTTGCTAAATTAAGAGCTCTTGTTCTATGAGAAATTGATTTTTTAACTTCTTCATCAAGTTCTCCGAGTGTCTTATCATAACCCTTAGGAATAAACATAGGATCATATCCAAAACCTCTATTTCCTCTTGCTTCATCTATCACTTCACCATACATAAATCCATGAGTTGTGTAAATTCCATAAGGAGACGCAATAGCTATTGCTGATGTATAAAAAGCAGGAGTTTTTGAAATATTTCTTTTTTTAAGTTCATTAATTAATTTATTTAAATTATCTTTGTCACTTGCATCACTGCCAGCAAATCTTGCACTATAAATACCAGGAATATTTCCTAGAATTGGAACACTTATGCCACTATCATCGGCGATAATTATAAACTCAGGAAGTTTTTCATAAATAGCCTTAGCTTTTATAATAGCATTTTCTTTGAAACTTTTACCATTTTCTTCTATTTCAAACGGAGTAATTAAATCACTAAAAGCGATAACATCGTTACCAAAATATTTTTTAATTTCTTTAATCTTACCTCTATTTGATGAGGCCAAAACTATTTGCATATTAAAAACCTTTTTTGATAATTATATCAAAAAAAGAAAAAAAGCGAACTTATTCCGCTTTTAATCCATAATCTACTAAAGTTTCTGGAAGTTTTTTATTCATATCTCTTAAATATCTCCAATATAAAAGTGGAATAACAAAAAGACTTAAAACTGTAGAAACCATCACACCAAAAATAAGTGAAACAGCTAATCCTTGCCAAACTGGATCAAGTAAAATAACACTTGATGCCAAAATAATAGCAAGTGCCGTTAGAATAATAGGCCTAAATCTTGTAGCTGCTGCTTCAACTACTGCATCTTCCAGATTTCTTCCTGCTTTTACTAAGTCATTTGTAAAGTCAATAAGTAATAGTGAATTTCTAACAACAATTCCGGCTAGTGCAATAAATCCAATCATACTTGTGGCAGTAAAATAAGCTGGCGTTCCAGTAAGAGGAACAGTAAACCAACTTGTTATCATATGCCCAGGCAAAACTCCAATAAAAGTTAAAGGCACAGCGGCTAATACAATTCTTGGAATTCTGAAATTTTTATAATATGCAACCATTAGTAAGAAGATTAAAATAACTGCCCCACCAAATGCAGTTCCTAAATCTCTAAATGTATCAAATGTAATTTTCCATTCACCATCCCATACTAGATCATATTTTTGTCCAGTTTTTGTATTGAGTGCTACTAAATTTAATCGTGGATTTCCATTATAAGTGATTTTATAACCTGCTAAGCCTTTATCTTTTAATTGATTAAATATATCAAGAAGTGCATAAATACTTCCTCTTTTATCCATTTCACCAGTTACCATTGTAATGTCTCGAAGGTCTTTACTCGTAATAAGTCCTCCATAAGGCACTGCTTTTACTTTCACAACTTCTCCAAGTGGCACCATTCTATGAGTTGTCATAGACATAATTTTGATATTTTGAATATCTTCAATTCCATTTCTTGAAGCTTTATCAAATCTAACAAAGATTCCAACTTGTTCTTTTTCGTTTGGAATATGAGCTACACTAACAACGGCACCTTTTATTCCAAGTCCTAAAATATCAGCAATTTGTTTAGTTGTAATTCCTAAAAGTCCAGCTTTTACTTTATCTGGTACTAATTCATATTTTACAATAGGGTCATCAGCCATTACATCAATATCAACTACACCTTTTGTTTTTTTATAAATATCTTCTATTTTTTTAGCTAAAACCATTCTTCCAGCATTATCTCCTCCACTTACTTCCATAAGAAGTGTAGCCATTACAGGAGGTCCTGGAGGGTCTTCTACAAGTTTAATGTTTGCATCATAAGGTTTAGCGATTTTTTGTAAGATTGGTCTAAGTCTTGAAACCATATTAATTGATGATTCTTTTCTTTCATGTAAATCTTTTAAATTAACTCTAATTTCAGCTAAATTTTCACCTTTTTTAAGATTACTTCCTTTTAAAAGTCCATTAAAATCAATAACTCCACCCATTCCTACAAAACTTTCAAAATCAGTGATTCCTTTTTGTTTTGCAAGCTCTTTTTCTAATTTAGATACCACTTCTTTCGTAGTATTAATATTTGAACCTGTTGGTAAATCAATTGTTATATTAAATGTGTTTTTATTAGCTCCTGGAAGCATTTTAAATAACACTAGTTTACTAGGCAAAGTTAAAATCGATAAAATAGTTAAAATTACAAGTGATGAGATAAATAGTAATCTTTTAGATTTATACTCAATCATCGGTCTTAATAATTTATTAAATATAGCATAAGTTTTTGTTTTTTTAATATCAAATGGCTCACTTTTGTGATGATCTGGTAAAAATTTTACTGCTGCCCATGGCACAAACATATAGGCTATTACAAGTGAAGAAATCATTGCAACTGGCACATTAAATGGAATTGGCCTCATATAAGGTCCCATCATTCCACCAACAAAAAACATTGGAATAAATGCTAAAATAATAGCTAAAGTTGCTACATTAGTTGGATTTCCTATCTCATTTGTAGCAAATACTGCTGCGTGTTCTTTACTTTTATCCCCCATTGAAAAGTGTCTATGAATATTTTCAATAACAACAATAGCACTATCAACCAAAAGCCCAAGTGAAAGAATAAGCGCAAACAGTGTAATTCTATTAATTGTTTGCCCTGCAAGCATTCCTACAAAAAGAGTCGTAGCAAGAATTAAAGGCACTGTAAAAGCAATAATTAAAGATTCCCTAAATCCTAAAGTTATAATTAATAATATTGTGATAATACCAATTGAAATAATTAAATGAGATACAAGTTCATTAACTGCTTCATTTGCTTTATGTCCATCATTTCTTGTAATTATTGCTTTAACTCCTGCTGGAAGTTGTTTTTTTAGTTCATTCATTTTTTTAATTGTAGCTTCTGAAACAAATACAGCATTTGTTCCTCTTTTTTTAGATACAAATACAGTTACTTGATTTAACTGCTCACCTTTATTTATACCTTTATCTTCAAAAGATTGTCCAGCCATAAAATAAGTATAATGTTTATCATGATAATTTGCAGTATCGCTAACTTTTGCTATATCTTTTAAATAAACAGCTCTACCATTATAATTTGCAACTAATAAATTTCTAATATCATCTAAATTTTTAATAAATCCATTATATTCTACTGGAATAGAAAATTTACCTTTTTCAAAATTACCAAGAGGATAATCCACATTTCCTTTTTTAAGTGCATCTGCAACTTGACCTAATGAAATATGATAAGCTGCTATCTTAGATGCATCTAAAGTAACATCAAATTCTCTTTTGTGTCCACCTTTGATTCCAACTACACTTACATTCTTAACACTAGCAAGTGGAGTTAAAAGTCTTTGTGCCATTCTATAAAGCTGGGCATCATTATATTTTTTACTTGCTAATGCAAAAGTTAAAACTGGAACTTCATCAATATCATTTGGTTTAATTATAGGTTTCCATACACCTTTTGGTAAATAATCCATATTTTGAAAAAGTCTATCATAAAGTTTTTCCATTGAAAGTTCTTTATTTTGACCAATCTTAAATACAACTGTTACAACCCCTACACTATTCATAGACATACCATAAATATGGTCAACCCCAACAATAGCCTTTGTTTTTCTACTAAGTGGATCAACTATAATATTTTTAACCTCTTTACTACTAGCCCCTGGATAAACTACAATTATATTTGCACTGGGAACATCAATTTGAGGATTTTCTTCTCTTGGTGTCATCATAAGAGCAATTGCCCCAAATAAAAATAGAACAAAAGCAATTACAGGTGTTAAAGGATTTTTAAGAAAATCTCTTGCTAATCTTCCTGCTATATTTAACTTTAATTCTTCTTCTATTTTTTGAATTTCTTGCTTTTCTTGATGCAACTCTTTTTTTAAATTTTTTTCTTCCATTATCTATCCTTAGTCTAATGGTGTATTATCTGTCATATTTACAGGTGGTAAGATCACAACTTCTTCACCTACTTTTACATTACTAACAGCTACACTATTTCCATCTTGAGATAAA
The DNA here is from genome assembly GCF_055392745.1 of Thioreductor micantisoli. Taxonomy (NCBI): domain Bacteria; kingdom Pseudomonadati; phylum Campylobacterota; family Thioreductoraceae; genus Thioreductor; species Thioreductor micantisoli. The sequence goes on from NZ_AP043760.1 coordinate 1,535,491, forward strand.
ATTGTAACAGCTCTAAATTCAGCTTTACTGCCATTATTTACAAATACTCCTACAATTCCTCCTCTACTTGTTAATGCATCATAAGGAACTACAGTTTCTTTTTTATCCCCGATTTTTACTCCGATTTTGGCATACATTCCTGGTAAAATATCACTATTTTTATCACTAAATTTAAATTTAACTAAATAAGAGTGAGTTGCCGCATCACCTGAGAGAATTACACTTGATACTTTTGCCAAAACTTTTTTATTTAAAGCACTAATAAATATATCAGTATTTTGACCTTTTTTTATAAGCCTAACATCCTCTGCTTTTACAAAAGCTCTAGCTTGAACAGACTTTAAATTAGCTAAAATAAGTACCGGATGACCTGGAATAGACATATCTCCAACATTTGCAAACTTTCTCACTACTACACCATTAATTGGAGCATAAACTTTTGAATATTTTTTTTGAGCAAGAGCTTGATCAAGTCCTGCTTTTGCTTGAGATAGCATTGCTTTTGCCATCCCCACTTGTGATTTTCTTATTTTCATATTCAAAGTCATTTTGTCATAGTCTCTTTTTGAAACTGAACCTTGTTTATAAAGATTACTAAATCTATCATAATCTTTTTTAGCATCCGCGTAAGCTAGTTCCGCCATCAAAACTGCATTTTGTGCTTGCAATACTCCTGCTCTTGCTTGATTTATCATGGAATAAATATCACTTGGGTCAACTTCAAATAAAAATTCACCTTTTTTAACTACATCACCCTCTTCTACATTTATTTGTTTAATATATCCCATAAGTCTAGTTGCCACCATAACTTGTTTTTTGGCATAAGTGTCACCACTATATGTTTTTGTTATATTAATTGTTTTCATTTGTGCAGGTGCTAAGTTATAAGCAAAAGCACTAAGTACCATTAACGATATTGATAATATTTTTTTCATTTGCTTTCTCCTTTAATTCTTTTTCCAATTGCTAATTCAAGTTTGGCTGCTGCTAAAGCTTGATCATATTTTGCTTTTATAAGCTGGGCATCTGATTTTTGTTTTTGGGATTGTTTCATAAGTAATCTTGAAATATTAATTATCCCATTTTTATACATTGATTTATATTGATGTAAAACATTTTCGGCTAAATCTCTATTTTTAACCTTTGTTTTTATTAAAGCCGTTTTTGCTTGTAAATTAAGTAATTTTTGCTCTACTTCCATTTTTATACCATTTTGCATATGTTTATAATATAATGCAGTTTGAGCTGCTTGAATCTTTGATTTTTGAAGTTCTTCTTTATCCCCTGGATTTATAAAATTATATGTAAGTCTTGCAGAAAGTAAATAATAATCTTTATTTCTATTAAGCTCTGGGTTTTTACTGTTTTGTCCATATTCTAGATGAGTGCCTATTGTTGGATAATAGATATTTTTATCCATTTTAACTTTGTTTTGCATAGTATCCACATTTGATTTCATATATTTTATATCGTTTCTATTTTTTAGGGCTACTTCTTGCAAAGTTTTTAAATCAGATTCAGGAGAAACTATTACTTTGAAACCTTTTACATCATCTATACCACTATTTCCTGTTAAAAATCTTAAATAAGCCAAGGCTAATTTATATCTATTTTGTGCTTCAATTAACTTCGCATCTATTTCACTATCTCTCTCTTCGGCATTTAAAACATCACTTTTTACGATGATGCCTTGTTTATACATATTATTTGTCATCTTTACAAATGAAGTGGTAGTTTTTTTGGCACTTTTCAAAGCTTCAATAAAATATTTAGCCGCAACTGCACCATTATAAGCTTTTAAAACCTCAACAGCTAATTTATTTTTATCTCTTTGATATTTAAATTGTTGAGCTTTTACTTGAAGTTTTGCTATTTTTTTTGCATATTTTATTTTAAAACCAGTAAAAATTGGTAAATCATAAGCAATTTTTGTAGAATAATTATCTCTAAGATGTGGATAATTCAAATTCTCAGGTACTACTTTTAGAGCAGCTGGACCTGTAAATTGATTTGCACCAAAATCCATAAATGTAGCTTCTCTTTGAGATAATTTATCACCAAAAACATATAAAGCATTATTTGTTCTACTAAATGTTTCCTCAAAATAAAGTCTTCCAAAATCAAACATTTTAGCTTTACTAAAATCTTGTTTAGACATTTCAATATTTAATTTTTTAGCTTTTAAACCATTATTATTTGTATATACATCATTCAAGGCTTCTTCAAAAGAAACACTCGAAGCAAGCATAAAAACTGGAATTAATCCTATCATTATTCTTTTCATAAAAAATCTCCTTAAATATCATAATTTAAAATTATATCATAATTTTTTTATAAAAAGAGTGATTTTATCTTATTTAAAAAACAGGAACATATATTTTTTCTTTTGGAGGAGGAGAAAGTTTTGTAAAAGGCATTTTCTTATTTTTATAATTGAAATATTTAATACCCTTTGGAACAAAAAAATATCTTTTAATTTCTGGATGAATTTGTAATAATTGTTCATAAAAATACTTAAATACAGGTGCACTTACTCTCCCACCACTCATTCTTTTACCCATAGTTTTATAATCATCATTTCCATACCAAACAATAGTTGTAGTATCGGGAGTAAATCCACACCACCAACCATCTCTAAATTTATTAGTTGTCCCAGTTTTACCAGCTACTTCTATTGCCTTAAGTCTTGCATTTCTACCGGTTCCTTTTTTTACAACATCCCTTAAAACATCTACCATTAGATATGCTTGATCCTCGTCCATTAAATCATCTTTTTTAGTTAAAAACTCAGTATTTAAACCTTTTTTTTCATTGCTTATTTCCAAAATAAGTCTAGGCTTAACTTTAACACCATAATTTGAAAAAAGTGTATATTCTTCAGCCACTTTAAGTAAAGTGACACCTGCACTTCCCAAAACAACTGACATATCTTTGGAAGGAATATCATCAAATCCAAAAAAATACAAACCTTTTATAATTCTATCAAGTCCTATCATTGAGGCTAAATTAATTGTAGCTAAATTTCTTGAATGCACAAGTGCCTGTCTTAATGTAATATATCCTAATGTATTTTTTTCATAATTATGTGGATGCCAATATGTATCATTATTATCTTGACTTGACATCTTATAAGTTCTTGAAACATCTGGAACCATGCTTTGTGGATTATACCCCATATTAAAAGCAATTTGATATACAAAAGGTTTCATGGCACTACCCATACTTCTTTTGGATTGAATAATTCTATTGAAATTACTTTTTTTATAATCAATTCCTCCTACAGCCGAAAGAACATCTCCTGAGTGAGAATTGATTGTAATCATAGCTCCATTTAAAGTAGGATCATTTTCATCATATTTTTTTCTAATTCTATCATATCCCCATATTATGGATTCTTGTGCAATTTTTTGAATATCTAAAGCTATACTAAGTTTAACTTTATATCCACCTGTTTTTATATCAGAATATCTTTTTTTTAACTCTTTTAAAGCCATATCTACTACATAAGGTGCTTTGTTTCTTGTTAAAGTTGTATTATAGACTTTTGGCGTCTGAAAAACTGCTTTTTTATATTCATCATTTGTTATCCAACCAAGGGTTAGCATTCTTTGCAAAATTGTATTTGCACGGATTATATTTTTATTATAATGATTAGTAGGGGCATAATAACTAGGTGCCTTAGGCAAAGCAATAAGCATTGCTATTTCTTTTAAAGATAACTCTTTTAATTCTTTATGAAAATAACCTTCACTTGCTGTTTTAATACCATAATATCCATGTCCTAAATAAATTTGATTTAAATAAATTTCTAATATTCTGTTTTTTGAAAGAGTTTTATCTATTTTTATAGCAATAAAAAGTTCTTTTATTTTTCTTTTTATACTTTTTTTCCTATTTAAATACATAACTTTAACAAGTTGTTGAGTTAAAGTAGAAGCTCCTTCTACTTTTTTACCTGCTTTTATATCTTTTATCAAAGCTCTAAAAATTGCCTCTAAATTAAATCCATGATTTGTAAAAAATGTAGTATCTTCCGTAGCTACAAGAGTTTCTATTACTCTTGGAGGAATATCTTTAAATTTAACATAAAGACGATTTTCTTTATCAAAAATATTAGCAACTAATTTACCATTTCTATCATAAAATTGTGTAGTTAAAGGAGGATTATAATAAACTAATTTATCTATATCAAATCTCGTAGATTGATACAGATATAAGATTAAAACAATTACAACAATTATTGGTAATATCAAAAATGATAATAAAAATTTTTTAAGCATCAATTAGATTAGAGCTTTCTTACATTTAACTTACTAACTAAATTTAAATCATCTAAAACTTCATATAAAATATCACTTTTTACTTCTAATTTTATATTTATACCTTCTTCCACTTTTTTAAGCAAATTACCAATTACAGCAGAAGGCATAGCAAAACTATCTTTTATTCTAAGAGTTACTGTACTTCCTTCTTGAAACTCTTCCAAAATTCCGTTTAATTTGTTTGCATCATTCATAGTTTTAATAACACCTTCTATCTCTAAAACATTACCTTTTTTTATAATATCCATTATTTGTCCTTTTTTAAATATAATTTTACTTTATTGCCTTTTACATTATAATAAATACCATCACTTAGAGATTTCAACATTTTAAGACCTCTTCCATGATATCTATTAAACCACTCTTTTTTAAATATATCATTAACTTCAAATCCATCTCCTTCGTCTTCCACTATAAGAATAACAAATTTATTTGAAACTAAAATTTGGAGTTGGACATATTTATTTTCATTATTATACTCAATTTTTATACTATTTTTAACTATTTGATGTTTATTTCTACCCATTTTCAATACAGAATGTTCTAAACTATTTAATAAAAGCTCATTTAAAGCAAATACTATTTTTTCTATAATTTGAATTGATACTCTGTTTTGAGGTAATTCAAACTCTATATTATTAACTATATTTTCTATATTTTCTTGATTTATTAAAATTTTTTCATCATAAATAGTTTCATATTTATCTTTATCTTTTGCTAAATAAAAAATAGTCATATCATCATCAGCTTCATCTACATTTTTACTAAAATCACTAATTATTTCAGACAAAAAAAAAGAGGTTTTAAATTTATCTTTAAATCTAATTAAATATGGATATCCATTATTCATAACGGATTCAGTTAATCCATCACTTGCCATTAAAATAGCATCAAATTTACTAGCTTCATCTATAAAAAATTGTTTCTCAGTCAATAAAAGAGCAGTATTATTTGCTTTTATTTTTATAGTTTCTTCGTCTCTTTTTAGATAAATTGGTGGAAGACCAAAATTGGCATATCTTATATTTTCATTTTCAATATCTATTTCAACCATTGCAAAGCTCAATGCTTCATTTTCAAGTAAAATAGATTTAACATATTCAAATGTATCTTTTACAGTTCTATTAAAATTATAATCATTGAATGCAATTGATTTAGAAAGAGAATAATTCATAAAAGCTATTGTAAGCACAGAAGTAAGAGATGCACTAACACCTTTCCCCATTCCATCTACAACAGCTACAAAAAACTTAGTATCACTAATTCTGAGTGTTGCATAACTATCTCCACTTACAATATCATACGGCTTAAAATAAGAATCAGCTATCCAATCACCATAAAAATGATTACTAGCATAATCTTCAATAATTTTATACTGTTTTCTAAGTGTCATTTCCTCTTGTTTATCTTTATATTTTAATGTTTTTTCTAAAGAAATCTGATAATTTTTTACTTTATAATAATATAATCTTAAATTAATTAAAATATTCATTCTAGCAGTAAATTCAGCAAAATCTATAGTTTTAGGCATAAATTCAGTTACACCCTCTTCTATTGCTTCTAATTTAACATTTATATCATCACTATCAGTCATCATAATTGTTAAAATATCTTTATTTATTTCTTTGATTTTTTCTAAAACTTCTATTCCATTTAAATGAGGCATTATATAATCAATAAATATAATATCAATACCATCATTTTTTTCCAAATATTCTAAAAATTCAACTGGATTTTGAAAAGCAATAATATTATTTAAATTTAATCTTTTTAATAGTAATTTTAAATAATTAATTGAAGATTTAGAATCATCAACAATTGCTATTTTTAATTTTTCTCTATCCATTCAATAACCTCTTTTAATTTTTCTATATCTTGACTAATTCGTGCTGTTATTCTGAAAAGTGATTTTTTCACAGTTGGAGGACGAATTGCACCTACTAAAAATCCTTCTTTTTGTAACTCTTCAGATTTTAAAATTATATCATTTTCATATTCTTTTACATAAATAAGAGAATCACTTTTTATCAATTTTTTTCTTTTATCAATCTCTTTTTTTAATTCATCTAAATTATTATGTATATATTTTAAAGCAAAATATGCATACATCGTATCAAAATTGCTTAATGCGGTTGAATATATAATTCCTTTTGCCCTATTTTCTAAAAATGAAATAATTTCCTTACTCGCTAAAATATAAGCACCATAACTTCCAAGCGCTTTACCAAGTGTCCCTATTTTTATAGTGTTTACCGTGGGAATTTTATATAAATCAACTACTCCCATTAATTTATCTCCCACTACCCCTACAGAATGGGCTTCATCGATGATTGTAATAACTTTCTTTTTGGCAGCCAAATATTGTAAAATCTCCTCTTTTACCAAATCCCCTCTCATAGAATAAATACCTTCTACGGCTACAAAGACTCTGTTAAAATGTATAGAATCAGCAAGTTTATAGACTAAATCTTCTAAATCATTATGTTTAAAATATCTAACTTCTGCTTGAGTAAGCTTCGTCCCCACAATTCCACTTGCATGATACTCTTCATCTAAAATTACCAAATCCCCTTTTCGTGCCAAACTTTCGAAAAGGCTCATATTTGCCAAAAATCCACTTCCTACAACAATTCCTGCTTTATATTCATTTATTTCACAAAGATATTCTTCAAGCTTTTTGTGATATTTTGTATATCCATTTACTAATTGACTAGCTTTTGCTCCATATTCTTCGCCTTTTAAAGCATTATAAGTTTTATCCAAAATTTCTGCATTTCCTGCAAGTCCCAAATAATCATTACTTGCAAAATCTATTACATTATTATAAATTTTTCTTTTTCTAAATCTATTCTTTTTTTTTAAAATTTCTATCTCTTTTTTATACATTAAATAAATTCCTTTTCTTTTTTTACAAAAATAGGGTAAAATTTTAAAAAAATTATATCAAGTTTTTTAGTATAGGAGTTAGTATATGAATATTAGAGAAGAATTTTTAAACTTTTTTGAAAAAAAAGGTCATAAAATATACCCATCAAGCCCATTAGTTCCGGATGATGCAAGTCTGCTTTTTACAAATGCAGGAATGGTTCAATTTAAGCCAATTTTTACAGGTGAAATCCCTGCACCAATTCCTCCAAGAAGAACTTCAAGTCAATTATGCTTGCGAGCTGGTGGAAAACACAATGATTTAGAGAATGTAGGTTACACAGCAAGACATCATACACTTTTTGAAATGTTAGGAAATTTTAGCTTTGGTGATTATTTCAAAAAAGAAGTAATTGCATATGCGTGGGAATTTATAACAGAGGTAGTTAAACTTCCAAAAGAAAAACTTTGGATTACTATTCACGATAGTGATGATGAAGCAGGTGAAATCTGGAAAAAATATGTCCCAGCTGATAGAATTGTGAAAATGGGTGATAAAGACAACTTCTGGCAAATGGGAGATACAGGTCCTTGTGGCCCTTGTAGTGAAATTCATTATGACCAAGGAGCAGAACATTTTAACTCTGAAGAAGATTATTTAGGTGGTGAAGGTGATAGATTTTTAGAAGTTTGGAATTTAGTTTTTATGCAATATAATAGAGACAAAAAAGGTAATCTTACCCCACTTCCAAAGCCTTCAATCGATACAGGAATGGGACTTGAGCGAATAGTAGCTATAAAAGAAGGTGTTTTTAGCAATTATGATTCTTCTATTTTTAAACCCCTTTTAGAAAAAATTACAGAAATTACAGGGAAAAAATATTATACAGATGAAAAAGGTGCATCTCATAGAGTAATTGCTGACCACATCAGAGCTACTACATTTTTACTTGCACAAGGTGTAAATTTCGATAGAGAAGGTAGAGGATATGTTCTAAGAAGAATTTTAAGAAGAGCAGTTAGACACGGATATCTTCTTGGAATGAGAAAACCTTTTATGTATAAAATTGTAGATACATTAGTAGAAGAAATGGGAAAACAATATCCCTATTTAATAGAAAAACAAAACATCGTAAAAGAAAATATGAAACTTGAAGAAGAAAAATTCTTTGCTACTATCGATAAAGGTATGGCGATTTTTGAAGAAGAGCTAAAAAATACAAAAGGTAACCGTTTTAGCGGAGAAGTTGCTTTTAAACTTTATGATACTTACGGTTTCCCTCTTGACTTAACACAAGATATGCTAAGAAGTGTAAATAAAAATGTAGAAATCGATATGTTTGAAAAGCTTATGCATGAACAAAAAACAAGAGCAAAAGCTGCGTGGAAAGGTAGTGGAGATGAAGTAAGTGCAAATGTAAAACCTTTGATTGAGGAATTTGGAGAAAACAAATTTGTTGGTTATACAACTACAAAACATAATTCAAAAATATTAGCACTTTTAGATGAAAATTTTAATATAGTTGATGAATTAAATGGTAATGGTTGGGTAATGTGTGAAGAAACTCCATTTTATGCCGAAAGTGGTGGACAAATTGGAGACACTGGAACTATTAATGGTTATGAAGTTAGTGATACTAAAAAATTCAATGGAATTAATTTAAGCTTCGTAAAAAATGCAAAATTAAAAGTAAATGAGGAAGCTATATGCGCAGTTGATAACTTAAGACACGAAATAGCGAAACACCATTCTGCAACTCATTTACTTCAATCTGCTTGTAGAATAGTCTTAGGTGAACACATCTCACAAGCAGGAAGTTTAGTAGAAGCTGATAAACTTAGATTTGATATAACACATCCAAAAGCAGTTACAAATGAAGAGCTTGAAAAAATAGAACTGATTGTAAATGAAATGATAGCTAATGCAATCTCTGGAATGACAGAAGAACTTCCTATCGAAGAAGCTCAAAAAAAAGGTGCAATGGCTCTTTTTGGTGAAAAATATGGAGATATTGTTAGAGTTGTAAGTTTTGGTGATGCAAGTGTTGAATTTTGTGGTGGGACACATGTAGATAATACAGCTGAGATTGGAAGCTTTTATATTACAAAAGAATCAGGTGTAAGTGCAGGGGTTAGAAGAATTGAAGCAGTTGTAGGTATGAGTGCTTACAAATATGCTAAAAATAATATAAACAAAATAAAATCACTAAAAACTGAACTTAAAGCACAAGATATTTCAAAAGCTATTGAAAAACTAAAAAATGAAATAAAATCATCAAAAGAAGAGATTAAAAAATTAAAATCAACTTCTGTAAAAGAGTTGAATAAAACTGAAAAAGATGGCGTTGTTTATATAATAGATAGAGTTGATAATGCTGATTTAAAAGAATTAGTTGATAAAGAAAAAAACAAACATGACAAAGTTTTCATTTTCTTAATTGGAGAAGAAAACGATAAAGTAAAAATGGCTTGTGGGGCAAAAAATGTAGAATTAAAAGCCGGAAATTTCATAAAAGAAATAGCACCAATCGTGCAAGGTGGTGGAGGTGGAAGACCTGACTTCGCTCAAGCAGGTGGAAAAGATAGTTCAAAAATCGATGAAGCACTAAACCAAGCAAAAGAGAAACTACTTTTGATTCTTCTTTGCTCTTCTTCAAAATCAAGAGCCAAATTACTACAAGTTGCAAATATCCCTTTTATTCAAAAAAGTTGTGAATTTGATGAAGAACAGATTCAAACTACTAATCCTCTTGAATTTGTTAGCCTTGCAACAAAAGGTAAATTTACTGAATGTTTAAAATGTTTGGGTGATGAAATTCCTTTACTTTCAGCCGATACAATTATAACTGACGGCAAACAACTTCTTAGAAAAGCAAAAAACGAAAATGACGCCAAAAGATTACTTTCAATTCAAAGTGGAAAAAAGATTGATATTGTAACTTATCAAATAATTGGATATCAAGGTAAAATTTATGATAATTTAGCCACAACTACTTACTATTTTGATAAATTTAATGAAAAAGATACAGAAAATTATATAAAAAGTGGAGAATGGGTAGGAAGCGCAGGTGCATGCAAGGTTGAAAGTTTTTGTAAAAAATATATTAAAAAACAAATTGGTTATACGAGTACGGCAATGGGACTTACAACTGAGTGGGTAGAAAAAATTTTGAATAAAATTTATTAAATAGTGTATAATTAAATTAAAAAAGGTAAAAAATGAAAAATATAAAATTGATTTACATACTTCCAAATCTGTTTACAGCACTTAGCGTGTTTTTTGGAATAATGAGTGTGATAGCTTCGAGTCAAGGAAAATTTGAAAAAGCATTTGTTTATATCATCTTATCATTTATAGCTGATGGACTTGATGGGAGGGTTGCTAGAATGACAAATACCTCATCTAAGTTTGGTATGGAATTTGATAGTTTAGCTGATATTGTAGCTTTTGGAGTGGCACCTGCTATGATGTTATTTTTTAGTATAGGTTATAATTATGGGAAATTTGGCGCATTAGCAGCAGGACTTTTTGTAGTGTTTGGAGCTATTAGACTTGCTAGATTTAATGTAACAACTTCTCAAAATGACCCAACAGTATTTATAGGAGTTCCTATACCAACAGCGGCTGCTGTTTTAGCAAGTGTTCTGATGCTAAATTTAGAGCTTAACCACAAATTAGATTTAACTATTTTAATTGCTTCATTTATTTTAGGTATTTTAATGGTAAGTAATGTTAGATTTCCTTCGTTTAAAAAAGTAGATTTACATCAAAATGCCAAACTAAAAGTCTTAATTTTTATTATTATTTTAGCATCATTTTTATATTTATATCCTATTTGGACATTGGCTATAAGTTTAAGTGGATATATTATTTATGGATTAATTAGAGCTTTATGGAGTTATAGAAAAGTATATAAGAAATAACTGAAAAATCAGTTATTTCATTTATTTTATATATTTCACAATTAACACTTTTTCTTTTATAAAAACATCGTGTACATTTTCATCATTTTTAAACTTATTAATCATTTCATCATCAAAATTATCAAATGTTTTAATATCAAAACCTTTAAAATCTTTCATTGTAAAAAGTGAAATTATCCAAATAACACCAATAGCTAAAATAAGATAAAACAAAGCATTATATCCATAATATTGTTTAACTACACCTGCAACCAAACCACCTAAAAATATTCCTGAATATTGAATAGAATTTCCAATACTCATAGCAGTTGCTTTTTCGTGAATTCTTGCTATTTTACCCGTAAAACTTTGTAAAACTGGTTCTAACATATTAAATCCAATAAAAAATAGAACAACTCCAATAATATAACTACTTTCATTACTTAAAAGAAATGCAATTACACTTGAAGTCATAAAAATTGCACTTAAAATAAATACCAATTTAGCTTTACCTTTTTTTTCAGCCATAATTGCACTAAAAGGCATAGCAAAAATACCAAAAACAAGTGCAGGAATATAAACTTTCCATAAATCCATTTTTTCCCAACCAAGTTTATTTATAAAAATCAAAGGTGTTACCATAAAAATAATAGTCATCATTCCTTTTTGCATAAATCCAGAAAAATAAACTTTTATAAGTTCTCTATTTTTAAAAACTTCACTTATTTTTGCACTATCTTCGAAATGTTGAATCTCAGGCGCTGCTGGAACTTTAAGATACAATAAAACAATTGCTAAAACTGCTAAAACTGCAGTAATATCAAATAAAAATGGTACTCCATATTTTGCACCCCAAATCGGACCCACTACCATGGCAATTGCGAAACTAAGTCCAATAAATTGACCCATTCTAGCAAACATTTTTCCTCTTGTCTCTTCTGTTGATAAATCATTTAAATATGCTAAAACTACTCCACCAATTGCTCCAGCACCTTGAAGAAGCCTACCAAAAATTAGCATCCAAATATTATCACTTACAGCACATACAATACTTCCAAGTGCTAAAATAAGTAATCCAAAAGCAATAATATGTTTTCTTCCATATTTATCACTAAGTTTTCCAAAAAATACTTGTAAAAACATTTGTGAAAGCGCATATGCACCCAACGCTATACCAATTGTTGTATCACTTGAACCTTGTAAATGCATTGCATAAACTGAAAGCAAAGGCAAAACTATAAATAATCCTAAAAATCTGGTTGCCATAATTAAACTTAAATATGTCATTCTTTATATCCTTTTATTTTTTTGGAATTATACTCTTTTTATAGAGCTTTATTAATTTTTGAATTTTTTTGATATAATTTCATTTCTAATAAGACCCGTTAGCTCAACTGGTAGAGCATCGGACTCTTAATCCGAGGGTTGTGGGTTCGATCCCCACACGGGTCACCATTTTTATAATTTTTTGTATTTTTTTTCTCTATTTTCAAAATAAACAACTCTTTTAAAACCAATAAGTTTTGCTAACTCATAACTCTCTTTTAGCTTAAAACCAACCTGTGCTTTTGAATGCGCATCACTTCCAAATGTAATATCAATATTTGCTTTTTTTATCATTTCTAGTAATTCAACACTTGGATAAGCTTCATTTACTTTTTTTCTAATACCTGCTGTGTTTATTTCAACTACCATTTTTTTATCAGCAATTGCTTCAATTGCTCTTTTAGCTATTACTTTAACATCCTCTTTGGGTCTATATCCAAATATTTTAATCAAATCTAAATGCCCTACTATATCAAACATTTTAGACTGAGCCAGTTTCTCAATTAATTCAAAATATTCTTTATAAACATCATCAACATCTCGCTTAGTCCATTCGCTTAAAAATTCTGGATTATCAAATCCCCAGTTATCTAGGAAATGAACACTTCCTATAAGATAATCAACATTTCTTTCTATTACTCTTTTATCTACTTCTGGAGTAAAATCAACTTCATAACCTTTCAAAATTTTAATTTTATTTTGGTATTTTTCTTTTACTTTATCAATCCAATTTTCATACATATCCATATCATCGAAACTCATTCTATACTTTTCATCATAATTCATAGGAGCGTGGTCACTAAATCCATAAATTTTAATCCCTTTTTTAATAGCTTTCTCTATATATTCATCTATTAAATCATTAGCATGGTTACATAAAATTGTATGATTATGCAAATCAATCATTTTAAGTCCTTTTAATATTTTAAGTAAATATAATTACTTTCTCAATATTATAACTTTTTTTTGGTATAATTTAGACAAAAATAGTTTTTATAGGAGCTTTGTTATGACACAAGAAGAACTAGATGCCCTAATGGATGGTGGAATAGATGATTTAGATGAAGAAATTGAAGAAAATAACCCTGCCAAAGAAAATGATGAAACTGAAACTAAAGAAACAGTATCTACTGAATCTGAAAATTCAGAAAAAATAGATCCAGCTAATAATAGTGGAATATATCCACCTCCTGCTACAGAGGAACATCAAGTTGTTTCCCAATTAGATGAAGTAACAAAAGATAGTGAAGAAAAAGCAAGTGAAATTTTGGATATTATGGATGAGATTTCAAATGCAATGCTGGAAAATGAAGAAGATTCAAATACAGTGCTAAAAACTTTAGAAGAACAAAAAGCTTTGTTTGAAAAATTATCAAATAAATTTCCAAATATAGAAGTATTTAAAGAACAACTTGCAAAAAGTGAAGAAGCAATTACACTTATAAATAAAAATCTAGAAAATGCCCAAGGTGCAGGCGATAATATAATGATGGCTATGGATATTATGCAGTTCCAAGATATTCACAGACAAAAAATAGAAAGAGTAATTAATATTATGAGAGAACTTCTTCAATATATGAATAGAATATTTGAAGGTAAAATCGATGATAGTAAAAGAGTAGCATCAGCAAAACATCTTCATGGAGATAATACAGAAGATTTAGTTGATGGCGAAGATGACTTAGATGCTTTAATTTCCCAATTTGCAGGTGGTAAAAGTGAATAAAGTAGAACTACTTTCCCCTGCTGGTGATATGGAAAAATTGAAAATAGCTATCGCTTATGGAGCTAACGCTGTTTATGCAGGAGTTAGCCATTTTTCTTTGAGATGTCACAGTGCAAAAGAGTTTAATTATGAAACATTCGAAGAGGCTGTAAAATATGCACACTCTAAAAATGTAAAAGTTTATGCCACCGTAAATGGATTTCCATTTAATAATCAAATAAAACTTATTAAAAATCACATACAAAAATTAAAAGAAATTGGTGTAGATGCTATGATTATTTCTACTCTTGGAGTTATAAAATTAGCAAAAGAGATAGCACCAGAAATTGACATTCATCTATCTACGCAAGCAAATGCTTTAAATATCTTAGATGCCAAGGCGTATTATGATTATGGAGTTAAAAGAATAATTTCCGCAAGAGAAGCTAGCCTAAAAGACTTAAAACAGATAAAAGAAGCTATTCCAAAGCTTGAAATAGAAACTTTTGTGCATGGTGCTATGTGTTTTGCTTATAGTGGAAGATGTCTAATATCTGCTCTTCAATTTGGAAGAAATGCAAACAAAGGGAGTTGTGCAAATGATTGCAGATATCCGTATGTAATGTATGCCGAAAATCCAGAAACAGGGAAACTTCTAAAGCTTGAAGAGTATGAAGATGGAACTTACATAATGAATTCTAAGGATTTAAACCTTATAAATCATGTAGATGAGATTTTAGCAAGCGAGGCAGTTGATTCTATCAAAATCGAAGGACGAACAAAAGCCCCTTATTATGTAGGCGTTGTAACAAAAGCTTATAGAAATGCTATAGATGACTATTTCAAAAACAAATTTGATGCGAAAAAATATGAACGAGAGATTTTAACTACAAAAAACAGAGGTTTTACAGATGCTTATTTGGTCAAAAGACCGTTTGAAAAAAATGATACTCAAAATTTGGAAACATCTTTAACAAATGGAAGCTACCAAGTAAGTGGAATTGTAAATGAAGATAAAAAATCGTTTATGTGTAAGTATAAAACTTTTCCAAATGATGAAGCAGAAATAGTTTTACCTTATGGCGCTAAAATTAAAGAGTGTGAAAATGAAATAGGTAAAATTTATAAAGATAATAAAAAATGGAAACTAAAACTTTATAAAATAATAACGAATAAAGATAAAGAGTTAGAATCTGTTCATAGTGGAAATTTAAATCCAATTAAATTACCTTGTGAATTACCATATCTAACATTTTTAAGAAAAAAGGAAATAAAATGAAATTTATATCAATTATTTTAGGAAGTAAAAGCGATTATGAAGTAATGAAAGAGTGTGCTAAAACATTAGAATGTTTTACAGTACCTTATGAGCTTATAATATCATCAGCTCATAGAAGTCCAAAAAGAACTAAAGATTATATTAAAACAGCAGAAGAAAAAGGTGCAAGAGTATTTATCGCAGCTGCTGGAATGGCTGCTCATCTAGCAGGTGCAATAGCATCAACTACTACTAAACCTGTTATTGGAGTACCTATGAAAGGTGGTGCAATGGATGGAATGGATGCTATGCTTTCAACCGTTCAAATGCCTTCTGGTATGCCAGTTGCTACTGTAGCACTTGGAAAAGCTGGTGCAATTAATGCAGCATATTTAGCTATGCAAATATTAGCACTTGATAATGAAGAACTTGCAACAAAACTTCAAGAAGACAGAATTGCAAAAGCAAAAAAAGTAGAAACTGATTCAGCAGAAATAGAGGTTATTTTGTAATGCAAACATGGCTTAGTATTGATGAATTTGCTAAATTAATAGGAAAATCCCCTAATGAAATAAAAACTCTTTGTAGAAATAAAAAATTAAATTATAAAAAAGAAAATAATACAATCTATATAGAAGCACAGGCGGGAACAAAAAGTTTAATTCCAATGACTACTGAGCTTGAAATAATAGAAGATAATAAAGGGACTGTATTAGAAAAAACAATTTCAACTATTCTAACACTTCACGAAAAAGTGTTAGAAGCAAAAGACGAAACTATTACCACTATGAAAGGTGAAAATGATTTTCTAAAAAGCACAGTAATTTCAGTGCAAGAAATATATGACGAAGATAGAAAAACTATTGAAACCCTTCAAAAACAACTTAAAATAGCTCAAGAAGAGCTTGAATTTTGTAGAAGAAAATATAAACTGATGTGGGGTAAAGTAATCAAAGGAAAAGGAAAGGAAGATGAGTGAAAAGAAACAACCAAAAAGACAAAAAAGAGTTGCTCTTTTTACAGGTCCAGGTTGTATTTGGTGTGTAAAAGCCAAACAATTCTTCAAAAAACATAAAATTAAATTCAATGAAATTGACATAACAAAAAATAAACAAGCAGCAAGTGACTGCAAAAAACATACAAATGGCGGAATACCTGTAATTTTAATAGAAAACAAATGGATTAGTGGATTTAATGAACCTTTAATCAAAAGAGAGCTAGGTATCAAATGAATATAAAACCCGACTGTCTTGCGTGCCTTTTCAATCAAGCACTTAAAACTACAAAATTATTAAATTTAGATGATAAAACCTCAGCTAAAATTATGTTTGAAGTAGCAAAAATTTTACCTAATTACTCACTTGACAACACTGCACCACAAATCGCAAAAGATACTTATAAACTAATAGAAACAATTACAAATAATCCTGATCCACTTTTAAAAGCAAAAGAAAATGCTATAAAAGAAGCTAAAAAGTTTAAGCCTTTTTTATATGAAGAGATAAACAAAAGTAATGACAAACTTTTAACTGCTCTAAAAATTGCAGTAGCTGGAAATGTAATTGATTTTGGTGCAAAAAAACAGTTTAATTTAGAAGATATATTAAATGAAATTTTTAACACCCCTTTTAAAATAGATAACTATTTAGAACTAAAAGAAAAACTAAAAACTGCTCAAAAAGTGGTAATTATCGGGGATAATTGTGGTGAAAATATTTTTGATGTTATTTTAGCTGATATTTTAAAATCACTTTATAACATTGAAATATTCTATTTTGTTAGAGGAAAACCTATTATAAATGATGTAACTTTAAAAGAAGCAAATGAGAGTGATATGCCAAAATTTGCAACTATTATTGATACAAGTGTTCCAACTCCTGGATATGATTTAAAATATGCAAATGAAGAATCAAAAAAAATATTCAACGTGGCAGATGTTGTTATTGCAAAAGGAATGGGAAATTTTGAATCTTTGTATCAAATTACAAGTAGAGAAGTTTTTTATCTTTTTATCGTTAAATGTAATGTAATTGCAAATGCAATTAATGCAAATGAGAAAGATATTGTTTTACTTTATGATAAAATTTCAATAAAAAAAGGATAAATATGTTATATTTTGGTGATTTACTACTTAAACTACAAGAATTTTGGAAAAAGAAAGGATGTAATATTGTAATGCCTTATGATATTCCAGCAGGTGCTGGGACATTTCATCCAGAAACATTACTTAAGGCTATTTCAAGCAAACCTTGGAGTGTAGCGTATGTTGCTCCGTCAAGAAGACCAACTGATGGTAGATATGGAGAAAATCCAAACAGACTTGGTGCTTATTATCAATTTCAAGTTTTAATCAAACCAAGTCCAGATAATATTCAAGATATGTATTTAGAAAGTTTAGAATATTTAGGACTTGATACAAAAAGCCATGATATTAGATTTGTAGAAGATAACTGGGAATCTCCAACACTTGGTGCGTGGGGACTTGGTTGGGAAGTTTGGCTTGATGGAATGGAAGTTAGTCAATTTACATATTTTCAACAAGTTGGAGGGCTTAAATGCGACCCTGTTGCTGTGGAAATCACATACGGAACTGAAAGACTTGCTATGTATTTACAAGGAGTGGAAAATGTTTATGACCTTAAATGGAGTGAACATACAACTTATGGAGAGATGTTTAAGACAAGAGAATATCAATACTCAAAATATAATTTTGAAGTAGCAGATGTAAATATGCTTTTTAAATGGTTTGATGATGCAAGCTTAGAAGCAAAAAGAGCTTTAGAGCAAAAACTTGTTTATCCTGCATATGATTATGTAATGCTTGCAAGTCATGTTTTTAACACACTTGATGCAAGAAAAGCAATTTCAGTTACTGAGAGGCAAAATTACATCTTAAAAATTAGAGAACTTTCTAAAGCGTGTGTCCAAACTTACAAAGAATTAGAAAATGAAAATAAGTGATATTTTTGAATATTTAGATAAATTATCGCCTTTTGAACTTCAAGAAAATTGGGATAATTCTGGTTTATTAGTGGGAGATAAAAATCAAGAAATAAATAAAATTTATCTTTCACTTGATTTAGATTTAGAATTAATTGATGATATAGAAGAAAATTCTTTAATTATTACTCATCATCCACTAATTTTCAAACCATTAAAAAGTTTAGTTCCTATTAGCTATTCACAAAAAATAGCTATTAAACTTATTCAAAAAAACATATCTTTAATTTCAATGCATACAAACTTTGACAAAACTCATCTAAATAAATATGTAATGAAAGAAGTTTTAGGTTTTGAATACGCGGAAGCTGGTGAATTTATGCTAAAAGCAGATATAAATATGCCTTTTGAAAAGCTAGTAAATTATATAAAAGAGAAACTAAATGTTGATAGTTTAAATGTAGTAAAATGTCACGACACAATAAAATCTTTGACATTAACAACAGGTAGTGGAATGAGTTTACTTGATAATGTTTCAACTGATTTATTTTTAACAGGTGATATTAAATATCACGAAGCAATGGAAGCAAAAGCGAGAGGAATTTCACTTATGGATATAACTCACTATGAAAGTGAAAAATATTTTGCCAAAGCTTTATTTAAAGAATTGAAAGATTTTGAAAAATTCGTTATAATACGAAATTCAAAAAACCCATTTAAAAGGCTATAAAAAATGAATAAATATCTTAACCAATTAGTAGAATTAAATCAATATGATAAAAAACTTGAAAAATTAATTCCAGTAGAAGAAAGTATCAAAAAACCTCTTACTACATTACAAAATAAAGTTAAAAATTTAACTACAAAACTTGAAAAACTTACTGATGAGATTAAAAATTTAATACTTAAAAAAAGTAAAAATGAACTATTAATTACAGAATTAAAAGAAAAGCTTAATCAAATTGCAGAAAAAAGTGCAAAAGTAAAAACAATGAAAGAAGCAAAAGCTCTTAGTTTAGAAGAAGAACTTGCAAAAGAACAAATTGAAAGTGCAAATGAAGAGATTGCAAAATTTGAAAAAATGGTAGAAGAAAAAAAAGAAGAAAAAGAAGAAATTACAAAAGAAACAAAATCACTTGAAGCTCAAATAATTATCACTCAAGCTGAAATCCAAGATAAACTTGATGAACTTGAAAAACAAAAAGAAACTATCTATAAAAACAAAGATGTATTAATCAAAAAAATGGATTCAAATATTTATAAATTTTACAAAAAAATTAAAAAATGGGCTGGGAATTCAGCTGTTAGTCCTATAAGAAAACAAGCTTGTATGGGTTGTTTTATGAAAATAAATGAGAAAACTTATGCAGATGCAATAAAAGGTGAAGAAATAATCACTTGTCCTCATTGTGGAAGAGTTTTATATATAGAAACTGAGGAAAATAAATAATTTAAAATGGCGATAAATATTTTATATTATCTTATCGCTTTTTCCCTCTATATAATTTCCTTACCTATTTTACTTTTTCTAACTTTTAAAAACAAATATAAAGATTCAATTCCTGCAAGATTTTTTTTACTTAATAATCCACCGTTTAATAAACCTTTACACCATTTTCATACTTGTAGTTTAGGTGAAACAAAAGCTATAAAACCTATTATTGAAAATTTTGAAGAAATTAACTTATCAGTAATTACCAATACTGGTTACGAAGAAGGCAAAAAATATAAAAATGCAAATGTTAGATTCTTACCTTTTGAACTGTTTTTACCTTTTTGGTATAAACCTTGTAAAACTTTAGTGGTAGTAGAAGCTGAACTTTGGCTAATGCTTTTTATTATGGCAAAAAAAAGATGTCAAAAAACTTTGCTTATAAATGCTAGAATAAGTGATAGAAGTTATCCAAAATATATGAAATTTAGATGGTTTTATCGTCATCTTTTTAAATATGTTGATGTAGTTTTAGCTCAAAGTAAAACTGATAAAACAAGACTAATAAATTTAGGGGCTAAAAATGTCAAAGTTGCTGGAAATATCAAAAGTGCCGTAACTTATCAAATAACAAAAAAATATCCAAAACCAAGTAAAGAACTAATCGTAGCTGGAAGTACTCACCCGGGTGAAGAAGAGCTAATTCTTAATGCTTACAAAAAAAATTCTATTTTAGTAATAGTTCCAAGACATCCAGAAAGGTTTGAAGAAGTTTATAAATTAATTGAAAAATTTTCTGCCAAAAATAGTTTAACTTATGGTAAAATTCAAGATGGACTAAATAAAGATATTATTTTAGTAGATAAAATGGGTGAACTCATTAATTTGTATAGTATAGCTGATAAAGTAATTTTAGGCGGAAGCTTCATAGATAATGCTGGTGGGCATAATCCATTAGAAATAGCTTATTTTAATAAACCATTAGTTAGTGGAAAATATATTTTCAATCAAAAACCTCTTTTTAAAATGGTAGAAAACGCAAATATTATAGAAAACAGTAAATTAGAAGAGTATTTAAATAAAGAGTTAAAACCAACTAATATAAAGAACAGAGGAAATATTGATATGATATTAAAGGAAATTGATGTTTAAAATAGAAAATGATCATGTGTCATTTAAAGTAAAAGCACAACCAAGCTCATCAATTAATAAAATAGCAGGAATTTATGATGAAGACTCAATTAAAATAAATGTAAAAGCACCACCAGTAGAAGGGGCTGCAAATAAAGAACTTATTAAATATTTATCTAAACAATTTAAAATATCTAAAAGTGATGTAAGTATAAAAGGTGAAACATCAAAAAGAAAAATAATTACCCTGCCTTTGAATGAAAAAGTAAAAAAATTTATAGAGGAATTTAAATGAAAAACAGAAATTTAGTAAATAAAATAAATAGATATTCTATAATATTTCCTATAATGGTAACTATTATAGGAATAGTAGCAAGTGCATTTTTTATTACTTATCAAAAAAATTTATTAGAAAAAATAGGGACAAATGCATTAAAACAAGCAGAATTAAAAGTTCAAGAAGAGAAATTAAAAGCTTTAGTTGAGCATACTATGGATACAACAACTTTATTACAGCAACAAAACTATAAAAATATATTACAAAAATTAAAAACTATATATAAAAATAAACAAAATTATATTTTTGTATATAAATTAAATTATCCATTAAATGAATCTATAAAACATAATAAATTTGCTACGATGCTTATGAATATAAATAGACCAGATTTACTAGGAAAATCTATATCTCTTAATTATAAAGATATTAAAAATAAAGAATTTAGAAAAGAGATGCTTCAAAAAATTATAAAAAATGATGAAGCTTTTGTTACTTACTATTATAAAAATCCATTAACAAATAAAATAGATAAAAAATTATCTTACTTTAAATACTATAAACCTCTAAATATCATAATTGCAAGTGGTTCTTATTTAAACGAACTCGATAAAATAATTAAAAATTATAACAATCAAATAATATCTGTTACTAAAAATTTTGTAACAATATTTATAGTAGTTGCATCTTTTTTATTAATTATAGTTATATTTGTATATAAAATAATTACAAAATTAATCTCACAAGAAATTCAAAAATATCAAAAAACTATTAAAAAAGAAACAAATAAAGTAAAACATCAATTATATTTTGATGGACTTACCAATTTAGAAAACAGAAAATTATTGGTAGATAAAATAAATAGAAACATATTTAGTAATTTAATATTAATAGATATAGATGATTTTAAAAATATAAATCAATTTTATAGTGCAGAAATAGGTGATATATATTTACAAAAATTTGCTAGATTATTAAAAGAATTTAAAAAAGCACAAACAGCAGCTATTAGTATTTTTAGAATTGGATCTGATGAATTTGTTCTGGGAATAAGACACAGTAATTGTATAAAAACTGCTCAAATTGCAAAAAATTTAAATTTATTTATAGAAAATAAGACTATTGAAATTAATAATGATAATTTTGATATAAGTGTTACTATAGTTTTTAGCAAAACACCAAACCTTTTAAAAAAAGTGCTAATTGCTCTTTCTATTGCAAAAGAAGAGCATATTTCACTATGT
Source organism: Thioreductor micantisoli (assembly GCF_055392745.1). Taxonomy (NCBI): domain Bacteria; kingdom Pseudomonadati; phylum Campylobacterota; family Thioreductoraceae; genus Thioreductor; species Thioreductor micantisoli. Next base: position 1,557,894 of record NZ_AP043760.1, read on the forward strand.
TCTTATGATGATATTAAAGATAACTCAAAAGATAAAGAATATTTTGAAATGAGAAAACTTATCAAAACTGCAATAGAGAAAAATCAAATTACTCCTTATGCACAAGCTATTGTCAATAAAGATGGAGAGATTATAAAATATGAATTACTTATGAGAATTGTAACAGAAGACAAAGTTATTCCTCCTTATTTCTTAGATTATGCAAAAAAAGCAAAATTATATAATGAGCTATCTCGTCAAATGATTTCAAAATGTTTTAAATTTATAGAAAAAACAGATATTTTATGCTCTATAAATTTAGATTTAGAAGATATTAAAAATGAAGAAACTATAAAAGAATTAGAATTTTATGTAAATAAAGTTAAAAAACCTGTTGTATTTGAAATATTGGAATATGCTTCAATGACTGATTATGCAATTTTTGGAAAATTTGTTGAAAAATTTAGAAAAAAAGGAGTTTTATTTGCAATAGATGATTTTGGAAGTGGATTTTCAAATTACAAAGAAGTTATTTTATTAAAACCAGATTATGTTAAAATAGACGGTAGTTTAATAAAAGATATTACTAAGAATAAAGACAATTTACTGTTAGTTTATTCAATTGTTTCTCTTGTTTCAACATTAAATATTAAAACAACTGCTGAATTTGTAGAAAACAAAGAAATCTATAACAAACTAAAATCAATAGGAGTAGATGAATTTCAAGGTTATCATTTTGCAAAACCAACTCCATTAGAGGAATTAAAATAAGATCTATAAATAAATATTATCTATAAGTCTTGTATTTCCTACAAAAGCAGCTATTAAAATTATGCTATTTTTTTCCTCTATTTCATTAATATAATTAAATTTTTTATCTACAAAAGCAATATATTGAAGTTTATCAACATCTAAAATATTCAACATTTCTTCTTTTAGTTTTTCACAATTTTTCTCTTTTATGCTAAGCTTTGCAGCTAATTTTAATGATTTTGAAATAGATAAAGCTCTCTTTTTTTCTATATCAGAAAGATAGACATTTCTACTACTTAAAGCAAGTCCTGTTTTTTCACGAACAGTCTCACCTTCTACTATTTCAATATCCAAAAACAGATTTTTTACCATTTGTTTAATAAGTGCTAATTGTTGAGCATCTTTTTTGCCAAAATAAGCTTTTTTAGGTTTAACTATATTAAAAAGTTTGAGAACTATCTGTAAAACACCATCAAAATGCCCTGGACGGAAATGACCCTCTAATATATACCCTCTAACTTTTGGAACTTTAATCAAAGCCTCATCACTATCATTATACATATTTTCTATATTTGGAGCAAAAATATAATCAACACCTGCTATCTCACAAATTTTGGAATCTGCTTCTAATCTTTTAGGATATTTATCTAAATCTTCACCCTCCAAAAACTGAGTTGGATTTACAAAAATAGAAACTACTACCGTTTTATTTTCACTTCTAGCTTTTTTGATAAGACTTAAATGTCCTGCGTGCAATGCACCCATTGTTGGAATAAATCCAATTTCTTTGTCTTTTAATTCTTTTCTTAATTCGTAAGGATTATTTATTATTTTCATTTAAACACCTTTTATGGTAAAATTACAACTTATAAGTAGCTAATTATACTAAAAAAGGATAAAAATGGATAGTTATGAATATTCTGAATTAATTAAAGATTTAGAAAACAAACTTAATAATATTTCAAAAATTATAGACCCTGAAAAAATTAAAAAAAGACTTCAAGAAATTTCAGTAATGGAAAATGAAGCTGAGTTTTGGAATGAACCTAAAAATGTGGCTAAAATTCAAAAAGAAAAAAATATATTAACAAGAAAACTAAAAAAATATAATGATGCAAAACAAGCATTAGATGACAATAAAGATATGCATGAACTCGCAAATTTAGAAGAAGATGAAGATACATTAAATGAAATATTTAGTGAACTTCCTGCTCTTCAAGAAAAAATAAAAGCAATTGAAATTGAAGTTATGCTTAGTGGAGAACATGATGCAAATAATGCAATTGTTTCAATCCATCCAGGAGCTGGTGGTACAGAAAGTCACGATTGGTCAAGTATTTTATATAGAATGTATCTAAGATTTGCTCAAGAGAGAAAATGGAAAGTAGAAACGATAGATTATCAAGATGGTGATGAAGCAGGGATTAAAGATGTTACTTTTATGGTAAAAGGCGAAAATGCTTATGGATATTTAAAAGCAGAAAATGGTATTCATAGACTTGTTAGAGTTTCACCATTTGATAGTGGAGGAAGACGACATACTTCTTTTGCATCAGTTCAAGTTTCTCCTGAAGTTGATGATGATATTGACATCGTAATAGAAGATAAAGATATTAGAATTGATACTTACCGTGCAAGTGGAGCTGGTGGACAACATATTAACAAAACTGAAAGTGCTGTTAGAATAACCCACCTTCCAACAAACATTGTTGTTCAATGTCAAAATGGAAGAAGTCAACATCTAAATAAAGATACAGCCTTTAAAACATTAAAATCAAGACTTTATGAACTTGAGCTAGAAACAAGAAGAGCAATAGAAGAAGGAAAAGAAAAATCTGAAATTGGATGGGGTCATCAAATTAGAAGTTATGTTCTGTTTCCTTATCAACAAATCAAAGATGTTAGAAGTGACAAAGCTTATTCACAAGTAGATAAAATTCTTGATGGTGATTTAGAAGAAGTAATCGAAGATGTATTAATTGCACAAAATAGTCAAGAATAAATAAGAGTAAATCTCTTATTTATTTAAATTATTTTTAAGTTCCTTTACCCAACTTTCCATAGTCTCATTTGCTGTAATTGCAGGTGGTTCTAAAAAAGCAACTTCAAATTTATCATTAAATTCAGTAACTGCTATACTTCTTGGTCTTGCTGCTAAAATTTTTCCATTTGGAATTGCTTTTCCAAAACAAAATATAATAATTTTTGCATCTTTTATTTCAGGAGCTATATTTCCATCTACAAGACTACTAGTATGTTCAAAATGATCAAATTCTGCAATATATTTTGCAACAGGATGTTTTTCAATTTTTTGTTTAAAAAATTCTATAATTTCACTTACTTTTTCATAAGTTGTTTCATTTTTAAAAATATCCAATATAAATACTGGATATTTTTCTTGTACTAAAATTTGTTTCATAACTTTCCTTTATATTTAATAATAGAGGAAGCATTATATATATTTTTAATAATTTGTCAAATTAATTATTGGCATCCCATACATTCTATACTTCTATCCATTACATCTTGTTCAGCTTCTGGAGATTTACTTCTTAAATAATAGAATGATTTAATACCAAGTTTCCAACCAAGTGAATAAATTTCATTTAAATATTTTCCACTTGCATTTTTTGGATCTATAAAAATATTTAAACTTTGTCCTTGATCTATCCATTTTTGTCTAATGGCAGCAGCTTTTACCAATAATCTTTGGTCAAGTTCATAAGCTGGAGTATAAAATTGCCAAGTATCAGGACTTAGATTTGGTACAACAACAGGAATAAGTCCACTAAGATTTTCTTCAAACCATTTTCTTTTATAAACAGGCTCAATCGCTTGAGTTGTTCCACTTAAAATAGAAATAGAAGAAGTTGGTGCAATAGCCATTAAATAACCATTTCTCATACCGTTTCTAACTTCTTCTCTCAAACTATCCCAATCACAACAAGTTGGAGCAAATAAGTCTCTTTGAACAAGCTTTTTAGCTTCTATATTTGCAGTATCTATCGGTACAATTCCTTGTTGCCATTTACTTCCCTCAAATTCAGGATAAATTCCTTTTTCGTGTGAAAGCTCTGCACTTGTTTTAATAGCCCAATAACTAAAGTTCTCCATTAATTCATCAATTTTAAGAAAATGCTCAACACTACCCCATTCTATTTGATTTTCAGCTAAATATTGTGCTTCTCCCATAACTCCAAGCCCAATTGCTCTATTTTTTTTATTTGTATCTTTTACTTTTCTTTGTGGGTAAAAATTCAAATCAATTACATTATCGAGCATTCTAATGGCAATTGGAACAACTCTTTTGAAATCTTCTGCACTATTTACTTTACTTAAATTCACACTTGCCAAATTACAAACTGCTGTATCTCCGTCAATTTTTTGTTTTTGAGCAATATAAATTTTTTTACCATTTATAGAATCAATACTTGAAAGTTTTTTAGCAGGTTTTTTGTAGCCTCCATCAACCTCAACTATCTCTTCTTCTTCAAAAAGTTCTATACTTTCATCTTCATAAATTATCTCTATTTTATAATAATTAGGTGATGTGTTTTGATAAATTTCGGTGCATAAATTACTACTTCTAATAATTCCTGCATGATCATTTTGATTTCTAATATTTGCATTATCTTTAAAACATAAAAAAGGATTTCCAGTTTCATAATATTCAACTAAAACTTTTTTCCATAATTCTTTTGCTTTTACTCTATGTTTTACTAAATTTTCATCTTTTTCATATTCAAGATATTTTTTTTCAAATTCTTCTGCATAACAATCAGTTAAATCAGGAACTTCATAAGGGTCAAAAAGTGTCCAAAGCTCATCATTTTGAACTCTTTTCATAAACAGATCATTTATCCAAAGAGCTGGGAATAAATCGTGAGCTCTTCTTCTTTCTTCCCCACTATTTTTTTTAAGTTCCAAAAAGTCCATAATATCCATATGCCAAGGTTCCAAATATACAGCAATTGCTCCTTTTCTAGTTCCTAATTGATCAACTGCAATAGCAATATCATTTGTGATTCTAAGCCAAGGAATTACCCCACCTGCTGCATTTTTGTGATTATCAATAAAACTTCCCAAAGATCTAATTCTTGATACATCCCATCCGATTCCACCACCAAATTTACTAAGTAGTGCCATCTCTTTGTAATCATCAAAAATTCCCTCAATATTATCATTCATACTTCCTACATAACATGAGCTTAATTGATGTCTTGGAGTTCTTGCATTACTTAAAGTTGGAGTTGCAGCCATTACTTCAAATTTAGATAAAATATCATAAAACTTTTTCGCCCATTCTTGAGAATTTTCTTCATTTTGAGCCAAAAACATAGCAACACCCATAAACATATGTTGAGGAAGCTCTATTGGATTATTTTGTTTATCTTTAAGTAAATATCTATCATATAATGTTTTAATTCCTAAATATGTAAATTGTAAATCTCTTTTTGGCTTGATATAATTATTTAAATCATCTAAATCATATTTTTCTTTCAATCCTAAAATAATTCTTCCCTCTTTTTCACCTTGTTCAAAATATTCTTTTAAATGACGATATCCTGTCCATCTACTAACTTTATGGTATAAATCATATAAAAATAATCTTGAAGCTACAAATGACCAATCAGGTCTATCAATATCTATTTTATCAACAGCAGTTTTTATCAAAGTTTGTTGAATCTCTTCTGTGCTAATTTTATCTCTAAATTGTATTTTTGCATCTAATTCTAATTCACTTTGATTTACATTTTTAAGTCCTTCACAAGCAGTTGATGTATATTTTTGTATTTTTGAAATATCTAATAATTCTATTCTTCCATCTCTTTTTTTTACTTTTATTTCATTTAACATTTATATCCTTTTAGAAAAATTCCAGAATAGATTATAATATAAATTTGCTTAAACAAGCATAAAATTTATAAACTAAATAATAGGTTATAAATGTAACTTTTTTACATATTTTTGATAATAAAAAGCAATATTTGTTACAAATTGTAATCATTTTTCAAAATATTATATTATAATCAGTAACAAATTATTAAAAAAGAGTAATTTTATCTTATTATATTATAATTAGAACATAAAAAGGAGAATTTAATGGAAACAGTTTTACTATATGCCTTAGGTATTTTCGCTGGTGTTTTTGTTTTATATCTTTTAGGAATTATGGTTGCCCCTTATGCTCCTAATGATGTAAAAAATGACCATTTTGAATGTGGATTGCCACCAAGTAGTGATGTTCCTCTAAAAGCAAATTTTGGATATTTCATATTTGCAATTGCTTTTATTATATTTGATATGAGTGGGTTATTTTTTAGTTTATTCGTATTTGATAATACTGAATATAGTTTAAAGATTGCCATGATATTTGGTATTTTATTATTTGCTGCTGTAACAATTTCAATGAAGGAGTATAGACATGTTAAAAGTTCTTGATTTTTTTAACTATGCAAAGAGTAAATCTCCTTGGATAGTTCATTTTTGTAGTGGATGTTGCTCACTAGAAATGTTAGCGGCCATGAGTCCAAGATATGATTGGGAAAGATATGGATATATTATGACCCCAACACCAAGACAAGCTGATATTATTTTTATTACAGGACTTGTAAGTAAAAAAATATTACCAGCACTCATTAGAACATATGCACAAATGCCAGAGCCTAGTTATGTTGTAGCGATTGGTGCTTGTGCTTATGATGGTGGTCCATACAATGATTCAGTTTCTGTTATCAAAAATGTAACAGAAATATTACCAGCAGATGTATTCGTAGCAGGTTGCCCTCCAAGACCAGAAGCTATTCTTGCTGGACTTGAAGAAGTAAAAGAAAAGATAAGAAAAGGTGAACCAAGTGCTGCAAGCCAAGGTGGCCTTTGGAAACAAATGAAGTTTTAAGGATTGATGATGGAAGCTATTAAAAATGTATTACAAAAATACGATAATGAATATATAAAAGATTATAAACCTACATGGGTTAAAGCAAAATTCAAAAATCCAAACGATTTACTTAATATTGTTTCAGATTTAAAGGAAGTTGGAGTAGAAACTTGCTCAACTGTTTCTCCAACTGATTTTATTGATGACAATAAAATTGAAATAAATTATTTTTTAGAAGATTTAATAAATAAAAAAAATGTTTGGCTAAAATTTGACTTACCAAGAGAATTAGAAGAATGTAAAATTGATTCTATTACTCCTTTAATGCCAAGTGCTAATTGGCATGAATTAGAAGCATATTCTACTTTTGGAGTTAAGTTCGAAAGACATCCAAATCTAAGATATTTCTTAATTTCAGCTGATTATTTTGGAAAATTTCCATTTAGAAAAGATTTCGATTGGAAAAAACATGAAGAAAATTTAATTCAAAATATAGATGATATTACGAGTGAATGGCTTGATGAATATGAAGAAAATAAAAAAACATTACCAAAAGATGGTAGTGAAACTATCTTACATTGGGGACCAACACACCCTGCAAGTGGACCTATAAGACTAAGAGTTGGTGTTGATGGTGAAAATATTAATTGGGTTGATCCTGATATCGGTTATGTATGGAGAGCTTTGGAAAATCTTGTTGAAAGAAAAGATTTTATAGGTGCCATTACTTCAGTTGAGAGAATTTGCTTTATGGATAATCCAAATCCAATGATTTGTTATTCTGAAGCTGTGGAAGAAATAGCAGGTAAAGAAATCACAAGATTTGCAAAACTTATGAGAGTATTACTTGGTGAAATCGGTAGAAGCGCATCTCATTTAATTAGTATGGGTGGATTCTTCGGAAATACAGGACTTCAAACATTTGTAATGTGGACTATGGATATTAGAGAATATTTCTTAGATGTTTTAGAAGATTATTCAGGTGCAAGAATTGCTACTGCTTCAGTTGAACCAGGTGGAGTAAGATTTCCAATGCCGGATAATTGGCTTGAAACACTTGAAAAAGCAATTAAAAAATATAAAGATACAGTGCCAGATATGTTAGAAATTTTTATCAAAAATCCACTTATGAAAACAAGAGCCGTGGGAACTTCTCCAATTTCAAAAAACGATGTCATTACAAATTATATGGCAGGGCCAATTGCAAGAGCCAGTGGAGTAAAAGTTGATGTAAGAATAGATGAACCTTACGCGGGATATGATGAAATTGATATGGATTATGTAACTTGTGAAAATGGTGATGTATATGATAGGCTTAATATTTTATTTAAAGAATTAAATCAATCAATGGATATTATGAAACAAGCAATTGCTAAAATCAGAGAAGGTATTGAAAAAGGTGAAATGGATCCTAAAAAAGACCATTTAGTTAGAATGCCAAGACGTATGCCAGCAGGAGAAGCAGTAACAAGAGTTGAGTGGGCAAGAGGTGAAATGCTTATGCACTTAGTTACTACTGAAAAAGCAACAAGCCCATATAGACTAAAACTAAAAGCACCAAGTGTAAATCACACAATGGTATTAGATAGTCTATTAAGAGGTAAAACTTTGTCAGATATTCCATTAATTTATGGAAGTATGCATATCTGTCAGGGTGACTTAGATAGATAAAGGAGTAGAATATGTTTAATAATATTTGGTTTGAGATACTTGTTTTTCCAGGTTTACTGTTTTTACTTGCTTGGACATTTTTTGTATTTTATTTCGCAAGAAAAACGCTAGCAAGAATCCATAAAAGAGTTGGACCTCATTTTAATGGACCAGCAGGAACTTTACAAACAGTTTTTGATGTTTTTAAATTGTTAACAAAAGAAAATATTACGCCAAAAACAGCTGATCCATATCTGTTTAGCATAATTCCATTAGTTACACCAATTATTGCTTCACTACCAGTAATTTTAATTCCTTGGACACCTCTTATGCATAATGGAGTTGTATTGGATACACAATATGGAATTTTAGGATTAGTTGTACTGATTGGAGTTGAGCCATTTTTACTATTCTTGACAGGGTTTGGTTCAAACAATAAATATTCATTCCTTGGAGGAATGAGAGTTTTAGCACAAATGCTTTCAATGGAAACACCATTTTTCTTAGCGGCATTATCTCCTGCAATTTTATTTGGAACAATGAATTTACATGATATAATGTATTCAAATACATGGCTTACTACTCTTATTTTATTACCAGGTGCTATTATTTTTATAATCGCAATGCTTGGAATTTTGGAACAACCACCATTTAATATTCCAGAAGCAGAACAAGAAATTGTTTATGGATTTTATACTGAATATTCAGGAACAAACTATGTTTTACTTAAATTTGCAGAATTTACAGAAATTTTAGTTGTGTCAGCAACTGCTGTTACACTATTTTTTAGTGGATATAGGGGACTGTTTTTTGATAGTTTCTTTTGTTTATTCTTAAAAATAGTTTTAATTGCAATTCTTATGGTAACTATTAGAGCAAGTAACCCAAGACTTAGACTTGACCAAATGCTTAAATTTGCATGGAGTTGGTTAGTTCCACTTGCAATATTAAATATAGTTTGGATAATTTTCGCAAAACTATATATTTTAGGAGCTTAAAATGTTGTTAGATATAGTTAAAAAAATGATAAGAGTTACAAAAGGTATGACAGAAGATAGAATCGCAACTATTGATGCATCAAAAGAGTTTGTTCATCATTCTGATATGTTTAGAGGAAAACACGAAGTAGATTACGAAACTTGTACAGGTTGCGATGCTTGTAACAAAATTTGTCCAGTTAACGCAATTGTGATGAAACCTCTACCTCTTAAAAAACCAAACAAAATACCAGAAGTTAATTTGGCTGTTTGTATATTTTGTGGATTATGTGAAGATGTATGTCCTGTGAAACCAAAAGCTATTAAACTTAGTGGTGGAGACTTTAATATGAGAGCTGGTGGGAAACATGAAGCTCAAGATAACTTCTGGGTAAAAGTAGATGTACCTGAAGATTGGATAGAAAAGAAAAAAGAAGAAGAGAAAATAAAAGCGGAAGCAGCTGCAAAAAAAAGAGCTGAAATGGCAGCTAAAAAGAAAGCTGAAGCTAAGGAGGAAAATAATGGTTAGTTTTTTATTATTAACAGCAGTTATTATTCTAGCGGTAATTTCTATTACTGTTAAAAAAACTGTGCCTGCACTACTCAGTTTTGCAATTTTAATGTTTCTACTAGGACTTTATTATATTGGATATGGAGAAAAACTATTAGGACTTTTCCAAATATTTGTTTATACTGGAGGAATTGTTGTTTTAATGCTTTTTGGTGTAACTGTAATTGGAACAAACTTTCCAAAAGAAAAAGGAAGAGCATGGGCTGTTACAAGTATTGTTTTGATAACAATTGGATTTTTTATAATTCCATTTATGTTACCAAGCTTTAATATAGTAGATAATGCAGGTGATGTTCATGAACAAGTAAAAGTTTTAACTGGGAATTATGCAGAAGTTACAATTTTTTTAGCAGTTGTAGGGGCAAGCTTATTATATGGAAGTATTAGAATGCTTCATACATTAAAACATGAAAAGGAAATATCATGAGTTTTCAAATAGATATGATATTCGCAATTATACTTTTTGCAATAGGACTTTATGGAATTACAACAAAAGCAGATTTTTTGAAAATTTTCTTTTCATTGGAAATGCTTTTAAACGCGGTAATTTTAATTTTGGCAAGTAGTGCTTACCATTTTGGTATGACACAAAATCTAGCAATTGCATATATTATTATTGTAATTGCTACACTTGAAGCAGCAGCGGGAGTTTTAATATTTTTACTTGCAAATAGAATCACTCATGAAGTTATCCCAGATAGATTAAATGAAGGGGGTAAATACGATGATAAGTAGTGTTGGAATATATCTTGTTTTACCTTATTTAGGAGCTGTTTTAGCTTTTGTTATAGGTAAAATGAATGAAAAAAGTGCCTTTTGGATTGCGGAAATAGTAGGTGCTATTTTATTTGGAACAAGTGTTTATCTTTTTATGACATACACTACTCCAATTGATATAGATTATACTTGGATAAATTATGGTGGAATTCAACTGCCACTTGGAATTTACATTGACCATTTAAGTATCGTTATGCTTTTAGTAGCAACTGGACTTGGATTCATTGATATTCATTTTGCACACGATTATATGGGAGATGACCCCGATAAACCAAGATATTATGCAGAAGTAATATTCTTTATTGGTGGTATGATTTTACTTGTAATCGCAAAAGATTTAATTGGTGCTTTTGCAGGTTGGGAATTTATGGGACTTGCTTCATATCTTTTAATTGCTTTTTGGTTCAAAACAAAACCAGCAGCCAATGCAGGTATGCAAGCATTTTTATATACAAGATTTGGAGATATTTTCATATTAGCAGCAATCGGTTTACTAGCTTATTTTGTAGGTGACCTTAATATGATAGATTTAAATCAAATGGCAAACAATGGTGAAATAGATAAAACAGTTGCTCTCGTAACCGCAATGTTTATTTTCATGGGTGCTATTGGTAAATCTGGACAATTTCCATTATATCCATGGCTTATGAATGCAATGGAAGGACCAACTACTGTTTCTGCTCTAATTCATGGAGCTACAATGGTAAATAGTGGTATTTATATTGTTGCAAGACTATTTGATTTTTATGCTTATACAGATGCATTATTTGTAGTTGCAAATGTAGCAGCATTATCTGCATTTATTGGTGCAACTAGTGCATTAGTACAAAAAGAGATCAAAAAAATACTCGCTTATTCAACAATGTCTCATTTATCAATTGCTTTTGTTGGACTTGGAGTTGGAAGTTTAGGTTTTGGTATGTTACACCTTGTAAATCATGCTATTTTTAAAGCATTACTATTCTTATCAGCTGGTGCAATTATTTATATAGCTCACCATACAAAAGATGCGTGGAAACTTGGAGGACTTATCAGAAAAGCCCCTTATGTAGCACTATTTATGGCAATGGGTTCATTGTCACTTGCAGGGGTTCCACCATTTAGTGGATTTTTCTCAAAAGATGGTGTAATTGCAGAGGCTATTTTACATGGAAGTCCATTTGTTTATATATTTGTAACAATAGCAGGTCTATTATCAATAGCTTATATTACAAGACTTTGGGTATTAGTATTTATGGGTGACCCAAGAGATGAAGATATCAATGGGCATGTTCACTCTCCTGGAACTCTATTTATTAGATTACCACTTGGAATTTTAGCGTTTACTACCCTTGGAATTGCTTTATATCAAACAAATATAGTTGATTATATTGTTGGTCATCCAGTAGCAGAGCCACATGTAAAAGGTCTTTTAGTTGGATTTTTACTTGGAATGGCTATTTTATTTGGAATAGTTGTAGGTCTTTATGTAAAAGGTATGAAATTACTTAAAAAAATATCACAACATAGATTTATGCAAATTATTCATCAAGTATTATTTAATGGATATTATGTAGAAACAGGAATTACATATTTAAGTAAAAATGTAATTGTAAATGGAGTGGCAAAATCAACAAGATGGATTGATACAAATTTAATTGACTGGCTTGTAAATGCAACAGTTCCATTTGCAAGAGGAATCTTCAAAGGAATTAGAATCGGTCATACTGGTAGAATTGGTGATTATATTGGTATATTTGCTATCGGTGTTGCTATTATTGTAATTGCAATTTTAATAACAGTAAAAGGTGTGTAATATGATGAGTGTAGAATTAATATTTGGACCAATGCTACTAGCACCTTTTGTATATTTTTTATCAAAAGGAACTGAATGGGTAGCAAAATGGATAGCTTTAGCACTATTTGTTGGATTACTTGGAATATCTTTAGAGATGTATCATGCCCTGCCGGCTGATGGTGGATTTCTATTTTTAGGGGAATTCTTAAGAGTTCCCGGAATTGATTATGCTTTAACTCTGCAAGTTGATGCATTAAGTGTAATTATGCTGATTTTAACAGCATCACTTAGTATATTAGTTGTTTTTTCAAGTTGGAATGAAAAGCATCAAGCTGCTTATTTTTCATTACTAATTTTCTTTGCTGGACCAATTTTTGGTGTATTTATGACAACTAATCTTTTATGGTTTTTCATATTCTGGGAAATGGTATTAATTCCAATGTTATTCTTAATTGGATATTGGGGAGGAGAAAAAAGAGTTTATGCAACAATTAAATACTTCTTATATGCTCACTTTGGTTCAATGTTTATGTTAGTTGGATTTTTCCTTATTTATAAACAAACAGGACATTGGGATTTTATGACAGTTAAAGAAGTTATGATTACAACACCAGCTCTTATTTGGTGGCTTATGTTTGTTGGATTTGCGGTTGAAATGCCACTGTTTCCATTTCATACATGGCTTCCTGATGCACACGTTGAAGCGCCGGGAAGCATCTCTGTTTTACTAGCAGGTGTTTTACTAAAAATGGGCGCTTATGGTTTAATAAGATTTGTTATAGAAATGATGCCAACTGAATCTCGTCATTTTGCAATTTATATTGTAATTATTGGACTTACAACAACATTTTTTGCTGGAATGCTTGCTATTTATGAAAAACATATTAAAAAAATTGTTGCTTATTCATCAATCTCACATATGGGACTTGTAGCGGTAGCAATTGCCACAACAACTTATGATGGATTAAGTGCAGCACTTTATGAAATGATAGGACATGCAATTGTTATTTCTCCTTTATTTATAATAGCTGGTTGGCTTCATCATAAAACTCATACTTGGTATGTTGATGAAATGGGTGGAATTATGCAAAAAGCACCTTATGTTTCAGCAATTTTCGTTTTAGCTGGTATGGCGGCCCTTGGACTTCCTGGAACGATGGGATTTGTAGGAGAGCTTACAATTATAGTTTCTGCTATTAAAGCTTTTGGACCGTGGATTGCAATAATTGCTGTAGGTTCACTAATAACAGCGGGATATGTTATCTGGGCAGTAAGAAGAGCTTTACATGCTGAGATATCACCAATAGTAGCAAAAAGTAATTTTGATATGGGTGGTTTTGAATTTATGGCACTTGTAGTATTTGCATTCTTTATCATTTTCTTTGGTGTGTATCCTCAACCAATTTTTGATATGGCAAATAATGCATTTGCAATGTTTGGAGGTATGTAATGGATAGTTTAATTATTTTAATAGGAGCTGGACTTATTGTTCCTTTATTTTTTAAAGGGCATATGATTATTGCCAAATACATTGCAGCAGCCGCATTCGCAGCAGCCGCTTTCAATGTATATATGGGTAATGGAATTGATATGGAATATTTTGTTTTAACACCTGATATTCAACTTATGGAAATTGTAGTTTTAATCGTATTAGCAGCTACAATGATGACTTTTAGTGGATTTGAAAGACCTCTAATTTCACAAACACTTTTTGTAGGAGCTGCTAGTTTAGCTATTTTAGAAACGAATAACTTCTTAATGTATATAGTTTTATTTGAAGTAATTGCTATTATTTCTTATGTATTAGCTGCAAACATTAGAAGCAAATTAAATGCAGAAGGTGCTATCAAAATGTTTATAGCAGGGGCAACTGCAAGTGGATTTATTTTAATGGGATTTGCAATGTTTGCTATGATTACACCAACTTTTAATTATTCAGAAATTAGTGTACATGGAAATTTTGCATTAATTGCTTTTAGTATTATGCTTGCAGGTGTCTTTTATAAAATGACAATAGTTCCAATGCATGGATGGGCAGCAGATACTTATGCACAAGTTAATCACGCAGCAGCAGCTACTCTTTCAGCTACAATTAAAGTTGTAATTGCAGTAGCTACATTCAAAGCATTTTATGTATTTATGATAGCTTATCCAACTACAACCGTTTGGCTATTTGGATTTTTTGCAATTATAACAATGACACTTGGTAATTTTATGGCACTTTTCCAAACAAAAATCGCTAAAATTTTATCATTTTCATCAATTACACATGCTGGATATATGTTAATTCCATTTGCAGCAGTAGCAAGTATTTATAGTTATACTGGTTTAATTTATCTTGGTGTTGCTTATGTATTTATGCAAACAAGTGTATTTTTACTTTTAAATGATTTAAGAAGAGAAGCTCATATCAAAACACTAGAAGATATTAAAGGACTTTATAAAAAATCTCCTTTACATGCACTTTTCTTTACAATTCAACTTTTATCTCTTGCAGGAGTTCCTGTATTAGCGGGATTTATATCAAAAGCAGTTGCTTTTTATGCAGGGGTAGATGCAGGATTATGGCCACTTGTATTAATTGCAGTTCTTAATTCTGCTTTATCAGTTGGCTATTATGTATGGATTATTAAACACATATATTTTGATGAACCAGTAGCTGGGACACAAGCAAAAATCACAATGACACCTGGTTCATTAGTAGGTCAATTAATCTTACTTGCAGGAACTATTTACTTTGGTATTTTTGCAGCTCCTGTATTTAGTGCTACTTTAGGATTATAATTCCTTCCTCTCTTTTGGGAATTATTGAAACAAAATACTATTTATAAGTTACAATTTGTAACTTTCCCTCTTTGCTCTTTTTTATTTTACTTTCCTTTTTATTTTTGTATGATATAATTTATAAAAAAGGAGTTTTTATGAAACTATTTAAAGGATTATTATGTGCTTCGTTAATTGCAACAATGTCTTTTGCTGCTGAATATACACTTAAATTTTCACATGTTGTATCTCCAGATACACCAAAAGGAGAGGCAGCTGATTATTTTGCAAAAAGAGTAGCTGAGCTTAGTCATGGCACAGTAGAAGTAAAAGTTTATCCAAATGCTGTTTTAGGCAAAGACAAGGCAGTTCTAAGAAAAATGAAATTCAATTCAATTCAAATGGCTGCTCCAAGTTTTTCAAAATTTACAGGTCTTGTTCCACAACTTGGAGTATTTAGTTTACCATTTATTTTTAAAGATGCAAACCATTTACATAAAGTTTTAGATGGAGAAGTTGGTCAAAAACTTTTGAATATGGTTACAAAAAAAGGATATGTGGCACTTGCTTATTGGGATAATGGATTTAAACAAATGAGTGATAATATAAGACCTCTTCTTAAACCAAGTGATGCGAAAGGATTGAAATTTAGAGTAATGGATTCTAAAGTTTTAATGGCTCAATTTAGAATAGTAGATGCTATTCCTCAACCACTTCCATTTAGTGAAGTTTATTCAGCACTTCAACAAGGTGTAGTTGATGGTCAAGAAAATACAATTTCAAATATTTATACTAAGAAATTTTATGAAGTTCAAAAATATATGACTATTACTAATCATGGATATTTAGGTTATATGGTTGTTATGAGTAAAAAAGCATGGCAAAAACTACCAGCAGATATGCAAAAAGTTGTAAAACAAGCTATGAAAGAAGCTACAGCAAAAGAAAGAATTTGGGCAGATGCTCTTAATAATTCACAACTTGCTAAAATTCAAGAATATGCTAAAAAAACTGGAAAATTAAAAATTTATCATTTAACACCAGCCGAGAGACAAGTATGGGCAGATAAATTAAGTGAAATATATCCAGAATTTTATTCAACAATTGGAAAAGATTTAATCAATAAAGTTATAGAAGAAGGTAAATGAAAATTTTAGATTTTTTAGATAAATTTATTGGATTTATCAATGAATTTATTGCCGCATTTGGTATTATAGCAGGTGTTACACTTGCTTTTATCAATGTTGTTGCCAGATATGTTTTTCATATCGGAATTGATTGGGCGTTTGAATTAACCAATTATTTTTTCATTTGGTCTGCATTTTTTGGCGCAGCTTATTGTTTTAGACAAGAGTGCCACGTAAAAGTTACTTTACTACTTGATGTCTTACCATCAAAAGTAGCTAAATTTACATCTTTACTTGCTACATTTATTACTTTTTTATATTTATTAGCTGTTGCTTATTATGGATATCTATTTATATTTGATCCAGATTTAGGTTTAAAATCAAGTGGAGAAATGAGTATCAATTTAAATATTCCTGTTTGGATACCTTACATTGTAATCCCTATTGCTTTTATATCTGCATCTTATAGAGTATTTGAAAAATTTATCGAAATGGCAAAAACTCCAGCAAATGAATTAGTGAGAAAAACTGAAAGTGATATGATTATTGAAGAAGTTGAGATTAATATGGGTGGTAAAAAATGATAGCTGCTGTTTTATTTGGAATATTTTTTCTTTTTATGTTTTTGAGTGTTCCTGTATCGGTAGCACTTGGAGCATCTACATTTATAACTTCTTATATGTATGAAGGAAATGATTCATTAATTGATCTAACAAGTGCACTATTTTCAAAAATTGATAATTATGCTTTAATGGCTATACCTATGTTTATTTTAGCAGGAAATTTACTTAGCAAAGGAAGCAGTGCCAAAAGAATAGTAGAATTTGCAAAAGCTTTTGTAGGACATTTACCAGGAGGTTTGCCTATTTCTGCGATCTTAGCAAGTATTGTATTTGCCGCAGTTAGTGGAAGTTCCCCTGCAACAGTTGTAGCTATTGGGTCTATTATGTTTGGAGCAATTACAAGTGCTGGATATCCTAAAAAGTATGCTTTAGGAACTATTACAACAGCTGGTAGTTTAGGAATACTAATTCCACCAAGTATTGTAATGATTGTTTATGGAGTTACAGCTGAAGTTAGCATCGGTAAACTTTTTATAGCAGGGATTATTCCTGGACTTTTGATAGGTTTTATGCTAATAGCCATAACTTACATAGGAGCTAAAAGACTTGGATTTAAAAGAACAACTCCTGCAAACTGGTGCTTTAGATGGGCTAAATTCAAAGAAGCTTTTTGGGCTTTAATGACAATTATAATTATTATAGGTGGTATTTATGGTGGAGTTTTCACTCCAACAGAAGCAGCAGCAGTATCTGCTATATGGGCTTTATTTATAGCACTTTTTATTTATAAAGATATTAGCTTTGCTGATTTAAAAGATGTATTTTTAGAAAGTGCAAAAACAAGTGCTATGATTTTATTTATTATCGCAAATGCAAGTGTTTTTGCTTATTTCTTAACACTAGAAAATATACCACAAGATTTGGCATCAATGGTAACTGATATGGGACTTAATAAAATTATGTTTTTAGTGGTAGTTAATATTTTATTATTAATTGCAGGTAATTTTATGGAACCAAGCTCTATAATTATGATTATGGTGCCTTTACTTTTACCAATTGCAAAACTTTTAGGAATTGATCCTATCCATTTTGGTGTAATTTTGACTATAAATATGGAACTTGGAATGCTAACTCCTCCTGTGGGGCTTAATCTATTTGTAGCAAGTGGAATTACAGGTTCTTCCATAAAAGAAGTTGTAAAATCAGTAATTCCTTGGTTTATGGTTATTTTTGTTGGTCTTTTAATGATTACTTACATTCCTGCAATTTCATTATGGTTACCTAATATGATGATGGGAAACTAATTATTTAACTATGATAGTTTTTTAATTAGCAATTCCACTCTGGTTAAAACATCTTTTATATAAATTTCCTGAAAATTTTTATCTATTTTACTTTCTTCTTCAAAAGAATTTAATATTTTTTTAGTTTTTTGCAATAATTTTTTGAATCTATTTATTAAAAAAGTATCTTTGATTTTTAAATCAAATGCTAAATCAATCAAATCACTATATTCAATTTCATCTAATTTAAAATTATCTCCTATGCTCATTGATAATTTTGTATCATAAATATTTTTATACATAACAGTATTTAAAATATCATAAAAAGGAGTTATTGAAATGCCATTATTATCTATATAAAAAGAAATATTTTTACTGTGAGCATCACTATTTCCAATAATCAAATTAAATAAAATCCAATCTAAAAATTTACTTTTTTCTTTTATTGGCTCTTTAGTATAGTTTTCTATTGCATCTGAAAGTTTTTTGATGCTAACACCTTCAATTGCAGAGTTTTCTCCAAATACTTTTTGATATTTATAAATGGGTGGCATATTTAAAAGTTGAACGCCATCAATTATATGTTTTTTAAAAACTATATCTTTTTTTTCATCATAAAATCTATCAAATCTTTTAACTAAAAGTATTTTTTCATTATCAATTTCTAAAATTTCAGTTTCATTTACTTCTAATCCCATTTTTCTAGCAAGTTTTAGAGATAAATATTCATTTTCTACTAAATTAAGTTCTTTTTTATCAAATTTTAATATATGAGTAGAAGCATATAAACCTTCTCCAAATCCCATTTTTTTATCTTTAATCATTACAGGAAGTTTTTTACCAACTCCGGCAATACTTAATCTAACTTTTCCATTCCAAACTAAAATATTTTCATAATTGATATTTTTAATTTTTTTGATTAATTCTTTACTTGAAATTTCTATAAATTGTTTAGTTTGTGTAGTAGATATTTCATTATAAAAATTTATAGCACCTGCAATATCTTGTCCTATCTCTTTTATAAGTCCAAAAGTATTATATTTTGAAATTTGCAAAAACAGAGAAATATCATCTAAATTTTCTCCCTCTGGTAAAAGATTTGTTAGAAAATTTTTTATATCATCACTATTTATAGTTTCAAAAGATAAATAAGGAGATAATTCAAAACCATTTTTAATCCAATTATCATAATAGTTTAATTCAAATTTATCATTTTCAAAAATCAACTTTCCTATTGTTTTTTGATTATAAGTAATAAATAATTTCACTATTTTTCCTTAATTTCTATTTTATAGCCAATTAAATTTAATAACTTTGCAATAGTTTCAAATCTAACACCTTTTGATTTGTTATATTCAATTTTATAAAGAGTTCGAGCAGATATATCAGCAAGTCCACAAAATTCTTCTTTTGAGTATCCAAATTCTTTTCTTTTTTTTCTTATAAGTTCCCCTATATCTTTTAACATTTTCTACCTTTAAATACAATAGTATCTATTTTTAGTAATTTTAACATATTTTACCCAAAATGAATACTTTTGTAATTAAAAATTTACATAAATCCTATTTCTTTAGCACTATCAAAAGTGGAATTTAATTCCCTTTTTATCTCTTCAATAAAATCATTCATAACAAAAATCGGATTTTCTTTAACAGCTACTTTGTAAGCACTATTTTTAACTATTATATTAATTTGCCCTCCGGTTAAATTATATTTAGCTAACTTTTCAACATCAAACTTTTCTTCATATTCTACATTTTTAGGCAACATTTTTCCCCATAATTCAATTCGTTGAGAAAAATCAGGCTTTTTGAATTCTACTTTATAATTAAATCTTCTAGAAAATGCACTATCAATATTTTCAAGTAAATTAGTCGTGGCTATTAAAATCCCATCAAATCTTTCAATCTGTTCTAGAAATATATTTTGCATCTGATTATGCATTTTATCTGCACTTGAAGCAATATTTGTAGTTCTAGAGCTTAAAAATTGATCTGCTTCATTTAAAAGCAAAATAGGCTCTGTTTTACTTTTAGATGCTATTTCTTTAAATTCATCGAAAATTTTTCTTACATTTTTTTCACTCTCTCCTACATACATTGATAAAATTTTACTGCAATCCAAGCTCAAAAGTGGTCTTTTAAGAGTTTTGGCTAAACTTACCGCCGTCATTGTTTTACCAGTCCCAGGGTAACCATAAAACATAATTTTAGCTTCTATTTTTTTACCTGTTTTTATTCCCCAAGTTTTTAGTAAATTTTGAACTTTTTTATCCATTTGTTTTAGGATTACTTGTAATGTATTTCTCGTACTTTCATTTAACACCACATCATCGAGAGTAGTCTTTGCTTCAATTAATTCAAATATTTTTTGTTCTTGCACTAAAGATGAAAATTTAATTTTATGATTTTTAGGCTTTTTATGATGGTCGGGATGCAAAAATTGTTGAAGTAATTCATCATTTATAAAAAAGAGTTTATTAAATCCTCCAAAAGCAGAAAAAAGCTCATCATAATCAATAATCCCTTCACTAATAAGCTTAGAATTTTCTTCAAAATAGTGTCTATTTTTAATTCTTTCTATCTCATCATTGCTTATAAGACTAAGTAAATTATTTATGTCTCTAAGACCTTCATCAATCCCAGTTACCTCTTCTTTAAGCAAAGTTAAAAATATAAGTTTTTCTTTATTATCAAACTTTTTTTCTTCCATAAAATCTATAACTGGTAAATCTATATCACTTAATTCAATTCTTTTAGAGATAGAATTTTCAATTAATTTAAGCTTTGCTTGAATTCGTTTAATATTTAGAGAATTTTCATTATAATCTTGTCTATATGTTACTAATTGATGATACAAATCAACTCTTAAAAACTCATCTTGAAGATATTCTAAATGGTCAGTATATGGTTTGTCTTCTTGAACAATAAGCTCTAAATTTCCATTTTCAAGTAATTTTAAAAATGTAATTGATAATGAAACTGTAGAATTAAAAAGTTCAATCAAAGTTAAGTTTGTACTTCTAAGATTTGATAAAATTAGCCATCCCTTATTTAAAAGACTTTGAATAATTTCTATTTTTTTAAGTGATTCTAATTCTTTAGATTTATAAAAATCATTTAATATTTGATATACATAATTATCTTCAATACCTGAAATATAGGCTTTTAACATATATTTTAAAATCTCGGCTTCTTCTTTTGTGCATTTTAAGTGAGAATAAATTTTTGTTTTTTCTATATCATTTTTCAAAAAGTCTAATATATATTCCAATAGCTTCCTTTTTTAGTGCAATTTTATCAAATTTGTTATAATATTCAAAGAGAGATTGGAAAAGTATTTGAGATGATTTTTAGAGATCACATAATCTTTGAAGTACTATCTTATTTAAATTTTTTATAAACTTGAGTATGTTTTCCGAGCATTGCTAAATTCAAATATTCTGTATCTACTTTAAATACTAATAACCAATCTGGTTTAATATGTACAGTTTCATAGTCTTTCATATCTCCATTAAGGGGATGTCTTTTATATTTTGCATCAATTTCTACTTGTTTTTGTAAATTTTCAATAACTTTTTTTAAATTTTCAAAATCATCTTTTAAATAGTTTCCACTTTTCTGATCTCTTTTAATATCTTTTTTAAAAGAATTTTCAGTTTTAATTTTTAACATTTAAATACCTAAATCTTTGAATAATTCTTCTCTGTTTTCATAAGTTTGTATATTTTTATTTTTTTCAATATTATCAATTCTTTTTTCCAATTCTTTACTTGGCAATTTTAAATCAAAAGGAATACCTTTTTCCATTGCTACTTTGGCTAAAAATATATTTACTGCATCTCCAAAATTTAATCCAAGTTTTTGAAATACTTCTTTTGCTTGATTATAAAACTCTTTTTCTACTCTTACACTTGTTTGCATTTTCATAATAACCCCTTTTTATTTCATTATACTCCAAATGGGGTATAAAGTCAATTTTTAAATTATAAATACAAATTTGCTATAATTATACAAAAAAGGTTATTAATGCAATTCATTTATGAAGAAAATCCTCAAAATAGTATGATAATCACAGGAGATAATTACAAATATCTTTTTAAAGTTAGAAGAGTAAAAGTAGGAGACGCAGTTAATATTACAAATTTTAATGGTATTATTTACAAATATAAAATTACAAATATTTCAAAAAAAGATGCAAATTTACTTAAAATAGATGAGTTTAAAATAGAACAAGAATTAAAACCTTTTCATTTAGGATGGTGCAAAATTGATACAAAAAATATCGAAAAAGTTTTGCCAACTCTTAATGAAATAGGAGTAACAAAAATTACTTTTATTGAATGCGACAGAAGTCAAAGAAACTTCAAATTAAAGCTTGATAGAATTACAAAAATATTAATAAATTCAAACCAACAATGTGGAAGAGTTGAAATAATGAAAATTGATTTTTGTGAAAGTTTAGATGAATTTTTAGAAGCTAACCCAGATGCAAAAGTATTAGATTTTGGTGGTGAAAAGATAAATGAATATTTTGAGACTGCAGTTGTAGGATGTGAAGGTGGATTTAGTGAAAGAGAGAGAACATTATTTAAAAATAGATACTCTTTTGATACTGATTTAATTTTACGAAGTGAAAGTGCAACAGTTGCAGTTGCATCTAAGGTGCTACTTTGATAGCATTAATTGGTCCTACGGCAAGTGGTAAAAGTGATCTAGCAATAGAATTTGCTGGAAAGTATGGATATGAAATTCTATCTCTTGATTCACTTTCAATCTACAAAGAAATAGATATAGCAAGTGCAAAACCCAGCCAAGAAGAACTTAAAAAAATAAAACATTATGGTGTTAATGAAATTTATCCAAATGAAAAATTTGATGTAATGAAATTTATAGAAATTTATGAAAAAATAAAAGATAAAAAAATAATAATCGTAGGTGGAACTAGTTTTTATTTAAAAGCAATGCTTACAGGTATTTCACAAATGCCAAAAGTGAGTGTTGAGATAAAAAAAGAAGCTCTTAAATATAATTGGGAATTTTTAAATAAAATTGACAAAGAATATGCTTCAAAAATAAAACCTCAAGATAGTTATAGAGTTACTAAAGCCATAGAAATTTATCTTTCAACAAATACAATTCCATCTATTTATTTCAAACAAAATCCTCCAAAGCCAATTATTGAAAATTGCCAAATTTATGAAATTGCAGTTGATAGAAGTCTATTACGAGAAAAAATAAAATTAAGAACCCAGAAATTGCTTGAAATTGGACTTGTTGATGAAGTAGCATATTTAGAAAGTAAATATAGAGATAGGAAATTACCAGCCCTCAAAGCTATTGGGATAAAGGAAGTTTTAGATTATTTCAATGGAATTTATGACAAAGAGACTCTAAAAGAAAAAATCATCACAAACACCGCTCGCCTTGCCAAAAGACAACAAACATTTAATAAAACACAATTTAAAGATAAAATATCTTTACCACTTGAAGAATTGAGACAAGAATTACTAAAAAAACTTCCAAATGTTAACTAACTAACAGACAATAATTTTATTTTTTAATACAATAAATTTTCTATAAAAAATTAAAGGATAAAAATGAAGAGATTTATAAAATGTTCTGTTATTGTAAGTGCATTATTGATGAGTTCTGCATTTGCGACTGAAGTCAATGAAACAGCCAATAACAAAGTAGATAAACCTATGATGATAGCACAAAATGAAGTAGAAGTTTCTAAAACTGCTACGAAAATTATGTTATCACTTGCAAATGCAAGAGGTTACATCGCACATAAAGATGCAAAAAAAGCAAAAGAGAGTTTACAAAAAGCTCTTGTTAGTATTGATACTATTGATGATCAAAAACCTACAAGCAAAGTTACAAATCTTATTGATATTGCAAAAAAACACTTAGGATATGAATCTTCAAAAGAAGTAAAACAAGATTTAATTCCTATTGCTTACAACATAAATGAATTAGTAGATGTTAAAGCTGTAAAAATAGCTAAATCTCATCTTGAAAAAGCAAAAGAATATCTTGGTTTAGATAAAAAAGCAAAAGCAAAAAAAGAACTTGAAGCAACAGAAGCTGCTGTACAAGTTAAAGGCTTATATCTTCCAATAAATAAAACAAAAGGCTATATTCATATAGCTCTACAATATTTAAATTTAAAAGATTTTACAGATGCTGATGCTACATTAAAAAAAGCTGAAAATAGCCTTGTTGTTATGTCAGTTATAGAAACTGGTCCGATTAACAATGCTAAAAAAAGTTTTTATAAATCAATGGTTGATTATTCTCATGGAGAATATGCCAAAGCAAAAGATGACTTACAAAAAAGCAAACAATGGCTAGAACAAGCTTCCCATTCTTCAAGTGAAACTGTAAGAGATGAGGCAAATAAACTTTCAGAAAAAACAGATACTCTAAAAAAAGAGATATCTCAAAAAAATGACAATGTTAAAGAAAAGCTTAGTGCATTATGGCATAAAAGCAAAGCTTTAGCACAAAGAGAAAATGCAACATTAGGAACAGATTACTCTTTACTTAGCACTAAAACAACAACACAAAAAGCACTACTTGATGCAAGACTTCATCTCGAATATGCAAAAACAGAAATGTTCATTGCAGGAACAAACGATGAAGTAAAACAAGAATTAAACAAAAGCATCCAAGATTTACAAAAAGCTTCAAAAACAGCAGATACAAAAACAAAAAATGCTATAATATCACTAGAAAAAGAAGTGAATGGGCTCAAATCAAATATATCTCAAAAAAGCTCTGTTATGAAAGAAAAATATAATAAAGCAAAAACAAATATAGAACAAACTATCAAAAACATATAAAGGAAAATAAAATGTCATATAAAGATAAAATAAAAGAACAAGTAAAAGCCATAGTAACTACTGGAAAAGATGTAGAAACTAATATAATTACTACAGTAAAAAAAGATTATGCACAAACTATAGAAGATTCTAAAATAGCAGGACAGTCTCTTCAAAAAGTAACTTACGAAACTCTTGAAGGTATAGAAGAAGGTTTAAAATCTACTACATACAATACAAAAGAGATTTTAAAAAAATCTTCTGATGCTATGGTAGAAGTAGTGAAAAAAAGTGCAAATGCAAGCATTGATGCAACTGATAAACTTTTAGAAGAAACAAAAACAAAACTTTATGAAAGTACAGACAATGCAAAAAGTACTGCAAAAGACAAAGTAGATGCAGCCTATGAAGCTTTGCATCAAAAAACAGAAGCAGAAAAAGAACATCTTAAAGAAGTTGCTAAAGGAATACAAGAGTATTCTAAAGAAAAAACTCATAGTATATTAGATTCAAGTGTTCAAAAAGCAAAAGACGCAATTGCACATACAGAAAAATCTTTTAAAGTTCACAGCAAAAGATTTTTGGATAATATTGAGCAAAAAACAAGTTCATTTAACCATGCTTTAATAGAAAAAATAAAAAAACATTTATAAGAAATCATATGACATCAACTTCACCTTTTTATGAAGAAACATTTTCAGCTCTTTCTTCTTTTGAGCTTTTTAATGGTGTAGATAAAAAAACATTAGATACAATACTCAATGACTTTACATATATAACATTGAAAAAGTCAATGATTTTAGATGATGAAATTGGTATGAAATATCTTCATATAATTTTAAAAGGACGATTAAAAATAACAGAAGTTAATCCCAAAAATGCTAGAACAATTACTCTATTTTTATTAAAAGAAGGAGATGTATATGATATTTTTCCTCTTTTGGATGGGCAAGGACATATTACTCAACCAATTGTAGTTGATGATATGACTGCTCTAAGAGTTCCTATGGAGCGAGCAAGAGAGTTATTAGAAATTCATCCTGAATTTAATCGTAATTTTTTACCCTATATTGGCCAAAAAATGAGAAAGCTAGAAGCTTTTTCTAAAGAAATTGTTTTTACAGATACACTTTCAAGACTAGCTTCGCTAATATTAAAAAACACTATAACTACAAAAGATGATGATAAAGAATATCATTGCGTCAAACTTATAAATGATTTGTCACATGAATCACTAGCAGAGATGATAGGCTCAGTTCGTTCCGTTGTAAGCACCCAAATGCAACATCTAAAAAATGATAAAATCATTGCTAGTCAAAAAGGTTCTCTTATTGTTAAAAATTTAGATAAACTTAGAAAAAAGTGTGATTTATTCAAATAAAATACTCAATATTATCTACAAACTTACCTCCATCATTTTATTTCAAACAAAATCTTCCAAAGCCAGTTATCTAAAATTGCCAAATTTATGAAATTGCAGTCAATAGAAATATATTAAAAAAAAGAATAAAATCACGAATTAATAAAATATTTAAGATGTGACTTATTGATGAAGTAGCATACTATCCCTTAAAACTATTGAGACAAAAAAAGTGTTAGATTATTTTTAATAGTATTTATGATAAAAAGATTTTAAAAGAAAAATTATTAGAATAATAAAAATTATTATTTAAATTTTATTATTTTTTAGATACAATATGAAATATATATAAAAAGGTGCTTCATGTTAAACTTAATAAATAATATAGATATAGCATTAATTATAAAAAGAAATAATTTCAAGACTTCTTTTACACAGCAAATATTAAATATCTTCGAATGTAATGAAAATGAAATTGAAAAAAAATTATTTGAAATAAAAGAAATAAAGCAATTTATAGCATCAAATCAAACAGATATTTTTTTTGATAAAGTTCTAAGAATAAATGAAAAAAATAAAAAATTAGAATTTATAGGATATAAAGATGAAGATCTACTTTCTATTATAATAATAGATGTTACAATTATACATCATTCATATCTAATATCTAAAACTCTTTTTAAATTAAATAAATTAATTCATATAAAAGAAGAAAATGAATTATTTCAAAAAACAGTAGATCTTATTTTAGAAAGTGCAAATTTTGATGCTACTTTTATTATGATAAATAAAAATAATATTCTAAAGCCAATAGCATGGGGAAATACAGTAGAAGATAATTTAAATTGTATAAAAAATATACAAATTCCTCTAAATGGAAAATCGCCTGCTTTAAATACTCCAGTAGCACAAGCTTTTTTAAGAGGTGAAATTGTAATTAATGATAATAGTAAAATTAATCCAAATATAGAAGTTCTAAAAGATGAAATGTTGAAAAAAGATTACTTAAGTTCTATTGGAATACCTATTTTCAAAAACAATAAACCTTATGGTGCTATTTGTATTTGTCATAACGAAATTAACTTTTTTAGTAAGTTTAAAGAATTATTCAATGAAATATCAAATATTATTTCATATGTTTTAGATATCATAGAAGAAAATAAATTTACTAATATTTTAAAACAAGCTATTGATATAAGTTATGAATGGATAATAATTACTGATAAAAAAGGAATAATTTTATACATAAATGATATGGTAACAGAAAAAAGTGCTTATTCAAAAGATGAACTAATAGGTAAAAATACAAATATTTTTTTGAAAAATAATAAAATATACGAAAGTATAGAACATAAAATGAAAAATAATGAAATATATGAAGATATAATAAATTATAAAATAAAAGATAATAAACAATTATTTTTTTTAAGTAAATTTATTCCATATAATAATTATGTAATTTATATGGGAAAAGATATTACAAATGAAAAAAAATATAAAAAATTATTAAATAACATGAAAAATAGAGATAGCCTTACAGGATTTTTAACAAAAAATGCTTTTATTAAAGAAGTACAAAAAACAATAACTTTATCCCTCAATAAAAAACATTTATTAATAACAACGGATATTAATAATTTTAGCTATTTTAATATTGAATATGGTAAAAGGATTGGAGATTTATTATTTGTTGAAATATCAAAAGATATAAATAAAATTCTTAATAAATATGAAAACAACATTATAATAGCCAAAAACAATGATGGATTTTTAGTTTTTGTAGAAGATATACAAAATGAACAATTAATTGAAGTAAATAAAATTCTTGAATACTTTTTCAATAAAACCTATATTATAGATAATTTAAAATTAGTAATAGACTATAATGCAGGAATTTCTATATATCCAAAAGATGGGAAAAATATAAATAAATTATTAGAACTTGCTAATATTGCCTTAAAAAAAGCAAAATTAGAAGGAATAAATAATTATACATTTTATAATAATGAATTTTTAACTCAAATAAAACACCAAAAAAATGCAATTGCTTTAATCGAAGAAGCTTTAAAAAATGATGAGTTTATTCTATTTTATCAACCACATATAGATGCACAATCACAAAAAATAATTGGAGCAGAATCACTATTAAGAATTAAAAAAAATAATGAAATCATATCTCCTTATCATTTTATAGAAGAATTGGAAAAAAGTAATTATATTCAACAAATAGATATGGATATTTTAAACAAAATTGATAAAAAACTTTCACAAACAAATTTAAAAATTTCTTTTAACTTATCATTAAAATCATTTAATAATGAGAATATTATAAATAGAATTATAGAAATAGCTCAAAAACATCCAAATAAATTAGAGGTAGAGCTACTTGAGAGAACTTTAATAAACGACAGTGAATATACAAAAGAAATATTAAATAAATTTAAACAAAACACTATTTTGATTGCTATGGATGATTTTGGAACTGGATATTCATCTTTGAGCTATTTAATAAAATTTCCTATTGATATATTAAAAATAGATATATCTTTTATTCAAACAATGTTAACAAATAAAATATCTTTTGAAATAGTAAAAACTACTATAAATTTATGTAAAGAATTAAATATAATATCAATTGTAGAAGGTGTAGAAACAAAAGAACAATATTTAGTACTAAAAACATTAGGATGTGATTATATTCAAGGATTTTATTTTTATAAACCTATGAATGAACAAGATTTTTTAAAATTATTGAATTCTAAAATCAAGTAAGAAAGTCATTTATTACTCATTATTGCTTGACAATTAAACTCTTTTTTATTATAATTTCGTCTCTTCAAATATGGTGAGGTAGCTCAGCTGGTTAGAGCGCTGGTCTCATAAGCCGGAGGTCGACGGTTCGAGTCCGTCTCTCACTACCATTTATTTAATTTTCCTCAACAATTTCAGCTTGATAAGTATAAATTACCGGATGATAATCAAGACAATTTTTATCTATTCCAGCTTTTAGGCATAAATGTGCGAAAAATAGTTCAAATGAAGGCAATTCTTCCCAAACAGATGGTAAAAATGTAGCTTGTTTATCACCCAAAATCAAAATAATCCCATCCTTATTTGTAATTTTTCTTTTTAAATCTATTTTATCTGTATATTCTAATATTTCTGGAATTGTAAGAATACTGATTTCTATATGAATTTTTTCATATTCTTCTAGTGTTAAAGGATAAAATCTTGGATCTGCAAAAGCAGCTTGCTTTGCATTATAAATAACATCATCAATAAGTAGCTTTCTTGGAAGAATTGAGCCAATACATCCTCTTAATTGATTATCTATTTTAAGTGTTACAAATGTTGCCCTTTCTTCCAATAAAAAAGGATACTCTTCAACTAATTTATCTCTTTTGATAATCTTTTTATTTTCAAGCTCTTCTAAAATAGATTCTCTCGCTATTTTAAGTAATATTTTTTTATTCATTTTTACTCCTTCTAATATTATATAACTCAATTATACAAAATTTTGATAAAATGTCAATAAAAAGGCATATCATAAAAACAATAGAATGTAAGTTTTGTGGAGAGATTTTACACTTACCAAAAATAGATAAAAATAGTGAATATATCTGTCCAATTTGTAAAAATAGAGTCTATAGAAGTGGAAAAGATATCAGGCTTGTATTATTCTTAGCTTTAACTTCTATGTTTTTAATATTTATTTCTATTTCTTATCCACTCTTAAACATTAGTATCTTAGGTATCCATAAAAACTTGTCTATTTATGATTCATATTTTTTATTATTAAACAATAATCTATTTTTACCTGCATTTATTTTATTAGTTACCATTTTTATAATTCCTATTATGATGCTTTTTTCAATTATTATCATAACAGGATTTGCTCTATTTCATAAAGATTTAGTAAAAATAGCATTTGTTTTTAAAGTTTATAATTTTTTAAAAGAGTGGAATATGGCAGAAGTCTATTTAGTAGCTGTCTTAGTCTCTATAATAAAACTAAAATCTATTTCTTTAATGAAAATAGATATTGGATTATATCTATTTTTTCTATTTTTATTTACATTTCTTTTAACAGTTAGATTTTTTAATCCTCAAGATGTTTGGCATAAGGAACTAACCAAATGAGAACAAAAGAAAATAATCAAGTATTTTGTAATGTATGTGCCTCGCTCCAATCTACAAGAGAAAAATGTAAAAGATGTGGAAATAGAATATATACTAGAAAACCCTACTCTTTACTGAAAACTTCTCTTTATACATTGAGTGCTTTTATTATGCTAATTCCTGCTAATTTACTCGATATGATGAGTAGTGTAAAATTGACTGTAGAATATCCACAAACTATTTGGGGAGGTATTATGTGGTTTTATGAAGAAGGAGAATATTTCTTAGCTTTTATAATATGGTTTGCCTCTATTTTTATTCCAATATTTAAAATATTATCTCTTGTTTGGCTTATAATAATGGCAAAAATAGGAAAAAATAGATTTAGCTATTTTTCTACAAAATTATATAAAATAATAGATTTTATAGGAAAATACTCTATGTTAGACATATTTGTTGTTACAATTATGACTGGATTTTTACAATTTGGAAATTTAATACATGTAGAAGCCAGAGGAGCTGTTATTCCTTTTGCACTAGTTATTATATTTACAATGTTAGCAACTCAAAATTTTGATACAAAACTTTTATGGGATGAAAAATGAAACAAGCAATAAAAAAGAAAAAATCAATTATATTTATTTATTGGATAATACCGATAATTGCCATAATAATAGCAGTAATTATGCTAAAAGATAAATATGAAACAAAAGGTAAACAAATTACACTTATTTTAAACAGTGTTAATGGACTTAATATAGAACAAAAAAGTCCTATTATGTTTAATGGTGTAAAAGTTGGAAATATAGATAATGTAAAAATAGATGAAAATAATTTTAATCATTTTAAAGCATATTTAAGTATGTATAAGAAATATGATTATTTAGTAAAAAAAGGGACTAAATTTTGGAAAGTATCTCCCGAAATTTCACTTAATAAAGGAATCAAAAATTTAGGAACCATTATTACCGGAAGTTATATCGAAATATTACCTCCAAAATTAGCAAAAAAAGAGCTTATGAAACTACCTAATCAATATAATTTTATAGCCTTAGATACACCTGTATTAAATGGAATTACAACAACAATTAAAACAAAAAATTCTTCATTTTCGATCGGAACTATATTGATTTATAAAGGAATTCAAGTAGGGGAAATTATAGATAAAAACCTTCAAAATGATTACATTTATTATACAGCTATTATCTATGATAAATACAAAAATATACTATCACAAGATACAAAATTTATCCCTTTAAACTCATTAGAGTTTCAAGCATCCCTAAAAGGTATTAAATTCACAATACCTTCACTTAAAAATTTAATCACAGGTGCTATAAAAATACAAACTACAATAAAAGGCACTAAACCTAAAAAAGAATATTCACTTTTTATACCTAAAACAATTTTAAAAGGATATAAATTTACCATCATTTCAGATGAAAAATTGGCTTCATCATTAGTTTATAAAGGTTTTGATGTAGGAAAACTTATAAAAAGTGAGCTTATAAACAATAAAATTTATAATCACTTTATAATTTATGATAAATATCAAAATTTAATAAACAACTCTACTCTTTTTTATAAATTAAATGCTATAGAATTAAAAGCATCACTAAATAATTTTTCTTTACAAATTTCAGATTTAAAAAGTGCAGTTTTAGGAGGAGTTAGTTTTGTTACACCTAAAAAAATATCTTTAAATAAAAAAAGATTTAGAGTCTTTAAAAGTAAAAATAGTCTTGATGAATATCTTTATGAAAAAAGTGGTGCAAAAATAATTACACTTCTTACAAAAAATTTAGACTTTATCAAAAAAGATACACTTATAACATACAAAGGCTTAACTGCTGGAAAAGTTATAGATTACAGATATAATCCAAAAAATAATTATATTAAAGTAAAAACTTTAATTAAAAAACCATTTATAAAATTAATCAATAAAACTACCAAATTTTATACAAAAAGTGGCATAAATATAAAAGCCGGATTAAATGGCGTGAAGATTCAAACACCAACCGTTAATTCACTTGTAAATGGAGAAATTTCATTTGTTACAAAAGAAGATAAAATAGATAATACAAAAACTTTCACCCTATTAAAATATGATGAGCTAACTAAAAGAAACTATTTCACAATTAATTTAATAATGGATAAAACAAATGGAGTAAAACAAGGATCAAAACTAAAATACAAAGGCTTTACACTCGGAAGTGTTGAGAATATAATTTTTGACAAAAATATTACGACAATTATAAAAATAAATAAAAAATATAAATACTTTTTTGGTAAAAATTCAAAACTCTATTTAGAAACTTTCCAAGCTGGATTAAGTGGTATCAAAAATCCTGATTCTATTGTTTTTGGCTCAAAAATAGTTTTAATAGCTGATAAAAATGATGGGTTCAAAGATAAATTTATACTGGACAGCATAAATCCTATTAATTCATATTATCAAAAAGGATTAAGAATTGTTTTAAAAGCTTCTTCAAAAGCTGGACTGAATGTAAATTCACCTATTTATTATAGAAAAGTTAAAATCGGACATATCGAAAAAATAAAACTTTCTAAAACTGCCCAAAATGTAGAAATATTTATTTTTATAAAACCAAAATATGAAAATATAATAAGAACAAATTCTAAATTTTTTAATACAGGAGTATTGGCTATAAAAGCAAATCTTTTAGGAATAAAAATAAAAACTGGAACACTTGAATCAATGATAAAAGGAGGAGTTGAGATAATTACTCCTAATCATCCAGGTCAAAAAGTTAGAAATGGTGCTATTTTTAAACTTTATAATAAACCTGAAGTTGAGTGGTTTGAATATAAACCTAAGTTGAAAATGGGTATTTAAACACCAAAAACAACTTTTCCTAATTCTTTAGGATATCCTCTACTCTTTGCTAATTTCATAGCTAATTCATCTACTTCTTTTGTATCTAAATTAATTTCTTCTAATTTTTTTATAGAGTTTTTATCTAAAATTCCAAATTTTATAAGTTTTTTTACAATCTCATCTGCCATTGCAAAAACTGATGAAGCTTTTACTATTTCACATCGTGCATATTTATCTCCATCAAAAGATATTTCAGCAGCTCTAAGTGTTTCATCCTTCCCTGGAATTTGTTGTGCTCCATAAAGCGGTTTAAAAGCTTCATTTGCGCTGCTAAAAGAGGGAATAAAGTTTGATAAATGATTTACTGCTTTTTTAGTTCTCTCTTCTACTAAATTTTTATCCCAACCTTTTTCTATAATTTCTATAAATTTTTTATCAAGTTTTGGTTGAGATGAGTTGTTCTCACTTTTTACAAGTCCATTATCAAAAAGTGTAATATCTTTTGTCATTGCATGAAGTTGAAAATATCCTCCAAAATATGGTGTGAATTGTCCCATTCCTTTAGGTGTTCCCCTCTCTCCGTGAAAAATAATTTCTGGCCAAAATGGTTCTTTGTTTTCCCATTTTGTTACATAAGCTGCCTTAAATTCTACAAATCTTTCTCTTTTTTTATTTAAAGAATCATCAATCTTACCACTCTCAAATCCAGCAGAATTAATCACATAATCAAACTCTTCTTTGTTTAGTTTATTATCTTGAAAATATTTTATTTTAAATTTTTTATCTTCTTTTACTTCTAAAACTTGTGAATTTAATTTAAGTTTTGCATTTGGAAATTTTTTTAAAATCAAATAAGCACTTGCCCCTATTCTAAACACATTTAACCCATATTCTTGAACTAAAATAACAGGAAATTTAAGTTTTTCTAAATCTACATTTTTAGCAAAAGGCACCATCCAGTCATCTAAAGTTTTTGGAGTAGTAACATTTTTTTCTTTTAGTTTTAAAATATCATCTTTTGAATATAGTTTATAATAATCTTCTACTTCTCCTAAAACTTTATTTTTTCTATCTTCATTTATTAGTTTTTGATACTCTTTTTTTAAAAGTTCTAATCTCGGAAGTAAATCTTGGGAATTTCCTTTATCAAAAGTAGGAGTAGCAATTATTGTAGGTCTAAAATCTATAGCTTTTGGATAAAGTCTAAGAAGTTCTATAGATTCTTTTAGAAGTTGTATGCATTGATTATCTGAAATTTCTCTATAGAGATTCCCACCTGCATGTAAATGACACATCGGAGGTCCATCAACAAGTGATTCTTTTTTTTCAAACAAAGTTACATCAAGTCCTAAATTAGCTAAGTAAATAGCTGCACTACTTCCAGCAATACCACCACCAATAATTGCTATTTTCATCTATTTTTTCACTTTCAAAATATATGTAAAATCTTTGCTTTCATCAAAAATATTTTCAAATCCACTCGTTAAAATCAACTCTATTTTATTGTCTATTATTAGATATCTATCATGTAAATTTCTAAAATCTGTATTTATTTTATCTTCAGATATTTTCCAATCTTTATAAATATTTTTTATTTTAGTTATATCACTTTGATTAAAATGATTATTTGTATAATATATATTTAATTTTCTTTTAGGAACAAGCTGTTCAAAAAAATATTTAGTTCTTTCCCAATGTAACCTAAAATATTTATCATAAATAAAAATATGATTTGCATTTTCGAGTAGATTTTTAATGTGCTCTTTTCCTTTTTCTCTATCTTCCTCTTTATAAAATGTAGATGTAAAATTATTTTCTATCTGATCATTCAAGATATTAATATATGGAAAAGTATCTATAGTAGTATTTAAAATCGTTTTAAATAAAGTCATTTTTGCCAACTCTTCTAGCGATTGATTTATAAGACCACTCTGAGCCAACTGCTGAAATAGTATACTATCTGAGATACCAGCTCTTTTTAATTGTTCTATATTTGTAATATATAGTTTATAGTAATGCAAAAGTTTTTCTATATAAATATTATTACAAGATATATTATTTTTAAAATTATAAAACTCTTTTAACAGTTCATCACTCAATACCAAAGATTTACTCACTACATTATCTCCAATAATTCATCCAAAGTTGAATCAAAAAAACCTGAAGGAAAATCTATTTTTTTAAAAGTGTCATCTGTAAAATGACCACTTTGATTTATAAGTAATTTATCAAAATTTGTAGTTATATCTTTTTTATAATAAATCACAATTTCATCACTTTTTATGTTGTTTTTATACACATTATATCTCATTTTGTTAAGTATATGTTCAGAATGAGTTTCTATTATGAGTTGGATACCTGCATTACTAAGCATAATAAAAAAATCACTTATTTTTGCTTGTGCCTTTGGGTGTAAGTGTATTTCAGGATTTTCAATTATCAAAATATTGTTTTTTTTACAACTAAGACCCATAATTAAAATCTTTGCTAAATAGCTGTTACCTGCTCCAAGATTAAAAGGGGATATATCTGTAAGTCCGTCACTTTGAAAAGTCACTTTTATATTTAAATCTGTTATCTTTGATGTTTCTATTCTTAAATCTATATCAAGAATATACTTCAACCAATAACTAAGCTGTGCATCTAAGGTATTATGTTCTTTATATCTTATTAATTCATCTATGATTTTTTTATCTTTATTTTGTTCAAAATATCCAAATACATATTTGCCATCTGTACCAAATTTAATATTTTCATCAAGTTCAGCTATATCTTCTTGACCAATTCTATTTGCAGATATATAGAAAAGATTTTCTTCAAATTTTAAAAGATTACTAGTTGAAGGTCTCCTACTCTCATAAATAGGATTTTTTGATGATATTTTTAAACTACTCTCGAAAATATCATCTTCAACAATATTAAAAGAAATACTTTTAGCATTTTTATATTTATTTCTAACTGCATAAAAATTTGAGAATTTTTTAATGTAAACATCTAATAATCTACTTTTAAAAGTAATAGAAGATAATAACAACAATGCTTGAATAACTGTTGATTTACCAGTTGAATTAAGACCTGTTAAAATTGTTATATTCTTCATATCAAATTCTTGTAGATCTATACTTTTAAAATTGTTAATTGTTAATTTTTTTAACACAATTTCTCCCTTAATTCTATTACTTTTTGAAATCTATATGTAACATTTGTTGAACTATCTACACTATTTACAAAATTTTTACTACTATCAAATTCTTGTTTCAAATTTATTACTTCTTTTTTAAGTTTATCATTATCCTTAATATCACACATAATTACATATAGATATGATAATGACTCAAATAGTGGCATATTAATTGGTCTTTTATTTTGATTGTAAGTATCAAACCTAAATCCGTCTCCATTAAAAAGTTTATATGATAAAGTCATAGATTTTATAAAAATATCTTTCAAATAAATAATATCTTCATAATTATCAAAAGAATTTAAATATTCCATAACATAAGCTAAAAAATCATCAATATTACTTTTATACTCTATTTTTATTTTTTTTGTTTGAAGTAAATAAAAGGCTATAAATCTTAGTATGATATATCTATCTTTCATTCTTGTTGATTTTATACTATTTCCTGTAGCTTGTTTAAATATCTCAAGTTCTGCCAACTCTTTTAAAAGTTTTGTAGAATGACCTTGATATAAAGCATTTCTCATTTCTTGGTTATTTAGTTGTGTTCCACCTCTATTTACTCTATCAAATATATCAAATTTTACTCTTTCAGGTGTTGGTGGTTGTATTACATACGCCATAATTTGATAATCTTCTATCTTTGCTTGTAGTAATGGATTTAAATCATCAAATTTTTGTCCATTTAAATCTGATAACATTTTTAAATCACCTAAAGAAAAAACACCATTTAAATAATCCATAAAAGTAGTAATCCTTTGTCGTCCATCAACCACCTCTTTTTTACCATCTTTTGTTTCAAAAAGATATATCATAGGAATAGGTATTCCCATCAAAATAGATTCAATAAGTTCAGATTTTTGTTTTTTAGATTTCCAAATACTTCCTCTTTGAAAATCTGGATCTAGTACAATATCCTGTCTTTTAATATCTTCATATTTTCTTTTTAGTTCAAAAATACTATATTGAACTTTAGAGATTTTTACTGTAGCATTTGGATAAATATCAGTTGTGTTAATATTTAAACTTTCCTCACCTTCAAATTCTTTTACCATTTTTTATTTCCTATTTTTATAAGTTAAATTATTATATAATAATTACTAATTGTTTTCAAGATTTTTTCAATTACTCCAAAAAGCTTCATTCTTATCCTTTTAAAATTTTAGTAATTTTAAAAATATCATCTACTTCAAAAGTTGGCTTATGTTTTGAAATATCTTCTCCATAGTTATAACCATATTTTACGGCAATTGAATCAATTTTGGCATTTTTTGCCGCTAAAATATCATTTTTCGAATCTCCTACCATAATAGCCAATTTTCTATCCACACCAAAATAGTTACAAACTTCTAAAAGTGGTTTAGGTGAAGGCTTTTTCTCATCTAAAGAATCAGCTCCTAAATAATATGGAAAATACTCAATAATTTCTAATTTTTCCAAAATAGGTTTTACAAATTTATAAGGTTTATTTGTAACAATTGAAAGACAATGATTTCTCTTGTGTAACTCTTCAAGAGTTTTTTTCACATTTGAATATAAATAAGTTTTATTTGAAAGATTTTCATGATAATGATTTAAAAAAAGTTTCCTAGCTTTGTGAAAAGTATTTTTATCAATATTTTCATCTATTTTCACATCTCCACTTAAAGCTCTTTTTACTAAAACCTCAGCACCATTTCCTACCCAAAAACGAATAATATCTTCACTAAATTCTTCTCTTCCTAAACTTTTTAGCATAAAATTCACAGAACTCGCCAAATCTGGAACAGAATCAATCAAAGTCCCATCTAAATCAAAAATAACTAATTTTTTATTCAAATAATATTCCTTTATAAAATTATTTTAATCTCTTCTTGTAACTCTATTCCAAACTCTTCAAAAACTCTTTTTTTGGCTTCGTTTATAGCTTTTATTACATTTTCACAATTTCCATTTCCATAATTTACCAAAAAATTTGCGTGAACTTCGCTAAATCCAACATCTCCAAATTTAATACCTTTAAGTCCAACTTTTTCTATCATTGCCCCTGCATAATTTCCTACTGGATTTTTGAAACTACTTCCCAGACTTAGGAGCTTTGGCTGATTTTTTCTCATATTTTTAAACTCTTCTACTAATTCACTATTAAACCCATCTTTTATCTCAAAATCTGCATAAAAAATAGGTTCATCTATATGTGAATAACGGTATCCAAACTTAAACTCATTTTTACTTTTATGATTAATTAATACTAAATTATTACTAATTTCATAACTTTTCATACCAGCATTCATTTTAATACTTCCACCTATACTTCCAGGAAGTTTTGATAAAAATTCAAACCCAGCTATATTATTTTTTTTAGTGAAATTATACAAAGCTCTATTCGATGTTTTAGCACCCACTCTCAAATATCCATTTTTAATCTCTATAAAATTATATTTATCATCTAAAACACCTATATTTCCACCACATACAAGTGAATTAGAGGCACGTCCAATAATTAATTCATTATTATAATTATCTTCATTTACTATTTTAACATCAAGCTTTGAACCTATTGCAATAGTAGAAAGTTTAGAAAAATCAATAATCATTGTATAAAAGTAGGAATCATTTTAAAAAGCCTAGTAGTAAAATCAATCAAAGTAGTCATCGCCCAAGGCGCGGTTAAAACTATCACAACAGCAATACCTATAAGTTTTGGCACAAAAGATAATGTCATTTCATTAATTTGAGTAGTTGCTTGAAAAATAGAGATTAAAAGACCTATTATCATCGCTACCAACAGAGCTGGAAATGATAAAATCATAGTTACTTTCATAGCACTTATAGCTATAGCTAAAACTTGACTCTCCACTAAATCTCCTTAAAAAACTTCTCTAGAGAAGTTCTAATATCTTTTCTATTGAAACTAATAGGACTTGGATGAAAAGTTACTCCTATTTTTGTTTTATAAAAACCAAAATTAAATTCATTAATTGAGTTTCTTTTAAAATTTTTAACTTCTTTAGCATTTTCTAAAGGTAAATAACTAAAAGCTTTTATTGCTGAATTACCAAGTAATAAAATTAATTTTGGTTTTACTATTTTTATCTCTTCAAGTAACAGTTTTGCACCCTCTTTTAATTCACCAGCTTTTGGAGTTCTGTTTTTATTTCCCGCGTACGTTCTAAAAGGAAACGCATTTGTAATCAAAATATCTTTTTTTCTATCATATTTACTTAAACCAATCAAATAATCCAAATTTTTACCGGCCATCCCTACAAATGGTTGCTTTTCTTTTACTTCATTAGCCCCTGGAGCTTCGCCAATTATCATTATAGGATTAGCTTCCTTTTCATCTAAATATGGGTCAAAAACATCTGTGTAATCTACATTATCAAAAGAGATAAAATCTCTTCTTGATAAGTAAAAGTCCTTAAGCTTGGATATCAAGTCCAGAACCCTTTCCTATTACTTTTGAAATAGATTCTTTAATAGAATTATCTATTGTTTCTTGTGCTTTTTCAGTTTGTGGTGTCATACCAAGTGCTGCTAAAACTTGATTATTTTTCACATCTTTTGCTTTATTAAAAGCAAACATTCCAGCAGTCACATTTAAATTATTGCTAACATTCATATTATCTCCTTTTTCTTTTACTATTAATATCGACTATATTTTATTTTCTTTTATCTATGATTCTTTGAGCTTTACCCATACTTCTTTCTATACTTTTTGATTCTACTAAATTAACAACTGCATTTATATATAAATTATTTAATAATGAATGTTGTAACTCTTTTTTGATTTTTTCTACTCTTTCAACATCATTAAATTCAATAGAGTCATCAACTTCAATCACTATTCCTAATTTATCTAAATATCCCTTTTTATCCACAATTATTTGGTAATTAATAGTAACTCCTTCTGTATTTGCAATTACATGCTCTACTTGAGAAGGAAAAACATTCACTCCATTTACTATTAACATATCATCTGCTCTACCTATTACACTTTCCATTCTAACAAATGTTCTACCACACGCACAAGGTTCTCTATGAAGTTTTGTGATATCTCCTGTTCTGTATCTAATAATTGGTAATGCTTGTTTTGTAATAGTTGTTAAAACAAGTTCACCTTCTTCTCCATCTGGTAAAACTTCTCCAGTTTTTGGATCTATAATTTCTGGATAGAAATGGTCTTCGTTGATATGTAATCCCAAACCTTTATTACAACTACAGCTTACTCCAGGTCCTATAATTTCACTAAGTCCATACACTTCATAATAATCTATATCCCATACTTTAGCAACTTCTTTTCTAAGTCCCTCACTTGTAGGTTCAGCTCCAAAAAATCCTGCTCTAACTTGATACTCTTTTCTGAATTCAGGACCTTCTTTTCTAGCTATTTCAGCTAAATGAAGGGCAAAACTTGGAGTAGCACACAAAATAGTCGCTCCAAAATCTTTCATAAGCATAAGCTGTCTTTGGGTAAATCCTCCACTTGCTGGGATAATTGTAGCTCCCATTTTTTGAGCAGCTTCATGAAATCCAAGCCCACCAGTAAATAATCCATAACCATATCCATTATGAACTATATCTTTACTTGTCATATCAGCCATATAAAAACATCTAGTTATTACTTCATTCCACACATCCATATCATGAGCAGTATATCCTACAACAGTTGGTTTTCCAGTAGTTCCAGAAGATGAATGTATTCTTACCACTTCGCTCATAGGTACAGTAAAAAGTCCAAATGGATAATTATTCCTTAAATCCTGTTTTTTTGTAAATGGTAATTTTTGAATATCATCTAACGATTGAATATCATCAGGAGTAATTCCCATTTCATCAAATTTATCCTTATAAAAAGGAGTTAAATTATAAACTCTTTTTACTACGTCTTTTAATCTGTTAAGTTGAATCTTTTCAATATCTTCTCTATTTGCACTTTCAATTTTATTGTAAATCATTTTTTAACTCCTCAAAATTTTTTGTAGTTTTATAAACAGTCCCATTCAATAAAGCAATTACTTTATTATTATCTGTAACTTTTATTTCATAAGTACCTAATCTATTACTTTCATCGACTAATTTTGCTTCAGCTATTAAAATATCACCTTCTTTAGCTGCATTTATATATGATATATTTGCATTAATTCCTAAAGAAACTTTTCCAAAAGAGTTACTAGCTACCGCAAAAGCATAATCAGCTAATGTAAAAATAGCCCCTCCATGACATACACCTGCAAGATTCAAATGAAATTTTTTAACTTGCATTTGAACTTTTGCATATCCATACTTCACTTCTATAAGTTTAACACCTATATTTTTCCCAAATTCGTTATTTTGAGTAAAAAAATCAAATATTTTTTGCATATTCTATAGCTTTATCTAAAATCTCAAAATTAGCTTTAGCAAATCTTGGATTCATCTCTTGTATTGCATCTTTTACTTCATTTACACTAAATGGGAATTTATCATCTTTTGCTAACACAATTCCAAGCATAAATACATTTAATCCTTTTACATCAAATAAATTTTCTTCTATCAATTTATTTGCATCCACATTATAAACTTTTGCATCAATTTTAACAAAATTATCAGCATTTACGATAACTTTACCACCTCTTTTTAAATAAGGAAGATTAAGCATTGCCTCATTTTTATCTAGTCCAATTATTAAATCTGCTTGAGCATAATCAATCAAAGAATTATAAAAATCACCTATTTTTATATGTGAACTAACACTTCCACCTCTTTGACTCATTCCGTGATTTTCAGTACCTAAAAATTTAATTCCCTTTTTACCCGCACAAATACTCAAAACTTTTACTAAAAATACAACTCCTTGCCCTCCAAAACCTGCAACTAATATTTGATATTTCATGGCTCTCTCCTTATAAATGCATCAGTTGGACAAATTCCACTAATACATACCCCACATCCAATACAAAGAAGTGGATCTATATTGATTTTTCCTTTTTCATTGTAACTCATTGGTGGACAAACAAATTGAGTAGTACAAATATC
Organism: Thioreductor micantisoli; assembly: GCF_055392745.1. NCBI lineage: Bacteria > Pseudomonadati > Campylobacterota > Thioreductoraceae > Thioreductor > Thioreductor micantisoli. The sequence continues at coordinate 1,600,317 of NZ_AP043760.1, forward strand.
ACAAGCTACACATTTTTCTTCATCTACACTAGCGAATATTCCTTGTAAATTTTCTTTTGCCCTCTCTTTATCAAGCACACAAAATTGTCTGCTAACAACTACAAGAGGTCTATCAACCTCATCAAATCTTTTTTTAACATCTTTAAAAAAGTCAATAGTTTTATCAATGTCAGACTCATAAAAATATTCCATAACTTCCGCGCCACAACCTTGGACTATTTGTTTCAAATCAACATCTGGATTTGCCCTCTCTGGCGTATTTTGTCTTCCTGTCATTGCAACAGTTGAATTATCCAAAATTACCAAAATAAATTTCGCTTTTTGATAAACTGCATTTATAAGTGGTGATACACCTGAATGAAAAAATGTAGAATCTCCTATCGTCGCAATTACTATTTTTTCTTTATCAGCAATACTAAATCCATGCGCCATAGAAACACTTGCGCCCATACATAAAACTGTATCAATTGCTTGTTGATTAATTCCTAAAGTATAACATCCAATATCTGAAGGATAAATCGATTTTTTAGGACGAAATACTTTTTTAATAGAAAAGAATATATCTCTATGTGGACATCCAGGACATAGATTTGGTTTTCTCTCTTTTATATTTTCAGGAATAAACACAGGTTTATATCTGTTTTCACCTTGATAAAATCCAATTTTTATAAAACTTTCAACTACTCTTTCTTTATTCATTTCATCAACTAAATGCATATGTCCACTCATTCTACCATATACATTTTCACTTCTAATTTCTTCTTCAATTACCGGATAAGTTTCTTCTACAACTAAAACTTTTTGATATTTTTTGACCAATTGATTTAATTCTTTAGGTAAAGGATATGGCATATCAATTTTTAAAACATCAATATCCAATTTAAGTTCATCAATTACTTCTTTTACATATCCAAAAGATGCTCCACTTGTAATGATTAAATCTTTTGTACCTTTAAGCTTATCTATTTTTGGTTTTATCAATTCTTCATAATTGTATTGTCTAATTTTATCAATTCTTTTTTGTTGTTCAATTGCTTGATTTAATCTTCCATTTCTTGGAACTGCTGCAAATCTTGGAATATCTCTTTGGAAGTTACCTTTTTGAGATTTAAATTTAGTATCTCTTAATTCAATATTTTCTCTTGAATGAGATACTCTCATAACACTTCTAAGCATTACAATTGTTTCAAACATTTTAGAAATTTCAGCTGCTTTAATTGTAAATTCATAATCTTCTTTTGGAGTTGATGGATCAAGTACTGGAATCCTTGCAAATCTTGCAAATTCTCTACTATCTTGTTCATTTTGTGATGAATAAAAGCCTGGATCATCAGCCACAATTAATACAAAACTTCCTTTATTACCTATAAAAGTTGCACTCATTAAAGCATCACTAGCTACATTTAGCCCAACTTGTTTCATTGTTACAGCTGTATTTTGACCTGCTATGGCTCCAGCATATGCAACTTCAAAACCAACTTTTTCATTTGTAGCCCATTCAGCATATACATCTAAATTAAGTTTGTTTTTAATATTTTGAACTGTTGTTAAAATTTCACTAGAAGGAGTTCCAGGATAGCCACTCACCATTTGAGTATTACTGTGGATTAAACCCCATGCAATAGCTTCATTACCCATTAATGTTTGTTTCATTTTTGGCCTTTTATAAAATAATATTTATATAATAATATCAAATTTTTAGTAGTTTATTTAATAAGCTTTAATATACTCTCCACACTCTCTTCAATATTTCTATTTTCAATAGTATAATCAGCAAGTCTCATATAAATTTCATCTCTTAATAAAAACAATTCTCTTGCTTTTGTTAAATCAGCAAAAAGTGGGCGTTTTTTTATCTCTTTTTCATCTAATCTTTTTACAATATCATCAAATTCTACTTTTAAATAAATCACTATTCCAGCTTCTTTGATTTCTGATACACAAATAGGAAGTCCCCCACCTGTGGAAATTATTGCATTTTTAACATCATTTTTTATCCAATTAAAAACTCTTTTTTCTGCCTTTCTAAAATACTTTTCACCCTCATTTGCAAAAATATCACTAATTTCTCTATTTTCAAAACTTTCAATCAAACTATCAGTATCCAAAAAATAACTATGCTCTAATTTTTTTGCAAGAATTCTTCCAATTGTACTTTTTCCACTTCCCATAAACCCTGTAAGAATTATATTCTTATTTAAAATCAATCAAATACCCTTCTGTAACTTTTTTAATTATTGGTTTGTAAACTCCATCAGTATATAAAACTACTCTATAAAAACCATTATGATTTCCTACAACAACTTTTTTTATAAAACTATTTATATTCTTTTTATAAGTCAAAAAACTTCTATTTGCTTTAAAATCAAAAATAACTCTAAATGGCTCAACTAATACAAAATGTCTAATCATTTTATCTTTTGAAGATATTAAAACTTTATATTTTTTATCAATATAAAAAGTTAAAAAAGCTACTTTTATTTTTTTTACATCATTTTTTATCTTTTTTTGGAAAATATAAACAGGAGAATGCCAATTAATAGCTTTATTTATAATTATAGTTTTATTTAAAATAGAGCCTGTTAAAGTTTGATATGTAAATGTAACTGATTTTAAAATTCTTGCATCACTTGGAAGTGTTACATTTGTTTCTTGAAGAATTTCTTGTTTTATTAAATTTTTATTTTCATTAGTAATTACTGGTACAAATGGATTTTCTCTTGCATTTAAAATAATACTTACTAATAAAAATAAAATAATTTTTTTCATTTATCACCTTCTATATCTTTTAATCCAAAATACTCTTTTTGAAGCTTCACATTCTCTTTTCTAAGCTTTTGGGTTCTTTTAGCTAAAACATCTTTTTGTGATTTTAACTCAACTAATCTATTAATCCCTCTATCTCCATAAATCAAAAATCCTATATAAATAGCCATTGCCAAAATTGCAAATATGACAAAAAGGAGCTTAAAATCAAACTCTTTTTTGTCTAAAAAATCAAAATTAAGCTCTTTCAATTAGAAAAGTTCTTTTCCAATATATTCTGGTAAACCTAACTCTCTTTCGATTCCCAAAAGTCTGTTATATTTAGCATTTCTTTCACCTCTTGCAGGCGCTCCTGTTTTTATTTCACCACAATTTAATGCTACTGCAAAATCAGAAATAAATGCATCTTCACTTTCACCACTTCTATGACTTACTACACATTTATAACCATTTCTTTGAGCAAGTCTAACTGTTTGCATAGTTTCACTTACAGTTCCAATTTGATTTGGTTTAATCAAAATTGAGTTTGCAATTCCTTTTTCGATACCTTCATCTAAAAGATCTTTATTTGTTACAAATAAATCATCTCCAACTAATTGAATTTTATTCCCAAGTTTTTCAGTCATTAGTTTAAATCCATCCCAATCGTTTTCATCAAGTCCATCTTCGATAGATACGATAGGATATTTATTACATAAATCTTCATAATATTCTACAAGTTCAGCAGAAGTTAGCTCTCTGTTTTCACTAGCTAAAATATATTTTCCATTCTCATAAATTTCACTTGCAGCAATATCCATAGCAATTGCTATCTCTTTACCTGCTTTATATCCAGCTTTTTCAATAGCTTTTACTAAATATTGAAGTGGTTCTTCATTACTTTTTAGATTTGGAGCAAATCCACCTTCATCACCAAGTGAAGTAGAATGATTATTATCAGCAAGTAATTTTTTCAGTGAATGATAAGTTTCAACTGCTGCTCTCAAGGCTTCACTAAAATTATCAAATCCAACTGGCATAATCATATATTCTTGAAAATCTACATTATTATCCGCGTGACTTCCACCATTGATTACATTTAACATTGGAGTTGGTAAAACTACGGCATTACTTCCACCTAAATATCTGTAAAGTGGTAAATCTAAGCTTTTAGCTGCTGCACGTGCCACTGCCATTGAAACACCAAGAATTGCATTTGCACCAAGTTTTGCTTTGTTTTTAGTTCCATCCAAATCAATCATAATTTGGTCAATTGCACCTTGATCATAAGGACTAAGCCCAATAAGTTCATTTGCAATTACACCATTTACATTTTCACAAGCTTTCAAAACACCTTTTCCAAGATATCTTTCATCATCATCTCTAAGCTCAATTGCTTCTTTACTTCCAGTTGATGCACCACTTGGAACGATAGCATCTGCAACATTTCCGTCACTAAGTTCAACTGTTGCTCTAACTGTAGGATTTCCTCTACTATCTAAAACTTCATCTGCATAAATATTTTCTATATAAATCATTCCGTTTCTCCTTTTTCTATTGATTCATTAATTTCAAGCATACTATTTAAACTCATTCCAAGAGCATCTTTAATTTTATTTTCAATTTCTAAGGCAACTTCTGGATTGTCCTTTAAATACTCTTTAGCTTTTTCTTTTCCTTGACCTAATTTATCAGCACCATAGCTAAACCAAGAACCACTTTTGTCAATTATATCAAGCTTTACACCATAATCAACAAGCTCACCCTCTCTTGAAATACCAGTTCCAAACATAATATCAAATTCAGCTATTCTAAATGGAGGAGCAACTTTATTTTTTACCACTTTTACTTTTGTTCTATTTCCAACTTCTTTATCACTTTGTTTAAGAGTTGCAATTCTTCTAATATCAAGTCTAATTGATGAATAAAATTTAAGAGCGTTTCCACCTGTTGTAGTTTCTGGACTTCCATATCCCATCATTCCTATTTTCATTCTTATTTGGTTAATAAAAATAATAGTTACATTCATTTTGTGAACCACACCTGTAAGTTTTCTAAGAGCTTGAGACATAAGTCTAGCCAGAACTCCTACTTGAGCATCACCCATATTCCCCTCAATTTCACTTTTTGGAGTAAGTGCTGCTACTGAATTGACTACAATTACATCTACAGCTCCACTTCTTGCAACTGTTTCCACAACTTCAAGAGCTTGTTCTCCATAATCTGGTTGTGAAATTAGAAGATTTTCTACATCTACACCTAAATGTTTTGCATACATAATGTCTAACGCATGCTCAGCATCGATAAATGCAGCGACTCCACCTTGTTTTTGAGCTTGTGCAATTATTTCAAGTGTAAGTGTCGTTTTTCCTGAACTTTCTGGTCCATAAATTTCAATTACTCTTCCTTTTGGAATACCACCTATTCCAAGAGCCAAATCTAATCCAAAACTTCCAGTCGGAATAGCTTCAATTGGTTCTATTTCTTTATCACCAAGTCTTTGAATCGTTCCTTTTCCAAATTGTTTATCAAGTTGTTTTAGAGCTAAATCTAAGGCTTTTTGTTTTTTATCATCCATATTTTAAAACCTTTTTATTTTATTTTAGTATAATTATATCAAAAAAAGGCTTAACTTGAAAAAAATAGATTTAGCACATTCTCCTGATGCAGATGATATATTTATGTATTATGCTATCAAATTTGGATGGGTTAGCAGTGATTACGACTTTAAAAACAAAGCAGATGATATAGAAACCTTAAATCAACAAACATTAGCAGGACTTTGGGATGTTAGTGCGATTAGCTTTGGACTTTATCCACACATCTCAAATGAATATGCTCTTCTTAGAACTGCCGTAAGTTTTGGAGAAGGCTATGGACCTAAACTTATCAAATTAAAAGGCAAAAAGCTAAAAAGAAACTTCAAAGTTGCCCTTAGTGGAAAATATACTACGAATGCTCTAATTTTTAGACTTAAATACCCAGAAGCCAGAATTAAATATTATAACTTTTTAGAGATTGAAAAAGCAGTACTTGACGGCGAAGTAGATGCAGGAGTACTAATCCATGAATCAATTTTAAATTATGATGAAAGATTAGAAACTGAAGCTGAAATTTGGGATATTTGGAATGAATTAAACAAAGAAAATTTACCACTTCCACTTGGAGGAATGGCTATTAGAAGAAGTATTCCTTTGCTTGATGCAATAAACATAGAAGAGATTCTAAAAAAAGCTGTGGAAGTTGGAAACACTCACAAAGATTTGCTTTCTAAAATGTTAATTGAGAGAAATTTAGTAAGAGTTGATAGCGAAACTCTCAAAAAATACCTTTCACTTTATGCAAATGATGAAAGTATAAGTATGAGTGATATTCAATTAAAAGCTATAAATAAACTTTTTGAACTTGGATTTAATGCAGGATTTTATCCAGAACTCATTGATGCAAAAGAAAATTTAATCCCAAAAGAGTATAAAAAGGTAAGAGAATCTTGACTTATGAAGAATGGTATGAAAATAATAAAAATTCACTAAAATGTAAACCTCGAAGCCAACAATTCAGCTTTGCTGATTTTATTGAAAATGGTTATGAAGGAATTGCTCCGATTAACTTCAAAAAAGGTGAAATTTATTATGCCAAAATTACAAAAAAATCAAAAAAACGACCATTTGTGATTTGGCAAAACAACTTTTTAAATCAAGCTTGTTTCAAGGAAGATTATCATTCTGTAATCGTTTTACCTCTTAGCTCTCAATTAATTGGTGGAGCGATGAGATATAGAATAAATACCCACGATAATTTACCAAAAACAAGCGAAATAGTTTGTAATGCAATTGGAATTATTGGAGTAAATAAATTTCTATGGGATAGAGGTTTGATTGCAAAATTAACTGGGGAAGAGATAGAAGAAGTAAGTAAAATTATAGAGTTTATTCTATAAAAGTTACTTTTTACTAATTTATATTTTCCTATTTTTTACCTCTTATAACTTTAAATGTTCCATTATTACATTTATTTATTCCAAAAGTTAAATTATCCAAATCCTCTCCATATAAATTTTCTACACATTCAAAATCTTTAAATTCCGCTTTTTTAAGCAATTTGATGATATCATCTTTTATAAAAAAGGTAGCAACTTTGTAAAACTTAGATTTCTGTTTATTTTTTTCATAAAATTTACCAAGAGGTGAATTTAAATCTACAAAAGCAACCAATATAAATCCGCCCTTTTTTAAAGCTTTATATATATTTTGAACTGTTTTTAAAGGGTCTTTTACAAAGCATATAGTTGTAACAATTAAAGCAAAATCAAATTCTTCTTCAAATTCCATCTTTTCTGCTGTTACATTTACAACTTTAATTCCTCTTTTTTTAGCAACTTCAGCCATTTTTCTACTTGGTTCTATCCCAAATTTTATTCCAAGTGGTGCTGCAAATCTACCGGTGCCAACTCCTATTTCAATACCTTTTCCCTCGAGTAATAATTTTTTAATGGTTTTTATTTCTTCTTCATAAATTTCAGGATGTTTTTCAAACCAACTCTCATAATCTTTTACTAATTCATCAAAAAGCATTTTATTCCTTTACTATAGAATCAAAACATTCTTGTAAATCTTTTATAACATTTATATTTGGTTCTAAAAAAATTCTATTACCTATTTTTTCCATTTTTATTAAATTTGCTTCTTTTAATTCTTTTATATGTCTTGAAATAGTAGGCAATGAATAATCAAATTGTTCTGCAATAACTCCAACACATAAAGCTTGAGAAATAATATCATCTTCTTTAGCTTTTTTATTAATTCCACAAACATAAGGTTTTCTTAAAATATTTAAAAATATTTTAAGTCGTGTTTTATGACCAAGTGCCTTAAAAGCCTTAATTTTTTCTTCAAATGTTAACATAAAAATCCTTGACTTTTTTTATAAAAAATTATACCATACATTTCAATATTTAGCAAAAAAGCTAAATAGCTAAATTATAAAACAAGGAGTAATTATGAAAATTTTATTTATTTTCAACCATGAACCTTATGATGGAAGTGATGTTACTTGGAACGGACTTAGACTTGCTAAAACTTTGTTTGAAAATGGAAATGAAGTTAGAATTTTTTTGATGAATAATTCTGTTGATATGGCAAGAAACTGTTATAAAAAACCTGAAAATTATGATACAGATTTAGTAGCAATGCTTAAAGAAATGTATCAAAACGGTGTAAAACTTAAAGTTTGTGGAACCTGTCAAACAAGATGTGGGATTTTTAAAAATCAGCCATATTTTAATGATAATATTAAATCCACTATGAAAGATTTAGCTAAGTGGGTAGAAGAATGCGATAAAGTAATGACTTTTTAATTTTTTTGCTAATTTTTAATTTAAAAATATAATTTATCGTAATCTTATATAACTTTTAGTAAAAATATAGAGTTTATTTTATATTTTTACTTCTTATTTTGATTTTTATCATTTGGATCTAATGGAATTTTATTATCTTTTGGAGTTACCATCCAAAAATATCTTACTTCACTTATAAAGTTTTCCAAAATAAATTTAGCTTTTTTAATTAAGTCTTAAAACTTAATAAATTCATAATAATTTCTTTTATATATTAATTTAATTAGACTTTAAATTTATATTAAAATAAGCTATATTTGTTATAATAAAGTATTCTTATTACTAAAAGGAACATTTTGAGAGGTTTTATTCTGAAGACAACTCTTGTGAAAGAAGAAGATTTGGTTGTTACAATTCTTACAAAAAACAGAGTTTTAAGACTTTACCGTTTTTATGGAGCTAGACACTCTACAATCAATGTAGGATTTTTAATTGATTTTGAAGAAGAAGAAACAGCAGTACAAATAAATCGTTTAAGAAATGTTATGCAAATTGGATTTACTTTTTTATTAGATATAAATAAAATGATAATATGGCAAAATTTTATAAAACTATTAAATGAACATTTTTTTGAAATAGAAGAAATTGATAGTTTTTATTTTGATATGCTTATGAATATAACTCACAATTTTGATAGAAATCCTAAAAGAGTTTTAGTTGAGAATTATGTAAAACTTCTTGAATTTGAAGGAAGACTTCATAATGATTTTGAATGTTTCTTATGTGAAAAACCTATTAAAAATAGAGTAAATTTAGCAAGAGGATATTTAACTGCTTGTGAAGAATGTATACCTAAAAAAGGGTTTGAAATAGAAAAAATTAGAACACTATTTAATGAAAAAAAAACTCTACTTCTCGATGAAAAAGAGATAGAATCTCTTTTTCATATTTTAATGTTGGGAATTTAATGAATTTTTTCATCTGAATTTCGATTAATTAAATAAATTGCTATTATAGCAACAGTAAATCCAGCTAACTCAATCCATACTCCAGCATGATAAGCCCCGGCAATTGCTGTAAGCGTTCCAAGAACACATAAAAACATACCTATTAAAAATAGTGGATTTTTCCAATACTTTTTTATTGCATCCATAATTGCTCCTTTAATTAAATAACTATTTATAAATTATACTTAATTTCCTACTAAATTAGAAGCAATTAAATAAAAAATTTTTATTCCCCTACTTTTTTTACAATTAGTTACTTTAATTAAATAATTTTTGCATTTCTTCAAATTCTTTTTGCATCTCTTTTTGCATTTTTTGTTGCATAATTGAAAGTCTATTTATCATTTTAATTGCATCTTTATGTTTATCTAAAAATTCTTTTTCATTTTTATATCTTTCCTCGCTTGCTTGATAAGTTTGAGTAGCATATTCTTCTATTTTTACATCTTTTAACTTTACAATATCGTTAGTAATATTTTTAATTTTATTTATATCTTTATTATCTTTTGTATTACAAGATATATTTAAAATAATATTATATGGATATTTATCTTTTTTTGTATATTTAATATTCTCTTTTATTTTACATTTTTTATTATTTTTCACTTCTTTATTTAAATTCGTTATCTGATTTAAAACAGATTTATTTGTTTGAATATTTAAATCAATATTATACTTTTGTACAAACTCACTTTGTGCAAATAAAGATGAACCTAATAAGGCTAAAGCTAAATATTTTTTCATAATATTCTCCTTTTTTTATTTAATTTTACAACTTTTAAATGAATTTAAAATTAATTTAGTAAATTTTTAAAAATAGACTAAATAGTTGGTATAATTATAAAAAACTAAAAGGCATTTAAATGAAAAAAAAGATTGCACTACTAATTCTTGGTATTTTAATAATTATATCTGTTGGATTTTTAATAAAATATATAAATTATAATGAAAATTATGTAACAAGTAATGCTGGATTTATCAAAACAGACTCTTTGACTTATCTCTCTTTCAAAGTTGATGGTAAAATCAACTATTTACCTTTTACATCAGGAGATAAAGTTCAAAAACATCAATTAATTGCAGCATTAGATACATTAGAACTAAACACTACACTAAATCAAACTAAATTTAATATTTTATCACTTCAAAACAAAATTGATTCTATGCAAGCTGGGAAAGAAAAGCTCATAAATGATATTAAATTAAATAGTAAATTAAATGAAAATCAATTAAAAATATTAAACAAAAATATAGAAGCAAACAGATTAAATATAAATTCTATGAAAGTAGAACTTAAAAAGCTAAAAGATGATTATAAAAGATACTCATTTTTATACCAAAGAAAAAAAGTATCAAAAAATGAATACGAAACTGTTACTACAAATTATAATTCAATGAAATTCAAAATCGAATCTGCTCAAAAAAGTTTAGATGCTATAAGTTTATCCAAAAATGATTTACTTATAAAACAAAAACTTATTGAAAATGAAAAAAATGATATTCAAAAACTTTCAAAAACAATTAAGTCTCTAATTAATTCTAAAAAAGCAATGACTTCACAAGCCAAATTAATTGAAGAAAAAATAAAAGATAGTTTCATTTATGCTCCATTTAATGGAATAATCGCCAAAAAATATGTAAACAAATTTGAAGTAATTAAAAAAGGAGAAAACATAGTTACTCTTGTAAATCCAAAAGATATTTATGCATCTATTTTTTTAGAAGAAACTAAATTAAAAGGCTTAAAAATAGGAAATCCTGCCACCATTCATATAGATGCTCTAGATAAAGATTACAAAGCACAAGTAGAAACTATTTTACCAACAAGTGCATCTACATTTGCAATAGTTCCAAGAGATTTAAGTAGTGGAGAATTTACCAAACTTACTCAAAGATTTATAGTAAAACTAAAAATATTAAATCCAGATGAGAAGTTAAAAGTTGGTATGAGTTGTAAAGTAACTATAAAAAAGTAAAATGTATATAAAATCATCAAACAAAATAGAACTTTCAATTTGGGTAGTTTTAACTATCGTCGGGGTTTTTATGGCAGTTTTAGATACCACCATTGTAGATGTAATGGTGCCAAGACTTCAAGGACCTTTATCAACTGATTTATATGGAGCGCAATGGGTAATCACATCATTTATGATTGCCGCTGCACTTGGATTTCTAGTAACTCATCCAATAATTAAACTCATAGGAAATAAAAATACCTATATTTTAGGAATAACTATATTTACTATATTTTCATTTTTTTGTGGAATTTCTAATAGTTTAGAATTTATAATCTTTTCAAGAGTTTTTCAAGGATTTGGAGAAGCTCTAATAATGGTAAGTGCTAAAGTTATGGTATTTAACTATTTTCCGCCACAAAAAAGAGGAATTGCAATGGGAATTTTTGCTTTGGGAGTAGCTTTCGCTCCTGCAGTTGGTCCTACTCTTGGAGGATATTTAACTCAATATTTTTCGTGGAGAAGTGCCTTTTTTATAAATGTTCCTATTGGCGTGATTTTAATAATTTTTGGCTCACTTTTATTACCTGATAAAAGTAAAAGAGAAATTCCAAAAATAAACATATTATCTTTGATTTTTTTATCTATTTCAACCGTTTCATTATTGGTTTTACTTTCCAAAGGACAACAATATGGGTGGTTAAATTCATCTTTTATTGTTTATTTGATTTTTATAACCATTTTTTCTACTCTATTTTTTGCAATAAATGAGATTATTTCTGAAATTAAAGTATTTGAATATTCACTATTTAAAAATTATCACTTTACAATTGGTGCTTTAATCTTTATGGTGCTATTTGGTTTTTCAATGTTTCAATATTTTTATTTACTTCCATATTTTTACGAACACATCAAAGGGCTTCCTTCAAGTGTAGCAGGAATAGGAGTTTTAGGTTTTGGAATTTGGATAGGAATATTCAGTATAGTTGCAGGAAAACTCGTAGATAAATTTTCACCAAGTTTCACACTTTCAATAGCAGCTATACTTTACCTCATTTCAACTTTAATTTTATTTCCTACAATCAACTATTACACACCATTTTATATGGCAGTTATAAAGACAATGCTTTTTGGAGTAGCTTTAGGTATGTTTTTCGCACCAATTACTGTGCTAATTCTAAATAATTCAGGCAAATTTAAAGAACAATCAATTGTAATTACAGATTATTTAAGATTTATCGGTGCAGGATTTGGAACTGCAATTGCAACAAATGATTTGGTATATTTTACAGAACAAAAATTTAATGCTATTAGCGAATTACAAAATCAAACATTAACATACTCTATACTTGCTAAACTTCATTCTCTATATAATGAAATGGGAGAGGTTTTATTTGGACAATATGAACATTTTATGGCTATGAATTATGGATATAAATCTGTGTGGATACATGCCGGTCTTTGGGGAATTTTGGGTGCTATTTTTATTTTTATGTTGTTACTAAAAAAAGAAAAAAATTAATTCAAAATATAGCAAAAATAGAACAATTTTTTAATCATTCACAAGATAAAATTATAAAAACTTTAAAATTTATTATAGATAATGATTTAAAAAATGTTGGAAATGCATAATTAGAAACAAATCCCATCATCTCCGCTATTTCTATTATGAATATTATACATTTTTTCTCAAATAAATATTCTTCTCAGTAATTAATACAAATATGATATAATATATTTTAATTATCAATTTTTATGAAAAATAATGAGGTCTAAATATGAATATATATTCACAGAAACAAAATAAAAAAATTATAATTTTTTATTCTTCTATTGGCTATGGGCATATCAGTGCTGCCGAAGCCATTAAAAAAGAAATATTAAAATATAATTCAAGTTCTATTGTTATTTTGAAGGATATTCGTGATTTTATGAATCCTTTATGGCGTAAAATTGATGAAAAAGTTTATTGGCTTGTGGCTGGCAATTGTCCAAAACTATTTGATGTTCTTTTTCAAGAAATTCAGATACGAGGTAATAGTATTCCATCTCTTGCTTTATTGCCAAATGATTATCCTGATGAAAAAGTTTTTGAATTTATAAAAACTAAACAGCCAGATATAATTTTATCAACCCATTATGGAGCAGCACAAGTTTTAGGTAATTTAAGAGAAAAAGGCAAGTTAAAAGATATTAAAATAGGATGGCTTCATACCGATTTTTTTCAAGGCTATTTTTCTAGAATTTCTAAACGAATAGATCAAACTTTTCTTGCACATAGTGAATTGGAAAAAATGTGGCTTGCAGCAGGAGTTCCTTCTGATAAGATTATGACAACCGGTATGCCTGTATATGTTCCTGATTACGGATATAAAGAGCAAAAAATAATTTTAAATAAATATGGTTTAGTAGAAGATATGCCAATAATATTAATTACTTTTGGAAAAGAAGGAGTTGGAAATTATACTGCATTGATTAAAGATATTATTTTATATTATAAAAAGCCTTTACAAATTATTGCTGTTTGTGGAAAAAATAAAAAACAACAATTTTTACTTAAAAAATTAAAAAAGAATATGTCTGATAAAGTAGAACTGAAAATTTTTTCTTTATTATCACATGATAATTTGCTTTCTTTAATGAGTGTAGCCGATACGCTAATAACTAAAGCAGGAGGGTTAACACCTGTAGAAGCATTCTCAACAGGTGTTCCTACTATTCTTTTAAATGTAGTCAGCGGTCATGAAAGGGAAAATGCTGCTTTTTTTGCTAAGCTTGGGGTTGCTAAACTTGCTGCAAATACAAATCAAGCAGCTAAATTATTACAAACATTTTTGTTTAATCCTATAGAAAAAGAAGCAATGCGTAAAGCCCAGAAAAAATTTAAAGAAAACTTCAAAATTGAAAAAATTGTTAAATTTGCTCTTAGCGACAATTTTATTCCATTTTCTTTACCAAATGATTTTGGTGCTGAAAATGGTGAACCTGTTCTTAATGTCCATAATGCATTATCACAGCTTAATGCCAATTCTCCTGCTGAAGTTGAATTGCTTTTATCTTATGCAACTTCTCAATCTCCACAGCATATTATATGGGAAAATCCATTTGGGCATATTGCTATTCGTGTAGATAAAACGGTTTACAGTGCAAATTATATTGCAAATCCTTCTATTGATTCTAATTTTTTACAGCATTTAAGTCTTGTAGATTATCTTTATGGGGTAAAACCTCCATCTCCCTCACAAATACATACCAATACATATGGTATGGCTTATGGTAGAGAAACAATTGGACTTCGTGTAACTGGTATTCCTGCACATTGTTTAACGGCTATGATAGCTGAAGTTTATCGTATTGAAAATGATTTCAAACAAGGACTTATAAAATGGGATAAAACAAAATTTAATTGTGCAGATGTTGTTGATAAAATACTTCAAGCTGGAGATTATGAAGATTCAAATATATATGATAAATTTAAATTACCTTCAATGCCTTTAAATTCATTTGAAAAAGCTAAAAAAAATTTCAAATCTGATACTTCTGTGAAAACAGACCTTGTGGCTTATCATATGGTTCCTGGTGCTCATACTGATTATAACTATTGCCGTTTTCCCCTTTCATTAAAACAGCCTATACGTTCTTTAACTCATATAGTAAGCAATTCAAAAGATTTTCTTGAAATGTCAGTTTCTAAACATTTAGTGATGTATTATGGTGACCCCCGTTTATATTTTGAAAATCTACACAGTGATTTTGGAAATATAAAAAATAAAAATACATATTTGTGTGATTTTCATTATTATATTTATTATAGGGCTTTAGCAAATGATTTAAAAAATTTTTTTAAATCAAAAAAAACACTTCCAAAAATTACTTTTTGGAGCAGAAGCTTTTTAAAAAATAGTGAATATTTAAATAAAAAATAAAAGTTGGTAAATTTTAATTGTTATTTGATTCAATCTTCTTAAGCATATTCATTTCAAGCATAATATTTACGATATTCTTAAATGCTACAACAGAAGTTTGAGACGCAAAATAGTGTTTTTTATCTGGTTTTATAGTGAGTGTTGCTATGGTATATTTATGAGTCTTATCATCTGCAAAGCCTATAAAAGTAGAATTATACAAACCTTTTATATATTTCCCATTTTTATTTATTTTAGCTGTTCCTGTCTTTCCTGCTGTAAAAATTCCATCCACTTTCGCTGCTACCCCTGTTCCTTTTAGAACAACTTTTCTTAGAATTTGCAAAACCGTCTCGGCAATAGCTGGTGAAATTACCTGTTTTTTTGTAGTTTGGATGATATTATTTCCATATTTATAAGCAATCTTTGGAGTTACCATTATTCCATAATTATTAAACATATTATAAGCTTTTAAAAGTTGAATTAAATTAAGCTGAATCCCATATCCAAATGCCATACTTGCTCTATGAGTTTCTCTTTGAAACTCTTTTACAGAAAACAAACGACCCCTATATTCATAAGGTAAATCAATACCACTTTTTTTGCTAAATCCAAATTGTAAAAGTCCATTTCTAAATTCAGATGGAGTTAGTCTAAGTCCTAATTGAGCAAATACTATATTACTTGAATGAATAACTGCTTGAGTAACACTAAGCCACTTAAATTTATCATCATCATAAATTGTAAAATGTCTTTTAAAATACCAAATACCATTGTGAGCATTTAAAACTTCTAATGGATTTACTTTATTATGCTCTAATAAAATAGATAAAATAATAGGTTTCATAACAGAACCAGGCTCATAATTATATTGAATATGAGATATTTTAAGATTTTTTACGTTAGTTATATGATTTGGATTATATCTGTTTGAACTAGCAATTGCGATTACTTTTCCTGTTTTACTCTCCATTACAATTGTTAAAATTTCCTCTGCTTTTAACTTTTTTTTCATAGTGTCAAGCATATTTTCTATTTTTTTTTGGAAAATAGAATTAACATTTAAAACTACATTATCTCCATCTATTTTTCTTTGTATAACAACTTTATTATCATATATAATTCTATTTTTAACATCTCTATACCCCTTAACAATCCCATTTTGCTTAGGTTGCAGAGCTTCGTCATAATATCTCTCAATTCCTGATTTTCCAATCAAACGATATCCATTTTTAAAATCATAATAAGATGTAAAACCTAGTGCAGGTTCTAGAATATTTTTTAATCTATAAACTCTTTTTGAAGGCTTTTCATAAATATCCAATCCATAAATAATATGAGTTTTTTTATTTTCAAGAAACACTTTTTTTATAGCTAAAACATCTGATAAATATTTTAAATTTTTTTGAATTTTAAAAGGTATATTTTTTAATAAAACTACTCTATTAGCTTTTGCAGTTTTAAATTTTTGTATAAAATAACTTTTGGGAGTATTTGTATAAATAGAGAGTAAATTTATAAATAGATCAAATTTATTTGGGTTTATATAGTTTTGAAAAACAGCTAACTCATATACTTTTTCATTCTTTGCTAAGAGTTGATTATCTTTTGATATTATTTTACCTCGTAAGGCTAAATTTTTTTTAGATATCATAGTAGATATCATAAAATTTGGTTTGTAAAAATCTAAATGAAATATCATTGCTAAAAATAATAAAATAAGAGCAATAAAAGAAAGAAATAAAAAACTTATCTTTAATGTAATTTTATTATGTGATTTATTGGACATTAACTATTAAACTTGTATTTTTGATAATTCTTTATATGCACTAATTGCTTTATTTCTAACTTCTAACATCATTTGCATTTTCAAATCAGCTTTTTCTATAGCGATATTCGCTTTTGCTAAATCTTTTACACTACCTGTAGCTATATCTACTTCCGCTTTTTGAGAATTTTCCATTGTTTCATTTGTAGAATCAATCTCTTTTTTTAGCATATCACCAAAATTAAGACCACTTTCGTTGTTAGATACTTTATTATCATTTTTTAACAGATCTTGAGTGGAAATATTTCCTATATTATTTACATTAATTGCCATCTGTTATCCTTTTAAAATACTTATAGCACTACTTGCCATTGTTTTTGCACTTTGAAATGCTGCTACATTAGCCTGATAACTTCTTGTTGCTTCTACTAAATCGGACATTTCTATAACTGGATTAATATTTGGATAAGCAACATATCCATTTTTATTTGCATTTGGATTATTTGGCTCATATTTAAGAATTGGTTTTGAATCATCTCTTACTATTTTGGCGACTGAAACAGTAGTTAAAGCTGGTTTTGCTTCAATCCCATTATTTCCTTCTTCATCTAAAGGATTTGAATATTTCAAATAGTTTGTTTTAAGCTCATTATTAAGTTGTTTATCAAAATTAATTGCTTTAAAAACAACCTCTTTTCTTCTATACGGCCCACCTTCTGGAGTCTCAGTTGTATTTGCATTTGCGATATTACTAGATATTGTATTAATTCTAAATCTTTGAGCTGAAAGCCCATATCCACTAATATCAAAACTACTCATAAAACTCATTTTTTATCCTTATATATTTTTAGTTGATGCTATTACAGCTCTAAAAATAGATGCCTGTTTTTTCAATGCTTCTATATCTGCATTATACATCATATTGTTTTTGCTTAGTTCCGTGCTTTCCACATCCAAATCTACTGTATTTCCATCATTTCTTGCTAAATGTCCATCTCTAAAAAATATAGTTGGCTCATCACTATTTTCTTCTTCTATTGCTGGCATCATATTTTCAGTAGTTCGAGCAAGCTCTAATTTATTATCATTTTTATTAAATTCTTTTGATGCTTCTTTACTAAGCATATTTTCAAAATCTATATCTTTTGATTTATAATAAGGAGTATCAGCATTTGCAATATTTCCAGAAATTAAATCTTGTCTAATTGCTCTATATTGCAAACTTGATTCTAAATATTTAAATGATTTAGATATTTCAAAACTCATTGATACTCCTTTTTATTTTTTATAAGCAAATCTTATTCCTAAAAGTTATGTTTTACACTTTTACAATCGCATCAAATGTTTTTTTTACTTTACCTTTGAAAAAGAGTGTATCATCATTAAAACTAACTTCTAACTCTTCATTACTTGTCGGATAAACTTTTGAATAACTATCTATAAATTTTTTATTTCTTGCACTCAAAAAGCTTGCACACATTCCAGTCCCACAAGCCAAAGTTTCATCTTCTACTCCTCTTTCATAAGTTCTAACCTTTAAAACTCCATCTTCAAATTTTGCAAAATTCACATTAGCATTATATTTTTGTCTCATTTTTCTAGCTAATTCTTTATCAAACTTTGTAATATCTTCAACAAGTGCCACCAAATGAGGAACTCCTGTATCAATTAATATCCACTCATACCCCTCTTCTGTAAAATAATCTTTTATAAGTTTTGGTTTTGTAAGCTCTGTTTCGACAATATCTCCATCAACCGTGCAACTAATAACTCCCGCTCCTGTTAAAAATTTCATATTTTTATCTGCTAAATTATTTATATAAGCATAATGAGCAACCGCGCGACTTCCATTACCACACATAGCCGCAACACTACCATCAGCATTATAAAATTGCCACTCAAAATCATATATTTCATGAGGAACTAAAACTATAAGTCCATCCGCTCCTACTCCTTCTTGTCTATCACATAAATTCTTTGCTAATTCACTTCTATCTTCTTTTCTAAAAGTGTGAAAAATCACAAAATCATTTCCACTTGCACTATATTTTGTTACATTCATTTATTATCCTTTAAAAACTTTTCTTCAAATTCATCAACTGGAATTGGTGGTGAATAAAAATACCCTTGAATATAATCACAACCATTTGATAATACAAAGTCTAATTGAGATTCTTTTTCCACACCTTCTGCTATACTTTTTAAATTCATATTTTTAGCTAAATTTATCATACTTTTTGTAATAACTTCATCATCTTTATCATATGGAATATCTTTTATAAATTCTCTATCAATTTTTAATTTGTTAACTGGAAGCTTTTTAAGATATGCAAATGAAGAATATCCAGTTCCAAAATCATCAACATTTATTTTTACTCCCAAATTATTCACTTCATTAAGCATTTCTATAGATAATTCTGGATTTTTCATAAGTCCTTCTTCTGTAACTTCTATATTTAAATATTTTACATCAAAATTATATTGTTCAAGTAATTTTTTTAAATCTTTAGCAAATGTTCCTTTTTCTAGTTGATAGACTGTTATATTACAAGATAATACAGGATAATAACCTTTTTCTTGCCATTTAATATGTTGTTTTATAGCTGATTCTATCACCCACGAATCTAGCTTATCAATAATTCCTATTTCAATAGCCAATGGAATAAAATAAAAAGGAGAGACTAAACCTTTATCAGGATGATTCCATCTCATTAATACCTCAGCACCATAAGTTTTACCTAATTTATCAATTTGTGGTTGAAAATATATTTCTAATTCATTTTTTTCTATAGCTTTTCTTATTTCATTTTTAAGTTGTAATTTTTCATCTGCTGTTTGGCTTATCTCTTTTTTAAAAAATGTATATCTATCTTTCCCCATTTTTTTTGCTTCATACATAGCAGAATCTGCAAATCTAACAATAGTTTCAAAATCATCAGCATCATCAGGATAAATAGTAACGCCAATACTTGCAGAAACATAAAAACTTTTATTATTTACATTTATTGCAAATTTTATAACAAGCAAAATTTTTTCAACAAGTTCTTCTACCTCTTTTTTATTTTTAATTTCATTTAAAATAATTATAAATTCATCACCACCAAATCTAATAACTTTATCTTTGATAGTTACACATTTTTTAAGTCTGTTGGCCACTACTTTTAAAATTTCATCTCCAATATTATGACCTAATGAATCATTTATATCTTTAAAATGATCTAAATCTATAAATAAAATTGCTGTTTTTTTATGATTAACATCTACGCTTTTTTTTATTTTTTCAAATTCATATTTAGCCCCATATCTTGTATAAAGATTTGTTAAATTATCAAAATAAGCTTTTTTCTTAAATTTTTCTTTCTCTTTTTGTAATTCATTTCCATATTTAAAAAATAAATTTTGTAATTTTTTAGATAAAAGAAATATAACACTACCCATTATAATTAAACTTAGTATTGATATCAAAATGAATTTTGTAAGTAAATTCATGAGTAACTTATGCTCTTTATTTTGAATTTCTAATAAATCTTTATTAAGACAATTCAAATAAACACCTGAAGCTATTAAAATATGTAATGGTTTATAAAGTTTAACATAAGAAACTTTTTTTGAATTTCCTTCTTTTGTATATGGAATATATTCTACATATGAACCTTTTGGATAATGAATTGCTTTATTTATAAAAAGTTGTGCAGGTTTTTGCCCATTAACAACTAAATTCCACATATTCTTGCCTATTAATTTATGATTTATATGATAAATCACATTTCCTTTTAAATCAGTAATAAAAACATATCCACTTTTTTTCCATTTAAAATTATCAAAAAATTTAGGAATAATTTTTATTACCCTTTGTTGTACTTTTTCTCTATTTTTAAAATCACTTAAATGTTTTTTATACATAAAATCAATTATATTATAAGTCATATCTACTTTTTCTTTTGTAGTTTTTTGAAGGTTTTGCATAAATTTCTTAGCAGTTTCTTGTTTTTGCTTTTCAAAGGCTTGATTGATTGAAATAACAGCAACTCCTGTAATTAGCAAAGATGTAATAATAATACTAATAATAGGTAAAATAATAATAGCTTTTGAAATACTCTTTCTATTTAATTTCATTAAAAATCGACCTTTTAATTTATTTTGTTATAATTGTATCAAAAAAGGATAAATAAATGATATTAATTACAGGACCTTGTGTAATTGAAAGTCGTGATCAAATTATGAGAATTGCTGAGAGTTTAAGTTATGCAAACGAAAAATATGAATTTTACTTCAAAGCTAGTTATGACAAAGCAAATAGAACTAGTTTAGATAGTTTTAGAGGCCCTGGGCTTGATGAAGGACTTAAAATATTAGAAGAAGTGAAAAACACTTTTGGATATAAACTTTTAACTGATATTCACGAAACAATTCAAGTAAAACCAGTAAGTGAAGTAGTTGATGTTTTACAAATTCCTGCATTTTTATGTCGTCAAACTGATTTACTCGTAGAAGCCGCTAAAACAGATAAAATAGTAAATATCAAAAAAGGTCAATTTATGAACCCCGAAGATATGAAATATTCTGTTTTAAAAGTCCTTAAAACTCGTGGTTGTAATGAAGCAAACTATGAAAATTCTAAAAAACATAATGTTTGGCTAACCGAAAGAGGAACAACATTTGGATATGGAAATTTAGTTGTTGATATGAGAAGTTTTCCTATTATGAGAAAGTTTGCACCAGTTATTTTTGATGTAACTCATTCAGTTCAGATGCCTGGAGGTGCTGGTGGTAAAAGCACAGGAAAAAGAGAATTTGTTGCCCCTCTTGCAAAAGCAGCAGCAGCTATTGGAGTGGATGGATATTTCTTTGAAACTCATTATGACCCAAACAATGCTTTAAGTGATGGGCCAAATATGTTAAAACTTGATGATTTGAAAAGTCTGCTTGGAGATATTAATAAAATAAGAAATAATGTTTGATATAATTGAGACAAATAGATTATTTAATCAGTACCTAAATTAATAGACTTAATTTTAGATGAGTTTTGATATAATTTCAAAAAAAGGTTTTTATATGAATATAATAGAAGGTAATTTAAGTTTAGATAAAAATGCAAAAATAGCAATAATTTCAGCAAGATTCAATCATTTGATCACAGATAGACTTGTTGAAGGTGCCAAAGATGCCTTTTTAAGACATGGCGGAACTGAATTTAATTTAGATTTAATTTTAGTTCCAGGAGCATTTGAGGTTCCTTTTGCTCTTGAAAAAATTTTAGAAAGTAAAAAATATGATGGCGTTTGTACTGTTGGTGCAGTTATTAGAGGTGCAACTCCTCATTTTGATTATATAAGTGCCGAAGCTACAAAAGGAATTGCAAGTGCTACGATGAAACATTCAACTCCCGTAACATTTGGAATATTAACAACTGATACAATCGAACAAGCAATTGAGAGAGCTGGAACGAAAGCCGGAAACAAAGGTTTTGATGCAATGACGGGGCTTATTGAAATGATAAACCTTTATAAAGTAATATAATGGCAACAAGAACTCAAGCAAGAACAGCAGTCGTTCAAATGCTTTATGCACTTGATTTAGGTAATGATGATATGACTAAACAATCTAATGAATATTTAGATGAAAGAAAAATAAAAGGTGCAAAACACGAATTTGCTGATTCACTTTTTCAAGGTGTATTAGAACATTTAAATGAAATTGATGAAGTTATAAAAAGCCATTTAACTAAAGAGTGGGATTTTTCAAGACTTGATAAAGTTGATAAAGCTATTCTAAGACTGGCAGTATTTGAAATTTTATTTACAGATTTAGCTTATCAAGTTGTAATTAATGAATCAGTGGAAATAGCAAAACTTCTAAGCAGTGAAAATTCTACAAGATTTATAAATGGTATGCTTGATAAAATAGCAAAAGAGAAAGAAAAATGAAACTTTGTATAGCTCTTGATTTACCTTCAAAAGAAGAAAATCTACAATTAGCAAAAAATATATCTGGTTTAAGCACTGATATTTGGCTAAAAGTTGGTTTTAGAAGTTATATTCGAGATGGAGTGAAGTTTGTAAAAGAGCTTCAAAATTTAGGTTTTAAAATCTTTTTAGATTTAAAACTTTATGATATTCCAAACACAATGGCTGATGCTTCTGAAGAAATAGCAAAAATGGGTGTGGATATGTTTAATATTCACGCAAGTGCCGGAAGAGTTGCTATGAAAACTATAATGGATAGATTATCAAAGTATAAAAAACGACCATTAGTTTTAGCAGTAACCGTCTTGACAAGTTTCGATGAAAAAAATTTTGAAGAAATTTATGAATTACCAATAGCCACTAAAGCAAACGAATTTGCTAAAATGAGTTATGAAGAAGGACTTGATGGAGTTGTATGCAGTGCATATGAAAGTTTAGATATCAAAGAAATTACAAATGATAGTTTTATAACCCTAACTCCAGGTATTAGACCGTTTGGAGAAGATAGAGGGGACCAAAAAAGAGTAGCAGATATTGACTTTGCTACAAAAGCAAAAGTTAATTTTATCGTAGTTGGAAGACCTATTTATAAGTCAGGAAATCCAAAAAAAGTAGTTGAAAAAATTATACAAAAATTAAAGGAAAAAAAATGAGAAAATTTTTATCAATAGGACTTTTATTAGCAGTATCACTTTTTGCTAATGATAGAGTTTTAAACCAAACTGAAGCTTTAAAAATTTTAAAAGCAACACCTATTTATAATCAAGTTGCTCCAAAATTAAAAAAAGGCCTTAAAGTAAAAGGTCAAGATAAAGGTGATTTTTATTTAATTACAGTTTACGATAAAAGAGGTGCTGGAAATATATTTATAACAAAAAATTTAAAATATACTATTTTAGGAAATATTTTAAATAATCAAACAAAACAAATCATTCATCCAACTTATCCAGCAAAACCATTTACAGGAAATAAACAAACTGTAAAAAATGGAGTTGTTTTTACAATGGGTCACGGTAAAAAAGATTTATATATAGTGACTGACCCTCAGTGTCCATTTTGTCAAAAAGCAGAAAAATTAGCAGAAAAAGCTCATTTATCAGATAAATATACAATTCATGTAATTTTTATGCCTTTATCATTTCATAAACACTCAAAAGCTATGATTTATTATATTTTAAGTGCAAAAACTAATCAAGAAAAAGCAAAAAGATTTAAAGAGACATTAGATGGTGGTAATGCTTGGTCAAAATTCAAAACAACTACTAAAGAAAAAGAAAATATTAATAAAATAATTTCAAAAGCTGAAAAAGCAGCTACAGAATTAGGCGCAAGAGGAACTCCAAGTTTTTATGATAAAAATATGAATGAAATAAAAAATAGAGGAAGTATATTTAAATAATGAAATTTTTAAAAAGTTGTAAAATTGCTAGCAGAGAAATAATAAGATTAATTCATAGCAGTAATAAATCTATTTTTGATAAAACCCAAAAAGGCTTTGGAGGGGATGTTTCTATGAACATCGACCTTTTGGCTGAACAAATTTTTATAAAACACTTTTCAAAACAGGGAAATATTTATTCTGAAGAGTGTGGATTACTTGATAACAACAAAAATAAAACCTTTGTTATTGACCCAATTGATGGAAGTTTTAATATTTCAAATGCTTTCCCTTATTATGGTAGTAGTATAGCTATTAAAAAAAATAATAAAGTAATTAAATCTTTTGTTGTAAATTTAGCTACGGGAGATTATTTTTATAAAAGTAAAAACAGAAGAATTGAAAATAATATTTTTTATAATAAAAAAATTACTCCTTCAATTAATGAAATAATTTTATTTGAAAAAGCATATGCAAATATTGATATTTGTAAAAAACTAGCACAAAACAGTATAAAATATCGTTCCCCTGGTGCATTAGCCTTGTCTCTGGCACTCGCTCATAGATGCAAAGCTGTAATTTTTAAAGGTGATATTAGAGATTTTGATATTGCAGCAGGACTGCATTTTAATAGTCATTTAAATATTAAAATAGAAAATAATATTATATTAGTAGCAAAAAGAAAAAAAGATTTTGATATACTTTCTAATATACTATTTAAAGGATAAAAAATGGGATGGAAAAATTTTTTGGATAAATTTACAAATAAAAAACCACAACCTTCAAAAGAAGAAGCACCAAAACATTGGATAAAATGTCCTAGTTGTGGGGCTTTAAGTTTTTATAAAGAAGTAATTAAACAAAACAATACTTGTCCAAAATGTGGATATCATTTTAGAATGAGTGCAACTGATAGAATTAATTTATTAGCTGATAAAGATACATTTAAAGAATTTGATACTAACCTTGAGCCAATTGATCCAATTCATTTTGTAGATAAAAAAAGTTACCAAAAAAGAATAGAAGAAAACTATAAAAAAACAGGTAGAAAATCATCTCTAATAAGTGGAGAATGCGAAATCGGAGGAGTTTTAACCGAGCTTGTAGTATTTGATTTTGCTTTTATGGGCGGAAGTTTATCATCAGTTGAAGGTGAAAAAATTGTTCGCGCAGTTAATCGTGCTTTAGAAAAAAAATGTGGACTTGTAATCGTAAGTGCTAGTGGAGGTGCTAGAATGCAAGAATCTACATTTGCACTTATGCAAATGGCCAAAACTTCTGTTGCATTAGCTAGTTTATCTGATGCAAACTTACCATATATTTCATTACTAACTGACCCAACAATGGGAGGAGTAAGTGCAAGTTTCGCCTTTTTAGGTGATTTTATTTTAGCTGAGCCAGGTGCTATGATAGGTTTTGCAGGAGCAAGAGTTATCAAACAAACTATCGGTGAAGAACTGCCAGAAGGTTTCCAAAGAGCAGAATTTTTACTTGAACATGGACTTATTGACATGATTGTAAAAAGAGATAAACTCAAAAAAACAATTTCTGATTTACTGATTCTTTCTGGAATAAAATCAAATAAAGTATGCCGTTTATGATATATGCCTTGCTGGATTTTGATTTAATACAAAAATATAAAATTACTATTAATTCATTCATAAAAAAATGTTATGAATTAGATGTAAAAATTATTCAATATCGTGATAAAAACTCAAATATAAAAGATATTGAAAAAAGATTAAAAAAAATTAGAAAATTATGGGATAAAACGCTTATAATAAATGATTATATAGAATTGATTGAATATACAGATGGCCTTCATATTGGGCAAGAAGATTTAGAAAAATATAAATCTATCGAAAATATTAGAAAAAAGATTAATTCCAAAATTTTAGGACTTTCTACTCATAATAAAAAAGAGGTTTTAGTTGCTAATAAATTAGATATAGATTATATTGGCCTAGGTGCATATAGACCAACAAAGACAAAAAATGTAGGAAGTATCGGTGGTGAAAAATTAATCAATATAGCTAAATTTTCAAACAAAAATGTAGCTATAATTGGTGGAGTTAAACTTAATGATACGATACCTAATGTAAAGTATAAAGTAATAGGAAGTGATATATGCAAATTAATATCTACTCAATAGAAAAAAAAGAAGATTATAAACCAATAATAGATAATTTTATTAAACAATCTCGTCAATTTGCAGATGTTAAAAATATAACCATATTCAATAAAAACATAGCAAAAAATAATTCTCCCAAAAGTTATAGTGAGACATTTGAAAAATTTCTTACAAATGGGTATAATATCGCGCTTACTCCAGAAGGTAAATTAGTCGATAGTTTTAAATTTGCTAAGCTTTTAGAAGATAAACAGACAGTAAACTTTTTTATTGGTGGAGCTTATGGCTTAGAAGAAGAGTTTAAAAACAAATGTGATATAAAAATATCATTAACACCTCTAACTTTAAGCCATAAAATTGCTAAAATTATGATTTTTGAACAAATTTTTAGAGGACTTGCAATAAATCATAATCATCCATATCACAAATAAAGGAAGTAGATGGCACAAAATAGTGAATATAAAGAATTACTATTAAATAGAAAAAAAGAGATAGAAAAAATTATAAATAGCTTAAAAAATGAGCTAAAAGGTGTTAATAGTTGTGACATAAAAGAAGATGGTGATTTTGCTGCTTGTAGCACAAATAGTGAAAACAATTATCAAATTTATAAAAAACAACTTCAAGAATTAAAAGAAATAGAAGAAGCATTACTTGCAATTGAAAAAGAAACTTATGGTATTTGCCAAATGTGTGAAGAGCCAATAGATCCTGAAAGATTAAAAATCAAACCTTTTGCTAAATACTGTATAGATTGTAGGGAACTTATAGAAAAAGAGAATAAATAAAAAGGGGACAAAATGAAAAAATACACAATAATATCTTTTATATTTATTGTATTGGTGGGGCTATTAACTTATATGAATACAGATTCATCTACTACATTTAATATGTTAGGGGTAAATATAACACTTTATAATGCTGTGTGGACTATGGCATTTGTATTCCTGTTTTATTTAATATCAATAATATATTTTGCTATCATAAAATATAAAAACTTTTCATTTGAAAAAAATATTCACAAAGATAAATTGAATCTAATCAAAAATATAGAAAATAAAATTTTATTTAACAACAAACAATTACCTATAAAAGTATTAAAAGAGTTAGAAGATTTTATAGATATGGTAGAAGGTTTAGAAATAAAACCTAAAACAAATGAGACTTTTAAATTTATGGAAGATTTAGCTAAACTTCAAAATGGTGAAGTAGTTGATTTAACAAAATATAAATTTTCATCAGACAACCCATGGATAATTAAAAATTTAGAAAATAAAATTATTAAAGAAGATTTATCTGCAGCCAAAGAAGCCCTAAAAATAAAGCCATTAAGAGAAAAAGCTCTAAAACTTTTAGCTAAAAAAGCAGAAGTTAATGAAATACTTGCAAACAATTATCCAATTTATAAAGAGACTATTTTAAATAATTTAGAAAGCTCAAGAGTAAAAGAATTAATCGAAAAATCAGATTTAAAAAGTGATGAATACATCGAAATTGCAAACACTTTATATCTAAAAGAAGAAAAAAATCCTGAAAATGTAATAAGTTTATTTGAGAAAAAAATAGTTCCTTATATTTATTTACTTATTAAATATGAAATGTTAGATAAAGCAAAGGAATTAGCACACGAAAATGAACTTAAATTTTTTGAATATTATTTAGAATTAAAAGAAAAAAATATAAAATTAGATGATTTTTTAAATGCAAGATATTTTTAAATTTCCTATAATAGCCTTAGCTCCATTAGCTGGTTATACTGATTTACCTTTTAGAAAAGTGGTAAAAAAGTATGGGGCTGACTGGAGCCTTTCTGAAATGATAAATGCAAATGCTATTAATTTTAAAAATGAAAAAACTCTAAAAATGCTTACAAAAAATAAAAATGAAACTCCCTATTCTGTCCAAATTGCTGCTCAAAATCCTGAAATTGCAAAAAAAGCTGTTGAAATTTTAAATGAATATGATTTTATAGATGGAATTGACTTAAATGTAGGTTGTCCTGTAAAAAAAGCTATCAAAAGTGGTTATGGTGGAAATTTACTAAATGAACCTGAAAATCTTGCACAAATTATTGAAACTATAGCAAGAACACACAATAAAAAGTTTTTTTCTGTAAAAATGAGAATTGGATTTGATGAAATAAATGGATGTGAGAGGGCAAAATTAATTGAACAAAGTGGAGCTGATATTTTAACAGTTCACGGCAGAACCGTAAAACAACTCTATACAGGTGAAACAAATTATGAAGAGATTGCTAAAATAAAATCATCTCTAAAAATTCCTGTTTTAGCAAATGGAAACATAGATAGTTATAAAAAAGCAAAATGGGTACTAGATTATACAAAATGTGATGGTGTAATGATAGGTCGAGGTGCTATTGGTAAACCTTGGGTTTTTAAAGAAATAAAAGAGCAAAAGTCTATTAGTGAAGATGAAAAAAAAGAGGTTATACTTGAACACTTAAATGCAATGTATGAATGGTATGGAAACTTTGGTATAATCTTATTTAGAAAGCATCTGCATACTTATTCTAAAGGGTATGACAAAGCTAGTGAATTTAGAGATAAAGTTAACAAAACTGAAAATTATGATGAGATGCTGGAGATAATTCAAGGATTTTTTAATGTTTAATGGGTTGATTAGAGAAATAGCAAAAGTAAAAAGTTTTAGCAACAATAAACTTTTACTAAAATCAAAATATATTCCAAATATTGGCGACAGTGTAGCTATAAATGGAGCATGTTTGACTACTACAAAAGTTTATAATGATGGTTTTGAAGTAGAACTTTCCCCTGAAACTCAAAGTAAAATTGCAATAGAAAATTATAAAAATCAAGTCCATATAGAACCAGCTATGAAACTTAGCGATAGAATTGATGGTCATTTAGTACAAGGTCATATTGATTGCATTGGTGAAATATTAGAAATTAAGAAAAATAGTAACTCTTATGATATTGTAATTAAAGTACCAACAGAATTCATAAAATTTATAATAAACAAAGGAAGTATTGCAGTTGATGGCGTTAGTTTAACTGTAAATGATGTATGGAGTGATAGATTTAGACTTACTATCATTCCACACACATTTGAAAATACACTATTTAAAACATATAGAATCCATCAAAGAGTAAATATTGAAACAGATATGTTTGCAAGATATATTTACAATATGTTTAAAAAACAACCAAACAACATAAATAATGAGATTGGAAGTTGGTGGTAAAAACTAAATTTAATGTTTTGGTCAAACTAAAAAAATTAGATGTTGATAAACTTTCAAGAGAAATAACTAAACAAAATAATAAGATTGCAAAAGCAAATCAAGAATTAACTTTATTTAATAAAGAATTAGAACAAATTAAATATCCTAAAAGTGGGAATTTTTCTATAATTACACAAATAAAAACAATGCAAAATGCTCTTTTAAATCAAATTAATTTAAAAAAAGAAGAAATTAACTTTTTACAAAATCAAAAAAATATATTATCATTACAATTAAAAAATAAAGAAATAGAATATGAAAAAATGAAATATCTTCAAGGAGAAGAAATCAAAAAAGCAGTTAATAAACTGAAAAAACAAGAAGTAAAAGATATGGATGAAATTGCAATAATGCTATTTAAAGGACAACAATGAATAAATTTTTACTGTTTTTAATACCATTTTTTCTATTTGCAAATGATACAAATTTATCAAATGAAGAATCTAAATTGGTAAATTGTTATCAAATTTTTGACCAAAGAAGAGGAGAACTTGAGATGCAACTTGAACAAATTCAAGAACAACAACAAGCATTCCAAGCATTGAAAGATGCCTCTATGAATATACTCAAAAAAAAAGAAGCTAAAATTAAAAAAGAACAAACAGAACTTAATACAACTTTGAACAAAATTGAAGCTACAAAAAAAGAAAAAGAAACCTTAGTTAAAAAATATCAGCAAATTCTAAAACAAATTCAAGATGCAACTTCCTCAAAACTAGTTCAAAGTTACTCAAAAATGAGAGCAGGAAATGCTGCCAACATCATTTCTGCTATGGATACGAATACTTCACTCGAGATTTTATCTAAACTTTCTCCCAAAGTATTATCCAAAATTTTTGCAAAAATGGACGCAAACAAAGCTGCTTTTTTGACAGAAAAATTAAAAAAATATATTCCTAAAAGTACTAAATAATGGCAGCTGATAAATGGATATTTGTTATTGTTATAATGCTTATGGCAATAGGTACTGTTTTTAGTTACTCTTTACCTATTTATATCGAAACAAAATATAACTATGGAGAGTGGCACTTTTTTATAAGATATATAACATTTGCAAGCTTAGGAATTATCATTATGATGACTCTTGCCCAATTTAATCCAGATAAAGTTTTTAAACCTTTAGGTTGGATTTTATTTATAGTAGGTCTCATTACTATTTTTATTATGCCTAAATTACCTCCATCTCTTTGTCCTATAATCAAAGGAGCTAGAAGATGGATCGCATTAGGAGGGGGCTTAAGAATATCTCCATTAGAATTTTTTAAAGTTGGGCTTATTTTCTTTTTTGCATGGAGTTTTTCTAGAAAATTAATTCCAAAACATTTTACTTCTTTAAAAGAAGAGTTTACAGCTATATGGCCATATTTATTTTTATTGAGTGTGGTTGCTTTAGTTATTATTATATTTCAAAGTGATTTGGGTGAAACATTACTTATTTTAATGATATTTATTGTTATGCTAATGTTTACAAAACTATCTCCTAAAATATTTGGTATTTTAATTTTAATTGGAATAATATTTTTTGGTGTTGGAATGATGGGAAAATCATATCGTATTGCAAGATTAAAAAGTGCTTTATATAATATTTACTTAATGTTGCCTGATGGCATTCAAAAATGGTTTAATGTTAATATTTCAAGTTACGATATCTCCTATCAACTTAGACAAAGTATGAATGCTATTCATAATGGAGGATTTTTTGGTGTTGGGATTGGAAATGGGCAACTTAAAATGGGATTTTTAAGTGATGTTCATACAGATTTTGTGTTATCAGGAATTGCTGAAGAAACAGGATTATTAGGAGTTTTACTTGTTATTATTTTGATAACTCTTTTAATATGGAGAATTTTTAAAATTGCAAATCACATCAAAACAAAAAGACAAATTGATTATGTATATCAACTATTTTGTGTTGGAGTTGGAGTTTTAATAGGATTTGAGACACTACTTAATGTTCTTGGAATTATAGGAATGCTTCCATTAAAAGGATTGCCTATTCCTTTTGTAAGCTATGGTGGTAGTTCATTGCTTGCTTTTAGCATAGCTTGTGGAATGGTCTTAATGATTAGTAAAAAGGTAAATCTAAAATGATAGCAATTACAGGTGGTGGAACTGGTGGACATTTAGTTATAGCTAAATCTATAAAAGAAGAATTAAATAAACAAGGAATTAAGCCAATTTTCATAGGTTCTACTTATGGACAAGATAAAGCTTGGTTTGAAGACGATAATGGATGGGCAGAGAAATATTTTTTTGATACAAGTGGAGTGGTAAATAAAAAAGGTATAAAAAAACTACTATCTTTAGCAAATATTTTAAAATATAGCTTTAAAACAAAACAGATATTTAAAAAACATAATATTACAAAAGTTTTTTCTGTTGGAGGTTACTCCGCGGCTCCTGCTAGTTTTGGCGCTATTATGTTTAATAAGCCTCTTTTTATTCACGAACAAAATGCTTATATGGGCAAATTAAATCAACTTCTTAAACCTTTTGCAAAAAGAGTATTTAATACATTTTTATATAATGACCCTTATCCTATAAGAAATGAATTTTTCACAAAAGCAAGAGTTAGAAAAGAGATACAAACTATTATATTTTTAGGAGGAAGCCAAGGAGCAAAAGCAATTAACGATTTTGCTTTGCAAGTAGCCAAAACAAAAAAATATAAAATCATTCATCAAACAGGAAAAAGAGATTACAAAAGATGTGAAAAATTTTATAAAGAAAACAAAATAGAAGCAGATTATTTTGATTTTAGCAAAAATATAGTAGATAAAATTTCGGTAGCTGATTTTGCAATAAGTAGAGCAGGTGCAAGCACACTTTTTGAACTTAGTGCCAATCAAATTCCTACTCTTTTTGTTCCATATCCTTACGCGGCAGGAAATCATCAATACTATAATGCTAAATTTTTATCAGATAAAAACTTAGCCTTTTTAAGTCTTCAAAATGAATTAAATTTAGATATTTTTGATGAAATAAAAAATATTGATATAATATCACAAAAGTTAAAAGAAATTAATTCAGTAAATGGTGCAAAATTTATAGTTGATGAGATTTTAAAAGGATAAAATATATGTTTACAGTAGCGATAGTAGGACAGCCAAATGTCGGTAAAAGCAGTCTATTTAATAGAATTGTAAAAGCACAAGATGCAATTACCTCAAGCAAAGCCGGAACTACGAGAGATTTTAAAAAAAGAGATGTTGTTATAGATGAAAATAAAGAAATAACATTAATTGATACAGGTGGTCTTGAAGATAGAAATGAACTTTTTAATAAAGTAAAAGATAAAGCGTTAGAAATAGCAAGTACAGCTGATTTAATTCTATTTATGGCAGATGGTCAAAAATATCCAGATGATATAGAAATCAGATATTTTAGAAATTTACTAAAATTAAAAAAACCAATTTGGCTAGTGCTTAATAAAATAGATAATGATAAATTAGGTCAAATGGTACACGAATATTATGAACTTGGGGCTAAAGAAATATTTACAATTAGTGTAACTCACAACAGAGGTGTTACAAAACTTATAAATGAAGTTGCAAGAATTACTCCAGAAAATAAAATAACTGAGCCTATTTTAGCTCCTGATGAAGATTTACCATTAGAAGAACTTCTTGCGATGAAAGAAGCTCCAAAAGTAGAAAAAAAAGATATAAAAGTCTCAATTATTGGAAAAGTAAATGTAGGTAAATCTTCACTTTTAAATGCACTTCTAGGAGAAGAAAGAAGTATCGTAAGTGATGTAGATGGGACTACAATTGATCCAATTAATGAAACCGTTTATTTTAATGATAAATTAATTACATTTGTGGATACTGCCGGAGTTAGAAGAAGAAGTAAAATAAAAGATATTGAAAAATATGCTTTGATGAGAACTGAAAAAAACCTTGAAGAAAGTGATATGACTCTGCTCGTAATTGATGCTAAAAATGGAATTGCTGAACTTGATGAAAAAATTGCTGGATTAGTTGATAAACATAGAACAGCCGTAATAATTGTAATGAATAAATGGGACGAAACAAAAGCAGAATATAAAAAATTTGTAGATAATGTTCGACTTAAATTCAAATTTTTACATTATGCACCCGTAATTGCAGTAAGTGCCTTAACTGGTCGAAATATTGATAAATTAAAAGATTTAGTTTTAAAAGTTTATACCAATTATTCAAGAAGAATTTCAACATCAAAACTAAATGAAACAATTAAACAAGCAACACAAAGACATTATCTTCCAACAGATAAAACAAAACCAGTAAAAATTCTTTATGCTGTTCAATATGAAACAGCTCCTCCAAGAATTGCGCTTATTATGAATAGAACTCATTTACATTTTAGTTATAGAAGATATTTAGCTAACTATTTAAGAGAAAGATTCGATTTTGAAGGAAGTCCAATACTTTTCACTGTTAGAAAAA
This sequence comes from Thioreductor micantisoli, assembly GCF_055392745.1. Taxonomy (NCBI): domain Bacteria; kingdom Pseudomonadati; phylum Campylobacterota; family Thioreductoraceae; genus Thioreductor; species Thioreductor micantisoli. The sequence goes on from NZ_AP043760.1 coordinate 1,634,196, forward strand.
GAGGTGAAAAATATGATGAAGATAAAGAAAATGATTAATAATTTTGATAAAATACAGATAAAAAAGGAGTTTTTATGAAAAAATTGGCTTTAAGTTTATTAGTGGCAGGTAGTTTTGCAAGTGCTGACTTTTTAAGTATAAGTGCAGGAGCAGGTGTTTGGCAAGAAAACATCAGCGGATATGTAAAAAGTGGTAGTACAATTAATTATATGAATAATAAATCAGCTGAAACTGACGGAAACAATAATACTGGTAATCTTGGATTAGGAGATAATGCTCAACCTTACATATGGGTAAAATTAATTCATCCACTTCCTATTATCCCAAATGTAAAATTACAATATACAAAATATTCAACAAGCGGTGATGGCAAAGCAAGTGGTGATCTTAAAGTTTTTGGAAGAAGTGTTGCTAATGTAGATTCAGAAGTGCACACAGATTTAGATATTGATAGTTATGATGCTACATTTTTTTATGAATTCAAACCAGCTATTGTAGATTTAGAAGCAGGATTTGGAGTAAATGTATTAAGTACAGATACAACTGTAAAAACTTCAACAGATACTTCATCAACTTCAGTTGTAGCGCCAATTCCATATCTTTATGCAAAAGCTGAAAGTATGCAACTTTTTGGATTTAGTGTAGAAGCACAAGGTAAATATCTAAATGTAAGTGATAAAGGGCACTATTATGATTATAGCTCAGCTGTAAAATATCATTTACCTTTGCCAGCAATAGATATTTCTGCATCACTTGGTTATAGATATCAAGATATTTTAGGAAAAGATGGTGATGATGAAACAAAACTACAATTCAAAGGTGCTTTTGCCGAAGTAGGAGTTAAATTTTGAGAATAGTTAGTGGAATGAGACCTACTGGATCTTTACATTTAGGTCACTATTTTGGAGTGATTAAAAATTTGGTTAAACTTCAAGAAGATAATGAATGTTTTTTCTTTGTAGCAGATTGGCACGCACTTTCAACTAAATATGAAAACAAATTACATCTAGAAGATTTAAGTATAGATTTGGTAAAAACATGGATAGCTTGTGGAATTGACCCTGAAAAATCAACTATTTTTGTTCAAAGTGATATCAAAGAGCATGCAGAATTATATTTAGTATTAAATATGATAACTCCAGTTAATTGGTTAGAGAGAAATCCAAGCTACAAAGATATGTTAGCTCAGCCTGAATTTAAAGATAAAAATATGGCTGGATTTTTAACATATCCTGTTCTTATGACTACTGATATTATTATGTATGATGGTGAATTAGTACCCATTGGAGAAGACCAAAAACCTCATTTAGAGTTAGCAAGAGAGATAGTTAGAAGATTTCATCATCTTTTTGGAAGTGAAATTTTCACTGAGCCAAAAGAGATGCTAACTGAAACTTCAAAACTTAGTGGACTTGATGGCAGAAAAATGTCAAAAAGTTATAATAATTCTATCTATTTAGATGATGATACTGAAACTATTTGGCAAAAACTAAGAGGGGCAAAAACTGATACAAACAGAATCAAAAAAACGGACAAAGGTAGCCCTGAAGTTTGTACAGTTTGGGAATATCATAAAATTTTCTCTGATAAAGAGACACAAGAAAAAATCTATGCAGAATGTAAAGCTGGAGAGATTGGATGTGTCGCTTGTAAAAAAGAGTGTGCAAAAAATATTGATAAGTTTTTAGCTCCAATTAGAGAAAAAAAAGCTAGTTTAAGCGATGAATATATTTTAGAAATTTTAGAAAAATCTAAACAAAAAGCTGGTAAAATAGCATCTGAAAAAATGAAAAAAGTAAATAAACTTATAAAAGGATAAAAATGGAATTTAAAATTTGTGCCGAAAGAGTTGCAAGAGCTATAAACTCTATTGTATTATTAATAATTATTGCTATTTTCGCAAAAGGTTATGAAACGCTAGCATTAGCATTTTTAGCTTTTGTATCAATTATGATGATGATTTGGGCATTATTTGATTTTTGTCCAAATATTTGGATGTTAAGTAAATTTTTACCAAAATGTTATTGTGAATGTGATGAAGATAAAAAGGAAACTTATGAGTAAAATTTCTTATAAAGATAGTGGTGTTGATATCGATGCAGGAAACAGTTTTGTTGAACAAATTAAACCTTTCGTAAAAGAAACAATGACTCCAAATGTGATTGGTGGGATTGGTAGCTTTGCTGGAGCTTTTAGACTTCCTAGTGGATATAAAAAACCTGTATTACTTAGTGCAACTGATGGAGTTGGAACTAAACTAAAACTTGCAATTGATGCTAAAAAGTTTGATACAGTTGGTATTGATTTAGTTGCTATGTGTGTAAATGATTTGATTTGTAATTTTGGAGAACCTTTATATTTCTTAGATTATTATGCGACTGGCAAACTAAAAACTAACGAAGCGGCCAAGGTTGTAAAAGGTATAGCTGAGGGTTGTAAACTAAGTGAATCAGCATTAATTGGTGGAGAAACAGCAGAAATGCCAGGAATGTATAAAAAAAATGATTTTGATTTAGCTGGATTTGCAGTTGGAATTACCGAAGAAGATGAAATGGATAGAATTAGCCACACAAAAGCTGGAGATATTTTAATCGCTTTACCAAGTAGTGGTGTTCATTCAAATGGATTTAGTTTAGTTAGAAAAATTTTAGAAGCAAATAATATGGATGTAAATAGTAAATTTAATGGGAAACCAATGTATGAAACTTTGCTTACTCCTACTAGAATTTATGTAAAAGAGTTTAAAAAATTAAAAAATAAAATAAATGCTTTAGCTCATATTACAGGTGGTGGAATAGTAGAAAATCTTCCAAGAGTTTTACCAGACAATCTTGAAGCAATAGTTTACAAAGATAAGATTCAAACTTTACCTATTTTTGATTTTATGAGTAAATTTGTAGAAGAAAATGAAATGTATAGAACATTCAATATGGGTGTTGGTATGATTTTGGTTGTAAATCAAGAAAATGTAGATTTTATTTTAGAAAATAGTGATGGCTATGTAATTGGAGAATTAAAAGAAGGAAATAAAGGAGTTAAACTACAATGAATACTAATGGCGTCTCGCAAATGTTTGGGAAATTTGCCAAAACAAAATTCCCTCAAATTTTACAATGCTTTATAAATAAAAGTTATGTACAAATTTTTAAAATAGATATGAGCTTGTTTAAAGAAGAAGACCCTTGTAAATACCCTACTCTAAATGCCCTTTTTACAAGAGAAAAAAAAGAAATAGAATTTCATGAAGATGAAGATGTATTATGCTCTCCATGTGATGGTTTAATTACAGAATATGGAGATATTGAAAATAAAACTGCTTATCAAATAAAAGGTAAAAGCTATTCAATTGATGAATTAATTCCTGGAAACAAACTTGAAGATGGATTTTTCCTTAATATCTACCTTTCACCAAGAGATTATCATAGATACCATGTACCAATTGATATGCAAGTTTTAAGTGCTACTCATATTCCTGGGGCTTTGTATCCTGTAAATTTACCAAGCCTTAAAAAAAGAGACAATCTATTTATCAAGAACGAAAGAGTAATGTTAAGATGTAAAGATACAAAAGATAGAATTTTTTATTTTATAGCTGTTGGTGCTTTAAATGTAGGGAGTATATTATTTACTTTTGATGAAAGAATTAAAACAAATATATCAAACGCTAAAACAACTACCTTTGAATATGAAAATTTACATCTTAAAAAAGGCGCGGAACTTGGAAGATTTGAAATGGGAAGTACAATTTTACTTTTCTTTGGAGAAGACCATTTTAAATATTTAAATCAAAAAGATGAAGTAGAAACTGGTGAAATTTTGGGTGAAATTTATTAGGTCCTGACCTAAAACTCTCAACAATAATGCAAATTTTTTAACACTACAAAAAAGCTAAAAAGTGTCAACGCAAGCGCCCTTCGGGTTTGAAGCACACTTTTTTTAACGCTTTTTTTTCGTTAAAATTAACAGTTGTTTCGTTTATTTAGTCAGAACCATTTATTATAAGGAGAAAGCGAATGATAAAAAAATGTATATTTCCAGCAGCTGGATATGGGACTAGATTTTTACCAGCAACAAAATCAATTCCCAAAGAGATGCTACCAATTGTAAATAAACCATTAATTCATTACGGAATAGAAGAAGCAAACAAAGCGGGGATTAAAGAGTTTGGATTTGTAACAGGAAGAAATAAAAGAGCTATCGAGGATTATCTTGACCACGCTCCAGAAGTTGAACAAAGTATAAAAGGAAGTAAATCAAAAGAAAAACTTCTTGAAGATACAACTAAAATGATAGAAGAATGTACATTTACTTATGTTAGACAAAAAGAAATGAAAGGACTTGGTCATGCTATTTTAACAGGCGAGCCATTAGTTGGAAACAACCCTTTTGCAGTAGTTTTAGCAGATGATTTATGCGAAGGTAATGTACTCACTCAAATGGTAAAACTTTATGATAAATTCAAATGCTCAATAGTAGCTATCGAAGAAGTACCAAAAGAAGAAACTTCAAAATATGGTGTAATTGCGGGTAAAGAAATAGAAGAAAATGTATTTGTAATAAATAATATGGTAGAAAAACCAGAACCTAAAAATGCACCAAGTAATTTAGCAATTATAGGAAGATACATTTTGACTCCAGATATTTTCGATATTTTAAGAAATACAAAACCTGGACGCGCGGGAGAAATACAAATCACAGATGCTTTGCTTGAACAAGCAAAAAATGGTATGGTAATTGGATATAAATTCAAAGGAAAAAGATTTGATTGTGGTAGTGTAGATGGATTTGTTGAAGCTACAAATCATTTTTACAATCAATTAAAACAAAAAAGTAAAAATATTTAAATTTTTTACTTTTTATTTTTTAAAAATATTCTATTTTAAACTTCTAAAAATTTCACAATTCCAAAAGCAGCTTCTCTACCATCATAAGTAGCAGTTACTGCTAAATTAGCACCTCTTACGCTATCCCCTCCAGCAAAAACTTTTTTATTTGATGTTTGATAATTTTTATTAACTTTTATTCCATTATATTTATCTAATTCTAAATTTAGTTCATTTACAAAAGCAGGTTTTTCTTGCTCAAATCCAAGTGCAAAAATAATAACATCAGCATTTTGGATATATTCACTATTTGGAATAATTTCAACTTTTTTTCTACCATTTTCATCTGCTTTAGTTAAAGTAGTTTTTTCTAACACAATTCCATTATCTACAATTTTTTTAGGACTTACATTAAATACAAATTCAACTCCCTCTTCTTTCGCATTTACAACTTCTTTTTTACTTCCAGGCATATTTTTTTCATCTCTTCTATATAAACATTTTACACTTTTTGCACCTTCTCTAATTGCAGTTCTCACGCAATCCATTGCAGTATCACCCCCACCAATAACAACAACATTTTTAGCTTTTACATCTATATAATTTTCAACTTCTTCATTAAAAAGTTTTTTTTGAACTTTTGTTAAAAATTCCATTGATAGATGAACATTTGGTTTATCTTCACCTTCAATTCCAGCCTTTCTACCTTTTTTAGCACCAATACCAATAAATATTGCATCATATTTATCAACTAATTCTTTTATAGACTTATTTTTGCCAATCTCACAATTTAAAATAAAATTAGCACCTGCTTGTTCTAAAAACTTCACTCTTCTCTCAATTCTATTTTTATCAAGTTTAAATCCTGGAATTCCATAAGTTAAAAGTCCACCTGCTTTATTAGCTCTTTCATAAACATCCACATTAACACCATTTCTAAGTAAAAATGTAGCGCAACTAAGTCCTGCTGGCCCACTTCCTATAATTGCAACTTTTTTGCCAATCTTTTTATCACTAAATTTTGGTTTTAGTCCTTTCGCAAATCCAGTTTCACTAATATATACTTCAATAGCACCTATTGCAATTGCTCCATGGGTTTCATTTAATGAGCAATCACCTTCACACAGTTTATCTTGAGGACAAATTCTTCCCAAAATTTCAGGAAACGGTGAAGTTTCATTTGAAATATCAAAAGCTAGTTCTAGATTATCTTCACTTACTTGTTTTAGCCATGCTGGAATAATATTATGAAGAGGACATTTATTATGACAATAAGGATCTCCACAATTAATACATCTATCAGCTTGTTCTTTTGCTTTAATATTATCAAACAAATTATAAACTTCTTTAAAATCTTTAATTCTTTCTACAACACTTCTTTTGGAAGCATTTACTCTATCAATTGTTGTAAAAGCTAACATAAATTAATCTCCCTCGTTTGGATTTAATGGTAAAACTGTCATTTTTTTAGGTTTTACTATCCAAAAATTTCTAATTTCTAATCTAAAATTGTCCAAAATCTTTTTTGCTTTGATTGAATTTGTTTCAAAACAATAATCTTTTAACATTTTTTTAAGATATAATCTTTCTTTTTCATTATCATCTGTATCAATTCTAAGTGCTTCAATTAATTCTTTATTCATATTATCCATAAAAGTTTTATGTTTATCATAAATAAAAGCAATACCTCCAGTCATTCCGGCACCAAAATTAATACCAGTTTCACCTAATATTACTATAACTCCACCAGTCATATATTCACATGCATTATCTCCAGTACCTTCTACAACAGCTTTACATCCGCTATTTCTAGCTGCAAATCTTTCCCCTACATTTGCTCTTATATATACTTTTCCTCCAGTTGCACCATAAAGACAAGTGTTTCCAGCACCACTAAATATATTACCTTGATGTGGAGAATTTATAATAATTTTTCCACCACTCATTCCTTTGGCAACATAATCATTTCCAACACCATTTAAATAAATTTCAACTCCATTAGATAAAAATGCTCCAAAGCTTTGCCCTGCAACACCTTTTAAATCAAATCTAATAGTACCTTCTTTCAATCCCTTATCACCATATTTCCTTGCAATTTCACCAGAAATTAATGCACCAAAACTTCTATTTGTATTTTCAATAGTTGCTTTTATTTCTATTGGTTTTGAAGGATTTTCAATAGTTGCTCTAACTTTTTCTAATAAATTTTTTTCAAATGAATTCTTATCCCAAGGATTATTAAATTCAACTTGACATGTGTCAACTCCATCAATTCTTTTTAAAATATTATTAAAATTAAATTTTTTAGCAAATTCATCATCAATTACTTCTAGTAAATCACTCTTTCCAATAATATCATTTAAACTTTTATACCCTAAACTAGCAAGAATTTTTCTAATATCTTCTGCTAAAAATGTAAAATAGCTTATAAGTCTTTCAACTGTTCCATTGAATTTTCCTCTTAATGCTTTATCTTGAGTTGCAACTCCTACACAACATTTATTTGTATGACACACTCTCAACATTTTACAACCAAGTAATGTTAAAGTCATTGTTCCAAAAGCATAACTCTCAGCACCAAGAAGAGCTGCTTTTACTACATCAATTCCACTTTTTAATCCACCATCAGTTTGTAAATGAACAAAACTTCTAAGTCCATTTGCTTTTAGTGCATTATGTGCTTCGCTAAGCCCAAGCTCCCAAGAATCTCCAGCATATTTTATTGAAGTCAAAGGTGCAGCCCCTGTTCCACCATCAGAACCACTAATAATAATTTTATCGGCATATGCTTTTGCTACCCCTGCTGCAATTGTCCCTACTCCAAGTGTTGAAACTAATTTTACAGTTATTTTGGCATTAGGATTAATTTGTTTTAAATCAAAAATTAATTGAGCTAAATCCTCAATTGAATAAATATCATGATGAGGAGGAGGTGAAATTAATGTAACTCCAGGAGTTGTATGTCTTAGTTTCGCAATATAAACACTTACTTTATGACCTGGAAGCTGACCACCTTCACCAGGTTTTGCACCTTGTGCTACTTTAATTTGAAGTTCTTCAGCATTTACTAAAAATTCAGGAGTAACACCAAATCTACCACTTGCAACTTGTTTGATTTTGGAATTTTTTATAGTATTAAACCTAGTTTTATCTTCTCCACCTTCACCAGAATTACTTTGTGCACCAATTGTATTCATAGCAGTTGCTATAGCTTCATGAGTTTCAATTGAAATTGAACCGCAACTCATAGCTGCTGCTGCAAATCTTTTAAAAATTTTTTCTTTTGATTCAACCTCATCAATTGATATTGGTTTTCTATCACTTTTTAATCTAAAAAAATCTCTAATAAATTTTTTATCTCTATTTTCAACTAATTTTTTTAGTTCTTTAAAACCAACAATTTCTTGATTTTGATTTATTTTTTTATTATGGATTGCTTTTATCGTAGTTGGCGAATAATCATGATATTCACCTTTATCAAGATATTTATATAATCCTCCTAATTTTAATGGGAACATTGTCGCATTTGAATGAAATGCTTCAAAATGATATTTTTCAATTCTTTTTTCAATATCACTATATTCTAATCCACAAAGTTCATACATAGCTCCATTAAAACAATCTTTAATTATCTCTTCTGAAAGCCCTAACACATCAAAAAGTGCAGAATTTCTATAACTTGCAACTGTTGCAATACCCATTTTTGACATAATTTTTAATAAACCAAAATTTATAGCTTTTTGAGTATTTTTTAATTTTTCTTTCATTTCATAGTCAGTCAATTTATTTTTATAAAAATCAACAACACTAGCATACATCATATACGGATATATTGCAGTTGCACCAAAACCAATCAAGACTGCTGCACTATGTGGGTCATATACTTCACCACTTACTGCGACAATAGATACTTTATGTCTAATTCCTTCTTTTAAAAGAATCTGATTAATATATCCTACAGCAAATGGCATAGGTATTAATTTAGTTTCTTCACTAATATCTCTATCATCCAAAATTACGATACTAATATTATCTTCTTTAACAGCTTGAATTATTTCATTTGCTAAATTTGTAAGAGCTGTTTTCAAATCAGATTTAAAAGTCGTACTAAAAGTTCTATTTTTATAATATCTATCATAAAAAGAACTTTTTTCTTTACCAAACTCAAATAGAATATCAAATTTTTCTTTCATTAAAATTGGACTAGTAGTTTTTAATCTTTTTGCATAAATTTCTTTTTCTTCCAAAACATTATGAATTTGTCCAAACCCTGTATTTAAACTCATTACAATATTTTCTCTATATGGATCAATTGGAGGATTTGTTACTTGAGCAAATTTTTGTCTGAAAAAATCACTCCAATTTCTTTGAACATTTGAAAATGCTGCAAGTGGTGTATCATCTCCCATACTTGCAGTAGGTTCTTTCCCATCATTTGCCATTGGAAGAATCATTTGGTCAATTACTTCATAAGTAATATTAAAATATCTTTGTTTTTTAGAAAGAGTATCTATTTTATAATCATTAAAATCTATAAATGTTTCTTCAATATATTCTTGTAAATATTGCATATGATTATTTAACCATTTAAAATAATTTTGAGAAGATTTTAGATAATTATTTATATCATCATCGAAAAATACTTTTCCATATTTTAAATCAATACCAATCATTTGACCAGATTTAAGTCTTCCTCTTGCTTGTATCTCATCTTCATCAATTAAAACTGTTCCATATTCACTAGTAATAAATACTCTATTATCTGTTGTAATTACATATTTTGAAGGTCTTAGTCCATTTCTATCAAGCATACATCCTAAAAATCTACCATCTGTCATGCTAACTGCTGCTGGTCCATCCCATGCTTCCATAGAAGTTGATGTATATTCATAAAAAGCACGAAGTTCAGGATCCATATATGGGGCATTTTGCCAAGGAGCTGGTATTAGACTTCTTGCTGCTTTAAAAAAATCCATTCCATTTACTATTAAAAATTCGAATATGTTATCCAAACTTGCACTATCACTAGAACCTTTTTGAAGTATTGGTAGAATTTTTTTTAATTCCTCATCACTAAAAACAGATGATTTAAATACCTCACTTTTAATTAATGTATTAAATCTATTTGCTGCAATTGAATTAATTTCTCCATTATGTGCAATACCACGAAATGGTTGAGCTAATTTCCATTGAGGTAAAGTATTTGTTGAAAATCTTTGATGGAAAAGTGAAAATTTTATTTTAAATTCCGGATCATTCAAATCTTTGTAAAACTGTTTAATAGTTGTTGGCATAACTAATCCCTTATAAGAAATTAGTTTATTAGAAAAACTTGGTATATAAAAATTTTCATCATCAATTTTATGTTCACTTTCTTTTCTTGTTAAATATAAAAGTTCTTCAAATCTATTTTGAGCAATTATTGTATTTGGAATTACAAATATTTGAACAATTTTAGGTAAGTTATTTAATGCATATTCACCAAGTGCATTTATATCAACAGGAACATCTCTTGTAAATACAACTTTTAAATCATTTAGCTCACAAATATGCTTAAATATTTCAATTTGTTCATCATGACTGGCGAACACCATTGCAACTGCATAATTTTCAGGTAAATCAATATTATTGGTTAAAGCTATTTTTCTCATAAAAGAATCTGGCATCGATAAAAGTAAACCACTTCCATCTCCAGTTTTCCCATCAGCTGCAACTGCACCTCTATGCATCATTCTCTCAAGTGCAATAATTGCATCTTCAAGATTTTTGTGTGTTGGAATGTTGTTTAAATCAACCATCAGTCCAAATCCACAATTATCCTTAAAAGCAGTTAATCTTTCATTATAATTCATACAATATCCTTAATAATTATCTTTTTTTGATAAAAAATCTTATAGTATTATACCATAAGATATTGCTTCATATCAATCCACGAAAGAATAATTTTATAATAATTATTCTTTTTTAGTTTTTTATGATATAATTCGGCCAACCAAACGGTGAGTAACCGAATATTTTAGATTTTTAAGATACATTCTTAACGCATTTTCTTCACGAAACACTTCAAAATATTATCTACTTACCGAGCAAGGTAAATAAACAACAAGTGAATTATCACAATTTATAAAGATTATTAATATTAATTTTAATTCACAAAACTTAAGGAATACAATAATGACATTTACAGAATTTAATTTGAGAAATGAGCTTGCAAAAGCAATAGAAACAGCAGGATTCAAAGAGCCAAGCCCAATTCAAGAACAAGCAATTCCAATTGTTTTAGCTGGAAAAGATGTAGTAGGACAAGCTCAAACAGGAACAGGAAAAACAGCGGCATTTGGATTACCAATTTTAAATAAACTTGAACTAGACGGAAGTGTAGAAGCAGTAGTAATCGTACCAACTAGAGAATTAGCCAATCAAGTAAGTGACGAAATTTTTAGATTTGGAAAATTTTTAGGAATTACTACAGCAGCAGTTTATGGTGGATCAAGTTATTCAAGACAACTAAAACATATAGAAAAAGCAAGTGTAGTAGTTGCAACACCTGGTAGATTTTTAGATTTACTAAGAGGTGGAAAAATTGACATAGCACCAAAATATGTAGTATTAGATGAAGCTGATGAAATGCTTGATATGGGATTTTTAGATGATATCAAAGAAATTTTCACATTTATGCCAAGTGATAGACAAACACTTTTATTTAGTGCAACAATGCCACAAGCTATCAAAGATTTAGCAAAAAGAATCTTAATCGATCCTGAATTCATCACTATTACAAAAAATGAAATGGCAAATGCTAACATTACACAAAGTTTTTATGTAGTTGAAGAGTACGAAAGAGATGAAGCGTTAATTAGACTATTAGATTTCAAAAACCCAAGTAAAGCAATAATCTTTTGTAGAATGAAAGTTGAAGTAGACAGAATTACTACTATGTTAGTTTCTCAAGGATACGCAGCTAAAGGTCTTCACGGAGATATGGAACAAAGACAAAGAGAAGAAACTATTAGAGCTTTCAAAAGAAATTTAGAAATTTTAGTAGCAACTGATGTAGCAGCAAGAGGACTTGATGTAAATGATGTAAGTCATGTATTTAATTATCATTTACCATTTGATTCTGAAAGTTATGTTCATAGAATAGGTAGAACAGGAAGAGCTGGTAAAGAAGGTTTAGCAGTATCAATAGTAACACCTGCTGAATTTAGAGGATTACTAAAAATTCAAAAAGCAGTAGGAAGTAAACTTACTGCAAAAGAAATCCCTTCTGTTCATGAAGTAAAAGGTAAAAAAAACAACGAATTACTTGAAAAAATTGAAAAAGCTGATGTAAGCGAAACAGTAATTGAATTGGTTGATAAATTAAAAGAAGAATATGATTTATCTACAATTGCATATAAACTTGCAACTTTACTTGAAGATGAATTAAAAATAGCCGGGAATGAAAAAATCGGTAAAAATATGAGTGAAATCTCAAAAATCGAATCAAGAGCTAAAAATGACAGAGGTGGAGATAGAGGAAGAAGAAGTAGAGGCGGTTACAGAGGTGGTAACAGAAGCAGAAATTCTTCATCTTCAAGAAATGGTGGAGATAGAGGTGGTAGAAACTCTTCATCTTCAAGAAATGGTGGTGGTGACAGAAACAGAAGAAGATAATTCTTTTTCTTTTCTATAAATTAAAAAATTCTAAATCATCTATATTATCTTTTTATAAAATAACTTCTTTATCTTTAAATATTTCTTTAATTTGTTCACAACTACTAGCAAAAGAAGCATCAAGATAATTTACATTATCTGTACTTTTCAAAAAGAAAATTATATCAATCCAATTAATTAAATCATCAACAATAACAATTAAAGAATCTAAAAACATCTCTTTATTACTAGCTTTTTGTAAATCTTTTAATGCTAAATTGTTTATAAAATCTGAAAAATCTTTAAATATAATAGATAAAATTTCAAATCTATACAATCTATTTAAATTTTGATATAAATCATTAAACATAGATGCTATATATTCTTTTTGTTCATAAAATTCTATACATTCTTTAGCATATGCATTATTTAAAAATATAGTAAATTTTCCTAATTTATATTTTAACAAATCTACTCTTTCAAAATCTATATCATTTAATTCTGATACAAAAGTCTCAGCATCTATTTTTTTATTATCATTAAGTGTAAATTTCATATTATAATTTTCATATCTGTCTATTTTTTCTTCAATAAAATCTATAGAAGAATTAAGTTCACAAGAATAATTATAATTAACAAAAGAAAAAAGCTCTTTTTTTAATTTATCCATATCATCAAAATTTTTATCTAAAGTTTTACAAATATTATTATTTAATTCTGATATTTCATCTTCTAAAGAATTAATATAATATATTGACTCTTTTTCATCTGCAATAACTTTTGTTAAAGAATACATAGCATTATAAAAAACAACTTTTTTGACTGGTTTAGATACAAATTCATCAATAATTATATATTTAAAATCAAAATTTTCTTTATTATCAATAACTAAAACCTTTTTATGTGGCATAATTCGTTTTATTTTATATCCATTTTTGAAATTTGTAATTATAATATCATACAAATCTTCATTTTTTAATATTTCATACAAACCTTTTGTTTCGTCATCCAAAATTTTTATTTTAGATAATAATTTAGAAAAATTTTTTTTAAATTCTTTAATAAATTTTTTATGATTTGATAGAAGAACTACACCTTGATTTCGGATATTTTCTAATACTAAAGGCTTTATTTTTTTCTTATCTACATACATTAGATACTCCTATTATATTTTATGTTTATAATAATTTGTTAAATTATTATAAAATCTTTATTTTTTATTAAAATTTTATTTACTAAGGGATTGTATAGTCTATTTTTTACATTTTGATTACAATAAATAATTTGTTTTTTAAAATATTTCATTAAATAATAATTTTTTTCCTTGACATTTTTTTATTTTTTAATTATAATTCCACTACAAAATCACAAAGGAGCTAAAATGGCTTGTGAAAAAAAAGTAGAAGCTACTGAAAAAGTAGTAACAAATCAAACAGAAACAAAGGAAAATAAAATGGAAGCAACTCAAGCAGGAGTATTAGTACTTAAAAATGTACCTGAATTTAAAGCAGAAGCTTATAACGCAGAAACTGGACACTATACAGAAGTATCAAGTGAAGATTTCAAAGGTAAATGGTCAATCGTATGTTTTTACCCAGCAGATTTCACATTTGTATGCCCAACTGAAATTGCAGCTATGAATGCAAGTTTAGATGTAATCAAAGGTGAACTTGGATGTGAAGTATTAGCAGTATCAACAGATACAAAATTCAGTCACAAAAGATTTGCTGAAACTGAACCTTTACTAAAAGATTTAAAACTTACAATTGCAGCTGACACTACACATGAATTAAGTAGAAAATTTGGTGTATTAATTGAAGATGCTGGAATTGCTTTAAGAGGAAGATTCTTAATCAACCCAGATGGTGTAATAGTAGCTCAAGAAGTTCAAGCTCCACCTGTTGGAAGAAGTGTAAAAGAATTCGTAAGACAAATCAAAGCACATCAACATGCTTATAAAACTGGTGAAGTTTGTCCTGCTGGATGGAGACCTGGTAAAAAAACATTACCAGTAAATACTGATGTAGAACAAATGACTGGTAGAGTTGGTGATTATGTAACTATCGAAGAAATTATGGCTGACTAAGAGATTTTCTCTTGGTTACCTAACTAAAAATTATGAAAAATTCACAAAAGTTACTAAGAAATTCTCCTCTAAAAGTAACACCGCAAAGATTAGAAATCTTACAAACAATACAAAAAAATGGACATATTTCAATAGATGATTTATATTCACATATCAAAGAAAAGTTTCCATCAATCTCATTAGCAACCGTATATAAAAATATACATACACTAAAAGATGAAGAAATTTTATTAGAAATTCATCCTCAAAATGAAAAATCACATTTTGAAATAAAAAAAGAGCCCCATGGACATTTTATTTGTAAAAAGTGTGGAAAGATTTATGACTTTGAAATAGAAACAAGTTGTAATCCTCATTTAAGCGAAATTTCTGAGATTAATGAAAGTGAAGTCTATTTATATGGAATATGTAAAAATTGTAAATAACTCACTTCCAGGCCCTTAGGCCGGGAAATTTAAAATATTATATTTCTTCTTTTGGTTCAGCAAAATAATATCCTTGAAAAGCATCAATACCTATTTCTTTTAATGTACTATAAACTTCTTCATTATGCACAAATTCAGCTATAGTTTGGATACCAAGATCATGTGCAAAAGCATTTACATGTTTTACAATTGTATAATACCTTTCGTTTTTATCAATAGTTTTAACTAAACTTCCATCTATTTTTAAATAATCTGGTTTAATATCTGCTAAATAACTAAAATTACTATATCCTGTACCAAAATCATCTATTGCAATTTTGATTTCATAAGGTTTCATTTCTTTAATAAATTTAATAACTTCTTTAAAATCTTCCATAGCTTCAGTTTCAAGAAGTTCTATTATTATTCTACCTTTAAGATTACATTTTTCTATTTGTTTAATTAAATAATTTTTAATCTCTTCATTATGTAAATCTTTATATGAAAAATTAAGTGAAAAATCTTCTTTTCTATTTTTAAAAACTTCACAACTTTTTCTTATCATTGTTTTTGTTATATTAAAGTATAAAGCTGTATTTCTTACATCATCTAAAAAGAAATATGGACTTATTAATTTATCACCATCTTTTATTCTAACTAGACATTCGTAACTATTTATATCTGGCTTAATTATTTTTTGAAATACTGGAACTACTCTATCTTCCTCTAATGCTTTTTTAACTATATCTATTGCTTCAAATTTTTTAATAATTTGTTTTTCTATATCCATTTTTTCATTATATTCAATAAAGTTTAAATCATTCTTTTTAGCATATAAAAGAGCTAAATGAAGTTTTTTCATTATTTTTTCTTTAGTTCCATATTTTACTGTAGCTATTATAATTTCTATATTTATTGGAACTATTTTATCTTTGTATTTTATGTTAAATATTTTTCCTTTAAAATAATTATTTATCTTTTCAATTAAAACACTACATGACATTTCTCCAAAATTTAAAACAATAAATTCATCTGCACTATATCTATATAAATTACAACTTTTAGGTAAAATAGATTGTAAAGTTTTAGAAAATTCTTTTAATACTAAATCTCCTACTTCAATTGAATAATAATCATTTACTAATGAAAAGTTTTTAATATCAACAATCATAAAATCTTTTGGCTTTAATTTTTCTAAATCTTCTTCTAATTTAACTTTATTTGGAAATTCTGTTAATAAATCATAGTAGGTTTTATGTTCTAATTCTTTTAATAATTTAGTTTTTTGATGTAATATATCTACTATCTTAGAAGCTAATTCTTTAAATTCATCAAAATAAAGTCTATTTTTTTCAATTTTCTCTTCTTTTACAAAATCTTCAAAAACTTTTAAATCACTGAATAATCTATTTTTTATCTGATTTAATAATAAATAAATTAAAACAAATAAAATAGAAATAATGAATAATAATATAATAGTTTTTTCAATAAATTCAGCTAAAAGTCTATTTTTTTGTACTTGTTTTATTTCATCTATCTTATCAAGAAAAATACCTGAACCCATAAAATAAGGAGAGTCTTTAATATTTACAACATATGATATTTTAGGTTCTTTTTTATTCGTTTGTGGATTTATCCATTCATAAGATATAAAATGATTTTTAGAATGAGAAATTTTTATTAGTTTTTCTTTTTCTTTTTTTAATTTTTCATTTTTTGATTTTAATAAATCAACACCTACAAATCTTTTATCAGGATGAACTAAAAGAACCCCTTTTTCATTATCTAAAAAGACATATTCAGTTAGATGATTTTTATTATAATTTTGTAATATTTTTTTAAAATTATTAATTTTAAGCTCTTGTGGAGCCTTTATATTATTTAAGATATATCCAAATTGCTCAGCAAACAAATCAACTTTTTCTTTTAATTTCTTCTTTTCTACTAAACTATATTTATTCGTCGCATGAGTTACTGCTTCTTTGTATTCATTATATTCATCAATTATTTGAAATATTAAAAAAAATATAATTGTTAAAAAAAAAGTTCCAAATGTTGCTAATTTAAATTCTTTTGATAATTTCATAAATATCCTTTATACTTTTTAATGTTATATTATATTTTTACTATCCAAAAACTAACTTTTCATACACTTTAAGTGTCATTTTTACATCTTCTAAAGCATCGTGATATCCAGCATTTTGATGACCAAAGAAATAATTCACACACTCTTCAAGTCTTGGCATTTTCTTTTTTTCAAGTTCAACTACATCAACTGAAAAATACATCGTATCAAAAATAGGAACATCTAAATGATTTGTATGATATTTATCTCTTTCAAGCTCTCTTTTTAAAATACCAAAATCAAACAAGACATTATGTCCAACTACCATATCAGCATTATTTAAAGTTTCTAAAATTTCATCTCTTTTATCTCTAAAAACAGGCTTATCTTTTACATCTTCAGCACTTATTTTATGTACCGCGTAAGCTTCAGGATTTATTTTTGCCTCTGGATTTATAAATTCGTGGATTTCTTTTGTAATTTTTCTGGTAATCATATCATATTCTACCATCGCATACGAAATAATATAACCTAAAATATCAGTGGTTTCTGTATCAAAAACAACAATTTTTTTTGCTTTTTTACTCTCAGGCAAAGATTCATAATCTTTTTTAAAAACTTCAAGAATATATTTTGAGCTAAAAGCCTTTTGCATACTCATATATTTAAAATCTTCCACCTCATCATCAACAAGTGAAATCAAATAATCATTATAATTTCTAAAAAATAGATTTTCTCTTTTTGTAGGAAATTTTGAAGAAAATGACTTATCTTTTGCCATTTTCTCAAAATTATCATTAATTGTAAGCTTATTAAAAACAGTTGCTTTTTGAAGCATTCTTGTTTTTGCTGGAAGCATTAGATTTTATCTTTATATGAAACTTTACAACTTGTTAATAAATCTTTTGAAACTAAAAAACTATTTAGTGCATTTAGATATGCTCTTGCACTTGCCGTCATTGTATCTATATTTAGCCCATGACCCAAAATTGCCGGTTTGCTTTCATCAAAAATCACTTTTACAGTAACTTTAGCTAATGCATCTTTCCCTTCAGTTACAGAATCAACTTTATAACTAATAAGTTCCCCGGAATAACCTGTAATTCTATCAATTACTTTAAATACCGCATCAATAGTTCCCTCTCCAATAGCCGCGTCCGTTAAAACTTTATCTTCAAATTTCACACTTGCAGCTGCACTTGCAAGTCCATTTGAACAATCAGCTAATTGAAGAGAAATTAATTCATACATTTTATTGTGATTTATCATCTCATCATTTATAATTGCAATTATATCTTCATCAAAAATATCTTTTTTCTTATCAGCTAAAAGTTTAAATCTATCGAAGGCTTTATTTAATTCAATTTCACTTAATTCATATCCAAGCTCTTTAAGTTTATCGCTAAAAGCGTGTCTTCCAGAATGTTTTCCTAAAACAATTGAATTGTTTTTTTCAAGCCCTATATCTTCTGCACTCATAATCTCATAAGTGTCTCTATGTTTAAGCACACCATCTTGATGAATTCCACTTTCATGTGCAAAAGCATTTTTACCTACAATCGCTTTGTTTGGTTGTGGCTCAATTCCTGTAATTGATGTAATTAATCTACTTGTTTTATAAATTTCTTTTGTATTTATATTTGTTTTGACATCACTAAAAATATCTTTTCTTGTTTTCATAATCATAGCAACTTCTTCAAGTGCCGCGTTACCTGCTCTTTCCCCAATTCCATTAATTGTACATTCTACTTGTCTTGCTCCATTTTTAACTGCTTGAATAGAGTTTGCAGTTGCTAAACCTAAATCATTATGACAATGCACTGAAATAATTGCTTTATTATTTACAAATTCAACTAACTCTTTGATTTGAGCACCAAATTCCCAAGGCATTGTATAACCAACTGTGTCAGGAATATTTATAGTTGTTGCTCCAGCTTCAATAACTGCTGCTATAATCTCTTTTAGAAATGACATTTCACTTCTTCCAGCATCTTCACAACTAAACTCTACATCTTCTACGAATGTTTTTGCATATTCCACTGCTTTTACTGCTCTTCTTATAACCTCATCAGGCGTCATTTTTAATTTATATTCCATATGAATAGGACTTGTTGCTATAAATGTATGTATTCTTTTGTGATTTGCTTTTGATACAGCTTCTCCGGCTTTTCTAATATCATTGTCTAATGCTCTTGCCAAAGAACAAACATAAGAATTTTTCACAACTTCACTAATTTTAGAAATCGCTTCAAAATCCCCTGGACTAGCTGCTGCAAACCCAGCTTCAATAATATCAACTCCCAATTTATCAAGTTGAGTTGCTACTTTTATTTTTTCATCAATTGTCATAGAGCATCCAGGACTTTGTTCTCCATCTCTTAAAGTTGTATCAAATATTTTAATTGTATTCATTATTTATCCTTAAATTATCGTTTTTATAGTATGATTATATCTAAATTTATTAAATTTTTTCGTTAGAAGACAAGCAGCAAGAGTGAATAAGCTAAAAATGGAAAGTGTTTATTATTATGATTAGCCATATTCACTCCTTTTTTTAAATTATTATATAATAATTTTTTTCCTTTGTCAAGAAAATATATCAGATGGTAATTCTTCTTCATGCCACCAATTAAATCTATCACCCTCTTTTATATTTGAAAAGCCTAATGTATATCCAGCTTTTTTAGCAAATTCTATTATATTTCCTATTTCAGGATCAATTCCAAATATTTTTATATATCTATTAAACGCTTTTTGTATTATTTTATTATCTATATTTTTTGTTTTTAATTTTTCTAGTATTTGATACAAGTAAGCAGATTTTATAAGTTCTCCTATTTTAGGAAGTTTTTCTTTTATCTTCGTATAGTTCTTTAGAAGTCTCAATTATATGAGTTACATCACCTTTTGAGCTATATTCTTCAGCTATTGAAACTTTTTTTTGCCATTCATCTTCCAAATTTTTAAAATCTTCTATCTCTTCTAAAAAAGGCTCTTTTTTTACATATTCATAAACTTTATCATACTGTTTATTTGCGATATAACTCATAAAATTAACTAAACTATTTGCTTTATGAAAAAATTCTTTAGCATCTTTTTTATACATCGGAAAATTTTCTAATACATTAGCATATTGTAAAACCTTAGCATAATTTCCATTTTTAATATAATTATTAGTAGCTTTCAAAAGTTTTTTTCCAAAGTCTAAAGCCTCTTTATATTCATCTAAGTCTACTAAAAATGGAAATCTATTTATTAACTCAAAAAAGCCTTTAAAATCTTTTTTTGATAATTTTTGTTTTAATAATAAATAAATCTCTTTTTCATTGAAAAGTGATTGCATAAGAGCAGTTTTCTCTGAAACTCCTCTAAAAGGCATCAATAGTTGTTTAACATAATCTTCTTTAGATTTATCAAAAATTAATTGTCTTGCCATCTTAAAAGACTTTTTCCACTCATTTTCCATATGTTTATAATATTTTGTTTCTTTAAATGATGGATAGTTATTTGCAAGTGAATATGCAAGTGGATATTTCTTTTTAGTGACTAAAATTTTAAATTTATCAAATTCTGAAAAATCTTTAAGTAAATTTTGAATAAACATTCTTTTTGAAGGAATAGACATAAATGGTTTTAAAATTCGATTAACTATATCTTTTTGCCCTTGTTCTAAAAGAGTTTGAGCTTTAACTAGTATATCTTCCCAAATTTTTTCTAATTTAGAATAAAATACTGTATCTTTAAGTAATGGATTTTCATCTACTAAATTATAAGCCTCAGCATATTGTTTATCTTGAATATATTTTTCAAGTTGTTTTTCATCTGCTAAAAGATCATAAATATATAAAATACCATCAACTGTTCCTATAATTAAATACATCATTTCAGGAACAAAATCAATAGATGTTATAGTAGATGTTACATTTATAAATTTATCTGTAATTAACTCATATTTTTCCATATCATATAGATATATATTTTTATTTTTTGTAGCAGCAAACATATATTTTTCATCCATACTAAATGTAAAATCTAAAGCTATATCTGGAAGTTTAGGAACTCTTTTTATTACTTTTCCTTTTGAATAATCACTTACAATTAAATTACCTTCTTTATCTCCACTTAGCATTTTAAAATGGTTTAAAAATTTAATTTTTGTTACCATCGTAGAATGAACTCTCATTTTATAAGCAAATTTCATAGAAGAAATATTTGTAATAGAAATAGTTTTATCATAACTTCCCGTAGCACACCAATAACCATTTTTACTAAAACCTATAGCTGTTACATAATCAGCATGTGGAGCTAATGCCCCCACCATTTTACCAGTTTTTACATTCCAAATATATGCTCTTCCATCTGTTCCACCAGTTGCTACATATTTATTTTGTTCATCAAAAGCAACAGATTCAATCTCCCCTTTATGCCATCCAAGATTTGCACTTGGCTTTCTTGTATTTGTTTGCCAAAGAATTGCTTTATTTGTTTTAGGAACTGTAAATATTAAATACTCACCATTTTTACTAATATCAACATTATTAGCAAATACTCTATTTTTAGGTAATTTTATTTTAAATCCACCATCAAGCTTCAAATTATTCAAATTAAATATTCTAACTGTATTATCTTCATCAATTACTATAAGCCGACTTTCAGAAGTATATTTAACTTTACTAATTGCTCTTTTGATATTAAAAATTTTTAATGGTTGCATTCTTTTCCTTGCTTTGATATAATCTGAAAAAAAGGTTTTTTATGTCTAAAACTTTGACCATCATCGATACTTTTGGATTTTTATTTAGTAACTATTACGCCTTACCTTATTTAAAAGCTAAGAATGGAACTCCAACGGGTATGATAACCGGTTTTATGAACTTTATCTCTAATTTAGGAAGAGATTATAAAACAGATTATATCCTATTTTCTGTCGATTCCAAAGGACCTTCATTTAGAAATAAGATATATCCCAAGTATAAAGCAAATCGTCCCGAAGCACCAGAAGATTTGAAGACTCAACTTCCAATTGTTTTAGAACTCATTAAAGAAATGGGGTTTAAATCAATAGAGATGAATGGCTATGAAAGTGATGATATCATTGCTTCTATTGCAAATATTTCTAAACAAAATGATATAAAAACAATTATTGTATCTCACGATAAAGATATGTATCAATTAATTGACGATGACAAAGTTGTGATTTTTGAACCACGTAAAAAACTATTTATAAATGAAGAAGAAGCTTACAAAAAATTTGGAGTTCATCCAAAAGACTTCATAAACTTTCAAGCACTTCTTGGAGATAGTAGTGATAATGTCCCTGGTGTCAAAGGTGTAGGCCTCAAAACTGCAGCTAAACTTATAAACGAATACCATACATTAGAAAATCTATATGAGCATATTGATGAAATAAAAGGTGCTATGAAAAAGAAACTTATTGAAGGAAAAGAAAATGCCTTTTTAAGCAGAAAACTTGTAACTCTAAAACCTAATTTATTTGAAAATATCAATCTAGAAGAGTTCAAATTTCCTAAAATTAATCCTATCATAAAAGTTGCAGATAAGCTTATGGATTTGGATATGCATAGAATTATAGAAAGAGTTCAAAAAGAAGGAATGATTATTCCTACATCCGCACCTAAAATTCAAAAAATAAAAGTACCAAATGAATTAATTCTTGATGAAAAGAAGTTATTTTCTATAATTGACTCTATAGATAATGAAATAGTGGCTTTTGATACGGAAACAACTTCTCTTGATAGAGACAAAGAGATAGTAGGATTTAGTTTTGCCTTTGGTGAAAATGCTTATTATGTACCAATTAATCATTTTTATTTAGGAGTAGAAGAACAAATATCTTTAGAGAGTGCATTAAAAGCAATTAAAAAGTTATTTACAAAAAAAATAGTAGGTCATAATCTAAAATTTGATTTAAACTTAGTTTATAAATATGGCGTAGAAAAAATTATTCCTTTTATGGATACAATGCTTTTAGCTTGGATTTTGAACCCAGATCAAAAAGTAGGACTTGATGCTTTAAGTAAAAAATATTTAGACCACGAAATGATTCATTTCAAAGATACAGTTAAAAAAGGTGAAAACTTTTCGAGTGTTTCTTTACAAGAAGCAAGTAAATATGCAAGTGAAGATGCTTATATTACTCTAAAACTTTATGAAAAACTTTATCCTATGTTGTGGAGTAAGGAAATTCAAAAAGAGATAACAGATGTTGAAATTCCTTTTATTGATATACTTATAAATATAGAAAATAGAGGAATTAATATCGATATAGAATATTTTAGAAATTTAGAAAAGAAACTCGAGAAAAAACTAGAAAATTTAACAAATGAGATTTATGAATTAGCAGGAGAAAGATTTAATATAAATTCCACTAAACAATTAGCTTTTATTCTATTTGAAAAGCTTGGACTCCCCGCTAAGAAAAAAACAAAAACGGGATATTCCACAAATGAAGCTGTTTTAAATTCTCTAAAAAAGTATCCAATCGTTCATAAACTTTTGGAATATAGAGAACTTTTTAAACTTCAATCAACTTACATAAAACCTCTTCAAGTACATAATCAAAATGGAAAAGTTTACACAAGCTTTTTACAAACAGGTACAGCTACTGGAAGACTTTCAAGTAAAGATCCAAATTTACAAAACATACCTACAAATAAAGAAATAAATATAAGAAATGGATTTATTGCAAGCAAGGGTAAATGGCTTGTTAGTTTAGACTATTCACAAATTGAACTTAGGCTTCTTGCACATTTTAGTGAAGATAAAACTTTGATAAATGCTTTTAATGAGAACAAAGATATTCACTTAGAAACTGCTATTAAAATTTTTGGTGAGGAAAATGCAAAAGAGCATAGAAGTATAGCTAAAAGTATAAATTTTGGGCTTATTTACGGAATGGGTGCTAGAAAATTAGCAGATACAATCAATGTAAGCAACAAAGAAGCAAAAGAGTTTATAGAAAAATATTTTGCTTCATTTCCAACTGTGAAAAACTTTTTAAATGAACAAAAAGAAATTGTGAAAAAACAAGGATATGTCGAAACTCTTCTAAAAAGAAGAAGATTTTTTGATTTTAAAACAGTCAATAGCTTTATGGCAAGTAATTTCGAAAGAGAAGCAGTTAATACAATTTTTCAAGGAAGTGCTGCTGATTTGATTAAACTTGCTATGCTTGAAATTGAAAAATTAAACAATAATGATATGATTTTACAAATCCACGATGAATTAATTTTTGAAACAAATAATTTAGAAGACATTGAAACTTACAAAAACATTATGGAAAATATATTCAAACTAAAAGTACCTTTAAAAGTGGGAGTTAGCAAAGCAAAAAGATGGGGAGAAATTAAATAATTTGGTATAATTAAATCAAAAAAGGCTAATAATGAAAATATCAATAGGAATTTTGCCTACAAAAAGCAATGCAGATGTGATTTTACATCCTGTAAAATATAAAAATTCAATAACTTATGAGCCAAGTGCAGAAGAAGCAGTTATCGCTTTAATGGTAAAATATTTTATTTATGATGAATTAAATGATGAATTAAAAGAGTATTTTAATGAGCTAGACATTGGATATTTATATAGTGAAAGTAATTTTGATGAATTTGATTTAGAAATGATTGAAAAAAAACTAGAAAAAGATAATGAAATAATCATAGGTAGAGATGTTTTACTTCATCCTAAAAAAGAAAATATTTTAAAACTTGCAAATTTACTTAGAAAAAAATTTAAAGTAAATGAATTTGTAAATAACACTAATTTAGATGAAATTGAAGATATAGAAGAGTTTAATGGAAGTGTAGTCTATTTAGATGAGTGTGAAAATGATGATATTTTAATAAGTAATCAATTTAAAATTGCTAATAAAATCAATAATGACAAAATTTCAGTAAATTCAAAAAATAAAAATGTAATTTTAGATGATAATTTAAAAGGTGTATTTGGCGTGATTTGTGAAAAAACAGATAAATATCCTTTCGAAAGAGTGAAAATAAATTGAAAAAAATAATTCCCTTTTTTTTAATTATTCCTCTTTTCGCACTTGAAATAGTAGTAAATAGTGTAAATGACTATTCTGTATTAAATATAACAAATAATAATCCTTTTATATGTAAACAAAAAGAAAAAAATATATATATTTGTAAATTCAACAAACTCCCATCAGCTCCTGTTTTTTCGACAAAAAGTGTCGCATTTAAACTAACTCCATTTTTTGATAAAAATAGTTTTTATATAAAAATCCAAGCAAAAAACAAATCTATTATTAGAGCTTTTAAAAAAAATCTATTTGAAGGTTATAATAAAAGATTAAAATCACTGAGTATTGCAAAAAAATGGGTTATTATTTCTTATAAAAACAAACTTCCTTTAATTTATCAAAAACCAATAAATGGCCTTAAATTTCCTCTAGAAATTGATATAAAACCTTTTGTTGGTGCAATTGATGAAAATGGTAATCCAATAAATTATGATACACAAACTGCTGATGTAGTAGAATATTTTTCTATTCTTAGACAATATAAAAAAAACAATTTAGATATTGATAGAATAGATAAATTTTTAGCTAATTATCCAAAATCTTTATTTGTATCTGATATTTTATATTTAAAAATCAAACTTCTTGATGAACAAAGTAATAATGATGAAGTAATAAAAGAAGCAAATGAGTGGATAAAAAAATATGCTTTCAATGAACATCTACCTGAAATAATATTAATTTTAGCAAAAAATTATGCTAATGATGCAGATATGGAAAGTGCTACTTATATGTATGAAAGACTTTTTACAGAATATGAAGGAACTAAGTATGCTTATAAAGGTATGATTTATTTAGCTGATGAATTATATAGTGCTGGGGATAATAAAAGAGCTTTTGCATTATATAAAAAGGCTTTTGCAAATACAAAAGATTTGGAAGTTGCTTCGCTTGCAGCATCTCGTTTAGGTCAAAGATATTTAGCTGAAGGAAAAGTAAAAAAAGCGCTTAAATATTATAAAAAATTATATGAAGCTAATAAAGAATATTTACTTAAAGATATACACCAAACATATCAATTAATTAATGATCTTGCTAATAATAAAGAGTATAAACTAGCCACTGAAATAGGAAATAATTTACTTAACAAAATTTATATTCAAAATGATTTATATGAGCCTCTTATGTATAGATTAGCTAAATGGAACTACAAAATAGGCAATTTTAAAGAATCAATGAAATTTATAAATAAATATTTAGCTGAATTACCTTATGGAGATTTTGCAGGAGAAATGAAAAGTATAAAAAATAAAATCTTATTTCAAATACCAGATAATAATTTGACTTTAATGCTTCAAAGATATGATGAAATTATAAAAAAATATAAAGATAATAAATTAGCTAAAAAAGCTCTAAAAAGTAAAGTTAAACTTTTGTATAAATTAAAAAGATATAAAGAAATTTTAGATTTAAATACAACTGATATAAATAAAACTATTATTATAAATAGTGGTAAATTCAGTGTGATTAAAGATTTAAATACATCAAATTGTATTCAAGCAATCAAAGTATATAAAAAGTTTAATATTAAGTTAGAGAAAAAATATGATGAACCATTATTTAAATGTGCTTATAAAGTAAGAGATTTCAACCTCGCAAGCCAAATTCCAAATAAATATTTGATTTTAAATAATAATAAAATCGTATTAAAATGGCTAATAAATAAAGCTAAAGTTTTCGAAGTTCAAAATGATTATAAAGATTTAGCTTTAATTATTGATGATATTTGTAATCTTAAAAAAACAAATTGCTATGAATTCAGATATAAACAATTTTTTGCTTATTATAATTCAAATCAACCAAAAGAATTTTTAAGTATTGCTACTAAATTTTTAAATAATGATAATGTAAAAAATATAGATATTTTCCAAAAAATTGTTTTATATTCACAAAAAACAAATAATACTTTAATGACTTATACATATTCTAAAAAAATATTAGAATTAGAAAAAAAATATCATACATTTATTCAATCTCCTGAGATTGATTTTATTTTCGTAGAATCAAGCTAAAAAATTAAATAAAACAGATGAAGCAATCAAAGTACTGAAAAATATATTAAAATTAAATATAGATGAAGATAACAAAGCAAAAGCATATTATATGCTCTCATCTATGACAGGTAAAAAAATATATCTGCAAAAATGTATTAAACTTAAAAAATCTAAAACTTGGATGCCTTTGTGTAAACAATCATTGGAGGTATTTTAATGAAAAAAGCAGTAGCAATGCAATATAAAGCATATGAAAATAATGCTCCAAAAGTAATTGCAAAAGGTTCAGGTGAAATTGCTAAAAAAATTTTAGAAAAAGCAAAAGAATATGATATAAATATATTTAAAAATGCCCAATTAACTGATATGCTTATGAATGTAGAAGTAAATGAAGAGATTCCTCCAAAGTTATATAAAGCTGTTGTAGAAGTTTTTATTTGGCTTCATAAAACTGAAGAAAAGGCTCAAATCTCAAAATAATAACTAAAAATTTAATTGAAAAATCATTTATATGGTTAATTTTTAGACAACTTTTTTATTATTCCTAGATATTCATAAGATATAATTTTAATATAAAAAACATTAAAAGGATATCTTTTGAAAGAATATATTGATCTTTATATTAAAAATAGAGGAAAAATTGAAAATTTTATAGAAAACAGTATTGAAAGCTTAGGAGAATTAGGAAATCAATCAGATTATTTTTATAAACAACTTTTTTTAACTTTTACATCTCTTGAATTAGTTTATGTAGTAGATGCTAAAACAAATATCCAAATTTCACCTAATATATATAAAAAAAACAATGATAATGATGAAAAAAATAAAGATAGAAGTTATCTTATAAATAAACTTATTATTAAAGATAATAATTTTGCTTTTACAAAGCCTTATCAAAGCTCAACTGGAACACTTTGTATTACAGTTTCAAAAAAAGATGGAGATAATATAATATTTTTAGATTTTGATTTAGAAAAACTACTTGAACGCGTAGGGATTATAGAAAAACATATTTATTTTAGTAAAATTATTAAAGGTTTTTATTTTATTGCAGGATTTTTTATGATGATACTTGCAATTTCAACAATCATTTATGGTGGATATAACTTTATAAATCATTTTATACAAGGTAGTGATATAAATATTGATGGAATTTTTAAACCTATTATAGCAACTACACTAGGACTTGCTGTATTTGATTTAGCAAAAACTATTTTAGAGCAAGAAGTATTTTTTAAAAGTTATTCAAAAGAATCAAAAATAGAAATTAAAGTATTAACAAAATTTTTAATAACAATTTTAATTGCTCTTTCTATTGAAACACTGATAGTCGTATTTAAAATTTCAATTCATAATTATGACAAAATGATAAACGCCCTTTATTTAATGGGTGGTGTATCTTTTATCATTTTATCTCTAGCTGTACTAATATTTTTGACAAAAATTACAAAAGAATAATAAAACTCAAATATTTTTAAATATTATTTAGTGTAACTATAACTACATTTCCTTTTAACTTTTTAGTAGGTAAAGAATAAAAACAAGCCAATATATTTAATAAAAAGCAATATTAAAGTATAAGAGAGCA
>NZ_AP043761.1:0-5168 GCF_055392745.1 Thioreductor micantisoli
TCTATACAAAGATAAACTTATTTAAAATTAGGTTTTAAACACATAATTAGGTATTTTTTACTATATAAACTTAAAAATATATTAAATCTATCAAAAACACTAAATTGCTTAGAATAATTTATCTCAAATAAGTATTTGTAATTTCTTCTCGCACGTGTCCCATCATTTTACTGACTTCTGCTTTGCTGTAACCCTCTTCAAGTTTTTTTTGGGCAAATGAATGTCTAATGCCGTGAGTTCCGTTCCACTCTCCACCTTGTTTTATAATTTCTGCTTTTAAATGGTCTTGATAAGTTCTAATTGCTACGTGAAATTTGCCGTCTGTTGCATTTTCTTTGATTTTTTGAACTAAGGTAGCCGAAATCTCTTTTTGCGACCACATACCCCCTTTCTGCTGATAATTTAATATGTTTCCTTGAAGATTTTTTAAATTGATGTGAGAGGCTTCTGAAATTCTTAGTCCATACTCCTTTTGGAGCTGGAAGACAATTTGTTCTCTTGGGTTTTTTAATTGTATTTTGTTTAAAAGTTTTTGAGAGTAGGCACGAGTTGTTAAAATATTTTCTTTAAGAGTTGTTTTAAATTCTGTTCTAAGTTCTTTTATTTGATTTTTTGTAAAGCTAAAATGGTCTGCAAGTTTATTTAGTTCCGATAGATAGTTACTTGCTGTGTTATATGTTAAATTTTTACTTTCGATCCATTCTTTTATTACTTTGCTTGTAATTTGGGACATATCTTTGTTTTTATAATTCTCTTTAAAAAATTTTCCTAAATTTTGGAGATGACTGCGAACATTATCCAAAGTTTTGTAGCTGTGGAACTTATTAGATATTTTATGTCCGTTTTCTCCCTTTAAATTTGATGAGTTACGAGTTTCCCTTTTACTTTCTCCAATTCCGTTGTGCTGTTTGAGTATTCCAGAAACTTGATAATTTATAGAGCTTCTAACTTTTGCCATTTAAGCTTCTTTTATTTCTTGATTTATTTTTTTTGCTTGTTTTTCTTTTCGTTGTGCTATGTTTTTATATTTTATAAGCTGTTTTGTTAAAAGTTTATTTTCTACATTTTTATCTATAAGTCTTTTTTCCATTTGCTTTATTTGTTCTTCGATTTGTTTAATCTCTTCTTTAATTTTAGTTATTTCTGTTAGATTATTTTTTAATTCTTCTGCTACATTTTGCATTTCTATTTCTGCTACTTTTTTAACTTCATCATAATAATTTTTAATTGCATTTTCTAAGTTTCTTTTGTTATAACTTAGTTGAGATTCATCGAAGAAATAATCTTTTATTTCTTCTTTAATTCCTTCAACTATTTTTGGAAGTTTATAAATTATATAGCCAATTCCAAATACTAGAAAGATAAATCCACTACCAAAAAAAATTGTAGTAATTAATATGCTATAGTTCATTTTTTTACCCCTTTTATAATATTAAAAATTGTTGTTTGTCCTAATGTTGTCCCTTTAAATTTCGAATTCGGAATGCATCTACGATTTATATAATCTCTAATTTCTCGAATGCTTTTTCCTTCATTACGTAAGGATAAAATTTTATCCTTGTAATAAAGTTTGCATAACTTTTTTTTATATTTATCATCACCAGTTACTATTTCCATATGTTAATATTTCTCCTTTTATTAAGTGTTCGTAAAATTATATCAAAAACTCCATAAATAGCCCAGTTATTACGCCGAATTTCGCGTAATGACTGGGCGATACCCCTTGTAAGAACGAAAATTTTTTGCTAAAATGTTAGTTCAACTTTATTTTATGCATTTTTTCGTGAGTTTGCGTTACTTTTACACCACGTTTGTTTTTGTGCTAAAAAAACAAAAGAAAAAGTAACAGGTTGTCCGTAAGATATTTTTATATATTTATGATTTTTTATTTAATCTTACGAGTTCGTTTGCGGTATGCTTTAACGGTCTTTTATTTAGTTATTAGACAAAAAGCTCTAGCGTGTTTCTATCGATGTGAGTGTCGATAATAAGCCACTTTCTTCTTAAACATCTTGCTTAGGTGGGAGTTTAGTTAGTTAAATGCTTAGGGAACATCAGGCAATTTCTGTGCGTTGGATACGCTAAAAAGATTTGTAGTGTCGGTTGGCATTTTTTAAATGCAGAATTAAGTTAGAAAGTTATGCTTCTTGAAAAAAGCAGTAGAATTGCTAAACAAAAATTTTAAAAAAAAAGGAGAAAAAAAGAGAAGAAAAAAGTAAATTTTAAACTACTATAACTATTAAAAATTTTAAAACTCAATACAGGATATTATTATTGCCTATTTTTTTATATAATTCCCTCTTCTTGTAGTTCTTTTAGATGTTTTGGTATTGTATTTCTATGTAATCCTGTTGCTTTTGATAATTCTTTAATATTCCAGCTTCCGTTTGCTTTTTTGTATTCATTTGCTAAAAGATTATTTTGAATAAATCCCAATAAAGTTGCTCTTGCTCTTTGGTGTTTTAGTTTTGCATTTGCTTTTGCTCTTTCAGTTCTTGTCATTTTAAACTCCCTTCGTTGTGGTATAGTCCAATCTCTATCGTTATACCAATTCCAAATACTTCTACACTTTGCTTTTAATGTGCTTCTATCTTTTCTACCAAAAAAAGTTTTAAGAGTATAGTCTTCTATTGTGCTATAAGGCACAGGAGTGCCTTCTCCAAATTCTTTTATAAGCTCTTCGGTATAAATTTTAATAGCCCAAAAGATTTGGTCTGTTACACTAGCACTTTCAGCACTCCATATTTTTTTTTCTTTTACCCAATAAAGAGAAGGTAAATTTTGAAATTGTCCTAACTCATAAGAGTGTTTTATATCTTTTATTGCGTATTCATTGTCTAAATGTGGCTGATAAGATAATCTTTCAGGTTTATGCTCTTTAAAAGCAATTACAAATCGTGCAATAATGTCATTAAAATATTCTCTTGCTTCTTTTGTTCCAGGGTAGCCATTTATTTGCCAGCCAATAAATGCTCCACCACGATTTGAGTGTAGCACATAGTTTGGAGCTGGTAAATTATATTCTAAAAATTCAGTTCCTACTGCATTTTTTAAAAAAAAATATAACCAAGTTATGTCGTTTGACTTTAAATATTTATATCTATTATGGTATAATTCCATTTAATAACCTTATTGAAGTCTATAAGCGTGCTCGCCAAAGTTTGCTTATAGACTTTTTTTTGATGTTTTGACGCACAAATCATACTATGTTTTATGCACAATGTCAAGTATGCACAATTCAAACGCTATAAGGGGGTAAGTATAGCGTCTAAAGATTTTATGCTTTCTTTCTTTTTTTCTCCTTTATTATTATAATAAGTATATATAATAAAAAAAGTAACTTAAATCGTTTAAAATATAAAAATATTTGATATGATAATATAAAAAAAAGGGAAATAGTATGAATATATTAGATGTAAAAACAAGTAAAAAAGTAGGGGATTTTGAATTAAGAAAAGATGATAATTCAAATAAAATAAAATTAAATTATAATACAGGAGAACTTTCTTCCACAGAATTGGTAGAAGATACACCAAGAGTTTATTTGTTTGTATCCGAAGGTGAAATTAAAAAAATAGGTGGTTCAGCGTCTAAAGGAGGAATAAAAGCAACTATGTCTTTTTATGTAAATGCAATGCAGGGTAGTCCAGGAAGACCTAGATTTATTATTCATAGATTGATTGAAGAAGAATTAAAACTTGGTAAAAAAGTAGAATTATATATTATTACCTCTCCTAGAGTAAAAGCTAAAGTTGCAGGTTTATTTGGGTATGAAGAAGTAGAAGTTGCAAGTTTTAAAGAAATGGAAGATAAATGTAAAAAAGATTATTTTGAAAAAGAAAAAAGATACCCTGATTGGAATTTTCAAGAAAATAGTGAATCTTATCCTAAAGAAATAGAGGAAGAGTTTATGAGTTATCACGATAAGAGATTACATCATTAAATATTAAGATTGGGGAGAAGAATAAATTAAAATTTCATGACTTTCTTTAATATTTGTATTAGAATTTCTTTCTTTTCTGTATTTTCCTATTCTTTTTTCTCCTTGTCCCATTGTATATTGCCAATTTGGAAAATATTGTTCAAAATCTTTATAATATTCCCTAATTGTTGGGCAATCATTATAACTTAAAATAAAACCTCCTTTATGTTCTTTTAACATATCTTTTAATTTTTCGTGTGGGAAACCATTATGATGAACAGGAAAATTTCTCATAGGATAAATACCTTTAAACATTTTGCTATCTTTACCAATATAATAAGGTGGATCTAAATATAAAAAATCATTGTTATATTTTTTTAAAATTTCTTGAAAGTCAGAGCAATATACTTCTAAATGGTTATTTTCAAATTTTTCGAGTTTTTCTAATAAAGTTAAATATTTTCTTTTGTTTAGATATATTGAACTAGGCCACCCTAAAAAACCAGGTCCATAACTAAGATTATAATTAAAATAATAATATGCAGCTAATTTAATTTTATCTGAAATAATATTGTTTTTTGAACCTTTTTTATATTCATTCCATTCCCAATGTTTTTTCAGAATTTCTTTTACTTTAATATATGTTTCTTTATCAGGTTCAAGATTATATAAAATATTTAACATTTCTTTTTTCATGTTTTTATCTAATAAAATTTGCCAGAAATTAACTAATATATCAAATATATCAAAACCAATAACAGGAATATTTAGTTCTTTACTTATAGCAGTCTCAATACTACCTCCTCCTATAAAAGGACTTATAATCCTTTTTACATTAGGTAATAATTCTAAAATTTGTCCAACTGCTAAACTTTTTCCACCTGGGTATCTAATAGGTGCTCCTAAATATCTTTTATATTTATTTTTTGTAGATGTTTTACTTTTTATATTAGATAAAAATAATTCTTTTTTTGTTTCAAAATCATCAAATAGCATTAAAATGCTCCTTTTTTTTATAATAATAACATATCTGTCAGGCGTTTGTCAAGACATTATGCCTTTGTTTTATTTTTTTTAAGATATTCTTTTATAAAATTTCTTATAACACTGCTTGCATTAAAACCTTGTTCTGAAGTAATTTTTTTAAATTCATTCCATTCTTTTTTATCTATTCGTATAGTTACTTTATTTAGCATTTTAAGTCCTTATTTTTTTACGAATTATATAATAAATTATACAGATATTG
>NZ_AP043762.1:0-15660 GCF_055392745.1 Thioreductor micantisoli
ATAGATAAAAAATCAAAAGCTACAAAAGAATTAAAAAGCTTAATAAAAGATATTGAAAAAATATTAAAATAATATCTAAACAATAATAAAACAATATTATTATAATATTAAAAAAATAAAGGATAAAAAATGAAATTTAACGATTTAGAAGACAAATTAAAAAAAGCAACTAACAAAGCTTCACTTAAAAACAATGAAGAAAAAACAACTAAAAATATTGTGGTCTATAATGTTCCAAAAGAATGGAGTGATGTTTTAAAAGAAAGTAGCATATCATTTTCTGCATATGCAAAAATGGCTATTATTGAAAAAATGAAAAAAGATGGATTGATTTAAAAAGGTTTAAAAAATGAAAAAGACTTTATTGCTCATACCATTCGCTCTATTTGCTTTTACAAGCAGTTATTTACCACATTATAGTATTGATATACACTGTGATGAGTTATTGCATAAAACGGCTATGGATATATGTTATTCGTGTAAATTAAAAAACCCAGAAGCAGTTGTTTATCAAATTCAAGGTAATTTAATAAAAAGTCATCACTATTCAAGGAAACACTTATATTTTAAACCTGATTATTCTTTACCTGCAAAATGCAGAAGTTATTCAAAAGATTACAGTTATACTGGTTTTGATAGAGGGCATAATGCTCCAAACGCAGCTTTTAATTATGATAAAACTCTTCAAAAACAAACATTTAAAATGTCAAATGTTAGCCCTGAGCGTCCTTCATTAAATAGGCATTTATGGGCAAAAATTGAGAGGTTTGCAAGATATGAAGCAAAAAAATATGGAAAAGTTAGTGTAATTACAGGTTCTTGTGGAAGTTTAGGAACTCTTGGAAAAAAAAGACATAATGTAAATATTCCAGCTTATTGGTATAAAATTATATTTCTACCAAACCATAAAACTATTAGTTTTTTAACTCCAAATAGTAATTCAGTTGGTAGAGATAAAGCTAAAAAATATTTAACAAATATAAAAACTATTGAAGATACTTGTGGATTTAAAATTAAAGAAAAATAAATTTTATATATATAAAAATAAAGCGTTTTAAGTCACTTTTTTATCTTTGATATATAATTACACTAAAAAATAGTAAAAAGTTGTTAGAGAAGAGTTTATAGCTTCTAAAATCTAAATTTTTAGTATATAAATAAAATTTAATAAATAATTTCTTTCCCTAACTAACTTTTTTAAGAATTTTACAATTAGAAAAATCTAAATTTTTAGCCAAAAAACTTTCTTTTATCTTCAAAAAAAGATTTTTTAAAATTTTTCTCTCACGCGCGCATACGCGTAAGTGTCTTTCTTTAAAACTTGAAATATGAAGAATGTAGGAAGCTCCTAAGCCCTAAAATAAGGATTTTTTTTAGTTTTAAAAGAACATTTATGTGATGTAAAAGAACATTTATGTGGTGTAAAAGAACATTTATGTGATAAGTAAAAGAACATTTATGTGATGTAAAAGAACATTTATATAGATGTTATTCTCATAATAAGTTCTTTTATGATATAATTACAATAAAAAAGGTTTATTATGAAAAATAATTTAATTGTAAAAGAACCTGAAGAAATGGTCTTAATGAAAGGGGGACGATTTAGTGAAAGTGCTTTAAAATTAAGTGCTTATTTGATAGCAAATTTAAAAAAAGATAAAAATATTTATGAAATAAATGTAAAAAATTACTTTGAACAATTTAATATAAAAATAGGGAATTATAAATATATAAAAGATGTTGCAAAAGAGTTGTTTGATAAAGAATTTATAATGGAAGATAGATTTGCTAAAAAATTAAATTTTTATCATTTTTTAGCAGGGGTAGAGTATGAAAATGGCATTTTAAGGGTTGAATTTGGTAGTTTATTGATGAAATATTTACTTGAAATAAAAGATAAATATCTAAAATATGAAATTCAAAATATAATAAGTTTAAATTCAAAATATTCTATTAAACTTTATAAAATTTTAAAAGATAATTTAGGACAAAATACAAGGTTTGGGAAAAAATCTGAATTAAAATTAAGTGTAGATGAAATAAAAGAATTATTAGAAATTCCAATAAGTTACAAATATGGAAATAGTTCAGGAATTAAAAAGAGAATTTTAGAAAAAGCAAGAAAAGAGTTCCAAGAACATACCGACATAATTTTTGAATACAAAGAAATAAAAACAGGAAGAAAAGTTATACATATTCAATTTTTTATCTCTCAAAATCCTGCTAAATTACAAGATGAAACAACTAAAAAATTTGATAAATATTTTAAAAGTAGAGCAATGTTTGTAAAACTTTTAAGACAAAATTATTCTGGAACAGGTAAAGCATTTGGATATAAAACAATAGAGGGCAAAGTTTGGTGGCTAAAACTTGATAAAAAAGGTTTATTATATGGAAGTGTAGGGAGTGTAACTCTCGATGAAGTTAATAATCTTGATAGTTTAACAAAAGAATTTAACAGCGTAGAAAGTGGAGAAAATTACGATTTATGGTTTAAAGTGGCTCAAAATTCGGATTTATATAAAGATTTTATAACACAAGGTTTTTGCTTGTATAAAATATTTAAAGAAAATAAAGAGCTATATTTAGAGTTACAAAAAGAACTAATATTATTAAAAGAACAAGGAATAATTTAATACAAAATTATCCTTTTTTCTATTTTTATTTTTTACTTTACTTTTTAAAATTAAATAAATATAATTATAAAAAAAAGGAAAAAAATGTATGAAGAACTTGCAGAAAAAACAGAACAACTTATTAAAATAAAAAAACAAAAAAGCATTGGAACATTAGCACAAAAGCTTGAGAAAAAAGAAAAAGAAATTACTAAACTACAAAACCAACTTAATAAAAAAGAAAAAGAGCTACAAAACTTAAAAGAAGAACTTAAAAGCTTATTGTAATTATTTATCTTTTAATAAGTTAAAAACGAAACCCTTGTGGTGAGTTTTTGCGAACTAACCTTATAAAAAATTTGAAAAATTTGAGTAAGGTGTAGTGAGTACTCACTACACTATACAAAAATTTATATAGTAAGTAAGTTTTATTTGGGGACAAGCCCCTGCATAAAAAATAAGAAATTAAAAGGGGATAAAATGGAACGTAAATCTTCTATACACATTGAAGCTGGTAAGGTGGGAGAATTTTTCCATAACGACCGAACTAAACTAACCGCTAACTCTATATTTTCGACAGAAGATAATTATTATAGTTTAGATGCTATAAATGCAATAGAATTATATAAAAAAGACTTAAAAGAAAAAACAAAAATTTATACAGAACGAACAGGTAGAAGTTTGCATAAAAATACTATTACTTTAATGTCTGCTATCCTAAATTTAGATAAGCAACATACAAAAGAAGATATAGAAAAAGTTTGCAAATATTTAGAAAAAAGTTTAGACACAAAAATATATCAAGTTTCGATACATCGTGATGAAGGATTTGTAAATGAAAATGGAGAAAAAGTTATAAATGAACACGGACATCTTTTGTTTGCTGGATTGGATAGCGAGGGGCGAAGTGTTAGAAAAAAATTAACTAAAAATTATTTAATAAATTTACAAACAGAAGTCGCAAAAATTTTGAAAATGCAAAGGGGTATAAATTACACAAAAGAGCAAAAGAAAAGACCAAAACGACTTGGAACTTATGAATACAAAGAACATAAAAAAAGAGAAACAAAAACTTTAAAACCTGTTTTAATAGAAAATAAAAAAATAAATGAAGAAAATGAAGAAATAAAAAAAGAACTTGCAAAGGTAAAAGACCTAAACGAAATAAATAATAAATTACGAAAAAAACTTAAAGAACTTGGAGCTGTTAGAGAAGATTATAAATATTTAGAATTATCTGTAAAAAATCTAAAAGAACAAATTAAAAATAAACAAGTAACTATTGAAAAACTACAAGAAAAAATGGCAAAAATAAAAGAAGAACTACAAGAAGAAATAGAAAAAAGGAAAGAAGAAAAAAATGATAATGATGAATTAAGAGATGTTTTGGCAAATGATTATAAAGAAATAGAAGAATTAGAACAACAATTAAATAATAAAAAGCAAGAAGAAGAAAAGATACATACCTTCTTTTTCCCACTTATTAATAATAATAAAGTGTTATCAGCACAAATAATAATAAACTCTAAAAATAAAATAGCATTAGCTACTTTTGATGGAAATAAATATCAATTAATATTAGATAGAAAAAAAATTAAAGATTACAACATTAAAAATAATGATTTTGATATTTTTCGAGATAATGAAGTTGAGATGTTAAAACAACAAATACAAATAAATGCTGTTATATTACAAGAAAATTTTAATAAATTTAATAATAATAAAGAAAAAGAACAGGAAGAAGAGTTAGCAAAAGTAAAAAAAGAAAAAGAAGAACTTGAAGAAAAACTAAGAAAAAAAAGAGAAGAAGAAGCAGAAAGACTTTTTAAAAATGT
This sequence comes from Thioreductor micantisoli, assembly GCF_055392745.1. Taxonomy (NCBI): domain Bacteria; kingdom Pseudomonadati; phylum Campylobacterota; family Thioreductoraceae; genus Thioreductor; species Thioreductor micantisoli. The sequence goes on from NZ_AP043762.1 coordinate 4,451, forward strand.
TGATAAAAATGAACTTTTTGAGGATTGGGAAGAAGATGAAGAAGTAGAAATAGAACCTATATTCTCATTTTTTGACAACAAAAATAATTATTTTGAAATTCTTGAAGAGCTGAAAAATCGTAATTTAATTAGCGATTTTAAAATTGATAATAATGAAAAACTAACAGAAATAGAAACAAACAAATCAAAAATTGTAGATAAAAAAACAAAAGTAGATATTAAATTTAATCATCTAAATTTAGATGATAAAGAAGCTATTAGAGAAGAAGTAAATAAAATTCTTGATATTATAGAAGCCGTTAAAGATTGGGAGTTTAAAAATTTAAGAGTAAATGGTAAAAACGAAAAATTAGTTAAAATATTTGAAGAAGAAATCGCTAAAAGGGTTGGTGGTGAGGGTGGAAAACCGCAGGAAAAAGAAATAGAAGAAGAATATATTACTCCAACTCGAAAAATAAAAAGATAAACTTAATATAATAATACAAAGTCCATTTTAAAGTTTATATGATAAAAAATTCCAAAATTATACACTTATACTTGTATTGTTAATATAATAAAAAAATGCTATAATTTTGTTTAATTATATTAACAAAGGAGTGTAGTAAACATGAAAGGTAAAATATTAGATTATAATATTCAAAGTAGTTCTGGAATAATATCAGGTGAAGATGGTAATAGATATAAGTTTTCTAATGCAGAATGGAAAAGTGATAAATTACCAAAAGTAAATCAAATTGTAGACTTTGTAATAGATGGAGAAAATGCCAAAGATATTTATCCTGAAACACAAGATATACAATTATTGTTAAAAAATTCAATAAATTTTTTAACAGAACAATTTACTAATATTACAAATTCAAATACAACTAAAAAAATTATATCTCAAGGTATTCAAAATAAATTAGGATTTATTTTATCATTATTTGTTGCATTATCATTATTTCTTCCAATTATAGTAATACCATTAGCTGGTACATTTTCTTTATTTGATTATACAATGGGAAAAGTTATTTTTGTATTACTATTAATATTAGCATTTTTATTTTATTCAGGAATGTCACATAAACTTGTAAAAATTTGTGCTAGTGTAATAGCAATTATTACATTATTTGAATTTTATGATACTTTTTCAGCTTTAAAAACAACAGGAAATATGCTAAATGTATTAGGAGGAAATAATGATATAAACTTATTTAGATTAGTAAAAATAGGAACACCGACTATAATTTTATCAACATTACTTTTATTATATGTTAGTTTTAGAAAAGATTATAAAGAATCTATTGAAGAAAAACCTACGGATTAAAATCCGTAAGTTAACCACATAAAGATTAGATTAGTTCCACCAGTTGCACCAAGGTCATTATTTTCAGGCACATATGTCGCTGTATATTTTAAGAAAGTATCATTTTTAAATTTATATCCAACACCAACTGATGCAACAGGTAATGCAGCTGTTGTTGTTCCATAATCAATAGTGCTTCCATCACTTTTAACATCCCAATCGTGTGCATAAGCTCCTGCAACTCCTGCATTTACTTCCCAGAACCAACTATTAGTTCCCCAGAAATTATTTTTATATCTTCCACCTAATTCAACAAATTCAAATGGATAATCTCCACAATCTCTAAAATATCCTGCACCTGTAAATATACTAAATCCCATAGTTCCTTTATCTCTAAAATCATATTCTAAACCAATACCAGGATTGTAAACCCATTGTCCTTTACTTGCACCTATACTTCTTGGTGCATTTTTATATGCTTCAGATTTAGTTAAATGATATGAAGCCCCATACATATTGATGTTAATTTCTCCAGCACTTGCTGTTGTCGCTGTAAATACTCCTGCTACTGCTAAACCTGCCATTACTTTTGTAATTTTTTTCATTTCATTCTCCTTGTTTTTAATAACAAATAAAATTATATTATATTTTATATAAAATATCTTAACATAATACATGTTCTCGCTTATAATCCTAAAAATAACTTTTAAAACTACTCAAAAACACTATTATTTTATATATTTTTATTTTATAATTAAATAAATATTTTAACTACTATTAAACAATTTAAATATTTTAATAGTAAAAAGGACTAAAATGCGAATAAAAATCAAAGATAGTGTTATTACAATTCCAAATAAACTTATTGCAGATATTGATAATTTAGATGTAAACACTGCTAACGCAATAAATACTCTTTTGGATAAAGGAGAGCGAATTATAAGCAAAAAAAAGCAAGAAGCTGCTAAAAACGCTCTAAAAGTTAAGCAAACTAAAACAAAAGAAAAAATCCAAAATACTATGAATCTTTTAAGGCTTCAAGGACAAAATATAAATGCTTATCAAATAGCTAAATTAAGTGGAGTTGCTTATAACACTGCAAGAAAATATTTAAAAAATAAAAATTAAATAATATAAAATTTTTGGGGATATACCCTATTATTGTATTTTTCAACAGGATATATCCTGTTATTTTGAGAATAAAACATAACAAATATAAAAAACACAATATATAGTATTAACAAGGCATTATATACAAACCAATATTTTTATAATATTATTTTAATATCTAAACAATATTGGTTTAATATTATAAGAATATTTATTTATAAATATAATTAAAAACACAATAAGTGTGTTATAATTATAGTAAAAAATAAAAAGGGTAAAATATGACTATTAACAAAATTAGAACTAATGTATATTTAGATAAAAATTTAAAAGACCAAGCAAAAGAATTTTTTAAAAATTATGGATTAAGTTTAAGTGATGGATTAAATTTTTTACTTAAAAAAACTCTTGAAAAAAAAGAATTGGATTTTGCTATGAAAATAGAACCTATATTACCAAATGACCCTGATTATAAAATAGCAAAAAATGCTTATAAAAATTATAAAAAACACCCTGAAGACTATATAGATTTTAATGAAATAAATTGGAATTGACATATGAAATATAATTTAATCTTTAAAAAACAAGTTAAAAAGTTTATTGAAAAGCAAGATAAAAATCTAAAAAATAGATTTAAAGAAGCTTTTTTTAATCTTGGAGAAAACCCTTATCCTACAAATGATTCATTAGATATAAAAAAATTAAAAGCTTGTTCAGAATATCGTTTAAGAATAGGAAAATATAGATTCATTTATCAAATAGAAGAAGATGTTTTAATAATTATAATGGAAAAAGCTGATAGTAGAGGAGATATTTATAAATAAAAAGATATAATATTGTTTTAATAGTATTTCAACATCTAAACAATATTGTTAAAATATTATAAGGATATTCATATGAATAAAAAAATAATTACAATCGCTCACCAAAAAGGTGGAGTTGGAAAATCAACAATAGCTATCAATTTAGCAGTTGAATTAAATAAAAAATATAATCTAAAAGTTATCGATTTGGATTATCAAAAAAGTATAACTATCTTTAATGAAACAAGAAAAGAAAAAGGATTAGAACCTTTAGATATTATTCATATAGATACTCAAAAAGAACTAATTGATTTTCTTAAAAAAAATAAAGATTTAGTTCTAATAGATAATGGAGGATTTGATTCTGATTTAAATAGAATATCAATTCTTGCAGCTGATTTAATTATTACTCCTGTATCAAATGATTTAATTGAAATTTATGGATTAGAATCTTTTAAGAAAATATTAAAAGAGCTAAAAGAAATAAATGCTCAAATTAAATCTTATGTGCTATTAAATAAAATAGACCCAAAAGCCACAAAAGCAATTAAAGACTTAAAACAATATATAAAAAGTAACGATGAATATTTTAATCTATTTGATACTGTATTTAGAAGAAGAGCAGATTTTACAAAGAGTTTTGAAAAAGGTAAATCTGTAATTGAAATAGATAAAAAATCAAAAGCTACAAAAGAATTAAAAAGCTTAATAAAAGATATTGAAAAAATATTAAAATAATATCTAAACAATAATAAAACAATATTATTATAATATTAAAAAAATAAAGGATAAAAAATGAAATTTAACGATTTAGAAGACAAATTAAAAAAAGCAACTAACAAAGCTTCACTTAAAAACAATGAAGAAAAAACAACTAAAAATATTGTGGTCTATAATGTTCCAAAAGAATGGAGTGATGTTTTAAAAGAAAGTAGCATATCATTTTCTGCATATGCAAAAATGGCTATTATTGAAAAAATGAAAAAAGATGGATTGATTTAAAAAGGTTTAAAAAATGAAAAAGACTTTATTGCTCATACCATTCGCTCTATTTGCTTTTACAAGCAGTTATTTACCACATTATAGTATTGATATACACTGTGATGAGTTATTGCATAAAACGGCTATGGATATATGTTATTCGTGTAAATTAAAAAACCCAGAAGCAGTTGTTTATCAAATTCAAGGTAATTTAATAAAAAGTCATCACTATTCAAGGAAACACTTATATTTTAAACCTGATTATTCTTTACCTGCAAAATGCAGAAGTTATTCAAAAGATTACAGTTATACTGGTTTTGATAGAGGGCATAATGCTCCAAACGCAGCTTTTAATTATGATAAAACTCTTCAAAAACAAACATTTAAAATGTCAAATGTTAGCCCTGAGCGTCCTTCATTAAATAGGCATTTATGGGCAAAAATTGAGAGGTTTGCAAGATATGAAGCAAAAAAATATGGAAAAGTTAGTGTAATTACAGGTTCTTGTGGAAGTTTAGGAACTCTTGGAAAAAAAAGACATAATGTAAATATTCCAGCTTATTGGTATAAAATTATATTTCTACCAAACCATAAAACTATTAGTTTTTTAACTCCAAATAGTAATTCAGTTGGTAGAGATAAAGCTAAAAAATATTTAACAAATATAAAAACTATTGAAGATACTTGTGGATTTAAAATTAAAGAAAAATAAATTTTATATATATAAAAATAAAGCGTTTTAAGTCACTTTTTTATCTTTGATATATAATTACACTAAAAAATAGTAAAAAGTTGTTAGAGAAGAGTTTATAGCTTCTAAAATCTAAATTTTTAGTATATAAATAAAATTTAATAAATAATTTCTTTCCCTAACTAACTTTTTTAAGAATTTTACAATTAGAAAAATCTAAATTTTTAGCCAAAAAACTTTCTTTTATCTTCAAAAAAAGATTTTTTAAAATTTTTCTCTCACGCGCGCATACGCGTAAGTGTCTTTCTTTAAAACTTGAAATATGAAGAATGTAGGAAGCTCCTAAGCCCTAAAATAAGGATTTTTTTTAGTTTTAAAAGAACATTTATGTGATGTAAAAGAACATTTATGTGGTGTAAAAGAACATTTATGTGATAAGTAAAAGAACATTTATGTGATGTAAAAGAACATTTATATAGATGTTATTCTCATAATAAGTTCTTTTATGATATAATTACAATAAAAAAGGTTTATTATGAAAAATAATTTAATTGTAAAAGAACCTGAAGAAATGGTCTTAATGAAAGGGGGACGATTTAGTGAAAGTGCTTTAAAATTAAGTGCTTATTTGATAGCAAATTTAAAAAAAGATAAAAATATTTATGAAATAAATGTAAAAAATTACTTTGAACAATTTAATATAAAAATAGGGAATTATAAATATATAAAAGATGTTGCAAAAGAGTTGTTTGATAAAGAATTTATAATGGAAGATAGATTTGCTAAAAAATTAAATTTTTATCATTTTTTAGCAGGGGTAGAGTATGAAAATGGCATTTTAAGGGTTGAATTTGGTAGTTTATTGATGAAATATTTACTTGAAATAAAAGATAAATATCTAAAATATGAAATTCAAAATATAATAAGTTTAAATTCAAAATATTCTATTAAACTTTATAAAATTTTAAAAGATAATTTAGGACAAAATACAAGGTTTGGGAAAAAATCTGAATTAAAATTAAGTGTAGATGAAATAAAAGAATTATTAGAAATTCCAATAAGTTACAAATATGGAAATAGTTCAGGAATTAAAAAGAGAATTTTAGAAAAAGCAAGAAAAGAGTTCCAAGAACATACCGACATAATTTTTGAATACAAAGAAATAAAAACAGGAAGAAAAGTTATACATATTCAATTTTTTATCTCTCAAAATCCTGCTAAATTACAAGATGAAACAACTAAAAAATTTGATAAATATTTTAAAAGTAGAGCAATGTTTGTAAAACTTTTAAGACAAAATTATTCTGGAACAGGTAAAGCATTTGGATATAAAACAATAGAGGGCAAAGTTTGGTGGCTAAAACTTGATAAAAAAGGTTTATTATATGGAAGTGTAGGGAGTGTAACTCTCGATGAAGTTAATAATCTTGATAGTTTAACAAAAGAATTTAACAGCGTAGAAAGTGGAGAAAATTACGATTTATGGTTTAAAGTGGCTCAAAATTCGGATTTATATAAAGATTTTATAACACAAGGTTTTTGCTTGTATAAAATATTTAAAGAAAATAAAGAGCTATATTTAGAGTTACAAAAAGAACTAATATTATTAAAAGAACAAGGAATAATTTAATACAAAATTATCCTTTTTTCTATTTTTATTTTTTACTTTACTTTTTAAAATTAAATAAATATAATTATAAAAAAAAGGAAAAAAATGTATGAAGAACTTGCAGAAAAAACAGAACAACTTATTAAAATAAAAAAACAAAAAAGCATTGGAACATTAGCACAAAAGCTTGAGAAAAAAGAAAAAGAAATTACTAAACTACAAAACCAACTTAATAAAAAAGAAAAAGAGCTACAAAACTTAAAAGAAGAACTTAAAAGCTTATTGTAATTATTTATCTTTTAATAAGTTAAAAACGAAACCCTTGTGGTGAGTTTTTGCGAACTAACCTTATAAAAAATTTGAAAAATTTGAGTAAGGTGTAGTGAGTACTCACTACACTATACAAAAATTTATATAGTAAGTAAGTTTTATTTGGGGACAAGCCCCTGCATAAAAAATAAGAAATTAAAAGGGGATAAAATGGAACGTAAATCTTCTATACACATTGAAGCTGGTAAGGTGGGAGAATTTTTCCATAACGACCGAACTAAACTAACCGCTAACTCTATATTTTCGACAGAAGATAATTATTATAGTTTAGATGCTATAAATGCAATAGAATTATATAAAAAAGACTTAAAAGAAAAAACAAAAATTTATACAGAACGAACAGGTAGAAGTTTGCATAAAAATACTATTACTTTAATGTCTGCTATCCTAAATTTAGATAAGCAACATACAAAAGAAGATATAGAAAAAGTTTGCAAATATTTAGAAAAAAGTTTAGACACAAAAATATATCAAGTTTCGATACATCGTGATGAAGGATTTGTAAATGAAAATGGAGAAAAAGTTATAAATGAACACGGACATCTTTTGTTTGCTGGATTGGATAGCGAGGGGCGAAGTGTTAGAAAAAAATTAACTAAAAATTATTTAATAAATTTACAAACAGAAGTCGCAAAAATTTTGAAAATGCAAAGGGGTATAAATTACACAAAAGAGCAAAAGAAAAGACCAAAACGACTTGGAACTTATGAATACAAAGAACATAAAAAAAGAGAAACAAAAACTTTAAAACCTGTTTTAATAGAAAATAAAAAAATAAATGAAGAAAATGAAGAAATAAAAAAAGAACTTGCAAAGGTAAAAGACCTAAACGAAATAAATAATAAATTACGAAAAAAACTTAAAGAACTTGGAGCTGTTAGAGAAGATTATAAATATTTAGAATTATCTGTAAAAAATCTAAAAGAACAAATTAAAAATAAACAAGTAACTATTGAAAAACTACAAGAAAAAATGGCAAAAATAAAAGAAGAACTACAAGAAGAAATAGAAAAAAGGAAAGAAGAAAAAAATGATAATGATGAATTAAGAGATGTTTTGGCAAATGATTATAAAGAAATAGAAGAATTAGAACAACAATTAAATAATAAAAAGCAAGAAGAAGAAAAGATACATACCTTCTTTTTCCCACTTATTAATAATAATAAAGTGTTATCAGCACAAATAATAATAAACTCTAAAAATAAAATAGCATTAGCTACTTTTGATGGAAATAAATATCAATTAATATTAGATAGAAAAAAAATTAAAGATTACAACATTAAAAATAATGATTTTGATATTTTTCGAGATAATGAAGTTGAGATGTTAAAACAACAAATACAAATAAATGCTGTTATATTACAAGAAAATTTTAATAAATTTAATAATAATAAAGAAAAAGAACAGGAAGAAGAGTTAGCAAAAGTAAAAAAAGAAAAAGAAGAACTTGAAGAAAAACTAAGAAAAAAAAGAGAAGAAGAAGCAGAAAGACTTTTTAAAAATGTTGATAAAAATGAACTTTTTGAGGATTGGGAAGAAGATGAAGAAGTAGAAATAGAACCTATATTCTCATTTTTTGACAACAAAAATAATTATTTTGAAATTCTTGAAGAGCTGAAAAATCGTAATTTAATTAGCGATTTTAAAATTGATAATAATGAAAAACTAACAGAAATAGAAACAAACAAATCAAAAATTGTAGATAAAAAAACAAAAGTAGATATTAAATTTAATCATCTAAATTTAGATGATAAAGAAGCTATTAGAGAAGAAGTAAATAAAATTCTTGATATTATAGAAGCCGTTAAAGATTGGGAGTTTAAAAATTTAAGAGTAAATGGTAAAAACGAAAAATTAGTTAAAATATTTGAAGAAGAAATCGCTAAAAGGGTTGGTGGTGAGGGTGGAAAACCGCAGGAAAAAGAAATAGAAGAAGAATATATTACTCCAACTCGAAAAATAAAAAGATAAACTTAATATAATAATACAAAGTCCATTTTAAAGTTTATATGATAAAAAATTCCAAAATTATACACTTATACTTGTATTGTTAATATAATAAAAAAATGCTATAATTTTGTTTAATTATATTAACAAAGGAGTGTAGTAAACATGAAAGGTAAAATATTAGATTATAATATTCAAAGTAGTTCTGGAATAATATCAGGTGAAGATGGTAATAGATATAAGTTTTCTAATGCAGAATGGAAAAGTGATAAATTACCAAAAGTAAATCAAATTGTAGACTTTGTAATAGATGGAGAAAATGCCAAAGATATTTATCCTGAAACACAAGATATACAATTATTGTTAAAAAATTCAATAAATTTTTTAACAGAACAATTTACTAATATTACAAATTCAAATACAACTAAAAAAATTATATCTCAAGGTATTCAAAATAAATTAGGATTTATTTTATCATTATTTGTTGCATTATCATTATTTCTTCCAATTATAGTAATACCATTAGCTGGTACATTTTCTTTATTTGATTATACAATGGGAAAAGTTATTTTTGTATTACTATTAATATTAGCATTTTTATTTTATTCAGGAATGTCACATAAACTTGTAAAAATTTGTGCTAGTGTAATAGCAATTATTACATTATTTGAATTTTATGATACTTTTTCAGCTTTAAAAACAACAGGAAATATGCTAAATGTATTAGGAGGAAATAATGATATAAACTTATTTAGATTAGTAAAAATAGGAACACCGACTATAATTTTATCAACATTACTTTTATTATATGTTAGTTTTAGAAAAGATTATAAAGAATCTATTGAAGAAAAACCTACGGATTAAAATCCGTAAGTTAACCACATAAAGATTAGATTAGTTCCACCAGTTGCACCAAGGTCATTATTTTCAGGCACATATGTCGCTGTATATTTTAAGAAAGTATCATTTTTAAATTTATATCCAACACCAACTGATGCAACAGGTAATGCAGCTGTTGTTGTTCCATAATCAATAGTGCTTCCATCACTTTTAACATCCCAATCGTGTGCATAAGCTCCTGCAACTCCTGCATTTACTTCCCAGAACCAACTATTAGTTCCCCAGAAATTATTTTTATATCTTCCACCTAATTCAACAAATTCAAATGGATAATCTCCACAATCTCTAAAATATCCTGCACCTGTAAATATACTAAATCCCATAGTTCCTTTATCTCTAAAATCATATTCTAAACCAATACCAGGATTGTAAACCCATTGTCCTTTACTTGCACCTATACTTCTTGGTGCATTTTTATATGCTTCAGATTTAGTTAAATGATATGAAGCCCCATACATATTGATGTTAATTTCTCCAGCACTTGCTGTTGTCGCTGTAAATACTCCTGCTACTGCTAAACCTGCCATTACTTTTGTAATTTTTTTCATTTCATTCTCCTTGTTTTTAATAACAAATAAAATTATATTATATTTTATATAAAATATCTTAACATAATACATGTTCTCGCTTATAATCCTAAAAATAACTTTTAAAACTACTCAAAAACACTATTATTTTATATATTTTTATTTTATAATTAAATAAATATTTTAACTACTATTAAACAATTTAAATATTTTAATAGTAAAAAGGACTAAAATGCGAATAAAAATGATATAAAAAAATTAAAAGCTTGTTCAGAATATCGTTTAAGAATAGGAAAATATAAATTCAGTTTATCAAATAGAAGAAGATGTTTTAATAATTATAATGGAAAAAGCTGATAGTAGAGGAGATATTTATAAATAAAAAGATATAATATTGTTTTAATAGTATTTCAACATCTAAACAATATTGTTAAAATATTATAAGGATATTCATATGAATAAAAAAATAATTACAATCGCTCACCAAAAAGGTGGAGTTGGAAAATCAACAATAGCTATCAATTTAGCAGTTGAATTAAATAAAAAATATAATCTAAAAGTTATCGATTTGGATTATCAAAAAAGTATAACTATCTTTAATGAAACAAGAAAAGAAAAAGGATTAGAACCTTTAGATATTATTCATATAGATACTCAAAAAGAACTAATTGATTTTCTTAAAAAAAATAAAGATTTAGTTCTAATAGATAATGGAGGATTTGATTCTGATTTAAATAGAATATCAATTCTTGCAGCTGATTTAATTATTACTCCTGTATCAAATGATTTAATTGAAATTTATGGATTAGAATCTTTTAAGAAAATATTAAAAGAGCTAAAAGAAATAAATGCTCAAATTAAATCTTATGTGCTATTAAATAAAATAGACCCAAAAGCCACAAAAGCAATTAAAGACTTAAAACAATATATAAAAAGTAACGATGAATATTTTAATCTATTTGATACTGTATTTAGAAGAAGAGCAGATTTTACAAAGAGTTTTGAAAAAGGTAAATCTGTAATTGAA
>NZ_AP043763.1:0-26232 GCF_055392745.1 Thioreductor micantisoli
TTCAGAAAACAGCAATTATATGGATTCAATTCTCCTAAATATTACCATAATTTAGGCTATACACTTGTACCTAAACGAAAAATAAAAGAAGATTTGATAAAAAATAGTTGGGATGAAATTCTTCGATTTATTATAACAATTAAAGAAAGAAAAACTACTGCTACACAATTATTAAAAAGGTTAACATCGTACTCGAAAAATCATAAGCTTTACACAGCTTTAAAAGAATTTGGAAAGATAATAAAAACAGATTTTTTACTCAATTATATTGATGATGTAAGTCTTCGCCAAAGAATTGAAAAACAACTAAATAAAGTTGAAGCTTCAAATAAATTTTCCAAAGCAGTTTTTTTCGGAAATAGTTCAGAATTTACTGTTGCTACTGTCGAAGAACAAAATATTGCCAACAACTCAAAAAGACTTATTCAAAATGCAATTATACTTTGGAAGTATATGTTTATTACAAAAAAATTACAACAAGCATCAAATGAGAATGAAAAAGAAGAAATTTTTAATGCACTTAAAAATAGTTCAATTATTTACTGGAATTTTATTAATTTTTATGGGGAATATGATTTTACTCGTTCATCAAAAAGAATTCATCGTTTAATTGCGTTAGATGAAACAAAAGGCTTTATGAATACTACAAGTCTAAAAAATTGAGTTTTTAGATTGTGTGGTATTATAGAAGCTATATCAGCTTTGAATTTAGTAGATTAAGCTAAATTTAAGGCGGGTTGCCGGAAAAACCCGATTATGCATTTATAACCTATTTTTTTATAAATAAAAACAATATCAAAAATTATATAAAAGAAACTTTTAAAGAAAGCAAAGATGATTTACATCAAAATTTAGTTAATTTTTTTAATGATGTAAAAGAAGATTATTCTTCTAATCAAAATGAAATAAATAAAATTATGAAAGAACAACAAGAAGAAGTTGAAAAACTTAAAAAAGTAATCAATAGTGAAGCATTAGCTTTTAAAAAATATTGCCAAGATAGAATAGATATTCAATCACAAATTATCAGCGATACAGAAAATAGATTACAACAGATACAAAAAGAGTTATATAAAACTCAAAATATGCTGTCTAAATGTAAAAAGAAGCTTGTCAATAAAGGAATAAAAAATGATGATGAAAATTCATAATAATTTTTATATTGAGATAGAAGAACATTTAGAAACTAGATGGAGAACTGTTAAAAATAGAAAACTTGAAGAATATTATGATAAAAAGTTTTATCCAGTATCAATTATGACTAAAAATAATAGTTTAGTTTGTTATGCAAAAGAAATTAATGAATTTTTAGAACTGCTTGGGGCTTTTATTTCTAATCAGTTAGATTCAAATAAATTTTATAGATTTAGTTATAAAAATGGTGGTGGATTTAAAGGTAAATTAGTTTTTAAAGAAATTGATAAAAATGAAAATAAAAAAGATAAAAAGAAAACTTTTCCATATTTAGGATTAAAAGTAGATAAAAAAGAAGATTATTTACTTGAAAAATATGATTGCAGAGTAATTATTGCTAATGCTAAACAAATTTTATCTAAATGTACGTTTAGGGAGTTTATTTTATTTTTGTAATACTCCCTCTCAATTTGAATATATTCTTGCTTTAAAATAAATCCGCATGACCAAAAAAAACTTCATATTTATCATTTTTTTTCATATTTTCTAAAATCTTTTTTGCTTTTTGTTTAGTTTCTTTATCAAAATAGATAAGCATATTTCTTGAAAATACAAAATCAAATTTTCCTAAATTTTTAAAAGAATCATCAAAAATATTAGCTACTTTAAAAGAAACAAATAATTTAACATTATCTTTTAAAATGTATTTATTATCTTTAATATAAAAATATTTATTTAAAATTTTATCAGAGAAATTTCTAACACTTTTTTTATTATAGATAGCTTCTTTTGCTTTTTGAATAGCTTCTGTATTTATATCAATACCTACAATATGAAAACTACTTATTCCACTTTCTAATAAAGCAATAGCAATAGAATAAGGTTCTTCACCTGTTGCACAAGGAGCACATAATATTTTGACATTATTGTTTGGGTGTTGTTTTATAATTTTTACTAATTTTTCAATCTGTTTCATTTCTCTATAAAAATAGGTTTCATTTACCGTAAGTAAATCAATAAGTTCTTGTTTTAATGTTTTATCACTTTTTATTTTTTCTAATAAATCAGAAAATGATCTAATATTTCTTTGTCTGCAAAATAGAATAACTTTGCTTTTTAAAATATTTAGTTGTTTATCAAATGTAATTCCTGTTTCCTTATAAAAAAATTCTGCTATTTTAGTTACATCATTAAAATCTTCTTTATATTCTTTTATCGTTTCTTTATTTTCATACTTAGGCTTTTTTCTAAAAAAATTAAACATTATTCACTAAATTCCTTTATTATTTTAATAATTTCTTGCAAATCATATACTTCAATATTAGGAACTAATAACCTAGCTCTACTTGGCATACCATCGACTATAGCACTCTCTTTCGTTTCTGTAATACAGCGAGCATTTTTACTTAAATTCACACAAGCATCTACCCCGTCATCCCCTATTCCTGTTAAAATTACTACTAATATCTCAAATTCAGTAGAAAACTTAACAAATGAATTAAAAATTATATTTATATTTGGATTATAACTATTTTCTAAAGAAGATTTAGAAATAAAAACAAACTTATTATTTTCTTTTTGTAAAATTGTTTCACCTTCACAAATATATATTGTTGCGTTTTCTAAATAAGTTTTATTATTTACAATCAAAACTTTATTAGAAATATAACTTTGTAGATTTTTAGCAAAACTTTCTAAAAAGCCATTAACCATATGCTGAGCAACAACTACAGATGTATTATTAAGATTAAGAGATTTTATAATTTTTATAATTTGTCCAGGACCTCCAGTGGAAGCTCCTATAAGGACAATTTTTTTAGGTACGGAATGTTTCAAGTTGATTATTTAGCTCATTCGTTAGTTCATTAAGATGTTCTGCAGCTGAAGCTATTTCTTCTACATTTCTTGCATTTTTAGATGACATTTCATTTATCTCTGTAATTTTGTTTACAATTACTTCTACACTTTTACCTGTTTTTTCAATCTCTTGAACAATTGTATTAGTTGTATCTGTAGAGTTATCTACCATTGCAACTGCTGAAGATATTTTTTCTTCCGTATCATTTGCTGTATTTACTAACTTTTGAATTTCTTCTGAATTTTTATTCATTTGTGTTGATGCATCTGATATAGATTGCACTACAACATTAATAGTTGAATTAATCTCTGATAAAGCTTTTTGTGTTTTTTCCGCAAGTTGTCGAACTTCATCAGCGACTACAGCAAATCCTCTACCATGTTCCCCGGCTCTTGCCGCTTCTATAGCTGCATTTAATGCTAAAAGATTTGTTTGGTCTGCAATATCAGAAATCATATCAAGTATAGTTTTAATTTCATTAGCTTCACTTGAAAGTTTATCTACATTTTGAGCAAGTTCTATTTCATTTTGTGCTGATTCTTGAATTTGTAATGATAATTTTACTATATCATCCTTTGCATTTAGTAGGTTTTTATTAGCTTTCAAAATTTCTTCTTTTGAAGATTGTGTAATAGAAATAGTATTATACATTTCATTTTTAATTGTATTTGCTTCTTTCACTGAATCATCTATGATTACTACAGATTCCTCAACATTATTTCCAACATTGATAGCTGTTGTGGATAATTCATGTGCTATTGATGCATTTTCATGACTTGTTTGTTTTACTGAATTAATTGCATTTTGAACTTTTTCTATAAATAGATTTATAGATTTTGCAAGATTTGTTATTTCATTATTACCTTCCATATTTATTCTTTTTGTTAAATCTCCATCTCCTGTTGCAATATTTTTTGCTGCTTCATTAATAATTTCTAAATTTTTAATTATTAAATTAGAAACAAAAATTATAAATAAAATTAATATTATACTAGTAACAATAAATATAATTATCATTTGCATATTTAATTGTTGCATAATTTTTATTTTTTCATTTTTTTGATCTTCTCTTAGCTGAATAAGTGCTTCTTCAGATTCTTTTGCTTCTTTTCTCATTCTAGTTAGAGTTAAAATAGATTTTTCTTTTAATTCATTAAAATTATTAAAAGCTTTTTTATATTCAATTAAATTTTTAATAAGAATATCTACCATTTGCTTATTTTTAGAGTTATCTAATATTTCTTTTAGATGTAAAGATGCTTTTTTTATTTTTATAATTGAGTTTTCTACATATTGTTTATATTTTTCATCGTTTTTAATTATAAATGTTTTTTCATTAATAATCATATATAAAAGTTCTTCTTGAATTTTATCTGATAAAGAAGCTTCTTTTGTTTCATCAACTATTCTTTTTATATCACTTGAAGAGTTTAGTAATTCATCTCTTTGTTCATCCTGAATAAGTGTTATTCTTGTTATTATATTTTTAATATCATTTGCTTCTTTTTCCATTTTTTGTTGCATCAACGAAGATTGTTCTTTTATTTTTGTATATTTATCAAATAAAGCTATATATTCTTTTATGTTTTTTATAACATTATCAACAAGTTTATCATTTTGAGGATCATTAAACATATCTTTAAGTTTATTAGATATAGTAAGAGAAGCTTTTGTAAATTTATGTACTTCATTTACATATTTAGTTTTAGCTGTAAGAACAAAGTTTTTTTCATCAATACGAGCTTCAAGCATTTGTTTAACAACTCTATTTGACAAGGAAGCTTTTAAACTTTTATCTTCAAGTTTTTTTACATTTAATGAGATATTTAAATACAAAATCATCATAGATAATAATACAATAGTTGGAACAGCTAATAGTAACTTTTTAATTGAAATATTTTTAAACATGTTTGTACCTTTTCATTTAAGATATAAAATTATATCATTTTTATATTACATTTCTTACATCAAACAAATATCAAAAGATTATTTTTTATCTTAACATAATGCACGTTCTCGCTTAAAATTTCAAAAAACAACTTAAAAACTAATCAAAAATACTACTATTTTATATATTTTTATATTATAATTAAATAAATATTTTAACTACTATTAAATAATTTATATTTTTTGATAGTAAAAAGGGCTAAAATGCGAATAAAAATCAAAGATAGTGTTATTACAATTCCAAATAAACTTATTGCAGATATTGATAATTTAGATATAAACACTACTAACGCAATAAATACTCTTTTGGATAAAGGAGAGCGAGTTACAAGCAAAAAGAAGCAAGAAGCTGCTAAAAATGCTTTAAAAGTTAAACAAACTAAAACAAAAGAAAAAATTCAGAATGCTATGAATCTTTTAAGATTACAAGGGCAAAATATAAATCCTTACCAAGTAGCTAAATTAAGTGGAGTTGCATATAATACAGCAAGAAAATATTTAAAATCATATTAAATAAATATTAAAATAGCTTATTTAGTTTCAATTTTAAATCCACAAGTATCTTCTACTTGTTTTAAATCTACAACATATTTTTTCATTTTATCATTTCCTACCCTATTTTCATTTGGAGTTAAAAAGCTGATAGTTTTTCCGTTTGGTAAAAATATAATTTTATACCACCACGCAGGAATATTTATATTATGTCTTTTTCTTCCTAAATTTCCTATAGTTCCACAACTACCTGTAATAATACTAACTTTTTTATATTTTCTTGCTTCATATCTTGCAAATCTCTCAATTTTCGCCCATAAATGCCTATTTAACTGTGGTTTTTGGGGAGAAATATTTGAAGTTTTAAAGGTCTGCTTTTGAAGTGTTTGATTATAATTAAATGCTGCGTTTGGAGCGTTATGTCCTCTATCATAGCCAGTATGAGAATAATCTCTTGAATAACTTCTACATTTTGCTGGTAAAGAATAATCAGGTTTAAAATACAGATGTTTCCTTGAATAGTGATAACCACTTATTAGATTTCCATCAATTTGATAAACAACTGCTTCTGGGTTTTTTAATTTACACGAATAACATATATCCATAGCCGTCTTATGCAATAAATCATCACAGTGCATATCAATACTATAATTTGGCAAATAACTGCTTGTAAAGGCAAATAATGCAAAAGGTATTAGTAATAAACTTTTTTTCATTTCTTAATCCTTTAAATAAAATTATTTATAAATATCACCACTACTATCAGCTTTTTCCATTATAATTATTAAAACTTCTTCTTCTATTTTATAAATAAATCTATACTTTCCTATCCTTAAACGATATTCTAAACACCCTTTTAATTTTTTTATATCTAAAAGATTGTTTGTAGGATAAGGATTTTCTTTTAAAGAATCAAATTTATCTAAAATTATTCTAAGTTCTTTTGCAGGTCTTTTTTCTAAAAATTTAGTAACATTTTTCTTAATTTTTATTTCATACATTTAATTTTTTCTTCCATTCATCAAAATCTACATAATCTTCTGGATGTTCTTTATAATTTTTATAAGCATTTTTTGCTATTTTATAATCAGGCTCATTTGGTAATATAGGTTCTATTTTCATATCAAAATCTAATTCTTTTTTTTCAAGAGTTTTTTTAAGTAAAAAATTTAATCCATCACTTAAACTTAATCCATAAATTTTAAAAAATTCTTTTGCTTGGTCTTTTAAATTTTTATCCAAATATACATTAGTTCTAATTTTGTTAATAGTCATTTTCTACCCCTCTTATTTTTTTATTATAATTATAACACACTTATTGTGTTTTTAAACTAAACTTTATTACATAAACTTCACAATACTCATTAAATATTATAATTTATTCTAAAATATTTTTGACATATTCTAAAATATTTGATATTATTATATAAATTAAATTAAATTTTAAGGAAAAGAATGAATAAAGATAAAATTAAAGATGCTAAAGAACTTTTAACCACTCTAAAATCAGCAGGTCAAACGAGAAATATTTATAATAATGTTTTTAATTTTTTAAAAGACGAAATTTTAGAACTAAAAGGAAAAGGTTTAACAAATAATGCAATTATTACTATAATAAATCAAAAATTAGATGAAAGCATTAAATTACCAACTTTTAATAGTTGGTATAGAAGAAATATCAATAATAAAAAATAAGGAGAAAAACAAATGAATAAAAAATTTATTTTACTTGCAAATGATAAAGGTGGGGTTGGAAAAACTACATTAGGAACATTATTAAACTTACCTAATTCAGTTATTTTAAATTTGGATAAAACAAGAGAAATAGCAGATATTTATCCTTATAAAAAAATAATTGATTTTTCAAAAGTAGAAGAAGAAGAAAATATTAGTTTAGAAGATTTTTTAGAACTTTTAGAAAGTGATAATACTTTTGAATATATTATCATTGATACAAAAGGTGGGATAAATAAAGATTTAATAAAAGTATTACCTTATGTAGATAGTGTAATAGTTCCAATTAAAGTTGGAAAAACAAGCGAAAAGCCTTCTTATGAATTTATATCTCAATTAAAAGATTACTTAGATGAATTGAATAATAAAGAAGTTAAATGGGCTATTGTATATAATGAAATATCACCTAAATTTTTAAAAAAAGTTGATTTTATAAAATTTGAATTAGTAGATGAATATAAAGATTTAGAAAATATATTAAGAGAAAATCTATTAGGAGATGATTTAAAAACTGTTACCTATTTTAAAAGAAGTGAAGCAATAACTACCAGAGAAAAAGAAGGACAAGACATTGAAACCTTAATGAAAAAAAACTTTGGTGCTTATTTAGTAATTAAAAAAGAAATGGAAAGATTAAATTCAGAATTGAAAAAAGCAATATAAGGAATTATTATGGGAAATAATCTTTTAAAAGATATTTTAGAAAAAAAGAAAAGAACAGGAACAGCTAACAAAGTAATGGATAAGTTAATAAGAGAAGAAGATAAGGAATTAAGAGATATTCCTATCTCTAAACTTCAAGAAAATCCATATCAACCAAGAATAGAAATAAAAAAAGAAGAAGTTAGAGAATTAGCTAATTCTATTAAGGAAAATGGACTTATCCAACCTATTATAGTCTATAAAAATAAAGATAATAATTATATAATTATTGCAGGACATAGAAGAGTAGAAGCTCATAAACTTTTAACTAAAAATCTAATTAAAGCAATTGTTTTAAAAAATCAAAATCCAATTCAACTTGCTAAAAAAGCTATTATTGAAAATCTTCAAAGAGAAAATTTAGACTTAATTGAAACTGCTATAGCTCTAAAAAGATATAAAAAAGAGTTTAATAAAAGTTATAATGACATTGCAAAAGAAATTGGAAAAAGTAAATCTTATGTTATTAAAATCTTAAATGTATTAAATTTACCAGATGAAATTACTAATGATATAAAAGAAAACAAATCAACTAAAGATATACTTGCTTTAAATATGTTAAATTCTTTTTTGAAAAAAGTAGGGGTGAACAAGTTCACCGATGAAGAAAAAGAAAATATAAAAAAAGAAATTTTAGAACTTTATCAAAGATTTTTAACTAATGGTAGAGAATGGTTAAAAAAAGAAATTGATAATAGATTAAATAATGTTAATAAAAAAAATAAAACAGATATTAAAGTAAATTTTGGTAAAAGAAAAACAAAAATTGAACTAAATATTGAATTAAATGATGAAGAAATTAAAGTTATTGAAGAAGTTTTAAAAGAATTATCAAATAAAAGAAAATTAAATATTGATATAAAAAAGTAAAAAAGGTGAAAAATGACTAATTTATTTAATTTAGACATAGAAAGAGGAATTTTATCATCTATTATTTTTGATGGAGCTAATCTTGAAAATATAACAACTATTGTAAAATCAAAAGATTTTTATCATCCTAATCATCAAGCTATTTTTGAAACAATGGAAACTCTTTATAAAAAAGATTATCCAATTGATGAAGTTATGATAAAAAAAGAACTAGTTAAACAAAATAAATTTGATGAAATAGCTTTAACTGAAATTATTACAACTGCTCCTATCTCAAATATTGAAGTTTATACAAAAGAAATTAAAGAATTATCCTTAAAAAGACAGATAGAAAAATTCTTTAATCAAGGTAAAATAAAATTATTAGATAATGAAAATGCTGATAGTTTAGAAATAATAGAAAATTTAAAACAAGAATTAGAAAATCTGAATAAAAATAGTTTTGATACTTTTCACTTTAAAAATTTTAAAAATGTTGAAAATAGAGATGTTGAATTTATTTTAAAAGATTTTTTACCTGTTCCTAAAAAGGCAGTTACTCTTTTAAGTGCAAAAGGTGGTGCAGGAAAAAGTTGGTTAGTTTTACAATTAGCTTTGAGATATATCAATCAAAATAAAAATAAAAAGGTTTTTGCTTGGTTAAGCGAAGACCCCGATTTTGCAACTAAAAAAAGGGCAGAAAAAATTTTAAACAAAATATTAGTTAATAATACTAATATAGATAATCAAATTTATAATAATTTTAGTTATTTAGGAAGTGAAACAAGACCTTTTCATTTTATTGATTATGATTTTAAAAATAAAAAAACAAATACTCTTTTTTATAAATTAAAATACTCTTTAAAAGATTATGATTTTATCATTTTAGACCCTTTAATTGCCTTTTTTGGAGGAGATGAAAATAATAATAGTCAAGCAAGAGAATTTATGAATTTACTAACAGAGTGGGCTGATAAAGAGGATAAATCTATTTTAGTAGTCCATCATAACAATAAAAGTATTAGTAGTGGTATTAGAGGAGCAAGTGCCTTTGTTGATGCAGTAAGATTACATTATGAACTTGTAATAAATGATAATGAAAATAAAAAAGAAGAAAAAGAAATATTACCAATAGGCTATAGAAAAATTCAAATAAAAAAAGATAATTGGGGAGTTGAAAAAATTTTAGGTAAAAAAGAGACTGAAATTCAAATTTTTGGAAATGATAATATCAATCTTAAAAAAATTAAAATAAATAAAAAAGAAAAAGAAATTATTAATAATGAAAATAAATTATATGATGAAAACGAACTTTTTTAAAAAAAGAGAAAAAAAACGATGAAAAAATTAACAAAAGAAGAAAAAATAGAACAAAGTATGCAAGTAATACACGATTTAAGAGTTACTCCTTTTTTACCAATTGCTAAAATTCAAAAAAACAGCAAATTATAT
The DNA here is from genome assembly GCF_055392745.1 of Thioreductor micantisoli. Classification (NCBI taxonomy): domain Bacteria; kingdom Pseudomonadati; phylum Campylobacterota; family Thioreductoraceae; genus Thioreductor; species Thioreductor micantisoli. The sequence goes on from NZ_AP043763.1 coordinate 10,169, forward strand.
AAAGATTTTGTAAAAAATAATAATATATTAGAAAGAAAAACTGCTTGGGGAAAAATACAAATAAGAAACAGACTCTTAACACAATATCATAATGATGTTTTTAATGGTATTATGGCTTTAAAAAAGAAAAAAATATTCCTTTTAAAAAATGGAAATGTAGCAATCTTTTTTAGTTTATATAAACTTACAAAACAAATGGAATTAGAATGGGGAAATTTAACAAAAAAAAACTTAATAGACACTATTTTAGAAATAACTGATACATCAATTACTAGATGGAACAATCAAATGGATTTATTAGAAATTTATCGTATTATTCAAGATGCTAAATATTCAAATAAATTAGATCTATTTGGAATAGTTATACCAAAAGATTTTATAGAATATTTTTTAAAAGAAATTACTATTGATTTTCCCAAAACTTATAAAAAAATAAGAAAAAAAGTAAAAGGAAGAGGTGAAGGACTTATAAAAGCAATTATTAACTTTTTCATTACACAACAAGAAAATCAAAAAATAGGACTAATAAAATTATTAGAAACAATAGGATATCCAATTGAAAGTGAAAGACAAGTCAGAAATGCAAAAACAATACTAAATACAAATATAGAATTATTAAAAGAATTTAATATCGAATACAATAAAAAAACAAAAATATTGAACTACATAAAAAAACTTGATGATATAAAATTTCTTCCACCAGCCAAATAACTTTTTTCTTTTTTGCCACACATATCCACTTCTTTTGCCACACATATCCACTACTTTTAAAAATTTTACCACACATATCCACTTCTTTTGCCACACATATCCACGAAAAAACATCTATTTTAAAGATATTAAAGATTTTAATAAAGATATTAAAATCTTTAAATAAAACATTTTTTGAGTTTTATTTAAAAAATAAGAGGAGTAGAAAATGACTATTAACAAAATTAGAACTAATGTATATTTGGATAAAAATTTAAAAGACCAAGCAAAAGAATTTTTTAAAATTTATGGATTAAGTTTAAGTGATGGATTAAATTTTTTACTTAAAAAAAAAGAATTAGATTTTGATATGAAAATAGAACCTATATTACCAAATGACTCTGATTATAAAATAGCTAAAAATGCTTATAAAAATTATAAAGAACACCCAGAAGATTATGTAGATTTTGATAAATGGAAGAAAAAATTAAATACAAAAAAGTATAAATAATTTTTTTTATTATATTTACGAAATGTTTATAGTATGTTGTTGAAAGATTTACGCAATATTTAATAAATATATACGAAATATTGACAAAATATTTAATAAACAGTATAGAATTCAAAAAGTTAAGTAAAAACTGCAAAAATGAAAAAGATTTGTCAAATTTAACAAAAGAATTTATGAAAAATATGATAGAAAAAATACTTGAATCAGAAATAGAAGAATTTCAAGAAAAAAGTGGAAATTCAAGAAATGGCTATTACTCAAAAAAAGTAAGAAGTGATGATGGAGAATTAGAATTAAATATTCCAAGAGATAGAAAAAGTGATTTTGAACCCCAAATAGTACAAAAAGGTCAAAAGACTATATCAGGAATAGATGATAAAATAATATCAATGTATGCAAGAGGAATGAGTTTAAGAGATATAGAATCTCAAGTCAAAGAGATGTATGATGTTGAAATGAGTGACACTCTAATTTCAAGAATAATTGAAAAAATAAAACCAGAAGTAGAAAAATGGCAAAATAGAGAATTAGAGCTAATTTATCCGATAGTATATATGGATGCAATGGTATTTAAAATAAGAGATGATAATGGATTTTATAAAAATAGAGTATTACATTTTGTAATAGGAATAAATCTTGATGGAAGAAAAGAACTCCTAGGTATGTGGATTGAAAACAATGAAGGAGCTAAATTTTGGCTTAATATTGTAACTGAATTACAAAACAGAGGAGTAAAAGATATTTTAATAGCATCAGTTGATGGATTAAAAGGATTTTCGGAGGCAATAAATTCAACTTTTCCTCAAACAATTGTTCAAAGATGTATTGTACACCAAATAAGATATTCTATGAAATATGTTGCATCAAAAAATCAAAAAGAGTTTATGAATGATTTAAAAAAAGTATATAAAGCTCCAACTAAAAATGTAGCTGAAACAGCTTTATTAGAACTTGAAGAAAAATGGGGTAAAAAATATCCAATAGTTATAAATTCTTGGAAAAATAACTGGGATGAGTTATCAACTTATTTTCAATATTCAGAACCTATTAGAAAAATTATTTATACTACAAATACTATTGAAGGATTTAATAGACAAATTAGAAAAATAACAAAAACGAAAGAAGGATTTAACAGTAATGAATCATTAACAAGACTTGTTTATTTAGTTTATAAAGATATTTCAAAAAAATGGCAAAAATCTATCTCAAATTGGGCTGAAATTATCTCTCAATTTGCTATAATATTTGACGATAGATTAGAAAAATATCTGTAGTGGGTTTTTATGGGCTTACACAAAGAATGAAGCGGTTTCTTAAAAAAATCAAGATTATTTAAAAAAGTTGATTTATGGATTATTCCTGTAAGTGGTGGAAGTCAAGATATTGCAAACTTAGAAAAAACATATAAAATGGTAAAAGATATTGATGCAGATGCAAACATAATGTTCGCATTATCAAGAGTAAGAAATCTTGAAAGAATTGATTTTCAATATTTAGCATTTTTTAATTCTAATATTCTTACTGAAGAAGATAAAAATAATTATTTTATTTTAGGAGATAGTGGAGCAATAGATTTAAGTAGAGTAATGAGAAAATCTGTTTATGAATTAGCACAAGATACAGAAGCAAAAAAAGAAATAGAATTTAAATTTGATAAAGCTTTAGATGAAAATGATGAAAAAGGACAATTACATTATTCTACTGTATTAGAACTTCTTGATGAATGTTTTATGTTTTCAGATAAATATTTACTAAATGCTTTTAAAATGATTGATAAAGCATTAGAAAAAGTAAAAGAAAAAAAAAGAAATTAACTAAATTATATACAAGAAATATACTAAAATAAAAGTATATTTCTCTGTTTTTCTCTCATCAAATCTTTTCAAAATATATTTTTGTAACATATTGTAAACATTTCATAAACATTGCGTAAATATATCGTAAATGTTTAATAAATATATAATTTAATACTCTTTTGTTTTAATTTCTATCAAAATTTTATTGCGTAAACATTTCGTATATATTTTATATATATTGTATAAATATTGCGTAAATGTATTGTAAATATATAACCTAATATTTCTTTGCTTTAATTTTTATCAAAACTTTATTGTGTAAACATTGTGTAAATATTGCATATATATTTCATAAACATTTTGTAAATGTATAATCTAATGCTCTTTTGTTTTAATTTTCATCAAAACTTTATTGTGTAAATATTGCATAAATATTGCGTAAACATATCGTAAATATTGCGTAAACATTGCGTAAATGTTTTATTTTGGGTCAACATTGACCCAGAATTATTATTAAACTATTAAAAGTAAAATATTAGAATTGTTTTATATTCTAACCCCCTTAAAATCGTTGGGGAAACATTGACCCAGAATTATTATCAAGCATTAAAAGTAAAATATCAGAATTGTTTTTAAGCTGAACCCCCTTAAAATCGTTGGGTCAACATTGACCCAGAATTATTATCAAGCATTAAAAGTAAAATATCAGAACTTTTTATATTCGAACCCCCTTAAAATCGTTGGGTCAACATTGACCCAGTATTTATAATTTATTTTTTTTGATAGAAAAAACATTAAAAGTAGGGTAAAAAGTAGAATTTATTCTAAAAAAAAGATAAAATTAGAGAAAAAAAAGGATTAAAATAGCTGTAAAAGACATTATGAAAGACCAAAAACATAAATTTCAGATGCAATCTGAGTATATGTTTTTTATTCTATTTATGGTGGCAGCAGCAGGTATTGCTATATTTGTAGTTGCTGGAGTAGATATGGAAAATATTATTTACTGGAATTTCTGGTATGCACTAAATGCTTATGATTATGAATTAGGAGGAATATTCCATAGAGTTTTTTATTCTATTAAAGATTTTATTCATTCATTTGGAATATTTAAAGATTTAGGATTTAATCAATGGTTATTATTTCTTAAAGCACATATAATTTATAATTTTAAAATAAGTGCTTTACATTTTATACCATCAGGAATGTTAGAACATATTAAATCTAAAAAACAATTTGAAGATATTGCTTATCAATACTTTATGACTATCAATATTTTTATAGCTATTTGGATAATTATAAAAGGTTACTTTTTTAGAAATAGACTAATAGCTTTAGTTCCTAAAAAAATAAGAAATATGTTTTATTCAAATACTATAAATTCAATAATATTTCCATTTTACTCAGATAAATCATTAGAAGAATTTCATTTTTCAGAGGGTGAGTTTTTTAATAATTTCAAGAAAAACTTTTTGCAAAAAGAAATAAAAATTATTAAAACTCTTAATAAACTTTTTAATTTAATAAAAATAATTTTTATTATACCATTCAGATTTACAATAAGTAGGGGAATTTACAAAAATAGATTATTTTTCTAAATCTTCAGTTTTATAAAAATTATATCCTTCATAACAATAACTAGCATCAATACCTTTCATAAATACATCAGGATTATCAATTTTATCAGTTAAAGCATTTTTTAGGAGAAGTTTTATTTCTGTATCTTTTATAGGACTTCTTTGCATTGCTAAAAGATAATCATCTCTATCAATACTATTCCAATCAACAACTTTTTTAATAGAATCTTTGAACATTAAATCAAGCCAAATTCTCATACTTCTACCATTTCCTTCACGAAAAGGATGAGCTACATTCATTTCTACATATTTTTCAATGATTTCATCAAAAGAAGATTGAGGCATTTTTTCTATTTGTTTAATTGCTTCTTGTAAATAAGTAACAGGTGCAAATCTAAAATTACCTTTTGAAATATTTACACTTCTAATTTCACCTGCAAAATCATAAATATCACAAAAAAGTTCTTTATGAATAGTTGCTAAACTTTCAAAAGTTCCAGCTTTCAAAGTATCAAAAAATCCACTTTCAAATAACTTTTTCGCTTTTAATTTACTAATTTGTTCTTCAACTTTTGCTAATTCTATCTCATTTTTGATGTCAAATTTGTTTTTCAATATCATTTAAGAATCCCTTTTTATAACTAAATAATTCAATTATTATTTAACTTTTCCAATATACTTAAACTTTCTCTATCCATCTTAGAAAATGCAAACCATTTTTTACCTAAATCTTTAAGACTTGCTCCAATATGATAAATTTCATTTTCATCAATAATTAAAAATCTATCGTGAGAGGTTTTTAAAGTTCTAAGCATAATGTTATTATATTGTTTTTGATATTTTTCATAATCAAGTTCTAGTTGTTTATTAATTGTATGAGTATAAATAGTCACTTTTATATTTGGTACTTTTGAAAAGAGAGTAAATATTGTTTCATCTATATAATTATCTATAAGTATTATAGAAGTTTTTGCACTTTTAATTAAATTATTTACAAAAACATAGGCATCAAAAATTTGTCCATTGTAAAATATACCTTGAGTAGGTTTTATAGATTTTGTTTCAAGAGCCTGAAAAAGTTTATCTATTTTTTCATCTGTTTTCATTTCATAAAGTAGCTGATTTTTTTCTATTTGTTCTATTTTTTGAAATAAATTCACATTTTGAGATAAAAATGTTTTCATACTTACAAATGCTCTTATAATTTTAACACTCATTTCAACAGCAAAATTAGTTTTTAAAACAGCACTAAGCATAGAAACACCTTGTTCAGTAAATGCATAAGGTTTACTACCACCAAGATGTTGTCTTGAAGGTATCGCATTTTGCGATACCATAAAATCTATTTCATCTTCATTAAGTTGAAACATAAAATCTTCAGGAAATCTTTTTATATTTCTTTTTACCTGTTCTCTTAGTCTTATAGCTTTTACACCATATAACTCTGCCAAATCTCTATCAAGCATAACTTGAATACCACGGATAGTATATATTTTATTTTTTATCTCATTTTCATTTATAATTATTTCATTCATTTATAACCTTAAATACTATTTTTTCTTATTTTCCTTTCAATTTAAATATAATTTTATTCATAAAATCTTCCACGAAATACTCTTAAAGAATAAGGAAAATATATAAGTAATATTATATCACAAATACTTTATCTCAAATAAACAAATTATATTATTAAATAATTCAATCATTTTAAATATAAAAATTCTAAAAACTTAAAGTTCTTCTAATTTCTTTTTAAAATCATTCTCAAACAGACAATCCACAGCTTTTTTCATAACATAGCTAAATACTTCACTATTTGTTGCTTTATTATCCAAATCCATCTTATATACAGCCAACATTGTTTCAATTCTTCTTATAGTCTTCATATCAAAGTCTATTCGTTTATTTACAACTTTTGGAGTAGTAGTTGTTTTAATTAAAGCTTCTTTTACATCATTTTCTTTAATATTTTCATTATTATTACTATTATTCATAATTTATCCTTTTATTTCTTTTTTATTGTTATTATAGTAAGTAATTTAATAAAAGTAAACTATTAAAACTTGTTTTTGTAAGTTTGTATTGTAACTTTTTATAGAATATATTATAATACTAAATATATAACATACGGTTTGTATTGTATGAGCAACTTTTTTTATGCGTTTTGACTACTTTGCTAGGGTAATAACATAACATACTGGATAGTATGTTGTGAAATATAAAGGATTTTGAAAATGAAACTGCAAAATGGAGATTTTATTGAAGATTTAGAGAGATGGTATAAGGCTTATATAGAACATATTAAGTCATTAAGTTATAGTAAGAATACAATAGAGCTATATAATAGAGCTATTGATATGTTTATAGAGTATTCATTACAATTTCAAGATGAAATGCAACTAAAAGATATAAAAACTGTATATTTTTCAGATTATCTTAACTTTTTAGAAGAAGAAGCAAAAAGAAGAGGTGTTAAACTAAAAAATGGTAATTATTTATCTAAAGCAACAAAACAAGCTTATTTTAAAGGAATAAGAAATTTCTTTAATTTTATAAATGATAATAATGATGAGTTATATACATTTGAAAGATATTTAAAAAATATAAAAATAGTTGATACTTCAAAACCAGAAGAAAAGATAGAATATCTTACAGAAGATGAAGTACAAAGATTGATTGATACATTAGAAAGAGAAAAATCTAAAAAAGGAACTTATAATTCTTATAGAAACTCTTTATTAGTTAAACTAATGCTATATGGTGGATTAAGAATATCAGAAGTACTAAATATTAAACTAAATGATTTTATTGAAATAGATGATGAAATGTATAATATAAATATATATGCAAAAGGAGGAAAAGAACAAACAGGATTTATTTCAAAAAATGTTATTGAAGAAGAATTAGAATATTTTAGAGATTTTTTAAAAGAAGATGAATTTATAATGAAAACAAGAAATAATAAACAACTTGATAGAAGTAATGCTTTTACTATAGTAAATAATATATATAAAAAAGCAAGAATTAGAAAAAAAGGATTGCATATTCTAAGACATACATTAGCTATGAGACTAACTCAAAATAATACAAACCTTGTAACAATTAAAAAGATACTAAGACATTCTAATATTGCGACTACTACTATTTATGCTAAAGCTACTGGGAAGAGTGTGGTGGAGGCTTTGAAAATGATAGGGTAGGGAAAAAGCCAATTTAGGCTGGAATTATCTTACAATTCTGATATAATATTAGAAAAATATTTGTGAGTTTAGGCTTATTGATTCTGATGATTTAAATAAGGAGAACTATTTTTAAATGGCTTTAATAGATGATATTGCAAATGACAATAATTATTACAATGATAATACTTTAATAGAAAGAGTTAAAAATCAAATTTTTAATGTTAAAGAATTTATTAAAGATAATAAAATAGGGCAATATTTTGTGGTTTATGTAGATTTTGGAGAAAAACTTACCCAAAAAGAAAATTTAAGTCCAAGAAACCCAAATGATGCAGTTTCTATTAAAGAAATGTTTGAAAATAAAGGTTATAATTGTGGATTTAATGAATTTAGATATACACATATGGCAGTTATTTTAAGCTCAATTCATCATAAATACTTATTAAATAAAAGAGATAAACACTATTCTTTATTAGTAGCTCCAATAAGTAGTAATTCTAAAAGAACAGTTAATTCTATTTTTTTGGAAAAAAAATTAAATAATTGGCTTGATAATGATTCTTATATTTTATTAGATAATATTACTCATATAAGTTTAGAAAAAATTAATATCCAGAAAACAAAAGGTATATACAAAAACAATAAAAATATTCCTATTCAAATAGTTTCGAAAAAAGTAGATGATATAAAAGAAAAATTAAAAGAAATTTTTGATATTTAATATTTTTATGATATAATACAAATAGATATTGACCTGTGGCGTTCGTTGAGCTCCCAGGAACCAGACGGCTGGGTTAGTGCCGTTTTTTCTAAAACTATTCTTCTAAATAAAAAATCAATTTTATTTTGTATTATGTTAAAAAAAGTTGTTTTTCTAAAGTAAACATTATATTTAATTAAGTCTAATATTATAAACGCTCTTGCGATCTCTTCTCTGTCTTTGGGAATATTTGTTTTTGATACTAATGTTATATTCTTTTTAATTTTAGCAAAATCTAAAATCCTTATAAGTTTTTGTTCTTTAGTGCTAAATTCTTCAATTCTTAACTTTTCTTTTAAAGTTGCAAAGAGTGATTTATTAAGATTTAAAATCTTAATCCACATTTTAAATAATTTTGAAAATATTTTTGATATAATTGTTTGCATGAAAAGCCTTTTTTAACTTAATCTAAATTATAGGCTTATTTGCTAATCAGCAAGTGACTTTATTAAAAAAATTAATGAATGTATAGAAAATTATGAATAAAATTTTAAGAAATTTAAATTTTATAGAACGAAAATAAAAAATGAGTAAAATAATTTTATTAATGATATTAAAAATATTTTTATATTAAATAATTAAATATTTTAAAATAATAAAATAAAAGACAGGTATAATAAGTGCAACTAAAAAAGATGAAATTAAGAAATTTAGATCATTAGTAAATTTCAATATAAGTTTTGAAAAATTTAACTGTGTAATTGGGCTTAATGATGCAGGTAAATCTACTTTTCTTCAAGGTTTAGACTTTATATCTCAACAGATGAAAAGAGATATTAGTTATTGTATTGGCTTAAAAAGAGAAATTGGAATATTAAGGATTTACATTCTAAATTTACAAAAGCAAAAAATATTTTATAAAATTTAGATATAAAAATGGTAAGAGATAGATTTCATAAATATCAAGATGGAAATAGTTGTGAGAGAGTTTATTAAGAGATAAAGAATAAAAATTTAAAAGAGAAAGTTAATATGAATTTAAATCTGTCATTATTATCAGCATATTTATTATATAAGAATTTATATGATAAAAATAATGATACATATAATGTAATTGTAGAATTTATAAAATTTGTTATTAAAGAATATAATAAGATAGCTTTTAATTCTTTAGAAATTAAACAAGATTTAAAAAAAGAATTTAGTTTTGATATTCCTGAATCGGTTATTAAAACAGCATTAAAAAGATTAAAAAAATATTTGAAAAAAGAAGATGGAGAATATAAAATAATAAACAATATTCCTTTTACTGAAAATTTAATATCCTCTTTTCAACAATATACAGTAGAAAATAATAAATATTTAAATGATATAATTAATTTTTTAAAAGAAAAAACAAATAAACCAATTGAAAAAGAGCAAGTAATTCAGTCATTACAATATTATATTATAGACAACAATGTAAAAAAGAATGAATATAGTGTATATATAGCAGAATATCTTATTAAAAATAAAAATAAAATAGAAAAATGGTTAAATGGTATTAAAGAAGGTTTTTTACTTTATAGTGCTCTTGAATATGAAGATATTTTAAATCAAAAAAAAGTTTTCGATAAAAATTTGACTTTTTTCTTGGATACCGAAATATTATTTCATGCATTAGGTTATAATGGTAAATTATATGAAAAATTTTTTGATGATTTTTATAGTTTGTGTAAAGAAGCAAATAGAAATAAGAAAAAAATTAACTTAAAATATTTTACTGAAACAAAAGAAGAAATAGAGTTATTTTTCAAAAAAGCAGAAAATATTTTAGAAAGAAATATTGTAGTCAATCCGATTAAGACTGCTATGATAACAATATTAAACAATTGTTTGACTAAAAGTGATATTGCTGAAAAAAGAGTTAGTTTTTTTAACAAGCTAAAAACATTAGGGATTGAGCAACAAGATGTCGAATTGTATAATAATAATAATAATAATTATAAATATAATTTGGCAAATAAACAAGAGATTATACAAATTTCACAAAAATATAATTTTAATGAAGATGAAGTATATAAAATCATTGAAAATCTTTCTAAGATAGCTAAATTAAAAAAGACAAATACTACAAAAAATATTTTTGAAACGGAGTATCTTCTAATAAGTGAAAATTCTAAATATTTTAAAATAATATCAGAATTAAAAACAAATATGTATTTATTAACTCACTTAGATTTTGTAATCAATAGATTTTGGTTAAAATTACAAAAAAGTTTAAAAAAAAATACCCCTTTGAGTTTAGATACAATTACAAAAGCCAAAATTGTTATATCAAATCTTGTTAGTGATAATTTATTAAATAAATTCGAAATTTTAAAAAAAGATTATTATCAAAAAAATAGAACAGAAGAAGAATTAGCATTAGCTATAATTGAATTTAAAGAAAAAGCATTAAAACCAGAAGAAATAAATAGCGATAATGCAAAAGAAACTGTTGAGATTTTAGAAAGTAATATTGAGGGGCATATTAAACAACAACAATTTTATAAAAATGAACTTGAAAATGAAAAGAATAAGACTATAAACTTACAAAAAGAAGTTGAAAATTTATCAAAAGTAAAAAGAAATCTGGAACAACAAAATCAAAAAGAAAAAAACAAAATAGATAAATTAAAGAAAAAAGCTAAAAAGAAAGCATTGACAAAATATAAATTATATAAATTTATATTTTGTTGTGTTTTTGTTTGTTTTTATATTATTGCTTTTATTATAGTAAATCATTTTGGAAAATGGGATATTTTAATATCTATAGTTGGATTAGTTCCTTTAATAGAATTATTTATGGCTTATATATTGTTAATATTTTTAGAAAAAGAAATAAATCCTAAAAAAGCTTTTCTTAATCATTTATATCAAAAAAAGAAAAAATATTTACAAGATTTTTATTCGGAATATGAAATTAATTTTTATAATAAGGAGTTAATTAAATAAAAAAATGTACATTGGTTCCAAATCAAAAAAGGTACCAAATTGCCCATAGGATTTATTTTTTAGTTTTCAATCCATGTTTCAAAAACCAATTGTAAAGATTAGCTTTTATAGTGTTATATTGATTAGTGATATAACAAGAATTGTGCCAAAAGAGTGAACTTATTCAAAAAAAGTTTACAATTTAATTGACATTGACGAGAAAAAAGAGTTTCTTAAACTCATAAGTATTGAAAATTAATTTCGTTGCTTGTAGAGCAAATATGAGAGATGTTTTTTTGCTTTCGCAAGAATACAGACATTATTCTCACGAAAAACCCAGAAATAAGAGGTTTATAAAATTCCTATGGGCAATTTGGTACCTTTGTTGATTTAGAACCAAAATTAATCATCACACTAAAATTACTAAATATTACCTTGCAAGAACTTAATATTTTTAATCTTAATTTTGCTTATTTAAATTTAATATAATATAATTTCATAAAAAAAGGAAAGTAAATGAAAAAAATGATTATTCTATTTTTAATATTGTTAGGAATTATTAGTTTTACAGGATGTTCAACTGGACCAGGCCAACCTGAGATTCGTCAAATAAGTAATACTACACAAAAGCAAATAGTTATAAAATTAAATTTTCCTAAAAAAGACACTATAACTAATAATACAATTTCTATTAACAAAAAAGTTTTATTAAAAGAAATTAAAAATGCTATAGTTAAATATAGTAAGTATACCGAATTTGGACCAGCAAATTTAGATCCAGTAATTACTAAATATGTAGGTGTAATGATAAAAATAAATGAAAAACAAAATTATATTGAAATTGTCTATGCAAATGGAGAGTTTAATGTTGTTTGGTATCTAAATAAAGTGATTTTTAAAATACCTTACACTATAAATAACAAATATATTACTTTTAATTATCCTAAAAATTTTACATATATTCCTTGTAATGACGCAGTTGGATTAACAATTAATCCTTTAGATAAAAATTTCAATAATTTAAAAACAGATGTATTTAATATACTCAATAAACTTCCACAAACAAAATTATATATTTCAAAAACTTTTCACTTAAAAGGAGAAATAAATACTCCTTATAATAGTGATTCAATTTATGCAAATTTTAAAAGATTACTTGGAGAATATAAAGGTGATTATTGGTACGGAAATAAAATTATTTCTCCAATAGAAAAGAAAAATTATTTTGCTTTAAAAATTAGAAATAAGATTTATCCTCTAAAAATAGAAGTTTATCCTTATAGAAACAAATCAAAAATTATATATGAAACATATATTTCATATAAAATATACTCTGATGGAACTGTTCAACCTAACTTAACAGAAATGAAGAAAATCAAAAGAAAAATTAAAGATATTATAAATAATTAATTTAATATAAGAAAACAATATTATAAAAATTGTTTTCTTATTTTTTTAGCAATCTTCTTTAAAATAGTTTAAAATAAATGCTATCTATATAGGTTCCAAATCAATAATCAGAGATTTCCGGCAACCCGCCTTAAAATTAGCTTAAATCATTTTTGACCATTTTATACTTTTTTATATAGCTATAAAGTGTTTGTCTATGAACACCAAGTAATTTAGCAATGCTTGCTTTACTAATTTCTTTATTTAAATATTCTTGAATTAGCCCTTTATAAGGGTCTAATTTAGATTTTGCTGGTCCTGGTTTTCTACCAAGTTTAACACCTCTGGCTTTTGCAGCTTCAAGTCCCTCTTTAACACGACTTTTTAAAAGGTCTCTTTCTATTTCAGAAACAATTCCAAACAAGGTAGTTAATAATTTACTATTCATATCATCACCAATAATTAATTTATCTCTAACAATAATCAATTTTGCTTCGTGTTCATTAATAACTTTGATAATTTCTAAAATATCTAACAAAGAGCGACCAAGTCGACTAAATTCATTTACCAATAAAATATCTTCAGATGATAATTTATTGAGTAAATCCCCTAATTCTCTATTTTTATAACTTTTTGCACCACTCATTGTTTCATCTACAAAAGTAATTGGTACATAATTATTTTCATTTGCATAATTTAATATTGCATTTTTTTGATATTGTGAATTTTGGTCTTTAGTACTTACTCGTAAATAGCCATAAACTGCCATATTTTCCCCTTATTATTATAAAAATATATATTTGTAATTATATTATATTATATCTATATATACGATAAAATTTATTACTATTTTAATTACATAAAAGTATAGTTTTAACTAAAGTCTAAATCATACACATACAAAGGATATTTATGAGCATAGAAATTTTAAGTAGAAAAGAGTTAAAAGCCTTTAATAAGGTACCATCAATGAATTATAAAGAGAAAGAATATTATTTTGATATTAAAAATGACTTATTGGAAAAATTACAAGAAAATTATAAAACAGAAAATATTGTTATTTTTATTCATTTATTTGGCTATTTTAAATTAACCCATAAATTTTTTAATATAGATACTTCTGTTTTAGAATATATTGCAAAACGATATAACTTACAAAAAATTTTAGAAAATATATCAGAAAGAACCTTGAGAGCATATAAACAGATTATAAAAAATTATCTAAAAATAAATGAATACACAGATGAAATAAAAGCAATTTTACAAAAAGAGGCAAATAATCTTGCTAATAATTTCATTCATCGTAAAAAGATTTTCTATACACTCGTTAACTTAGCAAGAAAATTAAACATTGAAATGCCCAGTTACACAGAGTTAACAAGAATTATTCAAGTTGCACTAAATACCCAAAAACAAGATATTTTAAACAGGTTAGATCTTTTATTAAAAGACAAGAGATTAAAAGTTTTAGATGAGTTTCTTGAAAAAGATAAAGAATCTAAAAATAGATATAAAATCGCCTATTTTAGGAGACTTGAGCACTCCACAGCAAAACATCAGATGATGTTAAGTTTGGGGAAGTTAAACACTATTCAATCCAAATTTAATATTTTAAAAGAGATTATTGATACTATTGGTATCACTCCAAAAATAGCTCAATATTATGCTAAATGGGTAGAAAAAGGAAAATCATTTCAGTTAAATCAGATAAATAAATTAAACCAAAAATTTACACTTTTATCATTTGTATATTATCAATATTTAATCAGAAATGATAACTTAATAGATAGATTTATATCAACAGTTCAAACAGCTAAAAACTCCTCATTTAGAGCACAAAAAGATTTTAGTTTTGAACTTGAACCAAAAAAGAATCAAGTTTTAAAATCACTTGAAGATGCCAATATTTCCACACTTAATGAGATTGAAAAAATTGTAAAAGATGAAAAATTATCTGCTGTTAAGAAAGTGGCTACAATCACTACTCTTGTAGAAAAAAAGACACAGTTATTGAATAATATTCTTGAAGAAAAAAAAGTGTTTGATACTGTAGTTGAAAATAAATATGACTTTATAGAACAGAAGTCAAAAATATTACAAGGCAGACTTTCAGGAGTTTTAAAAGCTATTGAGCTTGATGAAAATACTTCAAATAAAAATATCATTTCAGCCATAAAATATTTTAGAGATAATACTAATATTACTACAAAAGCACCAAAAGAATTTCTTAATGATGAAGAAAAAACAGCTGTATATGAGAGTGGTAAATTCAGAGTTTCTCTCTATAAAGTTTTACTATTTTTTCATGTAAGTGATGCAATTAAAAATGGAACACTTAATCTTAAATACTCTTTGAAATACCGTAACTTCGATGATTATCTTATTGATAAGGATGAATGGGAAAAGAATAAAAATATGCTTCTAAAAGTCCACGAATTAGATAATTTAAAAAATTATGATAACTTTATTGAACCAATAAAAACTAAATTAGAACAAAGTTTTAAACAAACAAATGAAAATATCAAAAAAGGTTTTAACACCTATTTTACAACTCGAGAAAACTCTTTTATTCTAAAAACTCCTAAGCTTGATAAAAATGAAAACGAAGAATCTATTGCAAAATATTTTCCATCAAATGAGTATATTTCTATTATTGAATTATTGCGTGTAATAAACGATGAAACAGACTATTTATCATCATTTCAACACTATAATCAAAATAAATCAAAAACAGACCATAACCTTATTTTAGCGGCTATCGTTGGATATGGATGTAATCTTTCATTAGTAAAGATGAGTAAAATCTCAAAAGGTATTAGTGAAAATAAACTTGATAATATTAAAAGTTGGTATATGAGTGAAGAAAATACACAAGAAGCAAATGATAAGATAATTTCTTATATGGATAAGCTTGAAATTGTAAAACTTATGAGAGCTCATCGAGATATAAATCATACTTCAAGTGATGGTCAAAAATATAATATTTCTAAATCAATTGATTCAACTAATGCAGGTTATTCTTTTAAATATTTTGGAACAGATAAAGGTGTTGTAGCTTATACATTTATTGATGAATCACATAGACTTTTTCATTCTCAAGTAATAAATGTAAATGAGAGAGAATCTGGTTATGTAATTGATGGATTATTGCAAAATGGAGCAGTCAAGAGTGATATTCATTCTACAGATACTTTCGGATTTACAGAGGTGATTTTTGGATTGACAAATTTGCTTGGTTTTTCATTTGCACCAAGAATTAAAAAC